>DLRR01000016.1 GCA_002500605.1 Nitrospinaceae bacterium UBA7883 | reverse complement strand
CTTTTATCGGATGGAGGTGTTCATTCTCATCAAAACCACATACATGCAGTTTTAGAACTAGCAAAGCAACAAGGCTGCAAACAGGTCTATTTTCATGTCATTACTGATGGTCGTGATACGCCTCCAAATAGTGCGGGAGACTTTGTTGAAATTTTAGAGGCAAAAATAAATGAACTACAGATTGGTAGGATTGTTTCTGTAGTAGGGCGCTTCTATGCTATGGACAGGGATAATCGATGGGAGAGAGTTTCAAAGGCCTATCACTTAATAGCGACTGGAAAAAGTGAGAGACAGGCAGATTCTCCAATAAGTGCAATTCAAATGGCTTATGAAGCAGGTGAAACTGATGAATTTATTGCGCCTACAACTGTTGGTGAGTCGGTTATGATTAATGAAGGTGACGCTGTAATTTTTATGAATTATCGTGCTGATCGTGCTAGGGAAATCACTCAGGCATTGACTTCGAATACCTTTCAAGAGTTTGAGAGAGAATCATTTAAAGTAACTAATTTTATCTGTCTCACAGAATATAAGAAAGACTTTAATCTAGAGTGCGCATATCCACCAATTACAGTTGTTAATACGCTAGGCTACTATTTGTCGAGCCTTGGTTTAAAACAACTAAGAATTGCTGAAACTGAAAAATATGCTCATGTAACGTTCTTCTTTAATGGCGGCGTTGAAGCGCAACTTGCTGGAGAAGAAAGAAAACTTATTCAATCCCCAGATGTTAAAACTTATGACTTAAAACCAGAAATGAGTGCATATGAATTAACTGATAATCTAGTTCGGGAGATTAAGTCAAATCAATACAGCTTAATAGTTTGTAATTTCGCCAACGCCGACATGGTAGGTCATAGTGGCAAACTTAAGGCGGCAATTATGGCGGTTGAGGCTGTAGATAATTGTCTAGGAAAAATTTATCAAACTGGCCTCGATACTGACACCGAAATACTTGTTACTGCTGACCATGGAAATGTTGAACAAATGATTGATCCAAAAACAGATAAAAACCATACTGCTCATACAACAAACCCCGTGCCATTAGTTTATATTGGGAAAAGGAAAGCTTCCCTATTAGAGCCTCTTGTTGGTACACTTGCCGATATAGCGCCTACATTATTAGCACTTATGGATATTGAAAAACCAAAAGAAATGACAGGCCAAAGCCTTATAAAAGATCAAAAATAAACGGAGAACACCATGAAGCAACAGAATTTTATAGCCCCCTCAATACTTTCAGCAGACTTCGCTAAGCTTGGCGAAGAGGTAGACAACGTTCTAGTCTCTGGTGCTGATATTGTTCATTTTGATGTGATGGATAATCACTATGTGCCAAATCTAACAATTGGCCCCTTGGTTTGTGATGCTCTAAGAAGTCATGGGGTTACTGCGCCAATTGATGTCCACTTAATGGTAAAGCCAGTTGACAGAATCATTCCTGATTTTGCAAAAGCAGGAGCCTCTTATATTACTTTCCATCCAGAGGCATCTGAACATATAGACCGTACAATTGGCCTCATAAAAGAAAGCGGATGTAAGGCGGGCTTAGTGTTTAACCCAGCAACGTCACTTCATTACCTTGAGCATGTCATTGAGCAACTAGACATGGTTTTATTGATGTCTGTAAACCCGGGTTTTGGTGGCCAGTCTTTTATTCCCTCTTCACTAGAAAAACTTAGGGTTGTTCGAAAAATGATTGATGACAGGAATCTTAGTACAAGGCTAGAAATTGATGGTGGAGTAAAAACCAATAATATCAGAGAGATTGCCTCAGCAGGAGCCGATACATTTGTTGCTGGTTCTGCAATTTTTAATACTGAAAATTACAAGTCAACAATTGACGAAATGCGTTCAGAGCTTGCCTTGGCAGTTTAAGTTTTAAAAGGAAATTTAAAACCACTTAGCATCCATTTGTGAGAAAATATTCTCTCTTTTTTTAATCTGAGCGTTTATGGGAAAATCATCCTTCTTTGGTCCTGAAACAATATCTTTACATACTGGATATCAGCCTGACCCCTCCTTTGGTAGCAGAGCGGTTCCTGTGTACCAAACAACCTCATATGTTTTTGAAACGGTTGATGATGCCGCAGCTCTTTTTAATATTGAAAAGGGTGGTCATATCTATAGTCGCATGACCAACCCAACTGTTGCGGTTTTAGAGCAAAGAATTGCGGCTCTAGAAGGTGGCGTAGGTGCTATCTGCACTGCCTCAGGAATGAGCGCACTTTTTGTTACATTTATGACGCTTTGTTCTGCTGGTGACCATATTGTAAGCGCCTCACAGATCTATGGATCGACAGGAACTCTGCTCAAGCACACTCTTAAAAGATTTAATATTGATTGTACTTTTATCTCTATAAATGATGAAAAATCTTTAAAGGAAGCTATTCAAGATAATACAAAACTTGTGTTTTGTGAGTCAATAGGAAATCCTGGGCTTGAGGTTTCTGACCTGCCTAAAATTTCTAAAATTGCCCATCAAAACAAACTCCCTCTTGTAATAGATGCTACTTTTTCAACTCCAGCGCTTTGCAAGCCCTTCGATCATGGGGCTGATGTTGTTGTTCACTCTGTAACTAAATGGATTGGTGGTCACGGCGTAGCGGTGGGAGGCGTAATAGTTGATGGTGGCTCTTTCGACTGGGGTTCTAGTAAAAAACACCCTACTCTAACAACCCCATATGAACCTTTTCATGGCATAAACTTCTGGGAGGAGTTTGGGCCATCAGCTCTGTCTATGAAAATTAGAGCAGAATCTATGAGAGACTTTGGTCCTGCTATGAGTCCTCATAGCGCATTTTTGCTACTTCAAGGCATTGAAACTCTTACTCTGCGAATGAATCAACATGTAAAGAATGCTGTCAAACTCTCTAAGTGGCTCCTAGAACAATCGCCTGTTATGTGGGTTAATCATCCAGATCTGCCAGAAAACCCGACACATGAAGTTGCAAAAACCCTGTTTCCAAATGGTTCTGGCTCAATGCTATGTTTTGGCGTTAAAGGAGGCAGGGAGGGTGGTGCAGCATTTATTGATGCACTCAAATTATCGTCTAATTTAGCAAACGTCGGTGACTCAAGAACTCTAGTTCTTCATCCAGCAAGCACTACTCACTCTCGCCTTGATGATGAGGCAATGAAAGCTTCTGGAAGTAGTCCTGACTTAATACGTGTATCTGTAGGCCTTGAGTCTATAGACGATATTATTCATGACTTTAAAGCAGGACTTAAAGCGGTCGATAAGGCTACTTCATAATGAATATTGTTGTTGATGGGCATAATACTTTTGTTGCAACCGGTGGTTGTACATTTGATCCAAAAAAACCGACGGTAGTTTTTGTTCATGGAAGCGGACTAGACCATAGGTCTTGGGCTCTTCAAGCTAGATGGTTTGCATTTCATGGATTCTCAGTCTTTGCTCCTGACCTTCCAGGTCATAGTCTTTCAGAAGGTGAGCCCATAAAATCTATTGAAGGCATGGGCAAATGGCTTGTAAAAGCCCTTAAAGTAGCTGGGTGTGAATCGATACATCTAGTAGGACACTCTCAGGGCTTCCTAGTTGCACTAGAGGCGGCCGACTCCTTAGGAACTAAATTAAAAACATTAACCGCAGTTGCAAGCGCTACATCTATTCCTGTAAATGAAGCCCTAGTTGAAGCGGCTAAAAAAACACCTGGTGATGCTGCCGAAATGTTGCTTAAATGGGGATTTGGCAGTCAAACAAAGTCTGGATTCAGTGCCGTCCCTGGCATGCAGCCCATAGGCATTGGTATCCAAATTATGTCTAACAACCCTCTAGCTGAAGATCTTGTCGCTTGTACTGAATATAAAAATGGAATAAATTGTGCTAAAAAAACCCATATTCCATCAAATGTAATTCTTGCAGCCGAAGACAAGAATACACCATATCGATTTGGCTTGGAGTTAGCAGGCTTGCTAAACGCAAAAACCACAACTATTTCTAATGCGGGGCATATGCTTCCGATTGAGTCACCAAAAGACACTCTTGATGCTATCAAATCATTTATTTTAAAAAACACCTAATGTCAAATCAAATCAAAAAAGTTGGCGTTATTGGCGCCGGAACGATGGGTGCTGGAATTGCAGGTCAAGT
>DLRR01000027.1 GCA_002500605.1 Nitrospinaceae bacterium UBA7883 | reverse complement strand
GACAAGGGTGATCAGGTTGTCTGTGAGGGGCAGGCTGGCAGAACTAAGGCGAGATACTAAGGGTTCAATAGCACGAATCGCTTATACGGCAAATAAGCGGTTAACAGGGTGTTTTTTGTAACCAAAAGGTTACTATAGGGTTACTAAATTAAATCCTTAAATTCCCATCCCCATAAGTCATTGAAAAATGGTACCCCCGACAGGGCTCGAACCTGTGACCTCCGGATTAGGAATCCGGCGCTCTATCCTGCTGAGCTACGGGGGCCAATATAAACACAATGATTTAAAACCAGGGTTTTTATTATACCCTAACCAAACACGTGTGCTTTCAACAAACCAACTTTCTGGTCTCGTTAAAGTCAGGAGTATCATGGATTAGAAGTGGTAGAACTACAACTGATAAGAAAATTTAATTAAACGAGTTATTGAGTATATATTTATTGCGCTACAGGTAAGTTTTGCAGCGTGTGGTAGTGTGTTAAGAGGGTTGTAATAATTTTTTTCTAGCGTTAATCCAAAGCGTGTATGATTAATCGCAGGGGTAAGGAAGCTGATTTAATACAGATCCCAATAAAATGCCTGGTATTACCTACTTTAAAATGGACTTAACAATAAATGCTAATTGACCTTTTTGTGGATGACAGTTCTACCAATAAAGACCAACCGCAAGCCGAAAAACCTGAGAAAACAGGTTTGTTCAAAAAGTTGTTTAGCGGACTTAAAAAAACAAGGCAGAACCTTAACAACGGTTTTAATAGATTAGTTGGTGCTCATGCTAAGCTTGACGATAGTTTCATGGACGAGCTTGAGGAGGTTTTATTATCTGCTGATGTTGGGCTCGATTTAACCACAAGAATCATCGAAAATCTTCGTGCAGATGTAAAAGCAAACCTTCTTAAAACAGTTCCAGAAGTTATTGAGTTTATAAAAAAGGAACTAGAAAAAACAGTTACATTTGACGAAGAAGAAAAGCAACCCTCAACTAAAAACTCAAAACCGTTAGTTGTCCTGGTGATTGGCGTTAATGGTGCAGGTAAAACCACAACCATTGGCAAACTCTCCTTTAAGTTAAAGAAACGTGGAAAGTCGGTACTGTTAGCTGCAGGCGATACTTTCAGGGCAGCGGCCGCGGATCAGCTAGAGACTTGGGCAGAACGTTCCGAGGCAGATTTTATTCGTAGCAACAGTGGATCGGATCCATCAGCTGTGGTATTCGATGCCGTCAAACTAACTGTTTCGCGTGGCCACGATGTAATGATAGCTGACACTGCGGGAAGACTTCACAGCAAGGTGAACCTGATGGAGGAGCTTAAAAAGATTAAGCGGATAATGTCTCGCGAGTTACCAGGAGCCCCGCACGAGACTCTTTTGGTTCTGGACTCGACTACCGGGCAAAATGCTGTCAGCCAAGCTAAAATTTTTAATGAGTCTATTGGTGTTACTGGTATCGTCTTGACTAAACTGGATGGCACTGCCAAGGGAGGGGTTGTAATCAACATAGTAGACACTCTTAAACTTCCCGTGCAATTTATTGGTATAGGCGAAAAAATAGATGATCTACGCCCTTTTAATCCAAAAGAATTTGTAGCAGCTATATTCGAAGGAACTACGTTGACAGAAACGAAGGAAAGTGAATAGCTATTGCACTGAACCTTTGAGGTCCTGTTCTATTATCAACATACGGCGTTTCTGCTCCACACCACCAGGACCACTGAAGTTGCCGAGTGATCCATCACACTTAACCACCCGATGACACGGGATGATTAGCGGTATTGGGTTTTTTGCCATGGCTGAACCTACTGCCCTCGCTGCCCCGGGTGCACCTGATAAGCTGGCAAGTTCACCGTAACTTACAGTTTTACCACGTTCAACTTTTCGTAGGTTTTCATATACACTCGTGTAAAATCCGCTCATAGTTCCAAGGGAAACTGCTTCATCAAAAACAACTGCCCTTCCCTCAAAATATCGAACAACTTTTTTTTCAAATCTTCCACAAGTTTTAAGCTCAAACAAAGGTGACCAATGTTTCATCTGAGTTAACAGTTCTTTTTTATTAAACCCGGGCAACCAGAACCTGGCCAAATAATCATTGTTAAACGCAGCACCAGCTAAACCCATAGAAGTTTTAAAAATACAGCATGTTTGATTCATTGTTACAAATATACACTTATGTATTTATTTGTCGGCAATTGCTTGTTTTTCCGAAAGGCTCAATAGAGGACTAGGAAACTGGTATTTGTGAAAGAAACTCCCTGTTTGATTCTGTGGATCCCATTTTTTCTAGCATGATCTTGTATTTTTCGTAGTCCCTGTCATTAGCCATGGCCCTAACCAATGTCCAAATCCGTTTGAGATCATCCCTTTCTTGTAGTTTCTCTTCTTTGCGAGTTCCGCTTTGTTTTAGATTAACCGCTGGAAACACTTTTTCATTTGCAAGAGTTCGATCAAGAACTAGTTCAGTATTGCCAGTTCCTTTAAATTCCTGAAAAATTACCTCATCCATCCTGCTTCCAGTATCAACGAGGCAGGTAGCAATTATTGTAAGACTACCACCATCTTCAATATTTCTTGCGGCACCAAAAAACTTTCTAGGAAATTGCAAGGCATTTGCAGACACCCCCCCAGACAAAGTTTTGCCTTTACTTTCACTTGCCTTGTTAAAAGCTCTGCCTAGCCTTGTAAGTGAATCAACTATCAATGCCACATCATGTCCTGCTTCAACAAGTCGCATTACACGTTCTAGGAGTAGCTCTGACATCCTAATCTGATCCTTCAAAGGAGCATCAAAGCTGGTAGCTACAACTTCTCCTTCAACCTGACGTCTAAACTGTGTTACCTCTTCAGGCCTCTCATCAATTAGAAAGACAAATAGCTTAAGGCCAGGATGATTTTGTTTGAGGCCTTTTGCCATATCTTCAATAAAAATAGTTTTCCCCGCTCTTGGAGGTGACACTATAAGCGCCCGCTGTCCCATACCTATGGGGGTAAAAAGGTCTACTACTCTCGTAGTTAATGGGGATGATCCCGTCTCCATTTGCAGCTTTTCTTCCGGGTCTATGACCGTCAAACTGGAAAAAGGGTTAAGGTTTTTTGCTTCCTCTGGAGCCAACCCGTCTATAGAGTCTATTTTATCGAGAAAGTAACTGTCCTTCTTTCCTCCCTTTTTGTTCCCCTGACCTGCAATGTACATCCCTGATTTTAGATTAAACTTTTTTATTACTGACTGACCCACAAAAATGTCGTCTGATGTGATGGCATATCCACTTTTCATGGAGCGGAGAAATCCAAACCCTTTTGGAATAATCTCTAACACCCCTTCGACGGATAATTTCTTGCTCATTTTTTTCCCAGTTATTGTGATTTAGTATTTAGCTTTAGCTCAGTGTGAACTTTTTTATGTCATTTTCGGAAGCGTCTAGTCTCTTAATGGTTTTGGTTCTCCTAACGCCAGTGCCACTTGTACAGAAATTCGCACTAGGGGAATCATAATAATTTATAGTAGCTTCTTGGAATAAACTTCCTTGAAACAGCTATACAGTTGTGTATCTACGCCAAGGGGCCCAAAATCAGAGAAAGTTTCAGTGATAGTAAAGTTGCCCCTATGTTCTCTGAAAGTTCACACAATCTAGAAGGGAGTGTGATAGAACTGGGCATTAGTGTACACCAAATTGATTATGTCTGATAACATTTTTTTTCACAATTTTCATTGATTTTACCTACTGGCACAATTCTAAGTAAAAAGGTAATCTGTTGGCCGTACTATTTTTGTTTTGTCAGATAATTACCATCTGTTAAAGATTAAATTGCTAACAAGAAAGAATAAATATTAGTTCCTCATGGTAGATAATTAAAAGGTAACCTACCTTAAATAGAGCAGGATAATGAAGATAAAATCTATTTGTGTGTATTGCGCCTCAAACAGGCAATCTCCTGAAAAGTGGCTTTCCATTGCAAAGCAAGTGGGGGAAGAACTGGCAAAGCGGAATATCATGTTGGTTTATGGAGGTGGATCTATAGGGCTAATGGGTGAAATTGCAGATACCGTTATCGACTTAGGTGGAACAGTCACCGGTGTAATCACAGAAATGCTGAACACTGCAGAAGTCGGCCATAAAGGGTTAGACAAGCTCATATCCACAGTGGACATGCATGAACGCAAGAAAACCATGTTTGAATTATCAGATGCATTTATTGCTCTTCCTGGTGGGTTTGGAACAATGGAGGAAATTCTTGAGATCATTACATGGAAACATCTGGGCATTCATATAAAGCCAGTGATTATTGTGAACGAAGATGGATATTATAATGGTCTTTTTTCCCAGTTAAACAGATGCGCCAAAGAAGGGCTTATGCATGATGGGTTGGATAATCTTTTCAAAGCAGTTATAACCATCAGTGAAGCATTTGAGTTGATAGACAACCTCAATAGTCAGTCAACCGAATTTGATAGCTAAGCGTGTCAATAACTGTCCACTGTCAACCGCAAACTCTTGAGTTAGCAAATCAAGCCTCAGCATGTCTTGCTAAAAAACGTTTCTTCTCGCGACTATCAGGCCATATGGCAAGTATCGAGCCAAACCCCATAATATACCCCCCTACCCAAACCCAAAAAACCAACGGGTTGATGTGGACCTTAAACGTAGCGGATTCATCTTCGTTTAGTGATGCAAATATCACATATAGGTCTTCCTTTGGTGTGGTATATATGGCCACTTCAGATGTAGGCTGAGGCGCTAATCTGCCCCGTATATCTTTTGAGAAGTGTATGTTTCGCTCCGGTTGTACATACCCAACCTTTTCACCGTCACGTTCCACCAACAAGGTGGCTTTTAGTTTCTTTAAAGTTTCATTAGGCTTTGTATAATCGTATTTGTAATAAGTGAGCACGTAATTCTTGATTTCTATCCTCTCACCCGGGCTGATAGTTTTTTCTGTCTCTGTATTATAATAAGCCCCCGTAAGTCCAACAAAGAAAAACACAACTCCCAAATGGACAATATACCCACCATACCTTCTCTTATTTCTCCAGAACAAATTAATTAAAGCTTTAATGTAGTTTTCTTCAGCAGTTTTGGCCCTTGAAACAATACCCCGCATTATCTCTATTACTATGGTCGATCCAACAAAAATACAAATGGTAAAACTGGCTAAAGGAAGTGGTTCCGTTATTCCATTAAAAAGAATGGTAATAGCCCCAATAAATGTAATGGCTATTGGAACAATGAAGTTTTTTAAATAATTTATCGTAGTACTCTTACGCCATGCAATCAACGGGCAAAGACCGGTTAATAATAGTAATAACAAACCAATGGGTACCATCACCTGGTTAAAAAACGGTGGGCCAACAGTGATCTTTTGACCGCGAATAAGCTCCGATATTACAGGGAAAATTGTTCCCCACAATACGGCAAAAGCCGCTCCTAACAATACAAGATTATTAAACATGAATGATGCCTCCCGAGAGAGGACAGAGTCTAATTCATTACTACTTTTTAAATCGGATGCTCTAGTAATAATAAGGTAAGTGGAAAATATAATGACTCCTATAAGGAACAACCCAAAAAATACCCCCACCGTAGTTTTGCCAAAAGAGTGCACAGATGATATCAGTCCTGATCTAGTAATGAATGTACCAAATATTGTTAACGCAAAAGTAATAGCGACAAGTGTTACATTCCATATTTTTAGCATATCCTTTTTTTCTTGGATCATAACTGAATGCAAAAAAGCAGTGCATGTGAGCCAGGGCATGAAGGAAGCGTTTTCGACCGGATCCCATGCCCAATACCCACCCCAGCCAAGTTCCACATAGGCCCAGTTTGCCCCTAATAAATTTCCGATAGTTAGAAACAACCAAGAAAATATTGTCCATCTCCTAGTAGTCCTAATCCAAATGTCCCCAAAGTTTCTTGTAATCATGGCTGACATGGCAAAAGCAAAAGGAATAGTGAATGCTACAAACCCAATATAAAGGGTTGGTGGGTGAAATATCATGCCCGGATTCTGAAGCATGGGATTTAACCCGTGGCCGTCAGAAGGAATGAACGGCATTTTCTCAAATACTGGAGCTGAAAACACTGTAAGCAGGCAGAATAATAATAGTGTGGCTGAGATGATTGACACCACATATGGCATTAGAGTGCGGTTTCTGTCCCTATTCTGCAAAAGTACAATCGTAGCGAAGAAGCCAAGTATTAGAGCCCAAAACAAAAGTGAACCTTTTTGACCTGCCCAGAATGCACTTAGCTTGTACAGCCAGTTTAGATCTCGATTTGTATAGCTATAGACATAATCTAGAGTAAAGTCGCCGCTGTATAACGCTACCAGCAGACAAATTGCAGCAGTGATATGCAGCCCAAAAACAACGACCAAAGCGTATTCGGCAGAAGCAACCATTTGCCATTTGCCAAGCCGATCACCAATCACTGGCACAACCATAGCGTATGTTGCAAAGAACAACGCTAGCAGCAGCGAAAACTCACCTATCTCATTCATATTTTATTTACTAGTACGAAGCGTAATTCAGTTGAAGCAAAGCAAAGTTTTCCTAGTTGGGGCTAGTATCTTGTGCAGCCGCTTCGTATTTTGAAGGACAACTGGTAAGCAACCTATCCGCATGAAACTTTCCATCCTGTCCGACTGTACCCTCAACAACAACATCTAAGTTCTCTTGAAACAAATCTGGTATTATGCCTTTATAAACTACTGGCATACTTTTTTCCGAGTCGTCAAATATATCAAATTCTAGGTTGAGATTACCATGATCAGCTTGTATGGATCCGGGAGAAACTTTTCCTTCCAAGCGAAGAGATGCTCCCTGCACCTTATTACCCATCGACACAACCTCTGAAACTGTATAATAGTAAGAACTACTGACCTGAACACCAGTAAATATAAGATAGCCAATGGCCACAACCAGCACACTAGCTCCTACATAAAACTTCTTCTGGGCCCTGGTGAGCCTCTTTGATTTACTAGTGATAGTCAACTTTCTCCCACTCTTTTCTTACCTTCTATATTGTATCCCTAATTTAGGGGGTTTCATAAGAAACTCAGTATTAACTCCGTTTACTGAAATCTCTAATTAACTATGTTTAATAAATGCATTGATAAATTATGTGTTCAGTTAAAAATCATACGGTCATGGAGCCCGAACAAATCGAAGGCATTTCGACCCATAATCAGGTCACGATCCTTTTTAGGCAACTTAAGATCGCGCATCACTTTTGTTTGTTCCCTCAACACAAACTGGCGATACCTGCTTGCATCATTAATGATTGTATCAGTTCCGTAAAGCACCTTACTAGGACCATAGACTTCAAGAGTTCTTTTGAACACGTCTTTTAGTGGCATAACTTTTGGTTGGTACTTACGCCAGTTATTAGTTCCTGAAGTATCCACGTATATATTTTCAGAATGAAACCCTAGTAGCAGAAGTTCGCGGAAAAACCCTGCTCCAAAATGGGCAATTATGAAGTTAGTTTCTGGAAACATTTTTGAGGGAAGCTGCAAATCTAGTGGATTTGTGAATCGGTAATCCGACAGAGGGGCATGGGTAATGCCAAAATGGATTAACAATGGAGTAGCAAGCTCAGCAGCCTTTTCATAAAGTGGGAACAAAGCTTTATCAGCTACACTAAAGTTTTGTATAGATGGATAGAGTTTAATTCCAACAAAACTGCCAGTTTTGATTAGTTTTTCAAATTTTTTCACACCTGATCTAGACTTTGGATTTTCAAGGAAAACATAGGCTGAAAACCGTTCGGGGTTTATACTTACAAATTCGTCCAACTGTTCATTGGATCCACCTGAAATTGGCAAAAACAGGGCGTGGTCAATATTGTTTTTGTCAAGCTCCCTCTCCCATAATCTAGCAAAATCTGGTATAGAAGTATTGTTTAAAAACTCTACAAAGTCTGGATTTACAAACTTGCGGCCCATGCTCTCTGCCCGTTCAAGGATATTGGACTTTATTTTGCTAAACCTACTAGACACCTGCATCAGCATCTTAGCTGTAACAAGGTGGACATGGGAATCCACTTTAATTGTTTTCACTTGGCTGTACCTTGAAGTTTTGCCTACAAATCATTCACAAAACTTGTCTTTATGTATAGCACCCTGTGCTGCGCTGCTGACCGACTGTGCGTACCGAACAAGATAGCCAGATTTTATCTTTGGCTGTGGTTTTTTCCATTTGGCTTTGCGCCTTTTCAGCTCAGAGTTAGATACTGCAAGGTTTATTTTACGTTTGGGTATATCGATTTCTATGATGTCCCCATTTTTAATAAGGCCAATTACTCCACCTTCCATTGCCTCGGGCGAGACATGTCCTATACATGGCCCCCTTGTTCCACCAGAAAAACGGCCATCGGTTATTAGGGCCACAGAGTTCTGGAGTCCCATCCCTGCAATGGCCGCCGTTGGAGCGAGCATCTCTCTCATCCCGGGTCCTCCTTTTGGGCCCTCGTAACGAACAATTACTACTTGACCAGCTTTGACCTTTCCAGCCATGATTTTTTTCATGGCTGCCTCTTCGCTGTCAAAACAAACAGCCTTTCCCTTAAACTTCATCATTTCTAGCGCTACTGCTGATTGCTTAACTATAGCTCCGTCAGTCGCAATGTTGCCATACAGTACAGCTATGCCACCTTGCTTTTTAAATGCCTTTGCAATAGGGCGTATAACCTCTGGGTTTTGGTTAACTGCCGAGCGAATGATCTTATGGGTACTTTTTAAGTTAACAGTTTGTAGATCATATATTTTACTTCTAAGTTCTTTTAGTACTGCGGGGATTCCGCCTGCATACTCTATATCCTCGATAAAATCTTCCCCTCCGGGCCTAACACTGCAAATCTGAGGAGTAGTGCGTGAGATTTTATCAAACATGTTTAGAGGTAAACTTACACCGGCCTCGTGAGCAATTGCCGGGATGTGCAAGGCTGTATTTGTTGATCCGCCGAGGGCCATATCCACTCGTATGGCATTTTCAAAGGCCTTTTTGGTCATAATATCTCGAGGCCTAACGTCCTTTTTTATTAGATCCATTACTGCTAGTCCAGAATCGAAGGCGATCCGTCGTTTCTTACCACTAACGGCTAGAGCAGTAGCGCAACCTTCTAGACTCATACCAATAGACTCAGCTACGCAGGCCATTGTATTAGCTGTATACATTCCAGAGCATGATCCTGGGCCAGGACACGCCTCTTTTTCAATCTTAGTCATCTCTGAGCATGACATTGTACCAGCCTGTACCTGGCCTACCGCCTCAAAAGTATCGCGCACAAGTGATCGACGTTGCTGTTTATATATACCTGCCATCATTGGTCCAGCAGTAACCACGACAGTAGGGATGTTAAGGCGAGCAGCAGCTTGCATCATGCCAGGTGTTATTTTATCACAGTTAGTTAGCATTACCATTCCATCAAAAGCATGTGCCTCTACAACACATTCAATCATATCTGCTATTAGATCGCGTGTTGGTAGGGAAAAATGCATCCCCCTGTGACCCATAGCAATTCCATCGCATACACCTGGGACAGATGATAGAAATGCATTACCACCACCAGAGTGGATGCCACGCTCTATAGCCCGTTCCAGATCACGAAACCCTATATGACCAGGAATGATATCTGTAAAACTGGAGATAATAGCAATAAATGGGTTGTCCATCGATTTTTCCGTCACTCCAGTAGCATACAGCAGAGAACGGCTAGGTGAACGTTCAACACCTTTCTTTATTTTGTCACTTCTCACTGTCAGGTATCCCTCATATAAAATGTTTGTTATTAATTGATGTGGTATCAGATAAATATGTCATAAAACTGTAACTACAAAAACATGTTAATAAAAGAAGTAAGCCTCGGTAAATGATAATCCAGCGTTTCTGGCAGATTGCCAAGTTTTTCACTGATCATTTTATACAATAATTTGTGAACGGTTATTATCCAAATCGATCGCCAAGTTTTAAAGCCCTACCCAAAGTATAGCTATGGGCCGACATTTTTCCCTTTCCATCTGGCTTCAGTTCGGTAATTAATATCGACCCTTTACCACAGGCAACCTGTATTCCACTTTCTGATAATGACAGTATAACACCTGGATCACCAGATTCGTCTTCTTCTCTGGCCAAAGCAAACAATAGTTTGAGTCTACGGCCGTTTAATATGGTTACAGATCCTGGGAAAGGAGATAAACCACGAATATGACGGCTCACCATTGCAGAAGATTTTGTCCAGTCAATTTCAAAATCCTTCTTTCCAAGTTTACCTGCATATGTAACACCCTCACTATCCTGCGGTGTTTTTTCTATTCTACCCTCAACAAAACCAATTAGGGTTTCGGCTAAAAGCGCTGAGCCCATCAGTGCCATGCGGTCGTGCAAAGTTTCAACGGTGTCAGTATCTTCTATAGCAGTATGTTCAGACAATAGAGTATCCCCTGTATCTAGTCCTTTTTCCATAATCATTGTACAAACACCTGTTAACTGATCACCCGCAATAAAAGCTCTATGAATCGGTGCTGCTCCTCTCCAGCGTGGCAAAAGCGACGCGTGTAGATTTATTGACAAATATTTGGGGATTTGTAATATTGACTCGGAAAGAATCTGCCCATAAGCAACTACAACTAAAAAATCAGGAGACAACGCAGAAAGTTTTTCCACCATCTCCTGTTCTCTAATCTTATTAGGTTGATATACATTTAAATTGTGTTTGAGCGATAGCGATTTTACTGGAGAAATGGTTAGCTTATTCCCTCTTCCTTTGGGGCGATCAGGCTGCGTTACAACGCCAATTACATTGAACCGATCGTCATGGATCAAAACTTCTAACGTGGGAACAGCAAAATCTGGCGTTCCCATAAAAACCACTCTTAATTTATCTCTCATATCCAAAACTGTTTAGTTAGGATAAATTTTTTCTGTGAAACATAAACTTCAACCAAAGGCGATTTAGTATCGATAATCTGTTCCAAAACAATTTCCCATTTAAATGGTCAATCTCATGAAGAACAACTCGTGCCACCATACCTTTTGTCTCATAAATGCAGCTATTACCCTCAAGGTCCAAATATGAGACCACGATTTTTTCCGGCCTCGGGAAGTAACTGTAAAGACCAGGTAAGCTCAAGCATCCCTCCTCATCAAAAATTTCGGTGCCAGTTTCTTTTATTTCAGGGTTAACCATTATTATTGGTTCTGAATTAACATTTTTTCCCAATGCTGGATCAACCACAATTGCTCGAAGCAAAACACCCACTTGAGGAGCAGCCAACCCAACACCACACGCATTAAACATTGTGGCGATCATGTTTTCACCTAACTCCTTCAACTCGTTTTGAAACCTATCCACGACCATTGACTCCTGCCTCAGAATTCTATTTGGATACACCAGTATGGGTAAAACCTTGCTCTGTTCATGATTTTGTACCCAGGCTTGAAGTCGGTCCATAATGTCAATGTTTTCTATTAGTTGTCAATCCAAGCTGCAATTTTACACCTGATCAATTAAATTATAACTTCTATTTGGCTGTATGTCTCCAGATATTGAATCGTAAATCTCCATATTACTTTATATCTTTAAGTTCCGTTTTAATTTTGACCTCACCATGTCCTACGTGTAATATTGAACCAGACCTTTTTATACATAGGTATTTGGTCAATGAATAATCATCTTTCCGATGGTCAAGGCAGGGAAATCAATTATCTTCGTGTCTCAGTAACTGATAGGTGTAATTTACGTTGCGCCTATTGTATGCCACCTTCAGGAGTTGAGTTATACCCAAAGTGCGACATACTGCAATACAGAGAATTGCTAACAATAATAGAGTCATTCGCAGAGTTGGGAGTAAAAAAAATTCGTGTTACGGGGGGTGAACCACTAGTACGAAAAGGCGTTGTTGGATTTATCCAACAGGTATCGGAAATAGTAGGAATACAAGAAATAGCCATCACAACAAATGGCATACAACTCCACAAGATGGCTGGTGAACTCAAAAATGCTGGCGTCTCGAAAGTAAACATCAGCTTGGATACATTGATTCCAGAACGGTTCAAAACAATCACAGGGTTTGATGGGTTCAATCAAACGATGCATAGTATCCATTCGGCCATATCCTCAGGATTTGAATCAGTGAAAATCAATATGGTTGTAATAGATGGTGTGAACGATGATGAAATAGAAGATTTTGTTCGTCTCTCAGTTGATATGCCTGTTCAAGTTCGATTTATAGAGTTCATGCCTGCTACACCACAAGTGTGGGATGAAAGCAAACTTGTTCCGATGGACAAAGTAAAAGAAAAGGTCGAAAGAATTGGAAAGCTTGTTGTATGTGGACGTTCAAGATGGGGTGGACCCGCAGAAATTTATAGGTTGGAGGGAGCCAAAGGTGAAATTGGTTTTATATCGGCTGTCACACGACATTTTTGCTCAGACTGTAATAGGCTGCGGGTAAACTCAAAAGGTAAACTTCTTACATGTCTTTTCGGATCGGACGACCTTGATTTAAAAGAACTGGTTCAAAGCGGAGCTGACAAAGAAAAAATTAAAAAAGCAATTCAAACGGTAGTTTTAGGGAAAAATGATATCCGAACTATGATCGCGAATGGTGACAGCACTCGTGGTGAGGCTATGTCGTGCGTTGGCGGATAACATAGGTTGACAAGTTCTCAATTGTTGAAGGAATCAATCTTTTACTCCACTGAGGATAAGTGATCCTGGCTCCACTTAAAATCAACTGAAACTATACCACTTCTTGTCAAACATATTTAATTTTAAACAAAGACCTTGAATGGTACGAACTAAGCTCTTTCTTGTTCCTGTACTTCTGCTTACTGCAGTATTAAGTATCTATAGAGTATATTTTTTTTCCATCCATTACGATATTTTGGATGGTAGCTTAGCAGAGATCGCATTCAGCTTGTTACATGGGATCCGCTTTGATCTGTCCACCGCTATGATTGCCTCAATCCCATTTCTTTTAACTGCGTTATTACCATTTAACAGAATTGGAAAAACAATTGTAATAATTGCTTTTACATTATTATCTATTTGGCATGTTTTGCTGCTAGGGTATAACCTTGTTGATACACATTTTTTTACAGAAACACAGCGTCACTTTAGCTATGACATAATTTACGGTGCTGGTTCTGTAGCCACCATACTAAAGATGGCATACGAAAGCTTCATGATAGAAATGATAGCTTTTTCCATTTTTGGATTGGGATATGTCTTTTTGTTCATCAAATGGTTTTACAAATATTTGGGCCCCATAAGTTTTCAAGATCTCTCTTTTCTTGGCGAAACTTTAATTCGGGGTTTAACCCGTATAGTCCTTTTAATCCTCCTATTGGGATTAGCTGTGTTAATAATCCGTGGGGGAGTTCAAGATAAACCGCTCGAGGTAAATGCCGCTTTTATTAGTGATAACGAAGCTATGGGCAATCTAAGTCTTAACGGTATATATACGACCATGCAGGCACTTTGGGATATCACACATTCACGTGAAGGAATGCGCTACCCAATAAACATTCAAACGGATCATTATAAGTCAATAATAAATAAAATCGTTAGCAGGGAAGATGAGCATATTAATCCTGAATATCCTCTCTTCCGTCGTTTTTCAAACAATATATTACCAGACAAGCCCCTTAATGTGGTTCTTATCATAATGGAAAGTTGGACTGCCAAATATACAAAAGCTACAGGTGGCGAGATAACCGGAGCTCCATTTTTTGACGAACTATCAAAAAGGGGTTTGTTGCTCACCAACATGTTTGCGAATGCACAGAGGACTTTCGAAGGAGTAATGGCCACGGTTGGATCTTTCCCTACATGGAACTATAAATTGATTGGGCAGGGAGGACTTAGTTACCAAACAAGGCTTGAGCCTATTGGGACTGTTTTTCGAAAAATGGGATATGACACCACATTTATTAATGGTGCAAACCCTGAGAGCCTTGGCTTGGGTAATCTAATGAAACGGTTTGGGTTCACTAAGCATATATCAAAAAACGATTTCACTATCAATGATTCGACTGATGATGGTACTTGGGGGATATATGATGAGTACGTGTTCCAGCGTGCACACGAGGAGTTCAAACAGTCAAAAAAACCTTTTTTTGCCGTGATTTTATCGCTTTCATCTCATCTCCCTTTTAAGTTGCCATCACCAGAGTTTGATACTCACAAAGATCAGCAAGGCGAAATGCGCGACTTCTTAAATTCCATGGCATATTCAGACTTTGCGCTAAGAAAATTTTTTGAGATGGCAGAAAAGTCTAGCTATTATAAAGACACTTTGTTTGTAATTGTCGGAGACCATGTTGCTGGATATTTTGTTAAAGAAAACCTGCATGAAGCCTACAGAATCCCTGCACTGTTATTATGTGAAAGACTGGGTTTAAGTGGAGTTCATGATAAGGCAGCATTTCAAGTGGATGTAGTACCAACTATATTAGACCTAACAGGGTCCGATAAACCGTTTACTGCATGGGGTAGGTCAATTTTCTCCGAGGGATCACAAATATCTGTGCTGCCACGTGGTCCTTCACGAGTTCTTGTGAAAGAACCATTTTTTCTTTTAGCAAATCACAGTGGTCCTCTTGGCCTTTTTGATTATCGAAAAAAGTCTAAGGAAAACTTAATGGATGGGAACTCTGGCCTAGCTAACAAGCTATATTCGTTGATGGTAAATTACGAAGCATTTTCCGAATCGATCATTCTAAACAACAAGGTCAGACCGCCAAAAGACAGCGCCGAGCAAGAACAAAACACACCCGAATAAGCACCCATAGAAAACCTCCGCTTCCCTCAGTTGCTGGAGTTTTGAGGGATGGGAATTTGCTTTTAGCGGATGTGAGGGATTGCGCCATCAGTGGCCTCGAAACCCTCTGGTCTACTCTCTATCTTCTATCCTAGTTGACACAAAAGCACAGTTTAAGCACTAAAGGATGACCCGCAACCGCACGATTTACTAGCATTCGGATTATTAAAAACAAACGTGGATCCAGATAACTGATTTACATAATCAATTTCCATGCCAGTGATAATAGCAAGAGATTCGTTATCAACTATAATATCTACGCCAAGGCATTCAAACTTGTGGTCGCCAGTACGCTCTTCGTCAAAGCCTATCTGATATGTGTGACCGGAACACCCACCATCTGCTACACCAACTCGAAGAGTTTTTTCCGCAAAGTCCTTGTTGGTTTCTTTTATTTCTTTTACATGCTCCGCAGCTACCTGCGTTAGTGTTACCATGATTTACCTTTCTATCACTTCGGACTATATTTCAGCCCGGGTAATTATCAAAATATATATGATGATGGTTTTCATTATAGGGAGACCCTGATAAAGTTGCAATCGTTTTCTCTGCAGAATGGGCTGCTACACAGCACAAAACTAATTCTTTAAAAGATAAAAAATCAAAGTGTTCCATCAATTATGGCAACCGGCATACCATGAACAGCGAGTTGGGACTTTTAACGGTGCTTATAACAACAATTTAAGCTTTTCTATTGCTAAGGCACGGTGACTAGTTTTATTTTTAAGATCAAGCGGTACTTGAGCCATGGTTTTCCCATATTCGGCGATATAAAATATTGGATCAAATCCAAATCCATCTCTCCCTTCCTGCCGATCGTGAATCTGCCCTTCACACGTTGCAATGACAACTTTCTCTAAACCACTTACCGGTTCTACCAAAGCTATAGCACAGACGTATCTAGCGGTTCTGTTTGTTTTGCCAGCCATTCGTTGTAGTATAATCTCATTGACTTCGCTTGATGGTTTGTAATCGCCAAACCTTGCCGTATAAACTCCAAGTTCTCCTGGCATCTCATCAATCTCCAAACCAGAATCATCAGCTATAGTGATTTGGTTAGTGAGGCTGGCTATGGCACGTGCCTTTATTAAAGCATTGCCCTCATAGGTATCTGCAGTTTCTTCAATTTCTGGTAAGTTTTCGAGGTTCTTAGTTGAAAGAAATTGTATGTTCGAACCTTCAAACGCATGGCAAAATTCTCTTAACTTGCCTATGTTAGTGGTTGCAAGGTAAACTTCTCTCATTTCTTTTCCTTGTATAAATTTTACTGCACCTATGAAATAAAAACCGGTCTAGCCTAGGGTTATTTCTTTTTGATAGTAGTCCATTAAGATTTTTGCTACTTCAGGTCGGCTAAACTCTGGTGGAAGGGGCTTTCCACTTGAAAGCATTTCTCGCACCGCAGTACCCGAGAGGAGTATAAAATCTTCTTTCGAGTGATCAGGCACATCTCTCATCATGACAACCTTGTTTAGCTTCTTAGACCACGCTGTATGATCAGCCCTAAAAATCTCGATCTGCATAACCCCATCTGGTAATTTATCAAAAATTGTCTGAGCATCGAATGGACCATAATAGTCGCCCACACCCGCATGATCACGTCCGATGATAAAGTGAGTACATCCACAGTTCTGCCTAAACAATGCATGGAGAACTGCTTCACGCGGTCCAGCAAAAAGCATGTCAAACCCGTAACCTGTTATCATCACTGTGTTTGGCGGGAAATAAACCTCAACCATCTGACGGATAGATGCATCACGTACCGAAGCTGGAATGTCTCCAGGTTTTAGCTTACCCAGGAGCATATGTACTAGTATACCGTCAGCTCCGGTTGCCTGCTGTGCCATTCGGCACAGTTCCTCGTGTGCTCTATGCATAGGGTTTCTAGTTTGAAAAGCCACAATTTTTTCCCATCCATATTCCTCTATTTCATCTCGAATTTGAACCGCTGTCCTGAAAGTCTCTGGAAAGTCGATTTCAAAATAGCTAAAGTTCAGTACTTGGATTGGACCTGCAACAACAATATTTCCCTGTGTTGTGAATGCTTCCACTCCTGGATGGTTATTGTCATTTGTACCGTAAATCTTCTTAGCTATGTGCTGCAACTGTTCATCACTTATTGTTTCTATGGATTCAACATCTTGAACTGCAATTACAGGGTTTCCTGGAACATTGGGGTCACGTAAGGAAATACGCTTTGCGCTACCAATTGATGTAACACTTTCAGCAATATTCATAACCGGTGTGGGCCAGAACAGACCAGAAGTGGTTGTCATGTTGTCTGCAACTGAAATAGCGTCAGCCACATTCATGTATCCAGTAAGTGGATTGAAGTATCCACCTCCTAACATAACTGCATTCGCCGCTGTGGCAGAACTAACAACAATATTAGGCAAAGATTCGGCAATCTTTGTCAATTCAGAATGCTTTTCTGGATTATAAACGAAAAGCGGATTAAGTTTATTTGAGCCGTAAGGCTTGTTCATGGCTCTATTCCTCTCTAGTTGTTAGCTTCTTGCTCTATCACGCTCTATCATCTTGGAATACGTCATGGCAAGAAAGCGGTAAATAATATGGGCAAATTTGCTGAATGGTCCATACACTAGAAGAACAAACACCAAAATAAGGTGAATATAATAAATAGCAAAGGCCAAACCAGTTGCTTCACCTAAGCGAATAAGTTCGGCCAAAATACCTGTGAGTATGGTTCCATAAAGTATAAAGATGAAGTGGTTGTCATAGTAGCTTGATTTTCCAACGTCTTTTCTTGCAAAAGCATATCGACGATGTACGATCAATGTGACACCAGTAACCGCAAAGATGGCGCCTAGATTGCCAAGAATCTTTACTGGATGACTCAAGGGTAAAGGAGTTTGCACAAAATCTGCTATGCCAAACTTGGTCAAATAGTACATGGCCGCAACAATATTGGTAGTTATAAATAGCATGATAAATCCATACATTGTGAACAAGTGTGATTTAAAACGTGGGGCATTGGTTTCACATTTAGCAAGTTTTTCATGCTTTAGTATGCCTACCAAAACGGCAGTGGCCGCTTGGAAGAAACTCCCTGATGCACTGCTTCTATCAGGTGTGGACCTGGACATTTCATTCCAGAATTTTTTTGCACCCATGATGGCAGCAATAACGGCAAAGCCAACTGCCGGCAAAAATACAAAGTCAATTGCAGATACCGGCATCATATTAGAGAAAACAATTGGTTGAATTGATAAAAAATCCTTCTTTGATGCCATAGCAATGACGACCGCTATCAATATTGCAGGAACAGCAAAAAGCAATGGCAATTTTACAGGGGACTGTAACAGGGTTCCCATAAACTCAAACCCTGCCAGCCTTGCAAAACTAGTGTTTCTTATTGCCGCCATGACGTCGCCTGGCTTCGCACCGCGGGGACAATGTGTGGAGCAGTCATTACAGTTGTGGCACAACCATATATCAGCGTTAGCAACCAGCTTATCTTTTAACCCCCATTGGGCCCATATCATCTCTTTGCGTGGAAAAGGCTGGTTATCAGGAGATATGTTACAAACAACAGAACAGTTGCCACACTGAAAGCATTTTTTTAGAGAGTCTCCTCCATTGTTCATCAGCTCTCTCACAAATGCCACATCTGGTTGGATAGTTTGAGTTTGGACTTCTGGCATTCTGATTTTTCTCTCTCAAAACCCTTTATATGGATTTGGTTCCAATTCGCCTATTGTTTCCATAAAACCATCAATCAATTTTGGGATCTTGTCATATTCATTAATTGCAAGGCTTTCAACTCTAATTCTCTCTGATTCAAGCATCAATCTATCCAAAGTCTCCTGAACCTTACTGGTCCTTACTTCGGCAAGTTCGGAACCTTTTATATTGTGGCACTGATAATCATCTCCACTCTTGCAACCAATCATCATGATGCCATCCCATCCAGAAGACAGGGCGTCTGCAACCCATTGCAAGTTCATTGAGCCAAGGCAACGAAGTTGTACAAATCGAACTGAAGCATTGTATTTCACACGATTAATGCCAGCCATATCTAACGCAGGCATGGCATCATTCTCGCAAACAAATGCGAGAACCCTCAATTTACCAGAATCCTCATCTGGAACCTCAACCGACTTAATCATAGAACCGATCATCTGGATTGAATAGTTTTTAAAATTGATAATCTGAACAGGACATGCTCCAAGGCAGGTACCACAACGACGGCATCTGGTCGGAAAAGGTATCGGATTGGCTTTTTCATCTTCATTAATGGCGCCAAATGGACATTCCACAGTACAGCGTTTGCACTGAGTGCAGCGATCCATAGAAAACTCAGGATAGCTGGGATCCTTGGCTCTTGGATGAACGGCCTCACCAGCAGCTATTAACTTTGTTGACTGTATAGCTTTTAATACCGCTCCTGTAGCATCATCTCTAGAAGTCAATATGTCCTGTGGATGGCGTACAGATCCAGCGGCATACACTCCTGTCCTTCTAGTCTCGTAAGGAAAGCAAATAAAATGGGAGTCGGGGAAACCACTTTTAAGATCAGGCAACTCTGTTCCTTGGCGATAGTTCAGTTTAAGAATAGCCGTTTTGGCTACTTGTTCTCTATCAAAATCCTGCATTTGCTCAGCAGGTTTATCCACAGTAACATTCTCATCATAGGTTGAAGGAACCATACCTACTGCGAGAACCACAAGGTCTGCCTTAATAGCGATAGACCCCCCAATCAGCGTGTTTTCCACTCCTACCAGAATGTTTTCGCCTTCTCGAGCCACGCTGCTAACATCTCCTTTTGTGAGAAAGATTCCTGGATTGTCCTGGGCTTTCTTGTAAAAAAGCTCAGTGTTACCTGTTGTTCTTATGTCTTTGTAGATTATAGTTGCGGTGGCATCTCTGTGAGTTTCGGTAACATAGTTCGCCTGTTTCAAGGAAGTAGCACAGCAATGAGAGGAACAGTAAGGCAGATGATTTTCATCTCGTGATCCAGCGCATTGCACAAAAACAATGTGTTTAGCTGGAGAGCCGTCAGCTTTATTAATCAAGTCATCCTTCGCCATTTTCTCAAACTCAACGCTTGAGATAACGTTTTCCAGTCCTGCACCAAGGTGGTCAAGCTTGTTTACATCGTAGGGCTTAAAACCAGTGGCTAACACAATTGCTCCGGCTCGGAAGTTATCAATTTTTCCATTTGTCACTGTGACATCAAACATACCTGGGCCTCCATCGATATTATCGATAGTGGTGCTCAACCGAACATTGATATTTGTGTCTTCCATTACCACTTTGACTAAATTTTCTATTTTATTTTCAGACAGTTCTTCAAAAGGTGGCTCTTGTGGAAAAACTTTTTTTAGGTTATTAACAAACCCACCAAGCTTATTTTGTTTCTCAATTAGTTCAACTTTATGTCCGGCCATAGAAGCCTCGGTAGCAGCAGTAAGACCTGCTATACCACCTCCAACGACCATGATTAGCTCCGATGGATTTTCTATTTTGTAACGCTCAGGGAGGCTCATTTCCTTTAACTGTGCCAGTCCCATAGTTAAATAATCTTTTGCCAGTTCGTTGGTTTCTTCTTCTCCTGGTTCATGGCTCCAGGCCACTCTCTCACGCAAGTCAATTCTGCTTAGTATAGTTTCATCACCAAAATCGAATGTATCGTAATGAACTCTTGTAGAACAAGCGGCAACACCAATAGCATTTACTTCCTCGTCTCTCATATCAACTTTGATGATGTCTACGCCTTCTTGGCTGCAAAAGCAGGGGTGAGTTCTAACCACTGTAGCCTGCTCTTCTTTTGCAGTAACTTCAAGCTCAGCAAGATCAACGCTCTCTTCAATGCCGCAACCAGAGCAAATATAAATTCCTATTTTTTTATCTGGCATTTCTATTTACCAATGCCTTTCTGAATAGCGTGCAGGGCAGCGCCAGTCGAACTCTTAATCGACGTGGTAACATCCACCGGTGCTGCTGCTACTCCTGCAGCAATCATCCCATTTGCAGATTGAACAAACCCGTTGTCATCAACCTTCAACCAATTAGGTGTGTTTCCATTGCTTAAAGAAGGTTCCATGCCAGTAGCTAACACTACTAGGTCACACTCAATAACTACCTTCCCACCTCCCAAGATGTCTTCCGCGGTGACTACAGCACTGCCATCTCCACCCTGCTCAATTTTGGCAACCTTACCCTTAATAAAATTAACCTTTGTGTCTTCTTGCAGACTTTTATAAAACGTTTCGTACTTTCCAGGTGCGCGAAGATCTATATAAAAGATGTAGACTTCGCTATCCTCAGGATAAAGATCACGAACGTACTTAGCTTGTTTTATCGAAACCAAACAACATATTGAAGAACAGTAAGGAAGGTAGTTTTCATCTCTGGATCCGGCACACTGGACAAAAACCACTTTTTTGGCCGGCGCACCATTGTCGCGTCTAAGAATTTTTCCTGCTGTGGGTCCAACAGTAGAAGCAAAACGCTCCATCTCCACATTGGTTATCACATTGGTTACATCAGTGTAACCAAGGTTTTCGATTTTACCTGCATCAAATGGTTTCCAGCCAGTTGCGTATACAACTGACTCAACTTCTAAGGTTTGTGAAGACTCTTTCGCATTTAGCTCTATCGCATTGTATTTGCAGACTTCAACGCATTTAGCACAACTCTCTGTTTTGCAGGAACCCGGATCTATGGTGTAACGCATAGGAAATGCCATTGGGTGTGGCAGGTAAATTGCCTTAGTCTTTGACAGGTCATAATTAAACTTGTCGTCACGGGATTCAGTGCAAACTGCTGTACAATCGTCGCAGCATACACATTTTTGGTTTACCATCATAGGTGCCGTCGTAACGGTAGCATTGTAATCACCCTCTGAGCCAGAAACTTCTGTTACTTCTGACGAGGTAAGAACAGTTATATTTTTATTGGCCCTGATACGTCGAAAATTAATTTCCATTCCACAGTAAGGAGGACACAGTTTTGGAAAGTACTTGTTCATTCTAGAAACCCGACCGCCAAGGTATGCTTCCTTTTCAACAAGATACACTTTCTTACCACATTCGGCAGCCTCCACGGCAACGGTCATACCGCTAATACCACCGCCTACGACCAAAACAGCTTTTTCCATTCTTTCCTCACTTGAAAATCAGCAAGTTCTCAAAACCTTAGTCAAGAGATTAAACTTTCACAGATATGTTTCCGGCGGTTTCTTGACCTAGCGCTCTGTAATAAAAACCGGGCTGCGGAAAGAATATTTTTTTTCCGCAGCCCGATAGAATACACTTAGAGTTTAATGATGTTAAGGTTTTGGTACCAGGTCTTTGTGGGGAACTTTCTTCATCTCCCACTCCTCAGTCTTCGGATCAAACCTTGAGTTCACAAAACACTTCCAGTTCTCTTCATCCAGCTTTGGATAATCCGACCTGTAGTAGAAACCAGGATACCGAGTCTCTTTCCTGAAGTAAATGTGGCGCAGGTGCATCTCTGCGGTCCATATCCGATGATAATTCTCCCAAGCTCTTAGTAGCTCATGAAGATCTTTGGCTGCCATTTTCAAGGAATCTTCCTTGAGCATTCCCAGCAGGTGCAAAGCTTGATCCATCATCTTCTCGGATGTAGTGTAGTAGGTGGAAGTTCCAGCTACATATTCATCCATCATTTTGTTGAGGCGGAACATCACCATCCTTGGTCTAATATAGTTGGGGTTGATCATCGGGTCAGTAGTATAGTCCTTGGAGTCTAAGTAGTTATGGAACGGCCTATAGACTTCAGCAGCCAGTTCTTCCTTAGAATGACCAAGTGATGGGGAAAAATCATCGTTATCACGAGTAAATTGAACTGCCGATTTTCCAGCAAGGCGTCCTTCCGTAAAAGAACCAGAGGAAAACTTGTGACCAGATGCTCCGACTCCATCACCCGCAGTAAAAAGGCCCTTGACCGTTGTCATACGGTTGTATCCCCACTGCCACTCTTCTGGAGCTATATCGGAAGGCCCCGAAACCCAAATTCCGCAAGCACCTGCATGGGAGCCTAGGAGATACGGCTCTGTTGGCATTAGTTCAGATGCACTTTCTTCTGGGCGAATGTTCATTCCAGCCCAAACGTTAGCCTGACCGATACACATATCCAAAAAGTCTTCCCAAGCCTCAGCTTCTAAGTGCTTAATCTGCTTCTTGTCCATATTTTTCGACAAATTAGCCATACCAGTAGGGGTATCCATCAGTATCGGCCCACGACCATTCTTCATCTCGTGCAGCATCAAATGATTCCTTAAACATGTGGCAGGAACACCAGCTGCATTCTGTGGATATGGAGGATATTCCTTTAGCATATCTTTTAAGGTCTCAGAGTAATCTTCCCCCAATCCATTGATAGCTTTAGATTTGAATAATAGAAACCATGCACCAACAGGTCCATATCCGTCTTTAAAACGGGCTGGAACAAAGCGGTTTTCCATGGTTGTCATCTCGGCACCGACCTGAGCCGCCATGGCATAAGTAGAACCGGCATTCCAAACAGGATACCACGCACGACCCATACCTTCACCGGTTGAGCGAGGTCTGAATATATTAACCGCTCCTCCACAACCCATGAAAACAGTCTTAGCTTTAAAAATGTAGATCTTATTTTCGCGAGCTGAAAAGCCTACAGCTCCAGCTATCCTATTATCTTCATTCTCATCAAGCAGAAGCTTTACTATGAAACAACGTTCGATGATATTGTCAATGCCAAGTGCATTTTTCGCTGCTTCCGCAACAATCAATTTGTACGACTCGCCATTAATCATAACTTGCCATTTGCCAGAACGAACAGGCTTTCCACCTTCAGCTAGTGTTTTTCCTTCATCTCCTGGTTGTTTCCATATTGGAAGCCCCCATTCTTCGAAAAGTTGAACAGTGCCATCCACATGGCGACCAACGTCGTATACTAGGTCATCACGAGTGATTCCCATCAGGTCATTGGATACCATCTTGACATAATCCTCCGGTGTATTTTCACCTAGATAGGTATTGATGGCAGAAAGACCTTGAGCCACAGCGCCGGAACGATCCATGGCTGCTTTATCAACAAGTGTGATTTTATATTTACCATTGGCCCATCTGGCAGACTCATATGCGACACCGCAGGCGGACATTCCGCCACCGATGATCAGAATATCAGTCTCAACCTCTTCAATAACCGGATTGTTTGCAAAATCGGCTTGATAGTTTTCTTGTGGTGTAACCATTTTTCTGTCGTTCCCTCCGTACTAGGAAATACTAGGCAATTCTTTGCCTAATTCGGTAAAGAGATTGTTGTTATCAAGATCGTCTTCAGATGGCTGTGGTTTGCCATCATAGGCTTTGATTGAGCCCTCAGGTGTTGTTCGAATCGGGAACTTAAATCGCTTAAGTTTGCCATCTCTAAATTTGATGGTCCACATAATTGAATCTGAGGACCGCAGGGGAATCGATGTCCCACCCATTGGAACAAAATCTGCGTAGGGCCTTGCTTCTATAGCCTGCTGGGGACATATCTTTACACAGGAATAGCATTCCCAACACTGATCTGGCTCTTGGTTTTGAGCTAGCATCCTGTCCTTGTCTAGATACATCAAGTCGTGAGGGCAGATGTACATACAGGCCGTTTTGTCCTGTCCTTTGCATCCGTCGCATTTTTCCTTAATTACAAATGTTGGCATTGATCCATCTCCATTATTCCATGTAATGGTTTATTAAACTTTGTGTTAGGCTAGGACCAGCAGGGCCGTAAGCCATAAAACTGTACAAAAGATCTTTAACTAAAGTATCCCATGGTAAAAACATGACCCACCACATAAATTCGGGATCCTATCGTAAAAAAACTCTTACGTGGGAAAAAATGATTATGCCTTGTTTATTAAAAAAAATATAATAGATTGTTTCAATAAATAGATAGATAAAAGTGTATGATTGATCAAGTAACAATACACCAGCTGGAATTGTTCTTAGTCGCTGCAAAACTCAAGAATTTCTCCCGAGCAGCGGACCAAATGGCTATCAGCCAACCTGCGTTCTCCGCACAGATTATAAAATTAGAAAAAATACTTGGGACACCGTTATTCGAGCGAATAGGACGAAAAATCGAATTGACAGAGACTGGTTTAACATTTGAGAGTTATGTACAAAACTCGCTTTCCACGCTTCGGGAAGGAAAACAGGCTCTGGATGACATGGCAAAGAAATTCATCGGTACTCTTCGTATCGGTGCATCAACTACAATAGCGAATTATGTGCTACCTGTGGTTCTTGGAAAATACCGAAAAGCTTATCCTGAATGCAAAGTGAAGATGATGGTTAACAATACAGGGCACATAGAACAGGCACTACTCAGGAGTGAAATAGATATGGGGCTCGTGGAAGGCCCAATACAAAATGTCAAACGGATTGCTTCATATCTTTATAAAAAAGATGAACTTGTGGTTGTTTTCAGCTCAAAACACCGATGGAGAAACAAAACAAAACTGACCATGGAAGAGATTCAGAAAGAACCTCTCATTATCCGCGAGAGGGGGTCTGGAACTCGCAAAGTGTTCACAGACATTATGGACAAGGACCATGCTCCACTCAACATAGCCATGGAGCTTGGAAATACTGAAGCTATCAAGAAATCGGCAGAAGCTAACATAGGGGTTGCAGTAATTAGCAGTTCGTCCATAGCTAGGGAAATAAAAGACAAAACCTTAAAATTTGCCCGAATAGTAGACCACCCCATTGAGCGCAGGCTGAGTTTGATTTTACTTGAGAAAAAATATATTTCAAACCCGTTAAAAGCTTTCATTAAAATCTTAGACCCGGAGGAAAAACCGGTGGTAAAACAGGACTAAGTCAAACCTGCTGACAAAGATAATATTCTATGATAGGGTTAGGTCAGATTAAGGGAGGATTTCTTAATGTCATTGAGACTCTCTGTTCTTTTCTTAGTTGCGATTCTTTTTGCCGCACCAAGTTCATATTCTGAACCCGCGGCGGTTTTATGGGAAGATCTCCCATCTAGAATGGGGGATGATCTAATCCCGCTTGATGAACTAAAAGCAGATTCTTGTCCCGATAAACTAAATTCCAATGACCAAGCAGACAGGCTAGTTTTCCAATGGATTGAAGGGACATCTTACAAGTGGAAAGAGTACGTGCTTGCAAACGGTAAGTTCTGCATTGTCATGGAAAAGCCAACCAGTAAAAAACTAACATTAGAAGAGGCACGTGTATTGCTTAGTGCATCCCGGTTATGGATGACTGAGAACCAATCCGGGAATTTTAAAGGTGGAATGGCTGACCCTGATGATCCACGCTTTAATGTTCCACCGATGCCGCTGCCACGACCCGACAAAAACGATGTAGAGGGTAAAGCCAACCGAAATTCTAGTAACAGCGTTGAAGGTAACGACTCCGGCAAAGAGATGGTGATTTGGAACCTAAAAACCAGTTCAACCGGTAGCCAAAGCAGTGTTAAATCTAATCAAATAACGACTCCAGATGCTTTATGTGACAGTTGTACTGATGGCGTTGATAATCGAGTGAACATAAACGAAACAACAATTTTTCCTTACCAAACTGTTCTATTTTTTTCTGGTACATTTGCCAATGGGGCCGCATACCGTTGCTCAGCAATGCTTATTACTCCGACCGTAGCAATCACTGCTGGTCACTGTTTGTATGGACATGGTGGTTACGGTAGTATCACTTCTGGAGCAATATACCCTGGCGTAAGTCAATGTACTAGCGGTGGGGATATCCTTACACCATTCGGTGGTGTAAATCTTATTCTGGCTGCGGTTGTGCAAGGATACCTAGATGCAGGTTCACACAACATAGAGGCAGTAACTTTTGATATTGGAGGTGTGAAAGCAGATTCGTCTATTGCGGGAATAACTACATTTATACCCGTGCAGGTGGACTATTCATATAATGCCGGGGACAAAATAAATAACCTGGGGCATCCCGCTGAAGCCCATGGTGTAAGCATGTATGGCATGTTCTGGGGGGCTCTTGACATAATCGAAACACCACCTGATTGTCCATCAGATAATGATTTTTTCTATAGCAACGGAGATATATCAGGTGGAAACAGTGGAGGACCGGTATATTCGTACAGTTCTAGTAGTGGCGTTCGTAGACTTGTAGCTGTTATCTCTTCGGGAGTAGTATGCGAAGGCCAGTGGAAAAGCTTGAATGCCAGATTTACTAGTTATGCTGAATTCATTGAAACATTAATGAGTTGGGAAACTTTATCCAATTAAAAGTAGATTTTTGAGGTTATGTTGAATAAATTCTTGGTGGTTCTATCAGTGCTGTTGTTTTTAGCTGTTTCCGGGTGTTCAGGAGGAGAAGGCGGTGGTAGCGATAATCCGCTTGATGAGCCAGGCGCATCGGCCTGCGGTGCAAGAGCCACTAACGGAGAAACAGATGAGGTTAAATTTTCATTAGATCCCTCCTAACATTGTTTATACCAGCTAGAATTATTTTTGCCGCCTAGAATGGTAAAACATTATTTAACCTGTCTGTTAGTGTTTATAGTCATTACTTTTTCCAGTTGTGGTCCAGTCATTTCAAAAAGTCTGTTTTCGGTTTGGACCAAGGACGGAACCACAAACACTCTTGATCTAACTGCTGGAAAGTTTGACGTATTTTTTACTCTTTTATTAACAATAGTATCCACCGGTGAAGTCTGTAGTATCGACCTTAAATTTGAAGGGGATGAGTCGCAGGGTTTGCTGTATTTCAATAATGGAAATGGAACATGTTCTACCCTAAATGGCCTTATTGATACATATACAAATAATGGGGCTACATTGGAATTCTGCCCTAACAACTATTCAGGCGCATGTGAAACCTACCATTAGCAAAATAAAATAAATACTGTCAATTGAAGAATTAAGGAAGGGTTATTACGAACAAATATTAACAAGTATCAAATGTGAATATGGTATATTCCCGAAGGATCTTCTTAGGGGATCGAATGGCCCACATCACAAATATGCGATTGGGTAGGGTTAAAACGGTTTCGGAAATTTGGCAAAGCTTGTGGTCATTCATCAAGCAATGTGAGATGGTAGCAGAAAAAAAGATGTAACGGTAAACAATGACAAAGAAGTATTTTTTTATATTTTTAACACTTTTATGCATCAGTTTTGCAGCCGTAGGCTTACATGGCTGTGGTGGTTTGGTTACGTTTAAAAACCTGTTTTCAAAATGGACCAATACCGCTGATTCAACTCTCGTTTATGACCTTACGGACGGAAAATTTTCAACTGAATTTACTCTGGCAATTACTGGTAATTGTTTTGCAACAATTTATATTGACGGAGACCAAAGGTCCGGCACTATGGAATGGCGAGGCGGAACCCCTGCTGGTAGCGATTGTGATGAATGGAATGGACTATCGATGGATTATTCAAATGACGGATACACACTAACACTTACTCTACCTTCTATTGGAAAAACCTACTTTAGATAATAAAGACGCTGACTTAGATTTGAATGAAGTCAGGCTCTGCACAAAAATTATAGATACAAATTAAATCGTAACAGTGAATAAAGAAAACAAAATAAATCCGTTACAGTTTGTCCACGAAAATTTGGAGAAACTCGACAAGCTACAGAAGGATGACAAGTTTAGTTTTTCTTGCCATCAAGGCATAGACTGTTGGGGGGTCTGTTGTAAAACAACCAATGTTTATCTTACTCCTTATGACACTCTTAGACTAAAAACCAACCTTGGTATTGATTCGAGCAAATTTCTGGCAAAACACACTATTCAATATATGGGTGAAGATTTTGGTCTCCCACTCGTCAAATTAAAAATGGAAGATAACGGTCACTGCCCGTTTCTTTGCGAAACTGGATGCACAGTTTACAAAGATAGGCCAACATCGTGCCGCACGTATCCAATTGGACAGGCCACATCTTCTGGCAGTCACAATGTAAAAGGAGAAATGGCCTTTTTTAAAGTTAAAGAAGCTCATTGCCATGGATGGCAAGAGGCAAAAGAATGGAGTTTAGAAGAGTGGTTTGCTGATCAAGGTGTATTGGAGTACAACTCAGCCAACGAGTTTTCAGTATTCCTTTCCTTTAACCCCAACCTTGGAGAGGTGGGAAAACTCGATGAGAAGAAACTTGGAATGATACTAATGGCCCTTTACGATGTTGACCAATTTAGAAAATTCGTATTGGAGTCAAGTTTTCTAGACAAATTTACTGTTACTGATGAAGAGATAGAAAAATTTAAAGTTGATGATAATGAGGCTTTAAAACTCGGCATGAAATGGGTGCATTTCTCCATCCTAGGGGCACCTGTTTTTGAACTAAAGTAATACACAGGCAAGATGCTTTTATCGGGGTAAATGGCCTGCTAGCCAAAAGAAATGCTTGAAAAAATTTAAATGGATGAATGTGGCTTTACTAAGGATAAATTTCCTTTATGCAATCATGTAAAAGTAGTAGCAGTATCGCCTTCTGGGTGTGCAGCCTGTTCTCAGCTTGATCCCACACAACTGAATTCTTCCCGTCAAGCACATCTCCTGATATTTCCTCACCCCGATGTGCTGGCAAACAGTGCATTATCATAACAGAGTCTTTTGCCGTTCCAACCAGTTCTTGATCGATACAAAAGCCTTTAAAAGCTCCACATTTTTCGGCGGCCTCGTTCTCCTGCCCCATGCTTACCCAAGTGTCAGTGTAGAGCACATCTGCATCCTTTGATGCTTTTAGTGGGCTGTGGCAAAGTTCAATATTTGCCCCCGATTGCTCTGCTATTAACATTGACTGTTCCACAACATCACTATCAGGACCATAACCTTCTGGTGTAGCCATAATTAATTGCATGCCAGCAATTGAAGCTCCCAGCAACCACGAATGAGCCACATTATTTCCATCACCAATATAGGCTATTTTTATATTGGTCAGTGATTCTTTCCGTTCAGTAATAGTAAAAATATCAGTCAATATTTGACATGGGTGATACTTGTCGGTTAATGCATTAATTATGGGAATATCTGCTTTGCTGGCAAGTTTATCCAACTCTGTTTGGGATGAAGTCCGTATAACTAGTGCATCCAGATAGCGCGAGAATATCCGAGCCGAATCCTCAATAACCTCTCCCCGACTCATTTGCAACTGGTCAGCTGACATCATCACCGAGTTGCCTCCCAGTTGGTACATCCCTACTTCAAATGATATTCTGGTTCTTGTAGATGATTTTTGAAAAAGCATCCCAAGACTTTTCCCGTCAAGATGTCTGTGCAATTGCCCTTTTTTATTTTCTTCCTTTAAGACCTTTGTAGTTCTTAGAATCCAGTCTAAATCCTCACGAGAAAGATCAGTGACTCTAAGCAGGTCCTTCTTCATATTTTGAGAACCTTACCTAAGATATTAAGTGCCTTATCAATCTCTTGTTTGGTTACAGTGATTGGTGGCATAAGTCTTATAGTTCTTTCAGTGACACAATTAAGCAAAAGACCAGACTCTGCACATCTATCGGCAATTGGAGCACACGGGTAGGCGAGTTCCACACCCACCAAAAGTCCCATGCCACGAACCTCTTTAATGGATGCGAGGCTATTTTTCATCCCTGTTAGTTTAAGCATCAAGTATCTTCCCATCTCCCTGGCATGTTCTATTGTTCCCTCCTTTGTAAGTTCTTGAAGGGTAGCAAGGGCACCAGCGCATATGGCTGGATGTCCACCAAAAGTTGAGGCATGTGATCCGAGAGTTAGGCTCTTTGCAATTTCTTCCTTCGCAAACATCACTCCCATTGGAAAACCATTTGCAACTGCCTTAGCCATAGTCACTATGTCTGGTTTAACTTTGAAGTGTTTAAAAGCAAACAAGTTACCAGTACGCCCAAATCCAGTTTGAATTTCATCGAAAACTAAAAGGCTTTTGTTCGCGCTAGCTAATTTAGCCAACTTTTGGACAAATTTTACGGTAGGCACATGAACACCGCTCTCGCTTTGCACTGGCTCAACGATTATTGCTGCTGTTTTTTTGTTAATTGCCTTTTCAACTGCTTCTATGCTGTTATACGGCACATGCTTGATACCAGAAATCAGTGATCCAAAGCCCTCCTTATAACTCTTATCGGATGTCATCGATAAAGCGCCCATAGTTCTACCATGGAAGCCGCCCTCGAAAGCGAGAATCTCTGTTTTCGGCTTACCAAACTTCTCTATGCTGTATTTTCGGACCAGCTTTAAGGCCGCCTCGTTTGCTTCTGCCCCACTATTACAAAAGAAAACACGGCCTTTGTAGATGTTATCAATTAGAGCTTTGGCATAGTTCGCTTGTGGCTCATTGTAATAAAGGTTTGAGATATGACCAAGTTTGGTCATCTGTTTTTGGACAGCTTTATTAACTATGGTATAGCAGTGTCCAAGGTTATTTACAGCAATCCCAACTGTAAAGTCTAGATACTTTTTACCATCAGCATCCCAAACTGACGTTCCTTTACCTCTAACCAAAACTATTGGTCTTTGGTTATAGTTTTTTGTTAGAACGCTTTTAGCTAATTCAATTGTTTCCTTGTTACCCATTCCAAAACCCCAATCCTAAATCCTAGTTTATCAAAGCGTTGACATAGTTTATAGTTGTTACTAACTTTTTTCTGAACAAAAAAAAGACGCTAATTATAACTGCTTAAGCCTTATTTTTCAATGAAAAGCTTTCCCAAACAAATGTCCTAAGCAGCTTCAATTGCATAAAACAAAAGAGAGTTGTTTAACTTTCCCGCATTTTGGCCATATTTTCTGTAGAAGGCGGTATGGCCATTCCCTTCTCCGTTATAATACCAGTAATTAGGTTATTGGGAGTTACATCAAAGGCAGGGTTAAACACGCTAATTCCATCTGGAGCAATCTGTTGCTGACCCATAATATGTGTAACTTCATTATAGTTTCGCTCCTCTATTGGTATGAGGTCACCGTGGGATAATTCGTAGTCAATCGTAGACATAGGAGCAGCAACATAAAATGGTATGTTGTGTCGATTAGCTAGCACCGCAACAGTATATGTACCAATCTTGTTGGCAGCGTCACCATTGGCGGCAATCCGATCGGAGCCAACAATAACCTTGGTTATCATCCCCTTTTTCATACAATGGCCTGCCATACTGTCCGTAATCAAGGTGATAGGGATTTCCTCTTTCATCATCTCCCAAGTAGTAAGCCTTGCACCTTGTAGCCATGGCCTAGTCTCATCTGCAAAAACCGAAATTTTTTTACCCTGTTGGTGTGCCATCTTAATTACGCCAAGGGCGGTTCCATAATTACCTGCAGTGGCAAGGGCACCGGCATTACAGTGGGTCAACACTGTATCCCCATCTTCTAGAACTTCTGCTCCATTCTCACCCATTTTTTGGTTAATGGCGAGATCCTCTTCATAAATCAAAAGGGCCTCTTTTTCAAGTTTATCTTTGATAACACCAACAGGCTTCCCTCTACTCTCTTGAGCACACACCCGCATTCTATTAATAGCCCAAAAAAGGTTGACGGCAGTCGGTCTAGTGGCTTCTAAAGTTTGCAGTGCATGTTCAAACTCTTTGAAAAAACCCTCGTGATCTTCTGCTTTATTCTGCTTTGCTGCCAAAGCTGCGCCCATAGCAGCAGTAACACCGATGGCAGGAGCTCCACGAACAACCATTCTCTCAATGGCAGATGCAACCTGTTTATAGTCTGTATAATCGGTATATTCCTCTTTCAGAGGCAACTTGCCCTGTTCTATTAACCGAACAGCGCTGCCTTTCCATTCTACAGTTTTAAACATACGCTAACTATAGTGTAGGTTGGTTAGCAAATGAAAGCATAGATAAGATTTCCTAACTAACTAGTTTTTATTTGTTAAATCAATTGGGGTTGAGCAACACTTGACCATGATATCAAATTTCTTGTTTGTAAAAATTATTAGCTGCGATTTTTTTGGTCTATCCCAATACCCAACTTCTTTCTTAAAAAATCACTTTTATCAGCAAACTCTTCACCAAGATCATCCAGCAGTTCCTCAAATTTGGCTTTTGTTGCAGCTCTACCACTAAAGTATTCGGATTTAGCATTTGCTTCTTCTACTGTCATCGCGAGTTCAGGAGCAAACAACATCATCAACTCTTCGCCTGCCCAAATTATCGGTGGTCCAGCCATTGAATTCTCTGTGAAATCCTTTTGTATCCCTGGTAGCAAAGCCATTGGATAAATTACAATTGCCAAAATAAGCAGCCCTTTAAAAACACCTATTGCTGCACCTGACATTTGATCTGCAATACGAATTGTTTTTGACATTCTTAGCCATTGTCGAATGTATGAGCCTAATATAGTCACAATGATTGAACTGGTTACAAAAATAAGAATGAAAGAAGCACTTTCAATTAACGCAGTGTTTCCTAAATTTTGACCAAACAGCCCTGCGCCATCTCTGTAGAACAAAATAGCAACATAGTAACCCAGAAACAGGGAAGTCAGGGAGAAGGCTTCTTTCACGAAACCACGAAAATAGGACCATATAGCAGACAAGAATAGAAAGCCAACGACAAAGAGATCGAACCAGCTACTCAACTTTCTGCCCAGTTGGTATTTTTTGAAGATATGTTTTTTTATTTCTGTTCGTCATGCACTTTACTGGGATTGTTTTTATCACTATCCAGCTTAGTTAAAATTTTTTTTATTTCGCCATCGCTAATTCTTCTTACAGTGTGATCGATCCCAATAAGTGGTAATTCTTTAGTCTCCGATGAATCCATAGCCTGCAGTTCCTTAACAGCGTCTTCATCCTTACCAATAGAAACCAGGGCATATGCCAATTCTATACGAGCCTGCTGCTTCGGAAAAAACTGACCATTTTTTGCAAGTTTGCCAAATCCTTCAATCGACTCATGAGCCTTTCCTGTCATTAAAAGCGCAAATGACTCTCCCATTATTGCCACTTCCCTTAATACTGATCCTTTGTTGCTCTCTAAAGCTGCTTTACCATATTGTTCAGCTGCCTTCTCATACTCACCGATTTGGTTGAATATCCCCCCCAATTCTACACGAGCTAGGGCACTTAAATTACCACCGCCTGATGATTCTACATACTTAATAAGCGCGTTTTGCCCTCCTCCACTTCTTGCAATGGATACAGCTTCATTGAGGCTGTTACGTGCATCTATTTGAAAAACATTTGCATAATAAAATACTCCGTAACCAACTAAAACAGCGATAAAAAAAGATGTAACTGCAAAAAAAATGGTATGTTGATTTTCCTGTACCCATTCAACAAAGAACGGCCCCGGATCTGTCAGCACACTATTTTTTGATAATTTAGTTCTTTTAGTAATACGCTTGTAACCAGCCACTCCTCACCCCTAGTCAGACATCATTATTTGATTAGTAAGCAATATTGCATTTTTAAACATGTTATCAATTTCCCTATTGCTCATTCCAGCCCCGCGTGCAACAGAGGTTGCCATATCCATCCCCATTAAGTCTCCCGGTGCATGGGCATCTGTGCTGAAAACTAATCCGGCACCATATTTCCTTGCCATAGTAGCCACGTGACCATTTGCAAAAGCATGACCCTTTCGGCCTGATATTTCAAGCAACACACCGTTCTTGGCAGCTAGTTTTACTTCTCGAATACCTATCAACCCTGGATGGGCAATTATATTAACGCCAGCTTTTATACCTGCCAAGTTTGTCCCTGGTAACACAGGTTCCACAATCGTTTCACCGTGAAGGGTTATGAGTTTTGCACCTAGTTCCCTGCACTTTGAAACCAAGTCCTGTATTTGGTGTGGTGGTACGTGAGTTATCTCGGCGCCTGATATTACCGTAATGTTACCATCGTTATGATTCTCGCAGAACCTTACAATTGCTGGTATAAGTATGTCTGCATTTGAACCGTCCACATGATCTGTAAACGCAAGGATATCCACCCCGGCAGTTTGTGCTCTTCTGGCCATCTCAGCGGGCACCAAGACACCATCCGAGTGCAAAGTGTGGCTATGCAGGTCAATCATTAGGTCTACCCATTACTTTATTTAATAAACAATTAACTTATGTGGTTGACGCCATGGGCACTACAGAGGACATTGTACACCAACACAGATGAATTTTAATATGGCGTATAAGCTCAATACAAATATATAGTATCAAAAAGTTTAATTATGTTAAAAAGCTAGGATAGCTTGTTACAAATTAACGAAGTAGGCAACAAAAAGATTGTAAGGCTAATTTTTTGCAGAACACTATACAGTATGGATGTAAAGTACCACCTAGACACATAAGAGAGTAAAACAGTGGTTATAGAAGGATTCAAAGGACTTACAGTAATTTTCACCGGCACTGGAAAAGGCAAAACTTCCGCTGCCCTTGGCAGTGTTTGCCGTGCAATGGGATGGGGATATCGAGCTCGTGTAATACAGTTTATCAAAGGAAGCATGAGTACTGGTGAGCTGGGGTTAATGGAGAGATTAGGGTCACAGCTTGAAATTACTCAAGTGGGAAAAGGTTTTACATGGGAGAATGATACATCAAAATACGAACACCAAAAAGCCGCCGCATATGGTTTAGAGTTGGCCAAAGAAGCATTGAAAAGCGATGAATTCAAAATTGTTGTATTAGATGAAATCCTTTATGCTCTTAAGGCAGGCTTAGTTTGTGAAAATGAAATCATCGAATTAATCGAAAGTAAACCTGAAGAATCACATCTTGTCCTAACTGGAAGGGGTGCAACAGATCGGCTCATAGAAAAAGCCGACCTGGTTACAAACATGACCTTAATAAAACACCCTGCTCAAGCTGGCATACCAGCTCAGAAGTACATAGACTACTAATTTTCCGCTGGTTCAGTTTGTTACTACCTACAATCAGATATTTTTTGATATAGAAATTCTTCTTCTGTAGATTAGTCATGAATGTTTCCAACAGACCATACTAGATAGAAATAGGATTTCTATATTATTCCATGAAATACGTTCGATATGCGATGAGGTCAAAGTGCACTCCTGAGCATTTTCCTAATATGTGTTAACCTGAATCGGTTAGCATGGACAGTATGTGCAGGATCATTAGACTCTTTGCGAAGTTATTTACTAGTTTGGTTCAATCAGGTTTTTTATCATTACAGAAATTACCTGTTTTGGAACAACCCCAACCAACTTATCAACCACTTGCCCATAATTGAAAAGTAGTATCGCCGGGATAATTCGTATTCCGTATTTTGAAGTAATGTTTGGGCATTGTTCTGTATTAAGTTTTACAACCTTTACCATTCCTGTATATTCGTCAGCAAGTTCTTCTATAACTGGAGCAATCAATTCACAAGGTTTGCACCGCTCGGCCCAAAAATCAACTAAGACTGGGATATCCGAGTCTAAAACTTTTCCGTGAAAACTCTCGTCAGTTATATTTGTCACCTTGGTCATTCCTGTGATCTTCTTTATAGTAACTATGAGCAAAAAGTTATTCTATTTCTAAGATTCACCCAATCTCTCCTAGCTGGAATCTCTCTCTCCATTTTAGATTAATGGTAGAACAAAGCTCATGGTTTGCTTTGTTATCAAGACCAGGGTCTTGATCAACCAGTAAAAACGCGGCTTTTTTAGCTTTCTTTAAAATATCTTGGTCTCTAAATATATTGGTGATTTTAAGTTCAGGTGCTCCCCACTGCCGAGCACCAAAAAAGTCTCCTGCTCCCCGGTGAGCAAGGTCGGCTTCGGCTATTTTAAATCCATCCTCTGTGCCTTCCATGATTTTGAGTCGATCACAAGCAGGTGAGCCTGACTTTAAATTTGCTATAAGAAGACAGTACGATTTTTCTGTACCCCTACCCACCCTGCCCCTCAACTGATGAAGCTGACTTAAACCAAACATTTCAGCATGCTCTATCATCATTACAGTGGCATTAGTTTGGTCCACACCAACCTCAATAACAGTTGTAGAAACCAAAATGTTTATCTCACCTTTCGAAAAACGTTCAATCACTTCATCCTTTTCCGCACCCTTCATCCGACCGTGAATTAGTCCAAGAACCATTCCTTTAAATTCTGTCTCCTGTAGTTCTGCAAACATTACTGTGGCAGCCTGAAGATCAAGGTTTTCACTTTCTTCTACTAGCGGGTAAACTATGTAGGCTTGATTACCTTTTACCACTTGAGACCGAATGGTTTCTATGGCAGAAACTCTGTTTTCTTTAGTGTAAAGCCTAGTTTCAATCGGTATACGACCTGGTGGCAGTTCATCTATTGTAGAGATATCTAAGTCACCGTACACCGTCATACTCAAGGTTCTAGGTATTGGTGTGGCAGTCATTATTAATACATTTGGGTGATCACCTTTATGAAAAAGATCGGCTCTTTGCTGCACACCAAACCTATGCTGCTCATCTATTACGGCTAGTCCTAGCGATTTAAACAACACTCCCTCCTGGATAATAGCATGGGTACCAATAACTATATGGGCAGCACCTGACTCCACCTGTGAAAGTGTTTCTGCTTTTTCTTTCATCCCAGAGATTAAAAGCTTTACACAGACCTGTGTTTTCCCTAAAAGTGCTGTTATATTTTTATAGTGTTGGCGTGCCAGAATTTCAGTTGGAGCCATGATGGCCACCTGTTTTTTATTTCTCACTGCAATAAGACTTGCAGAAAAAGCGATTGCAGTTTTACCCGAACCCACATCTCCCTGCAACAGTCTGTTCATGGGTGAATTCTGGCTCATATCTTTTGCAATTTCGGAAAGACAACGTTCCTGAGCATCAGTAAGCTTAAATGGTAAGGTAGTCCTAATTTTATCTAATAGATCGCCGCTAACTTTCATGGATGACCCAGGAATATCAACTTTCGCTTTATTTCGCTTGATAGCAATTCCGGCTTGGAGCAGAAAAAGTTCGTTAAAAATAAGTTTTTTTTGTTCTGGAGTCTCAAATTCATTTAACTCAGCAAAGCTCACATCTTCTGGTGGAGCATGTATAAGTTTTATACAGCGTGTTAACGAAGGAAGGTTAAAGCTTCTGTTAATTGGTTCAGGAACAAAATCCGGAAATTCCTTAAGCAGAGCCAAAGCAGATTTAACTACTTTTCTTACAGCCCTCTGATTGAGTCCTTCTGTCAATGAATATACGGGAATGACTTGACCGAGCTGTGTTAACTCTTCATCACTAGTAACACTTTCGGTTTCTGGGTGTACCATGGACTTAGAACCACGATATTTATTAAAAAAAGCTTTGCCCGTGACAATCCATTCTGACCCTAGAACAAATCTTTTTTCCATCGCTTTTTTAGAGAAATGAAACCAAGTGGCTGATACCACACCAGTATTATCAGAAAATAGCACCTCAAATACCATACCACGGCCTCGCCTAGGTATTGCATTAGCGGTCTTTACAAAACCTCTAACTACCACTGTTCGACCAATCTCAAGTTGAGAAATGGTTTTGATTTGACGGCGATCTTCATACCGCAAAGGAATATGCCATAAAATGTCTGCAACAGTTCTTATGCCCAGTTTAGCAAAAAGTTCTGCTTTTTTTGGACCAACTCCTTTTAAAAACTGAACAGGTTTCTTTAGCGGGTTATCCATTTCAGGTATCATCTTCATACTACAAGAATAACTTGTAAATGCTTTTCACAGCAAATGTTGTACAATCACTATAATTTTATCTGCAATCAGGAATCCTCAATAAAATAATAATGCGCAAAGGAATAATACTAGGTGGTGGCTCCGGCACAAGACTAAAACCACTCACAGATGTTACTAGCAAACAGCTTTTACCTGTATATGATAAGCCAATGATATATTATCCGCTGTCCACATTAATGCTGGCAGGAATTCAAGATATTTTACTCATAAGCACACCTCACGACCTACCAAGCTTTAAAAAAGTATTAGGTGATGGTGCAAAGTTCGGCATATCAATAAAATATAAAAATCAGCCCCGCCCGTTGGGTCTGGCGCATGCGTTTGTCATAGCAAAGAAGTTCATTGGTAAAGATCCGGTATGTATGATCCTAGGAGATAACATCTTCCATGGCCAAGGTATTGTAGAAGGAATGCAAATTGCTGCTGCAAGTGAGGTTGGTGCCACGATTTTTGGATATAAAGTAAAAAATCCTGAGATGTATGGAGTAGTTTCATTTGATAAACACGGTAAAGTGAAAAGCATCGAAGAAAAGCCATCTAATCCAAAGTCAAACTGGGCAGTAACAGGGCTTTATTTTTACGATAACAATGTGGTAGATATCGCCACAAACATCAAACCGTCGATCCGTGGTGAGTTGGAAATTACAGATGTGAATAGGGCATATTTAGATAAAGGCCTACTTACCGTAGAACTTCTTGGCAGAGGAGTAGCCTGGCTTGACGCAGGTTCGCCAGAAACTCTCATACAGTCGGCCAACTACATTGAGACATTTGAAAATCGACAAGGGCTTAAAATTTCATGCCCTGAAGAAATCGCCTGGCGAATGGGGTATATAAACGCAAACCAACTTGAGCGTCTGGGTGATGAGATTAAAACTAGTGATTATGGAAAGTACTTACTACGTATTCTTAAAGACGATTTGCCATAACCGTCTATTTTTTCTCTCTTTGGATTTAACAACACAAATGATGGAACTATTTTAATATGACTGAAAAGATTCAGAAAAGGCATGGTCCAGCCAATAACGATTCATGAACAAAAGAATCTTACTAATAACTGGAGAAGAGTCTGGAGATGTATATGCCGGCAAGCTTATACATCATTTAACAAAAATGTTGCCAGGTGTAGAAATCGATGGCATTGGGGGACCCAGGTGTCGCACCGCAGGAATGAATACTTTTTTTGACATAAGTCAGATGGCATCAATAGGTGTAGCCTCCATGCTTAGGAGGTTACGATTTTTCCTGATGGTGCTTGGGGAAATAAAGAATCGTGTAAGCGATGGAAATTATGACGCAGTAATTCTAATCGACTATCCAGATTTTAACATGCGAGTAGCTAAAACAGCGAATGTTGCTGGTATACCAGTATATTACTACGTGTGTCCACAATTCTGGGCCTGGCGAAGGTATCGGCTTCGGGCAGTCAGAAAATATATTGATCAGATGCTAGTGGTCTTCCCTTTTGAAGAAGACTATTATTTAAGACACGGGATTAACGCTAAGTTTGTTGGTCATCCGCTGTGCGACGAGTTTGAACAAATTCAAGATCGAGACTCGTTAAGGCAGCAATTTGGCGCCGAACCTAGTCAAACGGTACTTGGTCTTTTCCCAGGATCACGTCAAAGTGAAATAAACCGGATGCTACCGCTGATGCTGAAAGCGGCAAAGCTTATCCAACACCAAAAGAAGGTAAAAGTTTTAATTGCATGCCCAAGGTCTATAGATCTAAAATTTATACAAAATCATATAAACGATCCTGAGGAAACAATATCAATCGCACATGACCGCAGTTGGGAAGTCATGAGTGCCTGTGACTACCTAATATGTAAATCTGGAACCTCTACTCTACAAGCCACAATCTCTGGTTGCCCCATGCAAATTGTTTATAAGTCCGATCTTTTTTCATATATACTTGCAAAATCATTGGTTTATATAAAGTATTCCGGACTACCAAACCTCCTCGCAAGCAAAGAGTTCATTCCTGAGCTATTGCAATGGAACATGACACCGAAAGCAATGGCTAACGTGGCATTGGATTACCTGTCAGACCCTAAGAAAATGTATGTGATGAAAGAAAATCTCGAGAAAGTGAAGCGATCTTTAGGTAAAAGTGGAGCATCAGAGCGCGCAGCATTAAACATTATTGAACATTTGAAAAAGTAAAAACCGACCAAACACAAGCTAAGTAGCCTCTTTGTAATTAAACCGTACTAATTCATTTAATTATTGATAGCTGCTAAAAGTAACGTTGGTCCATGGTATGATTTAGCATAATTTTGTGTATTGAGAAAGACACCATAAAATGAAGGGTACCTTTAAAGCTAAGGCTAAGACCCCAGGCGCTATAGCTGATAACCTTCTTATTGAGAAAATAAAAGAAGGGGACTATGAAGCCTTCGAAGAACTTGTGCATAAATTCGAGACCCGAATATACAATCACTGCCTAAAATATTTAAATAGCCAAGAAGATGCTGAAGACGTTTTGCAAGAGACTTTTGTCCAAGTATACAAATCGCTTTCAACATTTCGTGGAGATTCTGCATTCTCAACATGGCTAATGAAAATTGCAACCAACAATTGTCTAATGAAAATCAGAAAACGGAAGAGAATGCGCTCTGTTTCAATAGACAAGCCTATCAATTATGACGGTTCAGAAATGACACGTGAAATTGTTGATTGGTCAAAAAACCCATCATTGATGTATACAAATGATGAGATAAGATTAATAATCGAAAAAACCATTAGCGAATTGCCAGAAGACAAGAGAATAGTACTAATACTTAAAGATATTGAAGGATTCACTAATATGGATATTGCCGGAATCCTTGATATGTCAGTTCCGGCCGTTAAATCTAGGTTACATAGGGCCAGGCTTTTCGTAAGAGAGGCTTTAACAGAGTATTTTGATGGATCAACTGAAATAGCAAAGATGGATATAGTAAAATGAACTGCCAAGAGCTGATGGATAAAATTAGTGATTATATTGACAAGGAAGTAGACCCGAACCTTTGCCGGGAAATCGAAGAGCATATCGAAGACTGCGAACCGTGTTGGGCCTTTGTAAACACTCTAAAAAAGACAATACAAATGTTCGAAGGATACGCCCAGCAATCGCATGACATACCAGAGCCTGTATCACGTAGTCTGCAAAGTTTTTTACGAAAAAACTTGAAATAGAATTCATCGTGCCCAATTCATCAATTACAATCGAAAAGACAACCCTATCAGCAATAAACACAACACCTAATGAAGTAATAAAAATACTAAAGGAATCGAGAACAATCGCGATTATTGGAATGTCCAATAAGCCTGGCAGGGCATCGCTTGAGGTGGGACTATACTTAAAAGGCCATGGTTACCATATTATCCCAGTAAACCCTAGGCTAAAAGAGTGGGAAAATGAAAAGGCCTATCCAAATCTAACAGAAATACCAAACTGTATTGATATTATTAACATATTCAGAAAGCCAACCGCTATCGATGAACTAGCAGACGAAATCATAGAAAAAAAACCAAAACATGTATGGTTCCAACTTGGGATAGTTAACAATAGTGCAGCTAAAAGATTTAGGAAAGCTGGCATAACCGTGACTCAGAACCGCTGTATAATGATTGAACACCGCCTTATGACAAAACCTTGAACACCACATTATGAAAGAAGCATTATTTGATAGCGTGACCTCTTTGTACAAATATAGAGAGCTTATATGGAGTCTTGTTTCTAAAGAATTAAAAGCTCGGTACCGTGGCTCCACTCTTGGAATGTTTTGGACGTTATTAAATCCACTTCTACTTCTAATGGTCTATGCACTGGTGTTTTCAGTCTACATGCGAATACAAGTGGAGAACTACGCGGTGTTCATGTTCACTGGACTATTACCATGGCTATGGTTCTCTTCCTCCATCATGGAGGGTGTAAATTCTATTACTGCATCTGGCAATCTAATAACAAAATCAATGTTCCCAGCCGAAATACTTCCCATGGTCAAGATTGTTTCAAACCTGTTCAACTATCTATTTAGCTTACCATTGCTACTGTTGTTCATGCTTTATTATCAAGTAGCGTACACCCCTGCAATGCTTTGGCTACCCCTACTAATGTTGGCCCAACTAATTTTCACTATTGGATTAGTATATTTTTTTGCCTCTATAAATGTTCGATTTCGAGATGTTCAACACATTTTGGCTAACTTCATTGTGCTATGGTTTTTTATTTGCCCCATCCTTTACCCAACAACATCAGTTCCAGAGGAATTTCACTTCACTTTTTACATAAACCCTATGGCAATTATGACAATTGGCTATCAAGATATTTTCATCAACGGAACAACACCACACCTCATCGCAATTTTTGGTGTGGTAATCATAGGCATTGGTTTCTCAGTGCTTGGGTTTTGGAAGTTTCAAAAAGATAAAAATCTGTTTGCAGAAAATATTTAGAGAAGGCGAAATAGGTTTAAAACCAATCAAAAGGACTATTGCACTGCTATTGTAACTACTGCCCTGCCTCGACCTCCTAGTGAGTCATTTACAACGTAGACGAACATATCCAAGTAACCAGCCTTGTCATTTGGCGCCATGTAAACCACCTGACCATTAGTTGTAATAGATACTGATCCACCCAACATGGAGGTCTCAAAAGGAACAGCAAAGGCTACAGTGTCTCCGTTAGGATCACTGGCAGAATTAGCCAAAGAAAAGCTTGTCGTATTCCCAGATACGACTGCAGATGAGTGATGATATGCATTGGCTTTCGGTTGTAAATTATTAGTGGCAAATTTCTCTAGAACCCCATTGGCCCATCTTACAATGGTTTGCGTGGCGCAGTTTTCTATGCCGTAGTAACCATGATAAGACTGTGGACCGCATGGATCTGCACCTGGTTCTTCGAATCCTCCAGATACCATGTCACCAGTACATGATTTCCCAGCAACAAGCAACTCCGAGTATATGAAGTTTGCGTTGGCCGGACTTGTAGAAGAGCAAAGATCATTTGAATTCTGCAAAATATGGGCTTCGGAACTTAGGGAGGAAGCTCGCTGCGATGAGTCTGAACCAGCCACCAATGAACTTGTAGATGAAAAGGCAACCCCTAGGGCAAGTGCACTATTTGGGATCAGAGCAATGGTTCCTCTGCTAGTCCCAGCCAATAGAACAGGCTTATTGCTTTTGTTTTCAACTGTTAGCAACTGAGCAATGTCCACAGACTGTTTAACCGAAACTCTGTAAGCGTAGAACTCCGAATTGGTAGCCGAATCCATATCCGAAGGCATACTAACTGATACCACCTTAAACCCTGCTTCAGTCAGCACATCTGCGTTCTTAATAAGAAACACCTGCGATGCCCTCAAGGATGCTCCTGAGCCAGTAAAGGCCTTACCTTCGCCACCAGGAATTACAACTAAAACCGCGATTGGATCTCCGGGCGGCTCGTGCACCACATATGGTAGATTTACATTAGGGCGCGACTCCACAGTGGCACCTATCTTCGTTGCTGTACCTGTAGAGTCCATACCAGACCCGAGCTGGCTATCACCTTCTCGGTTTGTGCATGGGACATCACTCATTTTCTCAATCTTAGCTAACGGATCACCACTACAACTAAGAAAAGAAATAAAGAAAAGAAGAGCAGAAGGTATTAATTTTCCCATCAATTATGTAGTGCCCGTTGATTTCATTGGGCCCCAGCAAAACAAGTCATCTGCACTCTGTTATTCAAAGCCAGTGTAACTATATCCCGGGCATGCCTGGGCTCTTTAACTAAACTATGCACTCATCTGTAGAAATAAAATCTTCCTAAGAGTGCCAACGACTACCATTGGCTAAAACTTAAGCACATAGTAAAATACCAAGCAACACTACTATAATAACCGCCACAACGCTTAATATTGAACAAGTGCTCCCGGTGCAACAACTTTCTTCCACTGGTGGTGGTGCTTCAACTGATGGCGTTGGGTTTACATTTTCTTTTTCGTAAACGTGCTTTTTAAAAGTTAGTGTGGTTACTTGATCAAACAGGTCTGTATCTTTCAACTGGCGGAAAAGTGACATGCCTTCTCCACCAACTAGCGTCTCGTCAGTAATTATTCCTTTAGCGTAAAGAACTTGTGCATCCGACACAGATACCGGTCCGCAAGTTTCCTTTCCATCCTCACCATCCACTATATACCGCAACATAATTGCCCCCTAAGAAAATTTACGACATAATAACGCCCCGCATCAAAACCGGCAAGAAGAAAGTTAAAACGATTTTATCAGCTCTGCCTAATGTCGGTCGATTAACCTTAATATTCTCTAAAAGGCTAAAATATTGACACAGAGTCCTTTTTTCGAACAAAACTAGAAACCCTTATATTCTTGGGTTACCAGCAATCTAACCAAGACAAGCCTATTTGTTGTTGTTTTGTAAGCGGTCAGGAACGGTTCTTCTACGAGGAACTGCAAAGTTTACAAGATAATTGTACATTCTTATAAGGCGTCCTCCTTCACGTTTTTGATCGCACCAGTGGCCTATCATTCCAATAGCCCTAGCCAAAACAAAAAAACCATTGAGTGTGTCTTTGGGAAACCCCATGTCCGTTAGTATGCACGCTATACATCCATCAACGTTGAGAATAAGGTTGTCTTTTTTTCCTGTTGTCACTTTCTCTACCGCTAAAGCGTAGTCAAGATGAGGAGTGCGAATTTTTTGCTCACGTACTGCTTTGATAAGTTCGGTAACTCGCTTATCAGGATTTTTTAATGATTTAACTCTGTGGCCAATTCCTGGCACAGGGCCAACGTTTTTCTTCATGTGACCTAAAAACCCTGGTATGTCATTTGGGAAGTTTAGTAAACCATAGTTAAAATACTTAGAGGCATCAGTTATAGCACCACCAAACCTCGGTCCAATCATTATAAGTCCAGCAGCTACAGATTGTGACATCCCTATACCAGCACAAGCTGCAATAATGGTTGATAAGGCACCGGAAACACATGGGCCATGATCAGCGGTTAACATGATAATACGCCTAATAATTTCCGCTTCCTGGTCAGTTGGCAATTTCTTGTTCCAAAGTAGTCCTATAATGTGTGGTATTTCGTATCCTTTGTTAATAAGTTCTGACGCAGGGTATCCACAATAAAGCGGTTCGTCGCCACGGTCATCAGTAATTGTGTTTTTGAACAGCGGCTGAACCATTACATCACCAGAGGCCATTACCTCCTCTACTTTCCTTGGAAGCTCTGGAAGTTCTGACTGAGGTAATTCTTTAACAGGAGTAATCTGTTCAGTAGCTACTAGATCTTCATAAACCTGCTTTATGGTTGTCCCAAGGTCACCAAATGTAGGAGGAACAATAACTCCTGCATTGGATAAAGCATCGCTTTTGGCTCGTGCCGAGCCTTCGCCGTGCATTCCTTCTTTGGCACCTGCATGGCCAAACTTCATTCCCTTAGGTAGTGATTCCTGGCAAAAACCAGATATCACTGCCACCATCTTAATCCTACGTGGTTTCTCGGAATACCAAGCAGCAGCCTTCTCCTCAAGATCTCCACCCATCTCTCCTACAACTATTACTGCTTTGGTCTTAGAATCTTTCTCGAAGAGATCCAGATAGGTGATAAAGTCCGTGCAGGGATATGTATCTCCACCAATTCCAATAGCTGTAGTGACGCCGTCACCAAATTGTGAGCAAAGCCATATGATTTCATTCGACAGTCCTCCAGATTTGGTTAAAACTCCAAATGACCCTTGTCTATAGCACTTGGAAAGCTTGAGGTTGTTGAATTCTCCCCCAATAACACCCAAACGGCACTCTCCGGGAGACATAATTCCTATGGCAGAAGGTCCATTTATCAATTTTCCCTTTTCGTTGGCCTTCCTGATGAGCCATTTGGCATCCTTTTCAGGAACTCCCTCTGTAATCATTGAAACAAATTTTATTTTGTCGTTGTCCAAGGCTTCTTCGGCGGCTTTGGCTGCCCTATTCGCCCCAACATACACTAACACCGTATTACTCTCTGGGTGTTGATCAGTTGCTTCTTTAAGGCTATTATAAATCGGAATTGACAAAAACTGAGCCCCGTAAGATACATCTGCTGTCTTTCCGGCATCGGGAGGATATACAAAACTAGTAACATTGTATTCTAGGTGACAAAGATAAGAGAACTCTGCCATTCTTTTGGAGGCATTGATTCCAGCTGGACCACCCATTATTATTACTTTATTATTTTTATCGGCGACAATACTCATCGTCTCTAATTCTCTCCCTTCAAAGCATATTTGACGATATCTGTCAACGGTGTGTAACGATCATAAACATGAATATCAAACCCTTCGTCTACAAGCATGCGCATGGACTCAAGACCGGCAGCTTCGTTTGGACCCCCACGGCGAACCCATATTTTTACTTTATCAAGTTTTCCTTCTTCTTTTGCTCTCCTAAACCCGGAAATGATTCCGGTAAAAGTTGCTTTAACATCTGTAAAGTTAGCTATAGCTCCCCCAACAATTATATGCTCAATACCTGGAAGAGAACACACCTTGTCTGTCAGGGCTTCTACAGCCCACTCAGGTGGATCCCCAGAGTATTCAGCATAGTTCGCTATAGTGCTCCCCATAGCTATAACAGCATCCGAATAGAATACAGATGCTCCTCCACCAGCCGGCAGCATTGCTACTTTTCCACCCGGTATCTCAATTAACTTAACCGACCCTTTGACTCGGCTGTCTATTTCCATAATTTGCTCTTCCGCTTGGGTATAAGATCTACCAAACTCGGGGGCAAAAGAAAAATTCCAATCAGAATGCCTAAACCTTGCATCTCCATCTAAAAGTACAACAGCGTCAAGAGCACAAAGTTTTCCATCTTGGGGATTAACAATTAAAGGATTAATTTCCATGTATAAACCATCTTCGTTGCTATAGCATTCGAAAAGACGATGGGAAAATTTTCTCATCTTCTCAATCAATTTATCTTCAAAACCTGCCTCTTCTGAACATTTTACCAGCTGCTCATCGTTGGGTTTATCTCCAATTCTGACAAACGTTTTACTGACTTTATCCCAGTTTGCCTCTACGTCTATACCTCCAAACTTTGCCATCAAAATCTCAGCACCATCTCTAGTCGATGTTACAGCCAAGTAATACTCTTCTTGGTGTGGCATCATTTCAGCAATAATTACTTGTGAAATTACAACCCCATCAATCTCTCGCCCAAGAAACCCTTCGACCGTTTCAATCGCCTGATTAATATCAAGATCAATCTTCACCAGGCCTAATTTAAACCTAGATCCAATAGCTTCATGTGCCTTTACAACCATCTTACATTCACGCATCCATTGGTTTGACTGGACAAGAGATTCGATCTGATCAGTAGTAGATACGACTACATGTCTAGGTGTGTAGATCCCCCACTTATTAAACAGATACATCCCCGGTCCTTCAAGGACTTTGGCCATTTACAAAACCTCCACTCAACTATTTGCTAAAAAGGTTATTCTCCAACAAAAAGAGAAGAATAGTCACCTAATTAATAAAAAAAGTCCAATATAAATGGGTTTATAAGCTAACTACAAATAGTATATACTTATTTATGTTGACACTTATTTTTAAATGGGGTAGATTACGCTCGCTTGGTTTACATCGTTACCTACGTGCATGTGGGGATTTTAAAGCATTATTTGCATGTGGCGTTTGGGTTTGTTCGTTGACCGGATGATTTGGTTCAAATAGATTTAGTAATGTTTGCTCTGTGTCGTTTCCTTTAGGAACGTTAACTATCGCTTCCGAATTAGTTTCCACCTCGCCCACCAAGGACAAGGTGTTTCGCTTAATAGAATGATCAATAGTCTCAATTTACTCTTAATGAAAATATGCCATATAGAAAATCTTCTCCAACTGAGGTAAAACCTAGTTCAAACAGTGGTGAATCGTCAGATGAAAGTAAGCCTGTCATGGCCACCACAGACAATGGCAAAACTCTTGACATTAGTTTACTTAAGGGAAAAACCATAAACGAGCTCACAGATATAGCTAGCCAATACAATATCGAAGGCATTAGGGGCCTAAGAAAACAAGACCTGATGTTCAAAATATTAGAGGCCAAAGGTGCCCGGGAGGGTAGCATCTATGGTGAAGGCGTGTTAGAAATATTACCGGATGGATTTGGCTTCTTACGGTCACCGTCTTTTAACTACCTGCCTGGCCCTGATGACATTTATGTTTCTCCTTCACAGATAAGGAAATTTGATCTTCATACTGGCGACACTATTTCAGGTCAAATCAGACCACCTAAGGACAACGAGCGTTACTTTGCATTGCTCAAAGTTCAAATGGTCAACTTTGAAAGTGCAGAAGCTCAGAAGGATAAAATTCTTTTTGACAACCTCACACCTCTTTATCCTGATAAACGTTTCATTATGGAATCATCTCCAGACAATATTTCAGGACGAGTAATTGATCTGATATGTCCAATAGGAAAAGGGCAACGCGCTCTTATCGTTTCGCCACCACGTGCCGGTAAGACTATGATTATGCAATCAATGGCTAATTCTATTACTGAAAACCATCCCGAGGCTTACCTCATTGTATTGCTCATTGATGAACGTCCTGAAGAAGTAACCGACATGGAACGCTCGGTAAAAGGCGAAGTAATATCATCAACATTTGATGAGCCTGCTTCACGCCACGTGCAAGTAGCAGAGATGGTAATTGAAAAAGCTAAGCGTTTAGTAGAACACAAAAGAGATGTTGTTATTCTGCTAGATTCGATAACGAGGCTTGCAAGGGCTTATAACACCATCGTTCCACCAAGTGGAAAGGTACTTTCCGGCGGTGTTGACTCCAACGCACTCCAAAGGCCAAAACGCTTCTTTGGGGCCGCAAGAAACATCGAAGAGGGAGGGTCACTCACCATTATTGCAACCGCCCTTGTAGACACAGGTTCAAGAATGGATGATGTAATTTTTGAGGAATTTAAAGGTACAGGCAACATGGAAGTGCACCTAGATAGACGATTAGCTGATAGAAGGGTCTTCCCAGCAATAGACATCACCAGAACCGGCACCAGAAAAGAAGAGCTATTACTTGATAGCGCTGACCTTAAGCGAATCTGGATTCTCCGTAAAGTTCTTCAACCCATGGATCCCATTGAGGCCATGGAGCTTCTTACGGACAAAATGAAAGAGTCAAAACAAAATAAACGTTTTCTTGAAGCCATGAATGCTTAACATTTCAATGGAATTAAGCTATACTGGCGACCTCTTAAAAACCACTAAGTTAAAAGATTAGATGAAGAAGGAAATACATCCAAAGTACGGTGAATGCGAGATCACTTGCGCTTGCGGCAGTGTGGTTAACACCAAAGGTGTTATGCCTAAAATGCACCTAGATATCTGCTCAGCGTGCCATCCGTTTTTTACTGGCAAACAAAAGCTAATCGATACAGCCGGGAGAATAGAAAAATTCCAGCGTAGGTATGGTAAGGGGCAAAACCAGCCAAAAACCAGCTGAATTGACTTGGAAACCACAGCCTTCATGCTTCATGGTTATGATCAATGTTCACTGCACTAGATAAGGCGGAAAAAAGGCTGGAGCAAATAAGCATTCAAATGGCGGATCCAGCCGTAATTTCCAACCGAAAAATGCTTGAAAAACTTGGTAAAGAGTTAGCTGAGTTGCGACCAATCATTTCCGCTTACACTGAATATAAGGCTATTAAGCACGCCATAGATGGGGCCAAGGAGATGCTTGAAGATAGTTCCGACAAAGGTCTTTACGAACTGGCTAAAAATGAGGTTGAAGATCTTGAACCTAAATTGAAAGCTGCAGAAACTAAACTTAAGACTTTGCTTTTGCCTAAGGATCCCAACGCTGACAAAAACGTTATTGTTGAAATTCGTGCCGGCACTGGTGGTGAGGAAGCTAGTTTGTTTGCAACTGACCTTTTTCGTATGTACAACAGATACGCAGAGGTTAACAATTGGAATGTAGAGATTATGTCACTAAGTGAAACCGGTGTGGGTGGATTCAAGGAAGTTATAGCAATGATATCCGGTGGAAAAGTCTACTCTCGCATGAAGTTTGAAAGTGGAACACATCGTGTTCAAAGAGTGCCAGAAACTGAAACTTCAGGTAGAGTGCATACATCTGCCTGCACTGTGGCAATTCTGCCCGAAGCCGAAGATGTTGAAGTGGAAATAGAATCGAACGATCTACGCATAGACGTATATCGATCCTCTGCACCTGGTGGTCAATCAGTAAACACGACCGACTCAGCAGTACGTATAACTCATATTCCATCAGGCATTGTAGTGTCGATGCAGGATGAGAAATCACAACATAAAAACAAAACAAAAGCTATGAAAGTTTTAACAGCACGACTCAAAGATATGAAGGAACGTGAAGAAGCGAAGAAAAGAGCTTCTACCAGAAAAACCCAAATAGGATCAGGTGATCGGTCAGAGAGAATACGGACCTACAACTTTTCTCAAGGCCGTGTAACTGATCACAGAATAAACCTTACTCTCTACAAATTGGAAAGTTTTCTTAGCGGTGAGTTTGATGAAATGGTAGATGCTCTCATACTGGCTACCCAGCAAACGGCTTTAGCAGATAAATCAAGCTCGCTTAATGGTGGAAGTTGACCAGACTAATTAGAGAAGCTTTAGTTGATGCCACCAGAAGGCTTGTGAAAGCTGGAGTAGGTTCACCAGCACTAGATGCCCAAATTTTACTGTCACATGCAATGGGAATAAACAAATGTACAATGCTGGCTAGGTCCAATGAAAAACTGAATGAAAAAGAATCTATTAATATAGATCACTTTATAACAAGAAGAGAAAAGCGAGAACCAGTAGCATATATAACTGGGAAAAAAGAATTTTTTTCTATTAATTTCACCGTCGATAAAAGGGCCCTTATTCCAAGACCAGAGACAGAACTTCTAGTAAGCGCTGCGATGGAAAGTTTCGACACAAATGATCCAATTGCTGTTCTAGACCTCGGATCAGGGTGCGGTGCTATAGCAATTTCATTGGCATACAACAGGCCAAAGTGGAAAGTTACAGCAGCTGATATAAGCCTTGGCGCAATAGAGTTGTTGAGGGAAAATGCCCATGAACTGGGGTTAACTGATAGCATGGAAATTGTTGTGTCAAATTTATTTAATAATCTTTGTTCTAAGCGATTTAATTTGATAATTTCAAATCCCCCGTATTTAAATAAGGAAACAGATAGTCTTGAACCTGAAATCCAGATGTATGAGCCAGAGCTTGCACTTTATGCTGACAGAAAGGGTTTGGGCGTAATTCATGAAATCATAAATAATGCTCACAACCATCTAGAGCCACAGGGGAAATTAATGCTTGAGATTGGCTTCGGGCAAAGCGGGAAAGTTTTAAATATTTTCAATCAATCAAGGGAATTTCTTGTTGATCAAAAGTTCAATGACCTGCAAGGCATAGAGCGAGTCATATCAGCTAAAAGAGTGTAATATGGATAAAATAGAGATTGAAGGTGGAATACCTTTGGTTGGTGAAATTCCTATTTCTGGATCAAAGAATTCAGTTTTGCCCATCTTTACTGCTTGTTTGTTAACAGCCGGTTCCTGCAAGATCTCCAATGTGCCAGACCTTGTGGATATACGTACCACATGCTTATTGTTAGAAGTATTTGGCGCCTCCGTTGATCATGACAACTCATCGACATACACCATAGACTGCAGCAAATTAACTAGCTTCGAAGCACCATATAATTTGGTTAAAACCATGAGAGCCTCTTGCTTGACCCTAGGACCATTAGTGGCAAGGTCTGGAAAAGCAAAAGTGTCACTTCCTGGTGGATGTGCTATTGGTGAACGCCCAATAGATCAACATCTAAAGGGCCTAAAGGCGCTTGGAGCTGAAATAAACCTTAGCCATGGCTATGTGGAGATTGAAGCTAAACGCGGCTTAACTGGCGGACAAGTGAGTTTCGACCTAACTACTGTAACCGGCACTATGAACATAATGATGGCAGCAACACTTGCAAAAGGTGAAACGGTAATTAAAAACTGTGCATTAGAGCCTGAGGTGGAAGCTCTCGCAAAATTTTTAAATAAAATGGGTGCCAAAATTGAAGGTGCCGGAACCAACATCATCCATATACAAGGAGTGAATTCACTGTTTCCAGCAGAAACTTCCATTATCCCCGATCGGATTGAGACTGGCACATACATGGTGGCCGCAGCGATTACAAGTGGTGATCTATCCTTAACCGGAGCTAATGTTAAACATGTAAACGAAATCTCTGACTGTCTAATAAAATGCGGATGCCAATTAGATGTAAAAGTTGGCAGAATACGTATCATTGGCCAAGATGAGATAAGGTCGACCAATATTGTTACATCACCATACCCTGGTTTTCCTACAGACATGCAGGCTCAAATGATGACTTTAATGACACTAGCACAAGGAACCTCAGTAATTAAAGAAACAATATTTGAAAATCGTTTCATGCATGTGGCCGAGCTTCGACGTATGGGGGCCAACATATTAATTTCCGGTAATAGCGCTACTGTGCATGGAGTGAACCACCTCTCAGGGGCACAGGTCATGGCCACAGACCTTCGCGCGTCAGCTTCGCTTATCTTAGCTGGTCTAGCAACTAGAGGCGTCACTACAGTATCTAGAGTTTATCACTTAGATCGAGGTTATGAGAATTTGGTAAGAAAACTAAGAGCAGTAGGTGCAAAGATAAAAAGAGTATCTAGCCCCTAACCCTGGTGTTTGAAAAGATGGAATAGTTTTAATTTATTCTCTACTCATTAGCGCCGTCGTTTAGATTTCTCCTTACAGAATCTGCTATCCCATAAAATACACTGCTTAAGATATACTGGCACTATGACAAGTAGGTTAAAAATAGTTTCCGAGTTCAGTCCTAAAGGTGACCAACCTAAAGCAATAAATGAACTTGTTGATGGCCTAGCCAGAGGCTTAACCGCGCAGACATTGCTAGGTGTGACTGGTTCGGGAAAGACTTACACCATGGCCAAAGTAATAGAGGCCACACAAAAGCCCACTCTCATCATCGTACACAACAAAACGTTGGCAGCTCAACTTTACTCCGAGTTTCGCCTATTCTTCCCAAATAATGCAGTAGAGTATTTTGTTTCCTATTACGATTACTACCAACCGGAAGCTTATATGCCAAAATCCGACACATACATAGAAAAAGACGCAAATATTAACGATGAGATTGACAAGCTTCGCCACAGTGCAACTCGTTCACTATTTGAGCGCCGCGACGTAGTAATCGTGGCTTCAGTTTCATGCATCTATGGTCTAGGGTCTCCTGAGGAATACTTAAACATGAAAGTTCAAATTGAAAAGGGACAGACCATAGACCGGGATGATCTATTGGACAAACTAGTATCTATTCAATACGAACGAAATAATCTCGATTTCAAGCGCGGAACTTTTCGCGTCAATGGCGATGTGGTTGAGATAATGCCTATTTATGCGTCTGACACTGCCATTAAAATTGATTTCTTTGGCGATGAAATAGATGGTATTTCAAGGGTTGACTCTCTAACTGGCAAAATAATAGAGCAACTCGATTATATAAACATCTATCCGGGAACCCATTATGTAATAAGCAAAAAGGTTCGTGAAAGAGCGCTTGTGCAAATAGTTAACGAAATGAAAGAAGTGGAAGCAGATTTTATAGCCAAAGGAAAACTGATTGAGGCTCAAAGGATCCAGGAAAGATGCTCAAATGATGTGGAGATGATAAAAGCCATAGGATACTGCGCAGGAGTAGAAAACTACTCTCGGTTCCTTTCTGGCCGTCAACCAGGACAGCCGCCCCCTACTCTGCTCGAGTACATGCCGGAGGGATCGTTGATATTTATTGACGAAAGCCATCAAACGATTCCTCAGTTAAATGCCATGCTACGGGCTGACCAATCGCGCAAAAGCTCATTGGTGGAATTTGGATTTCGCCTTCCATCGGCTTACGATAACAGACCCCTCTCATTTAAAGAATTTAACAATATTGCAAAACAAATAATTTTTGTCTCGGCCACTCCATCCGATTACGAGTTGGATAGATGTGATGGAGTGGTGGTGGAACAAGTGGTGAGACCAACGGGATTAGTAGATCCAAGAATCTCGATAAGACCAGTAGAAAATCAAGTTGACGACTTGCTGGAAGAAATCAGAACTCGTGCTGAAAAAAAAGAAAGAGTATTAGTTGGCGCACTGACAAAACGTCAAGCCGAAGATTTGACTGACTACTATCAGGGACTCGGAGTACGTGCCAGGTACCTTCACTCTGACATCGCAACACTAGAGCGAATAGAAATTATTAACGATCTTCGTATTGGAGAATTCGATGTGTTAATTGGAATAAACCTCCTACGTGAAGGCTTGGATATCCCAGAAGTAAGCTTGGTCGCAATTTTAAATGCTGATATGGAGGGCTTTCTGAGATCGGAAACATCACTTATACAAACTTCAGGTCGGGCTGCAAGAAATATCAACGGTCTTGTTATTTTTTATGCTGATAAAGTCACTGGTTCTATTAAGAGAGCTGTGGGAGAAACAAGTCGTCGCAGAAAACTACAGCTTGACTATAACAAAGAATACGACATAACTCCAACATCTACTACACGCAAAATAGACCGAATTGCCGCTTTTGTGCAGGACGATATTGGTCAAAATACAAACAACATTCCAGACCCTGTCGACTCCATTGCCCATGACCAGATGGGAAGGATGATAGAAGAATATGACGTAAAAATGAAGCGTGCTGCTTCTAACATGGAGTTTGAAACCGCAGCAATGTACCGCGACAAGATAAAAAAGCTAAAAAAGTTACAACTTATAGCAATGTAGTTTAATACAATAAACCATTAGTCAAAGCTACAACCTATTTTAATGCATTAATACAAGTATTCTAATTGACTGCCTCATTGAACATAATAATCACGTCATCGGTTTATTTGACCTTGGTTACAACTAACCCTCAGTAACTAATATGGCCATTTTGATAAACACCTAACTATATTGTTTAACACCCTCTTATACAATTAATAACGGTGCTATAACCAAGCTTATAATTGACATTAATTTGATTAAAATATTCATAGCTGGACCAGATGTATCCTTAAAAGGGTCGCCCACAGTATCACCTACAACTGCTGCCTTGTGGGCTTCTGAGCCCTTCCCCCCATGAGCACCAGACTCGATATATTTTTTTGCATTATCCCATGCACCGCCTCCGTTGGCCATCAGAAGAGCAAGCATAACTCCGCACACAGTTGCTCCAGCTAGCATACCACCTAGTGCCTCAGCACCCAAAAGAAGGCCTACAACCAAGGGAGCCAACACTGCCGTTACTCCTGGCATTATCATTTCACTTAATGAAGCCTTAGTTGCGATATCTACACAAGTTGAAGGATCAGGTTTCGCTTTTCCTTCCATAAGACCTTCAATCTCACGGAATTGGCGCCGGATCTCCTCTACCATCTGCATTGCAGCCTTACCAACAGACGTCATGGTCATGGCAGCTATGGCAAATGTTACAGCTCCACCAATAAATAGTCCGATGACAACTTCAGCAGAAACGAGGTTAATGCTTTCAAGACCAACGGCCTGAGTGTATGCTGAGAACAACGCCAAGGCTGTCATAGCTGCTGAACCAATGGCAAAACCCTTGCCTATGGCCGCTGTGGTGTTTCCGATGGCATCCAAACCATCGGTAATTGCTCTTGTTTCTGGCCCTAGCTCAGCCATTTCAGCAATACCACCAGCATTGTCGGCAATAGGGCCATATGCATCCACCGACATGGTAATGCCCACGGTAGCCAACATACCTACTGCAGCTAAACCAATACCGTACAGTCCTGCAAAATCGTTTGCCAAATAGGTGGCTATTGCAATTACAATCACAGGAGGGGCAACGGACTCTAAGGCTAAGGAGAATCCACCTATAATCAGTGTTGCCGTACCTGTAGCAGTGGTTGCAGCAAGCTTTTTAACTGGACCAAACATGCCGGTGTAATATTCGGTTAAAAGACCAATGGCTATACCGGCAAAACAACCAGTAGCTAGCGCACCCCACACAGTCCATGGCATTCCAAAATGCGTAATGTAATAATATGATCCTGCTAGCATAAAGGCAGCTGCAACGAAGGCCGTATACCTAAGCACCGATTCTGGCTCAAAACCTTTCATAAGCTTCATGGAAGAAATTCCAAGTATTGATGCCACAAGACCAATTGCAATTACCACGATTGGCAAACTCATATAACTTTCTTGATCAACCATTGCTGCACCGATGGTAATGGTGGCAATTACTGATCCAACATACGACTCGAATATATCTGCCCCAAGGCCAGCAGTATCACCAACACAGTCGCCTACGTTATCGGCAATGACGCCAGGGTTTCTTGGATCATCTTCTGGAATACCAGCTTCTACTTTACCAACGAGATCAGAACCTACATCAGCCGATTTTGTGTATATACCACCGCCCACACGAGCAAATAAAGCTATAGAAGATGCTCCCATAGCAAAACCGGCCAAGTCGGCAACGTTACCAGCTGTAGCCACAACATCAAATGTAATAAAAAATATACAAACTCCAATAAGGCCCATGCTGGCCACAGTCAACCCCATGATAGAACCACCGGAAAATGCCATTTGTAGCGCAGCTTGCTGACCACTTTGATTGGCGGCGGCTGAGGTCCTGACATTGGCTCTGGTAGCACCTTTCATTCCAATGAAGCCGGCTAACATTGACAAAGTAGCTCCAACTATAAAAGCTATACCTGTATTAAAACTGATAACAACAGACAACATAGCAAACACAATCGCCACAAACCCTGCAAGTATTGTGTATTCACGTTTGAGAAAAGTCATGGCACCTTCGTGAATCATTTGTGATATTTCTATCATACGTTCATTTCCCGGAGACTGTTTCATGATTCCAGAAAACAGCACAAATGCCACTCCCAAGCCGACAATACCAATAATAGGACTTAGGAAAACCAATGTAAGCATGTTATTCCCTTTCGATTAACTGTTTTGTATGTTTATAAGGATAAGTTTTGGCTATTTGCCTTTTAGAAACTTTTCTCTTATTAGCGCGGAAGCTTGACTTAAGGCTCCCTCAATATGACTTTGTTCATCCTCTGTAACTTCCCCTAACACAAAATCAACTGTAGAAGTACCCTCAGGCGGTCGTCCTATTCCAATTTGTATTCGTTTTAAATTAGTAGTTCCCAAATTTAATACTACTGATTTATAACCATTATGGCCACCATGGCTACCGCCAACGTTATATTCTGCAACTCCTAGAGGTATTCCAATGTCATCGTGGATAATCAGAATGTTTTGATGAGAAACCCCAAACTCTTCCAAAGCTTTTGAAATAGGCTTGCCGCTATTGTTCATGAAAGTGTACGGCTTTATAAAGACTATTTCCTCATCATTTAAATTAAGTGACGCAAATAGATAGCCAAACAGTTCCTGGTGGGTTAACTCATTCAGATCATTCAGGTAATAATCTAAAGCCATGAACCCAACATTGTGTCGAGTATACAAATATTCCTTACCGGGATTACCAAGGCCCACAATTAGCTTCAACTTGCAATCCAGAAAATCAAACGAATAATTTTGCCTCCATATACTATCCTTCGGAAGAAGGTTCGTTATTTGGAGTTTTTGTATCCTCTGGTTTTGTATCTTCTGACTTCGTGTCTTCTAACTCTTCGCCAGCCTCCTCTGTCTCTGGCTCTATTTCCTCAACCTTCGGCACTGAAACCGACAAAATGGTAGCTTCAGGTTTTTCAATAATCTTTAATTTGTCTTCCACTTTAAGATCGCTGATACGAACAACCTGCCCGAGCTCAATATCGTCCACTGGCAGTGCTATTGCGGAAGGCACATCACCAGGCAAAGCTTCTACCCTAACAGCTTTGATATTTACATTCAGTTGGCCACCCTGCTCTTTAACGCCTTTTGGAACTCCAATGAATTCTAACTTTACCTTTGTCTTGATTGGTTTGGAGCTATCAATTTCTATAAAGTCAATGTGTAAAATTTGGTCTGTCATTGGATGGACTGAGATATCCTTTATCATGACTTTACGTTCCTTAGAGTCGCCATCAATCTTAGAGTTTAAGATATTATTCACACCACCTTTTACATCCATGATCTTAATAATTTGTTTAGAGTCAACTGACACGGCAACTTGGTCTCCTCGACCATAAATTATTCCAGGAACCAATCCATTTCTGCGAAGTTTGCGTGCAGGCCCTTTCCGACCAGGTTCCCTTATCTTTCCAGTTAATATTATCTCGCTCATCTTACTGCTTTCATAAAATTTATATTCAAGTCTACATTTTTTATCTAATATTCAAATAACGAACTTACCGAAGTTTCAGCATGAATTCGTTCTATCGCATTACTTAACAACTTGGACACCGAAAGTACAGTAATCTTCGGGCATTGTGAAGCTTTTTCCCGAATGTCAATCGAATTAGTTGTTATCAGTTCCTTAAGATCGGACTTGTAGATACGATCTATAGCCGGCCCTGAAAGAACCGGGTGAGTACAACATGCAGAAACGGAGTTTGCACCTGCGTTTAGCAATGCTTTTACAGACTCTGTTAAGGTTCCTGCCGTGTCTACCATATCGTCTACAATTAGGACATCAAGTCCCTTGACCTCACCAATAATATGCGTGGCTTGGGCTATATTTTTCCCTTCGCGCCTTTTATCTATTATTCCAAGTCCAACGCCAAGGGCTTTGGCGTAAGATCTGGCTCGCTCAACCCCACCTGCATCTGGAGAAAAAACAACCAAATTTTCATGTTTCCTAGATTTTATGTAGTCAACGAATATTGGTGCAGCATATAGATGGTCCACAGGCAAACCAAAGAAACCTTGGATCTGACCAGCGTGCAAATCCATCGATAAGACCCTGTCGGTTCCACTTGCAGTAATTAAATCTGCCACAAGCTTAGCAGTTATAGGAGTCCTAGAGGAAACCTTGCGATCCTGTCTTGCATACCCAAAGTATGGTATAACAGCAGTAATCCGTTTCGCTGATGCCCGCTTGATAGCATCTATCATTATTAGTAGTTCCATCAGGCTATCATTAACGTTTGACGAAGTAGGCTGGACAACAAAAACATCAGATCCTCGTACATTCTCTTTGATTTGTACGAAAATCTCACCATCTGAAAAATTGGTGAGTTCCCGCTCGCACAGGCTAACGTTTATATATTTGCTTATTTCCTCGGCTAAAAAAAGATTACTTCGCCCACTGATAACTACCAGCCGTCCATTATTGTTAGACTTCATTCCATCTCCTGATATATCCACAAATACACTTATTTTCTAACCAGATAAAAGTGGCTGGGGCGGCAGGATTCGAACCTGCGGATGCGGATTCCAAAGACCCGTGTCTTACCACTTGACGACGCCCCAATCCAGCGGACTGGGCATTTAACCACATAACGCAGTGGAAATCTAGCACCGAAAACCCTTGTTTGCTCCATATTATATACAAGTTTACTCACACAAACATTCCATTTATGTAAAAAACCTAGCCATTCGAAAATACCATAATTATTCTACGCTACATTAGACACTAAACCTGTCTAATTCTTTACTTTTCTATGGAATACATTTGACATTTCACTTTTGGTTGGATAAACTTCAGTACGTTAAATTGAAGATCTTAAATGACCCCATGTTTATGGTGGTGGAGATCGGTTAGCTTTTTTTGATTGTTCGATTTTGAGCGAGCGAATACTGAGTTTACAATGGACTTGGTTTTTGTTTATAGACGCTGAGAGTGGTGTCAAAACAGGCGGGTGGATCGAGATTGTGTAAACTGTGGTCTTCTGCGCCGGTATTTCGGGGTAAAACTATATGTCTATAATGAAATTCTTAAAGGGGATGTTTATGAGCAAAGTACAACAAATGCTTGATATCCGAAAGCAGATGAAAGAGCTTAGCGGTTCCATGAGCGATGCCGAAGCCAATGAGTACATGGATGCTGTGGCCGGATTCAATCCACGCATGTTTAAGATTATCAATACTGTTAGCACCGATGCTGGGGTATGTTTCGGTAACTATTACTCAACTGTTTTCTCTGATGGTGCCCTGTCGGGGAAAGTCAAAGAGTTGATGTTCATGGCTGGTGGAGTAGGCACAATGTCTTCGAAGTGTATCGTTCATAACATTCCTGCTTGCGAACAGGGTGCTACGATCCCAGAAGTTTTCGAAGCTGCCACAGTTGGAGTTATTTTAGGTGGTTTTTCGCCACGTGGTGCTGGTATTCCTTATGCGTTTGACTATGCCCTAAAATGTATCGAAGGTGCATCTGCATTTCATAATGAGCTGTCTGCCTCCGGTGACAAAGCAAAAGCAAAAGCAGCAGGCTTCGAAGCAATGGCTGTTCGTGGTGCTAACATTGATGGTGGTATTGATCGCTAGAAATTATAGCAATATAAAAGTCGGGCTGAATAGCCCGGCTTTTTTTTTGCAAACTCGTTCTTAAGTACAGTAAGTGGTTCTTAGAAAAACACCCCTAGTTTTACAATCTTGTTCAGCAAAATTATAAAATGGTCAATATTGGGATGCCGTGTTGACAAGTAGTCGTTCATACCCAAAGGATCAAACCAGAAGCTAGAAATGGTGAGTTATTGCAAGCTCTTAGTCTGCAAGTTCGTCATTCGTTTCATCTTCCACAGAAATACGCGGCTGCCCTGGCGCCATCTTATTTCCGTGCATATAAAATTCAAAAATATCTGGTCTGCTATAATGACCACAATTATCCATCCAAGCTTTGGCAGACCGTATTGCATTTTGAGAGGCTTTAGCAGTTATTATTCCCTCTTCCATATGAAGCGGACCAGCTAATATTTCTCCGTTGGGGCCGATTATGCAACTGTCTCCACTTCTTGGGACGGCACGGAGTGGTAGCATAGCCTGATATTTTTTAGGTATATCCTCTTCACGAATCAGTCCTGATGCCAAAATTCCATAACAGGAAGCTTGTGAACAAAGAGCTTGGGTTAAAAAAGTCTGCCTAGTGAATGGTTCTCCTCCTGGCCATATGGCAGCATGAAATTGCGTCCCCTGCATCATAAGCGCATATGCTGGCAGAACCATTTGATTTTCCCAGCAATTTAGGCCAGACAAATTTCCATACGGTCGTTGATACACGTTAATTGACTTTCCATCACCCTCTCCCCACATAATACGTTCCGTGGCAGTTGGTTTTATCTTCCTATGTTTGCCAAGTATTTTACCTTCCGAACTAATAAAAAGGCACGTAGCATATATTGTACCTACACTTACTGAGTCAAGTTCAGCGACACCAATTACTACATCACAGCATGATTCCTTAGCAGCCTGACAAAGGTAATCGGTGCATGGACCTGGAATTGTGACACCTGAGGCAAGATAATCTATAGCAGCCTCCTGACCCATTGGCTCAGCCCACGCAACATTAAACCATGGATACCCTGGGAGCCATGTTTCTCCAAAAACAGCAAGCCGCACACCTAAAGAACCGGCTTTGTGAATTAACTTTACCGCTTTTTCACAAGATGCCTCCCTATTGAAAATAACAGGAGACGCCTGCACTGCACCTAGTATTATCTCATCGAGCATGTTTTCTATCCTCTATTGATCTTTTAATTTTATCATAAAGCCATCTCAAAGTAGCCATATAACAAGGATTGAAGAAACTCCACAATCTTTGATCAACTCAACAAACAGTGCTTCCACATAGAGTCATTTCCGTGCGATTGGTAGTTTGTGAGCTATATCAGCAACCGGCCATGCATAAGAGTGTACAATTATTAGAGAATAGCAAATTAATCAGGTAAACACACCATTTGCCATTGCTGAGAAATTGGAGTTGTTTATAATGTCATGATGTTGGATACGCAATTAATAGAACAGCATGGCCTTACCATGGAAGAGTTCAATTTGGCCAAGGAGATACTGGGTAAGGAGCCCAACCTTGTCGAACTAGGCATATTTTCTGTCATGTGGAGTGAACATTGCTCTTACAAAAGCTCTCGCAAACACTTAAGCAAGTTGCCTACCGAAGGTCCACAAGTAATTCAAGGTCCTGGTGAAAATGCTGGAGTTGTCGATATTGGTAATGGCTTAGCCATAGTCTTTAAAATGGAATCACATAATCACCCCTCTTATATAGAGCCTTATGAGGGAGCGGCAACTGGCGTTGGTGGAATATTACGCGATATCTTTACCATGGGGGCGAGACCAATGGCATCCCTTAACTCACTACGATTTGGCTCGATGGACCACGCAAAAACAAAGTACCTGTTGGATGGAGTAGTCGCTGGGATCGCTGGATATGGAAACTGCATGGGAGTTCCTACCATAGGCGGAGAGATGTTTTTTCATCCAAGTTTTAATGGTAACTGCCTAGTCAATGTATTCAACCTTGGACTTGTAAAGAAAGACCGTATATTCCTTGGTAAGGCCGAAGGCATTGGCAACCCAGTGATGTATGTTGGCTCTAAAACAGGGCGTGATGGCATCCATGGCGCAACTATGGCAAGCGAGGAGTTCGATGAAGACAGCGAGGAGCGCAGACCAACTGTGCAGGTGGGGGACCCATTTACTGAAAAGCGCCTATTAGAGGCTTGCCTGGAGCTTTTCAAGACAGACTATGTTGTAGGCATACAAGATATGGGTGCCGCAGGGCTAACCAGCTCATCAATCGAAATGGCCGGAAGAGCTGGTACTGGTATTGAAATGGACTTGGGCAAAGTACCAAAGCGTGAAACAGGAATGACCCCATATGAAGTAATGCTTTCAGAATCTCAAGAAAGGATGCTGCTTGTTTGCAGGAAAGGAACAGAAAGTGCGGTAAAAGAAATATTCGATAAATGGGAGCTTAATGCAGAAGTAGTAGGCAAGGTTACTAACGGTGGCATGGTGACTATCAAAGATGATGGTGAAATTGTAGCTAACCTACCAGCCGCAGAACTTTCAGAGTCCGCACCTAAATATACAAGAACTTATAGTGAGCCAGAAAACTTGGCAGAACGACAATCATTCAATATAAACAAGGTTTCAGAACCGAGGAATCTTACAAAGACATTACTCAAACTAGTCTCCTCGCCCAATCTTTGTTCTCGAGAATGGGTATACAAGCAATTTGATCATCAAGTGATGTCAAACACAATAGTTATGCCTGGTTCAGACGCGGCTGTTATAAGAATAAAGAATACGGACATGGCAGTGGCAATGAGCTTGGACTGCAATAGCAGGTATTGCTACCTTGATCCATATATCGGAGGTATGCAAGCTGTTGCAGAGGCAACACGCAATGTGGCTTGCTCAGGAGCTAAACCTATAGCTATTACTGACTGCCTCAATTTTGGCAGCCCCGAAAGAGCTGATGTAATGTGGGGTTTTATAGAAACAATAGAGGGCATAACCAAGGCGTGTAAGGCACTTGGAACACCTGTTGTCTCAGGTAATGTTTCCTTCTACAACCAGACAGATGATCAAGCAATATTCCCTACCCCAACAATAGGAGCTGTAGGGGTTCTTGAAGATCATAATAAACTTGTGGGGCAATATTTCCAAAGTCCAGGTGATGTGATCATTCTTCTAGGTGAAATCGAACCGGAAATTGGTGGGAGCGAGTACATGTCATTTGTACACAACGTAGAGCAAGGAATTATTCCAAAAGTCAATTTGCAAAGAGAAGCAACACTTCAAAAAACAATGATAGATCTTGCGGATAAAAAACTTGTCTCGTCAATTCATGACATATCTGATGGAGGTCTTGCAGTATGTCTTTGCGAATGTCTGTTTACAACAAAAAGCAACGACCAGGTGGGATTCAAGGTGAAACTAAAATCCGACTTTCGAGATGATATTACACTATTTTCGGAAACTCAATCCTCGGCAGTGATCTCTATTAACAAAAGTTACGTTGACCTCGTAATGGGTTTAGCAAAAGCTAATGCTTTACCAGCTACAATAATTGGTGAAGTTACGACAAGCGAAATTTCTTTTGAAATAAACGGCGATAAAAAAATTATTTGCAAGGCTGATGAACTGGTAAGCGCTTGGAGAGGCGCTCTTCCAAGCTGGATGTAGCTTTCAAAGTTTCTTTATCCTGTTCTTTGTGTTCAATTACTAACTAAAACCTTTAATGCTATGCCTAAATCCTTAAAAAAATTGACAATTAACCAGGGCACTTGCGGGTACAGATACAATCGTGATTCTTTTCTACTAGCTAACTTTTATGATGGCCCACATGAAGGTCACATTGCTGACTTCTGCTCTGGGACAGGAGTTATTTCCATTCTACTAAACAGGTTGCACCCGCGTCTAATTGTAACAGCCATAGAGATTGATCCCGTTAGTTGCAAAACATCACACAAAAATGCTTTAGCATCCGGGATATCTAAATATAATGTAGTTACTGCAGATATAAAGTCGGTCGCAAATTTAATTAAGGCAAATTCTTTTGACGCAATTGTGGCTAATCCACCATACCGAAGAGCTGGCTCTGGGAGGGTTAACCCCGATCCGCGTAGAGCTATTGCTCGTCATGAAATTAAAATGACTTTTACAGATTTAATTAAAGCTGCAACAGTACTTTTAAAAAGAAATGCGTCACTGAGTTTTATAATGATTAACGAGCGTAAGAAGGAATGCATAAGAATTCTCGATGAGTATGGTTTTTCCATAGCTAGAACCCAAGAGATTAAATCTTTTGGCAAAAGACCTCCCATCCTTTTCATGGTGAAGGCAACTTCAGGCAAAATACATGAAACAATAATTGACAAACCCTTGATCTTGAAAAATTCAGAAGGTAACGATTCAAGGGTTTTTAAAAAGTTAATGGAAAAACATGTCTGAGCTTGCACCACTACTTGCAGTTCTAGGGCCAACCGGTAGCGGTAAAACCGAGGTTGGAATCGAACTTGCAAAAAGATTGGGTACGGAAATTATTTCTGCCGACTCGATACTTGTTTACCGTCATTTTAATATTGGCTCTGCAAAGCCGGATCAAGAAAGCCAAAAAAGGGTTGTTCACCATATGATAGACGTGGCAAACCCTGATGAAGAGTTTAACGTATCTAGGTATCGTGACGCGGCGAAAGATATAGCTTATAAATTATGGTCTGACGGTAAAATGCCACTGGTGGTTGGCGGGGCATGGCTTTATGTAAAGGGTCTAACCAGACAACTATCATTTGGCATAAAAGTATCTGTTAAAGGGCAAGACAGATTAGATGAAATCTACTCAACCGTCGGTCAACCTGGTGCCTATAACATGCTTCAAAGAATTGATTCGTCATGGACCTCAAAGGTACATCCTAATGACACTTTTAGAACACAACGCGGTCTTGGTGTTTATTTTACAAGCGGAAAAACAATGACAGAGATAATTAAAGATACAAAACAGCCTGCTGTTTTTGATTTTGTGCTTATAGCCTTAAGCCCTCCGCGCAAACAACTTCATGAAAGAATCGAGAAACGTGTGACAGCGATGGTGAGAGCTGGTCTGAGGGACGAAATACGCGAATTAATGTCTATGGGTTATAATAGCGCAACTAAGGCGATGCAGAGTATAGGCTATAGAGAAATCTATAAGGAGCTAACTCAAAATGTAAACCCAGAAGAAACTGAACGCCAAATTGCAAAAGCAACAAAAGCCTATGCCAAACGCCAACTTACTTGGATGCGCAATAATCCTGAAATAAACATTCTAAATACTAGGTTAGGCGATGATCCAGCAAAAATATGCGATAGACTTTTATCAATCCCAATTGTTGAGGAGCTCCTAACTCGACACCATGTGGAAATTACTTAACAGTTATACTCAAAAAATAACGACAATTTTTTTAATAATAGTCGCTATCACAAATATTTCTAAGTGCCAGGCAGCGGCATCATTTAAAGTCACTGAAATTCAACAAAGCGCCTCTTTTAATCTGTCCAAAGCTCAAAGCTACATGGAAACAAACCAAGCGGAAAAGGCAAAGACCATACTGGAAAACTTAATAAAGTCCAAGTTCATTTTATCTGACTATGCCATTTACGATTTAGCCGTTTTGGAATTTAAAGCTAAAAGGTACTTAGCGGCGCTATCAACTATAGCTTTGCTCGAAGCAAAGTACCCAGAAAGCCCTACTTTATTAGATGCTCTAAAACTTAAAACCGAGCTATCTTGTAATGATCTTCGGTCTTCACTTTGTGGAAAAATGTTAGAAACAACTTCAAGCAAACTTTTTGGTGCTGAGTTTTTAGCAAAAAGAGAATACTTATATGCTAATAGGGCAATTGAAATGGACAGCCCAATTACCGCATATAAACATTTGCAAAACATTTATTACAATAAACCAACATCATCCGTGGCCGATGTGGCCAAACGTGGAACTATTAAGTTAAGAAAAGAATATCCCAAAAAAATTGTTAATGCATTCCCACATGCCACATTTAGCCAACGCATAAGTCGGGTGAATCGGTTGAACGGAGCATACCGCTTTGATGATGCTGTGGATGATCTAAACCGCATGTTAAACATAGGATATTCAAAAAAAAGAAAGGCTAAAATTCTGTACACCCTTGGCATTACTCTCAAAAGAGCTCGTCGAAGTTCGGAGGCAATTACTGTATTAAATAAACTTAAACTTGAGCACCCCAAAAGTGATCTCACTCACTATGGGCTATACCAGCTTGCTGTAATTGAATGGAACAACAACCGAGATCACCAGGCACAAAAAGTTTTACTAAAGGTTCTTGAAACGACAAATGATAACGATTTAATAAAGAAGTGTCTCTTTGTCTTGGGTAAAATTGAGGAAGCTAATGGCAACTTCAGTCGAGCGATTAAGCTATATGATAGTGGGCTTAAGATAACATCATCCAAGCAGTTAGAAGAACGGTTTAGATGGCAACTCGCTTGGACCACTTACATACAAGGAAACTACAAAAGGGCTTCTGCTTTGTTCGTGGAATCTTTGGTGAAACAACGTCCAGAAAAGAGAGATGGTGGAGCCATATATTGGAAGATTAGGTCTTACAAGAAGATGAACAAGCAGACTGAAGTTGCAGCAAAAGATTTAAGGACAGTGTTCCCACATACTTATTACGGCTTAAGAATTGATTCAGGCCCCATTAACAGAATTAAAACTTTGATTGAACCAGCTAATAAAAAGGAGATCAGAGGGGTAGCAGAAAGGAGTTATGATGGCAAGCTAACCAAAAGAACTAAGCTACACCTTTTACGTTATCAACTTTTACTTCTTGCAGGTATGGAGAAAAGGGCCGTTTTGGAGGTAAACCTGATTAAGAAAAGTTTTCATAAACTTGATGTAAAAAAAGCGATTTGGCTAGGCACACTTTATCTTAAGGCTGGGGACCCTTGGTCTTGTTTACTCTTGCAAAGTAATATCGCATCCAAAATAAAACAAAAGGATGACTTTAATTCTCCATTTTGGAGAATGTATTACCCTATAGCTTACTGGGCTGAAGTTTCCAATCTTTCAAAGCGTTTTTCAGTGGATCCTTTTCTTACACTCTCCATAATTAGGCAAGAATCCGCTTTTAATGACAAAGCACACAGCCCAGCAAATGCTCGCGGACTAATGCAACTTATTCCATCTACCGGTAAGACCATGTTTGGAAAGCTAGGCAATGAGCAAAAGTTCAACAATGACATACTTTTTAATCATAGTATCAATCTGACATTGGGCATCGCACATCTTGCAGAACTGATAGAGGAATTCAATGGTAATATCATACTAACGGTAGCCGCATATAACGCTGGATCTTCCGTAGTCAAAAAATGGGCAAAAAGAATCCCAATGACTCCAGATGACGAATTCATTGAACTGCTACCGTATCCAGAAACTAGGGGATACGTTAAAAAAGTTTTAAGGAACTGGATGATGTATAAGATTTTATATTCCAATAATTCAAAGAATTATGTTAACAAAGATAAAGTAAAGTACTTAGAGTAAATATGGAGAGAAAAAAATTTGTTTGATGTAATTATTAAAAACGGTCTTGTGGCTGATGGTATCACCGACAGCCTCATCAGTGCCGACGTTGCCATAAACAGTGACCGCATTGCTGTGGTGGAGCCAAACATTGACCCTGATAGAGGCAAAAAGATCATCGAGGCCAAAGGTATGATTGTGGCACCAGGGTTCGTGGATGTTCATTCTCATTCAGATTATTACCTGATAATTGACCAAAGGGCTGAGTCAAAATTAATGCAAGGAGTTACAACAGAGGTTGGAGGTAACTGTGGTTATGCAGCAGCTCCAATGTCAGGGAATCTGTTGGAACGCCGTGTCAGAGATTATCAACACCAGTTCGGCATAGATGTTAAGTGGACTGACCTTGAAAGTTATTTTAATGAATTAAAAAACCATGGATTAGCGGTCAATTTTGCTGCCCTACTAGGCTATAACACTATACGCGGTTCTGTGATTGGAGAAAATTCCCATCAGCCTGACAAGAAAAGCATGGATGCTCTTTGTAAAATGACGGCTTGTGGTCTTAGTCAAGGAGCCGTAGGGATGTCTTTGGGGGTGGTATATCCACCAGCTTGCTTCGCAAAAGAATCAGAATTTATTAAAGTTTTTAAGGAGGTGGCCAAACAAGATAAAGTGCTTACTGCGCACATCCGATCAGAAGGAGCCAAGCTACTTGAAGCATTAACTGAAATAGTTAATGTTGCCAAAGGGTCCGGCTCAAAGTTACAAATATCCCACCTTAAAACTGCTGGCAAAGAAAACTGGTCTAAGTTAGATGCGGCTCTAGAAATACTTGAATCAGGTATGGAAGATGGACTTGAAATAATGGCTGACCGATATCCATACATTGCTTCAAATACAGGACTCCAAGTCGTTCTGCCCGACTGTGCTTTTACCGGTGGTAGGGATCAGCTAATGGCAGATTTACTGGATAAAAATAAAAGAAAAGAATTTAAGGAAAAGATCTTACAAGCCCACCCAGACCCAGAGTATTGGAACACGGTTATGATATCCCAAGTTGTCACACAAAATAATTTAGACGTCGAAGGCCTCTCAGTCTCACAGGGCGCCGATGCTAGAGGTAAAGATGTGTTTGACTTTACGTTTGACCTGCTTATCGAGGAAAAATCTAACGTTGAAGCAATTTTTTTCTGCATGAATGAGAAGAACTTAGAAAGAATTTTATTAAAACCGTGGGTATCAATTGGATCAGACTCGGGAGCAAGAGCAATTGATGGCCCTCTCGCAATGGGTCGTCCACACCCAAGAACCTTTGGCACATTCCCTCGCTTTTTTGCTGAGTTCGTAAGAAGGAAAAAACTATTCACAATACCAGAAGCCGTACAAAAAACTAGTTATAACCCAGCCCAGTTCTTTGGGATCTCGAAAAGAGGAAGGATTACACCAAACTGGTATGCTGATATTGTTATATTTAACCCAAACACAGTAGAAGACACCTCCACATATTTGAAACCATTTTCATATCCAATTGGAATAGAACATGTATTTGTAAATGGAACTCAAGCAATCTCTCACGGCAAGCCAACCGGGACCAAAAGCGGTTCCATAATCACAAGCTAACTGCAAGACTGATTTGGCAAAGGGTCTATCGTAACTGTGATTATTTTATTAATAATCGTATAGGTTGGGTTTAGTGGTTTCAGTTTGATTCGGTTATGCCGATTTTCTTACAATCATCACTTCTGAACGCTGATCAATCCTAATTACCTTTTCCCAACTCATACCCAAATCCTTAAACCAACCTTTGATGGTATCCTTGGAATAAACGGACCCCTGCTTAGTTCCTAACATCATTTGAATGGCAAATACCGCTGCTGGTCCCGGGTCTTTATCAGGCCCCAGTGTCATTTCATGTATTGCGATAAAACCACCTGGTGCTAATACCATCTCAGCTTTTTTTAGTAGGCTTTTAGCTTCTTCCTCACCAAAAATATGTAAGACTTGAGAGATAAGAATTCCATCGAATAGCGAACCAAACGAAAATTGGCTTTTAGTTAAGTCACCACCTATAAATTTAATACGCTCACCTACTCCAGCTTTGTGAGCAAAATCATTTACAATATGTTCAGACTGGGGTTTGTCGAAACATACAGAAGAAAGGTTTTTCATTCTTTTGCAAAATTCAATCATATATGTTGCTGGGCCACATCCAATATCTAAAATTTCCATCCCGTCTTTTAAAGGCAAAGCTTCAAACATGCGTTTACTAAATCTATGGGCTATATCATCCATTGCTTTTATGAATATCTCGTGCCAAGCCTTTGTTTCATCTGGTGTTCTTTCTGGCTTTGGAATTGGCTCACCAGATTCAACAATTTCTGGTATTCGCATCCAATTAGCTAACGCCCTGTGGTCGAGTTCAAAAATATTACCTTTGTAATCATCTGAGCTTTTAATGAAGTGTTTTTCTATTACCTCTATGTTATTGAATGTCTGGCCCGACTTTTCTAGTAAACCAACACCGCTCAACCCCAACAACACAAGAAGTGTGCTCCTTGGGTCGAAATTTAAAATTGCTGCAATTTCATCAGCAGATTTGGGACCACCGGCAATTGCGTCGAATATTCCTGCATTATGAGCTTGCAGCATTAACATGGATGGCCGCCAACTCCATGAAAGACTCAAAATATCATCAATATCTAATAATTCTTTCTTTTTTAATGATCGCATTGAGTTCTCTGAGAGTTTGCGTTTAAAAATATATCATTTGGTTAGGGACCCTATTGCAATCCAAATTATAGCCAACAACCCTGAGACATAGAAAACACCGTCCAATAAAATATCTAGCCTGATACCTTTTGATATTACACGCATGTGATAAATCCATAAATAAAATATCGTATACAAGGCTGTAAGTGAGAATAAGTGCCCAAAACTAGTCGTCCATCCAACTTCTGTTGAAATGAAAAGTAGTCCGATAATAAATATTGTCAAAATTCCCAGGAAAACCTTAGTAGAATCCTTACCTATCAAAAGTGGAATCGTCTCCCTTCCAACGAGTTTATCTCCCTCTATGTCACGGATATCTGAGAGCGTTGAACGTATAAAAACAAGTCCAAAGGTATAGAATCCAGTAATAATGATAGAAGGTGTTAAAAGATTAGCTTCTGCAACCATTGCGGGTATAAGCACTGTAACTACCAACCATGCTAAACCAACAAACACATCTTTTGATGCGGGAATATCTTTTAACCTGTGGTATGGCAACCATTCTAACTCAGGAAACCATTTGACTGTGTAAGCAAGCCCAAGTCCCACTGATAAAACATAAACCATGGTTATAAGTGGCCCAAAATAAAGAACAGCCAGAAGCGAAAGCAGTGTTACAAAAATAGATGTTTTCTTTATTGTGTCTTGCCATTTAAGGTAAAACTTTATTTTTTTTGGCTCATTGTGTTTAACCGTCTGCACATCGTTTAGCTGGTTTAAAGCGTACATAGAAAATATATAACTGCTTGCAATAAAAGCAGATACCCATGAAAACATATACCCAGCCAACAACGAGTTTGCTAGCACCATAAGAGCAGATCCCAAGGCTAAGGATACATTACCGATAACCAATGAAGACAATAAACCTTTTATCTTATCAATAGGTGTTGGAGCCGTATTATTTAAGATGACTTCTAATTTTTCACGCACCCGCTCAATTATCCATGAAGGCGTGGATGTGCCAGCGGTAAGCCCTATCGTGTCATAAGACATAACTGTCTCTGGATCCAATTCCTCATCCGATTCGATAAGGGTTGCTACTGCACCAGTTGCTCTAGCAAGCTGAGCCAGTCTATTAGTATTAGCACTATTACGACCCCCCACTACAACCATCAAGTCTACTTGAGCTGCGATATCTCTAGTTTCTTGTTGTCTTTCTTCCGTAGCTTCACAAATCGTATTAACGATAACAGCTGATGGAAACCTCAGCAGCAAAGATCCAACAACTTGTTCGTATTTAGTGGTGTCGCAAGTTGTCTGGGCTACAACACATACCTTTTCCATATCAGGCAATAGTTCCAAATCATCTTCAGAGGCCACAACATGGCACTTATTACTAGCAAACCCCATAAGGCCAATAACTTCAGCATGTCCTCTGTCGCCAATAATTATAATGTCAAACCCTCTTGATGCATGTTTCTTAATAATCCCTTGAACCTTAGCAACTAACGGACAGGTGGCGTCGGTGATGGCAAGTCCCTTGCTTTTTAAATCTCTTCTTACTTTTGGAGTTATACCATGCGTTCGAATTATCAATCTGCCCTCATTAATTTCTGAGATATTCTCTGTAGCTAACACATGGTTTTTTTCTAGCATTTCAATTACTTGGGGATTATGTATTAGTGGCCCAAATGTAAAGACTGGGTCTTTGCTTTCAATCGCGGTTTCTAGCGTCATGTCCATAGCTCGCTTTACTCCCCAGCAAAATCCTGCAGATTCAGCGACAATTATATTTTTTTCTGTCATTGATGTTTTTGCCATAAGAAAGTTAGCTAGAGATGTTGAAATCCATATTAGACGGCCTCTCATCTTTACAATACATTTCGTGGCTCATAATGAAGGTTAAAATAGTGAGAAAATTACCCACTATAAAAATTATGCTGAAAAAAAAAGCTTAATAAGTTATCATAATATCAAAACCTGACAAGAAAAGTCAGGTATTTAGTTTGACATGATAAAGCTTAATATAACAAGTGGCTACGCTTATTGTATGGAATAAGACTAGCTTCAACAAAAAAAATTTTAGAACCACCAGTTTAAAGTAATTTAAATAAGGAGCTCTTCTTATGATGGAAGAAGACAACAATTTTGGTTACAGCGAGACAGTCATGGATCATTTCACAAACCCAAGAAACGTACTTAAAGTTTCCGAAGATAATTACCACGCTAGTGGTGTTGGCATGGTAGGCAATCCAACTTGTGGCGACATGATGAAAGTGTGGATAAAAGTAACTAATGATGATCGAATAGAAGATCTAAAATGGAAAACATTTGGCTGCGCTTCAGCAATAGGCTCAACGTCAATGATGTCCGAGATGGTTACAGAAAATGGAGGAATGAAAATAGACGATGCCCTTAAGATTAAGCCACAGGATATTATGGATAGATTAGGAGGTCTTCCTTCAATAAAAATCCACTGTTCAGTGCTTGGCGATAAAGCACTACGTGCAGCAATTCATGACCACCTCAAAAAAACAGGCAGAGATGACTTGATTGAAGAGGTGAAGGCTACAACAATATGTGATTGTCTAGGGGTGACTGACCTTGAAATCGAAGAAGAAGTGTTAGAGGGCTGCACAGACTTTGAACAACTTCAAGAACGCACAAAAATTTCTACTGGTTGCGGAAAATGCCGCAAAAAGGCTAATGAAATTTTTGAGGCCAACAGAGTTAAATACTTCGGTTAGGTTGACATAATGGCTATCAGAAAAATTGCCCAGACAGGCAATCCTGTTTTAAGAAAAAAAGCAGAGTTGGTTCCATTGGAAAACATCGATTCCAGCGCAATCCAAAGTTTAATAGATGATATGATTGATACAAAGGAAGAGTATCATGGTGCAGGACTTGCTGCGCCTCAAATACACGAATCCTTGCAAATCATTGTTGTGGGAATTGGAGACTCTGAAAGATATCCTGATTCACTCCTCACACCAGATACTATTATTATCAACCCAAAAGTTGCTTCCTTTTCGCAAGACATGGACGAGGACTGGGAGGGGTGCCTAAGCCTTAACGACCTGTGGGGGATGGTAAAGCGGTCAAATGAGATAGTTGTGGAAGGTTACAACCGTGAAGGAGGTAGTATTGAAATTCAGGCTAAAGGGTTCACTGCCAGAGTGTTCCAACACGAAATAGATCATTTGTATGGGAAGCTATTCGTAGATAGAATGTCTAGCATGGACTCGCTTTCATTTGGTCCTGAGTTTCGCCGCTACAGCAAAATGCTCAAAAAAGAAGAACTGCTTTAGTTAAATCTAGTTTGATAATTACAATCAAACTACACTTGAGCATTTGTGCAGGGGAAAATAAGTTGAGTAATGTGCGTAAGCTTGGTCAATCTAAATTCTTCAAACGTCTTTTTTTTGGCATTGATATACCTGATCAAACACTCTCAAATACTGAGAAGTTACTAAATTCCTTTAGCATCTCATCCAGTCACGTAAAATGGGTTCGTACTGCCCATCTGCACATAACTCTAAAATTTTTAGGTGATGTTGAGGAAAAAAATATAAGTGCAATATGTAGCGCCGCAAATAATATTGCTAAAAACTTTGAACCGATTAACCTATCTGTGGTTGGCATGGGGGTATTCCCAAACAGATATCGTCCAAAAGTGATCTGGCTTGGCGTTAACGGAGATATTGAAGACCTGGCTTGTCTTGAAGCAAAGTTGATGCAAAGTTTAACGCCACTTGGATATCCCCCAGACGAAAGACTTTTCACAGCTCATATATCAATTGGTAGAATAAAGGATAACTCAGCAAGGGGCGAGATTATTCGTTTGGTTCACAAGTACTCAAAGGAAGAGTTGGGAGATGCCTCATTTAGTGATTTTCATCTTTATGAAAGCAGGCTAGGCCCTAGGGAGTCAATTTACACAAAAATCAACTCCTTTAAACTCGGAGGCAACCAATCAACATTATGAGAAATTCATACCAGACCTAGAAATACGTGTCATGGTAGCAGATTCGATTTTACCTGTTGTTTCAAGCCAATCAATTATCCTCGCACCATCTTTGCTATTTCCAATGATAACAAACAATGTTGGGCCCCAACTGCTCTGGCCAGCCGCCATAAAGCCTTGTTCTTTTAGTTGAGCTAAAAGCTCCTTACCCATTTCTGTAGACGCAGACCCCACTTGCAAATGGCCAAACTGTAATATGGCTAATTTTTGTAGTAGGCATATACCATTAGAGAAAAGCTTAAAGTTACCACTTGCTAAACCCTGCACTAGAGTATGAGAAAGCTCATCCTTGAATTTCTTCAGTTTGGAGCCGGACAACGGTTTAATTTTTTCAAACCGTTGATCTTCGATTACACCAAAAATCTTACGTTCACGCTGAAACATTTTAGGTTTGATAACTATAACGCGCCATTTCTGTGGTATTTTATAACACGTTATGGTTCCACCACAATCAACTGCAGCTCCGCCCTTATCAAAAAGTAAAGACCCCATCATCGATCTCTCTCCTCTGCCCATTGCCTCAGCCGTTTTATAGATTGATGTTCTGTTTTTCTCCAGTTTCATAATAGCACTTGCTATAGACAATGCTCGCCTCGTCCCAGAACCAAACCCCTCATGCCGTGGTATTGAAATAATGGACTCTGCCTTATATTCCCGTACTGTCCCAACTAGCCTTTTTGCTCGCTCGACATCTCTCTGGGCAAAACCGCCACACTGTTTGTGTTTTGTACAACAAACCTTAATTTGTGAAAATGGATGCTGTATGGTAATGCCGGCAGAAATAAAACCCGGATCATCAGATATTTTTACCAGGCCTAGGTGTAATCTTGCTCTGGCACGCACAACAATCGCACCAAATTCTCTTTTCATGGAGAGGGAACGGAGGATCGATAGAATGTCTCTACTAGTTCCATTGCCTCTATCTCATTGGGGCCGCCTGTTTTGTCAACTATGTTACGTGACACTTGCAAAGTATGCTTAATATCACTAGAAGGCAAGTAGTTAAGCCTAGTTACCATTATAATGGCTTCTATAACCGACCCCGTGGCCCTAATAATACCAGCGGGTGGAGACTTTAGTATTCTAGTCGAGGTTTTTGCACAAAAGAATTTAGATTTGTTGCCCATATTCTCAGTCGATTCAACTATGAACTCCAAGGCTTCATCTGCATTGTCAAGAATTGCCGCTTTACCATTTTTATCAATCGAATAATTAGGCACATGATCATACAAAGCTGTTTTTGCAAACAAAAGAACATCAGACGTGAAATTTACCACGCCACATGGCTGACATTTTAGATTTAAAAATGTGGTTGTTGAATGGAAAACTGTAAACAGAAGTTTTTCTTTTTGGTTAAATTGTATTCCCACTGGTGCAAAATTTACAATCCCATCCAAGTTCATCGTGGACACTATTGACTCAATTATTTCTGGCAATAGTCTAACTTCCTTGCCTTTTATGTGAAAGGTAGCCCCAGTCCAGCTGATGCTCCTGTATGTAGTTTTTGCCAAGTTGAAGCGCAGTTTGAGCCTTTTGCACCTCTTTCCCAAGATAATACGCATGGGATGGGTCATCTACGTTAAGCTTGTCAAACAATTCTTCAGCGCTTTTAGTTTTTATGTATTGGGTACAGTTGAAGATGTGAATAAACCCTTCAGCCACAAATATCCTATAGTTATGATCTCTTACCTTTCGACCCATTGCGTGTATCTCTTTTGAGTTAAAAGATGGCTTTATCCGGTCTTTTAAAACAAGCAGTCTATCATCGTACCCCTTTGGCAACGTTTTTTCCTTGTAAGAGTGCTCCATAATTTTGCGCGCCAACGAAATCTGAGCTACCGAACCGCTGTTCCATCCAACCACCTCTGTGGTTAGCATAAACTCAACATCGAGCTCAGTGCACATTCCAGTTATTACGGCGTTAATCCCTACATTGTCTGCTGCGGTGAGTTCTGTCAGATTTCCTGCTCCCATCATCATTGAGGCATTTGGGTACTTTTTTCTAACTGCCACATATCTGGTTAACGAATCAACCAAGCCAAAAGGTAGTGGATCTAGAATAGGGTCAACAACATAGTCAACACCCATTTTTTCTAGGGTCTTTAAATTATTGTATAGACTGGTTATTCCTTTACCAAAATCTGGAATAACCACTACCCTACCTTTAAGTTTTGGCGCAATTGCAATGTTTGATGAATTTACAGAAAGAAACATTCTTGCCCCTGCTCGGTTTGCAACTAACATCTCTTTTGGATTAAAAGTATCCACGCTAACATTCATTCCAAGCTTTTTGAGTTCTCTTACAGTCTCTCCTAAGTGGGGGCAAGGAGTATCGTTTGATAATCCAAGGTCTACCCAATCTGCCCCATCCTTTTGATATTGTTTAGACTTTTTTAATATCTGCTGCACGGTAAGAAATGGCACGTCAACGATTTCAGCTATAATTTTAAGGCGTGGCTTGGAATATACAACTTTCTTTTTCTTATGGCCAAAGTACTCAGGCAAACCACTGATATCCTCTGGTCCCCGACTGACGGTATGACCAGTTTTTTTTGATATCTCGGATATTTTTCCTTTGCATCCGCCAGGTATCACCACTTTGTTAGAAACATCTGATGGCAACTTTCTAGCTATGTACCGAGTAGTCATTAACGCTGCTACTTGAACTGGCATAACTATAAGATCATATTCAACTGTAGAAGCAAATCCAGACATAACTTTTCTAAGCGCGGGTTCGGCTAGTTTACCAGTTATCAGTGTTACCCTTTTGCGACTCAACAAAACATCTCCAACACAGTTATGCGTAACTCATCTATGGAGCGTACTACAGTAACTGTTTCGAATGTAGAAAGTTCATTTGTATGGGCCAAGTCAACTTTTCGTGGGTATACCATGACAGGTTTTGAAGGACCCATGCTCTGCATCTCTGGTGCAACATCTGTTGGGTAAACAATAGTAGGTACACGAGCTTTCCCGGCATGGGCAAAAATATTAGTTATCAATGTATCGCTTATACCAAGCACAAACTTAGCAACGGAATTCGAAGTGGCCGGAGCTACTACCAGTCCTCGATATTGGTTAGATGCAAACTTACCACATATTGGTGACGAGGATGACTTTTCGGTATGCATTTTACCGCTAAAGTTGTTAGGATCTACTTTGTATATTTTTGAAACCTCTTCTGCGGCCCTAGACATAAAAAGCTCTACTCCTTCAACTTCACTTATAAACCCATATATCTCATGAATCTCGTGCCCGGCTCCTGTGATGCACCATCCAATATTCTTCTTCATCGGTATTATCCTTTTTTCGACAACTCGTTATAGCCATGCTTCATAAAAAATACAAATAAGCTAGATGCAGTTAAATCAGCCGTAGATCCAGGGTTTAAGGTATTTCCATTCGAACGTAAATGACTATCCAGCTCCATAATCTTCTTCCTACCAGCATCAGTTGTTACACCACCATTATCTAGCACAACGCCAGCCATATTTGATATCTGGTGCGCTTCCTCAATTGATGTTTTCCGCGATACTAACGAGTCCGGATATAGGTACAAAAGCTTTAGATATGTATGGACTATCGCGTCACGAAATATTAAGCCAACCTCAATGTTTAATTCCAATTCTGGCAAACCTTTTTCAAAAACTATCTCAAACGAATTGGCGTATTCATAGGCTATCCAATCCCTATTGGCGGACATCTTCATTGCTCGCAAAAGTGTTATATCAGGGTCCTTGTTCACACTTTGTGATTTAACTTTATTGAGTCCACTCGGGTTGCATAGTCGAATGGCCTGATATGCTTTTTTAGCATCGGACTTTGTAAGGCGCACCAGGACTTGTTTGACTGAATCTCGATCCAGCCTACCTTTTTTATAGTAAGCCAAAGCCATTGGAGCAAAAAGCAAGACAATGCCTAGGTTAGCATTTGAAGACGAGGCTTCCAAACACCCTTTAATTGATTGTAAAATTAGGTCGCCAACGCTCCTATACCCACTTTCCCTAAACACCTTTCCAAGTGTCACTGCACAGTGAAGAAAGTCAAGGTAATCAAGATCTTCGAAGGCACAAGTTGGTGTGACATTACCTGGTTTATTGCTTGAGACTTCCAATAAACAAGCCATCTCTACTGCCTTGCTAATTTTCGCTAACCTAAGTTTACTCATTGATAAACCAAGCCTACAATGTGATCCGAGATTGTAGTTTCACAGGTTTTCTGTAGACCTCTCCATCCTGGAATACCGTTCACCTCAATTATATATTCCGTACCGTTGCCATCGCAGAGAAAGTCAATGCCGGCATAATCAAGCCCAAGTATAGTAACAGCTTTTATTGCCATTTCCCTTTGTGAAACCGTTGGTTCTATTGTCTCCACGCTAGAGCCTCGGTGGAAATTGTTACGCCAATCATTACTTATCCGTTTCATTGCAGCTATTACCTTGCCTCCAGCTACAAAAACTCGGGTGTCTTCACCTCCGTTATCCACAAAGGACTGTAAATAAAAGACAAATCTGCTCATTTCCATGGTTCGGAATACGCGGTAAGCTGTATCAGGATCGCAAATTCTCACTATGCCTTGACCACACGATCCATGAAGCGGTTTTACGACAACATCACCTAGAGTATTAAAGGCTGCCATGGCATCATCATATCCCTCACAAACCACTGTTTTTGGCGTTGGCATCCCGTGGTCGGCCAGCAAGTGTGACGTGTAAGCCTTGTCAACTGTCCGTTCTATGGCCTCAGGATGGTTGATGACCCGAACACCCATTGAAACAACCCTCCTCAAAGTGTTCATTCTAAACATTAACTGTTCCAATGATCCTAATGGGATGACTCGCACTATCACAGCATCCATATCACTTATATTAACATTTCCAACTCCAACAAGAGGTTTCATATCAGAAGTTGGTGTAGAAGAAGAATTACTATAGTCTGAATTCTTATCCCCTACAGCAAGAACAAGGTCCCTAATATCACCCTTATAAACAAGCCCTCCACGCCGTTTGATTGAAGTTTCAAGCTGGTCAATTTGCCAACCTTCTCTAGATCGTAATATTAGAATTTTCATTTGAGACCAAAAGATTCTTGAAGTAATTCTGGCAAAAACTCTCCACTTGTATGGAACGAGCCTGTCCTTGTGTTATTGATTTGAATCACAGCTGGAGAAAAAAGCATTGGGTCAATCTTGTAAAAATCACCGTATTTTTTAAACAGCTCATAAAAAGTCCTGCCATGATCCGACGAATGCGACGATGGAATTTTTTCTAGATTCTCCACGAGATATTCCTCATCACAATCTAGGGTCAGACACGACATTCCACCATACAGAATACAGTCGTTAGTCCTGCCAATCGCTTGGAGATCATCACAGGCTATAGGGGCTACTGGCGCAAAACCAACTCCATGTAATACCGTGTCCAATTTAAAGCCAACTTCGTGCAGCTTATGAATGGAGGTTTCAACTATCCTTGCCGAAACTTGAATAGCCCCAACAACAGAAGCAGTTGGGGCAGCAAGGATATAAAGGTTTTGTGGGTTAACTCCAAGTTGGGAGACAAGATGTTTAATTACTTTATCGTCTGGAAGAGTTGATGTTTCTAGCATTAGAACAGCAGTTGATGACTCCTCTTTATGTGCAATATGGTTAAACAGATCCTCCTTGCCAAATAAAGCACGAGCAGGCCCTGACCCCATTGCAAAGTATTCATCAACACATATTGCCCATCCGGCGTATTGCGAAGCCATGCATGCTTCCACAGGATGGTCCACGGTCACGGACACTGCTGGTAAACTGAAACTAGAATAATTTTTTTCTATTATTTCAACCTCGCCTAAACCAGACAAGCAGGCCCTAGAAAAGATAATTCCAGCGCCAACACTGCCTAGCTGTTCCACTCCACAATCAACAATAGTTGCCCCGCTAGGTGATTCTTTAACAGAAACTCGATATAACTCTGGATTGTCGATTAGAGGGGTTATAACCTTCCGAGCTATTTCATTCAGCGATATTACTTTCATTTTATTAATTTATTCCTTGAAACTAATTCTAATTTGTTGTAGCGATACATTATGGAAACTGAATGGATAAGTAGCAAGGACGGAGTTGTAAAACTTGAAACCGGGTTTCAGAAGATGCCATGGAGTGAACCCAAAGAATTGTTCAAAAATATGCGGGATCAACCCGGGCTGATATGGCTTGACAGCGGAATGGATCATAAAGGAAGAGGGAAATGGTCTTACATTATGTTCAACCCATATAAAGTTATTCATGGCAGTAACAACCGCTACACCGTTAAGGAAAACGGTAATGTTACATCTACTGATCATGACCCTTTTGATCTTATTAAATCATGCATGGCTAAATTAAAAGCTGAAGAAAATACTTACTCCATTCCCTTCACAGGCGGCATATGTGGTTTTTTTGGCTATGAATTGTTGATTCATTGCGAACCATCTACGCGTCTTGTCAGCCAGGACAGCTCAGAAGAGGGCCATCTTTGGGTTGGTTTCTACCACTCCGTGTTTGCCTTCAACCATCAGTCTAAAGAGGTTTATCTAATTGCGAACGGCCCCGTAGACAAAATAGTAACTAAAAAGCTAAGGGAAATGAAAAATGCCTTTTCATTGGTCAAAACAGATAGCGGGTTTCATTTGCCTACCTTGACGCCAAAAAGTAATTTCACAAAAGAAGAATATATAAACGCTGTAGAGTACATACGTCAATACATTGCCGAAGGTGACTGTTATCAAGTCAATCTGTCCCAGCGTTTTGAACTTGAAAACAGTTTTGACCCGATAGAAATGTATCTTCGACTTCGGTCCATTAGTCCCGCACCATTTGGCGCATACATGAATACTGATCAATGCCAAATTCTTTCTACTTCACCAGAAAGGTTCTTAAATCTGCACAAAGGACGTGCTCAGACCTGTCCTATTAAGGGGACCCGTCCCAGAGGTAAAAACAATATCTCAGACAACATGCTTTTAATGGAATTGCAGCAAAGTGCTAAAGATAGAGCAGAAAACGTTATGATAGTTGACCTATTGAGAAACGACCTATCAAAAGTATGTATGCCATCAAGTGTTGTGGTTACAAACTTGTGCAAATTGGAAAGTTTTCCTACGGTCCATCACCTGGTGTCTACAATAGAGGGTGAACTTCGGGAAGGGTACCAGGCAACTGATCTACTGAAAAGCGCGTTTCCTGGTGGTTCTGTAACTGGAGCTCCCAAAATTAGAGCTATGGAAATCATTAATGAGATTGAACCCCATCCAAGAGGCGTGTACTGCGGTGCTGTAGGATATATTGGCTACAATTCTACAATGGACACAAATATTGTGATTCGAACAATGGTTCGCACTGAGCAGATGGCGAAATTTCATGTAGGTGGTGGAGTAACCTACCTATCAAATCCAGAGGATGAGTATATGGAAACTTTAGATAAAGCACATGCACTCATGAAGGCGATAAAGGGATAAAGGGGTGGAAAAAGTAATAATAAACGGGAAAACAGTAAAGTCTGGGCTAATCTCGATCGATGACCGAGGGTTTACGCTAGGCGATGGTCTATTTGAAACCATTCCACTTTATAAAGGGAAGCCATTCCTATTGGCTGAGCACTTTGATCGTCTAAAGCTTAGCGCCAAAAAAATATCACTCCAGTTGCCAATTGAAAAAAAAGACCTTGAATCATCCGTCGACTTGCTCGCCAAAAGTAATGGAATACACCGAGGAGTAGCACGCCTTACCGTCACCCGCGGGAAAAGTACCTTTGGGTATAGTTTTATAAATAGTGTTAATCCAGCTTGGACTCTAACGGTTAGACCCTATAAGGTAATGGGTAAGGAAAAGAGGGTCCATGGATTTACGCTAAAACCAGTGCCTTTACGAAAACATCCGAGTTCACCGGTGCATAACCTAAAGACAATTAGTTCGCTGGATAAGATTATGGCACTAAATCAGGCGCAAAGGTTCAACTGTGATGAAGCTCTTTCTTTAACAACGGAAGGTTATATATCGTCTGGTGCTGCGGTAAACATCTTCTGGGTTAGAAATGGCCGCCTAGAAACACCTGATTCATCCTGTGCTATTTTACCTGGTGTAACACGAAAAATAGCTATAGATCTGAGCAACAATAATTGTATGGAAGTTTTAGAGGGGTGCTTCAACCTTGAAACTCTAAAAGAGGCTGAAGAAATCTTTGTAACAAACTCATTGCTCGAACTTGTTCCAGTTAGAAAAATCAATGGAATATTTGATTGTAGTGGCTCTAATAACATTACGACAAAGTTGCAAACCCTTTACAGACACACGATAGAGACCTCGTTGGCTTAATGAACAATGCTCAACCTGTTTAGCAGTTGGCTTTTATTTTAAATTGGCTTCAGTCTTTGATATGATAGAGATCCTGATGCAAAAAACCGATTGCTCTGAGGCATCTTAGCAATTGCAAAGTAACTCGAGCACACCACTGTTACTACGTGGGGTCGAGTTTTAGTCAGCTGGTAAGTTTATAATCAAATCACCGTGATTGATCCGAAGAGATTGGAAAAGATGGATTCAGCGAAAAAAAACCCTGAGGAAGAAAGTGTTCAATCTCTAACAATAGAAAAGATTGATCGTATTTCTGATGAAAAGTCTAGATGTGTTTCTGGTAGGCAAAAGGATCGAAAAACATCCATGGTAATAGTTCCTCTTGGTGAGTTTTTCCGTGCGCTGGTAAAGCCTATGGACAAGCAATATTTACGTCATCGTATTTCCCATGCAATCAACAAATGGGTTGAGAGCTTTGTAATCGAAGCAAAAAAATACGAGGTCGACTCCGCAGATCCGGAACGGCCAAAAAGGGAATCGGTAGACTTTAAATAGTTACTGCATAACACCATGGATGACTTATCCAATGACATGAAACTGCGGTGGGAGTTGCTACGACAATACGGCCAAAACTCTCTTTCTTTTCACACAATGCAAGGTGAAATTAGCTACTTCGATGATTTTCCACGCGGATTCATTGCCTTTAGAGACCATGGCCCATATCGTTTTGCCCTAACTGACCCAATCTGTTCCCCAATAGAAATGAGCAGGGTAATCAATAGATTTAACAACACCCACAGTTCCATTCTCTTTTTTCATATAACGGACTCCTCAGCCTCGACGCTTGAACGACTAGGTTATTATATAAACGAGATCGGTGAGGAAGTAATTATAGACCTTAGGTCGTTTAGCTTTGATGGGAGAAGTAAAGAGGATATACGCCATTTACATAATAATGCAAAAAGAGCTAGGGTAGAGGTTTTGGAAGCCTATAGCGACAAATGGTTATACAATCAGGCTCAACAAATTACTTGCTCGTGGTTATCCGAATTAAAAAAAAGCCCACGAGAATTTCAGTTCGTTACGCGAAAGCCCCACTATGATGATTTCTTTAATGTCCGTAAGTTTTACGGGATGGAGAACGGCAAAGTGTCTGCTTTTGTATACTTTGATCCAGTATGGCACAATGGAAGACTCATCGGTTACTGCCCATCAATACTACGAAGAAGACCAGAATCGCCAAAAGGCACACTGGCATGGATCCTAAAAAATGCTATGGACAAATTCCGTGAAGAGGGCGTGAAAAATCTATACCTAGGCTTAATGCCTGCATATAACATTGAAGATGATAAAATTTCACAGTTTCGTTATAGCTGGCATACTATGACAATGTTCCGATGGTTCTACAACTCAGCTATAACTAATTGGTTTTATGGGTTTAAAACTCTAGCATTCCACAAAGAGCGCTACAGGGCTGTTAAGAAAAAAGTTTATATGGCTACAAAATCACGCCTACCTGCCTTGCCATTATTTCACATGGGAAAACTGGTTAAAGTTTTATAAATACAGAAGCAAAGAGTAAGCGTTGGCCTTGTCTTGGTCAGGTTTGTATCATTACCTCAATTTCTTTTCTTGATTTTATGAAGCCTATATGTATAATTCCTTGGTGTTTTATCTGAGAGCGAGAGCCTGTCGTCACGGAGGGTGGTCACAAGATTCTGAATCCACCTCACGAAAGGTTCTGGGTTCTACTGCCTGGGAATGCAAATCAAATTGGTTTGCTTTCTCAGACAGACCTTATTGGAAAAAGGAAAATGTCTGGTTATTTGTTGACGTATTGTTCAAATATGTTTGAACAAGAGATAAAAGAAGCCGGGGGTTCATGGTAAAATTTGGATCCCTATCGACAACAGCTAAGGTAGTTTTAGGGTTTATTGGAACTGCAATAGCAACTTTCTTGGTTCTTTTCTACATCTTTTATGAAGGGCCATTTTATCTGGTTGCTCACCAGCCAACCCAACCAATCAACTACTCTCACAAGGTTCACGCGGACGATAATAAAATCCCTTGCCAGTATTGCCATACTTTTGCAAGGCGAAGTGAAATGTCTGGTGTGCCAGGGGCTGCTCGTTGCATGAACTGCCATGAAAGCGTTAAACAAGAAGCACCAGAAATCAAAAAAGTAATTGCCCATTATGAAAACAATAAACCGATCGAATGGGTCAAGGTCTTCGATCTTCCTGATCATGTCTGGTTTTCACATAAGAAGCATATAGCCAAAGACGTGTCATGCCAAACTTGCCACGGCCCAATAGAAAAGATGGATGTTGTCTCAAGAACCAACGATTTCCAAATGGGTTTCTGTCTAGATTGCCACCAGGAAAACGAAGCTCCAACAGATTGTTGGACATGCCACACCTAGAGTTGGAGTAAAGAATCTATGGATAGGCGTTCATTCTTAAAATTTGGAGCTCTTGCTGCTTCCTCTGGGGTAATGGGAGCATGCGGCCAAGCAACTCAAAAAGTAATCCCTTTTGTGATACCGCCTGAAGATGGAGCTAACCCTGTAGATGGTTATCACTACGCTACTACATGCAGAGAATGCGAAGCTGGGTGTGGTGTGGTGGTACGCACAGTTAACGGGCGAGCTAAAAAAATTGAAGGCAATTCGGTCCATCCAATAAGCAATGGGAGAGCTTGTGTAAAAGCCCAGGCCGCAGTCCAACGAGTCTACCATTCAGAACGACTCACGGATCCAATGGTGAACAAAAATGGAAAGTTTGAAAAAATTTCATGGAACGATGCAATTGGAATGTTAGTTGAGAAACTAAAAATTGCTAACGGTAAAACATTCTTCCTTAACAACGGGGCAAACGATGCCCTTGCCGGAGTTGTTGACTCTATTTTTGGCGAAAAAGGTGGGAATTTTATAGCTTCAAACCACGATTTTGGACATGAGTCGCTGATTGCTGGTGGTTCATCACTTTTTGATTTCCCAAAAATTCAGCTGGCCGACATGTCTAACGCTGACTTCACCATCTTATTGGGCGCTGATATGAATGAATCTGGTGTAAGTCCTGTTTACCAAGCCTATACTTTTGGCCAAAGCAGGCGGGGACGGCCATCAAAACGTGGACGGTTCGTTTACTGTGGTAGCCGTCTATCACCCACTGCAGCATCTGCTGACAAATGGTTGCCGGTTCCACCAGGTCAACTTGGACTACTTGCCTTGTCGATAGCGCAAGTAGTTGTTGATACTGTGATTCAAAGAGAACTAGCACCTAGTGTAGGCAGGGATACTCTAATGGGATGGAGACAGGCATTAAATAGCTTTACCCCGGAAAAAACATACAAAAAAATCGAAGTCAAGGCCGATTACATCAGACGTATGGCTGCCCCTTTCGTAGACGAAGCCCCTGCACTAATGGTTGCTGGGGATGGTGTAGTGGGGTTCACAAACGGAACTTCAAGTACCGAGGCCATAGAGTTTGTCAACATGCTTTCAGCTGAAATCGGAAGAGAAAAGACCAAACTAAGCCAAGCAAAGACTCTACAATCAAATCCGACTCTCAAGGCTGCGCTACAAGCAAATTTTGGCCTTGCCCCTGAAAAGCAATCTTTTAGACGACTTAAAATTCTTACAGATGGAATGGTTGGTAACGAGTATAAGGTAGGAATTATTTCCCATACAAATCCAGTTTTTGACACCCCAAAATCACTTAAATTCAAAGAAGCTTTGGCAAATGTTCCTTTTAAGGTATCTTTTTCCTGTTTCATGGATGAGACCACTGTGGAATGTAACTTGGTTCTCCCTGATAATCATTGGCTTGAAAGCTGGTCCGCACAACTTCCCAACTTTAGGCCTGGAGTTCCAATACTTAATTTGGTTCAACCTACAGTAGTTCCTTTCCTAAACACCAAACAAGCTGGCGATGTCCTACTAGAAGCGGCAGCTAAAGCCGGAATCGCTGTCCCAGCAAAAAACCTTGAAAGTTTTATAGGAACAGTAATCGAAAAAAACCGTGCATACTTAAAGGATGTGCCTACTGCACTAGATACAAAAGAATCATGGAACCATATGCTTCAATCAGGCGGATGGTGGCCTAATTATAATATTGGTGGCCAAGCAGAAACACCAAAACCAGCTAGCCTATCAGCTGTAAGCAAAAATTTAATAATCGAAGACCCGTCTTTTGATGGCGATGACTCTTACCAATTTTATCTACATCCTTATAAAACTGCTCATATGGGCCGTGGGAATGGAGCCAATCAAGCATGGATGCACGAGGCACCAGATCCTGTAACAACTTTAATGTGGCAGTTCTGGATTGAAGTTAACCCGGTCATGGCTTCAACAATTGGCGTTGTTGAAGGAGACATAGTTAAGGTTGCATCACCATATGGAAGTATCACAGGCCCTGTTTTCCCATTCGCTGGATTAAGACCTGATGTAATCGCTGTTCCAGTAGGATATGGGCATACAAAGTATGGAGAGCTGGCAAACAACGTTGGATCTAATGCCATGAACCTACTTGGAATAACAATAGACAAGACCTCCGGTGCCCTTGCATTCCGATCCCAGAAAGTATCCATAACTAAGGACAAAGGTTCAGTTATGATGATGAGAAACGCCCATCCTAGAGGGGAGTATAAAGGTGAAATCTTTCAACTATAAAAAACATAACGATTATAAGTGGGCCATGACAGTTGACTTGGATCGCTGTGATGGATGTGGTGCATGTGTTGTTGCCTGCCAAGCAGAGAACAACATTCCATCTCTTGGCGTTGAGCAAACCCAAGAAGGTAGAAACATGCTCTGGCTTAGGATTGAACGTTACATCGAAGGATCCTATCCAGATGTTAAGGTAAGGTTTCTACCCATGATGTGCCAACACTGCGACACCGCACCGTGCGAATCAGTTTGTCCAGTGTACGCAACGTATCAAAACAACGAGGGGCTAAATGTCCAAGTATACAATCGCTGCGTCGGAACACGTTTCTGTGGAAACAACTGTCCATACAGTGTTCGATATTTCAATTGGTACGACCCGGACTTTGAAGGCAAGGAAAAGAATCAGCTCAACCCTGATGTATCTCTACGTGAAAAAGGTATTATGGAAAAATGCACTTTTTGCATGCAGAGAATTCGTCGAGGGAAGGATAACGCAGCTGATGAAGGCAGAGAAGTCCATGATGGTGACATCAAGCCTGCTTGCGTACAAACATGTCCCACAGGAGCGCTTGAATTTGGAAATATTAATGACCATCACAGCAGAGTTTCTAAACTAGCTCACAGCGGGAGGGCAATCAGCCTTTTCGAGGAAAAAGGAACACACCCATCTGTAAAGTACCTAAAAGGTGGAACAGCCGATGTCTTCTAATAATGTAAAACGCTCTAGTGATGCAGTTACTGCTGGTGGCCATGGCGACATAAGCCTACTCCCAGAACTTGAAGCATTCCGAGATCCAAAATCTAAGGCTGCCAGAGCAAGTTATGACGATGCAGACATCTATAGGGATGAAAAAAGCTTTAATGAACATACTCTGGCCCCGATGTTTACCACATCTCGCGCATACTTTGTTTTTGTTATCGCACTTGGCATTGTCATAGCAAATGGATTTGCTTGGTTTGTTGCGCAGACTTTCCTTGGTATGGGTCAAACTAATATGCATGAGCCACTTTTTTGGGGAGCTTACATAGCGACGTTCGTTTTCTGGGTGGGCATGTCACACTCTGGAACGATTGTTTCTTCAATTCTACGGCTCTCACAAGCAAACTGGCGAAGACCAATTTTACGTGCTGCAGAAGCCATGACTGCTTTTTCTTTGTTAGTCGCTGGTATGTTCCCGCTGGTACACGTTGGAAGACTATGGCGTGTTTACTATATGTTTCCACTTCCAAATCAACGGGAACTATGGCCAAACTTCAAATCCCCTTTGATGTGGGACATGATGGCAATTGGTATCTATCTTACAGGCTCAATGACATTCCTCTTTATCGGTTTACTACCTGACTTAGCTGTGGCTCGCGACAAAGCTATTAGAGAAAACAATTGGCGCAGGCATTATTTGAGTTTTCTGTCCTTGGGGTGGCGAGGAAGCCACAGAGAGTGGTCGGTTTACAATAAAGCCTCAATGTTCTTAGCCGTTGCAATATTATGTATAGCCCCTTCGGTTCACACAATTGTTTCGTGGGACTTTGCCATGACTATGACACCAGGATGGCACACAACTATTTTTGGCCCCTACTTTGTTGTAGGTGCCATCTATTCCGGGATTGCCGCCGTTATCACCTTGATGATTTCCCTTCGCTGGATTTTCAAACTTGATGATGTCATTAGAACGCTTCACATAGACTGCCTTGCAAAACTATTGATAGTCATAGCTATAATTTGGACCTACTTCTATTTTTGTGAATTTAACGTTGTGTGGTATTCCCAAAAACCAGAGGAATGGGGAATTTGGGAATGGCAAGCCGAACGGTTTGGCTCTTTTCTCTGGATCATGGTTGGGGGATCAGTACTTAGCATCTTCTTGATGAGCTGGCGTAAGATCAGGACCAATATGGTTGCTATGTTTTTTATCACTCTTCTAGTTAACGTAGGGATGTTTATCGAACGTTATCTTATCGTTGTGCCAATTCTATCTCACCGAGATAGTGCTTACATGTGGACGGACTACGTTCCATCTGTAACTGAGCTTTCTATTATTGTTGGATCATTTGCTTACTTTGTGCTCCTCTATGCACTTTTTTTGAAGTTATTTCCGATTGTAACTATGGCGGATGTAAAGGAAGGTGTGATTGTTTCTGGTGACGTAAAGCTTGGAAGGCATGCGGTCCGTATGCAGGTGAAGGAGTAGCATAAATGAATAACCATTACACTGTACTTGGTCTTTATAAAAAAATGGAAACAACGGTGAATGCTACTCCACAGATTAGGGAAGCATTTAACTTAAAAGATGGTGAAATTGAGGTGTTAACCTCAGCCGCCTACCCGGATGAAATTCTTATCGAAGATAAAACCTTGATGTATCAAGTAAACAAACGTCAGTTTCTTTTTCCTTTTCTCTTGGGAATAGTTGGGTTAGCTATTGGTATCCTGCTAGCCGGTGGAACAGGATGGATCATGAACCTTGATGTAGGGGGAAAACCTCCTTTTGCTCTTCCACCTACTGGTATTATTACATACGAGTTTACGCTTTTGTTCGCGGTGATCGGCTCTGTAATTTCGCTGCTTATTTATGGAGGCTTACCTAACTGGACAGAGAGGGCGTATGACCCGGACATCACAGATGGATCTCTTGGTATTCTGATCAAAGTGAACAGCAACGAGGAGCAAAACAAGGCAGCAGACATGATGGCTAACCTTGGGGCTTACAAGGTAAAGAAAGGTAAAAACGACTTCTAATGCGTATAACACCCTTAATCCTATTTACTTTACTTGCTGCCATGGTTGCTGGCTGTGAGAATTACGACTTGGATTTGCACCAACAAAATACATACAAAATCCAGGAATACCCAAGATTTAAAGCACCGGAAGGCTCAGTAGCGCAAGGCTCAATCCGTGTAGATTACTCTGATTTAGATGGTGCCGAAATGAAAAGCCCAATAACCAACATTAGTGCAGCCACTAAAAATGGCAAAAAACTATATGAAATTTATTGCATAGCATGCCATGGTTCAGATGGGACCACCAAAGATGCACCAGTGGCCAACCATCTTGACCCACGGCCAGTTAATTTGCTAGAAGAAGACTATGTTGAATTAACTGAAGGAGAGCTATTTCAAAGGATCATAGACGGTATTGGCAGCATGCCAAGCTATAGACGTGACCTTTCGGACAGAGAAGCATGGGAAATTGCTAAATATACCCTCAAACTCCAGAAACGAAACTAGTCTGGGGTTATGCGCCCTCAACAAACCTACTTTATTATACCTATTGTCTCAAATCCGGCCAGTTTGATTTCATCAAGTTTAGCCTCTGCTTTGTTATACGTTTTATATTTCCCGACCCGTACCATATAGAACGCTGAAGGAGCACCTGTTTTTTTAACCACAACAGAAAGGAAACCTGCAGTTCTAATGGATTTGCTTAATCCGTAGGCATTTTTTTTATTTAGAAACAACCCAGCTAAGAGGGTTACTCCATCGTTAATATAGGATGTACTTGTTGTGTAGCCTGCCTCACCAAGTAACGCAGACATGTTAGATGCTTGACGAATTGTTTTAAACTTGCCAACTTCCACTCGATATACCTGCTGGCCTTTTTTGCCGAATGATATCCAACCATCAAAGCCATGTTTTTTAAGCTTGTCGCGAAGGTTGATAGCAACCCTGGGGTTTAATATAACTTTAACCTGCACAGCATATGTGGAAACAGGAACAGATGGTGATGCGAAATTGTTATCAGTGGCAGTTGGGGCTTTTACAGCCTTCTCAACAGTGGGCGTATTATTTTTATCAATGTTGGCTGTAGTTTCGGCCTGCCCAGATGTGTTGTCACCTAGCGTTGATGTGGCATTGTTATCTGCGGCAGTTGGAGTTTTCAAAGCCTGCTTGTCAGTAATCGACTTTTCTTGAACACCTCCAGATGGTTCATTACTACTTTTTTTCTGCCTAACCTGGTTAGCATTACTTTTGTGCTTGATAACTGCGACAGAATCCCCAGTACTTCCTTCTATTGGTTCATCTCTCATCAAAGCGCCAGGAGCTTTAAAATCTTCGTCTATATGACCAACTGTGTTTTGGCCGATAGCCTCCTTCTCTTCGTCTCTCTGTTGAGGCTGCGAATAAATAGCAGACTCACTTCTCTCTTTGATGCTTTCACTAGGTTGTTCCTGCATCGGCTTGTCATTCATGTCATCAAAAGCAAGAAACAAACCAATTACTATGCCAAGCGCAATTCCTGATGCAACGAGAATACGTTTTTTCTTTTTCGTTCTCTGTTCAGCAACCAACTCAGCCTCAAACTCTTCCAATAGATCGTATTTTACGCCAGAACTGTTCAATATTTACTCACATTTCATTATATGTAGCTTTAAATAGACCTATGCTATATTTACTGAAAGGAATTTTCAATGACAAGTTTTATTAGATTATTATATTGCAATGGTTAAACCCGTGACCTTAAATGAAAAAGAGTACTTAATAGGTGTCGACCTTGGAGGAACAAACCTTCGTGTAGCCGCAATTTCAATGGACGGTAAGGTATTAGATAATATCAAAAAAAGTACTAATCTTTCAAGAGGTTACAGTGATGTAGTTGATAGAATTCGCTCACTAATAAACTCGATTACCAGAAAGAAAAGTTTACCTCCAACAGCTGTTGGACTAGCCGCGCCAGGGGCCATTAATACAGCGGAAATGGTAATTACTAGTTCACCAAACTTTCCTGAATGGGAAAAAGCACCTTTGGCTGACGATGTGGGGAGGGGTTTTAGTTTTCCTGTTTACCTTGAAAATGATGCCAATGCAGCAGCCCTAGGAGAAAGTTGGATAGGAGTGGCCAAGGAATGGAATACTTTTGCCATGTTCACACTTGGAACAGGTGTTGGAGGAGGAATTATACTAAATGGTGATTGCTGGCGAGGTCCTGATGGAATGGCTGCAGAGTTTGGCCACTTAACAATTCATCCTAATGGTAGACTATGCGGGTGTGGTAATAGTGGGTGTTTAGAAACAACTGCGTCTGCTAGTGGGGTAGCAATTCGCGGTAAAGAACTACTTGGGAAATATTTCCTGGATAATCAAGGAGTGGCAAAAGATGAAATATCAGCAGAGTTGGTCACTAATCTTGCAAAAAAAGGAAATGCCGATGCAAAGAGTATCCTCGATGATGCTGGAACAGACCTTGGTATAGCTATGGCGCATATAGTGCTTTCACTAGGGGTGACAAAATTTGTCATTGGTGGTGGTATGGCATCAGCCTTTTATCTTATGCGAAGCTCAATGAGGAACAGTGCTCTTTCAAATTCCTATACTTTAACTCCCAAGAGGCTGAAGATAGTTGAAGCTGGCTTAGGCAATGAAGCAGGAGTCATCGGTGCAGCCCACACCGCCATGATTCAGGCAAACAAAACATGATTTTAATCCTATGTTCTCTATAATCGTAAAAGTAGCTCTAAGAGAGCTTAAAGGGTCAATTACCCGTTCATTGCTCACAATGCTTGGGGTGATAATAGGTGTTGCAGCAGTAGTGGCAATGGTAGCATTGGGAGAAGGAGCAAAAAGGGATATATCCAACAGCATCCAAAACCTTGGCGCCAACCTTCTAATAGTTAAACCTGGTCTCCTTGCCAAAAGACACGTAAGAAGATCCGCTGCACAGACTCTTACCGTCTCAGATGCTAAACTACTTAGATCCAATGTTGATGGAATTGCTTCTGTTGCACCATCGAGTTCCATGTCAGCTCAAATCAAATACCTCAACAAGAATACTAAAACCAACATCATTGGTGTTACACCAGATTATCTGGAAACACGTAAGTTCACTGTGGCGTCAGGGCGATTTTTTACCAACCGTGATGTGGCTGGTGCACGAAGGGTGGCGGCCCTCGGCATTAAGATAGTTAATGACATATTCGGTGGTCGAAACCCAATAGGGAAATACATAAAAATAAATGGGGTTAACTTTCTTATAACATGTGTAATGTCTGAAAAGGGGCAAGCTGGATGGTGGGATGCTGATGATCAGATAATGATCCCTATAAGCACATTCCAAAAAAGGCTGTTTGGTATGAGTTATGTTCAGCGAATTTATGTTGAGGCTAAAAACTCTGAGGTAATGGAAAAAGTGACTTACGAAATAACCAGGCTTCTCAATAGATCACATGGTATTAGGAAAGGGCAAAACTCTGATTTCCACGTGAGGAGCCAGGTGGAAATCATGCAGTCAATGGATGACATGACCCAAACATTCACACTGCTCCTAGGCGGTATCGCGGCCATATCTCTAGTAGTAGGCGGTATTGGTATAATGAATATAATGCTAGTTACAGTTACAGAACGCACCAGAGAAATCGGGCTTAGAAAGGCAATGGGTGCTAAACGAAAGGATATACTAAAACAATTTTTGGTTGAATCAACCATACTCACAGGGTGTGGAGGAATAATAGGAATTTTCTTCGGTTTTGGAGTGGCCGATGTAATCGGCAGATTCAGCCAGTGGGACACATACGTATCTCCTAATTCGGTAATAATTGCTTATGGCGTAGCACTTTTAGTTGGTGTTTTCTTTGGTTGGTGGCCAGCATACAGAGCTTCAAAACTTAATCCAGTGGAAGCCCTTCGCCATGAGTAGCCTATTAATGGAAGCAAAGTTTAAAGTTTATATTAGGCAAAATAAGTTTCTTTAAGCTATGTACAACTATACCCATTAACAAATGAACAGTGTGAACGTACAATAGACCAAAAAGATGAGACATAAGACTTCAGTTATAATACTAGCCGGTGGCAAGGGAACTCGAATGAACTCGGATCTGCCAAAAGCCATGCAACCGCTAGCCGGTAGTCCGTTGCTCGAACATGTCCTTAAAACAGCAAGAACATTAGACCCAGAAATTCTTGCCATTGTTGTTGGGCACAAAAGAAATCTGATCAAAGACTTTTTCCAGAATGATGACATTACTTTTATCACACAGGAACAGCAGTTGGGAACCGGGCATGCCGTGGATTGCGCCAGTGAGGTTTTCACTAAGTACAATGGAGATGTGGTTATATTAGCTGCAGATATTCCTTTGATCCAGACAACCACTATTCTTAAAATGTTAGCCACGCACAGATCTAATGGTTCTGCCATTACTGTTCTCACTTGTGAAATGGATAATCCGGCATCGTATGGAAGAATCATTCGTGATGGTAACCGTGTTGTGGCCAATGTGGAGGAAAAAGACGCCTCAGATGAACAGCTAAAAATAAAAGAGATAAATAGCGGTATATACGTGTTCGATGCCAAGTTTCTCTTCAGTAGGCTCAAACAGGTGGATAATAACAACGCGCAAAGCGAATACTACCTTACAGATCTCATAGCCATGGCTGTGGCCGACGGCCGCTTAGTGTCCACTGAGGTGACAACCCATGGGCATGATGAGATTACGGGCGTAAACACACTAGAAGAGCTTTCGGCTTTAGAGGAGTCTCTCATATGTGGTCCAGATAGGTGAGGAGTCTTGCGTTGGGCGTTGCCTAAAGCATATAATTAGTCCATATACCTTAAAATCAGATCCTTAAATGAAAACATTATTATTAACTGGCGGTCGTGGTGTAAACATGACACCTTTTTCAAAAACACGCCCGAACTCCATGATACCAATAGGCGGGGACTATTTAATTGACCATACTCTGCAGTCCCTCAAAAGCGCTGGTATAGGGTCAATCAATATGGTTGTTGGCCACAAGTCAGAAGTTTTAAGCAATCACCTTGGTGACGATCATTTCAGTGATGGAAACATACATGTAATCAATCAAGGAAAATCAAGCACTATAGGGAGTGCCATGTTAAAGGCGAAAGACAGATTTGCACCTGGAGATCATTTCTTGTTGGTTTATGCAGATATTTTCTCCACTTCCAACATATTCAACCTTGCACTACAGGCTTTCGGACTACATAACGAACCTACCGCACTAATTTGTCTCACACAGTCTGGTGAAAAATATGGCAACGTTTATCTAGACGGTGACATGAAAATAACCAAGATTATAGAAAAGCCAAAAAAGAAGGCTGGCCTTGGTAACTATGTTCTTGCAGGGGTTTACGTACTTCCATATCGATTCTTTGGCTATCTTAAGAAAACACGTGGCAACATGGAGTTGGCTTTGCAACAAGTCTTGAAAAAAGAAACTCTCCGTGCAGCCATATGGGAAGACAACTGGCTTGACATGGCGTTCCCATGGGATGTCTTAGCTGCCAACAGAAACATCATGGAACTCTGGAATTCCACAGATATTCATCACAGTGTCAAGCTTAACGAGACAGTTATCAAAGGTCCGGTAAAAATATGTAAAAACGCTGAAATCTGTACTGGTTCAGTTCTAGAGGGTCCTGCATATTTGGGCCCAGGCAGTTTTGTTGGTCACAATGTCCTGATTCGGCCAAACACAGTTATCGGATCAGATTGCGTGATCGGACAAGGTGCTGAGCTTAAGAACTGCGCTATTTTCGACAACTCTACTGTGGGTCGACTATCATTTATAGGCGACTCAGTTGTTGGTGCAGGAGTGGATATTGGTGCAGGCACCATGACCATAAATAGAAAAATTGATAAAAAAACTGTCCGGGTATTGATAAACGGTAAGAAAATTGACTCGGGGCTTTCCAAACTTGGGGCGTTCATCGGCGATGGGGCTTTGGTTGGGGCTTCAAATATTATAGCTCCAGGCACAATTATACAATCCGAAGAGAGGATCGAACACAATTTCTCAGTTCCAAAGTCAACAGGCACCAAGGGGCGTAAATAAATGTGTGGCATTGCAGGAATAGTTGCCCATGAAGACATAACCGCTAAACTGGTGGACTCTATTCGAAACCTTGAATACAGGGGTTACGACTCTTGTGGTGTGGCTCTGATGAACGGGTCCGGTGTAATTAGTGTGTCAAAAAATGTTGGTGCAGTGGATGAGGTTTCTGAAAAAGAAAATTTCTTAAAAATGAGTGGAAACATCGGTATTGCCCATACACGATGGGCCACCCATGGTAACGTCACAAAGGCAAATTCACACCCCCATTCGTCTGGCAATAAAGCCTTCACAATAACCCATAATGGAATTGTCTCAAACCATGACAACCTTAGGACTGAGCTTGGGAAAAAAGGTTACAAGTTTAAATCCGGAACCGACACCGAGGTTATTGTTCATCTAATAGACGACCAGTTTAAAAAGCTAGGATCCGTTGAAAGTGCCTTCGTGAATGCTATGCGAAAACTTGAAGGTACTTATGCAATAGCAATGATAACAGCTCATGACAAAGGTAAAATATATTGTTCCCGAATGGAAAGTCCGTTGCTGCTTGGTGTTGGATCAGACGCAAATTACGTAGGATCCGACTTTAATGCATTTATCAACTACACAAAAAGTGCTGTATTTCTCGAAGACGGGGAGTACGCAATAGTTACACATGAAAATCACGTAGTGAAAAAAATTGCTACCGGGAAAACCGTCGAACGTGATGTGCAAGAGTTACAGTGGGACCTTGAAATGGCACAAAAAGGCGGGTTTCCACATTACATGCTTAAAGAGATATATGAACAGCCCCAGATAGTACACAGGGCTCTTGATATCGATGGGGCAGAAATAAGAGAAATGGCCAAAGCGGCAATTAATCAAAAAAACTTTTTCATTACAGGCGTTGGGACAACGTTTTATGTTGCACAGATTGGTCAATACTATTTCAGCAATTACGCCGGGATTACACCTATGGTGATTTCCTCGGATGAATTCAGGTTCCTTGCACAAGTGGATAGTAAAAGCCTGGTACTTGCTATATCCCAGTCAGGAGAAACGTACGATACACTTTCCGCCCTCCGCCACGCCAAGGCCCGAAAAGCAAAGACAGCTGCCATAATAAACGTAATGGGTTCCTCCATGGCTAGAATGGTTGATCATCTAGTCCTGCAAGGTAGTGGCCCTGAGATATGCGTGATCAGCACAAAGGCAGCATTGGCACAGATGATCGTTCTGGCTAGAATTGCACTGGAAGCGGGAGTTATGAGGAAACACATAACCGCCAAGGAAGCCAAAACCAAAGAAAAGGAACTAAGAAAACTTCCCAATGCCATCGACAAGCTGTTAAATGAACAGTCGGCGTTTATTCATGCTATTGCCAAAAAGCAAAGTAACATACGTCATTGGCTGTTCCTTGGTCGAGGGCGTTACTATCCAGTAGCCAGGGAATCAGCCTTAAAAATGAAAGAGGTTTCCTATGTGCATGCTGAGGGCATGCCAAGCGGATTTCTAAAACACGGGACCATCGCTCTCATTGATGATGATTTAAACTCAGTTGTATTTACACCAACTGAAGATGAAAAAGACCTTTTTAAACTTACCCTCTCCTCCGCCGAAGAGATAAGAGCAAGAAACGGGTATGTACTGGGGATACGGTTTAAAACTAAATTGAAGCAAAAGCTACCCTTCTCTGACGAGATAGTACTACCAAAAACACCATCGTTCATAGCACCGTTTCTACAGGTTGTTGTGGCCCACTTACTCTCATATTTTACAGCAACAACCTTAAAAAGAAATATTGATAGACCAAGGGCACTAGCCAAGTCCGTTACTGTGGAGTGATAATGTTTCGTTTATCAGTTCGTGCGAGTCACTTATGGGATGCACCCTACTCCCAATATTAAAACAGTCAAAAGGTAAATTAGAGCTTTATGAGAAATAAGGATTATCCGTTTTTTACAGGATTGTTTGTTTTGGCTGCTGCATGGAACCTTGTGGGAGCAGGCTTTGGTTATTTTAACGCAGAATACACTTTTCAGGTTTTGTTTGAAAGAGAACTCAATGATCCACTTTTTTACGAAATTTACAAAGGGGCATGGGGCAC
>DLRR01000025.1 GCA_002500605.1 Nitrospinaceae bacterium UBA7883 | reverse complement strand
CTATAAAGAAGCTGTCAAGTGGTATCGCATGGCAGCAGAACAGGGTAAAGCTGATGCACAGTATCGCCTAGGAAAATTGCTTCACGCGGGGCATGGAGTCACACAGGACTACAAAGAAGCTGTCAAATGGTATCGCATGGCAGCAGAACAGGGTAAAGCTGATGCACAGTATAGTCTTGGGCTGATGTACAGTGACGGTTTTGGCGTTGTACTAGACTACAAAGAAGCTGTCAAATGGTATCGCATGGCAGCAGAACAGGGTAAAGCTGATGCACAGTATAGTCTTGGGCTGATGTATGAGTTTGGTAATGGAGTTCCACAGAGTTCTAAAGAAGCAGCCAAATGGTATCGCAAAGCGGCTACGCAAGAAAAAGCAGGCATGAAAGCGAAGGGAAAAAATTAGAATAGGTCCTGTTATCTGACCATCAAATCCACAACGAATAGGTGTCAATTAACCTAAAGGCCAATGCTTAAAGAAATGATTTACTGGGCCGTGACCGTGACCCAAAGAAGTGGAGGCTCTTATGCAACCCTCAATATACTCTTCTGCTTCTTTGACCGCATCCGGGATCGACAAACCTTTAGCTAATCCTGCAGCAATGGCAGCGGAAAAAGTACAGCCAGTTCCGTGAGTATGTGTTGTGTTAATACGATCCCGCTTAAAGAATGTAAACTTGTCTTTATGAAGCAATACATCTACAAGCTTGGATCCGCTCATGTGTCCTCCTTTAATTACAACTGACAATGCTCCCATTTTTATTATTTTAAGGGCAGCCTCTTTCATATCTTCTAGAGTTTTTATCGTAATGCCGGTTAGCCTTTCCGCTTCTGGCAAATTTGGGGTAACCACAGTAGATATGGGAAGTAGAAATGAGCGCAACACGGGAACGGCTTCGCCATTTAGCAGCTCATCGCCACTTTTTGCTATCATTACTGGATCTACCACTATGTTGTTCTGATTACGCTTCTCTAAAGTATCTCCAACAGTTTTAATAATTTCTGTGTTGTAAAGCATTCCAGTTTTTACTGCACCAGCTGGAATATCATCTAGGGTTGTTTCTATTTGCAGTGCAATAAATTTTGATGGGGCTGGATGAACTCCCGATACCGTAACAGTATTTTGTGCGGTTAGTGCAGTTATCGCTGATGTTCCATAAACTCCTAAGGCGGAAAAGGTTTTCAAGTCTGCTTGAATCCCGGCCCCGCCACTAGAGTCAGACCCTGCAATGGTTAATGCAATATATTTCACAAGCCATTCCCTATTAATTTATATGCAGATTATACATACTTAAACGGAAACAAAATAGAGGACGCTGGCTCCAGGGCTTTGGATGGAAACCAAATAGCAAATAAGGTTGGAGAGGTATTAAATGGTGTCGTTACAGGAGTAAAGAATATGACTGATTTTGTGTGGCAGAGGTCGCTGCCGCCTCCAACCTAAATGACAATGATTAACGATGGGTCTAGTGATATTAAACCGGTACCTGCCTTCAAGGCACGACTTGCCTCTGAGACCAGGCCAGTAGTTACCAAAAAATCAAGGGATGCAGATTAAGTTATCCCCATGGATGATTTTGAAGATTTTTAGATTGCAATAGGCTGCATATCTATTCTAGTAATGCCAATAAAAAAAGGTCGACCATAACGGTCGACCTTTTTGCTATCTGCAATTTTTTACATTGTTGTTCCGTTTATGCTCACCTTGCCAGTCACTTCGATTGGGCGTTGCAGGCAGTCCATAACAGGACAATGGCTCTCTACCGTGGCCACAAGCTGCTTGAGAGCTTCATCATCTGCGGGGCTCTTGATTGTGGTTTCGAATTGTACTTTCGAAAAACCGGAGGGAGTGTCTGGATCCATGCTGAGCAGACCTCTAAAGTCGAGATATCCCTTAACACTAACTTTGCATTCATCCAGTGGAATTCCCATCACAGCTGCATACGCCCCATACATAATTTCCTGACAGGTACCTACGGCCAGACACAATAATTCCAACGGATTGGGGCCAGTGTCAGCGCCACCGATTGCTTTTGGCTCGTCTATTGTGTACGGAGCAAAATCCCTTATTGTCCCGGTGCATTGAAGATTCTCGACGAGTTCAGTGTTGGCTCTAAAAACGGCTTTGGCGGCATCCGGGTTTTCGGTGAAGGCTCCAATCACACCTGTTATTGCATTTTTTAATTTTTCTTGTGACATGCTTACTTCCTCCTCAGCAATTAAACAGACTGCAGTTTGGAAACAAAAATAAATCCCACATGCCAAAGTTATCCCTTCTTGATTCAAAGGGCAATCATTAAATTTCACTAGTTCTGAATACCAATATCGACGCTGTAATTCACTCAATCATACTGTTAGCAATTTGTTGTGGGGCTTAAATGGTTCCCGGTGCTATGATCTACTAAAATCGTTGTTACCACAGGAGCTTGCGTCGAAAATACAATTGTTCTTTCGCTATTGCTTAGATAGGGAATTTAATGGTAAATACGATCTGTCAGGCTTTACCAGTGACTTTATAATAAATTATGGCAACAATCTCACGCATTATACCAATTTCCGTATGCAGCGCATTCCATATGTCATACCGGAAAAACTGACCCCAACCAAGGTTTTCTTTGGGCGGAGCCTTCAATCCGGTTGTACCGTATATATGGCTGAAACCAACCGCCTTAAAAGCCATAACAGACCTTCGCATATGAAGCGGTGAAGTTACTATAAGAAAGCTGTGTTTGATAGGATCAATTAACCTAGTTTCTTTAACGTACTTCGCGTGTTCTGCCGTATTCCTGGCTTTAATCTCCAGAAATATATTTTCTTTCACTACTCCGCGAAGAATTAGTTCGTCCCTTATTTCCCATATGCTTGAACTTTCTAAAGGCGGATCTGCCACAAGCGAAATAATAATCTTTGCTTGTGGGTTTTTCTTAAATTCTCTGGAAGCAACTACTATTCTGGTTAGCATTGTTGGGTTTGGAATAGGTCCTGCTGGTAGCAGTACTATAAAGTCGCAATCGCTTTTGTAATCTACACTGGAAAGCCATTTGACGGCTATTCGCTCATTGCCAGTAAATGCTATTCCTATTACGAGTAAAGATAATACACCGGTAGTCATTATTACCTTCCGTAACGTGGTAATAATCTTGATTCCTTGTTTCCGTCGCCCGTATCTATTCAAAATAATTGCCTCAATAGCCCAAATTCTAATCTATTGCAGTTCCCAGCTGTGCAAAAATAAGTATAATTGGCTACCTTAAAGTATTAACTAAAATTTTGTATGGATAAAGATAAATTAATTGCCGCCATTGAGGCAGCCTCAAATGTTACACGAGAGGGTGCACAAGCCTTACATCGGCTGGAACTTGTGACGAAATCACAGGATTTTGCTCAGGTGGTAGAGATCCTCCACGAAAGCCAAGGTATTATTTACCTGATAGGGATTGGGAAATCAGGCATAGTAGGTCAAAAGATTGCTGCAACACTGACAAGCGTGGGATCACCATCTACATGTGTTCATGCAACCGATGCATTGCATGGTGATCTTGGTGCCATTCGCTTCGAAGACCCAGTTGTGCTAATTTCAAAGAGCGGCGAAACCCGTGAAATACTAGGCATACTTCCTCATTTACAAAAACAGGGAAACAAGATTATTGCAATTACAAACAATGCTGACAGTGCCCTAAGTAGCGGTGCCGATGTTACTTTACCCATGTTGGTGACAAATGAAGGTTGTCCGCTAAACCTTGCTCCAATGACATCATCCACTACCACTATGGCTATAGGCGACGCTTTGGCCGCTGCATTAATAATAGCTAACGAGTTCACCACATCGGACTTTGCCGCTTTCCACCCGGCGGGCAGGTTAGGAAAGATGCTAACTGGAACAGTAGCAAACATGATCAATGAAGAATCAAACCCAAGAATCGGACAGCAAGCACCATTGCGAGAGGCAGTTGTTGCGTTAGTAGAGAGCAGGCTAGGTGGTATAAGTATTGTGGATGGTGATGGCAAGCTTGTTGGCATGCTGACTGATGGTGACCTAAAACGATTTATGATAAGCGATGACAACAGTCCCTTAGACCACCAAACAGGTGAGGTTATGACCAAAAATCCTACTGTAATTTCTCTTCAAGCTTCGGCAGCTGAGGCAATTGAAATCATGGAAAATCGAGATATGCAATTATCTGTTTTACCTGTTGTGGACAATTCTGGTAGACCAGTGGGTATGCTAAGGCTACACGATGTTATAAGAAGCCATCTATGAGCCAATTCCCTATTTAATGAATTTATGGCTACAAAATATGTAGACCTACGAGGCCTTTATAAATAAATATACCTGCATAAACAGTTAGTAAAAAAGCTAATATTGTCATCACTAACCTGTATATTGCTCCTCTCAATAAAGCCTTAGACTGGCTGACTAAGATGGCCATCGATATTTTAGAGCCAACAAGGCAGAGATAAAATCCAGATAAAAACAGAATTATGGCAAGGTGAGATTGTTGGAATGATTCTATGCAGATAGGAGCTCCTATAGTTATCCAGAACATATAAGGATTTGGATTTAGTGCATTTGCTACTACAGCTCTTGCTAGAGAGGTAGACCCTGATTGGTATTTCTTTGGTTCTAAATTGCTCTGCCGTAAACCGTTCCAAGCTAAATATAAAAGGAAAAACCCACCAGCTAACGTTATTAAAGCTAACAGGCCGTCAGTTTTGGCCATTACTGAAACAATGTATATTGATCCTATAATTATTGGGAAATCTGTTACCAGTGGAGCGATGGACACGCCAACTCCTCCACGAAGCCCCCTGGCAAGGGTTTCTGAAATTACCAGTGCAGTTAGTGGGCCTGGATAGAAGCCCGCAGAGAGCCCTAAGGTCATACCCATGACGGAGACAGTAATGTTTGACCAGTCCAAGGCTAATTCCTCTAATTAATATTTGGAATCAGAAAAACAACAAAATGATGATATTTGCTTTATGGTACTCTGGGCAAGAGCTGATTAGCTTTACCTATGCTAAGGTGAAGGGATCTTGACCTTGTCAACCGTTACTGTCTGTTGGATATTGGGTCAAAAAATAGTATAAGATCGTCGAGATGGTCTGTAAAATGGTGTTCCTAGTGGAGCGATTAAATGGCAGTTACTGACATAGATAGTAAACTTAATCTAATAGAAAAATTTGCCGAAGAGCAGGGGGCTCACGCAGCTGCCACTTTTCCTTCCGATGCTGTTGTTCTAGACAGTAGGGTGAAAATGAAATGTGAGATGCCCATATGTCCACATTTTGGTCAGTGCCTTACCTGCCCACCAAATGTTATTCCGTTTGATGAGTTCCAAAAAGTTTTGGAAAAATATAGCGTGGCCATGCTTGTCCAAACAAGAAGCGAAATTACCGGTGATATGGGTGAGGCCAAGCAGAAAGAAGTTTTGAAATTTATAGCTAGCATGGATTTTCTCAGTCCGGGAGGGGACAACCCAGATACCACTGGCAGTGATCTGAACAAAATGAAACTTGCTGAAATATCATTACATAAGCTAATTAACGAAGTGGAAGGCAAAGCAATGGAATTGGGGTTTCATTTTGCGGCTGGAATTATAGGAGGACGCTGTATGCTCTGCGATAATTGTGTAGGACAGAACAGTGACGAACCGTGCCGAGTCCCTGGCCAAGCTCGCCCATCAATGGAAGGGCTTGGAATAGACGTTGCCATAACTGCACAAAATGCAGGGCTTCCTTTTGAGTTACCGCCTAAAACAGAAATCATTTGGAATGGATTGTTGTTGGTGACGTAACAAAATTGTATTTAACTTTGACTGGGTAAAAATAGGTATATTGAATTTGCTACCATATACGTGAAATTACATAAATGCCAAACTTATTAGACATTAAAAATTTAAAAGTTTATTTCCACACCGAACTTGGTGTTGCCAAGGCTGTGGATGGAATTTCCCTTTCTGTTGACAAAGGTGAAACTGTGGGTATTGTTGGCGAATCAGGTTGTGGGAAAACAGTGTCTGCCCTATCTATATTAAAGCTGACACCAAAACCGGGGGAAATAGCCGGAGGAGAGATATTATTTAAAGGTCAAGACTTGTGCGCTTTAGACGAGAGGGCGATGCAAAAGATACGTGGTGCTGAAATTGCCATGATCTTTCAAGAGCCTATGACAGCTCTAAACCCTGTATTTACCATTGGGAACCAGATAGCTGAGGGTATTCTTTTGCATCAAAATGTGAGCACTAAAGAGGCTTGGGATCGAGCTATAGAGATGCTCACCAAAGTCCAAATACCAAATGCCAAACAACGGGTCAATGAGTATCCGCACCAGCTATCTGGAGGGATGCGTCAGCGAGCAATGTTTGCTATGGCGCTGGCCTGTAACCCAAGCTTGCTAATCGCTGATGAACCTACTACTGCTCTTGACGTTACCATACAGGCTCAGGTGCTAGACCTTATGATAGAAATGAAACAGCAGTTTGGCGCATCCATAATACTCATCACCCACGACCTTGGTGTTGTGGCTCAGACCTGTGACAAAGTGGTGGTAATGTACGCAGGCAAAGTAGCTGAAGTTGCACCTGTAAACAACTTGTTTGACAACCCATGTCATCCTTACACAATAGGTCTCTTAGATTCCATTCCGACGCGTAAAAAGGGAGGCAGATTGAGTGAAATAAAAGGAGTAGTTCCTACCTTACTCGATAGGCCTGATGGGTGTTACTATAATCCACGTTGCCCTAAGGTGATGGACATCTGCCGTGAGAAAAGTCCTAAGTTAAAGAAAACCGGGGCAGACTCAATGGCAGCATGCTGGCTACATTGAAGAACTGTCCAATTAATAGGTGTCTTAAACTCACCAAGGAATAAATTAACTATCCCCTTATTTCGGATATTGCCTTTTTGTAGTCTTCGGATCCAAATATTGCTGACCCGGCAACAAGAACGTTAGCACCAGCTTGCCGGACCCTTGCGGCGTTGCCCGGTTTTATACCACCATCGATTTCAATATCAATATTTAAACCTAAATCATTAACCATTCTTTTTAGCTCTACAGCCCTATCTAAAGAACTATCAATAAACGATTGCCCGCCAAAACCAGGATTTACGGACATAATCAGCACCATATTTACTTCGGCAAGAATATTTTCGATAGTTTCCAATCCAGTGGATGGATTAAGTGAAATTCCAGCTCTTTTACCTAAACTTTTTATTAGAGATACACTTCTATCTGGTGAGCGTGAAGCTTCCACATGAACTGTTATAATGTCTGCGCCAGCATTTGCAAACTCCGGAATGTACTGATCTGGATCTTCAATCATCAGGTGTACATCGAATGGCAATGAAGTGTGTGGTTTGAGTGATTTGATAATCATGGGTCCTATTGTGAGGTTTGGCACAAAATGCCCGTCCATGACATCTATATGAATCCAGTCTGCGCCAGCCTTCTCAACTGCTCTCACTTCTTCTCCAAGCTGTGAAAAATCAGCTGATAATAATGATGGGGCAACCAATGTTTTATTGTTATTCATATGCTATCCATTATTTTTTCCATGCCAAAAAATAAACGTTCCTAAAATCGTTTAACCTCAACCAGTTGGCCATTTAGGAATATTTTTGCCGCGGTGGGCCCCTTTACCTCTAGTAGAAGACTTATTGTATCTGTTGGCCGGTGTACACGGTTGTATACATCTTTTTCACCATCAAGATTTTCTTGTACGACAGATACTTTGTAAGCCGATGTTCCTTCTGGCACCGTATAGTAAAAGAAAGTAAAGGTTGCTGCTTCTTCGCCCTCTGTCAATCTTCCTTCAGAAACAGTGAGCGACACAAATGAACCATGGGCCACCCGGGAGCCAAATGAGGGGGTTTGCTCCATAACAACGCCTCTGTCATTGATGTCATCAGGACGATAGGCAACTCGTCCAACCTTGATATCCATGTTTTTTATTGTAACCATAGCCTCTGAAAGGGTGGAATTAATAAAATTTGGAATCATCAAGTATTCGATATGTGGTCCACTGCTAACAAGCAGGTTAACAGAATCACCACGTCGAACCTTGGCATTCTTAGGTGGCTTTTGGGCGAGAATCGCGTTTCTTGGGTGGTTGGATGTTGTAACAAATATTTTTCCCCTTATTCTCAAATCACTTTTGCCAAGGATGATGTCAGCCCTATGGATGCTAGAACCAACAAGGTCTGGGACTAAAACATCCTGTGATCCTCGACTGACTATAACCTTAACCTCTCTGCCTTTTTTGAGTACGCTGCCTGGTTTAGGGTCCTGGCTTATGACCTTATTCTTAGGGGTTGTGGTAGAAAAATCCATTCGCGTTACTTTGAGATAAAGTCCACGTTCATCCAGTGCCTCTAGTGTATTTATTATGGTTCTGTCCCTTAAATCCGGCACAGCAACACTCTCTCCACCTGTATACATTACTATCTTCATAACCACAATGGCACTCACAACCGTGACACTGCACAATAGAAGAATGGTTTTTATGTAATCTAATAGTTTCTTCATGTAAATCAAATAATCAGATTAAAATATTATAATAGTATGAGTTGTTGTGCTACATTTTCTATTAGTTTTTGCCGTAAGGTCGCGTAATACTTTTCTTAACTCTACTAGATTTTTTAGAAATTATACCTTTGTTTTGCCGGCGATAGAATGTATGTTTTCACACACTAAGTGAAACATGCCTGAATGTGGAATCTACTACTTTTAAGTGAGTAATAATTAACGTTAAGCTAAACCTTGTTAGATTTATTCTTACTTTAAGGCCCTTTCAACGGAAAGGAAAGTTTGACCATCTTCCTTTAACGTCTCATCGAGCGGCTGAACCACCATTATCTTCTGTCCCTTGTATGCTTGGTGTTTTATCGTGGACTGTATGTTGCCAACAACTCTACAAAGTTTCATTTTACCTTCACTATAAAGGTTTAATATTGTATTATTTAAAGACAATATTGTATTATTTAAAGACAATTACCATTCTATGTTTACTGAGTCCACTATCCCAATAATACCTGCGTCTACTGGAGTGAAGCTATGCTCAAGTGACAAAGAAGCTTCACGGCCTGTTACATAAGCCACCAGGTCACCTGGCCCGACTGTATTTGATCTGTGGAAATTATTGCCTTTCCTTTCGGCTTTTGATCATGGTCTACAGACTGTATGAGCAAAAGCTTGATGTTTTCTAATGCTTTATCCTTCACCGTAGCCACTACTCTGCCGATAACTCTTGCCAAGTGCATGTTTCCCCTGTAAAAGTTTAAGATTGATGTCGTGATGCGGGTTGGCAACTATCTCTTTGCAAACCAGCGTGGCCTGATCCTTTATTATGTTCACTCCAGCGTCCACCACCGCCTCTATCTGATGCAGTGGGCCAGTCATGGTATAAAAAGATTTGCCATCCAGCCCATTTGCCATTCGAAGTTCTATAAGATCTACCTCAGTATTTTTAACCGCAGCATCTGCAGAAAGAATAACGGAAGCAACCGTGAATGTCTCAATGATGGGAATAGAATTTATGTAGTAAAAATTCATCTTTTCACGGGAAAAATAATCCATCGCGTAACTGCTTAGGAGATATTCAGCTATAAATCGCTATAAAAAAATTTAACTAATTTAAAATCAAATATTTAATATGCTTATACATTGACAATGTTATTACATACAAAAGCTGAATACATCTTTTTTAGTTTCTCGATAAAATAGAAAAACTAATAATTACATTGCTTGGGCAACTAATTCTGCACATGAAGATAAAAAAAGTAAACCTATTGTTTTTAAAAGTTGTATACCAATAAAAAGGATGAATTGTTAAGCAGTTTGATGTTACAATACATCCCATTCCTTACTTTTTGTCAGTGAATTTTTCCAAAGAGATAGCATGACTCAATTAACACAAGACATTATTCCAGTAGCCATTGAAGACGAGATGAAATCCTCCTTTTTAGAGTATTCAATGAGTGTCATTGTCTCAAGGGCATTACCCGATGTCAGAGACGGTCTAAAACCGGTGCATAGGAGAATTCTTTATGCCATGAATGGCATGGGGAATCACCACAACAAAGCATTTAAAAAGTCAGCCCGAACAGTAGGTGAAGTAATAGCCAAATATCACCCACATGGTGATGCTGCAGTTTACGATGCGTTGGTAAGGATGGCCCAAGAATTTTCACTACGCTATCCGTTGGTTGATGGTCAAGGCAACTTCGGATCAGTCGATGGTGACTCACCAGCAGCCATGCGTTACACAGAGGCTCGGTTACACAGGATATCATCAGAGATACTCAGGGATATTGATAAAGAAACAGTAGATTTCACTCCAAATTACGACGAGTCAGAACTTGAACCGGTGGTTTTACCTGCCAAGTCACCCAACCTATTGCTTAATGGTTCCAACGGTATTGCTGTTGGCATGGCAACAAATATTCCACCACATAATATGGGAGAATTGGTGAATGGGATAATTAGCTTGATAGATAATCCCAACTGTAGTGTCGATGAATTGATGACACATATAACGGGACCAGACTTCCCAACTGCTGGTGAGGTTTGCGGGTCAAGTGGAATTAGGGAGGCATATCACAAGGGCAGGGGCCTTATAGTGATGCGAGGTAAGGCCGAAATAGAGCCATTAAATAAGACTGGTCGAGAAACAATCGTAATCACCGAATTGCCATATCAAGTAAACAAGGCAAGACTAGTTGAAAAAATAGCAGGGCTGGTACGTGATAAAAGAATAACTGGTATTTCTGATCTTCGAGATGAATCAGACCGTGAAGGCATGAGAATAATTTTAGAGCTGAAGCGGGATGCAGTTGGGCAGGTTATATTAAATCAGCTCTATAAACACACCCAGTTGCAAGACACTTTTGGTGTTATCATGATTGCCTTGGTCGATCGCCGTCCTAGGCTGCTTAACCTTAAAGAAATGCTTCATCACTTTGTCGTACATCGGCGCGAAATTATAGCTAGGCGCACTCTATTTGACCTTAAGAAGGCTGAGGAACGAGAACACATTCTGGCCGGGTTTGTTAAAGCATTGGACAATTTAGACAAAGTCATAAAACTTATTCGTGCAGCCACTAATCCGGATGAAGCAAGAATACAACTGGTAGAAAAGTTTGACTTTTCCGAGAACCAATCAAAAGCTATTTTGGAACTGCGCCTTCAACGGCTCACGGGTTTAGAGCGGCAAAAGATTGTTGATGAGCGAAAGGAGACGCTAGCAAGAATAAAACACTTAAAGTTTATCCGTGATAACGACTCAGAGAAATACAGAATCATCAAGGAGGAGCTGTTGGAACTAAAGAGTAACTATGGTGATGACCGTCGCACAGTTTTAGTTCCAGCAGAGAGTGCTGAAGTTTTCGACGAGGATCTGATTGCCCGGGAGGACATGGTGGTTACAACATCAGCGTCTGGATACATTAAAAGAAATCCTTTATCATTTTATCGCTCCCAGAATCGAAAAGGAAAGGGTGTTGTTGGTATAAAAATGAGGGAAGAGGATGTGGTAATGGCTTTGTATATTGCCAATACCCATGATCATCTTCTTTTCTTTACAGATACTGGAAGGGTATTTAGTAAGAAAGTCTATGAAGTGCCGTTAGCTTCAAGAGTGGCAAAAGGTAAGGCCATGGTAAATTTGCTTCAACTTCAACCTGGCGAAAAGGTCGTGGCCATCTCTCCTGTTGATCGCCTGGATTCAACATTATCACTGCTAATGGCTACTAAACTCGGGGTAATAAAAAAGACGCCGCTCAAGTTATTTTCAAAAATTCATACTGGAGGCATTATTGCTATTAAGCTTGATGATGGGGATGACGTTATCGATGTAGGGATTACGGATAACGTACATAACGTACAACTAACCACAAAAAATGGAATGAGCATTCGTTTCAGTGAATCAGATGTAAGGTCTATGGGCAGAGCCACACGGGGAGTGAGAGGTATGCGACTTGCTGTTGACGACCACGTCGTTGGCATGGAGATATTCTTGGAAAATGAAGCTGAAACTGCATCAATATTATCTGTAAAACAGAACGGACGTGGCAAACGCACACAACTATCCAAATATCCTTTGCAAAAAAGAGGCGGGAAGGGTGTTAACGATATAAACTGTGAAGAGGAAAACGGAAATGTTGTGGCCACAAAACGTGTCGGGAATAATGATCAGCTTATGGTTATAACCCAAAATGGTGTTGTTATCAGAATTAAAGTTTCCGATATTCCAGTTATTGGAAGATCTACCAAAGGAGTAATTATCATGAGTTTATCTAGTGGGGATTCAGTAGTTTCTGTATCATCAAGCGCAGAGGACTTGTCATAAGGAAAAGTCACTAACATGGAAAACTTTTGATAACTATAAAATCAAAGAAAAAAAAGATTAGCAATGCTAGATATTCGTTATATCAGAGAAAATACCGATAAAGTTAAGGCAAGTTTGCTTCGGCGTGGTGGAGATTATGGGATAGACAAACTAACCGAACTTGACAAAAAGCGGTTGGGGTTGGTTAAAAAAGGTGAAGACCTAAAAAGGCAAAAAAATGAAGTCAGCCAGCTGATTGGCGTTAGGAAGAAAGCTGGAGAGGATACTACTGAGATTCAGGGAGAGTCGCGAAAGCTTGGGGAGAAGATCGAGAAAACAGAGATAGAAACAAAAAGAATTGCTGTTAGCATACGTGAGGCACTGCTTGCTATACCAAATGTTCCGCATGAATCGGTGCCTTTTGGCGAAGGTGACTCTGATAATGTCGAAGTTAGGAAATGGGGGGAACCAGTAGATTTTGATTTTTTGCCTAAGAACCATGTTGAGATTGGTGAAGGACTTAACATTCTAGATTTTGCAAGGGCGGCTAAACTGGCTGGTTCTAGGTTTTCACTGTCAAAAGGAACAGCTGCTGCCATGGAGAGGGCTCTCATAAACTTCATGGTTGATACGCATACTAGTGAAGCTGGATATGTGGAAATAGCACCGCCGTACTTGGTCAACTCAGAAGCAATGACCGGAACTGGCCAATTGCCGAAGTTTGCCGAAGATTTATATAAAATCGAAAATACTGATTACTGGCTCATTCCAACATCAGAAGTACCGCTTACTAACATTTTCTCTAACGAAATACTGCTATTTGAAGACCTCCCTATTTCGATGTGTTCATTCACACCCTGTTTTAGAGCTGAAGCTGGATCGTACGGTCGTGACACCACTGGATTAATACGTCAGCACCAATTTAACAAGGTTGAATTGGTAAAATTGGTTGCGCCGGAAGATGGTGAAAAGCAACTTGAAAAGATAACCGAAAATGCGGAAGATATTTTAAAAAAGCTCAACCTGCCATATCGCGTTGTCACTCTTTCCACAGGCGATTTAGGTTTTTCTGCCACTAAAACTTATGACATCGAGGTTTGGGTACCTAGCCAAGGAAAATATAGGGAAATATCATCATGTTCGTTATTCACTGACTATCAGGCAAGGCGAATGAATATAAGATTCAAGCGAGATAAAAAAGCCAAACCAGAGTATGTATACACGTTAAATGGGTCTGGCCTTGCGGTTGGTCGAACCTTGGTAGCTATACTTGAAAATTATCAGAATAAAAACGGTACAGTAACCATCCCTGAGGTATTACAAAGTTACATGGGTAATATAAATACAATTGAAAAAACTAATATTCTGTAAAGAAGTAAACTTCGTTAGTATGATATAACGACGACTTTGTTTGGAGGGTTGGCCGAGTGGTTGAAGGCGGCGGTCTTGAAAACCGTTGAACGTAACCCGTTCCATAGGTTCGAATCCTATACCCTCCGCCAATCAAAATTATGAAAATACAGCAGTCAATGTTTACATTGATGTTGGTGTAACCCACAACATGCAATAAATTTTTATGCGTTACTTAAAAGAATCTGACTTGCTTGAAATACTCCCATCCCTAGGAATAATTGTTGGAAAAGATGGGCAGAAACTTCATATGAACAGCTCTCGAATATTAGGATTTGATATTACCAATTTGCAGTCAATAAAAGAGGATGCCTACTATGAAATGATCGAAGCTGGAGATCGAAATGTTGAGTATGTAATGGTTTCTACGGTAGTAAAATTGCTCGACACTCTTTCCCTGTTCCCTGTTTATCTTTATGCTATTGACAATGAATGGCTAGATGAAGAGATCGCTCCTCTGTTAGCTAATAATATGCTCACAAAAGAGGAGGCCGATGTCCTCACAGATATTCAGCAGGAAGGAAAGGGAATGGACGTTATCATAATAGAACATACATCCATTCAACAAATGGTCAGAATCCTTGTGCCACAAATGACCGTGTTTTCTAAGCGATGCTATCTTTTGGATAGCATGGGCAGGGTTTTAATTTCATTTAGCGCAGATGATGAAATCAGCTTCGACACTAACGATCAGAAGGTTTACGACAAAGCAAGGGAGTCACTGTTAAAACTAACCAATACACCTTTTAATATTATCTGGGCTGAAGACTACACCTAGTTGCAACAATATACACTTTTTACCCAATCCTTATTATGTTTGCTGGGCTCAGACTGAGCCAATGCTATTAACTAGGCCACTTCACGGCGAGCATCCAGATTGCGGCGACAGCTCATCCTTTTTAGTATCAATAGATAGCTTTTCATTTGACTTCAACTCACTATCCGGTTTAAACCCCCTGATTATCGTTCCCATTGTAACCGGCGAACTATCAAAATCAGTTCTACCCAAAAGTTTTGCTCGCTCGAAACCAGCCTCTTTTAACATCGTCAAGAACATCTTTCCAGGTACTGCGCCACCTCCACAGTCATCCCAGTCTTTCACCATGGCCTCAACTTCAGAAGGCATTTGTCCTACGAGCAGTTGATCTGCCATTTGTAATCTGCCTCCTGGTTTTAATACACGTATGATTTCAGCTAAGGCACCTATCTTGTCTACTACCATATTGATCACACCATTTGAAATAATAAGATCAAAACTATCACTTGGAAATGGTAAATCTTCAGCTGTACTATCAATGAACGTTGCATTAGGAATTTTACATTCTATCTGATTTTCTTTGGCTTGCTTCAACATCTCGGCTGAAATATCGATCCCGGTAGCGTGACCTTCCAGCCCAACCATTCTTGCTACAAGCAAGGTTTCCAAGCCAGCTCCACATCCAACATCCAAAACCTTAGAACCAAGTTCAATATTTCCGATTATTAGTGGATTTCCCACTCCACAAAATAATGATATAGCTTGATCAGGAAATTCTTCCAGCAATTCCACATCATATTTTAGGTACTCTAAGCCATCTTGCCCAGTAGGATATCGAAAATGTTCCTTTGGGCTAGACGCTACATTTACATACTTGTTCTTGATGGCGCTTAAAATTTGCTTCCTATCAGTATCGGTAAATCTAAACATCTTGTACTCATCCAAGATGGAGTTTCCATTTTCACTCACTTTTTTCTAGCCCTTCCTGCCGCAGTTATTCACATATTTCAGTTTGCACATGTCCACTAAATCTTAGCTGCTTGATAGAACTAATCTAATAATAACTAAGTTGGTATTAAGTTCATTTTATATTATAAACTCAATTGTAGCCAAACTGTCTGGAGTTTTATACTTCAAGTTTAGTCCAGGTTTATTTAGTGGAAATTACTCTTATGCAAAGAGTTAATGAGATACTAATTCTGCTATTTCTTTCCATAACTCTTGTTTTCCCTCCCCTGTTAAGGAGGAGTATCTGAGGTTAGAGGTATTTTTAACAACAAGCCCTTTGAGTTCTTCCATAGCTTCCCTGATATGCTTAATGCGCCGCGTTTTTTGAATTTTATCTATTTTGGTAAATACAATAATGAAAGGTGTTTTGTATAAATTAAGCCAATTTAACATGATACGATCATCTTCGTTTGGTTTTCGCCTACAATCGAGAAGAAAAATAACTCCGCGTAAATTGTTCCTAGTAACTAAGTAATTCTCGACCATTTGTCCCCAGTTAGCTTTTACGCTTTTTGGCACCTTGGCAAACCCGTAACCCGGCATGTCTAAAAAAGTAATACAGCCATTTATGGTAAAAAAATTGAGCAATCTAGTTTTCCCAGGTGTTTTGCTGACTTTAACAAGGCCTTTGTGTCCTGTCAGCGAATTTATTAGTGATGATTTGCCAACGTTAGATCGTCCAGCAAAGGCAATCTCAGGAAGCGTTGAAATGGGGTACTGTTCCTTCTTTGTAGCAGATGTAACGAACTCAGCCTTGGTAACTTTCATGCCAATCACTATTAATTGAAATAATAATCAAATCAGAAACGTTAGTTCACAGGATTAAAAACTAGGCCGGTTATAAGCTTGGGATAGAAATAAGTTGATTTTTGGGGCATAATCCCACCCTTTGAAGCTACATCCATTACACTATGTACACTGGTGTAGTTAAGTAAAAAGGCATACTTTACTGTTTTAGAGTCAACAGCGGCTATAGCATCTTTAGCCTCAGAGGTAAATCCAACGGCTTGTTTGTTTGTCACAGCTTCTCGGCTTATTTCCATGGCTTGAACGAATATCTTTTCTTCTAGTATGAAAACGTCTAGTTTTTTCACTGCGTCTTCGGCAGGGTCCCCAGTACGCTCTGGGTTTTTCTTAAGCTTTAATAAAAAAGCTTTACCACCTCCAGCATAAAAAATAAAACTCACCACAGACTTGCCTGCGGAAGCCAATTCGTCCAATAAAGTTGGTAATGTGTTACTAGTAAGTGTCTTTTCTTCAACATGGAAGTTTACAGAAAGGCATTCTAAAATTTTATCTGTGTCAAGATTAGCTTCTTTTACAAGCCGATGGGTGGGAAGAACGGTAAAACCTTGATCTTTGGTATTAGCAAGAAACATCATCACGTAATCATAATTCTCGATATTATCATTACTGCTTCCTCCATGCTTTCTTCTTTCGTTACGATAGTTTTTGGCCGTCTCATACCTATGATGCCCGTCGGCAATCACTACAGGGTGGTCAATTAGTAAACCCTTTACCTTACCAATAATATCCTTATCGTCCACAAACCACATAAAATGGGATACTCCAGCAGAATCTGTAGTTGAAAAATCAGCTTTCGCCCTCATGACCGGTTTCCATAAATTATCTAACATTCTATCTTTGTCGGTATACAGCCCAAATACTGGAGAAAGATTCATCTCACAAGCCCTGATAAGCTTAAGTCGGTCTATTTTTGGCCCTGCAAGGGTTTTTTCATGAGGAAATATTGAATTCCCATATTCCTCTATTTTTACTCTGCATATAAACCCTGTACGCCTCAGAGTTTTGCCGTTTAACACAAAATCCTGCGCATACAGGTAAATAGTAGGTTTATTTAGCCTTGTCAGGATGCCGTCTTGTAGCCATTCATCTAATGTGGTTGCAGCTCTGGTATACCTATTATTAGTTTCAGCATCCGAGCTTTCTGTTTTCCCAAGTATAAGCCTGATAACATTCCTGCGGTGTTTATCATATAGCTCTTGCTGTTCCTGTTCTGATATTACATCGTAAGGAGGAGCCAAGACATCCATAATATTATCGATGATATCGCGATTGTATATAACACCTTTAAAAGGTTCTATAATGGGCATAAATTATAGTTTCCTAATTTAACGTACCAATCTATTGTTCTGTTTTATTTATTATCCGCGGTTGCTTTAGACAATGGAATAAGATAACAAACTCATCATCTGGGTAAACCTAGTAGAAACATTAGCTTGATTTATCCATCACTCTGATTGACTTGTCTGTTGTTTTTTTCAATGCATTATTTGCCCTGTACCTCAACAAGTTCTAGAATTCTGCGAAGGTCTTCCTTTATCTCCTCCAGAATATTTTTTTGATGCGGCTGTGATTTTTTATTTTTAAGGTTTTGTTTTGCACCAGCTATAGAAAATCTTTCTACATGAAGCAGTTGTTTTATTTCCAAGGCTTGGCTAATGTCCTTGCGGGTATAGATACGTTGACCGCTTCTATTTTTTTTTGGGGAGAGATTAGGAAACTCTGATTCCCAATAACGTAGCACATGCGGTTTAACCCCTACAATCTCCGCTACATCACGGATTTTGTAAAACATCCGCTCCTGCGTCAACGTACCTGATACTGCAAGCTGTTTATCCAATTGCCAATCCATAGCTAATCAACTATCTAACTGGAAAGGTCGATCCAGTCAATCATATATTTACTTTCATCAATTGTTATATTATGGTCGATTTTTTTGCAACTGCAGTATTTATTCTTCTTTATCATCTTTTACTTTGCTAGAATTCTCAATAACCTTCTCAATCACATGTGATGGTGCCTCTTCGTAGGACGAAAACTGCATGCTGAAGGAACCTCGACCACCAGTAATAGATCTTAAATCAGGGGCGTATGTTAACACTTCAGCCATAGGCACGTTCGCTTTGATTTTCTGTTTGTTTCCAGATGTGTCAATACCAAGAACCCTTCCTCTTCGCTGGTTAAGATCTCCCATAATATCTCCAACACATTCTTCAGGAGATTCAATTTCAATTACCATTACTGGCTCTAATAATATTGGCTTTGATGCCATGAAAGCTTCTTTAAAAGCCATAGATCCAGCAATTTTAAATGCAAGTTCAGACGAATCCACATCATGAAACTTTCCATCAAATAAGGTGACTCGACAGTTTGTTACAGGATATCCGGCTAGAACACCTTTCCCCATAACCTCTTTGATTCCTTTTTCAACTCCAGGTATGTATTGTCTAGGAATAACACCCCCCACAATGCCATCGACAAACTCAAAATGTTCACCGTTGACCGTAGGTTCGAGCTCAATATGGCAATCAGCAAACTGACCTCTTCCACCAGACTGTTTCTTAAGCCTACCATGACCTTTTGACTTTCCACGGATAGTTTCTTTATATGCTATCCTAGGTGGCCTGATCTTCATTTCTACTTGGAACTTATCCTTGAGCTTGTTCATTACAACTTCGATATGAACCTGTCCCATTCCAGAAACTATTAATTCTTTCGTCTGCTTATCAAGGCCAACACGAAGCGTTCGGTCTTCCTCTGTTAACTTAGCCAAAGAAGATGCTACTTTTTCTTCATCCCCTTTATTTTTTGGCTCTACGGCAAAGGAAATAACTGGCTGCGGAAGTTCATTTTGAAGGAAAGGTGACCCGGACTTGTCACTGGACAGCGTATTTCCAGTATTTGTACTTTTTAGCTTTGCCACCGCAACGATATCCCCAACAACAGTTTTATTTACTTGGTTCTGTTTTTTGCCCTGTATCTGCAACAGAGAACCGAGGTGTTCTTTTGAATTAGTACTAATGTTGTGTACATTGCTATCTGAAACAAATGATCCGGCATAAACCCTAAATATAGAAAGCTTTCCTGCGTACGGGTCGGCTACTGTCTTAAATACAAAGGCCTTGGCATCCGCATTTTCCTTTGAAATCACTTCACCACTCTCGGCTGGTCTCGCATCAACATCTAGCGGGGAAGGCATGAAGTTCACTATAAGATCCAGCGTTTTACGGATAACAATATTAAGGGTTGCGGAACCACAAACAACAGGTGATACTCCTCCTTTTATAACAGCCTTCCGAAAACCATCAAACAAGTCATTGTCATCGAGGGTACCGTTTTCTACAAATTTTTCAAGTAATGCTTCGTCAGTTTCTGCGACAGATTCAATAAGTTCCTGCCTTTCTGATTCCGCCATAGCGCGAATATCTTCTGGGATCGTCTCCTCGGAAAATTCTCCTTCACCATCTTTTTTATATATATATGCCTTCATGTACAAAAGGTCTACGACTCCTTTGAACTCGTCACCAGACCCTATGGGGAGAGTTAAGCGTAGTATTTTTTGCTTAAACAGGCTAGTTACTTGTTCAATGGTGTTTGAGTACGAAGCGCGATCATTATCCATCTTATTGATAAAAATTATACATGGAAGCTTTTTTTCTCTGGCCCATCCCCATACTTTTTCTGCCTGTATTTGAATTCCGGATTCTGCTGGCAGAACTATTATCACCGAATCCATGACTTCCATACATGCCAATGCATCAGAAACAAAGTTCTGATCGCCAGGCGTATCTATAATATTAATTTTGCAGTCTTTCCATTCGCAATAGGCCATGGCAGACGTGATGGATATTTTGCGTCTAATTTCTTCCGGATCAAAATCCATCGTAGAAGTACCATCATCTACTTTCCCCAGACGATTGATGGTCTTTGAGTTAAATAGCATAGCTTCCGCCAAAGATGTTTTTCCAGCGTTACCGTGGCCAACTAATCCTACATTTCGAATCTTCTCTGGCGAGAATATTTGCATGACCCCCCCCCAAGGAAATTATGGAATTATTAACAATAAAGGGCTACGCTTCTAAGTAAGCGTACCAAATAACAATTAACTACCTCAAACTAGTAGATACTCTCACAAAATAATAGATTTTTGCAATGTGTCCAGCATGAAAACTGTCAAAACAACCACTTTTGCACTATTTCCAAGTAAGTAAAAAAACAATTATCAGATGTTTCAAGATATAAAGGGAAACGATTTGACTTGCAGGCGAAACGATAGGTGTGTTTAGTTAATTAGCTCGTAGTACATATTTCGGCGTTTTGGTGCTAGTCCAGCCGACTCAATTAATTTAAATATATCCTTTTCAGACAACCTAAATGAAACCCCTGCTGCAGAGACTACATTTTCTTCAATCATGGTTGAACCCATGTCATTAGCACCAAACATCAGTGCCAGCTGAGCCACTTTTGGGCCTTGGGTTACCCAGCTGGCCTGCAAATTATCAAAATTATCCAAATATAGTCTGCTTATAGCTAATGTTTTTAAATAATCAAATCCGCCACTTTCGGTTACATTGCTCATTGCTGTGTTATGCGGTTGGAAAGACCAAGGAATAAAAGCGGTGAACCCTGCAGTCTCATCTTGTAGGTCGCGGAGTCTGCGCAGACTTTCTATTCTTTCCGCAGTGGTTTCAATATGTCCGAACATCATAGTAGCTGTGGTGCGTATTCCTTGTAGATGAGCCTGACGCATCACTTCAATCCATTCATTGGCGCTACATTTACCTGGGCTTATTTTATCACGAGTTCGATCACACAGTATCTCAGCTCCACCACCAGGAATGGAATCTAACCCAGCAAGTCGTAACCTTTTAATAGTCTCTGGAATACTTATTTTGCTTAATTCAGCAATATGGGTTATCTCTGGTGGGGAAAATGCATGTATGTGTATTTCTGATCTATTCTTGATTCCAGAAACGAGTTTCTCATACCATTGTATATCGTAGTCAGGATGGTGTCCTCCTTGCAGTAGTATCTGAACTCCACCTAGAGCTTTGGTCTCATCAACTTTATTGTCAATCTCTTCGAACGAAAGAGTGTAGGCATCCGCATTACCATTTGGTTTATAAAACGCACAGAAAAGGCATTTTGATGTACAAATGTTTGTATAGTTAATGTTTCGGTCGATTATGTACGTTACTATCGGGTTTGGGCACTTGCGAAACCTAATAGCATTAGCCGTTTGACCTATACTTATTATGTCATGGGAATTGAAGAGTTCCAATGCTCTTTCATCACTTAACCGTTTTCCATCGATTACTTCCTCTAGGATAGGCACAATACTCATTGTTTTAGTTTACATGTAAATTTGACGAATGACTACAGCAAGTGGATATGAGCCAAGATTGTTCTATGGGTAGTTAACTTTTTAAATCTGTGGACAAATTACTTGAACTATTTACCCTCAAATCCACTATTTCAACTGTTTTAACTTTCCGCGATGAAGCCTCGAGAATTTTTACTAGGTATGGTCCAATCGCAAGAGTTTCCCTAGAACGCGCTATTCGTTCCAATGATTCATTTATGAAGCCAGCCATTGTTTCATAATTTCCTGTTGGTATTTCTAGGCCAAGCGATTCGTTGATCTGGTCTATTTCCATTGCCGCATCAACCACGAAGCGGTTGAAATCCAATTTTTCATAAGATTTAACCGTTTGGTCATATTCATCCTCGATTTCACCAACTATTTCTTCAACTAGATCTTCAAGAGTGACCACTCCTACCGCACCGCCGTATTCATCCACCACAACCGCCATGTGTATGCCAGCTTCCTGCATTTCATTTAATAATAATGAATTCTTTTTAGTGTCTGGAACGTAAAATGCGGGGCTCATTATACTAAGCATACTGGTCGTTGGATTTTTATGACGAAGAATATCAAATGCACTTACAATGCCAATAATGTTGTATATACGGTCACTGAAAACGGGTAGCCGCGAGTATCCGGTCTCAGCCACCATAAATTTTGCCTCAGCAATAGTGGCTTTTTCAGGAATAGCAGCTACGTGGATCAGTGGCTGCATTGCCGATACAACGTCACTACTTCTAAATTCAAAAATGCGGTCTATCATTTTGAGCCCTTCCTGATCTAGCTCAAGGCGCTCCTCGCTTATCTTTGTAAGAATCAGGATCTCTTCTCTAGAAATAAAGCTTTTATTAGTCTTGTTCTGGCGTAGTACAACTGACAATATAAACTGGGCTGCTGAGGAGGTGATAGCAAGAATAGGGCTGAACAGTTTGATTGATGCTAATAAAGGCTTAGTAATAATAGGGGCTAACTTTTCCGACGAAGCCCTAAACATGGCTTTCGGGACAATTTCTCCCAATATTAACGTGATTGGTCCCATGATGATAATAGAATAAATGTCTGCTCGATTCTCGAAATATTTGTATAAATATGCCGTGGCAGCTGCCGAGCCGATAAACACACAAAGGTTAGTTCCAATGGAGGTTGCCCCAAATATGCTATCGGGATTATTAAGCATATTTTCAAGAATCTTCGCATATTCTTTGCCACTTTCTGTAAGGTGTTTGAGTTTTACCTTGTTTAGCGAAACCAGCAACAATTCACTACCAGAAAAAAACCCCTCCAGCATTAGGAAGAAGGTTATCAAAGCAATAGTGAGTAATAAGTCCATATGCTAGGATTTCTGAGCGTTGTTAGGTTGGCTGTTACCATTAAGCTTTACTCTTAACTCTATAATCTTGTGCCCCTTAATTTTTTCCACCACGAACTCTAGGTCATTTAGTAGAATTGATTCACCCCACTTTGGTGCTCTTCCAAATAAGTGAAATACGTATCCTCCAATAGTTTCTATATCTTCATGCTCAATACTGGTTTTAAAAAACCTGTTAAAGTCTTCTATGGATAATGACGCAACCACTTTATGTGTACCATGGCCGATTCGAATAATTTCATCTTTCTTGTCTACTCTCAAATGTTTGCCCTGTCCCACCAGTTCATCGAGGATGTCATCGAGGGTAATAACCCCTTGCATACCACCATATTCATCCATAATGATGGCCATATGGGACTTACGCAACTTGAACTGTCCAAGCAACTCTTTTATATGCAAAGTTTCGGGGATTATAAAAGGTTCACGAATTAAATCTTTTAATTTAACGTCACTTGGTGGTGGATAGTTGAAACGCAATAAATCTTTTTTAAAAAGGATTCCTTTGACATTGTCTATTACTTCATCGTATACGGGAGCTCTAGCATAATATGACTCAACCATTTTGTCCCATGCTTCCTTCAGTGGAGTGTTTATCTCTAATGCTAGAATTTCTGTACGGGGAGTCATAATTTCAGAAACTAAAACATCATCGAGCTCAAAGACGTTGTGGATTAGCTCTTTTTCGTCTACTTCAATGATTCCCTCATCTGCACTTTCATCAACTAGAGTTTTTAGCTCATCTTCGTTTAGCATTGACTGTTCTGTACCATCTTTAAGGCCGAAAAGATGTGTAATAGAATTGGCAATCCATGTTATTACCACTTGTACCGGCCAGATGCCATACATGAAAAAGGTTAGAGGCAGTCCGACACAATGAGCCCATTTCTCATTATTATTATGAGCATAAGTTTTTGGTGTTATTTCTCCTAGAACAAGCAGGGTAAACACACCACCACCTAAAGCTATGGCTATGCCAATCTGTCCAAATAGGTCTAACGCCACGAAGGTTGCAATTGCCGATATGGCAACATTGATTATTTCATTTCCGATATAAATTGTTACAAGCAGACGATGAGGATTGTCTAAAAGTGTGGCTACACGAAGCCCAGAACCTCCTCCAGATTTTTTCATTCTTATAACCTGTGCGCGGGAAAGGGAAAACAAGGCAATCTCACTGCCTGAGAAAAATGCCGATGCACACAGTAGGATAATTATCGAAATAATTCGAATAGTATTGATATCATCCATGTTCTACGAGTGGGAACCTTGAAAAGATTGCCCTAAAAAGATACTTTCCATTAATTTGCTGTACTTAATAAGCATATTAAACTATTAGTGTTGCATATTGCTTTCGAATTCATTTTACCTAACCGAGCTAGTGATTGAGCTTTATGAAAGCCGTCTCTCCAAATTTAGACAATGATTCACCTATTACCACAGGATCACCAAAAACCACTATTTGGAGTTTATCTGGCTTGAGTCTTTTCTTGGAGGCAACCAGTACATCGTTTACGGTGACAGCCATTATCTTTTCACGGTAGCTTTCCAGGTAGTTGTCAGGCATTCCATAGTAATCAACTATCATCCTTTGCTTGAGTAAGCTTAAAGGTTTGTCAAAAATGAATATGAATTGGTTTACGATTGATTCCTTAGCGTCTTTTATCTCAGTTTCTGTGGCTCCAATTGTCCGCATTCGTTTCATTTCTTCTATTATTAAGTCAATTACCTCTGCTGTGTTGGAAGCTTTTGTCTCGGCACCAGCGATGAAACGGCCTAATTCCCACCTCCCGGCAAAAGTGTATGACCAGACAGAATATGCTAGGCCGCTGTCAGTTCTGACTTTTTGAACTAACCTTGAAGTAAATCCCGAGCCGCCAAGAATGTAATCCATCACACGTACAGCAAAGTAGTCTGGATCCGACCTAGTTCCTGCCAATGTGCCTGCTCGGATAACAGACTGAGGTAGCTTCTTTTTGGCAAGGTAAACCCCTCCCTGAATATTGAGATTCACTACCGGGTTAACTTTTGGATAAGTAGGATATGTCCCTTTCCAGTCACCAAAAATACTTTCTAGTTTGTCAATTATTTTTGCTTCGTTGAACTCACCGGTAATCCCAAGCATTATTGTCCGAGGGGTAAAAAAGTCTTTATGAAATGCCTTAACGTCTTCTAAGGTTATTGATGAGACGCTTTCCGTTGTTTTAATTGAACCGTAAGGAGAACCATTATAAAGAACTTTGTTTAACTCGCGCATGGCGGCTTTCGTTGGGTCATCATTTTCTCGTTTTATGGTATCTAGCATTCTTGCTTTTGCAAGCTCAAACCTGCTCTGATCAAATCTCGGATGTCTAAGCACTTCAGCAAGGAGTCTAAGACCCTGTTCTGTATCTTTACTTAATACATCAAGGGAAGCCGAACCGTATTCTAGACCAATTGACGTTTCTATTGATCCGGCTACAAACTCTAATGTTTCATCCAGATTGCTTGGCGTCATAGATTTAGTTCCACCCGAACGCATAGTCATGCCTGTTAGAAGGGCAAGGCCTTCTTTTCCAGAAGGTTCCCATATCGATCCTGTGCGAATCATTGCAAACACACTAAGGAGTGGAAGTTCATTGTTCGGCATAAGATGGACAATGATTCCGTTCTTAAGGATTACTCGCTTGGTTTTGGGAATTGAGGTGTCGATTGAGCGGAACTTGATATTTGCGAGTTTTGGTCTATTGCCATTACTCGTTTCCAAATCCTTTACATGTATAACTCCGTTGTAGCATGCCGTAATCATGGATATGTGAAGACAAAGTACAACCAAAAGTTTGGATAGTTTCATATTTTCTTTTTAAGTGTAGCTACTGTCACGTTACTGTGTTTAAAGTATTTACGAGCCACCCTTTGAATTTGTTCTGGAGTGATTGATCTGTAGTGATTCATAGAAGTCATGATATAGCGCCAGTCACCGGTAATTTGCTGGTAGTGTGCCAACTGGCGTGCCATGCTATAATTGGAAACCATATCTCTTAATTGCCCAGCTTCCAAATTGTTAACGACTTTTTTTAGTTCCTTCTTGGTTACAGGTGTATTTTTTAATTTATCCAATTCCGCCCAAACTTCCTTTTCCACATCCTTAATCGATTTGTGTGGCCGGGGTACAATATAAACTGTAAATAAGTTTGGGTAACGTGATCCAGGCACTGTAAATGTTTCAGCAGATAGGGCTACCTTTTTATTTATTATCAACTCTTTGCTAAACCTGCTAGTTCTACCCCCAGATAAAAGTGAATTAATTACATCAAAAACATAATCATCTTTGTCTGGCAGCGTGGGCTTATGAAAACCCATTAGCAGGATAGGATTCGCATCAAACTCCACTTGAACACGGCGTTCACCATTTTGAGGTGGCTCTATGCTTACCATTCTGTCAGGAAGCTTTTTAGCAGGTAAATCACTGAAATATTTAGTGATGATACTCTTGGCTTGTTCAAACTTGACATCACCAACAATAGCAATTACCGCATTATTAGGGGAGTACCAAGTTTTAAAGAAATTATTTACAGTTGATAGAGGTAGTCTGGCGATATCAGAATCCCAGCCTATTATTGGCCGACCATATGGGTGTGCAATGAAAGCAGCCGACAAGTATCGTTCATACAGCTTTCCAAAAGCCTTGTTTTCGTATGACCGGCGGCGCTCTTCTCTTACAACATCGCGTTCAGAAAAATATTCGCGAAATACCGCATCACGCATTCTCTCACTTTCTATCCATGCCCAGAGCTCCAGCTTGTTGGATGGAAGGCGTATTATGTATGTTGTTGTGTCCTTACTAGTGCCTGCGTTGAACCCAACTCCACCCTGGGATGAATAAAGTTTGCTGTAATATTCTGAAGCTACATAGTTTTTATGTTTGGCTTGAGCAGCTTTCAGCTTCTTTACCAGCTCATCAATAAGGTCTTTTGGAGCGTTATTCCTTCGAGAGGCGTCAAGTTTCTCTCCAAGTTTTAAAACCATCTTTAGTAGTGGATATTCCTTTCCCCAGTCGAGAGTGCCTAATGTAGTGGTACCTTTGAACAACATATGTTCCAACATATGCGCCGTACCCGTATAGCCGGATTGCTCTTCTACTGAACCAACAAGAAAGCTCATATGGATAGCAAAAGTTGGGGAACCTTTGCGCTCTAAAACTATGGTTTTCAGGCCATTGTTTAAGGTAAATTCTTTTACGCGGGACTGTAGATCAAAGGCTTCCGCGGTAGATATCCAAGTCGTGAAAAATGGCAAAGTAAGCCCAAGGGACAAAACCAAAGATAGCGATAGGCTTTTATATTTAAAGGTATCTTCAGGACCGTACATCATGGAAACTTAAACAACTTTCCCTGCTGCTTCCACATTTTTAAAATAAAGTGTATAGGAGCATCTTAAATTGAGTAATAGCTAATGTCAACTGATCACGAAACTGTAAAATTACCGTCTTCTAAGTATTATCATCACTTGATTGTTCGCATATAGGGCACAATAATTATTAAATATTTTCTAGCAATGAATCCAATATTCGCCATCCCTTTCTAGTAGCCTTAAGTTTTTTTCCTGATATTGCAAGAAGGTTGACATTAATTAAATCATTGATTTTAGGCGTAAGCTCAATATTCGCTAGCGGAATTCCATTTTTTAATCGTAACCCAAGCATCAATCGCTCTATTCGTTCTTTTTTATTGGTTATGGTTTCTGTTTTATAAATCGCCTTACCACTTTTCATCACACGGTTAATATACGATTCAATTTTTTTTACATTAGAATATCGCTTGCCGTTCATAAACCCATGTGCACTAGCTCCTATTCCGATATAATTTTTATAGTTCCAATATCCAAGATTATGAGAGCAATGTAATTGTGGTTTGCAGTAATTAGATATTTCATAATGATTATATCCAGATTTTGTTAGCTTTGATTCTGTCAAGTCGAACATAGCCATGGTATTTGCTTTCTGTATTTTATTTCCACCCTTCCACATGGGCGTGCCAGGCTCTAGGGTCAATTCATAAGCAGATACATGATCTAGATCAAGCGCAGATATACGATTAAGTTCTTTTTGCCATTGACCTATGGTTTGGTCAGGCAAACCAAACATAAAATCAGCAGAAAGTTGCGGGAAATCAGCAAGTCGAGCCAAATGTATGGCTTGCCTAGCTTCCTTGGAAGTGTGATTACGACCGAGATATTTTAGTGCCATGTCATCAAATGATTGTACCCCAACAGAAAGTCTGTTAATCCCGGCGCTTTTGTAGGATTTTAGTTTATCCAATGTAAGGGTTTCAGGATTTGATTCTATTGTAATTTCAATATTATTATTTAGCCGGTAGCCTTCAGAAGTAGCACGGATAATATTATTAATATTAGTACTTGAAAGCACTGAAGGAGTGCCTCCACCAAAAAAGATAGAACTGACCCTGGCATCACATTGACTATTTGCGTGATATGCAAGCTCCATTATCAATGCCTTCACGTAGATATCATAGTTCTCTTCCATTCCGGCAACTGAATGGAAATCGCAGTAAAGGCATTTACTTTTGCAAAATGGGATATGGATATATATGCCTATTGAGGATGTCATCGCAGGCTATTCATCACCAAGGCTTGTTGCCCACTGCCCAAGAGTGCCATTAGAAATAGCATTTCTAATATCTTTGATCCGTTTATTGTAAAAGGATAGATTGTGGATAGTATTGAGCCGGAGACCTAGAACCTCATTGGAAGTAAACAGATGTCTGAGGTACGCACGGGAAAAATTGCAGCATGTATAACACTTGCACTCTGAATCCAATGGGTTCGAGTCGTCTCGGTGAACGGAATTTTTTAGCTTCACCACACCACTAGAGGTAAAAAGTGAACCGTTTCGTGCGTTTCTTGTCGGCATAACACAGTCAAACATGTCTATACCTCTGGCTACACACCTAACCAAGTCATCTGGCGTTCCTACTCCCATAAGGTATCGTGGCTTATCTTTTGGTAGATGAGGCTCAGTACACTCAATGATTTTGGCCATAACCTCTTTTGATTCTCCCACGCTAAGGCCACCAATGGCGTAACCATCAAATCCTAAATCAACTATGGCTTGTGTGCTCTCTATTCTAAGGCCTTCGTGGAATCCCCCTTGAGCGATACCAAATAAAGCTAAATCATCCCTTGTTCGAGCTTCCAAACATCTTTTTGCCCACCTTGTGGATCGGTCTGTGGCTTCCTGTCCATAGTCAGACGAAGACTCTTCGGTATACATTTCATCTAGTGACATCATGATATCTGAACCGAGGGCTTGCTGTATTTGAACTGACAACTCTGGGGTTAGCATGTGGTGAGATCCGTCCAGGTGAGAAGCAAACCAAACGCCCTTTTCACTAACTTTCATTAGCTTCTTCAATGAAAAGATTTGAAAACCACCCGAATCGGTGAGAACCGGTCCGTTCCAGCCCATAAACTTATGGACACCTCCTAGGTTTTGCACAACTTTGTGTCCTGGCCTCAAGTATAAGTGATAAGTGTTAGAAAGAATGATTTGATATCCAAGTGCGGTAACCTCTTCGGGGGCCAGAGTCTTTACTGCTCCATATGTGCCTACCGGCATGAATACTGGAGTACTTACGGTTCCATGGCTTGTTACAAACTCGCCAAGCCTTCCTCTACTCGAAGAGTCTTTTTGTATAACTTTAAATTGTAGATTCATCCAAAGATTTTGGAATTAATAATGCTTTGCAGTCTATGGTTATTACTGGTCATCATTCTGCGTGGTTTTCTATTCAGTACCATGTTTTTTTGATTGTAAAACATGTAAGTACGGAAAGCTATCAGCGCCAGGCATATCCAATATTATTTCTGGATTAGAGCAATCTTTGATAGGGCAAGCGTACAACCTGTAATTTGCGCCATTCTCGGCTATTGTCTGATTGTTTGGTGAGACCGTAAATAACAACCATTTTCCATCACTCGACAAGGTTCCGTCATATTCATGGCTAACTGGGCCAGGCATATCAACAATAGTTCTAATATCCCCAGTCTTATAATTGTGGATTACAATAGAACTTTGACCATTGCCTCTGTTAGAAGTCATTGCCATTAATTCTGACCCAAAGGCGGTAGATGGTCTACAGCCACTACCGATCTCTCTTGTATTACCATTTACCAAGTTGACCATTTCAACTCGCCAGCCAAGCCTATTGACAAGAATATACATTAAATTCTTACCTTTGTTTGCAGCTGGTTGATGGAGGTTTATGGACTTATATTGAGGAAGATAATTGATCGGGTTATCAGATTGCTTGCCAGTCCTAATGTCCATTTTCCGAATATGGCGTTTACCCGTCTTTGGATCTAGTGGATCAATTAGCGCAGTATGATGGTCTATAAAACTTATGAACTCCACACTGTTGATATGTAACGAATCTTCTTTCAAGTTAAATAGACTAAATCTGCCTAGATACGAACTGGTACCTAGGTGTCTTATAAAAAATAGCCATTCGCCGTTTGGTGATATGCGGGGAAATAATTCATCCTCTTCAGTGTTCGTGAGGCGGTGAACTTCTCCTCCGTATTTTCGCAGGTATAAGTCCCATTGCCCGTTTGTATTGTTTGCCCATGCAAGCATAGTTGGTGGACCAGGAATCATTTTTGATAACCCTTTAAATTTAAACCTTTCTTCCTTAGGCTTTAAAGCTATCTCTGCTTTATGGGCTGTTTTATTGATCTGAGGCTCAAATCGAGCGCAAACCCCGGCGTATTGTTGGCTAAACCAGGTAAGGTTGAAAAAAGTGATGCATGCGTTTCTAGTATCAAAATGAAAGATACTAGCAATTAGCAAACCGGCCAATGAAAAAGTAATTAAAATCACCAGTTTTTTCATGCTACTACTTTGGTCCAATTAAGCTTAAAAGTAAAGAGGCTCAGCTATCCGCTGAGGTTTATATAGAGGGAAATAGAAAGCTTGTTAGCCCTTTTAATTTTGAGCCTTTTTCGATACTGGTCCTGGCAAGGGATAGAGGTCATCGATACTATGCACTTTAAAACGATCATCTTTAAAAACCAAGTGCTCTCTTTTAAGTTCAGTTGGGGATTTTAGCCCACATGCTGCAGTTATGGCGAAAAGTCCGGCCCGGGCGGCAACAATGTAATTCAGGGTTCTATATTTCTTTTCATCCACATAAAGTAGACGTTGAGACTTTTTATTAGTTGTTGCAACACCAACGGGACAATTATTTGTATGACAAGATTCGGTCATTATGCATCCAACGGTAATCATAAAGGATCTTGCTCCGGCTACTAGATCTGCTCCCATACCGAGGGCAATTGCATGTTCATCTGGCAAATGGAGCCTGCCAGCTACTATGATTTTGAGTTTATCGCGAACGCCATATTTTCTAAAGGCATCATCGGCAATTGTGATGGCAGAGTATATGGGCAAACCAAGGCTATCTGCTAATTCTTTAAAGGTGGCACCGGTACCTCCTTCACCACCATCTAGTGTAACAAAGTCTGGGCCATTCCCACGTTTTGCAAATTCCATTGCAATATCATCGATTGAAGTATTATCTCCAACGACAACTTTAATGCCAACCGGTAGACCAGATTCCTGCTGAACACGCTCGACAAAATCAAACATTTCAACAACGTTTGAAAACTGCAGAAATCGATTTGGACTATCAATAGTCTTCCACGACTCAATACCACGAAGTTCGGCTATTTCTGGGGTAACTTTAGACCCTTCCAAATGACCGCCGCGGATTTTTGCACCCTGGCCCAATTTAAGTTCTATTGCCTTTACCTGTTCTAAAGATGCTTTTTCTTTTAACATTTCCCAGTCCATCTGGTTTGATTTGTTCCTAACACCGTAAAGGCCAGGCCCGATTTGGTATATAATGTCGCAATTGCCTTCAAGGTGGTGTGTGCTGATGCCTCCTTCCCCAGTATTCATCCAAGACCCACCCGCCAATCCAACTCCCAAACTAAGGGCTCTTATGGCATGTGGACCCAGGGCACCATAACTCATACCACTAACTCCGATAAGGCCCTTTATAGCCCACGGATATTTTCTATTTGTGCCAATATGAATGTAATTATTTTCAGTCAACAGCCAGGGCTGAATAGTGTTGTCAACCATCTTTTCCGTGCGGAAAAATATCGATTCATCTTGAATATCGTATTTTCGTGAATTGATTAGTGGTTTATTATCCACTTCTAATTCTTCATTCAGCCGTGGGAACATACTATTTTTGATAAACATTCCGGGGCTTTGAAAGTCCCTCTTGCTACCAAAACTTATCAACGTTTTTTGGTATTTGGCGGCTTTTACTATAGAAACGAATTTAATTCGGCTAATAGGACGGCCAGAGTTATCCTCGTCTGTAATGTAAAAACGAAATTCAGGTCCAACATTCTCGATTAAATAGCGCAATATCCCAAGTAGCCAGTATTTACCACGTAGCAATGAATGCTGAGCTTGCTTTTTATTCTTGAAATAAAGCCATATTAAAAAAAACGGTGGAGTGAGGAATGCGACAAGAATTATGACTAAAGTAAGAACTGTCACCATATCGGTTACAATTGAAGGGAGCATAAAACCTCAAAAAATTATTAAACAAAAAGCTGTTGGAGATTTATTCTACAACTTCCTTTGAGCAACTGGATTATTACTGCCAGTGAAGTTCCCACTACTTATCGCATCTCCAATCCCTTTAAGGGTAATTGTTAACATGTATTTTTTCTCGTTCACCGGTTCCGTAACTCCTGATGAGTTTACCTGATTTATCAGTCTGTCGTGGTAGGCAAGCTTTACACCCCAGCATTCGAACATCTTTTGTAATCGTAAAACGCTTGCGTGTATTTGATTTTCTGTTTCAAAGTAAACTATAGAGTAATCAGCACGTATTTTCCAAGGCAAAGCAATTTCAAAATACGCTGTGTCCCATGCAACATATGGATATTCTACATTATGATCGACTGCAAAATGCAATTGGTCATTGTAGCGAAATCCTATCTCTGCGTTGTATTTCTCCCAGTGTTGATCATAGGTGTTGTAAGTTAGATCAAAATTTGCAAGAAGCCAAGGCATTAGCTTTGTGTCCAGATCAAAAAGTATTGAAGTAAATGGTTTTTTTTCATCATCAGGGTTTTCTGTGCGAGTAGCTTCAATTAAATTATAACCTTGTGACACAGAAAAGTTTACCAGTTGCACCGTTGAAGACTTGTTGTTATTTATCTGTTTGGCAAAAATGGTGTTTGTAATAGAATATGTGATTAAGTTATATGGGCTTGAATCATCTATTCCATCAACTACCCTCACCTTAAGCCTGTTTTCACCTTTATAATCGTATCCTGGTATGTAACTCCACTTGACGCGTGGAATGATTAGATGCTTGATACGGGGGCGCCATTTGCTAGGTCGTTCGAAAATACTGTAAAAGCTGGGTCCAACAAGCGAAACATTTGCTTTATAATATTCTCTCAAAAACCCTTCTTTAGTTTCCACGCCATCTTCAATACCATTTGAATACCATGTCAACCTATATTCTAGACTGGGAGTAACATTTAGCCATGGTGCTATCGCTACTGGAAGCGATAACTTAGGATATACATCCACACGATCAACTTTCCATTCATCTGTGATACCAGCTGACACTTTTTTTGTATGATAGTTGTAGTAGCTAGACTCAAGAGCGCCGTAAAAGGGAGTTTCTCCTAGTTTTTCAGGATAGTTGTTGAATAGTAGTGCTGGTACCGTGTTGAGCATTTCTTCATCCTCCACAACAGTAGATTCATGAACCTTTACCTGCAACTGCGCTGTTCTCGTAGTGCTCCAGTTTTTTTGAAGGTCCACATAGCTTTCCGAATACCGCCTAGTGCGTTCTGATACGCTATCATCATACTCGCGAGAGATGTTGTTTTCACTTTCCCTGTCAACTAAGACTTTACCTATAATGTTGTAGGGAAGTTTATGATGATGTCTCCATAGGATTTTCCAAAAGTCGCGACCGTCTTCCCTTTGTTGAAGGAAATCACCATCTAAGCTTCCATTTACGTTATGGTCGAGAATGTATCTGTATTGGAGGCCATATCTACTGCTATTTTCGCCTAAGTAGTGATAAGTTAGTGTGGCATCCATGTTATCTGAAATAGCCCAGAAAAAGCTTTGCCCATATGCAAAACCGCTTTCGGTAGATGTACCAATAGATGGCTCCAGTAGACCAGTTGCCCTCTTTGTCTTGGCTGGAACTATCATATACGGCAGCCAGAGTATAGGCACATTCCCGGCGCGGAACACCATACTCTTCATGAAAGCATACCCTTCCATTGTAAGGTCGACTTCTTTGGCGTCCAACCTCCATGAATTGTTTTCAGGTGGGCAACTTGTGCATGTGCCTTTAACTATCAAGTAGTGATTTTCTGCAATTCGCTCAATCTTGTCTCCAGAAAAATAATATTCACTTCCAACATTACCTTTGGCGCTATAAAGCGTACCTAGATGGGTTTTACTATTAATCAATATTTTGTTAGCCCAAATTGAAGTTTCATTTTCTGTGTATTGAGCATTTCCGATAATAGTCCCCTCTCCGGTCATTGGATTTAGTAATGCGTTGTCTCCAGTGGCTGTTTTATTTCCATACTTAATTACAACATCTCCATTGGCCTCTACGACACCGCTGCTGCCTTGACGGATTAATTGGTCTGCTGTAACGGATAAAGCCGCATCAGCGGTTTTTTGATCTATTAATTGGGAAACTTCATCTGAGTGTTGGTCTGCTTGCGCAGAGTTTGGGAAAAAAAGCAAGGGAGGGGTGCACATCAGTAATGCCAGATAGGCAAGTCTCGTAATGAAGCGTGCTATCAATGGTAATCCAGAATAGAGTTGTAGTCCAAGGTGTTATACCAGACTAAAGTGATATAAGCTACATTATCGAAATTTTATTTTCGCATTTAAGCTATCTTTTTCGGTTCTAACTACAACATTAATCATGACTTTGGTGTCACAATAATTCAGAGTAGAAGTTGGAGCTTATGAACAAATTCTAACATTATCCTTAGCTTGTGGAAAACTTATGGATAAAATAGGCTTTTTCCACTTTTTGTCTTTGCAATTCAATGATTTCGAAAAATTAAACCAGATTATAGAATTACTGCCAGCATGATCTATGCTTTTGTACTCTAAGGACTTAAAGCAAATTTTAATTGCTTCAAGTTGTTTGTTAACGAATTTATTGAAAAATTTAACTATTGCTCGTTTTTTTTTCAACATGCTTCAAGGTTTTTCTCAGGTTTCCACAATTTACAGGCCTTTTAGCCAAATACTCAGCGGGGTTTATGCCAATTTAAAGTGCCTAATTTTTGGTTCTTTTTGCTACTGGAATATACTTTCTTTTTCTTTTTCCTATATAGACCTGTCTTGGCCTACCAATTCTATGAGATTTATCTGTAACCATTTCTTGCCATTGGCTAACCCAGCCAATGGTTCGTCCAATAGTAAAGATGACCGTAAACATTGTTGTTGGTATTCCTATTGCCCTAAGTATTATTCCAGAGTAAAAATCAACATTTGGATAAAGCTTTTTCTCTATAAAATACTCATCTTTTAAAGCGATTTCTTCCAGTTTCATTGCAATTTCAAACAAAGGGTCATCAACTTTTAGTTCGTCTAGAACCTTTTTGGACATTTTACGGATTATTTTGGCTCTGGGATCGTAGTTTTTGTAGACCCTGTGTCCAAAACCCATTAATCGAAAGTTAGAACTAGGATCTTTTGCGCGATTGACAAATTCCTTAGTTCTAGATGGATCACCAATTTCTTTTAACATTTTAATAACCGCCTCGTTGGCTCCACCATGGGCTGGACCCCATAATGTTCCAACACCTGCTGAAATACATGCGTATGGGTTAGCCTGCGATGAACCGGCAAGCCTAACCGTTGAAGTAGAAGCATTCTGCTCGTGATCTGCATGTAGCAGGAAAAGAAGATCTAAGGCTTTGGCTGCTATTTCGTTTACCTGATATTCCTCCGAAGGAAATGAGTTCATCATATGTAAAAAATTAGAAGCATAATCTAAGCTGTTTTTTGGGTAAGCAAAAGGTTCACCCTTTGAGTACCTATATGCCCCTGCAGCTATTGTGGGTAACTTTGCTATTAGCCTATGGGCGGTTATCTCTCGGCTCCGCTCATCCCAAATGTCTAATGAATCGTGATAAAAAGATGATAAAGCTCCCATGACTCCGCAAGTAATAGCCATTGGATGTGCATCACGACGAAAACCACTATAAAAATCGTGTAAACCCTCGTGAATGATTGAGTGTCGAGTTATTATAGAATCAAATTCTTTTTGTTGTTTGCGGGTTGGAAGATCACCGTAATACAATAAATAACATACCTCGAGAAAGTTGCTGTGCTCTGCGAGTTGCTCAATGGGGTAACCTCTGTATTGCAAAACTCCCTTTTCACCATCAATAAAAGTTATTGCACTTTCACACGCAGCTGTATTGACGAAACCTGGGTCAAATGTGAACATGCCCAGTTCTTTGTACACTGTTCCAATATCAATAACAGGAGGCCCTTGTGAGCCTTGAAGGATATCAACCTCAATAGATTTACCAGTGTTGTTGTCTGTAATGGTAACAGTTTTTTTAGGCATGACTTTCTCCTCAGAGCAACTTCATTTAAGCAGGTTGACTAAAAGAAAAATTAAATAATTTAATCGGCTTTCACCTATAACATAGCATACAGCAGGCTTGTTGAAACGAAAGACTTTCACTTCGAGTATCTATAAAGTAAAATGGTTTGACTCAATAGAAAATGGCTATTATTTGTTCCTTTTTGATTCCTATTAACACAACAAAGGTAAAGTCATAATTCGGTGGTGTATTGATATTAAAAGTTGCGCCCGTAGCTCAGCTGGATAGAGCATCGGACTTCTAATCCGGAGGTCGC
>DLRR01000028.1:9559-10124 GCA_002500605.1 Nitrospinaceae bacterium UBA7883 | reverse complement strand
GCTGAACTTCTTTCCTTTTCCTGCTTCTCTTGCCCTTTGGTACATCGCGTGTGCGATAGCCACATCTATATAAGCCATACCAACCGCATTAAAGTAGACCCGTTCCTCGGCTGTCTCCCTTCCGTCCTTCTCGCCTGTAACGACTTCGTTTAAATCCGCGTAAATGTCCTCGTCTTTCAGGTCACCGTCTTTGTACATCCGACTAAGGGTTTGAGTTCTATGCTTCACGGTTTCCCAATCGTCGCAAACAATCTTTTCACATAGTCTTGCAACGTCGTATTCGTCTTCCCAGCCGCCGACATGGCTGTAGAATGTTCCAGGCTTCATCCATTCCGCCTTAAGAAGAGGTGCTTGCGCACTGGTGGCAGTAACAATGATATCCGCTCCCTCGATGGCTTTCTGCATATTCGTTTTGGTAGCAGAAAAACGGATGTCCGGAAAAAGGGGTCCCATCTCATCTATGAACTGTTTTTCTTCATGGTCATACTTCGCAGAGAGTCGGCACTCCTCAATTGCAGGAACTGCGGTTTTTAAAGCGATTAGATGCATCTTGGCCTGCTCTCCC
>DLRR01000028.1:9035-9220 GCA_002500605.1 Nitrospinaceae bacterium UBA7883 | reverse complement strand
CCCTATGAAAGCGACACTCCTGGAATCCTGTCTTGCAAAATGCTTTGCGGCAATGCCTCCAATCGCGCCCACACGCATATTCGAGCAAATGGTCCCTTCCATGAAAGCGATGGGAAAACCCCTCTCTATCTCGGATAGTATTATAACGGCTGAAAGATTCTGGACACCGTATTTGATGGGATTGG
>DLRR01000028.1:0-8645 GCA_002500605.1 Nitrospinaceae bacterium UBA7883 | reverse complement strand
CAGGCAGTTGATACGATCCTGGGTATCATCGTTGAAAATCTGAACAATCTTGTCAGGGAAAATGATCTTATTGGCCTCAAAGGCAAGCATGGCAGTTTCTGCCGTGCTCATTGCCATCCGCATATCCAGACACCCTGCTTGAAGGAAGTCTTCCTGTGAAAAGTAGAAGCATTCGACTTTGTTTTTGTTTGTCATGGTTTCTCCCGTCTTTCCTGGGCGCGCCGTAGGTTCCGTTTCATTGTCCTGCGGTTTGCCATCAAATTTCCTGCATGAAGTCCGCGTAGTGATCGTACTCAACATCATACGCGGAGTATGGTTGTAAAGAAAGCAACTTGATTATACGGCTAGGGTTTATTTGAAAACAATGCAAACAACCGTACAATAAAAAGCTGTGGTTTAGTGGTAATCATGCGTATTATCCAGGCGCTTATTGATTCCTCCATTTTTAATCTTATAGCATAGATGGGCCTGGCACCACATTCCACGGCCATGGTTATACCTTTCATCAAGCCGTCATCCACTACTGCAATTTTTTCCATAGGTAGGCTTGTATGGTGGCTTACTATTCGCAATCCATCGTGGTCCGGTTTTCGTTTTGCCACCAAGTAGATGACATCAGGATAATGTTTACCATAAACTTGGATCCGCACAGCTTTTCTTGAGGATGTATTTGAGAGCACGAACACTGCCCCAGAGCCAAATACATCTAAACATTTATTTATAAATATCTCTCCCTGTCCATCCGGCCCATTGCTACGATTGGGACCTAAGACCCCATCATGGTCTAGCACTATGGCCCCTATGCCTTCTTCTTCAAGCATGGCAACATCCAATGTTTCTACATATTTTTTATGAAACAATGCCTTTGCAAGGCCTTTTCTACATTTCCATGCTTTGATAAGCTCAGTTGCTAACATTTAACAATTACTATTCTAGTCTCCAGTTGCTCAATGTATATAGTGAATATCGGGAGGTGAAATAAATCAAGAGGAGTTCGTTGAAACTATTTAGGAAAAAAAAGTTACTAGAAAATGGTATTACAATTTTAACTTGGGAAACTCTACTATTTCAGCACACGGTTCATACTGAATACAGTAAGCCCGATAATAATGATCCAACTCAAGACCATCATGGTCCATCCACCACAAGTCACTGCGCCCCCTTTCTTTTCCAGGCTATTTCCACAGCCACCACCAGCACTGCAATAAGTGAAAGCATTCCAAGTATGGTGCCGAGGGCATATGGGTCGCTTAGATTAGGGGCAATATTTTTCCAATTCTGCATCAGCCAAAAAACCAATATAGTGATCAGATACATTGGCGTCACATACTTGATAATAATTCTGAAGATTGAGGGAACCTTTATATCTGCTCCATGATTAAGCTGTTCGAAACCTTTATCTGCTCCATATATCCAAGAAAATATGATTATTTCACCGGTAGCAAATACCACGATGGCAAAAGTTCCTGCCCAAAAATCCATAAGGTCCAGTACGCCCTTGTCGAGAAAGAAAATGGCGGGCTGGCATGCTATAAACGTAAAAAGACCAAGCAGGATAACAGACTGCTTACGCTTTAAACCAAACTCATCCTCCAAAAAAGCGATGGCGGGCTGGAGCATGGATATGCTTGATGTCACACCGGCAAGAAACAGTAACAAGAACCACATGAAACCAAGCAAAGCAGCAAGAGGCATTTGATTAAAAACCATAGGCATGGTTACAAAACCGAGGTTAAATGCTCCACCTTTAGCTACTTCCTCTATTCCGATAGGACCGAAAAAAATAAAAGCGGCCGGAATAGCTATTGAAGCACCTATTACAACTTCCATAAACTCGTTGATAGAAATTGATGAAAGACTTGAAAGCGCTACGTCATCATCCTTTTTAAGATAGCTAGCATATGAAATAATAAGACCGAGCCCTACAGACGCAGTAAAAAATATTTGTCCAGCGGCTGCCAACCATACTTTTGCATCGGTGAGTGCACTGAAATCCGGGTTCCACATAAACCCGAGGCCCCCATTTACATTCCACCCGGGATTTGCTGGATCAGGAGCGCCCAAAGTTAGTACACGAAACATTATGATTACACCGAGTATCACCAGAACAGGCATTGCAATACGCGAAATAGTTTCAATACCTTTTGCCACACCACGATAGATAAAATAAAAGTTAAAAAGAAACGTGAACAGGAAAAACCCGTAAGCCGCGCTTAGGCCAGAGAACCACTGGTTATCAGCAAGACCTTGGAATGCTGTAAGGAAGTCCTTTGTTTGTCCTGCATCCACAGCCTTATCAAGAGTTCCTGAGAGTGCAAACCATGAATATGCAAGGCACCAAGATTCTATATATACGTAGTAAAAGTAAATCATGAGAGGTATAAAAATACCAAGAACTCCAAAATAGCGAGCTGGTCGGCCAGGCCAGAACATATTTAACACACCAGGGCCTGAGCCATGATGTCTTGCGCCTGCGGCTCGACCCATGGTCCACTCAACCCAGCAAAGCGGTATTCCGAGTAGAAGCAAAGCTATTATGTACGGAATCATAAACGCGCCACCACCGTTTTCAGCGGCTTGAACTGGAAATCTTAGGAAGTTACCTAGACCAACTGCAGAGCCAGCCACGGCAAGAATGACACCGATCTTTGTTGCCCAAAGTTCTCTTTTCAAAACAAACAGCTCTCCAAGACTTAAGATATCATTGCGGCATTTAATATTTGCTAGTAGACGCTTAACTTGGACTCGGCCACTCTACAACAAAAAGTAATGCCTATCAAGCATTAGTGATCCAGCACTGTGGCAAACACCATTGTTATAAATCTAAGGTTGCAAGTTTACGAACTCTTTGTACGCAACCATAATAGTGTTGCGTATAAGACTTTTGGTCCTCTCATTTTTTGCAATTACTAGGTCACGCCATTTATCGTCTTTTCCCTTAGAAGAGGGAAATCCAACAAACATTCCGCCTCCACTTGTGGAAACAATTCGAAACCCTTTAATCAACAAAGCACCACCAATAACTATTTCTGCCATTGCCAGCACACTCCCACCTGCCTCCAAGGTATCAAATGGATAAACCTTCACACTTGTGATAGTAATTTCCCCATTCATTCCCAGTAGTATCTTTTAAAAGGTAATTTTTCTGTTGATCTGTTTAGAAAATATTTACGACTCAATTTATACTAAGTTTTGCTGCGTAGAAACCATCCATATTCCCTTGGCCAGGGAATATCTCTATGTCGCCTTGACTGTTAACGAATTCAGTTAACTCTGGTCTTTGCTTTGCTATATCCATCCTTTTTAGCCCCGGTGTTTTTTCAATGGCTTTTTCAACGACATCTTGACACTCATTTTTTTCCACTGTGCACACTGCGTACACCAACGATCCCCCTGGCTTGAGGCAATCTAACGCGTTTTGAAGCATAGTATGTTGCGTATCCTGGAGAGTTTTCAAATAATCAGGACTTTTATTCCACTTTCCTTCAGGATGCCGGCGAACTACACCGTAATTGGAGCATGGGGCGTCAATAAATATTTTGGAAAAGTGATAATTAACCGGCCATTTAGTAGAGGCATCAAATATGACTGGGCGAGCAATTGATACCTTTTGTCGCTTCATATTTTCTTCAAACTTCTCAAAACTACGCTGGTTATTATCAACACTGATTATTAATCCCTCATTGTTCATGGATTGGGCAAACTGTCCTGTTTTGATTCCCTTGCCACAACAAACATCAGCTACTGTTTCACCCTGCCTGGCATTCAAAAGACTGGCAGCCATATAGGAGGCCCCGTCTTGTGGCTGTATGTAGCCCTCATCAAATAACCGGTTTCCCGGGGTAACCTGCCCCTCATTAACTAAATATAAATCCCCTGCCCAATTGACTCGCTCCACAGATATTCCCTCATCCTGCAAAAACCCATTTATATTATTCCCATTTAGTTTTTTATGGTTTACGCGGATGAAAACAGGAGCCCTCACATTGCATCTTTTCATCAACCGTTCAGCATGTTCAAGCCCAAAGTCTTGCACCCAACGACTGGCGAGCCACTGAGGAAAGGAATAGATAATTCCTAATTTTTCTGTTGGATCAATGGAGTTGTCCATATAGCTTTCAACGGCCCCCCTAAGCTTGTTGGGGCCACATGATTCAGGTGGCTTGTTTCGTACCGTATTACGCAAAAGGGCGTTAATAAAAAATACCATGCGAGTCATATTGTTATCAAAATACTTTGCCTGTTCAACCGTTTCATTTACAGCCGCGTAAGCGGGGACTTTGTCCATTACATACAATTGATAAAAGCCTATGCGGAGTAGCATGAGAACCATTTTGTCAATACGCTGAAAAGGTACTAGAGAATTATTGGCAATTAAGTAATCAAGGGCTCTTTTATTTCGTGTTACCCCATATACAAGTTCGTAGACAAACGCCCTGTCCCGGCGATCCATACCTCTGGTTTGTGCTTGTACTAAGGTGTCAATGCTGCCTTTCCCAAGATCCAAATATGACAAAATAAAGCAAGCCGCTTTCCTTGGCATCTTTTTGGCCATATTGCTTTCCCCTAAATTCTAAGTAGCATAACAAAAAATTTGTTTGATATCTATTTACTATGGAGAAGTTGAAATGGAACATTTCACTTTTCACTAGTGAAATGTCAAACTTAACCAGGGGGCCATGCCATAGGTCGACCGCCAAGTAGGTGGAAATGCAGATGGAAGACCGTTTGACCAGCTTCTGATCCGTTGTTAACAACCAACCGAAACCCCATCTTGTCCAGTCCTCTATCTTTTGCAATTTTGTTTACCATGGAATACATGTCAGCTATCACAGAACTGTGGTTGTCTGTAATCCCCAACACGTCTGCAATATGGGTTTTTGGAATGACCAGAACATGGATTGGCGCCACTGGGTTGATATCTTCGAATGCCAATAAAGTATCTGTTTCTTCAACTTTCTTGCATGGGATGTTCCCTGCGACGATTTCACAAAACAAACAGTCACTCATGGCTTTTATAGTATATGACGTAGACTTTAAGGGCAACATGGTCTTGGAGTTGCTTTGGGATGTGGAAACCCATAAGCAAAGCATTCGTCAATGACTTGCCGCATTTTTTGGCTTGAGACAAAAAAATGTCTTCATTACTTTTCCATGATTAATATGCTAAATACCCAGCGTTTATCAATCTCACGCCCATTTTGAAGATTTATTCTGTAGGCCAACAAAATTTTTTTAGTGAGAGTAGCAATTGTTAATCAAACTGTCGACAAACAATCATCTCAGCAAAATGTTACCCCAAGTGATGATCCCTCGGCTCTGTGAGCAAGCTTTAAGATTCGTGCAACAGAACTGTGGAGATTGGAAATCTTTCTTTATTGGAGCATATGTGATGTTTACAATTCTGCTGCTGAGCCCTACAGCAACCGAAGCAATGTTATCCCCTTCACAATCCGATACATGCGGAACTGGATGCATTTCCCTGATTAACCAAACAGGACAGCGAATCGAGGCTCCAGCACTTAAAACTGATATTCATATTTCGGTTGCTGGTCTCCTATTACGTGCAACTATTAGGCAAAGCTTTGTTAACGAATCGGATGAATGGATGGAGGGAAAGTACATCTTTCCATTGCCTAGTGAGGCAGCAGTGGATCATATGCGTTTGCAAGTAGGGCCGCGGATTGTGGAAGGCGTGATAGCGGAAAAAAAAGTTGCTACGGCCATTTACAAACAAGCAAAAAAAAGTGGCAGGAAAACAGGGCTGGTCACTCAGCAACGCCCTAATATATTCACAACATCAGTTGCCAACATTCCACCTGGTGAGAAGATAACTATTGAGTTGGAATATCAGACGCAGATATCTGTTAATAGCGGAGTCCATTCTTTTAGGTTACCGTTGGTTGTGCCTCCTCGTTATGTTCCCTCCATGACCGAGAACAACACCAAGAAAGTCGCCGACCTGGGAGGTCTTGACCCTGAATTTGTTATCGATAGTGCTATTAATCCGCGGGTATTAAAATCGGAGGAAACCAAAACTAATCCGGTCAAACTAGTGGTAAGCTTAAAACCTGGGTTTGTCGTCTCTCGTATCACAAGCAAGTACCACCCGATCAATGTTAGTAGTGTTAATGGATCCAACACGTACCTAGTTGACCTTACTAGAGGTTCAATAAAGGCCAACAGAGATTTTTCACTTGAGTGGATGGCTCAAAGATCAGCTTTGCCAGTTGCAACAACATACTTCGAAAAAAAGGATGAAGCTTTCCACTCAATGATTATGGTAACCCCTCCACATATGGATTTTAAGCATGAACAGTCGCCGCGAGAGGTGATTTTTGTTTTAGATGTCTCAGGCTCTATGTATGGAATGTCTTTTGATCAGGCCAAAGGTGCTCTTAAATTGGCCCTGGAACGGTTGACTGCAAAAGACACTTTCAATGTTATCGCTTTTAATGATACACCGCGAGGGATGTTTGGCCACCCGAAAGCGGCTTCGAAGAATAATCTTAAAGTAGCGAGCTTGTTCGTTGACTCTCTAGTGGCAGAGGGTGGAACAGAAGCAATGCCTGCTATCCGATTTGCTTTAGCACAGAGAGGCAAGAGTAGAGAAAAATTATCACAAATTATTTTCTTAACTGATGGCGCAGTTGGAAATGAAGCGGCGATCTACAAAACCATTAAAGAAAAAATCGGTGACAGCCGTATGTTTATGATTGGTATCGGATCTGCTCCCAACGGAGCTTTCATGAAAAAGGCTGCTAGACAGGGGAAAGGTACATTTACGTTTATTGGGAAAGTAGGTGAGGTCAAAAAACAGATGATCACGCTTTTTAAAAAACTTGAATCAGTAGTTTTGCGAGATATTAGGCTTAGCTTCCCGGAAAGTTTTGACGTTCCGCCATTTTTAACCCCCATTAAAGATCTTTATTATGGGGAGCCACTGCTCCTCGCAGTGAAGTCAAAAGAGAAGCTTAAAACCTTGAACATTAAAGGTAGTATAGGATCTAAGGAATGGAGCAAAACTCTTACAGCTTTTGATGCACAGCAAGCAACAGGTGTAGCTGTCTATTGGGCGAGAACCAAAATAGCTGCTCTAATGGACGATTATAGGCTTACTCATATTCAAGAGACTAAAGACCACCTTAGAAAAAATATTATTGATATTGCTACTAGCTACCACATTATAAGTCCTTTCACCAGCATGGTTGCAGTTGAAAAAACGCCTTCACGACCAATGTTCAAGCAGCTTGTGTCGCGGCCCATTAAAGTACATCTCCCGCAAGGATGGAATTATACAAAAGTCTTTGGTGCGTCTCAGGGGGCTACTAGCGGACCGATGAATCTATTCATCGGATTTTTGTTTATGTTATTGGCTATAATTATGTCTATAGCAACCCGAGTTTGGAAGGGTGCGTAATGAAAAAAGTTTTATCGGTTGTAATCGGAACAGCTATTTTCTTATCTATGCTCCATGTTGGGAAAGCAATGTGGATTTATGGAAAGGCACATCTTTCTTATTATCTTATTAGCTCAGCATGGGAAGAAACTCTTAATGGAGGTGAGCAGGTCAAACCGTGGCCTTGGGCTGACACGTGGCCAATCGCAAAGTTGAAAGTCCCTAAAATGGGGTTATCTTATTTTGTACTACGAGGAGATAGTGGAAGAACGTTGGCTTTTGCTCCCGGACATGCTGTTGACAGTTCAGAACCAGGAGAACCGGGGGTTACGCTTATTAGCGGGCATCGTGACACCCATTTCAGTTTTCTTAAATGCCTTAATGCTGATGATGAACTAATTATTCAGAAAAAAGATGGAAAAGAGATTATTTATCGGGTCACAAAAGCTTTTATTCTTAACTCCGACACTGAGGAGGTTGTTGAATTTGACAACAAAACCAGAATGCTTCTGATGACATGTTGGCCATTTGATTCAATTGTAACAGGTGGACCGAAAAGGTACATCGTTGCATCAGAAAAATATACCCAATTTAGATAGCTAGCCAGATTAGCGAATTTTAATTCTCATTTCTTCGAGTACCTTTCCCTTCCTCCAGTGTTTAATTCTAACAGACCTCATTGAGCGCATTGAAAGATTCCTTTAATTAAAATTTATATGTCCAGCTATCGGCAACTATGGATAAAATGGTAAAAACATTTGAGGTTATTACATAGATGTCGATCCATATTGTTTCCTCCAAGAAAGGGTTACATATTTTAGTACTTGTAATCTTTTCTTTTTTGGGCACAGTCTTACTACCATTGCTCCACGCTTCCGGAGGCACATTTGCCGAAACGAAAAAGCTAGCTGAACAGGGGGACGCTAATGCCCAGTACTATCTTGGTTTAGATTACGAGAATGGCCAGCGTGTTCCAAAAGATATTGATACAGCCTTTAAATGGTTTTACAAAGCGGCCAAACAGGGAGATGCGGCTGCTCAGTATAAACTTGGTGGAATGTACCGTGATGAAGAGGGAGTAAAACGCAATTCCAAAAAGTCTTTCAAGTGGTATCACAAGGCAGCTCAGCAAGGGTATGCACTAGCGCAGGTGAGACTTGGTGGAATGTACTTTCATGGGAAAGGAGTGGCACGGAATTATAAAAAGTCTTTCAAGTGGTATCGCAAGGCAGCTGAGCAGGGCCAC
>DLRR01000023.1:1253-35133 GCA_002500605.1 Nitrospinaceae bacterium UBA7883 | reverse complement strand
AAGAAAAAGGCTGCAGCGAAGAAGAAAAGAAGAAGATAGAAGTACTTTTTCTACGATTCTGCAGTTGCAAAAGTTGCTTTTAAGAAACCGGGTCTATGGCCCGGTTTCTTTATTACATTAAAAAGGCAAAAGGATATTAGGCTGAAATGCCCCTTCGCTTTTTTCCCTCCTCATGGTAGTGCTTGTTATATAAGATTTCCCACTCGTCAGTTCCCTCACGGATATCCTTCGAGTATGATTCGATTATTCTCCTAACTGATTCATCAATTTCACCTTCAATCTCAAGCTCATTTCGTAGGATATTTACTATATCCAAGCGCAAGTCATTTTCATCACAGTAAAACTCAAGCCGGTCATCCTCTAAAAATCCTCTTAGGATTAGTTTTGAAAGATGATTTATTTTTTCTCTACCTAATCTCACTTGTAACTCCATTAGAGTATAAGGCCACGCTCCCTGGCAAGCTTCTGCTTTACCAATTGAAACATTTTTCTATAATTAATATTCTTTTTATCTAGCTCATCACCCATTTCTTCAAGAAGAATTTTAACCTCATCGTTGAGCTTATCTTCGACCAAAAGATCGTTGGTAATGATCCCAGAAACCGTTTCGCGGACCCCGATTTGCTCTTTACCTGTTTCAATGAGCCCTTTTTCTTCAAGTTGGACTACAATCTGTTTGGACAGATAATCTATCATTTCTTTGTTTAATTTCATTAACTCAATTTCCTTTTGCCCAAATTCATTGCATGACTCTGTTCGAAACTCTTCTTTTTATTCCACTAACAACCCAGTATGGCAACCTAATTGCGCCTAGACTATTGATGTCTCGATCATAACCATGGAAGTCAGTTCCGCCAGTAACAATAAGACCGTTTTCTTGAGAAATTTTGAATAACTTTTTACGCATTTTGGATGTGTGATACGGTGTAAAAACCTCTATCGCATCTAAGCCTGCGTCCACTAAAGTGTTGATTTCACCCTTTGAAAAACTATTACCAGGGTGTGCTAGTGAAGATATACCACCACATTCTTCAATAAGCCGAATAGCTTGTTGCGATGAAAACCGTTGTACAGGTTCGAACGCAGGCTTACCATCTCCAAGAAGCTGGTTAAAGACACCATCAATGGTTTTAAAATATCCAAGAGACACTAGGTACCTAGCAAGGTGAGCACGACCTACTGACACACTTTGCGCAAACTCAAGTAAATCATTTATGTCGACACGGTAACCTAAATCATTGATCTTACCAACCATTCTTCGCATACGTTCTAAGCGAGCCGTAGCGTTACCAAGTGTCAACTTTTTAAGGGCCTCTCCACTTGTCCCAACCATATACCCTAATATATGAACAGAGCGCCCATCAAAGCAGGTGGAAACCTCTAAACCAGAAATTATTTCAACTCCGTATTTGGATCCAGCCGAGATAGCTTCAGCTAGCCCTTTCACGGTGTCATGATCGGTGAGGGCTATGCAGCGCAAACCAAGATCTGCCGCTTTTTTCACCAACCCTGTGGGCGTTAAAACGCCATCAGAAAGGTTGGAGTGCATGTGCAGATCAACAAATCCCTTATCTAACATGGTAAACCCTCGATAATTTACTTCAACTCTTTATGATAAACTATCAATTAACTTTATGTAAACCGCTTTTAAGCCATTACAATGCCAATGCACCTTAAATTCACTAGAAAGTCAGTTTGGAAATAAAAATGAGTAGTAATAACATCACAAAAACCACATTAGAATCGTTCCGAGATGCGTTTCCAGCTCTAAAGAATCTTATTTTCCTCAACTCAGCTGGTATGTCCCCACTTCCTGATCCATGCAGGTTAGCCATGAACGGGTTGATTGAGGATATAGGAAAAAGAGCGTATCTGAATATGGATAATTGGATTAAAACTATTGCATTAGCTAGGAAAAACGTTTCTGAGCTTATAGGTGCATTTCCAGAAGAAGTAGCCTTCATCAAGAACACTTCAGCAGGTGTATCATTGGTAGCATCAGGTTTAAATTTTAGTGAAGGAGATGAAGTTGTAATCAATGATATCGAATTCCCATCCAACGTTTATCCATGGCTTTATCTAAAGAATAAAGGAGTTAAAATAGTCTTGGTAAAAAGCGAAAAAGGGAGAATTGCTCCTGAAGCAATAAAACACGCTGTGACACCAAGAACCAAGGTGGTGGCCATATCAAGTGTTCAATACATATCAGGCTATAGGGCCGAGTTGGCTAAAATTGGAGAAATATGCCGTGCAAATAGATCCTTGTTTTTTGTAGATGCAATTCAGTCATTGGGTGTCATTCCTATGGATGTGAAGTCCTGCGGAATAGATTTTTTATCCACTGGTGGGTTTAAATGGCTTTGTGGGCCAACTGGAATTGGAATTTTTTATTGTAACAAGACTAGGCTGGATAACTTGACTTTAAATAACATCGGGTGGAATACCGTAATAAACTCACAAGACTACTCCAATATTTTATTTGAACCAAAACCTGATGCAATGCGGTTCGAGGAAGGTTCTCCCAACATTATCGGGATATATGGATTGAACGAGTCAATAAAATTGTTAAAGGCAGTTGGGATAGCGAACATTGAACGACATGTCCTTGAGTTAACTGATTACCTCGTCGAGAGGTTGCTTTCAATGAATTTTATTATCTTCTCACCAAGAAAAGATGGCGAAAAATCTGGAATAGTTACTTTTTCTACAAAAGAGAAAGAAAAGCTAACAATTCTTGAAAAAAAACTTTTTGCTGAGAATATTCTAGTAGTCAATAGAGGGAATGGGATCAGGGTATCGGTCCACGGGTTTAATAATATGAAAGATATCGATCGACTGATAGAAGTGTGCCAAGGGGTAAGTAAGCAGGTAATTTAATTATAAGACTTTGCTAAAAAACTATCGTTCCGGGACTTGACTTGTCACTTTTCGGTTTCTATTATGCTTATGAATTATAGTTAATTGGAAGATGAACGCGCCCGGTGGCGCGGCTGGACTTCAAATTCAGACAGGGGCGTAATTGTCCCGGGAGGGTTCGACTCCCTTCATCTTCCGCCATTTACTTTTAACGACTTCTCAATCAGATAAAATAATCAAGGTTACGCCAGAACCACCATCATTATCTGGGGCATTATAATAATCTTCTACATAAGAGATATTTTTTAACCGATCCCGGATGGCTTGGCGTAACTTCCCCTCCCCTTTTCCGTGTACTACCTTACATTTATTTAGGCCACTGCGAAAAGATTTATCGAGAAATCTATCCACTTCATTTAGGCCTTCCTCTATGGTCAGTCCATGGATGTCAAGCTCGCTTGGCGGAGAGTTAAAAGGAAGATTATTATCAGTATTAATAAATTGCTTTTCTTGTTTTAGAGTGTGTTGTTTTGGAACTCCTGCTACTACACCTTCCACATCATCTAATTTAGCTACGATTGTTACCGAACCAACTTCAACTCTAACACGACCCTTAGATGGATCTGTAACTATACGGCCTTTCTTTCCCAAGTGAGGCAAGTATACCTCGTCACCTAGCTTCATTTGCCCTCAGAGTTTTTTATTGGTTGAACTTTTTCGTCAGTTGTTTTACATAATATTTCTTTCCCACCAAAAGCTGGCCTCTTTGGTTTTCTGATTAAATACAAAAAGTTGCCATCTACCAAAACTTCAGCAGGAGTGGGATGTGAGAGAAACGCAAGCATCGATGCACTATACCCATATGCACCAGAATTAAATATACCAACTAAATCCCCTAATTCTGGTTCTGGAAGCATAACCTGGCGAGAAAACTGGTCAGAAGACGAGCAGAGTGGCCCAGCTAAAACTATCGGTTTACTGTCTCGGTGATTCATTTTATTTATCAGTTTTACAGGGAAATTTTTGTTTAGTGATATTGGAACAAGCGCATGATTTATACCACCATTTGTTATAGCATAGCTAACACCCCTTGATTTTTTTATATCTAACACTTCAGAAACATATATACCTGATGGGCCAACTAGGTATCTACCAGGTTCCAAATGGAACTGGGTATTCTTAAAATTGGGCAAGGTTTTAAGCTCCTTCGTAATATGATCTAGCTCCTTTCCAAGGGAAACCACATCCAAGTCTTTTTCCGTATCACTATAGGGGATACCAAAGCCACCCCCAAAATTCATGTAGCTAATATCTAGATTCATACTTCGAGCAAAGTCTTTCACCCAACCAGAGTAATTGCTGTACGCCTCCGTAAGGTTTTCATGATACAAGGCTTGAGTAGCAGCAAAACAGTGGAAACCAACAAACTTTAACCTCTTGGAAGATAAGGCCTTAGCAACAAGAGGTTCAATTTCTTCAGCGTCAATCCCAAACTTCCTTGACCCGCCAGCCATGCTTTCTCCAGCATCTTTCATCTTTTTGTCAATGTTCACCCTGAATGCTACTGCGGGTGGTGGTTTCCTTAACTGGCTTTCGGCTACAACATGCTCAAGCCTTTGAAGTTCTGTCAATGACTCAACGTTTATGACTGCTATTCCTGCTTTCACAGCAGCAAGAAGCTCATTTTGTGTTTTACCTGGGCCGGCATAGATAATTTTCTCTGGATTAAAGCCAGCCTCAATAGCAGCTTCTAGCTCTGCGGCTGATGCCACTTCTGCCCCAGATCCCGTCTTGCAAAATACTTCCATCGCAGCAAAATTTGGGTTAGCTTTTACAGAATAATGAATCGTAAAATTTTCGGGTATAGCTGATATAAGCTTTCGATATTGCTCGCGCATTGAAGTCGCATCGTAAACATAAAAAGGTGTTCCCACCTTGTTGACTATCTCCTCTATAGGAAATCGCCCAACACATAACGATCCTCTAATACTCGAAAAAAAGTTAGCCGCCGGAGCCAATATTTTTCTCCATGGATTTACCACAACCATTATTATTACGCAGTAAACTCGAGGCAAAAATCTCCATTTTTAATGAAACAATTCTAGACAGTCTCTTCAAAAATCGTGATCCATATCCCTCTAAAAACCTTGCTGGTTGTCTACTGCCATACCCAATGGCACCATTAATAACTCCTTCATGCCATATAGGCACAAGAGCCTCAGACTTTATGTTTCTAAACTTTTCAGGAAAAAACTCCTTTGTTGCATTGCTCAGATTGCCTCTAAGCAGTGGTTCATCGCAGTTCGGGAAAAAATTTGTTAAGTTTGCCCTTTTAAGAAACAACAAATTACTTTTGCCCAAAGATACTTCTCGAAGATTAGACGGCATCGCTTCTGTAAACATGCACTGCAAGTCTTCGCTTAAAATAAAAGATATGTAGTCTATTCCAAATATTCTCTTGCCATCGATGACAATTGCATCAATTAACATTTGAATATCTGAGGCCAAGAAAACCGAGTTTTCCATCTCGGTCATTCTCTCTTGCGCTTTTTCATTATCAGTGGAGCAAGTGACTAGCCTTTTATAATTCTTACGAAGAAGAGAGTTATGCTTTCGAAGTTCTAAATTACTAAGCTTAATAGCCCTTGAAGCCAAGTCTTGTTTCATATTATTTTTCCTCAAGTACTCAGTCAGCATGTTTACGAATAAATGTTGGCACATCGAGATCCTCATCCGACCCAGATCCTACTGACTTAAGCTGTGGTTCTGAATTCACAGTAGGCCGTATAAACATAGACTCATCTGGTTCACCAGCGTTTGGTGATGGCTTAACTTGTGGCATACACTTGATGTACTCACTTTTGCTGTGATCAGTCCCTTCGAACCCCATACTGGCAAGTTCTCCAAACTGTTCCACTCCTACACCCCGCGGAGCAACTTCTCTAGAAGCCCCAAACCCTGTTGCAATTACAGTGACTGTGATTGAGTCTTTAATATCATCCCTAATAACTGTACCAAATATTATTTCGGCTTCATCATCGGCAGTGTCTGTTATAAGTTTCACTGCCTCATCTATCTCAAATAGGGACATGTCAGGGCCACCAGTGATATTGATAAGAATTCCTGTAGCACCCTCTATAGATGAATCCTCAAGCAAGGGGCTATTCACTGCAGCATGAGCTGCTTCAGTACTTCTGTTTTCACCAGTCCCAAAACCAGACCCCATCAGAGCCATACCCTTAGAACTCATAATCGTTTTAACATCTGCAAAATCTAAGTTCACTAGGCCACCAACTGTTATCAGCTCCGAAATGCCTTTAACTGCATTGCATAAAATGCTATCTGCTACGGTAAAAGCTTCAGATGCTGGCATGTTCTTTCCAACGTAACCCAGCAATTGTTGGTTAGGGATAGTGATTAGAGTATCGACGTGCTTTCGAAACTCTACTAGTCCTTGCTCTGCGTACTGAGACCTCTTTCTCCCCTCAAAAGAAAATGGTTTTGTCACAATACCTACCGTAAGTGCACCCATTTCTTTTGCGATGGAGGCTATAACAGGCGCAGCACCAGTTCCGGTTCCACCACCCATTCCGGCTGTTATGAAAACCATATCTGCACCATCCAAGCGTGAACGGACAGACTCGGCATCTTCGAGTGCAGCAGCTCGTCCTATGTCCGGTCTTCCACCAGCCCCAAGACCCTTAGTGATTTGTCTACCGATTTGCATTTTGGTCGGTACTGGTGACTCCTTAAGTGCTTGAGCATCCGTATTGGCTACAACAAGCTCTACACCGGTAATTCCGTCGCGAAACATTGAGCCCAAAGCGTTGCCACCACCACCACCAGCCCCAATAACCTTTATAGATGCTGAGTAAATATCCTTATCGGGGCTGTCTGTGTAATCGAAATAGACCTGTTCATTATTCTTTTTTGATAGTTCAAAGTCAGTCATAATTTACCTCCCAAGTTTAATTCCAGTTCTACAGATTAATTTTTTCGTTACTTTCAACAGTGAATTAAAAGAATTCGGTTACCCATTCCTTCATACGACCAAGCACCTTGTCGAATATGTTGCGGCCACGCAACTTATGGCTACGCCCAGACATGTGCTCGCGGTAGCCATAAATGATCAGGCCAACTGCTGTAGCATAGAGTGGACTACTAACTAGGTCAGATAGCCCTGTTGGTCCTTTAGGAAGTCCGCGCCTTATTGGTAGATCAAAAATAGCCTCTGCCACCTCTGGCATCCCTTCCATGATAGAAGCACCGCCAGTAAGGACCAAACCAGATGCAATCTTGGTTTTATCAGCAAGCCCATTCAGCTCTGCCTCTCTTTGGATAAGAGTGAAAATCTCTGTCACCCTTGGTTCTATTATTCCGGCCAACACACGGCGGGAAAGCCGTCTTGCGTCCCTACCACCCACACCGGGAACTTCTATAATTTCATCCTCGGAAACCATGGCAGTCGTAGCACAACCATAATATCTTTTAATTTTTTCTGCCTCACGGTTAGGAGTGCGAAGCCCAATTGCAACATCATTGGTAAGGTGATTGCCACCAATGGCTACAACTGAGGTTCCCTTTAATGATCCATTCATAAACATTGCAATATCACATGTGCCACCACCCATATCAATCAAGCCTACACCAAGCTCTTTCTCATCTTCGTCGAGCACTGCTAACGAAGAAGCCAACTGTTCTACGACAATGTCGTTTACCTCAATTCCAGCTCTGTTTACTGAATGAATAATATTTTGTGCAGAGGTTACTGCACCAGTAACAATATGGACTTTCCCTTCAAGCCGTACACCATTCATCCCAATCGGAGATGCTATTCCATCTTGGTTGTCGACAATAAACTCTTGTGGAATCACGTGGATAACCTCTCGGTCCATAGGAATATTTACTGCTTTGGCCGCCTCCACCACTCTATCCACATCATGCTGGCCCACTTCGCTGCCTTTAACAGCGATGACACCATGACTGTTAAATCCTTTAATATGGCCCCCAGCAATACCAACGTATACCGATTCTATTTCTTGACCAGCCATCAGCTCAGCTTCTTCTACCGCACTAGTTATCGACTCTACTGTGGCCTCAATGTTAACCACCACACCTTTTCTAAGACCTCGTGACGGGTGTGTACCTAAACCAATTATTTCAAGCTCTCCCTCAACAATTTCTGCCACTACGCAACAAATCTTTGTCGTACCAACATCCAAGCCAACTACGATATTTTTTTCTTTGGCCATCTACGTTCCTCTCTTTTCTTCAAAGTCTGATGGATAGCTTACGATCACTTTGTCATTAAACCTCAGGTCGATCGACTGGACAGAAGTCTCTTTACCATTGAGCAAGTAGTCAACTGTTTGCAACCTCGCCATCTCGTCCGTCCAAGCAAAACGTGGTGTCAACAGACTCACATCAGTACCAGTAAAACTAATCTTGAGGTGATTGGCGTTCGATGCGTCTATTGCAGAGATGGGCCACTTGCCAAACAATCTATAATTCTCTATTTGTGTCATGGCGCGAAGAGTATCTTTCAAGTCTTGACTTAATACACTATCTCCAAGTACTAAAATTTTTTCCTCAATTTTTATTCCTGAGATCAAAGGCAAAGACATTTTAGTTTTCTCTTGGCTGCCCAAAACAATTCCTTCTTCATCAACCATGTAGTAAAGTCCAATCCGACTCAGACTCAATATTGCCTTCGGAGAGCGCTCTACTACTGATACTGTTAACCCTGCAGGCAATGTTTTTCTTATCTCCACTGACTTAATCCACGGATGATTCTCTATCCTTTTCCCAGCTTCCACTATGTCGTATGTCAGCAAATAATCTCCCTCAACCACATTGAGTAATCGGCGAATTGTTTGCTGGTCTACAGTCTCTCCACCTTCAATGTGTAATGAAGATAATGTAAAAATTCCATGAGTTTTTGCTAAACTAAACACAGCATATACAGCCACAATTGCAAATATGGTGACAAACACTGAAGCGACAAACAATGTTGTAGCCTCGCTGCGTCTCAATTTAAATTCTTCTATATCGTTAAACTCGTACTCAGCTGTGTTAACCATTTATACCCTCCACATCTCTTTCCAAGGCTTCCTGTAGGATCATCTTCACTAAACCATCAAAAGAGATCCCTTTTTGTAAAGCTGCTTTTGGTAGTAAACTTGTCTCTGTCATGCCCGGTATGGTATTGATCTCTATAAACCAACACTTGTCACTTCCATCAACAATCACTTCTGATCTGGACATCCCTTTACAACCAAGAGCACGGTGTACTGTAAGAGTCATCTCAATTGCCTCCTGTTCGATTTTCCTGCTTACTTTTGCTGGGATGTGATAGTCAGTGGCACCAGCTGTATATTTGTTATCGTAATCATAAAAGCCTAGCTTTGGCTCAATTTCAATGGCTGGTAATATGGTGTCTGCCACAATACCTATAGTAATCAATGGGCCCCTAATAAATTGCTCCAACAATACTTCTGTATCGAATTCAAAGGCTTTTATAATAGCTGGAAATACTTGCTCTTGTTTTTCACAGATAGTAATACCAATTGAAGACCCTCCGTTGGCTGGCTTCACAACTATTGGCATATTAACACCAATGTTAATTAGCTCCTCTTCGGATATGTTGCTTGAAAATAAATGATAATCTGGTGTAGGCACAGAATGAGCTCTGCAAATATCCTTGGTTAAAACCTTACCCATTGCTATAGCGCTCGCCGCTACTCCTGAGCCGGTGTATGGTATTCCCGCAAGCTCTAGAGCACCTTGCACACAGCCATCCTCTCCATACCTTCCATGCAGGGCTATAAATACAATATCTACTTCGGCCTGCTTAACCTTCTCCACGGCATCCCTGTCTGCCTCAACAGGAACAGCATCTACGCCGATCCGTTTAAGGGCATCTAGCACGGCTTGCCCTGTAAGCAGGCTAATTTCACGTTCGCTAGACATCCCGCCCATGAGCACGGCAACTTTTAACTTGGTGGAGTTAATACCCATTTACAAAATTTCCTTAAATTCACCAACGAGCTTTATCTCTCTTTCTAGCTTCACACCAAACTCTTCCAATACACGATTCTCAACCATGCGAATGAGACCATAAACATCTTGTGAAGACGCACCACCGAGGTTCACAATAAAGTTTGCATGTAATTGCGAGATCTGAGCCTTCCCAATTTGTTCACCTTTTAGTCTGGCGGTCTCAATCAATCTACCAGCATATTTGTTTTTCGGATTTTTAAACACTGATCCAGCACTAAACGCATTCAACGGTTGATGGAGTTTTCTCTTTCGCTGAATTACGCCCATCCTTTGTCTAATTAATTCTGGATTGGCGCGTGCTAGTCTTATCGAAGCTTCTTTGATCACACATTTTTTTGGGAAACTTGAGTGCCTATACCCAAAATCCAGTTCATCACCATGCAGCTTTTTCTCCTTACCATCTACCGTAATAACTGTCACATCATGCAAAATATCTTTTATTTCATTTCCAAATGCTCCTGCGTTCATAACTAATGCACCTCCAAGGAGTCCTGGAATACCGTGCGCAAACTCCAAACCGCTTAGCCCAGCCTCCATAGCATGTGAAGCTAGCTTTGTAAGGTTTACACTAGCCCCAGCACGCACTAGCACATCCAGTTTTCCCATCGGCTCTAGGTTTATACCTAAAAAAGTTTTTCCTAAATTTAGTGTCATCCCGCTAATCCCATCATCCGAAATCAAAAGATTCGACCCTCCTCCTAAAACAAGACTTATTTCACTTCCTTTTAACAATTCGATCACATCATTGCCTGTTTCAGGGAAAGCCATTACTTCAGCCGGACCACCAATTTTATAAGTCGTCCGTTCTGCCATTCTGATGTTCTTGCATGTATCCATCATCTTTCGTTGACATTAAATGTTACTTGTCATACTCAGGTATTTATGACCAACTTGGAGAACGTCTCCAGCTCCAAGTGTAAGAATGATGTCGCCCTCTAAAGCATTTTCTTTCAAATATTGGAGAGCATCCTCATTAGTTTTTGCAAAATTGACCCTCTTTTGGCCGTTATATGCAATTTCCTTCATAATCAATTCGCCACTTATACCTTCTATAGGTTGCTCGCTGGCCGCATATATTTCTGTAATAACAAGGTCGTCAGCGTCGTTAAACGCGACACCAAATTCGGTTAGTAGGTCTCGTGTTCTGGTGTACCGGTGTGGCTGAAAAACAACGATAAGACGCCTATCTGAAAAGCCTTCTTTAATAGCGCACAACGTGGCCTTGATCTCAGTAGGATGATGACCATAGTCGTCTAATACCATCACACCATCAATCTCTCCCTTAAACTGTAGGCGTCTTTGAATACCTGCAAAACCATTAAGCGACTCTATTACTTCTTGGGGGTCCATATCCAACTCAAGACCAACGGCCATAGCAGCAAGCGCATTGTATATGTTATGCACTCCAGGCATACCTATGGTCAGCCTTCCCAAATCCTTGCCACTTACATTTACAGAGAAACTCGACTTAAACTCATCAAAGGATAAATCCGAGGCAACTACATCTGCATCGGATGTGATTCCATAAGTCCAAAATCTCTTTTCCACATTAGGAAGTATCTCTCTTACAGATTCATCATCTAGACAGAGAATTGAGGATCCGTAAAATGGAGTTTTATTTATAAATTCAGTAAATGCCTTTTTTAATGAATCGAAATTTCCATAATGGTCAAGGTGCTCCACATCAATATTTGTTACCACTGAAATGGTTGGGTAGAGTCTCAGAAATGATCCATCCGATTCATCTGCTTCGGCTATCAGGAACTCTCCTTTCCCCAGCTTTGCTCCAGAGCCAAACCTATCAACACGGCCTCCTATAACAATAGTTGGGTCAAAGCCACCTTTAGTAAGTGTTACAGCGGCCATAGATGTGGTGGTTGTTTTCCCATGGGTTCCAGCCACACATATGGCATATTTCATTCGCATTAGCTCAGCCAACATCTGTGCTCTTGGTATCACTGGTATTAGTTGTGAGCGAGCCTCTACAACCTCAGGGTTATCTTCTCGTACCGCGGTTGATACAACCACAACATCAGCCTTCCCAATATTTTTAGAACTATGCCCAATGGTAATTGTGGCTCCCATTTCTTTGAGATGATTAACGGCCTGAGACACAGCCACATCTGATCCTGTCACTTGGTATCCCATATTCAGCAGAACCTCAGCGAGGCCGCTCATCCCTGAACCCCCGACACCAACAAAGTGCAATACTTTTGTTTTGCCAAGCATTATGCTGGTGCCTCCTTCATTTTCAGTAGTTCATCCACTATAGTTCCTGCTGCTTCAGGCTTGGCCAAGCCTCTAGCCCGATCTCCCATACGCTCTAACCTTTTACCTGGTTTTAAAAAACTCTTCACAAGACTGGCAACTGTTTTGCCGTCAAAGTTACTGTCATTAATAATTGTTGCGCCTCCACTAGCTGTTACAGCTTCAGCATTGTTTAGCTGGTGGTCTTCTGCTGCATGCGGAAATGGCACATAAATGGCGGCTCTACCCACGGCACATATTTCAAAAACCGCCCCCGCTCCAGACCTTGAAATTACTAGGTCAGCATCAGCTATTCGCTGTGGCATGTCGGTCAAAAAAGCAAAAGCCTCGCATTTAAATTGGGATTTTTCATATAGACTCTTAATCATTTCAATGTCAAATGCACCTGTTTGATGCACCAATGTGATCTTTTCGGCGACTGAGTTAAGCAACGGAACCGCTTCGGCCATGGCTTTGTTCAAGGACTTTGCACCTTGGCTTCCACCTATTACTAGTATATTCATTAGTTTTGATGAACTTTTTTTGGTGGCCACGAAAAATTCATGCCGCACCGGGTTGCCGGTGACCATCCACTTCCCGTTAGGAAACAACTGCTCTGATTCAGGCCAAGCTAGAAAAATTCTTTTTGCAAACCGACCTAGCCAGCGGTTGGTTAACCCTGGCTTAGTATTCTGCTCAGTAATTGCCAATGGTATACCTAAAACTAGTGCCGCTAAGCCCATTGGGGCAGAAGCATACCCGCCAACACCTAGTACGGCGTCTGGACTTTTGACTAGCAACATCTTTATCGACCTAACAATGGCTCCAACTAACAGCATTACAGACCAAACGGCCATTACTAAACCACTACCCTTAATGCCTCGCACGTTAAGGCCAAAAAATTCTACCTTCTCGCCTGCTACAAGCTTTGCTTCAAGCCCCTTGGCTTTACCTACAAAGATCACTTTATGTTTTCCTTGTCTTGAGAGTAGTTCGTGGGCTACGGCAAGACCGGGATAAATGTGCCCTCCAGTTCCTCCGCCAGCTACAATTAGTATCATTTTGATCATTTACCTTTTAATTTTGAATGCTCTGAAATATTGCTCAGTATTCCGATACTTATCATCCACATAATAAGAGCAGATCCTCCCAAACTTATAAAAGGCAACGGTAGTCCTTTAGTGGGAAGCATCCCCATAGCTACAGCCATGTTGATAATTGCCTGAATTGAAATAGCAAATGTGATACCTAGTGCCAGCAAACGTCCAAAGCTATCTTCAACTAGCAAGCCAACCCTCAGCCCACGCCACGTCAAAACAGCAAACAATGAAATTACTACTAGCCCACCTATAAGGCCTAGCTCTTCTCCAAGTATTGAAAATATAAAGTCTGTATGTGGCTCTGGCAGAAAGAAAAGCTTTTGCTGGCTAGAACCTAGTCCAACACCCGATATACCACCATTGGACAGGGCGACAAACGATTGAATTATCTGATATCCTGAATCAGTAGAATCGCGCCAAGGGTCAATGAACGACATAAGTCTCTTCTTACGATAAGCTACCGTCACTATAGACATAGCCACTAATGGAAAAGCAAGCAGAGCAGTGGTGACAAGAAACAATATCCGCATTCCAGCAGCTAAAAACATAAAAAAAGCAACTAGAACAATTATTAGTGCTGTCCCTAAGTCAGGTTGCATCTGGATCAATGTAAACACAATCGCCAATGCTAAAAGATTTGGGATAAAACCGAAAGGCAAACTGTCAAGCTTGCCTTCCTTCTCCTTTTTAGACAGAAAACCAGCAAAGAAAATAAATAGAGCAAGCTTTGTAAACTCTGAAGGCTGGAGCGTTACAAATCCAATATCTATCCATCTTCTAGCACCGTTTAAAGTAACCCCTAAACCAGGAATGAACACTAGAGCTAACCCAATAATTGCAATAGCATAAAGCACGTAGGTATATTTCTTATAAATTCGATAGTCAATTCTTGAAGCAATCAGCATTAAAGTAATACCGATTGCTGCCCACAATGCTTGTTTTTTCAAAAAGTAAAACGGGTCATGAAATTTTTCTTCAGCTATCATGGCACTTGATGAAAAAATCATGGCTATTCCAATTGCGAGCAAAGCAATAGAGCAGACCATAATCCAATAGTCTGGTTTTCTTTTTATCGACATTAACCTGCAATCCCAAGATAATTGTTTACAGCTTCACGGAAGCAATCTCCGCGGTGTTGGAAATTGTCGAACATATCAAAACTTGCACAACCGGGAGAAAGAACAACAGAGTCTCCTGGCCTGCACCATTTTGCGGCTTCTTCAACAGCCTCTACCATATCCGTAGCCCTAACTTTTGGTTGAAACACTCCAAGTGCTGCTTCTAACTCACTTGCAGCCTCACCAATTAGCACCACACCTTTGGCACTGTTAACCATAGCCTCAGCCATCGGTTTAAAGTCGGATGACTTACTTAAACCGCCTGCTATTAAAGCCACATTCTTACTAAATCCTGCAAGGGACTTTATGACTGCATCCGGGTTTGTAGCCTTGGAATCGTTGTAGAAAAAAATACCATCAACTTCCGCGACCAATTCCATCCTGTGAGGAAGTCCACTAAAAGTTTTGATGGCATTCTTAATAGTATCCAAGTCCACACCCACAACCATTGCCGCCAGCGAGGCAGCTAATGCATTCTCAACATTGTGAGGCCCAAATATATTCAAATCAGATATTTTAAAAAGCTCAACCATCTTATTATTCTTTTTTAAAATGGCGGAATCTCCCTCTACCCATATTTCTTCATCAGCCTTTTTCTCTAAGCTAAAGTATTTGACGGGCACAAGGGGATTCAAAGATTTATTAGTGGAATGTTCGTCAGATGCATTTATAATCGCTACATCCCCCTTACGCTGATTATCAAATAAGCTCAATTTAAGTTCGATATAGTGATCCATGGTTCCATGGCGATCCAGGTGATCTGGTGTTATGTTTAAAAGCAAGGCTACCATGGGGCGAAACGTCTTCACGCCTTCTAGCTGAAAGCTGGAAACCTCAACAACTATAAAATCATAGTCACCTCCTACAGCTCCACTAAGGGGGGATCCAATGTTACCACCTATATAAACTTTCTTTCCCCATGCCTTCAATATTTCACCTATTAAGGTTGTAGTAGTTGATTTACCATTGGATCCTGTAATAGCAATAATCGGGGCTGAAATAAGTGTAAACGCAAGTTCCAATTCCGATATAAGTTCGATACCTCCATCCCTGAGTTTGGTTGGCAAAGAAGATTCCCAAGGCACTCCTGGACTTATAACCGCAAAGTTATAATCTGCAATAATGACACTTTCGTGTCCGCCGAGAATAAGTTTTACTTCACGAGGTAACTCTTGCACTGGTACATTTAGCTCCTCAGCCGACTGCATATCTGTAATTGTGACTTTTGCACCGAGCCGAACTAGCAATTTTGTGGCTGCTAATCCAGAACGTGCTAAACCGATAATCAAAACTCTTCTTCCTTTATAATTTTTTGTCATCATCTCACCTCAGTTTCAGGGTTGAAAGTGAAAGCAAGGCGAGTATTATGGCTATTATCCAGAACCTAATAATAACTTGTGGTTCTGGCCAACCCATTTGCTCAAAGTGATGATGTATAGGTGCCATTTTGAAAAATCTTTTGCCAGTGAATCTGTACCAAGTAACTTGAATCATTACCGACATTGCTTCGATAACAAAAACTCCACCAACAATAATTAGTATTATTTCGTTTTTACTCATAACTGCTACAGATCCAAGCGCTCCACCTAATGCCAACGACCCCACATTGCCCATAAAAATTGTGGCTGGGTAAAAGTTGTACCAGAGAAATCCTAGCGCTGCCCCAATAGCAGCAGAACAGAAAACCGTAAGCTCACCCAGTTCTGCCTTGTATGGAATGTTTAGGTATTCTGCTATTCTTACGTGACCCCCTGCATAGCAGAGAGTTAGGTACGCGATAAAAGCAATAATAATTGGCCCTATTGCAAGCCCATCCAACCCATCGGTGAGGTTTACAGCATTAGCCGCACCAACTATAACTACCATGGCAAATGGAAAATAAAGCATTCCCAAATCTGGATGTAAGTCCTTAAAGAATGGAATATGAACACGTGTAATAACTTCATCACCACTTCCAACTAAATAGATTAGGGCCACAACAATCAGAGAGGATATAACCTGCCATGCTAGCTTTGTCTTAACAGAAATTCCTTTGCCTGTTTTGGTGAGTTTTACATAGTCATCATAAAAACCTATTGCCGCAAAGAGGGTGAGGGAAGTCAAGGCTATTAACACGTAGCTGTTTGTATAGTCCGCCCACATGATAGTTGGGATAACTAATGCTATAAAAATTATTAGTCCTCCCATCGTTGGGGTTCCTGCTTTGGAAAGGTGGCTTTGTGGTCCATCTCCCCTTATTTTCTCTCCAATACTTTTTGCTTTAAGCCAACGTATTATTGGAGGGGCTAATATTAAGGCCATGACCAATGCAGTTACGATGGCATAAATTGATCTAAAGGTAATGTATCTAAATACATTAAAGGCTGAAAACAGGTCACTTAACGGATACAGCAAGTGATATAGCATTACAGCCCACCTCCTATCATTTCGTTTAAGTGCTTCTCCACAAGCTCCATTTTGGTTCCGCGCGACCCCTTAATTAAAATGGTATCTTCAGGGCCGATATTGTTAGCAATAACTTTGGCTAGCGTAAAGTGAGAGCCACGCTTATCACATGCCAAGTTAATCTTTTTTGCTTCCAACGCCGTTACTCTACTCAACTTTCCAAGAGCAAAAAGTCTAGTTACGCCATATTTCTTTGCAATTCGAGCTACTTTTTTGTGTTCAACCTCACTTTTATTGCCCAGTTCCAGCATCCCACCAAAAGCAAAGTAAAACTTACCTCTAATCCCGAGCTCAACTACAGTTGCCAATGCAGCTTCAACAGAGGATGTGTTTGCGTTGTAAGCATCATTTATAAATGTAGCCCCGTTAGCAAGCTTGGATATCACCATTCGCATGGGTGAAGTTTTTATTTTATTTAATCCTCCACGTATTCCATCTACACCCACTCCGGCCACAAATCCAACCGCCGTAGCTGCCATTGCATTTGCCACATTATGGTAACCAGGAAGTGGTTGGTGTATTTCATGCTCATGCCCCTTATGGTAAACAACCATGTTTCTACCACCAAAACCATTGGGCCATGAATCCACAAGCTGCACGGTTGCCTTGCTATCAGAGCCATAAGTAACAGTTCTTCCTGCTATTTTTTTTACTAGCTCAGCGCTGTTTTCATCATCAATGTTTAATATTGCAACCCCCCTAGGACCCAGAGAATAAAGCAAATCACCCTTCTCTTTTCTTATTGACGCAATGGATCCGAGACCCTGCAGATGGGCAGCGGCAATATTGGTTATTACACCTATGGATGGCAAGGAAATATTGGCCAATCGCTTTATCTCCCCCGGAGCATTTGTCCCCATTTCTATTACTGCTGCTTCATGTGACTCATTGAGCCTTAGTAAAGTCAGCGGGGTTCCTATATGATTGTTAAGGTTCCCTTCTGTCTTCAGTGTTCTAAATTTTTTCCCTAGTACTAATGCGACCATCTCCTTAACTGTCGTTTTACCATTACTGCCAGTGACACCCACAAGTTTCAGGTTTTTAAACTTTTTCCTATGATATGCAGCTAGGTCTTGTAAAGCAGTTAAAGTATCTTGGACTTTTATTACAGACTTCCCCGCAGGAATTGCGGACATTAAATCTCTATGGACAACAGCAATCTTTGCACCTTGTTCGAAGGCATCCATTACGTAATCGTGCCCATCAAAGTTATTCCCACTAATGGCAAAAAAAAGTGACCCTGTTGATGCAGACCTTGAGTCAGTAGTGATACTTTTTATAAAGACATCTCGGCCTCCGATAACCTCTCCGCACATAGCTTTAGATGCCTCTAAAAGTTTAAGCCTTGTCATAAAATTCCCCTAAAGCCGTTACCACCTCTTCGCGATCATTAAAATGTGTCTTTTTCTTACCCAGTATCTGGTAATCCTCGTGCCCTTTTCCTGCTATCAAAACAAAATCTCCTGGCGAAGCAATTAGTATCGCTTTCCTTATTGCATTGCGTCTGTCGATGACCACGTCGAGACAACCGTCAGGGTTATCGGACTCGCGTATGCCCCGCATTATGTCGTTGATTATCTGTTGTGGATTTTCCAGTCTTGGGTTATCAGAAGTAACAACAACATGATCAGACAATGTCCATGCAACAGTCCCCATTAGTGGCCTTTTGCTCCGATCTCGGTCACCACCACAACCGAACACTGTGATTAGAGTTCCTTTTGTTATTTCTCTAGCCGTTTGAATTGCTTTTGAGAGTGCATCGTCCGTATGGGCATAATCAATTGCAACAGCAAAGTCCTGTCCATGATCAACAGTCTCGAGCCGACCAGGTACACTGGACAAGGCCTCGACACCTTTAACAATTTCTATTAGGCTAATTCCTTCGGCAAGTGCAGCTCCGGTAGCTGCAAGGATATTGTAAACATTATGTTTTCCTAGTAATTTTGTACAAACAATAGATTTACCTTGAGGTGTACATAAAGTAAAAGACGTACCGTTTGATCCTATGCGAAGATTTTCTGTACTTACATCTACGTCCCCACTTAGCCCGTATGTATAAACCTTAGCCTCAGTCTTGGCAATTAATTGAACTGAGTAAGGATCATCTGCGTTGACAACCGCCACCTTTGGACAGTGTTTAGTGAACAGCAGCGATTTAGCACAAAAGTACTCCTCCATATCATTGTGGTAATCCAGGTGATCCCTCGATAAATTTGTGTAGACAGCTGTGGAAAATCTAACATTGTCTACTCTGCTCTGGGTTAGAGCATGTGAAGAAACTTCCAGAACACAGCTTTTGACTCCGGCATCAACCATTTGGCGCAACATCCGCTGGAGGTCTAAAGATTCTGGCGTTGTAGTAAGAGCTGGAAATGATTGTTCGTTAAAACTGTAACCAACTGTCCCTATTCTTCCAATGTCCCTGCCGGAAGTTTTAAATATAGATTCGATTAAGTAACTAACCGTTGTTTTCCCATTTGTACCAGTTATTCCAATCACGTTCATTGCAAGCGATGGAAACTCATAAAAATACACAGACAATTGAGCTAAAGCTACTCTGGCGTCACGAACAACCACTTTCGTTATATTGTCGGGGAGTTTATCTCCATCCTCAGCATCTGTAACAATAGTGGTAGCACCTTGTTCTATCGCAGAATCAATATAATCATTACCGTTAACCAAGATCCCATTGATGGCTACAAAAATACTCCCTTGAGTGACTTTGCGGGAATCGCAACAGATGGTTTTCATCAACCTATCCTCACTTTCTCCGGTAACACTTATAACGTTCATTTTATTAAGGGCTTCTTCCAGCGATTTCATCAGATTGCTCACATTAGAGGCTTAATAATCGATAACAGGCCACTAAAGTTGAGATCTTTGGTACCACTAGCATTTGATTTATTACTAACAACTTCGTCATTATTTGTGTTAGTCATCCTTGACCAGTCAATTACATACCTATCTGTATTTCTTCCTACTATCCGTAGCGCCCTAGCTGAGCGCGATGCAATCTCAGAAAATACAGGGGCCGCTACAGAACCACCCCATGCAATGCCCTCCGGCTCATCCACCATAACTAAAATGACAAGCCTAGGATTATTAGCAGGGAAAAACCCCACAAAAGAGGATAAGAACTTATCGCTTGAATAAGATTTGGTTAACTTATCAATCTTTTGAGCAGTACCAGTTTTCCCCGCAACCTCAAAACCAGATAGCGCTGCTTTTCCTCCTGTGCCAGATGTAACTACTCCTTCCATAATTTTCACTACAGTTTTTGCCGTGGCCTCTGAGATTACTCGGTGGCGTATATAAGGCTTTATTATCTTTTCTAGTTTGTTATCTCTTTTATAGGCTAAAACTAGATGAGGCCTAACTAGATAGCCACCGTTAGCAAAAACACTAATTCCTGTGGCAAGCTGAATTGGAGTAACAGAAACCTCTTGTCCAAAAGATATAGATGGCAGAGAACCCAATGACCAACTTGAAACTGGTCGCAACAATCCCGAATTCTCGTATGGCAAATCGATGCCAGTCTTTAATCCAAACCCAAAGGATGTCAGATAGCTGAACAGTTTTTCCTTTCCAAGGCGTTCAGCCAGTTTTACTGCACCAATATTGCTAGACTTGGCGATTACTTCTAGTAGGGTAAGGTTCTTGTATTGGCTATTATGCGCCTCACTGATAATTCTCTGACCAATCTTGTACTTTCCGTTTTCGCAATAAATTTTATCTCTAGAACTGGTTAACCTTTCCTCAAGCGCAGCTGCGGCCACAAACACTTTGAACGTCGAGCCAGGCTCCATGGCATGAGACACCGCATGCGCTTTCCACCGTTCCGGATTGTAGTGTGAAAAGTTATTTGGATTAAATTTAGGCTGCTCGGCCATTGCTAGAATTCCCCCTGTATGCGGGTTCATCACAATAGCAATACCACCTTTGGCGTTAGTTTCTATGACCTTTCTCTCCAGCGCTCTTTCAGCAATGTATTGAACCCTTTCGTCTATGGTGAGAATCATATTTATGGGCTTAGCTCCCTCCGAAACATCCAAAGTCTTCGGCATGGAAACAACTCTCCCAAAGGCATCTCTTCTAACTTTGGCCCTTGCTTGAACTGGCTCAATCAAGTCATCATAGTGGTATTCAAGACCAGATAGCCCTTGGTTATCTATTCCACAAAAGCCTATGATCTTTGCTGCCACATCACGTTTTGGATAAAAGCGTTTATATTCACTGACAAATCCAATGCCTTTGATGTTCTTTTTCTTTAAACCAGCATAAATTTTTGGTTCGAGCTTCCGACTAATCCAGACAAATTTTTTATTCGAAGAGCTTTTCAACTTAGCAAGTAGCTTTCTAAAAAGAATGTTTCTTTTTTTGTTATTTTTTGGCTCTATGCTAAAGGCAATATTCCTAGCAGCACTTCTAGCATCTGTAACCTTTTTTGGATTTATATAAGCAGACATTAATGGGATAGAAACTGCCAACTCGTTGTGATTTCGGTCGAAAAGATATCCACGTGGCGCATGTAACTTTACCGACCGAAACCGTTGTTGCTCAGAAAATTTCTCAACCCTTTCACCTGAAAAAAGGGTTAATTGAGTGAGGCGGACTGCAAGACTCCCAAAAAATAAGAATAGTGCAGCACCAACGAAAAGCGTGCGCACCACAATCTTCGGGCTTCTCTTTTTTGACAGTGGCTTATTCTTTTTTCTTTGGTTTCTATTTTTTCCCAATTATCACCACCTGCCCTTGGGCTGGCATTGTAAATCCAAGTTTCTCTGTGGCATATTTTTCTATAAAGTCATAGGATTTAAGGGTGGAAATCTCCAACCGTATTTTCTTATTTAGTATTACCTGGTTTTCTTTTTCGCTCAGTGCATCAGCATACTCATACATCAAGCTAGTGGAACGTATCGAGGGGTATATGTAGAGAAGCATCGCTAATGTAATTAAAATTGCCGATAGGCCATAAATGGCCACAGATCTCTTGCTTGCTTCTACCCTGTTTCTAGCATAAGTGAACATGCTTAGTTTACTCTCCTCAAATCAAACCTTGATCCTCTCGGCGACCCTTAGTTTGGCACTTCGTGACCTAGGATTGGTTTCAACTTCTGGTTGTTTAGGTCTAATAGGTTTTTTTGTTAATATCTTCATATAACCGGGATTGTTACAAACACATATGGGGGATTCTTTTGGACAAACACAATGGGGCTCAAGATTACGCATTGTCCTTTTAACTATACGATCCTCCAAACTATGGAAAGAAATTACGGCCATCCTCCCACCCATGCAAAGACGTTCGGCTGCCAGTTTCAAGCCTTTACTCAAAGCGTCCAATTCATCGTTAACAGCTATTCTTAACGCCTGAAAAACCTTAGTGGATGGATGTATTGCACCACGCCGCTTCCTAGGTAAGACACTTTCAACTATCTTTGAAAGTTGCACAGTTGTTTTTATAGGAGATTTAGCACGCTCTTTTATTATTGCCTTTGCCACTTTTAGTGCTTGGCTCTGTTCACCGTACCTAGTAAAAATACTTGCAAGCTCTCGCTCGTTTGAGCGGGCGATAATATCTGATGCATTGGTGCCAACACTTGTGTCAAAACGCATATCCAAGAGCCCATTTTGAGAAAACGAAAAACCACGTTTTGGCTCATTAAGATGAAATGAAGATACACCTACATCCATAATCACTAAATCCACGCAGTTAATTTCTAGGTCATCCAGAACTTGGTCCAGTTCTTCAAACCCAGAATTGACCAAGTCAACTCTGTCTTCAAACTGTTTTAGTCGTTTGTGAGACCTAGTTATGGCTTCAACATCCTTATCCAAGCCAATTAAACGAAGGTCTGGGTCTCTTTTTAGTAATGCCTCAGCATGACCGCCACCTCCAAGAGTGGAGTCTAATGCGATTCCCTTTTTCCTACTAGGGAGCCAGTGCAATACTTCATCCATTAAAACTGGGAAATGAATCAAACCATTACCCCCAAGCTTGATCGATGAAATTTCTCCTTCACCGTGTCCAAAAGTTCAGGTTTAAGTCAGTTTTAATAAAAAAACTGACTTAAAGTTACAACCTAAAAGCCAATTTCTCTTAGCTTCACTGAAAGTGCTTTTGTATCGTATTTTCCGGAGATCTCAGCATGGATTTCCTTTGACCATATCTCAATCATCTTGATACGACCTACAATAACTACGTCATGACCTATCCCAGCATATTTCCTTAGCCGAGCAGGAAGTAGAATTCGCCCATTTTTAATTGGGCACTCTTCCGCATTTTCAGTTATTGCCCTGAGCAAATCGCCCTTTTCTGGTGTGTATTCTGCTGCTGCCAGCGCTTCGTATCGCTCCAGCCAGTAGTTGGACGGGTAACCAGCAAGGCATCGATCCGAAATAGTCAAAATGAGTGGTCTGCCATAATTTTTAACTAGTACATCTCGAAACTTCGAAGGTAAATGCACCCTTCCTTTTGGATCAACACTTGCTGAACTATGACCGATAAACATTGGCAACCCTTGACACTTTAGTACACTTTACGACGCCAAGACCAATGCTAGCGAACTAGATGAAAACTGTCAACCCAAAAAATGGTTAAGTTCTTCTAAATTCAAACAATTACAAAAATAATTATAGCTAAGTTTAAAAAAGTTAATGTATTACTTAAAGTAATTTAATTATATTTTAATCTAATATATGTAATAGTATGTTAATTAATGTTAACTGTCAACAAAAAATGACCTGCTGGTTTGTATCGCACAATCTTTTAGCGGCTTGATAAAAAACCGGGCAGCTAGCCCTTTCCTGGCTGCTGCAAAAAAATAAAAATTAACTTGCCTAATGTTATTAAACAAAACAATTCTGGATAATAACTCCAGTTTAAATGGAGAAACCGTGGATTTAGTTGGGTAAGGGTAAAACAGGGCAAGCATCAATTTTGGAGTGAGTCGATACCCTCTTCCAATAACAGTTTTGTTAGTAGCTATCTACAAAATTTAAGGTTTTTTCAACATAATTGAATTGTAATTTTATCTTTACAATTTCCAAGCTAACCTACTATCTTGATTTTAAACTACTTAAAATGTTACTTTATTGATAGTAAGTATGGGCACTATTATTGCACAATTATTTTCATTATGGGCACTAGCAAAACAAACACACCAGAAAAAGCAGTTATCGAGCCGTTCTTAGATTATCTATCCCATGAGAGAGGGGCATCGGATCACACTTTGCGCTCATATTTTGTAGATTTAAACCAATTTTTTATGTTCCTCCGAGAAACGACCATGTGGAACGATCATTCATCAGTTTCTACGCTTAGCAGAACTCATGTGAAAACATTTGCTGGATACCTTTATCAGCAAGGATATGCACCTGCATCTATGGAAAGAAAGCTTTCATCTCTACGTTCATTATTTCGCCGGCTTATTCAACTAGGTGTTCTCACAAAAAATCCAGCCACCGCTGTTGAAACCCCCTCAAAACAAAAATCGCTGCCAGATTTTTTAACTATCGATGAAGTCACCGCATTAGTTGAAACCCCAGACCAGGACAAACAGCGAGATAAAACAATTCTTGAACTGTTTTATGCAACGGGTATTAGGGCAAGTGAAATGGCATCCCTGAGTCTTGAGGACATAGACTTCGATCGTAAGACAATTCTTGTGAAGGGCAAAGGTAAGAAGGAGAGGCTTTGCCCATTCGGGAAAGTTGCTGGAAAAGCGCTAAGTGCACTCTTGGAAAAACGACCGACTGTCACAAATGATGACATTGGAACTCCTGTATTTATTAACAATAGGGGTAGCCGCCTTTCCGTTCGATCTATTTTTGAAACTGTCAGCAGAAATGCAAAAAAGGCCGGTTTTGATAGACCAGTTGCTCCTCACCGCTTGCGCCATAGCTTCGCAACACACTTGCTAGAAGGTGGTGCAGACTTAAGATCCATTCAAGAGATGCTTGGTCACAGCAGTCTATCAACAACCCAAAAGTACACTCATGTTAATCTTGATAAGTTGATGAAAACATACGATAAGTCCCACCCAAGGGCAAACAAAATTAGTACTTCTTAATTGATGGAGCTTTTAAAAAATGGCAACGCAACAAAGGTTAAAACCAGGTTATCTAGCTGGAAAAAATAAAAAAAGAAGCAGCATTAGACTACTCAGGATTGCCGCAAAAGAAGTTTCAAATGGTCTTACCGAAGACCTAAACCACCACCTACCATCTTCTCCCTACTCCTCCCAGTCAGAACTGTTAAGCAAAAATCAAAAATGTGGTCAAAAAGTTAAGTATTCAGGAACTTTACACAAGGAAACCAAATCGTTTCAGCGCGGCCTTAGCATTTCTAGCAATGGGCCAAGGATATTTCACGTATTTTAAATTTTTGTTTAACCTGCTAAAATCCCGGCGTTATGCAAAAAGATCGGGAAGAACTTTATAAGTTAGTTGACAAAGCAGAAGTGCTTGACGAGTGCTTACCGTATTTGCGCAAATTTCGTGGTAAGACAATCGTCATCAAGTACGGCGGATCGGCCATGGTAAAAAAGGAGCTAAAAATAGGATTCGCCCGTGATGTTACTCTGTTAAAGCATATTGGTATTAATCCAATTGTTATTCATGGTGGTGGACCTCAGATAAGCACTCTTCTAAAAAAAATGAAAATCGAATCGAAGTTCATTGAAGGGATGCGCATCACAGACCACGAAACACTCAACATTGTCCAAATGGTACTAGTTGGACAAGTCAATCAAGAGATTGTTTCGATGATAAACACCCACGGAGGAAATGCAGTAGGTCTCTCTGGCAAGGATGGAAAGCTAATATTGGCAAAAAAATTCTATGTTGAAAAACCAGGACCAGCAACCGATCGGCCTGAAATAATTGATATTGGAATGGTAGGCCAAGTGACAAGCGTGAACATAGCGATACTAGAACTTCTCTTACGAGGCGAGTTCATACCAGTCATCGCTCCGGTTGGGCACAATAAAAATGGCGAAACGTTTAATATAAACGCGGATTTTGTGGCAGCAGCAGTAGCAGGTGCTATGGCAGCTGAGAAAATTGTTCTCCTGACCGATGAAGTAGGTGTCCTTGATGCAAAAGGTGCGCTAATCTCAACTTTAAAAAAGTCAGAGACAAAAAAAATGATAAAAAGTAAAGTGATTGCCAGCGGAATGCTGCCAAAAGTCTCAGCCTGTTTTTCAGCTCTTGATGCAGGGGTTCCTAAGGCTCACATCATTGATGGTAGGATGCCACACTCTGCATTACTTGAAATTTTCACCAATCGAGGTATAGGCACCGAAATCCTACAAGGATAATTATAAAGAATAACCAAGCATCCTAAGCAGGTTACGCGAAGACCTTATGAAATATTGATTACGCGATATTTCTTGATCATTGCCAATAGTTGTTTGAGTAAACTGATATTTACATTCCAGGTAAATCTGTAAAAAGTGGCACATCCTTTTTAATACGAGAGCCGTTTAGCATTTGTATTTATAGTTATTAAGCTTATTAAAATCTGCTGGACTTAAAGAAAGTGGCTAGTCCATTTCTTCAATCTTTTTAGGATCCAGGTTGTTCCAGAAGTCGAAAAAATACCCTACACCTGAGATTACTGACAGAAACATAGCTACCCAAATACTTACTTGACCCAAATAATGAAAAATAATATTGAAATCAAGGATGAGAAACAAGATGGCTACAATTTCAGCCGCCATTTTGTATTTACCTAGGTCACCGGCGGCGATGTTTACACCATATGCTGATGCAATAATGCGCAAACCAGAAACGGCAAACTCTCTGCCTATAATGATAACAACTATCCAAGCGGCAACTCGATCAAGCTCTACCAGAGGCAATAACGCTGCCATGACAAGGAGTTTATCGGCAACCGGATCTAAAAGTTTGCCAAGTAATGTCACCTGATTTGTCACACGAGCAAGATGGCCATCTAACCAGTCTGTTGCAGCGGCCAAACCAAATATAATTGCTGCAATGATACAAGAGATCATAGATGGTGTGATTAGAAAAACCAACAGCAGCGGAATCAAAAAGATTCGGAGCAGGGTAAGTTTGTTTGGAAGGTTTAACTCAAGCATAACTGAACGCCTTTTGACGTTAATTTGTTAAGGAGTGAACGTACTCAAATAAAAAAATTTAATTTGTTTTGTTTGATAGTATATATCTAGAAGGGTTTACAGCAACACCGTTTAGTAACACTTCGTAATGGACATGGGGGCCAGTGGATCTGCCAGTGTTGCCAAGTTTTGCAATGACATCACCGCGTCTCACTTTTTTACCTACCTTTGTCAGATTTTTTGAGTTGTGCCCAAACTTGGTCACAATACCATTCCCATGGTCGATCACAACGACTTTACCATATCCGCCATTATAGCCAACCTTTATTACAGTTCCATCCGCGGGTGCAACAATCGGTGTACCAGTTCTAGCTGCTATATCAAGACCTTCGTGCATTTCACGCTTGCCAGTGAAAGGGGAGCGCCTGCGACCAAACGATGATGTTATCCAACCCTCTACAGGTGCAATAGAAGGCGTATGCGATAAAACTGATGCTCGAGCCATTAAAAACTTATGCATCTCTGAAAAACTGGCTTCCTGTTCTTCAACCTTTCGTTCCACCTTACCAAGTTCGTTTATTAGGATATCGGTGTAAGATTTTAAAAGCTTATTTGGAGTGTTGGGAAAAGTAGACTTGTTATTGAGATGTGGTCCACCGGATCCAAAGTCTTTCGTGCTATCTTGCCTATCTTCTTGAGCAGTCATGACACGAAGTTTCCTGTCGAACTGCTCCAGTCTAGAAAGTTGAGACTCAATGTGCTGAAGTTTTTGCGCAAACTTAAGGATTTCTCGTTTTTGTTCTACCGAGCTGACCCTTAGACCATCCAACTCTTCCAAATCCGCATTTCTTTGAATTACCGTATAAGAAAAATAACTAAATCCAAGTAGAAGCATGAGGCCAAGCCAAAAGCCAGACTTGGCTATGATAACGGAAACCGAAAAACGCTTGAACTTCGTTACATCAGGAACAAAAATCAAGGTATACTTTTTCGAAAATAGCTCCACAAAGCGATTTTTATTCATTTCTTTTTCTGTTTAGAAGATTAGCAGCCACACTTTCCAACCATCCCCTTGCATGGCTAGAATTCCCCTCTCCTCGGCACGTTGAATGGGCACAAAACCACAGCCAACTAGTTGAAAACGTGCCAATCAACAGCTTGCTTATACCTGCTGTTACGATATGAAGTCAAGTTTTTTTTACCTTCCGTTTTGACTTGCCAGATGGCTTTTCCTTGAGGATAAAACGCTCATCAAGCGGGAAAAAGCTATCCGCCGCTTCTTTCATCATTTCAGCACAAGTTTCTGGAAAAGACCATACCTCTACCTTGCAGCCCCTGTTTTTTAAGTACCACAACAATGGAAGGTAATCTTTATCTCCGGCTACCAATATAACCACATCCAGCTTATCCGCCATTGTAACTGCATCAATGGTTAGCCAGGCATCAGCATTTTTTACTGGCTGTTTGATATCTCCGCCAAGGCTTGTCCAGAACTTTCGAAACTCTTCACTGATATTTTTATGAATTGGTTTGTAGTATATTACTCTCGTGATTTCCCTGTCTCCAACCTCTTCAACCATGGCAGCGTAGTTGACCCGGCCACCATATATGTTATAACCACCAAGTTCTATATTTTCGGCATCAAAAAAAACTCCAACCTTTTGATAAACAAGAATCGACATGTTCAGTTAATTCCCTCACTGTTAATTTATACTATCTAAATTTCTAAGCACTTCATTTCTCAGGGTTAAAAGTAAAGCCTGTCGTCCACACAAAATCGTTTAACTTACTGTTTAAGCCCGAGCGCCACTGCCTAGACTCCTTCCTCGCCCTTATTATACTACAATTGGCAGCAATTATAACTGCATGGGTTAATGTCTATTTTAAATAGACTTATGGTTAACCAGCTGTTTTCACCTCGACAACTTGTCTGCCAACTTGAGTGCTTCATGTCGTGATTTCAACTTCCCATCCAACTGAGCTTCCATCACTTGTTCCAAGATATTAGATATAATAGGAGATGGTGACACCCCCATTTTTAGTATATCCTCTCCATTTATGAAAGGTCTTATATCTTTTATATTTGTAAGGTAACTAGTTACCAATGCTTTTATACCTTCACCAGTTTGTTTTGCTGCCATAAAAACCAGCGCCTCATTTGTAAGGTTCTCAAAAGCTTTACCAACAAAAGAAGGTGACACAACAGGTTTATGTAATTTTGCTGTGGCTGCCTCCACCTTTGCAAGGTTAACTAGTGGGCAGCTTAACATTTTCTTCGCTGATTTAAACTTCTGGAGCATTTCATCACGACAATCATTGGCTAAAGAGTCAAAGAGAGCCATCATCATAACAACCCATCTTCGCACTTCCCTACCAGGGAAATTAAGCTCAAACCAAACTAGGGTTTCCTTGCAATGATTCATTAGTTGATTTGATTCCACTCTAAAACAAAGCTCTGGGTGTATAAATTTCAATAGGCCAAGTTCATTCATACGAAGCAACGCTTCTTCGGGCTTTTGTTCTTCTAGTATTAAGACGGCTTCGTTAAACAAGCGCTCAGCGGATAGTTTTTCAAATAATTTTTCACGAGTAGCACTTTCTAGTAAAAGTAGAGTTGGTTCGCATATTCTAAACCCAAGCCTATGTTCAAATCTAACCGCACGAAAAACTCTTGTAGGGTCATCAATAAAGCTACGTTTGTGCAAGACCCGAATAACATGGTCTTTTAAATCAGACTGGCCACCAAAAAAATCGTACAACATGCTTGTTTCTTTACCATTTAGGCAAATAGCCATGGCATTAATGGAGAAATCTCGGCGATATAGGTCACGTTCGATTGAGCTTATCTCAACCACTGGTAAAGCTGCTGGATGTGCGTAGTACTCTTCTCTGGCTGTTGCAACATCAACTCTAAATCCATCTGAAAAAATAACAGCGGATGTTTTAAATCTCTTGTGCGTGCGCACCCTTCCGTCTACTCGCCTGGCGAACAGCTCTGCAAATTTAATCCCATCACCTTCTATTACAATGTCCACATCACGATTAGGTTTTTTCATGAGCAGATCACGAACAAACCCACCCACCAAGTATGCTTTGCATCCTATCTCATCGGCCATTCGGATGATCTCTGAAATCACTTCGCTGATCCTACTTGAGAACATTTCTCGCATTAGGTCACCAACGTTTTTCTTAATAAGATTACTCCTCCTATCAGTCGTAATATCTTTCACTTTACATATTTAAATTGATAAGAAATGAAGTTATTCCAATTGCTTTTATGCAGAGTACTCTAAGCCTGCTGGCAGCTCAATACTAACTGTGATCACCGATTATTCCGAATTTTCCAAAGATGTTTCAACACCATCTCCCCACCAAGTTTGCGCCACCTTCCCCAGTTCATTTATAGAGGAAACTACAGGAAAATTTGGCAGGGCCTTTAAGAAAGTTTTTCCGTAGCTTTTCGTTTTCATCCGCTTATCTAGTACTGCGAGTATCCCACAATCTGATTCGGACCTAATCAGGCGTCCCAAGCCTTGCTTTAGTAAAAGAGTTGCCTGAGGTAATTGGTATTCACGAAATGGTGATCCACCGCGCTTTTTTATAAAGTTTATCCGTGCCTCCGTAAGAGGGTCATCAGGTACGGCGAATGGAAGCTTATCGATTATCACAGCAGACAAAGAATCACCTTGGACATCAACCCCTTGCCAAAAGGATGTTGTTGCGAACAAAACAGATTGGTTGTTTTCACGGAATTTATCTAGAATTACTGATCTAGGAGCATCCCCCTGTTTCATAATAGTATATGAAACATTGTCTTTTAGCAGATTCCAACAAATATCCATGTTCTTTTTGCTAGTAAATAACACGAATGCACGACCCTTTGAAATTTTAACTATTTTGGAGATTTCATTAGAAATAGCCGAAGCAAAATTCTTGCTGGATGGTTCAGGAGTATCCGTTGGTAGATAGAGCGCTGTACGAGTCTTATAATTGTAAGGTGAATCTATCGAAAGCTCGATGGGAGAATCCAAGCCTAACCTGCTCTTTATAAAATCAAATTTTCCTCCGGCGGTCATGGTTGCCGATGTAAAAACCATGGATCCAGCTTTCGGGTAGAGTTTCTCAGCAAGGTGTGTAGACACATCAATTGGTGAAGAATGTAAAAAAACACCTTTACCCCTACATTCTGACCAATAAACATTCTCATCACAGCCCATGGAACTCAGACCTAAAAGGGTGTTACCAGTATCAGCAAAGCGAAAAGCAAGCGCCTTCACTGAATCAGGGGCATTGGCCTTAGCTGATAAAGAATCTGAAGCCATTGTAAGCGATGTCATTAGGTCGTCAGCGGGTTGTTCCCAAACTTTTGCGTCTTGTGCTTTAATACTTTTATTTCCATCTAATGTTTTCCGTACAGTGTCAAAAAACACATGGGATCTAGCAACTAAATTTGAAAGGATCTTTTCTGTGTCTGAATCGGTTAATTTGGCTAACCGTAACTCTCTCTCAGTATCCCTGGTAATGTCTAAGATTCTATAGTTAGAAAGCGATGACCCAAAATATGTGCTGGCTATATCCTCTACTTGGTGAGCCTCATCAAATATCACTGAATCGTATTTTGGTATCACTTCTCCAAATGTGGAGCCGCGCACATTAAGGTCTGCAAAAAAAAGATGGTGATTCACCACCACAATATTTGCCATCGCGGCATTGGACCTCATTTTAGTGATAAAACAACTTTCGTATGTTTCACATGCAGTGCCAAGGCAAAGTTCTGAACGGCTATTAATATCTAACCACGCCTCATAATCATCCGGCAGGCCAGGTACTTCAGATCTGTCACCAGTGCTAGTCTTTAAAGCCCAGTCTTGAATTGATCTAAAAAACTGCCCCTCATTTTTATCTGTAAACAGCGGTTGTTGGGTAAAGCTTTTAAACCTTCGTTTGCAAAGATAGTTTGCCCGTCCCTTCATGCAAGCAACCTTAACCTTACTAGGAAATATCTTTTCCACAGCCAGGATATCCTTACCAACGATCTGTTCCTGTAGGTTAAGTGTGTTAGTTGACACAACAATTTTTTGTCCAGTTAGAACAGCGGGAACTAGGTAAGCAAGTGTTTTTCCAGTTCCGGTACCGGCCTCAACTAACAGCCTATCTTCATTATGCAAAGCATCCAAAACTGCATTGGCCATCCGAACCTGGCCCTCACGATATTCATATTCTGACATTAGTTGTGAGAGCCTGCCGTTAGGCCCAAAAATGCTTTTCATAGTCATAATATAACAATCAAAATTAAAAATACCGTATCGGTTCGAACCGATACGGTATTAAAACTAGGTTGCCACAATTCGTATGGGTGGAGGCTAAATTTCTTTTCCAACAGCGTTGGCAATTGCTTTTAGTTCACCCATCAAAATATCAAACTTCTTGGGCTTAAGCGATTGTGGACCATCAGAAAATGCTTCCTCCGGTTTCCAATGCACCTCAATCATCAAACCATCGGCTCCAGCTGCAACAGCAGCTTTTGACATTGACCCCACCCACTGCCAATAACCTACTCCGTGGCTTGGATCAACGATTATAGGCAGGTGGGTAAGCTCTTTTACAACGGGCACAGCAGACAAATCTAGAGTATTTCGCGTTGCTTTCTCGAATGTTCGTATACCTCTCTCACAAAGGATAACATTCTGGTTCCCCTCAGAAAGAATGTACTCAGCCGACATCAGCCATTCTTCAATAGTGGTGGAAAGGCCGCGCTTGAGTAGAATGGGTTTGTCTAGCTTTCCAACTTCCTTAAGTAGAGAAAAGTTCTGAACATTCCTAGCTCCAATCTGGATTACATCAGTATATTTATAAACTAGGTCAACTTCTCTGGGATTCATCACCTCAGTGACTATAGGCATCCCAGTTTTATCTGAAACGGTTCGGAGGATTTTCAACCCATCTTCTTCCATTCCTTGGAAGCTGTATGGGGACGTTCTTGGTTTGTAAGCCCCACCACGAAGAATAGAAGCGCCGGACTTTTTAACTGCACTGCCAGTCATTGCAAGTTGTTCCTCTCCTTCAACTGAGCATGGGCCAGCAATGACAACAAGTTTATTTCCACCAATTTTAACGCCCTTTACATCAACAACAGTGTTCTCACACTTTATTTCCCTAGAGCAGAGCTTATACGGTTTCAGTATGGGCATAACCGACTCAACATGATGCAAAGATTCCAATGCCTGAAGTCTTGCCTTATCCCTGCCATCACCCATTGCAGCAACAACCTTCCGCAAAGCCCCTTCCAGTACCATAGGTTGATAACCAAATCCTTCCACACGAGATACCACATCATCAATATCCTTTTTAGTGGCCTTCTCCTGCATAACTATGATCATTAACTAAACTCCAACTAGATATTTAAATTTAAAAGACAAAGTCTTTTAATGCCATCAAATTATTGTTTAAATAATATTTCATTTTTAGACTCTATACAATACAAACTCTAGCAAAATTCACTATATTTGAATTATCAATTGTTTTATGCAATCCTCCCAGTGTCTAGTTGTTACTATGCTATCATTAGCGCATGGGGGCGTTTCGGTTTCGACGGGATCGCCAAGGCTCAGGCCGCACGTCGTGGTGGTCACCAACCACGTAAATAATAGTGGCAAACTTTATAATCGCCAACGATTATAACTACGCTGTAGCAGCTTAATTAGCTGAACAGCCGTCTTGTCCGCCAGTTCCCACGGGGCGGTTCAGGGCGTAACGCTAGTGGGATAGCTGAAGGATTTCGCCTGCCGGTCCTGATGTGAAACAATAGATGGGCTTTGTGGTCGTCGTCGCCCGTTTCTGCGCATACGATGATTACGAGAAACACAAGCGGAAACTAAACGTGTAGAAACCTGCAGTTGAGGGTTTTCGGACAGGGGTTCAACTCCCCTCGCCTCCACCACTAACGTATTTAAAGCTGCCCTTGTTGAGTTGGTCG
>DLRR01000023.1:0-878 GCA_002500605.1 Nitrospinaceae bacterium UBA7883 | reverse complement strand
GCTGTTCGAGAAACCAGCACCTAGCGCCTCAGTACGCTCATAAGCAAAGGAGCTAGTGACACCGTCCTTCATTTCGTAATCAGCACCCAAACGCAGCATCAGATTTGATGTCGCTGTCTTTTCAAGCTTGGTGCTGTACGCTGTGGTATCGCCCACATAGTTCATACCCACATCTGAGTCTCGGGTCAGATCCAAGCCATACGCAAATGCCGCAAACGGCTTGAGCTTGCCATTGGCATAGGTCGTTTCATAAGTGACGTCAAAGCCGAGGAACAACATGTAGCGATTGATGTGTTGCTTGTCGTAGTTCAACGCCAAGTTACCACCTGTCTCAGAATAGCCATCGAGTTCAATGTATGCCCACTCTGCACGTCCATACGGGGTAATAGTGGCACTACCCTTAACCAGTGGCTCATCACGCAGTGAGATAGAACCAAATGCCATCGTGGCATCACGCTCGCCGGTCAATGTCTGAGTGCCATCAATACGCTTAGTATCAATCGCCATTTTGCCAAGACCAAACTGCGTCTCAAGTCCCAGCTTATTAGGCAGCTGTTTCACGTTATAAAACGACAGGCTCAGATTGTCAGACTCAACCTCACTGCCCAAAGAACCGATATCGATATCGTCTTGACCGATGTTCAGTGCCACACCGATCAGACCCAGATCGCCATAAGGACGATCCATACCCCCAGCAATGTTAATGCTGTCGCTATCTTGAGCAGCAGAGTTAGTTGATGCATCAATCTCACCTACGGTGATTTGCCCATCAGTCCAGACTGACCAGTCACCCACCAACGCACCTGCTGTTGGGTTCAGATTGACGGTGCCAAAGATGTCCTTCATCTCAGCCATGACCACTTCAACCAGCTTATCAC
>DLRR01000015.1 GCA_002500605.1 Nitrospinaceae bacterium UBA7883 | reverse complement strand
CTCCTTGTTTTCTTTTGCCAGAGAAATTGATTCTTCAGTCACAAAGTGTTGTATAAATGATATTTCTTTATTGGTTAGACGGTCTTTGAATCCTGGCATTCCCCTACTTGCTGCCAAAATGCCATCACTAACAATTTGATGCCATATTTGATGCATCTCTGGCGGTGTGGTGGCTAAATCAGGGATAATACCAGCTTTTCCATCAATAGGGCCATGGCAAGTAGAGCAATTTTTTTTGTAAAGGCTTTCTCCTTTTGTTGCATATTCTTGATTCAACTTAATATTAATTTGAGGTCCGGTTAGCTTTGTCCTTGGGTGTTTAACTAATTCTGGCTGGCGGACTTTGCTCCCTAAAGAGAATGTATATAGAATGCCTTCCTGAAAATATTTCGCTGCTTTTCCACTTGGAGGATTTCTTAGGCCGTGTGAGCCGCCCCATCCCGCTAGAACACTTACATATTGTTGCCCATTAACATGGTAAGTTACAGGCGGTGCGATTATCGCTGTGCCCGTGAAGTAAGACCATAATTTATTACCTGACTTAGCATCGTAAGCAATAAAGTATGCCTCTCCAGTACCTTGAAAAATTAGATCACCAGCGGTTGCCAACGTTCCACCATTATACTCGTTGATATGGTTTACGCCCCAGACTCGTTTTCGCTTTATCGGATCCCAAGCAATAAGGCCTCCCTGTGGAAGGTGTAAGTTGCCCGGATTATCAGTGTCGAAATCTACAGCGACATTCCAAAACCCTGATTTATATTCCCAATTTGGGTCATCCTTGTATATCATGGAAGACTCTATAGTCGGAATATAAACCAATTTTCTGTTAGGATTATAACTCATGGCTTGCCAATTATGCCCACCATGAGGGCCGGGTTTAATTTCTTTTGGGGAGATTGAGTAATCGGAATTGTCTGTTTCTATCGGACGACCAGTTTTCAAATCGACACCTTCAGCCCAAGTAATTTTTGTATAAGGATCAGCTGCTAATAATTCCCCTGTTATTCGATCTAGTACATAAAAGAAGCCGTTTTTAGGAGCCTGCATAAGCACTTTTCTCTGTGCGCCCTTCCATTCTAGCTCAGCAAGGATCATTTGCTGAACTGCTGTGTAATCCCAATTATCACCAGGAGTTGTCTGGTAATACCAAACGATTCTCCCATTGTCAGGATCAAGTGCTAATATTGAAGACAGGTACAAATTGTCCTGTTTGTTTTTGATTTTATTGCGAGCTTTTCGAGTCCAGGGAGATGCATTGCCTGTTCCTACATACAATAGTTTCAGTTCTGGATCATATGCAAATGAATCCCAGCAGGTTCCTCCTCCTCCCGCAATCCACCACTCTCCACTCCACGTTTTTGCAGCCTTTTCCATGTCTGGTGACTCAAATCCTAGTTTAGGGTTTCCTGGGACCGTGTAGGTTCTCCAAGCCATTTTTCCTGTTTCGCAAAAATACGCTGTTATTACCCCTCTAACTCCATACTCGGCACCACCATTACCAATAACCACTTTACCGTCAAAAACACGAGGAGCACCAGTAATTGTATAATCTTTGCCTTGATCAAAAGTCACTTTCTCCCAAACAGGCTTTCCCGTCTGAGCATCCAAAGCAACTAATCGACCATCAAGTACACCCACGAATATCTTCCCCTTATAAATAGCTACTCCACGGTTTACTACATCACAGCATGCTCTTCTCCCATATATTGCGCGATCCACCTGAGGATCCCACGCCCATATTGTCTTTCCACTGCGACAGTCAATCGCCATTACTGATGACCATGGGAGACTTATATACATTACTTCATTAACAACTATCGGTGTAGCCTCAACACCTCTGGTTGTCCCCAACTTTTTAGACCACGCAAGACCGAGTTGATGAATATTTTCTTTATGAATTTGCTTTAAAGGGCTGAATCGATTTTCTGCTTGAGTTAAGCCATAAGACAACCAGTCTCCAGGCCGATTCTGTGGCTCTGCTAGCGCTTGATCATCAATAATCTTGATATCTCCCCCCGCTCTTTCAGCACTCATTAAACCAACCACAATGCCAATGAGTGAATAACTTAATCGGAGGCAATTAAAAATCAAGATTCTCACAGAGTCGTTTTGTTTTTCTAGATGATTCATTTGAATTGTTAACATATTCGTTATGGAAATCTTAGATGAAAGCCGAAAACTGCTGAATTCCGAAAACGAAGTCAAGTACACGATCTAAGATGTAACCTTTTGGTTGTCATCAGTTTTTAAATATTCTTTTATCGTGCTTAAAATCGATATGGTTGTCGAGCATCAATCGGTTTCTACCGTCAGAATGCACCGCGAAACCCCTAATTTCTTCGGCAAGACTCTTAATTGTTGATGGATAATAAACATCTACAATCAATTCCACATCAGAACTCCCGCTAGGAACTCCGATGAATGGGTTGTTTACCTGAATCAAATCTCTTATTATCTGGCTTTCTGTTTTTCCCCAGAAATTATCAAGTGGAATATCATCATCTGGTCGGTCAAACCGCCACATCCAATATGTTGAGTAACCTATTTTCTCTTCTCCAATATCAAAATGTTGCTTTGATTGTGGATAATTTATAAGAGTTGTTTTGAGGATAGCTGGGCAAATCCACATCTTATGTTGAGAGTTGTATGTTTTCAATACATGAGCCGCCCACCCGGAACGTGGATCTGATTTGGGCCAACTAGACCAAGGCCGATATCCTCCAGGAAGAATCAACTTTAGTTCACGGCAATCCGGAAAACGGGAGTCGTTATCTCCCGTGTACATTGAAAAGAATAAGCCCAATTGCCTAAGGTTAGAACTACAAGCGATACGTTTTCCTTGAGATTTCGCTTTTGCCAAAGCCGGCAAAAGTAATCCTGCGAGAATCGCTATGATTGCGATTACTACTAAAAGTTCAATAAGAGTAAAAGCTCGTCTTGATACAGTCCTCATTTGGCTTCAGCTTTCATTTCCCTCTGGTTCTTGCCGCCGTGTTTGCGGAG
>DLRR01000012.1:248033-348389 GCA_002500605.1 Nitrospinaceae bacterium UBA7883 | reverse complement strand
GGTTAACAGGGCTGTTTTTAGCTCCAATCACTTACTATACACTTACTAAATTAAATCCTTAAATTCCCATCCCCATAAGTCATTGAAAAATGGTGCGCCCGGCAGGATTCGAACCTGCGACCTCCGGATTCGGAGTCCGATACTCTATCCATCTGAGCTACGGGCGCCTTTAGTCAAAACCGTCCTTAAGTGTAATTGATTATACAAATTAGAAATAATTATCAAAGAATTAATCCCATCACCAGGTGATGTTTATACAAGAGGAAGTGAATGGTGCAATTATATTAGACGAGACAATATTTCTGATGTGGAACAACTTTAAAAGGTAAAAGTGCTTGAGTAATCACTTATCCATTTCATTGATAATTCTGTTAATTACATCTAAGGTCATCTTAAGCTCCTTTTTTTTAATCGGTGCTGCCTTCTCTTTTGTCCAAGGAATTCTTTTTTCGCGAATTGACCTTAATATTCCTATTCCCTTTAATGTTGCAGCAACAATTTTTGATTTTTTATGGTACGGGTTGGCTTGAAACTCTATCAACCCTGCTTTTTCCATTTCATTGGCTAAAACTTGAACGCTCTGGCGGGATTGACCAGAATGTTTGGCAATTTGTGAAACTGTAAGAGCTGTATCAGGTAGGGCTGAAAAACCTAAAATCTTCCAACGTGCAGCACTTATCCCAAACTCGCTGGTTAAATTATCACCTTCGATATTTAACATTCCCGTAAGCTTGAAAAGTGCTAGTACGATCTCAGTAAATAGCTGCCCTTTGCCACTCTTTGTAGTGAGCCCTGTGTAGTAAAGTGGAATTTGCTTCATAATATTGCCATCACTATTTGACATTATATTGTCAATATGACAATATATTGACAAAATGACATTGTACTGTCAATATAAAACAGGGTTGGTTTTGAATTTATTTATTGTTCTTCACAAATCAAAATTGTAGTTTTATGCAGAATCGAACTTTAATTTTTCTAGCATTAGTTGTTCTATATTCACAAGGTCTCAGTGCCTATCCTGTAGATGCGCTTGAACTTACCTTGGATCAGAGTGTGGAGATTGCGCTACAAAACAATACCGACTTAGCTATTGTGAAGCATCGAAGATCCTTGGCGGACCTTCAAAAATCTGAAGCCTTGGGGGCAGCTTTGCCCGACCTAGATCTAACCGCACGTTACCAGTATGAAGGTAACAATCCAGAGATAGAATTTCTTGGCCAGCGGTTTAAGCTTGTTCCAGATAATAGTTACTTGTTCAACGCAAAACTGGAGCAGTATTTGTATTCTGGTGCTATAGCTTCTGGCTATAGAGCGGCCAGAGAACTGTTTTCTGGTTCAGAGTATGACGTGATTGCTATGGAAAACCGGGTTGTGGCTGAAGTAAACGCGCTTTTCTACAGGGCACTTTACAACCGAGAATTAATCTCCATCAGCGAAGAATCAGTCCAGCAGCTAAAAGTTCACCTGAAAGATTCGAAAGATAGAGAATCTGTTGGGCTGAACACTAGTTATGATACGTTACGTTTTGAGTCGCAATTAGCCGAAGCCAGGTCTGTCCTTGTAACTGGAAAGAATCAGTATTCATATTCGATACTTGAACTGCTCGACTACATGAGTATTGATCCAACGACTTCTGTTCAACTCAAAGGGTCGTTTCAAATTAAACAACTTAATATTAATTTATCGGAAGCATTAGTATTTGCTATGGAAAACAGGCCAGAAATAAAATCAGCAAAAGAATCATCTAAGGCAGCAAAAGATATGGCTATTGCCATGAGAAGTCAGGTTTTTCCAACGGTTAAGGGTTTTGCCAACTACAATCTTTCGAATTCATCTGGTTTTGTCGAGAGTGATGAGCTGGTCGACAGCTGGAACGCTGGAATTAACATAAAATTTAACCTCTTTGATGGTATGGAGCGATCTTCGCGTTACAGAAAGAAGTTTGTTGAAAGTTACATTGCCGACCTAGAGCATAGCAGAACGATTCGGCGTGTAAGATTGGAGGTTAAAGCTGCATTCGACGAGCTAGCAAGGGCTAAGGAACTTCTGACCTCACAGAGTAAAAATGTTGAATACGCTGAAGAGACGTATCGGATAGCTTCCGTAAGCCATAGAGAAGGCGTGGCCACTCAGCTAAAAGTACTTGATGCTCATCTATCGCTCCGGAAGGCCAAATCCAATTACAGCAAATCACTGTACGAAAACAATGTTGCGCGAGTGAAGCTTTTAATGGCATTAGGAGGAAGTTATGAGAAGTAGAGATCAAAACCTAAAAGCTGTTCTCGCGATATTGATGATCCTTGTTGTAGCTTGTTCTAAGAGTCCAGAGAATAACTTGAAGCCAAGTTCAGATTCTGGAAAAGCAACAGTTAAAGTGGCTACAATGATAGTTACAGCAGAGACCTTCGAGCAAAAACTTACACTAACAGCTTCTACAATGGCTAGTAAAAGTGTGATCATAGCTTCAGCGGCAGCTGGTAGGGTCAAAAATCTTGGTTTCGATAGAAGTGACAAAGTGCATGCTAGTCAACCCCTTGTATGGTTAGATGATTCGGTCCTTGCATCAGAGTTAGAACGGATAGTTGCCGATCACGAAATGGCATCCCTTCATCATGAAAAATTAAAAGCCTTATCCGATAAGGGGGCCAATGTTTCAGAATTGAAACTAGAGGAAGCACGTCTAAAGCTCAAGGCGGAAGGTGCTAAGTTATCGGCCCTAAATGCAAAGCTGGACATGATGACAGTAAGAGCTCCATTTGCTGGCGTGGTGGTGACGCGGGACGTAGAAGTGGGTGCCTACATTAATCCGGGGCAACGGCTTGCCAAGCTAGTCACAATTACACCGATGAAAATAATAACTGGTGTGCCAGAAACAGCAATAGCCGATTTTAAAGTAGGCAAATCTGCTCTTGTTACACTCGATGCATACCCTGGCAAGACTTTTACTGCAGAAGTAACCTCCATTTCACCAGAGGTGAATCCTAAGACACGTGTTTTCGACTGCGAGCTTGTAATACAGAGTTCATCAGAAAACATTCTTTCTGAAATGAGTGCTAAAGTTTTGTTTACCAAAAAGGTTTTGGCAAACTCCGTACTCATTCCCCAGACCTCTGTTGTAGAGCTAATTGATGGTCATGCAGTTTATGTCGTTGAGAATGGTTCCGTTGCTAGGCTAAAAAAGGTGGTGATAGCAGACGTGGCTGAAGAAAAAGCCTTGGTGGAATCAGGTCTTTCTGTAGGAGAACATCTGGTGATATCTGGGCATAGAAGCTTAATAGACGGAGACACGGTAGAGGTATCCAACTAGGCCACAATCATGATCGTCACCAATTTTTCCTTAAAAAACCATATTGCTGTTTATGCCTTGATTGTGATCATTGCTGTCTTTGGGCTTATTTCATATTCTTCCCTGCCACGAGAGGCAAATCCGGATATTACTATTCCTGTTGTCATTGTTACCACTACTTATCCTGGTGTCTCACCTAGTGACATTGAGACGCTGGTTACTATGGAACTCGAGAAAGAACTTAAAAACCTTGAAAATATTAAAGAGATGCGCTCTTCTTCCAAGGAAGGTGTATCGATAATAACAGTAGAATTTGAAGCTAACGCCAACATTGACGAGGCAATTCAAAAAACAAGAGACAAAGTAAATATCGCAAAACGCCACTTACCAACCGATGCGGATGAGCCGATAGTTGATGAGGTTAACTTTTCCAACATCCCAATAATGATTGTTAATATTTCTGGGAAATACAGCCTTGTACGGCTCAAGAAAGTGGCTGAAAACCTCAAAGATTTAATTGAAACAACTCCTGGTGTGCTTAGCGTAGAAATGGCTGGAGGATTGGATCGTGAAGTACAGGTGGACGTTGACCCTGAAAGGCTACGTTATTACGGCCTAGCAATAAAGGATGTGGTAAAGGTCATAGAAAAGGAAAACACCACGATTCCAGGTGGCTCAATTGAGGTGGGTACTTATAAATATTTGGTACGTATCCCAGGGGAATTTGAGGATCCTTTGAAGATACGCGATATTGTAGTTAAAACTTCAAACCTGAAACCAATATATTTGAGGGATATTGCTACAGTCAAGTTTGGGTTTAAGAAGGTATCTACCTATGCCAGGTTAAAAGGTGTAAAAACAATCAGCCTCTCAGTTACCAAGCGCTCCGGAGAAAACATTATCGCAGTTACCGACGCTATAAAAGCGTTGGTAGATAGAGAGCTTCCAAGCATGCCACGTACCACAGATATTAAAATCACTGCTGACCAGAGTGAGCTGACCAGAACACTCATAAATGAACTAGAGAACAATATTGCGTCGGGGCTTATCCTAGTGCTTGTGGTTCTTTTCTTTGTGCTGGGGTTAAAAGTTGCCATTTTTGTCGCCCTCTCCATTCCTTTCTCTATGCTTATATCATTTTCAATACTTCACGCATTGGGGTTTTCACTGAACATGGTTGTGCTTTTCGCATTAATTTTAGCTTTGGGTATGCTGGTAGATAACGCCATAGTTATTGTAGAAAATATTTATCGGCACGCAGAAGAAGGAAAAACACCATTCAATGCCGCAATGGAAGCCACTGCAGAGGTTGCGAAACCGGTCGTTGTATCCACAATAACAACACTGTGCGCCTTTTTCCCGATGATCTTTTGGCCTGGGATAATGGGGGAGTTTTTTGTTTATTTACCTTACACACTAAGTATTACTCTATCTGCGTCACTGTTTGTTGCGCTGGTTATAAACCCAACACTATGTGCAACGTTGATGAGCGTTTCTTATCGGAGGAAGGCCATAAGCGAGATGGACGATTCTGAGGTTGGCAGAGTAATGCTATGGTACAAAAAGTGCCTTAAAATGGCGCTTAGTCACCGGGTGATTACTATTGGAACTTCGTTGATTGCATTGATTGCAATTTTTCCTTTATATGGTTTGTTAGGTCAAGGAATAGAGTTTTTCCCAAAAATAGAACCAAGCAAGGTGTTCATTGACATAGAAGCACCAACTGGTACGAACATCATGGCATCAAACAAACTAGCCTTAGAGATGGAGAAAGTTGTAGAGAAAATGAATGACGTAAAGGTGTATGTAACCAACGTGGGAGTATCAACAGGGAAGTTTGACTTTACAGGGGCTGGTGGCGAAGGGCCAAGCCACAAAAGTAGGATTGCAGTTGATTTCATAGATCGCAAAGACAGGATACGGTCTACCTATATACCAGAAGGGATATTTAGGGATAAGGCAAAAAAAGTTGTTGGTGCTGATGTTCAAATAAAAGCTGAAAAGGCAGGACCTCCCACAGGAGCGCCTGTTAACGTGGAAATATCGGGACATAACTATATGATGCTTGGGCAAATAAGCATGGAAGTTGAGCAAAAGCTGCGGTCTATATCAGGATTGATTGATTTAAGAAACGATTACTCGCCAGGAAGGCCGGAATTGAAAATTGAGATAGACCGCGAACGCGCGGGTCGATATGGTTTGCGAACACGTGATGTTGCCAAGGCAATTCGGACAGCCATTCATGGTAGTAAAGCATCTACTTACCGGCAGGGAAAAGATGAATACGATATCAGAGTGCGCTTTCGTGAAGACAGGCGTGACAGGATAGAGAAATTGAAGGAGTTTTTCATCCGTCACAAAAACAAGATAGTACCACTAACCTCTATTGCAACAATAACCACGTCGTCAGGTTACAGCGATATTGCCCACATTGATCAGAAAAAAGTTGTTACCGTTTCAGCCGGCGTTGCCCCAGGTCTAAACGATAATGAATTGCTAGCGAAGTCCAGAGATGTTTTAGAAGGTGAAATCAATCTTCCATCTGGGTACAGCGTTGACTTTACTGGTCAGAACGAGGAACAGCAAGAATCTAGGGAGTTTTTGAAAAAAGCATTTAGAGCTGCAATATTTCTTATACTATTTGTGCTAATTCTACAATTCAACGCCATAACCACTCCGCTAATCATAATTTCGTCAGTGATACTTTCATTTATAGGAGTACTAATAGGGCTCATGGTTACCTTAACTCCTTTTGGCATAATTATGACCGGAATAGGAGTGATAAGTTTGGCTGGTGTAGTTGTTAATAACTCAATTGTCTTGCTTGATTACACTATCCAATTGCGTGAGAGGGGGATGCCAAAAGCAAAAGCGATAGTCATAGCAGGAATGACACGTCTCCGCCCAGTGCTTCTCACAGCTATTACGACAATTCTAGGTCTACTCCCCATGGCCATAGGAATTAGTTTTGATTTTAAGGCTTTTGAGTGGATCACAAGCTCAGATTCTTCTGACTGGTGGGGTCCTATGGCTGTGGCAGTAATCTTTGGTCTTGCATTTGCTACAGCGCTGACATTAGTTGTTGCGCCAACGCTTTATTCACTATTTGACTCTTTGGTTTTAAAGTTGACTGGCTCCTCATTCAACAATGGTGGCCATTCCTCAATGGAAAAAACAATGTAAGCTAATGGTAAAAAGTACATTTAATACCGAACCATGATGCTTAAATCATACTTAGATCCCAGCCTATTGGTGGAAAAGATACTGAATTGCCATATCTTTAAATTAGTGGGACATAGGTTTGTAATAAACCAAATATGTGCATTGACATCCAAACTAATTAACACTAGAATCGGCAGGGTCCAACGGAGCTAATTGTTAGAAACTTTGTAAAATAAAGACTTATATGGATTATCAAATACACCTAGCTATATTGTCCCAGATATCTAATGTTACAGAAAACCAGAGTGTTGTAGATCTAGTCTTAAGAGCTGGCTGGGTTGCCAAATCAGTTTTTTTATTACTTTTGGCTTTCTCGATAATTTCTTGGGCAATCGTCTATCACAAACTTAGGTTATTCAGCAAGGTACGCAAAGAGACAGATAACTTTAACCAAGAGTTTGTAAAACAGGGACAGCTGGAAAATGCCTATAATTTAGCAAAACGACTTAAGAACTGTCCAACTGCTCGTGTTTTTACGGCAGGCTACATAGAGTTGGCAGCTCAATTTCGCAAAACACAAAATGAACTAAGCTATAAAGAAGATGAAGGTCTTTTGCTTGAAAAGCTTGACTCAGTAAGCAGAGCATTAGAACGCGCCACGGCACAAGAAGTTACGAAGTTAGAGAGATGGCTTATATTCCTTGGAACCACAGGCTCGGTGACGCCATTTATAGGTCTATTTGGAACCGTTTGGGGTGTTATGAACGCATTTAGCGGTATAGGAACTAAGGGGCAGGCAAGCATAGCCGTTGTGGCCCCAGGAATTGCAGAGGCTTTGGTAGCTACTGCGGCAGGACTATTTACAGCCATACCCGCAGTTATTGCCTACAACTACTTTGTCTACAGAGTAAAGATCAAGGCCACTGAGATGGACAACTTTTCGCTAAATATGCTATCGCTGATCGACCGTGAATATATAAAGCGATCCTAATGCTTATAGATTCAGGAGGAAAGCGGTTTCGCCGAAAGGCGTCCATGGTAATGACAGAGATAAATGTCACACCTTTTGTTGATGTTATGTTGGTTCTCCTGATCATATTTATTGTCACTGCACCACTTCTGCAAAGTGGGCTCAACATTGACCTACCTAAAGAAGATACAGGTGCGCTTGAGATTAGGGAGCAGAACGTCGTTGGAATGCGGTCGGATGGTGCAATATTTTACAACGAAAAACGAATAGACGAAAAAGATCTTCGCGCTAAAATGCGGAATCTTGCGGCACGATCAGATAAACCTGAAGTTTTTCTGCATGCGGACAGACGTATTTCATATGGCAAAGTGATGCGAGTTATGGCCATAATTAAGAAAGCAGGAATCACCAAGCTAGGGATGGTCACGTCAATTCCTCCGGAGACACAAAAAAAATGAACTCCGGGAACAAGAACGTCCAATATGCAAAACCGAGTTTAGCCTATTGAAACGTATTTCCCAATTCTAGAATATGAAAGAGACCCAGATGTTGGCCCAGAAGGGACGTGACCTGAATACTTCCAAACAGTTTATAAGGTCGGTTGGTATCTCCGCAGTATTCCATGCGGTTTTTGTGCTTTGCATAGTGATATTTGCGCAATTCAACTACAAGCCAAACGTTATTGTTCCTGGGTATACCGTAAACTTAGTCTCTGCGAAAAAACCCCCTAGTAGCTTACTTGACCCGAGTCAATTGGAAAAAAAGCCAAGAATAATAAAGAAGAAGAAGTTGGTAAAAGAAAAGAGCTACAGGAAAATGAAGAAAAAGGCTAAAAAAGTTCAAAAGATGGTAAAAAAGACTTCTAAAATCAGAAAGGTAATTCCCAAAAAGAAAAAACTGCGGAAACCAGCCAAAGAAAAGATTGTAAAAATAGTTAAAAAGACAGTTTCTAAGACTGTTCCTAAAGAAGCCTCTGCAAAAACCCGAAAATCAATTACAACTGAAGGCGATCCTTTTACTCATGTATGGTATATAAAAATTGTGGAGAGGAAGGTTAATGGTAACTGGGTAACGCATGGGCTTAACGTCGCCGGGCAAAGAAGTAATCCATTGGTGTATTTCTCTATATCTAGGGATGGGCAGGCATTATCTTTGAAGTTGCTTAAAAGCTCGGGAGTAGAAGAGTTGGATAACAGCGCCTTGATTGCTGTTTCTGAAGCCCAGCCTTTTCCTCCGTTACCTGACGATTTCAAACCAAAAACGCTGAACATTAGGTATGAATTTTTTTATGAGCAAACTTTTGAGTAAAATCGGTACTTTTAGTACCATTGCGATACTTTTTACGTTTATGGCTGCCCATTCTGCAAAGGATGTATATATCAGCACTAAACGAACTGAGTCTAAGCTTTTGGAAGTGGCTATACCTGAATTCCGTTTCAATGGTAACGACAAGAATAACCTAGGTGTTCTTGCCTCTCTAATTATTAACTTTGATTTAAAATTCACGGGGTATTTCAAGCCAATCGAGAAATACTCGCTACTTAAAAGTGTACAAGATCGTGACACACGGTTAGGGAAAATAGATTACGATGAGTGGCGTACCCTTGCATCAAACTTTTTGGTACAAGGAGTTATCAACGTCCAAGCTGATCGCAAATTAACCCTTGAGGTGAAAGTTTACGATCTTCAGAAGAAAAAAATATTTTTTGCCAAGAAGTATATAGGCAGAAAAAAGCTGTTTAGGCAGATGGCACACCAATTTTCCGATGACATTCTTATGCGCCTTACCGGAGATAAAGGTATAGCAAGAACCAAAATTGTGTTCGTTTCAAAGGTAAGAGGGCGAAAGGAGTTAATGATCATGGATTACGATGGCAATAATCCGCGTCAAATCACTTCAGATAGGTCATTGGTGTTGTTCCCCAGCTGGAACCCGAAAAAGAAAAATCTTATTTTGTTTACAACGTACCGCTATAGAAATCCAGATATTTATGTAATAGATTTGTTAAGGAGAAAGCGCTGGCCCTTATCGCGAAAGGTTGGTCTAAACTCTACTGGGGAATGGTCGCCTGATGGGGAAAAGGTAGCCTACTCGCTCTCTAGAAAGGGAAACTCTGATATTTATGTGATGAATTCAGATGGGACCAATTCCAAAAAGCTAACATTTTCCAAATCGATTGAAACCAGCCCGGAATGGTCTCCTGATGGATCGCGCATTTTGTACACATCTGATAGGTCAGGGTCACCACAAATATATGTGATGAAATCTGATGGATCTGAAAAGAAAAGAATAACGTACAGAGGAACTTACAATGATTCTGCTGCATGGTCATCACACGGCAACCTCATTGCATATGCATCTCTTGTTGGAAACAAATTTGATGTTGTGGTGATGAACTACAAAAACCCGAGGGCAACTAATTTAACAAATGGCCAGGGTTCCAATGAATCGCCTGCTTGGGCCCCCAATGGGAGGCATATTGTCTACTCATCGACAAAAGGAGGGAAAAGTCAGGTTTACATTATGTTGTCAGATGGTACAAACAAAACTCAGATAACTTTTTTACCAGGCGGAGGTTACTTGCCCTCATGGGGGCCGGATTGATTCCATGTCCGGTAGAACCCTATCTTCCTAGCTTGCTCTTAACATATTTTTAACTTGAAAACAAAATTTGACTTTGTTAAAGTTGCTAGGGCTGGAGGAGAGCCAGAACCACTTGGAATTCAGTAGCCTTATGTGCGTAGGAGAGATGCCATGTTCCGATTAAATGAAAGACTTTTTCTTTCTTTGTCCTTTGTTTTAGTTTTTGTAGTTGCGTTTGGTTTGGGAGCGTGCTCGAAGAAAGTTTCTAAAGGCTCTGATGGTACGTCCGAGCGAATGGAACAAGAGGGTCAGAGAGATGCTGGGTATGCGGATGAAGAAGCCCTTCAAGACATATTTTTTGATTTTGATAGATCGGATATAAGGGATGATGCACGTGCTGTCCTGCAGCAAAATGCTGAGTGGATGAAATCAAATTCGAGCACCAGGGTTCAGATTGAAGGCCACTGTGATGAACGTGGTACAGAAGGATATAACCTATCCCTTGGTGAGAGAAGAGCAAATGCTGTAAAAAACTATCTAATTTCTTTGGGTGTTGGCGCGGAAAGGCTATACACCATAAGTTACGGTGAGGAACTACCTCTTGATCCAGGTCATACAGAAGAGGCATGGGGAAAAAATCGCCGGGCTCATTTCCTGGTTACTAGGTAGATAAAAGATTCCTTAGATAAAAAACCCGAACAAGTTCGTATCTTCAACAGGGGAGAGGCACTTTTGCCGCTCCCCTGTTGCTTTTTAGGTGATGATATAAAATTTCACTTAGTTAATTGAAAAACTGATTTTGAGGGGATTCATTGAAACAAAACATAATTAGATGGTATGCAAGCAGTAATTGGTTTGCACAGTTCTTAAAAGGAATATCGGTTATAGTTTTAATTACCCTGATGCCAGCATGCGAAACTGCTAGCAAGCGTGAAAAAGCTGCCAAAGCCATTAAAATGCAAGCGGATATGGTAGCAAATGTTGACCAGTTGGAAAGTTCAATTACGGTCCTTACTGGCCAGATTGAAGAGCTAAATGAGAGGGCGAACCGTCTTTCGAAGAAAATATCAAAAATGGAGTTGGGCACATCACTTCAAAACGATCTTCTGGAGAGAAGCATTGCTACTAATGTTCGACTTGAAGTTCTTAATGCAAAGCTCAACTCCTTAAATGCTGAAACTATGGCCTTCATTAAATTAATGGAGAAGAAGCATGGGATTAGTAAAAGTGCTCATCAAAGTGAGGTTAACAGAACCTTGGCAAGAATTGTTGCCAATGATGCTAACACTGAAGTTGCCATAAAGAATAGTGCTAAGAACACTTCTAATACCCCCATTGGAAAGCTTTTGCCACATGAATTGTATGAAAAAGCGTATAGAGCTTTTTTGAAAGGTAAGCATAAAGATGCCATAAAGGGTTTTACTAGGTACCTTTCCAAATTTCCAGAATCAGAGCTTTCAGATAATGCAGCCTACTGGCTGGGTGAGGCGAAATTTAGAATTCCTGATTACAAAGGAGCTGTTACAGCTTTTGACAGTATGGCAGCACGCTATCCTGCCAGTAAAAAAGCCCCTACTGCCATTTTGCGAAGTGCAACAGCAAGTTTTAAAAGAGGTGACAAAAAGGGGGGGTTTCTTAGATTGCGATCTATTGTGGAGTTGTTCCCTGAAACTAAGGAAGCAATGGTTGCTGGAGAAAAACTTAAACAAGAAAGCAAGTCATCGAACTAGATCTGCAACTTAACTTAACAAAACCATGCTTAATATAATCAGGGAAAGTGCCAAATCTATTATCAGTAAAGTGTTAATTTGGTTTGTTGCATTTACATTCGTTGGCGCTGCTTTTTTGGTCTGGGGTCAAGGCGGAAGTCGACGCGATGATGTGATGGCTACAGTTGGAGATTTTGTAATTACTAAGGCTAATCATCACGAACAAACCAGGATGTATGAGGAGCAGTTGCGGCTACAATTCCGAAACGAACGCCCGGAAGATCTTTACAAAAACTTCAACCCTCCGAAAATGGCCTTAGACGCATTGCTGAACAAAGCTGTTCAAAAGATGGCCGCAAAAGAAGCTGGTCTGCTAGTAACCGACACCGAAATTCGGAAATCTATATTCACTATGCCACAGTTTCAGTCCAACGGTGTATTCGACAAACAGCTCTACAACAGAATGCTTTCATATAATATGATTTCACCAAAAACCTTTGAAGAAATCCTCAAAGGCGACCTGCTTGTTAATAAATTTCGACGAATGATTGTCGAAACAGTTGGTATCTCCGATGCTGAGGTTGTTGAGTGGCACCTATCGCAAAATCAAAAAGTTGTTTTGGATTACGTAAAGATTGAGTCGTCAAACTATGAAAGAAAAGTAAAGGTTTTAGAAGAAGCATTGACGGAATGGTATGAAAAAAGGCTTTTAGAATTTGAGACGCCAGAAAAACGTGATTTCAAAGTGGCAACTTTTGCACCAGTGAAATTTGCACCCAGTGTAAAAGTGGATGATGAAGATCTAGATACTTTTTACGAAAATAACAAGCTGGAGTTTTCAAAGCCTGAGTCGGTGCGTGCAAGTCACATACTAATTCTGATCCCAGAGTCTGCATCTGACCGTGAAGGGGAACTCGCCAAAGAAAAAGTTGATAAAGCTATGGCCCGCTTGGAAGCTGGTGAGAGTTTCTTTGAAGTTGCAAAAGACGTATCGGAGGGACCGTCAGCAGCAAAAGGTGGTGACCTCGGTGAATTCACTAGGGGGCAGATGGTACAGGGATTTGAAGATGTTGCTTTCAATTTAAAAATTGGTGATTTTTCTAAACCGTTTCGTACTGAGTTTGGATGGCACATAATAAAATTGTTCGCTCATAACGAGGCAAGAGAAAAACAGTTAGAAGAGGTTCGTGATCTAATTGAGAAACGGATCAGAATAATAAAAGCCAGTGAAGCAGCTCTAAATGCAGCAGACGCAATATCTGAAAAAATGTATGGGAGCAACCTTGAAGAGTTAGTGAAAAGGGATGATAGGATTCAGCTTCGTACTGGTCAGGCTGTTGATGGAATGGTTATAAAAGGATTTGATGATTGGTCATCTGTTTGGCAGACACTTTCTGAGCTAGAGCCAGGTTTTCACAGTGAACCGCAGAAACTAAATGAAGCTTACGTTATTTTTGTTCTCGATAAAGTTATACCAGTAAAGACAGGGTCCTTGAATGAGAATCGGATGGTTGCCGAGAAGCGGTTTCGAATGCAAAATGCAACTGAACTGGCCCATCAAGATGCTGAAAAAATATTTAGTGCGGGAACAGATGGTTTCAAAGCTCAGGCTAATAGCTTGAGCTTAAAAATATTACATACAAAACCATTTTCAAAAGCGTCTTTAATGAAACCCGGATCTGAGAAAAGTGTTGAAGCAATGTTGACTATGGGGCTTGATCTTGCGCTCGATGAGGTTGCGATAGTTCCATATTCCCTTGGTTTCTATGTAATACACTTAAAGGAGCGTAAACCATTAGATTTAAAGGATATAGTAGTCAGCTTGCCTACAATAAGAGAAAATCTTCTAAAGACCAAGGCAAATCAAATTTATACTGACTACATTGGAAACTTAAGGAAAAAAGCGGAAAGAGACGGTAGGATTATAGTATATGTTGATTACAGTAGGTTATGACTTTCTAGTTATTATAATGACCTTGGTCATTATCTAACTTTCCTGTTACTGATAATTTAGGTATAGCTGCCTTAAACACCTTGATTTTTTTAGCCAAACAGTCTACTCTTCATTATAAGTAGTGCTCACGCAGTTAGAGTGCTAACAGTTCTATGCAATAATAAATAAGTTCTTGAAAGTATGCGGTCATCAGAAGAAAATTACTGTTTTTTTCACTCCACAAGCTTGCTTTTTCCAGTTGGCCGTTTTATCTTTCTGAATCTACAGGTGAACATTCAACTTGGGTGACACTTAATAGGTAGCGCTCTTATGGTGGGAGCGCTGAAGGTTACAACCGACAATGAACAGGTTGTTGTAGGTATAAAATAACCCTTAGAATTTTGGAGGAGAAATAGTGGTTAAGATCAGGCCATTGAACGATCGAGTTTTAATAAAACCAGCTGAGACGAAAGATGAGAAATCTGGTGGAATAATTATCCCCGACACAGCCAAAGAGAAGCCACAAGAGGGCAAGGTAATGGCCATTGGTGACTCCGATGAGTTGACCGTAAAGGTCGGAGATAACGTGATCTACAGTAAGTACGCTGGTACAGAAATTAAATTTGGAGGTGCAGAGTATCTTATAGTTCGGGAAGAAGACATCCTCGGTGTACTTGGGTGATGATTGTTAAAGACTTAAATAAGAAGGCATCGAAAGACAAATAAGAAAGGGATATAAATAAAAAATGGTCAAACAGATATCTTTCGCTGACGAGGCGAGGCAGAAAATATTATACGGTGTTGATCAGTTAGCCAACACCGTGAAGGTGACTCTTGGTCCCAAGGGTCGTAACGTAGTTATAGATAAACGTTTCGGTTCTCCTACAATTACCAAGGATGGTGTTACTGTAGCTAAAGAAGTGGAACTTAAGGATCCTTACGAGAATATGGGAGCTCAGCTAGTAAATGAAGTGGCCTCCAAAACCTCTGACGTTGCGGGAGATGGTACAACAACCGCGACGATTTTGGCACAAGCGATATTCCGCGAAGGGATAAAAAACGTTACAGCCGGAACCAACCCAATGGAAATCAAACGTGGAATCGAACAAGCTGTTGAAGCAGTTATCGACGATCTTAGAAATCTTAGTAAAGAGACCAAGGATAAGAAGGAGATTGCACAGGTCGGATCCATATCGGCAAACAACGACCAAGCTATTGGTGACCTAATAGCCGAAGCAATGGATAAAGTAGGTAAGGATGGAGTAATAACAGTTGAAGAGGCAAAAGGGATGGAGACTTCCCTTGAGATAGTTGAGGGCATGCAATTCGACCGTGGATACCTGTCCCCATACTTTGTAACGAATCCAGAGCGGATGGAGTCAGTGCTTGACGATGCTTACATTCTGCTTAACGAAAAGAAGATTACAAATATGAAAGAGCTTCTTCCAATTCTTGAAAAGATTGCGAAGATGGGAAAACCTCTTCTTATTCTTGCCGAAGATATAGAGGGCGAGGCTCTTGCAACTTTGGTTGTAAATAAGCTTCGTGGTACCCTCAATTGCGCTGCAGTTAAGGCTCCAGGTTTTGGAGATAGACGCAAGGAGATGCTAAAGGATATAGCGATTCTTACCGGTGGCAACGTGATCAGTGAGGACCTTGGTGTGTCTCTTGAGAAAGTAACTGTTGATGATCTTGGTCAGGCCAAGCGCGTTCACATCGATAAAGAGAATACAACAATAGTTGAAGGACGAGGTAAAGGTAAGGATATTGAAGGACGTGTAAAACAGATCCGTAGCCAAATTGAAGAGACCACCTCTGAGTATGATATTGAGAAACTGCAGGAAAGGCTTGCCAAATTAGTTGGTGGTGTTGCCGTGATTAACGTTGGTGCTGCTACCGAAACGGAAATGAAGGAAAAGAAAGCTCGTGTAGAAGATGCCTTGCACGCTACTAGAGCTGCAGTTGAAGAAGGCATTGTCCCAGGCGGAGGAGTAGCACTTCTACGCTGCATCAGTGTCTTGGAAAAGTTAAAAGCCGAAAACGAAGACCAACAAGTTGGAGTAAGTATAATTCGTCGTGCCCTCGAAGAACCTATCCGTCAGATTGCTAACAACGCTGGCTTCGAAGGTTCAATAGTTGTACAAGAAGTTAAGAAAGCAAAGGCGAACTTTGGTCTTAATGCTGCTAACGGTGACTACGTTGATATGCTTAAAGCTGGAATCATAGACCCAACTAAAGTTACAAGGACGGCCTTGCTGAATGCGTCTTCAATTGCATCCTTGCTACTAACCACTGAGGCTATGGTTGCAGAGTTGCCTGAAGAGAAACCAGCAGCTGCTATGCCTGATATGGGCGGCGGTGGAATGGGTGGAATGGGCGGAATGCCTGGAATGATGTAACCTTAGTCGTTAGCTTAAATGTAACAATCTTACCTAGCAATAGGTTAGGGGCGGATCAATATACGGTCCGCCCCTATTATTTTGCGTGCTAGAGTAATCAATAAAAGTCTGCTCAATCTTCTTGATGTGTGATTAGATGCAAAAAATGTACTGACTTTAACCCTATGTTTATTCTTTACAGTTGGGGATCTAAATTGGTAAAAGCAGTGGAGATCTATATTTGGGGGGTAGGATGAAAAATTTTAAAACTATCATTGTGTTTTTGGTGACGTTATTATTAGCTCTAAATAACGCTTCTTCCGCCGATTTTATAACTTTGGCAGACAAGGCCTTTCAAGGGTACGACAATAAGACTGCTATGAAGTTATATAAAAAAGCTTTAAAGGATAAACCATCCAACTTCACAATAAAAAGGAAACTGATTGAAGTTACAATTAATGTTGGCGAAGATTTAGATAATGAACAATCAGAAGAATATTTCAAAGAGGCCATAAGTATGGCTAAGGTTATGGTGGATAACGATCCTGATCGAGCATGGCCATATTACTTGGTTGGGCTTTCAAGTGCTAGGCTAGCAAGTAGTAAAAGTGGAAAAGAAAAGGTTAGGCTTTCCAGAGGAATTGAAGAGAACGCCAAGAAGGCAATTAAAATTAACCCAAAATTTTATCGCGCATACATACTGTTAGGTGGTTATTACAGAGAAATAGCAAATTTGAATCTTTTCTTAAAAGCATTTGCAAATGTATTTTTTGGTGGTTTACCGGATGGAACTAACGAAAAATCTGTTTCTACGCTAATTAAATCACTAGAGATTGGATCCGGGTTGAGAACTAGCATATTTTTTGAGCTTGGCAAAACCTATGAGGCTATGGGTAATAGGATAAAAGCAATTGAGTATTTCCAAAAAACCGTGAACTCAACAAAGAGCGACCATCTAGATGATGAAAGAAAAAAGGTGGCAACGGAAAGACTGACAAAGTTAAAGCAGTAGAATAGTTCCGTAACCCGATTAGATTGGGGTGTGCTTTATATTTCGCCCCCCTTTATATGTTGTTCCCTACCTCGATGCATATGAAAAGAAGTTGTCTTGGGTCAAGAGAGAGTTTCAATCATAAATTTTCCGACGTTGGAAAATTTTTATGGAAACATGCGCGAATCCATTTTGCTTAGCGTGTGTTCATCACACTTCCCATTGTTTTAGTAGCGTATAAAAGTGTTCCGGCGGCCGCTGCGATAATAAGAGCCTCTATTGTTAAGATAGGGTATATCCAATGCAAACCCCAATTAGCATCTACGAATGCAACTTGGTATACAGCTAGCGATCCAACCCCAAATACAAGTGTAAATTTAATACCATAACCAGTAGAGAGCAAGTGGCCAGGCAGAAACTTTGAAGCAAGGCTATTTTCGATCGGCTGCATGCCCAAAGTAAAGAATACTAGTCCAGCCGCTGCTAGGTACAAAGGCAAATTAAAAAATATAGACATCCCCAATGCAAAAGGTGCCGCCGAAAGATGAAAAATGAAATATATCTTTCGCAGGTCAAATCGGTCGGCTAGCCTTCCACCAACGTATTGCCCCAAAATACTAAACATGAAGAGTGATGATACTAGTAAAGCTGAAACGCCTGACAGCAAATGTCCACTTTTTGTGCCAAGAAAAAAACTGTTAAAAAAGGCGTTTAGTGTATCAGTAGCTCGTAGCTCCATCATAGCCGGTAAACTGGTCATGTTTGCCCTGTAAAGCAGTCCTGAAAACGTCATTGCAAAACACAAAATAAGGAAAAAGTTCCAGTGGCCTTTATCCCCTGCACTATGCTTAGGTTTTGCCTGCTTATTACCAACGTGCGTTTCAATTATTGGCATCATAAAGATTATCACCAGGATTATAATTCCCAATGCGGAGGTGAATGCGAACACCAGTCTCCAGTTAAATGTAAGTAGTACTAGTCCTGACAAAAGTGGTGCCGCTGCTATTCCTAAATTACCTAAAATTCCATTTATTCCGTGTGCTGAGCCCTGCTTTTCAATGCCGTGGGCTATGAGGCCCATGCCTGCGGGGTGGTAAAACCCGCAAAAAAATCCGATGGCTGCTAAAGACAAGGTGAACGAAACTATTGTTGTTGAAAAGGAAGCGAACAGAGAAGAAATTGCCATACCAAAGACACAAATTTTTAGTATGCCAATTCGGGACCATTTATCAGCCACATATCCGGCAGGAATTGCCATGGCCCCATATAGCATGTACATGAAAAAGCCTATCGGGAAAATTTCTGCCGGTGGCACACCAAGATCCTTAGAATAAGGAATTACAATTGCCGGGAAAATAAGCACACACATATGGGTTAGGAAATGAACCATGCCGGATACAGAAATAATCTTGGTCTCTTGAGTCAAATTGAACATGTAACTTTTACTATACCTTTAGAAGAGAACAAAAATTAATGGTCGGGATGAGAGGATTTGAACCTCCGACTCCTCACCCCCGAAGCGAGTGCTCTACCAGACTGAGCCACATCCCGTGACGATGAATCTAAAATACTTTGTGCTTAATTGCCATTTATTGAAGCTACCATCACATTCTTTCTTCCACAAGAAAAAATAACTGATGAATAAGTTCATTCGCTTTGCATATTTAGCGTTCACTCATTCACAGCTTCAAAACATATACTCCACCATCACAAACATGTAGGCTGTATACTTGACGAACCTAAAGCCTTCGTGTTAGTTTTTGAACTCGATGTTTAAGAATGGTTCACGGTATTGTTGGTTGTATCACTTTAATATTGAAGGACTTTTATGATTGTAAGACTTTGTGTTGCCATGGTGCTATTTGGAATAATCATGTTTCCTGGACTTTCAGAGGCCATTCCTGCATTCGCGAAAAAATACGAAATAGCATGTTCTCTCTGCCACGACTCTTGGACGCGGCTCAAAGTAGAAGGGATAAAGTTCAAGCTCAACGGATACCAAATGCCTAACTCTGAGGACGGTGGGGAAGTAGCAAAACATGCTTCAGCTAAAAACCTATTTTTAGATGTCGGCACAGGGAATCCGCCGTTATCCATTACTGTGGAAGGTGGAATAATCCTCTCTCAGCCTACACAGGGCCCTGACGACCAACAGGAAGACAAGTTTTTTTGTTGTGTGGAGGGTAATGCGGTAACTCTATCTGCTGGTGGAACGTTGGCACCTAACATTGGCTATTGGCTTTCTTTGCCTTGGGGTAAGGAAAATGTACAACAAGCGTACCTAAGATTTGTCAACTGGTTTGGGCCGGGATATATGAGCATGGATATTGGTGCTATAAAAGTTGTGGATTATGATGTAGTTGGAGCAGGACGAGAATGGTTTGGCACCCCATTGATTGCTTTCCATGGCAGTCCCTATAACAACAATTCAAACGAGGTTGGGCTTACTGCGCCTCACAACGATACTGGTGTGCGTTTTTACGGAAAGCCAGAGTTTGGCCCGTTTACATATGAAATGGGTTTTTATACGGGCTCGCAGATTGTGAGTGCGGGTGATGATGACAATTCTTTAGCCCAAACACTCATGGGCCGTATAGACGCAGGGCCTCTTGCGTTGTCTTTGCGTTACTGGAACAACAAAACAGGTGTTCTCGACCAGAGTGCTGTTACCACTTCTGGAGATACAATTACTTTTGTTGCCAACTCCAGGGACACTGATGAAGAGACTCAGCAATTTATATTATCAGTCAGATATAGGCATCCAAGCTTTGCGCTAGACGCCACATTTGACAACACACGCTTTTCATTGGGGGACAGAGCCACCACCATTTTAGGAACAGAACATACTTTCTCACAGGACACTATTACCAGGACAGGCTTAAGTGTAGGCGCAATTTGGTATATAAATTCATGGTTTGAAACTGGCTTAGCATATGGTACTTCGAATCATGATGACTACATTAGGGTGATAGATGGGGTGAGTCAAAATGTTACAGGTCTTTCGGTAGGTCTAATCCAACTGCGGATTAATGTTCGACCAACACAAAATACTGTTGTGGCCCTGGAAACCCAATACGATCTTTCTAATAGCGATGCAAGGAAAAGGTCAGATGGGGAAGAGTTTGACGCTCAAAATAAAATGGTTCTGCAATGGAAGTTTTCATTTTAGATCTTAGGACAAATGGAAAAACTTGAGCCTGAGGTGATAGTATTTGACCTTGATGGCACACTTATAGATTCTAAACAGGATATTGCCAATGCACTAAACTGGACATTTGACCAGCTTGGTTATCCACCACTCCCTATGAAAACAATTGAGCAGTTTGTTGGCAATGGTGTGGCACCATTAATTAGATTGGCGCTTGAAGATGCTGGACATTTAGACCGAGAGGTAGATGTTGTCAAACTATTCAGAAGCCGTTATTGGGATCACCTGCTTGACCACACAATAATGTTTGAGACTGTATTTGAAACTCTAGAAGAGTTGAGAAACTCATACAAACTGGGGGTTATTTCTAACAAACCTGAGCAATATACAAAACGGATTGTAAAAAAGCTTGGCCTCTATCCACACTTTGGGGCACAGGTTTACGGAGGCGATACGTTGTCAGTTAAAAAACCTAAACCAGATGCATTATTGAAAATTGCCCAATTCTACGGTATGCCAATAGAAAAAGTATTAATGGTAGGGGATTCTGGTGTGGATGCTAAAACGGCATTCAACGCAGGTGCTATGTTTGTTGGAGTAACATATGGGTTTCGAGATATGAATGAGATCCGATCCGCTGGAGCAACCATGTTTATCGATAAATTCGAGCAGCTTATGGATCTTTTAAATTAACTATGAAAGTTTCCACATGCATATGCTCACTAGGTGGAGCCTAGCCTAACAAGGGGTGAGTGTGCTTACCTTTTTCCTTTAAGGGTGGCCAATGCAAATATTGCCTTATCACGCCACTCTTTGGCCTCTTTTGCCCTACCCCTTTTTATGCAACCTTTTGTGAGAATTTCTGTCTTACGAACTATCTCATTTAAGACCATATTTACCCAATCTTCTGGCAGACTAGGATTATTAGTCAACTTTTCTAATGAGTCGACTCTGAAAATATCTTGGCATTTAATGGATGCTGATAATTGTGATGCTGCATGGCTAGGATTCTCTGAATTTTTCTTTACGCCAAGTTTTTGGTCGAGGTAGTGTATTGCAAAATGTACCATAATTCTCAGCCATAAATCGTAGTCCTCGCACACAGGTAATTCTTCATCAAACAGGCCCACTTTATTGAATACGTCTTTCTTTATGACCACTGTTGATGGCGAAATAAGGCACATTTCAAGTGACCTGCAAAAGGCAGAATCTCTGGATTCAGCTCCACTCCCAGCTTTGCGATGCCGCATCTTTGGGTTTACTCTTGTTCCATTTCTCTGCCAAATTTCGTCACAGTGTAAAATCATTGTATCAGGGTTGGATAAAATGTAACTATTTTGGCTCTCGAGTTTTTTTGGCAGCCAGATATCATCACTGTCCAAAAAGGCAATCCACTTTCCGTTTGCTTTGCGTATACCAGCATTTCTTGATGCACTGACGCCAGCATTTTTTTGGATTATCAACCTAAGATTGCAGTGCATTCCTTTTAAGCGTTGTGCGGTCTCATCGGTAGAGCCATCATCCACAATGATCAATTCAAAATCGTCGAAGGTTTGTTTTAGAATAGAGTCAATTGCATCCTTGACAACAGGCCACCTGTTGTATGTTGGAATTATGGCTGTAAAAAATGGTTTGTTGGCAGTCATTATATAATGCTTAACTTAGCTCTAACATTTTGGAAGCAAAACCTCGATCATAGGGTTAACATCACAGTAATTTTTCCAGGTGTTGTTTTATTTGCGATTCTTGTGTTAGGAGTAATTTTACTCAAAAGTTTGGTCGAACAACATTAATCCAATAAAAACTTATAACTCCATAATGTACAATAATAAAATGTCTAAAGAAAACAGTTCAAAACAGTCTACATATAAGAATAAGCTAGAAGCCTTGATTGAGTTTACCAAAAGCGTAAACATGTTGGGCTACGATGCAGTATTCGATATGTTTAAGCAAAATCTGAGCTCGCTGATTGGAGTTGACCGGTTCTCCATTTTTTTGCTCGATGAAGATAATAGCAACTTTTTTATTCTTGTTCACGACCATGCTGAAAAAGAACTGGATAAGTTAAAATTTCCAATAGACAAGTCTCCGATTATGAAAGAGTCCTATAATAGGATGAGCGGAGTACTTGAAGATAACTTTACTGAATCAAAATATGTTACTGATATAAAAAGGAAGAAATATAAAGATAACTTTGCATATTGTTTACCCCTCAGAGCCGGGAGTAAGCTTTTTGGAGTGTTAAACCTTAATGGGAATAGCCAAGGTTTCTTCGACAGCGATGGACTTCAGTTTGCTTTATTAATTTCAGAAATCGTTTCAATTTCAATAAACAATTTTATTCAGTTGGAAGAACAGAAAGAACTTGCCTCCACCGACGGTTTGACGGGCTTACTCAACCTGCGAAGTTTTTATGAACAACTTAATATGGAATATGAAAGGTCTATCCGCTTTAAGAACGTACTTTCCTGCATAATAGTGGATATTGATTGTTTTAAGGAAATAAATGATGCTTATGGTCATCAAGTGGGCAATACAGTTATTAGAGAGCTTGCGGTTCGCCTCACTAAACAGTTACGTAAAGTTGATACGTTGGCCCGTTATGGTGGGGAGGAGTTTGCGTTACTTTTACCAAAAACTAAATCACAAAGTGCTATGGTTGTTGCCGAGAGGCTAAGAACCAACGTGGCTTTGGTTCCGTTTGAAACTAGTGCCGGTCCAATAAAAGTTACCATTACTCTTGGCATTTCAGATACCCTTATGAACGGAGTAGATTCAAGTGACCAGATATTAGTAAAGGCAGATGCAGCACTATACAAAGCTAAGAAAGAGGGACGAAATAAATCAGGGATTGATGAGGAGTAAATAACATGAGCTGGGTGATTGTCGCCGTGGTAGCCAGTTACTTAATAGGGTCAATACCAACCGCCCTAATTGTTGGCCGTATAGTTGGTGGAGTTGATATTCGCCAACACGGTAGTGGTAACGCCGGGGCCACAAACATTTATAGACTATATGGGATGAAACCATATTTGCTTACTCTTAGCATAGACGTTTTTAAAGGTTTCGTTGCTGTTGCATTTCTTAGCAAGTTAAGTTTTGGTGTTATATGGAACCCCCAGACGATCGAACTAATTTGTGGGGCTGCGGTAATTGCAGGGCACATCTGGACACTTTTTGCAGGGTTTCGCGGTGGTAAAGGTGTGGCAACAGCTGCTGGCGTTTTAATAGGGATATTACCAGTGGTAGCGCTGATTGCGGTAAGTATTTACCTGTTTATTACATTAACCACAGGGTATGTGAGCCTTGGCTCGATATTAGCGGCGTTGAGCACTCCGTTATCCATGTATTTTCTACATGGCGGGAATCCACCAGAGGTTTTTATTGTTCTTGTCGCGCTGGCGGTTCTGATTGTATTTACACATAGAAGTAATATTATTAGACTGCTAAAAGGTGAAGAGGTGAAAACAAACTTTTTGAAATAAATATCACAAAAAGCTTGGAGTGAGTGATAATAGTGAGAAATATTTTCATGTCGATGTTTTATTGGGCAAAAGATAAAAGAGTAGTGAGGAAATGTTAGATGCCTGAAAATTTGAAATTAAGAATGCTTGAAGCTTACCCAGTGGAATACGAAGGCCGTAAAATGATCATGCTGCCAGATCCGGAACGGTTGGGGGATAACGGAATAAAAGTTACCTTGCCGGGGTACTATCTTATGAACTTGATGGACGGTACTAGAACCAACGAACAAATTATAGAAAGCTTTGAAAATCAATTTGGCCAGACTGTTCAAATGGACGACTTGATAGAATTGGCGGGACAACTAGACCAGGCCTATCTTTTTGATAATCAACGGTATGCAGATTACAAGAAAAATGTAATACAACAGTTTCGTGATAGTGTTACTAGGCCTGCAGTTTTTGCGGGGAAAAGTTATAGCGAGGACCCGGACGAGTTATTGAAGTCGATTGAAAAAATGATTGGAAAGCCAGGTCCAAAGGCGTCGGGAGACTTAAAGGCAATAGTCGTTCCACATATTGATTTTAGCATTGGTGGCGATATGATGGCCTCTGGATGGAGAGAGGTAATGGAAACAGACGCAGAACTTTTCGTTATCCTTGGTACCGGTCACTCCATGAAGGACGATTTTTTTTCTTGCATCGATAAAGACTTTGAGACACCCATAGGCACAATGAAGGTTGACCATGATTTTTTAAGTAAACTTAATTTGAACTTTGGTGAAGGGTTATTTGACCATGTTGAAGCACATCGAAGTGAACATTCAATTGAATTTCAATCACTTTTCATGGCTTGGCTTGCTAGAAGTAGGCTTGATATAAAGGCCGTGCCCATTTTGCTTTCCTATCCTGAAGGTGCGTGGAACAATGATGATCCGATCTTTAATGGCGAACGGATTGATCGGTTTATTGATGCTCTAGGCCGTACTGCTAAAGCTGACGCTAGGAAGGTAATTTTTGTTGCAAGTGTAGATTTTTCCCATGTTGGCAGTAGGTTTGGTGATGAAGAAAAGCTTTCTGAAAAAAAACTTAAAGCAATCGAAACAGATGATCGTGCTCTTCTGGAACGCGTTTCAGAAATTGACCCATCAGGGTTTTTGAATAGGATAGTGGACACCAATCCAACTAATAGAGTCTGTGGTTTTCCGGCCTTGTACACACTATTAAAACTCACAGACGCCAAGAAGGGAAAACTGTCAGAGTACAGACAGAATATAGAAGGTGAAATGGATACCATGGTTAGTTTTGCCACAATGTCTCTTTATTGATATCCAGCGATCATAAATTTAATTTTTGACAACACTTTTAACGCATTATTAACTAAATCCTAACAATCTAATTCTTCTACATCTGTTAGAGTCAGCCTCAACAGCTAAGCTGAAAAGGAAAATGATTGACGTAATGAGAGTGTTGGCGGTTGACGATGAAGAGGATCTTGTCGAATTATTACGATATAGTCTCACTAGTGCTGGATTCGATTTTTCTTATGCTTATACCGGTGAGGATGCACTAGAAAAAGTATTTACAAACCCGCCAGATCTAATGCTTTTAGATCTTATGTTGCCAGGAATAGACGGTTTGGGGGTTTGTAAAAAAATTAGAAATAGTAAGGAAATTTCTCAATTTCCCATTATTATGATTACAGCTAAAGGAACTGACGAGGATATAGTCAAAGGATTAGAACTTGGTGCCGATGATTATGTTGTTAAGCCATTTAGCCCAAAAGTCCTTCTCGCTCGTGTTAGAGCTTCACTGCGTCGGGTTGAAGAAAGTTTGGACACCAAAATGATTGTCTCATCCGGCGATCTGTCAATTGATCGGGAGCGCTTTCAAGTAAAAATTGGATCAGGATCTTTGAATCTTACCAAGTCAGAACTCTTTATTTTAGAAGTCTTGATGGTCAATCAAGGTAAAGTTAATACTAGAAAACAAATCATCTCTGTTATTAGACAGGGTGAGATTACCGTCACAGAGAGATCAGTTGATGTCCATATCACTTCTCTACGCAAGAAGCTAGGAAAACATGGAGAGAAGCTTCTTACTGTACGTGGTATTGGCTATCGATTCGATGGATGAAATGAAGAGTAAAAGCCTTTTTTGGATACTCTTACCAAGCTTCTCTCTTTTTATGCTACTTGGGATGGCTATAATCATATTCTTGTCCATTGAGCCTGACCTGGGTTATACAAACTTGGCTATCAATGAAATGATTTTAGCCTTAGCACTTGTGTTTGTACTGTCCTCTATTGGATCCTGGTTAATAGCAGGTTGGTTTGGCCAGGCAGTGGAGCGGATAATACACGGCATAACACGAGTTGCTTTTAATAATTTTGAAGAGCCGATAGAGGTTCAACCAATTAAAGAGTTTGATCTGATTAGCGGCCATGTGAATCAACTAATGAAAAACCTAGGCGCACATTTTAATAATCATGGTGTTAATCAGCTGGAGGGAGAAACGGTTTTATTTAGCATTAAAGACGGGGTGCTGGCTTTAGATCAGAACATGAATTTGCTAAAGGCAAACCCAAGAGCCTTGGAATTATTAAACATAAAATCAACCGATGTGGAAGGTCGTGCGTTTTTTGATGTTTGCAATGACATTGAATTAAAACAGTTCATTAATAGTGGTCAGCGGTTTCAATCTGCCGAAGCTGAGATCAGCCTTGGTGGTGGAATTATGGGACTAGAAATTGAGGTGGTTAGAAGCCCACTCTACAATCCCGACGGTTTTATTCGTGGAACTGTAATTGTGTTACGCGATATAACCCGACTCAAACAACTAGAAAACCAGAGAAAAGAATTTGCAGCTAACGTTTCTCACGAACTTAAAACACCCCTTACGGCCATTAAAGGATTTGTGGAAAATCTTGCCGATGGGGCAATGGATGATCCAACTGTTGCAAAAAAGTTTATTGGCATTATCACACGGCATGTTAACAGGCTTATTGCCATAATAGACGACTTGCTGAGTCTATCTTTGATGGAAAATACCGAGACTGTCAAAAAAGCTGGTGGCGAGTTGTTTTCAGTTAAAAAGTTGATAAGCAATGCTGTTGCAATGCTTGAAAACAAAATAAAAAATAACGATCTTAAACTAGAGATAACCTCCTCAGAGGAAATTATCACAGTAATGAATTCATCTATGATGGAACAGGCGCTAGTAAACTTACTTGATAATGCCATCAACTATAGTCCGCGCGGTGAGAGGGTACTAGTAACGACTAAGTTAAATGGAGATACGGTATCTATAATAATAAGAGACTATGGAAAAGGTATTCATAAATCACATTTCGATCGATTATTCGAAAGGTTCTATCGTGTGGATGCGGCTCGCTCGCGTGAAATGGGCGGAACAGGGCTGGGGTTATCGATTGTAAAGCATGTAGCTCAATTTCACGGAGGCAGGGTATCGGTTGATAGCGCTCTAGGTGAAGGTAGTACCTTTGCCATACATTTCCCCTTCCATAATGAATCTGTTAGAGCATGAACGAGCCAATAGAAACTGACGATAGTGGAGTGGAAAACCATTCCGTGCCGGTAATAACCCATGAGAAGCAAAAGGTGGTTTATTTTAGTCGAAGGCTTAAAAATGTATCGGCATTATCACTACTGTTTATTAGTGGAGCTATTACAGTTCTAATAACCTTGGGTATATTTATTTTTGTGTTCAAAGAAACGACCCCATTAATCCTTCATGCGGAACAACGAAATGACATGTCGCTGTACCACAACACAGAGGAGAACGATGAATTCGAAAGAACTGCCAGCATCTTCCTTGTGTTAGACAATATCTTTGGGCAAAGCCGGTGGCAGCCGGTAGATGATGCTCCGCTTTTCAGCATATGGCCGCTCGCTGTTGGCACTTTAAAGATAACAACTGTGGCATTGGTTGAGGCAACAGTTGTTGGTTTTTTCTCGGCCATTGCCATCGCTTTTTATTTGCCGCGGCAGCTTAGATATACAACAAAAGTTGTATTCGAGTTGCTAGCAGGCATGCCAACCGTGGTACTTGGTTTTCTAGGATTGATGGTTTTTGCCACATATTTTCAAAGCATTTTTGGCACGACATATCGATTGAACGCTTTTGTGTGCGGCTCAGTTCTTTCTTTAACGGCTATTCCTATAATTACCACTTTGTTTGAAGAGATCTATGCAGGCTTTCCAAAAGACCAAATATATTCTGCAAAGTGTTCCGGGCTTTATGACTATCAGATAATAACCTATTTAATATTACCTGCTACATGGGGAAAGGTTTTTGCGGCAGTATTATTAGGCTTTGGTAGATGTTTTGGTGAAACAATGGTTGTTTTGATGGTATCAGGGAATGCGGCAGTATTAGACCTTTCTTTGGTGTCCGGGGCCAGGACTATGGCAGCCACTATAGGTTCAGAGATGGCGGAGGTTGTGGTGGGAGACACACATTACAGCATGCTTTTTCTACTTGGAACCCTGCTGATTGTTGCAACGTATCTCATTAATTTTTTCTCACAATTGTTAATAAGAAAATGGACTTATGATTGATAAAAGAATAATTATTGAGAGATTATTCTCTTTGGTCACAAGCTTTTTTGCTATGTGTGTGGTTGTTCTGACAACATTTATTATAGGCCTAGTTCTAATCAATGGGCTTGATAAGCTTACATGGGATTTTTTGACATTACCCCCAACTGGAACGATGGATGGTGGCGGAATATTACCAATCATTGAAGGTACTGTCATGTTGGTTCTCCTTATGTCGTTGATTAGCGTTCCTTTTGGCACAGCAATAGCATTATATCTTAACGAGGTCAGCTCAAAAGGTGCAGTTTATAACTATACAATGAGCTCTGTGCGGACCCTTGCTGCAGTGCCATCAATAGTATACGGGCTGTTTGGCCTAGCTTTTTTTGTAAATATAATGGGTGGTGGACTAGATTTCTTATTTGGTTATGAAGAAAGAGTTTTTCGTGAAAGATGCTTACTATGGGCAGCAATGACAATGGGGGTTCTCACTTTGCCAATAAATATTATCGCCGTAACAGAAGCGCTAAAAATGGTGCCGCAAGAGCAGCGCCATGCAGGACTCTGTTTTGGGTATACAAGTTGGGAGGTTATAAAGTGGATAGTATTTCCTCAGGCTAAGGGTGGTATTCTTACTGGCTTAGTCCTATCTGTCAGCCGAGGCGCAGGCGAAGTGGCGCCAATTCTGTTTGTAGGAGTAGCATACTTCATTCCTAATTTCAGTGGTGAGTTGCTTGACCAGTTTATGTACCTTGGATATCATCTTTATGTGTTGGCCACCCAATCACCCAATGTAGATGAGACTCTGCCAATTCAATATTCAACTACCTTGGTGCTACTCATGCTTACGTTTGGTTTTAACTCTGTCGGCCAGTATATGAGATGGAAAAATAGAAAAAAGTTACAGAGGTGATTTTGTGATGGAAGTAGAAAAAAAAGCTTTGGTAACCAAAGCTTTGTCTATTACTTACCCCAATGGTGTGGAAGGGTGTAAAAAGGTTAGCATAGCTGTGGCTCGAAATGAAGTTACGGCTATTATTGGTCCTTCTGGCTGTGGCAAGTCGACATTTCTTAAAAGTTTGAATAGGCTAAATGATGAATTTGGGTGTGTCTATGAAGGGTCAATACTTCTAGCAGACGGAACTAATGTTTTAGCCTTAAACCAATATGAGCTTTGTTTACTGCGTGGAGAGAGGGTTGGTTACGTAATGCAAAAACCGGTTCCTTTTTCCGGCAAAACAATTCGTCAGGATGTCACTATGCCACTTAGGGGAATTAATGTGACAGACAAGGACGAGGTCAACGAAAAACTTAGACATGCCCTCACGCGCGCTGCCTTATGGGATGAGGTTAAAGACAGGCTTGACAACCTTTCTACATCACTGTCCGGTGGGCAACAGCAACGTCTGTGTGTTGCTCGTGCAATAATAAACGCTCCAGAAATATTACTGTTAGACGAGCCATGCTCATCTCTTGATCCCAAGGCTACCCAGCTATTAGAAAGTATGATATTGGACCTTGCATTAGACCACACTGTTATTATCGTTACTCACAACATGCAGCAAGCCCAACGCGTAGCAGCACGAACTGCATTTTTGTACGAAGGCGAGCTTGTGGAGTATGACATGACAGAGAATATTTTTAGCAAACCGTCCGAAAAGTTGACGCGTGATTATATTGTTGGTAAGTTCAGTTAAACAACCTGATATTAGGAAATTTAGTTCGTGACAAAAATTATCCTTGATGAATTAAACAAAACAAAAAGCGATTTGCGCACCCTTCTCGTTGATGCACAAGAAGCCTGCAGATTATGCCTACATATTATAGGTGGTGAAGGGGATTCTAATAAAATGGTTGAAAAGGTGCTCTCGCTTGAGGCTAACTCTGATATGGAGACGATAAGGATAATTGAACACCTTTCCAATATTGTTGGCAAATTATTTCTGGCAGGTGTTTTGAAGCGTGCAGTTGTATGTGATGCGGTGGTGGTGCATGAACTTGAATCCATGCTAGATATAATGCAGCATGTGGCCGTTAACTGGCTAAAGTTGGTGGAAAGCGACCCAGAGTCAATATATGATGAGACAAAAATTTTGCTTGATTCAATGTTGCAAAACTGCGTTGTAATGTTAGAAAAAACTGTGGATATTCTGGATGGAGAGGATGTGAATGGGCACGCTTTATCTTTTATCCAGGAAATAGACCAAAACATAAACAGCGCTAACTACACTGCTCATGAGAATTTACTTTCCCAATCCGGAGATAGAAGGAAAATTATTCGGTTAATTCGTATAGTTAAACACATTGAAAATCTGGGTGATAAGATTAAATCGGTAGCGTCGTATCTTCTCTACATCAGAACGGGCGAGTTTATAGAGATTTGACTTACGGTTAAAGATCATGCTTGGATTACTTTTTGCCCGGATAATGTCCACAATTATAATGCTTGCATAAAGAGTTGCGGAAACCCCACCGGGTTTTTAATATCTTTGTTGCTTTTGATTGCGGACGTGTCTATTTTACAATAATCTTATGAAGTGGTTTCTTCCATCATAGGTAGGTTGTTTTGGTTTAATTCATATAGAACAGGAATCGTTCAACCATTCTGATATAATCCACTTTTTATCAAATCGGATAAACCCTATAGGAGAGCGGTACTTGAAAAAACTGCCCAAACAGTATGATCCAAAAGAGGTCGAGAAAAATTGGAGTAAAACTTGGCTTGACTCGGCCGCCTTTGCTGCCAGTGCCCAATCTCAAAATGAACCGTACTCAATTGTAATTCCACCTCCTAATGTAACAGGTATTTTACATATAGGGCATGCTCTAAACAATACTCTGCAGGATATCCTTATACGTTTTAAAAGGATGGACGGATATAACGCTTTGTGGGTGCCAGGAACTGACCATGCTGGAATTGCGACACAAAATGTTGTTGAACGCCAACTAATGAAGAAAAACATTGATCGGAATGAGCTTGGCCGTGAACAGTTTGTTGAAAAGGTTTGGGAATGGAAGTCAGAGTATGGAGATGCAATAGTAAACCAGTTAAAAAGCCTTGGTGCGTCATGTGACTGGGATCGCGAAAGATTTACAATGGATGAAGGTTTGTCTCGTGCAGTGCGAGAGGTCTTTGTATCGTTACATGAAGATGGCTTGATTTATCGTGGTGAATATATGATTAATTGGTGTCCAAGATGCCATACTGCCCTCTCCGACCTGGAAGTAGAATATGCAGACAGTGATGGCCACATGTGGCATATCAGATACCCGATGGAGGATGGTCCTGGAGAGTTGATCATAGCAACGACCCGGCCAGAAACCATGCTGGGTGACACTGCTGTTGCTGTTCATCCTGACGATGCTAGGTATGCAGGCTTTATTGGGAAAAATGTTGTACTGCCCCTGATGGATCGCTCCATACCGGTTATCGCTGATGAATACGTCGATATTTCATTGGGTTCAGGTGCTCTAAAGGTTACACCAGCTCATGATCCCAACGACTTTGTACTTGGTGAAAAACACAAACTTGGGATGATAAAGGTAATTGCCGATGATGGAACAATGACACCAGCTGCAGGCGAAAGTTTTGCTGGTTTGGATCGGTATGTAGCGAGAGAGAACGTTGTTAAAAACCTAGATAAGCTTGGTTATTTGGAAAAAGTGGAGCCACACATGCATTCGGTGGGGACCTGTTATCGTTGTCACACAGTGGTTGAACCCAATGTTTCTAACCAATGGTTTGTAAAAGTAGAACCTTTGGCTAAAGAAGCGATTGAGGCTGTCGAGGATGGCAGAATACGCTTTGTGCCCAAACAGTGGGAAAATACCTATTTTGATTGGATGAGAAACATTCGTGATTGGTGCATCAGCAGACAAATATGGTGGGGACATCGTATTCCAGCATGGACTTGTAGAGAATGTGGTGACCTGATGGTACTACGCGATGACCCAAAGAAATGTGTAAAGTGTGGTTCTAACGAGTTGGATCAAGAAAGCGATGTTCTCGATACATGGTTTTCTTCGGCACTTTGGCCATTTTCTACCATGGGATGGCCAGACAATACACAGGAGCTAAGGACATTTTATCCCACAACAACATTAGTGACATCCTTTGATATTATCTTTTTTTGGGTTGCCAGGATGATAATGATGGGTCTGCGCTTCATGGGTGATGTTCCATTCAGAGATGTATATATCCATGCACTTGTCCGAGATGCAGATGGACAAAAAATGAGTAAGTCCAGAGGAAACACCATTGATCCACTTACAGTGATGTCACAATACGGCTCTGACTCTCTGCGAATGACTCTGACAGCACTAGCAGCCCAAGGCCGTGATATTAAGCTGTCGGCCGAAAGGATAGAAGGCTATCGAAATTTTACAAATAAACTTTGGAATGCATCTCGGTTCGCTTTGATGAACCTTGAAGGGTTTGACTTTTCCGATGTTAAGTTTGATGATAACGATCTAGACCTTTCGGATAAGTGGATACTGTCAAGACTGAATAGAACCATCAGCCTAGTCAGGGAATCCTTTGACTTATACAGGTTCAACGATGCTGCAAACCACCTGTATCATTTCATTTGGCGGGAATTTTGTGACTGGTATCTTGAATTAATAAAGCCGAGGTTAAGTGGTGCTGAACCTGGTGGGGATGTTGCTAGAGCAGTCCTAACTCACACATTAGAGGTTATTCTACGAACTTTATCGCCAATCATGCCGTTTATCACTGAAGAAATATGGCAGAGGATAAAGCCAAAAGGAGGTCTTATTTGTCATGCTCCCTACCCAACAGTGGATAAAGGCCGGATAGATGAAGATATCGAGAGAGAAATGAACGTGATAATGGCTACCACTGTAGCTATCCGTAATATTAGAGGTGAGCACGCTGTAAAGCCAAGCCAATTGCTTAATGCTCGCATATTCTCTGAAAATGAAGTGCTTCTACAAGCACTTGAGCGCCAATTGCCATTTGTCAATAAGTTAGCAAACGTAACTGCGACACTAATAGACAGCCGTGATGATAGACCTAAAAACTGCGGCTCGGGGGTTGCTGGGGCGGTAGAGGTTTTTGTTGACCTGTCTGGGCTTGCTGATAAAAGTGACCGCATTGCCAAAATAGAAAAGGAGCTTGCTAAGGCAGAGCAGGAAATCGAAATGTTTAGGAAAAAACTATCAAATAAAAAGTTTGTTAATAACGCACCGCCGGATGTGGTAGAGGATAACAGAAAGAAACTTGAAGGTCACACAGCAATAGCAGAAAAGCTACGAAACCACTTGAAACAAATGGCTTGAAAAGTTGTGATCAACGATTGGATTATGTTGAATGATGTCAGATATAATGGTTGGCTAATTTCTATTCATTAGGATAATGCATTGAAAATAAGTGTTATTGGAACCGGTTATGTGGGGTTGGTTACTGGAGCCGTTTTTGCGGACATGGGGAATGAGGTTGTCGGTGCCGATATTGATCAGAGAAAGGTTGATCGATTGAATGAAGGAGTAATGCCAATTTACGAGCCAGGTTTGGAAGAAATGGTACGGCGTAATCAAGCAGAAAGAAGGCTTAGGTTTACTTCCGATGTAGATTGGGCAATTCAGAATACAGAGGTTGTATTCATTTGTGTTGGCACTCCACCCAAAAATGGAGGGGAGACTGATCTCTCGTTTGTGGAATCGGTTGCAGTGAAAATTGGAAAGAATCTTAACGGCCACAAGGTCGTTGTTAACAAGAGTACTGTTCCGGTAGGAACAGGAGATTTTGTTAAAAAAGTAGTCCTTATGAATAAGAGAACCGATGTAGATTTCGAAGTAGTTTCAAACCCAGAATTTCTGAGGGAAGGATCAGCCATAGCTGATGCTTTAAACCCAAGTCGTGTTGTAATCGGTGCATCAACAGAAGATGCAGCAATGAAGGTTATGGAGCTTTACGCTACTCTTGAGGCTCCAGTTTTTATTACAGACGTGGCTTCTGCAGAACTCATTAAATATGCATCTAATGCTTTTTTGGCCATGAAAATATCGTTTATAAATGCCATTGCAAATATTTGCGAAAAGTCGGGCGCCAATGTTACTGAAGTTTCCAAGGCAGTGGGGGCGGATCAGCGAATAGGACCAGAGTTTTTGAACGCTGGACTAGGCTATGGTGGGTCTTGCTTTCCAAAAGATGTTGTTTCGCTTGAGAGGACTGCTCGTAAGTTGGGATGCGACTTTGCTTTGCTCCGAGAAGTGATGAAAATCAACGATGGAAGGGTTGACCACTTTATTTCTAGAGTCACCAAAAGGTTTCCCAATATGAAGGACTGTGTATTTGGTGTTCTGGGTTTAGCATTCAAACCAAATACTGATGATATGCGCGAAGCAAAATCTGTGACAATTATTCAACAACTGATAAGCATGGGTGCAAAAATTAAAGCGTATGACCCTGTGGCAATGGATAATGCGAGAGATATCATTTCAGATATAACATATTGTGACAGCGCATATGGATGTGCAAAGGATGCGGATGCCATAATTCTGGTAACGGAATGGAGAGAATTTCGCTTGTTGGACATGAGACGGCTTGGAGACTTAATGAAAAGTAAGGTTATGTTTGATGGAAGAAACTTTTATGACCCTGAAAAGAAAAAATCGATGGGTTTTGAATATTATGGTATTGGAAAAGGGGAAATATAGATGGCGCGCTTTGTAATTACAGGTGGAGCAGGTTTTATCGGTTCTCATTTATGTGACAGGCTGCTCTCCGAAGGAAATGAAGTTGTAGCCGTAGATAACTTAATCACTGGATCCGTTAATAATCTCAACTTGGCCTACAAATCAAAAAACTTCACGTTTTTGGAAACTGATGTTTCTAAAGGCTTGGAAATGATTAATGGCAAGGTTGATTACGTTATGCACTTCGCTTCTCCTGCTTCTCCTGTTGATTACCTTGAATTTCCAATAGAAACTATGCTTGTTGGATCTGCAGGGACACATAACACCCTTGAACTAGCTAGGCAAAATAAAGCAACATTTATGCTTGCGAGCACATCAGAGGTTTATGGAGATCCATCAATACACCCTCAGAATGAGGGGTATTGGGGGAATGTCAATCCTATAGGGCTGCGTTCATGTTATGACGAGGCCAAAAGATACTCCGAGGCCATGACAATGGCTTACCATAGGGTTTACAGTGTAGACACGAGGATATTGAGGATATTTAACACATATGGCCCAAGGATGCGAGTAAAGGATGGTAGGGCTGTGTGCAATTTTATTTGTCAAGCAGAGCAGGGTGAAAACATAACAATTTATGGTGACGGATCGCAGACCAGATCATTTTGTTATGTAGATGACCTTGTGATAGGAATTATTAAGTTAATTTATTCTGGGGAGAACATGCCTGTAAATCTTGGTAACCCCACGGAGCTATCTATCTTAGATTTAGCCAAACTTGTCCTTGAAAAAATTGAGACAAAAAGCCAGATTGTTCAAAAACCTTTACCTGAAGATGACCCGAAAGTGCGACAACCAGATATCACTCGAGCGAAGAATATTTTGGAATGGGAACCGGTAGTACCTTTGGATGAAGGGCTTGTAAAGACCATAGATTATTTTTCAAAGATTCTTAAGGGAGATTAGCTGATTTAGAGAAGGCATCAGTTTCAAAGTGGACCCAAACACTTCGCTAGGCGTTTTGGGGTTAAATTGTTAATAATATACTTTGATGTTAAGTGTAATTCCTTTGCTAAACGTGTCGGGGCTTGTTGATATGAACATGGAAAGTGATAGTAACATTGATTTGGTCCGAAAGGGACTTGAAGAATCTGCCAAGGTGAAATTATCCATGGTAGATATTGGGTTGCACAAAGTTATTGTCGAAATGGCCTTGGTTTGTGTAAAGGCCCTTGAGTCGGGTAGAAAGCTGATTATTGCAGGAAATGGAGGGTCTGCTGCCGATGCCCAACATATAGCTGCTGAACTCATTGGAAGGTATCGCAAAGATAGGATGGCAATTTCTGCAATTGCACTTACTACAGACACATCAGCAATTACAGCCATAGCTAACGATATGGGATACGAGGCTGTTTTTGCACGTCAGCTAGAGGCCATAGGAAAGAGTGGGGATATCTTTTGGGCTATATCCACCTCTGGAGACTCAAAAAACCTAGTCGCAGCATTGAATAAGGCAAATAAAATGGGGATAACAACTATTTGTTTTCTTGGAAAGGATGGTGGAGCTATGAAGGGCTTGGGTGGTATCTCGCTAGTAATCCCGACAAAAGATACTCCACGGATACAGGAAGCACATATTACTGTCGGTCATCTGATCTGCGATATTATAGAACAACAATTGGATATCTGATGCTGGAAAACAGGTTGTACAGTTTACTTAAAACCACAGTACTGAAACCTATCGTGGTGGCTGGTGATATTATTATAGACAAGTATGTCAATGGTTCAGTCGGCCGTATTTCACCCGAGGCGCCCGTTCAGGTATTTGAAGTTACTTCTGAAAATGACGTCTTAGGTGGAGCTGCTAATGTGGCTGCAAATGTTGCTGCGTTAGGTGCGGAGACTCGCATAGTAGGCCTAGTTGGGTATGATAAAGATGCAGCAACAGTAAAGGCATTGCTTAAAAAATCCAGGATTAAAATAAATGGTATTGTTTCTGACTCTTCTCGTTCCACTACTAGAAAGGCAAGAATAATTTCCATGCATCAACAGATGCTTAGGATTGATAGAGAAAACAGACATCCGGTTTCTAGAAAAATTGGTGAAAGGCTATTAAAAAGGTTTGAGGAATCACTCAAAGGCTGTGGTGGTGTAATCATATCTGACTATGCCAAGGGTGCAGTACCAGAATGGGTTTTAAAGCGGATGTTTGCTTTGTGCAAGAAAGCCAAAATTCAGGCCGTAGTAGACCCCAAAGGTGGAGACTACAGCAAATATAAAGGTGCCACACTAATAACCCCGAACCAGATTGAGGCATCCACAGCTACAAGCGTTGATGTTAATAATGATCAAGACTTACATGAGATAGCTAGTAGGATATTAAAGATTACTGGGTCGAAGAAACTGGTAATTACTAGGGGCTCGGATGGTATGAATGTTTATAGCAAGTCTACTGGAAATACTGGTTTATCAGAGGGCACGCATTTGCCTGCAGAGGCTCTGGAGATCTTTGATGTATCAGGAGCAGGGGATACTGTAATTGCAATACTCGGTGCATTAACGTTTTCTGGTGTTTGCTTAGAGGATGCCGCTAGAATAGCTAATCTGGCGGCGGCAATAGGGGTCGGCCATTTTGGGCCATGGCCAGTGAGTAAAAGTGAGATATTCCGCCGCATTAAGGCTTCCAACACTCCGCTTACCAAATTGATGACCATCTCACAAGTGAATTCATTCGCGTCTTCAATGCGAGCGCAAAAAAAAAGGATAGTTTTTACTAACGGTTGTTTTGATCTTTTGCATGCAGGCCATGTATCACTTCTTAACAAAGCCAGAGCTTTTGGTGCCGTGCTCATTGTCGGACTCAATACAGATCAATCTATTAGACGACTAAAAGGTGACAAAAGGCCACTAATTAACGAAAGTGATAGAGTAGAAGTTCTTTCAGCCCTTGATTGTGTGGACAGTATTGTTTTGTTTGGTGAAAATACCCCATTAAAGCTAATCAAAGAGATAAAGCCTGATGTTATTGTTAAAGGAGCCGACTACAAAATTGCACAAGTAATTGGTAGGGCTGAGATTGAAAAAGCGGGAGGAAGAGTGGAACTGATTAAATTAACTCCTGGAAGGTCAACAACTAACGTACTGGACACGATATTAAAAAAATATAATAAACAAGAATGAACTTTTTATTTCATGCGATTAATCCAATCTGGAACTGATAATTAAGAGTAAATAATGCCAGGGAAATATCCATTTAAACGCGCAGATTTTGAAAAAATAAATACCTACTCAATAAGTGACCGAAAAAGTCTAGTGAAGGTGGAGGGGTTAGCCGACTTGGCGAAATATTCCAAGTCTGGTGAAATAGCAGATCTTTTACCTGGCTTTCTTAAGGCAAACGACTTGAAGAGGGTTGTTGGCGCAATCAAAACTGCTAATGCAAATGGAAATCATGTTGTAGCTGGGATTGGGGCACACGTCATAAAAGTGGGTCTGTCACCAATATTGATAGATATGATGCAACGAGGAATACTAGATGCTATTGCCCTTAATGGAGCTGGAATTGTCCATGACCTAGAGATTGCTTTTCACGGTCAGACTAGCGAGGATGTAGCCTCAGAAATTAAATCTGGAAGGTTCGGTATGGTGGCGGAAACTCAGGAGCATTTCAATAAGGCTATTTCCAGATGCGACTCTGATTCTGGGCTTGGTGAAGCTGTCGGCAAATACATAGTAGAACAGAGTATGCCATACCGCCACCTTTCTATACTTGGAAGTGGTTACGAGTTAGACAAGCCAATTACAGTACACGTTGCCTTGGGTACAGACATAGTACATGCTGGACCAGGCGTGAATGGCGCTACAATCGGGCAAGCTAGTATGAATGATTTTAAAATGCTCACATCGATTGTAGGAGAGCTAGAGGATGGAGTATATCTAAACATAGGATCCTCAGTTGTCTTGCCAGAAGTTTTTATTAAAGCACTCTCCAGTGCGCGAAACCTTGGGTTTAACGCTACCGGATTTATGGCTGTTAATATGGATATGATCCAGCATTACAGACCAGCGGTAAACGTAGTCCATCGCCCTACTCTGGGAGAAGGTAAGGGAGTTACATTAACTGGGCACCACGAGATAATGATACCACTTCTTTATCATATGTTGATAGGAGATGTAACGTGATCAGGCTTTGCATTTTAGGGTCAGGATCTTCGGGAAACTGTGCCTACATTGATGATGGTGATGGAGGTATCTTGCTTGATGCAGGGCTTTCAGTTCGAGAAGTTTTGAGAAGGATGAAGGAGATTAGCCTTGACCCAGGTATGGTGAATGGAATTGTCGTAACCCATGGACACATAGACCACTCTAGAAGTGCAGGAGCATTGTCTCGTACACTAGAGCTCCCCTTATATATCAATAATCTCACGTATGAAAAAATAAAACATTCTTTGGGCAGGATAGACAACTTGCAGATATTTTGCACTGGAGAGTCGTTTGTTGTAAATGGGTTGATGCTGTCCCCATTTTCAACCTCGCATGATTGTGTAGACCCATGTGCTTTTACTTTAACTGAAGGGGAAAAAACCTTGGCTTTTATTACAGATACTGGATCCATTACCACTTTGATTGAGGCACGAGCTAAGAATGTGGATTATCTTGTAATAGAATCAAACCACAGTTATGAGATGCTAATGGCTGGGCCATACCCTTGGAAACTTAAACAGCGAGTAAAGTCACAGTTGGGGCACCTTTCTAATGAATCTTGTACAAAGTTAGTCGAGTCTGTCATCCACCCATCTCTTCAAGGAGTAACTTATGCCCATCTTTCCCAAGTTAATAACAACCCAGATCTTGTGGCTGTGATGGCATCTGGCATCTTAGATAGGAAGTTTATTCCATTCGAAGTGGCGTCCCAAGACACTCCTGGACAGTTGTTAACAATAGAAAATTGAAAGGAGAAAATAGAAATGATTCCCCGTTACACTAGGCCTGAAATGGAGCGGGTATGGACTTTAGAAAATAAATTTGCAACTTGGCTAAAGGTTGAAATTTTTGCATGTGAGGCTTGGGCCGAGAAGGGAAAGATACCCAAAAAATCCTTACGGACAATATGTAAGAAAGCAAAATTTAACCTTGAACGTATAGCCGAAATTGAAGCAAGCACCCATCATGATGTAATTGCCTTCCTTACCAGCGTTAACGAAAGCGTAGGACATGATTCAAGATACATTCACATGGGATTGACATCCTCAGATGTTGTTGACACATCCATGAGCGTTTTGATGGTAGAAGCCTTGGATCTTATCCTAGATGGCTTGGATAAACTACTTGAGACTACCAAAAGAAGAGCTTACGAATTAAAAAACACACTTTGCATAGGTAGAACCCACGGTGTTCATGCTGAACCGACTACGTTTGGGCTAAAGATAGCTCTTTGGCATGAGGAAATGAAAAGAAATAGACAAAGGCTTTTAAACGCCCGTAGTGGAATTGCGGTGGGTAAAATATCCGGTGCCGTTGGTACTTATGCAAATGTTGGGCTTGAGATAGAGGAATATGTATGTGGGAAATTGGGTTTAAGGCCCGCTCCAATCTCGACTCAGATTATCCAGCGCGACAGGCATGCGGAGTATATGTCAGCTCTTGGTATTTTGGCTTCATCAATAGAAAAGATTGCTGTTGAGCTTAGGCATTTGCAAAGAACAGAAGTATTAGAAGTAGAAGAATATTTTCATATGGGGCAAAAAGGTTCTTCGGCTATGCCACATAAAAGAAACCCAATAACTAGTGAAAACCTTACAGGTCTTGCACGAGTTGTTAAAGCTAACGTTTCGGCTGCTCTGGACGACGTAGCACTATGGCACGAGAGAGATATATCCCATTCTTCAACTGAGCGCATTATTGTGCCAGACTCCACCATATTGGTGGACAATATGATTAATAAACTCGATCGACTTCTGGACCAGATGCTAGTTTATCCAGAAAATATGCTTAAAAACATTGAAGAAACAATGGGGTTGATATTTTCCCAGCGTGTATTATTAGCGCTGACAGATTCTGGTATGAGCCGTGAGGAAGCGTATGAGCTTGTACAGCGTGTAGCCATGAAATGTTGGGCAGAAAGGAAGGGTTTTATGGATTTGTTGCTATCTGAGCCGAAAGTGTCCAAAGTGCTAGGCAAGAAGCATATTCGAGAAATATTTGATTGTAATTACTATCTAAAACACATTGATGAGATTTTTAAAAGAGTGTTTGAAGGTGCAGAAAAATGAACAAACAAAACACAAAGCTATCTAGAGAAAATGCTATCCATGAAGGAAAGGCAAAGATCATATATAAAACAACTAATCCGTCCTTGCTTATTCAGTACTTCAAAGATGATGCGAGTGCGTTTAACGGGAAAAAAAAGGGTCAGATAGAAAAAAAAGGAGAATGCAATAACGATATTTCATCGAACATCTTTTCCAGAATGGAGAGTGATGGCTTTAAAACCCATTTTGTAGAAAAACTCTCTGCCCGAGAAATGCTAGTAAAAAAAGTTGAGATAATACCTGTTGAGATTGTTGTGCGAAATATTGTTGCAGGATCATTGGCTAAACGAATGGGCGTTGAACCAGGCATGCCACTGAGTATTCCAGTGGTAGAGCACTATTACAAAGATGATGATTTAGGTGACCCAATGATTAACAGATTTCATATGATAGCCTTCAATTTAGCAACAGACGACGAGATTGATTATATTGAAGTAGAAGCATTAAAAATAAACGAGTGGATGGTAAATTTCTTTGATAGGATTGGTATTATTCTTGTCGACTACAAACTCGAATTTGGTAGATCGCCCGACGGTATCCTGTTAGCAGACGAGATCAGTCCTGATGGTTGTAGGTTTTGGGATAAAGCGACAAAGGAAGTTTTAGATAAGGACCGTTTTCGTAGAGATATGGGCAAGTTAACCCAGACATATGAAGAAATGCGACATAGGGTTCTAGGTGGATAAGGCAGTCTAAATGATGAAAGCCAATATAACGGTAACGCTAAAACAGGGTGTGCTCGATACCCAAGGTCAAGCGGTAAAGAATGCCCTAGATTCTTTAGAAGGATCCGGAGTTGTTAGCAATGTACGAATAGGCAAGTTTATCGAATTAGATATGAACGAAAGCGATAAGAAAAAGGCCCAGGTTATTTTAGAACGCATGTGTAAAAAATTGCTCGCTAACCCAGTTATTGAAGATTACCACATAGAGATTGATAAAATTGAGTAGCCCGTTAGTTCCTTGACCTAGCATGTGAAGTGAGTTAGTAATACCAATTTGGCAGCGCATAGGTAAACCACGATGGTTGTTGTTTAGAGAGTAAAGTTTTATTTAACCACTGTATCAATTGACTGATACAGTGGTTCTTGGTCCATTTTAACTAAAATAAGATGACTTAATGAAGATAGCCATTGTTCAGTTTCCAGGATCCAACTGTGATCATGACTGCAAACACGCCATTGGCCAGATCTTAGGTGCAAAAGTGCAGTACGTATGGCACCGTTCTGACAAGCTTACAGGATTTGATGCAGTGGTGATTCCAGGTGGTTTCTCGTATGGGGACTATTTAAGGCCTGGTTCCATAGCGAGGTTTTCCCCTGTAATGAAGGAGGTAGCTCGGTTTGTGACAAAGGGGGGTGTGGTACTTGGTATTTGTAATGGGTTTCAAATCCTTACTGAGGCGGGTATTTTGCCGGGTGCCTTGATGCGAAACAAGTCCTTGAAGTTTGTTTGTAAAGATACATGGTTGAAAGTGGGAACGACCGAATGTTTTTTAACGTCGGATGTGGAAATGGGAAAGGTTTTAAGGATCCCGATTGCCCATATGGAAGGGAGGTACATTGTTGATGATTACACTCTTGAACAACTCAATAACGAAAACAGAGTTATATTTAGATACTGCGATAAAAAAGGTGGAATTGCTGAAGATGCCAACCCAAATGGGTCAATTGAAAACATAGCTGGAATTATTTCCGAAGGTCGTAATGTGGTGGGAATGATGCCACATCCTGAACGTGTGTGTGAAGAAAGCCTTGGAGGAACAGATGGAGTATTACTGTTAACCTCGATGCTAGAAGCTACAAAAATTTACTGAGCTATGTTGAACAACTCCCCTTAAGTTTTATAATAGAATAATTTCCTAATAAGAGTCCTCGGTAGAAGTGCTGACCGTATTGTAATCACTCGCCTCTTGTTTTGACTTCCCGAGCACATAAGCCAGCCAGAACCCCGATGATGTACTAACCTTTTCACGCACCAAAGGGCTGTCCCTGACGACCCCTTTATCTAGAAAATGGGTTTTGACATAGAAACCCATTGAAAAGTTATTAGTAGCTCGGTATTTTGCCCCTATGGTGGCAAAAAAAGAATGTAACCCTTCTGAGGTAGAGTATGCGGGGCGGTTGTCCGTTTGATATGAATTTTGGACACCATAATAGGTGTCATGGTACTTCTTTGAACCATACAACATCCCTAAATTTAGGTAACTTCGCCACCCAGTGGAATTTGCTGTAGAAGTTATCAAAACATTCGGCTCAAAAGTCCAACCGATAGATTTTCCATGTACATTACCAACTAGTTTAAATGGAAGACGAAGCACCCCTTTTCCAGCCAATTCACTGTGATAAATTAGCACTAACAGGCGTGGCCCTATCTCACCGCTCCAAGGTAGGTCTGGCATATTGGATCTTACAGTATTATTATTGCTTTTGACTGGCGGGTTTAACGACAAAGCAAGATCAATAGTAAACTCTGCTTGCGACCAAAGAAGGCCACCTATGCCTTTACGATTTACACGAAAATGTTCACCACGATAAACAAAATATGGCAGTATTATTGGTAAGGAATACCGTTGATTACTCCCTTTGTAGTGGGGCCATGAAATGAACCCAGAGATAACGCCTATATCCCATAATGGACGTTTCACATCATTGGCAAGCACTACTCCCTTTGAAAAAAACAATGTGATTACGATTATTACTAAAGCAATTCGTCGTATCCGCCCATCATATTTACTCAGTTTAGTCGCTTTCGCATCAAATTGTGAATATGCTATAATCCCCCTCTTATTTAGAAACTTACTAGGTCGCACTATGAGAACTCCACAATAATGGATGAACAAAATTCGTTAGAAAAAGATCTTGCGATAATGATAGTAGATTCTCTTAATCTAAAATTAAACCCTGAGAACATTGACCCAATTGCACCACTTTTTGGCGAAGGACTCGGCTTGGATTCTATGGACGCGCTGGAGATAAGTATACTTGTGTCCGAACAATATGGCGTTAAAATTACAACAGATAACACTGACGTAACAAAGATTTTTTCCAATCTTCGCTCTTTGGGGGGGTATATTGAAGAACATAGGGATGGCTGAAACCAACCAGTTAATAATTCTATTTAATACCAATGCACTCAACTTCTAGGAGTAGATCACGTCTACAGATATCTGCTTGAAGGAATATAGTTTTGACTTTTAGACCAAAGAATTTACCTAGAATTGAGTGCGCGAAATCAACATTCCTCTTATCTCTAATGTAAATTTTTGCTAAAGACAAGGAAGATGGACTTCCGAATCCCGTGCATCCAATCTTTTTTGCATGCTTAAGTAGCGTGCTAATATTATTTAGTGTTTCTCCAAGCTGCTTCTCAAAATTTCTTACGTGCTTAGTTTCGTGTCCGACAATGCTTGCTGTTCCGGCAATGAATAATCGATCTTCATGAAACGAAGTGTGATAAGAAGCCCTTGAAAAAGAAGGGCTTTGAGCTCCATATTTTGGAGGATAATTATAAGCACTTATTTGGCGTGGATTTTCTATATTTAGACCGGGTGTTTTTGAAGCGATAAAGCAGATAGTAAGATAGTTGCCTTTCGTGCCGACAGCCGAGGCAGCTGGGAAATGTTGTTGTTTGTCTTTTATGTATTTACTGCGGAAGGCTACGGCGCGCCCAGTGCAAAAAGTTTTATATCTTTCAAGCCCATTTTCTTCTACATTGATGGATGGAAAATAATTCCAAACTCTGAGCAAGTGGTTGTACCCTCTAGACATTACAAACTTTGTGATGATTTCATATGCTTTTTTGGTGATCGTTTCTAGTTTGCTACTTGATGTCTCCAAGGTGGAAATACTTCCAACCAAGAACTCACCATCTTGAGAATAAGAGATACCATTATGAGTTCCATAGCATGCTTGGGATGACGAACTCCATACCTCTATTACAGGTCTTTCACCAATTTGCTCAATTTCTACTTGGAAAATAGGGAATTTGGCATTCTTGGCTTCTAAGGACTTAGCACCGTATGAAATGGCGGCTAGTACAAAGTTGCCAGGCTGTGTTGTTAACTCAGTAAAACTATCAACCGGGATATACGTGATATCAATTTGGCGCGTACTTAAGGCGTGTTTTTTCGAATACCTTGCAGCATCAGGTGACACTATCGACCTAGATTCGCTCATTGCAACTTGGCCAAATCACTTTGAACATATTATTATACAATTGTAGCACAATCTTCATTTCGTTAACGGTATGTGGCCACTATAAATTCGAGTTTAACGCCGAATTGCCAAATAGAAAGTTCCAGTAAAGATAATATAATTGTTGATCCCAAAGGGTGGTGCCGGAAAACACTTAGGAGCTACTAGCGCCCCAAGCCTGTCAGACCACTTTGTAAAAGGCCCTATCTTTTACTTCTGTATAATTATTTTCCTAATAACAAGTCCACTTAAAAACTGATAATCTAACCTGTTTTTATGATCACATAAAAACAAGTCACTTATTACTAATAAAACTTAACTACATCTCCCCTCAAGGCAACATGAACAATTATTGCACCAGCAATGCAGCGGAATTTTGTTGTGCTTTCATATTCCTGATCTTTGGTTACAGAAATAATATTTATGATCCCGTCTCCGCCCTGCTTTTTTACCCTTTTTTGAAGTGATATTATGGCAGATAGAAACGCAATTTTGCATGACTCGGTATCTGATCTAAAAGCGCCTCTAGTCTTTCGCGTGGACATATAGTTTCCAAGCTTATCCTTAACACGAGGATGTTTCTGCCCTTTCATATAAAAGGGTATATCAAGCAGATTCTCTTTTCCAATACCATTTTCAGCAGCTTCGTTTGCTGAAACTAATACCTCGGTATTGCGAGCTTCAACATTGGATGCTAGAAACATCATACAAGCCATCAAAGTGAACAATATTCCGCGCTTCATGTTTTTTCTCCATTAATGGACATCCCAGTATCCTATTATTCTAAATAATTTTTTGCAAAAGAATTATTGTGCTAGTAGTATTTCCTTGAATAATGACTAGAAATTTATAATACCAGACGATCGGCCGTTAACTTATCAGCCAAGGATTTATTATTTAATTGAATAAAGTTACTGTGGTCAGATTTGTTTGATTCTTAGTAGGTGTAAAGGCTTTGTTAAATTTTCCAGATAAAACAGCATGTTTGGTTAACAACTTCTTGGATGGTTTTCCAGTTGCCATTAGCCCTGAAGGACCTATTTCAATCAATAAATTTTTGTATGATTCTCGACAATTAGCTTCGTCCTTACCAAAATCATTGTATGTCATAAACTTGTGCGAAGACAGATATGCATTTATGGTGGGATTTGCTGCGGCAATGCTATGCCGTCAAGTGACTCTTATGCCACATACAACGGCCCCTGGAGTTGTTGGCCAAATATTTAAGCAGTATGATGGTTCATATTGTCTTGTAGACTATAAAGAGTTTCAAGAGGGAGTTGCAACACACTTTGTTGAAACATCCGGCTCGAGTGAGGAAAACCTTGCGGAGATGCCAAGTTTCTTGCTATCACAACCTTCAGTGATAACCTTTACTTCTGGCACTACTGGCAATCCGGAATGTCATGAAAAAACCTGGGGATCTCTAATTAGAGGTGCAATATTAGCTGGGCAAAGATTTAACTTGGATAAGGGTATAGCCCACAGTGGTGTGGCGACTGTTCCACAACAACATATGTATGGTTTTGAAAGTTCCATTATGACCCCTTTATGTTTTGGTGGAGCATTCTACTCTAAACGCACGTTTTTTCCAGAAGATATACGTCGTGCAATTGGTTGTCTCTCTCCACCAAGGATTGTTGTAACGACCCCATTCCATCTACACGCCTTGATAAAGGATAGGCAAACTTTCCCTGAAACGGAAATTATAATTTCAGCCACTGCTCCGCTTTCTAGTGAGCTTGCCTCAAAAGTAGAAGACACTTTTAACACTAAGGTTTATGAGATTTTTGGATTTACCGAGGCAGGGGCTGTAGCGTCAAGAAGAACTGCAGAAAGCGACGTTTGGAAAACGTATGAGGGTGTAGAAATTATAAAGACCTCTGATGGGCTTAATATTTTTGGAGGGCATATAGACAGTCCAAAGCGCATACCTGATTCACTTGAATACATATGCAAAAACGAATTTCGCTTGATTGGCAGAAACCAAAATATGGTAAATATAGCTGGGAAAAGGGCATCTTTAAGCGATTTAAATATAAAACTAAACGAGATGGACGGTGTTGAAGAAGGGGTGTTTTTTGTTCCAGAAGAAAATAACGTGGATGGCAAATCGATACGCTTGAAAGCATTTGCTGTGGCACCTCGAAAAAATGAAAAGGAGATTCTTGCAATGCTAACAAAAGTGATTGATCCTGTTTTCTTGCCAAGACCCATTTTTTTGGTAGAAGAGTTACCGAGAAACAAAACTGGAAAGATTACCCGTGCTCTTCTGCTTCAAGCGGCAGATAGACTAACAAACGGTTAGTCCAACTTAAGAAATGGATAAGATCGATTTGTTTTTTGTTATTGATGAGAACCATCCTTCTATCCAAGGTCACTTTCCAGAAAACCCCATTATCCCAGCGGTTGTTCTCTTAAATAATATACAAGAACTGATTAGCAAGCAAGTTGGATACCAACTGCGCATTATAAAACTCCTATATGTAAAGTTTATGGTGCCAGCAAGGCCGGGGGAGGAAATTCGTTTAGACGCTAACTTTAATAAGGATGGTCTGATAATGTTTGATCTTGTTTCAAATGGAATTATTATTGTTACTGGCACTCTTGAAACAAAATAAATTTTACTCCAATGAAGGATAAAGTTAATAAAGATTGGTTGAACCAGCCTGAGCGTGGCACTAAATTCATGCTCCACCTCATTGCTTGGATTGCTGGATGGATTGGGCGACCTGCAGGGCGAGTACTGCTATATCCAATTTGTGTTTATTTCCTAATGTTTTCAGGAGCAATGCGGGTCCACTCAAGGAGTTATCTGGCCAGGGTTATTAAGAGGCGCCCAAATATATTTGATGTTTACAAACACTTTCATACCTTTGCCGGCACTATTCTCGATAGAGTTTTTATGCTTACGGGACGCCTTAATTTGCTGGAAGTAGAGGTGGTAGGAGCTGAAGCAGTAATTGACTGTGTTAACAGTGGACGCGGGTGTCTTCTGTTGGGCTCCCATTTAGGGAGTTTTGAAATTATTCGTGCATTAGGAACTGATGTAAACAAGGTTCCGATCAACATATTAATGTATGAAGATAACGCTTCAAAAATAAGCGAGGTGCTCAAGTCTATTAATCCGGAAATAGCCAAGAATGTGATTAACACTGCTAAGCCATACGCACTCATGATAGCAAAAGAAAGAATAGAAAAAGGAGAGATGGTAGGCATGTTAGGTGATAGAAAGATAGGGACTGAAAAAGTCGTAAAATGTACATTTCTAGGTGGCCAAGCAACTTTTCCACAGGCCCCAATGGTATTGGCATCGTTAGTTTCTAGTCCGATGTTTTTGATTTTTGGTTTATACAAGGGAGGGAAACGGTACGAAGTACACTTCGAACCATTTTTAGAAATGGTGCAAATTGACAAAAAGAATAGGCAGAATGAGATTCAGAAACTGGTTCAGCAATATGCCTCTAGGTTGGAGTACTATTGCCGTAAGGAACCTTATAATTGGTTTAACTTTTACGACTTTTGGGGTGGAGATTAAATTAGTTGGCAAATGAGATATGTAAACATTAAGACAATCGCCATTACTTTCTCAACCTGTTGTGTTTTTTTGGCGGCACAAGCAGCAAGTCCTCAAACAGAGGAACATGACACAGGTTTAAGTTTAGTGATGGAGCGTCTTCGAAAAGTAGAAAAAATGGAAGCTCGGTTTACCAATGTAAAAACGATATCCATCCTAAGAGAACCGTTGCATTTTTCTGGTACATTAAAATATGTTGCACCATCATATCTTGAAAAACATATCATTAACCCTACCAGTGAAAGCTTTATAGTAAGCGGGGAAACAATTAAGGTGGAAAATACATCTAAAAATTTAAGTGAGACGTTCTCACTTAATAAACATCCGGTCTTGAGAGCTTTTGTTGAAAGTTTCCGTGCTACATTGGCAGGCGACTTAGACACCCTTAAGCATTTTTATGAAATTAACTTTAAAGAGATGGAAGGTTGGAGCATTACGCTAAAACCAAAGTTACCAGAAATGCTTGAAACTATCCAAACCATAGAAATCTACGGGGAAAAACACCAAGTAACGCAATTTCGTATAACCGACTCTACAGGCGGTACTTCAGTGATGAACATTCTTGCGGAAACTAAGTGAAACTAAGATCAGTTTTAACTGTCATTATTTGGGCTGCAGCAATTTCTTGTGTTGGTCTGCTTTTGTTCTTTTTTGTACAACCAACTTCAGATTTGACTCTTTTCTTTAGTGCCGATCGTAGTGCTAAAAGTGAAAGCATTATTAATGATCTGCGCTCTGGGGCTAACGCAAAAATAATTATCATAGGCCTTGAAGGTACAACGACCAATAAACTGTCAGAAGCTAGCAATAAATTGGCAAAAGCGCTACGTAAATCAAGACGATTTGAATTCATATTAAACGGTTCTTCGTTGGGTCCAAATAATTTAGAAAAGCTTTTCAAATGGAGATATCTGCTTAGTCCAAGAATAGAAAGTGGGAGGTTTTCTGCACAAAAATTGCGTTTTGAATTAGAAGAAAGACTTGATGAGCTTTCTTCACTAACAGGAGTGTTAGAAGGACAATACATAAGATCTGATCCTACTGCTGAATTTCGTGCTATATCGAAAAACTTACAGGGAAATTTGCAGCGTAAAACAAAACATGGAGTCTGGTTTTCAAGAGACGAGCAGCAAGCGTTGATGTTGCTATACACCAACGTCTCTCCGCATGCTATTGATGAACAGGACGAGCTAACTGCATTGATAAAGGAAACTTTTAATGAGATAAATAATTCTGGCGAAATAATTATTAGCCTCACGGGCCAAGGTGTGTTTTCGGTTGAATCACGCGCTTTGATAAAGGCCGAAGCTCAAAGAGTAACCGTTATGGCATCTACAGTGGTTTGTATTTTTCTGCTTGTCGTTTTCCGTTCTTTCATTTCTGTAGCACTAACCTTGCTACCTTTGTTTACAGGGATTGTTTTTGCTGTAGCGGCAGTGCAAATATTGTTTGGATATGTGCACGGTATAACGATTGCGTTCGGTGCAACTATTATTGGCGTAGCCGTCGATTACCCTATACATGTAATGTCCCACAAAGTAAAAAAAGAAAAAGCTTCAGGAACTGTTTGCAGAATAGGGAGAACAATGATTATTGGTGCTATTACAACATCAATAGGATATGCGGCAATGGCTTTTTCTGGTTTCGTTGGCTTGAGTCAACTAGGTGTATTTTCCATAATTGGAACTTTGACGGCAATGATAACAGCACGATACGTGCTACCCATGGCGGTTGCAGATGATTTTTCTATCCCTAGTCAGATATTTCATGTGCCGAAAATACGTTTCATCACTGGTAACGTTTATTCAACTGTAACTATGTTTGTTGTTCTCACAATACTTTCTACTGCTTTTCTGTTTTGGGGCTCTTCAGAAATCTGGAATGATGACCTTTCAAAATTAAATATGGTGTCAAAGAGCAGTAGGAAACTGAACAAAACGCTGCGCAATGAATTAAATTTGCCAGATCCATTAAGGTTTATGGCTGTTAAAGGTGACAATACAGAAGAGGTTCTTCAGACAAGCGAGGTACTAGCTGAAAGTTTGAATCAACTTGTTGTGCAAAGGTTTCTCGGTGGATACGATATGGCTGCTAGATATCTTCCGAGTGTAAAAACACAAAGGTTTCGACAGGAGTCTATACCTGATGAAAAGAGCCTTAGGGAAAATATTGATCTTGCACTTGTTGGTTTAAAATTTAAGAGAGATGCTTTCGGGCCTTTTATTCGAGATGCTGTTGCTGCTTCTTCTTCTAGTCGTCATGTCTATGTGGAGGATATGCAGGGAACAATTGTAGAACTTAAATTGTCATTGCTTCTAAAAGAAGTTAAGGGAGAATCTGTTGCACTTATACCTTTATACAATGTAGGAAACGAGAATGCTCTGCATGAGGTCGCTAAGTCAACATATATTCATGGTGTTAGATATATAAACGCTAAGAGAGAGTCAACAAAATTGATAACGAAATATCGTAACGAAGCTCTTGCAGTATGTTTGCTTGGATCGTTAGCTATTATCGTAGCATTGATCATTTTTCTGGGTTCAATACAAAGTGTTGGTCGTGTTGTACTTTCTGTCGCAGGCCCAATTGTCATTTTGATATTTATCCTTTCGCGTCTGGAAGATGGCCTTTCAATTTTTCATCTTGTATCAACACTTTTAGTCGCAGGGTTGGGCATTGATTATGCTTTGTTTCTAAATCGGCATTTTGACACTATCGAAGAAAGAGACAGGGCTTTAAATTCTGTGTTAATCTGCAGCATATCAACAACCTTGGTTTTTGGAATTCTCTCTGTGTCAGACCTTTATGTGCTGAGCTCCATTGGGACAACAGTATTCTTTGGCACACTGCTCTGTATTGTTTTCAGTTTTGGTATGAAACGTGATCGTATCGGCACTTGTTAAATAGAGTAATGGTCTTATGTATATACTAGTTAATGTTCTAGTTACTTAGTTTAATTAATTTAGCTATTTTCTTTATAAGTGTTTAGCAAATACATTGTGATATATTTGGAACTTTCTTACTTTAACAACTGATGTGAAACCTTTAGCATTAACTAGTTATACTTCCCTTAGCGCTGTTGGGAAAGGTTTGTCCAGTCTAAGAACTGCTTTACTTGAGGAGCGAACAGGATTAGCTCCAATTGATCTTGATTTTGCCCGCGGCTTAGATACATACATTGGGCGGGTCAATAATATTGAGAACTCCCCGATTGTGGATAAGTTGAAAAGATTTGATTGCAGAAATAATCGTCTTGCCCAAATGTGCATTTTGCAAGATGGATTTAAAGAGTCCATACATAAAGCAATAGAGAAATATGGATCGAATAGAATCTCATTGGTAATTGGAACAAGCACATCTGGAATTTTAGAAACGGAACTTGCATATAATAATTCATTGCTAAGGGATGAGTCAGAGATAGAATTTTTCAGCAATAAGCTTCGTTACACACACTGTTTTTTTTCACCTGCTGAGTTTATTTCTGAATATTTTGGACTTACTGGCCCAGCATTAACCATATCCACAGCGTGCTCATCAAGTGCAAAAGCTTTTGCTTCAGCCGCCAGACATATTGAAGCAGGTTTTGCCGATGCAGCTATTGTTGGTGGAGTGGATTCGCTTTGCATGACTACACTGTACGGATTCTCCTCTCTTAACATTGTTTCCACAAAACCATGTAAACCATGCGACAGAAATCGAGATGGTCTGTCACTTGGAGAGGCTGCTGGTTTTGCGCTATTAGAAAAGCCTGGAGAAGCTAACTCTGGCATGGAAGAGATCTTTCTTTCAGGATATGGAGAAAGTAGTGATGCCCATCACATGTCTGCTCCTCACCCGAAAGGAGCTGGGGCGGAACTAGCCATGAGAGGTGCTTTGGAAATGTCAAACATCAGGCCAGAGGATGTTGACTACATAAATATGCATGGGACTGCTACTCCAGCCAACGACACTATCGAGGCAAGTGCTATTTCAAGAATTTTTGGTCCTGACACTCCTTGTAGTTCAACGAAAGGATGGACTGGCCACACTTTAGGAGCTGCAGGAATAGTGGAGTCGCTTATTGCAGTGGTGAGTCTTAAATCTGGGATAATACCTGGGTGCCTTAACATGATTGAAATTGACCCTGAAATTCAGGCCAATGTTATAGACACCACAGTGAAAGCTGGGATTTCAAATGTTCTTGTAAACTCTTTTGGCTTTGGAGGTAATAATTGCAGCCTCATCTTGGAGATGAAGTAGTAGTGAATTTTTACATCAATGGAGCAAGCATCACCGCAAACGGCATGATAAACTGGAAGGAAGCTTGCGAGGTTCTTACAGGAACAAGGAATTACATTCCATCTGAACCCGAATATGTTGAGCCTGGAATTTTACCTGCTAATGAGAGACGCAGAAGCGTTAAAACTGTAAAACTGGCAATTCAAGTTGCTCAAGAAGCAATCATAAACTCCAAGGCTAAAATGGAAGACCTGCAAACCGTTTTCGCCTCGAGCATGGGTGATGGGTTTGTGATGGACGGCCTGTTTAAAGCTTTATGCGTGCCAAAAAAAGTTGTGTTGCCAATATCATTTCATAACTCTGTTCATAATGCCCCGGTAGGATATTGGCTCATAGGATCAAAATGCATGAAAGCAAGCACAAGCATAGCCTGTAAAGAAACAACTTTTGGGTCGGCCCTTATGGAATCCACATCACAGCTTTCAGTGGAAACGGAAGAAATATTACTTGTTGTGTATGACTTTAAGGCACCAGAACCATTACATTACGCAATGCCCATAGAAGGTGCATTTGCAACAGCTATGGTTTTGTCAAGGAAAAGGAGGGAGGGTAGTATTGCTTTTGTTGAACTTACCACAGCCCCTAACTACGAAAATCAGCCGAGTGCAATGGATAATATTGACCTTGAGGCTATCAGGATAGGTAATCCTGCTGCTAGAAGCCTGCCGATGCTTTTCTCTCTAGCGAATGGTATTGACAATGAAATTATGATTGAATACACAAAAGACACACTTTTGTGCCTTAACATCAAACCATGCTTATAAATAAAAAGGGCATCACAAAACTTATACCGCATACAGGGAATATAGTTCTCATCGATGCTGTTATGCGATGGGATGACAATGAAATTGTTTGTGAGGCTAACTCTCATACAGATCACGGGAATCCGTTGCGTGATGATGACCAACTCAACTCTTTGTGTGTTATCGAATATGCTGCACAAGCTACTGCAGCCCATGGTGCTTTGGTGGCAAGCGCAACAGTAAAGCCAAAAGAAGGCTATCTTGCCGGTTTAAAGGATATTACTTTGTACGTCGATAGACTAGACAACCTTGAAAACAATCTTGAGATTTATGCAAAGCGAAAAATATCCCTAAACAATTCTTTTGTGTACGACTTTTCTGTTTCCTCAGGGAAAATATCTGTTGCGGATGGAAGATTATTCGTTATTGCGAAGCCAACAGGCTAGGACCATAAAATATAATGGGAAAGACTAGTAATAGAAGTGTAGATAAAATATCTGTAATAATTCCAACATATAACGAAAAGAAAACCATAAAGCACATTGTGGAAAATGTCCTTAAACATGTGAAGCACGTAGTGGTAGTGGACGACTGTTCGACAGACTCTACTATTAATGAGTTATCTGACTTCGAAATAACGTTGCTACAAAACAACGAAAACCTTGGAAAAGCCGGAACCTTATGGCGTGGAATAGACCATGCCATAAGGCAAGGATCTGAGAAAATAATAACAATGGATGCTGATGGCCAGCATATGCCAGATGACATTCCCCGTTTTATTCAAACGTCTTATGATTACCCTAGAAGAATTGTTGTGGGAATGCGTTTTGAAAGCAGTGTCGGCATACCAAAGGCTAGATACAATGCTAATAAATTTGCAAATTTTTGGGTCGCTTGGGCCTCAGGCATGCCTCTAAAAGACAGTCAGTGCGGCTTTCGACTATATCCAGCAGAACTGTTTTCACAAGTCAAAATTAAAACCGAAAAAGGTAGAGGGTTTGTTTTTGAAAGTGAAGTTCTAATTGAGGCGGGAAGGAACGGGTATAAAGTGGTATCTACCCCGATAGATGCAATCTACAGTGACGATGCTCGACCGAGCCACTTTAGACCAGTGCTCGACATTGCAAAAATAACAATTATGGTGGCTGGAAAGTTATTAAGCCGAGGCCTTTACCTCAAAGGGCTGTATAGATCTCTAATAGAAAAGGCAGAGTAAACGTGTTGTCCTGCCTTATTACTATGGCTGATCTTTCCCAAACCACTATGGTACAATCCATAAAGAATAGAGTGTTTACTAGTAATTCCAAGATTATGAATAAGCAAGTTTTTGTAACAAACAAGTGAAAATTGCGCTTGTTCACCCTGAGGGGTCGAACTGGATACCTGGGCAAAAGGATGTTACAACTGCGTTAAATCGTATGCCTCCTATTGGAATACTATCTTTAGCTGCAATGGCTGAAAAAACAGGGGCAGAAGTTAAAGTGCTCGATCTTCTTGTAGCAGAGCCTAACGAAGGTGTTGAAAAGCTCAAGAGTATTGTTGAATGGAAACCGGACTTCATAGGCTTTAGCACCACCACATCTAGTTTTTTGGACGGATATGAAAAAGCTTGTTTTGTAAAGAAGCTAGATCCAGCGATAAAAATTATTTTTGGCGGAGTTCACGTTTCTTCTCTTGTGTCAAAAGTTTTAGTGAAGTTTCCAAATATTGATTTTGCAATTATTGGTGAAGGGGAAATACCGTTTGCAAAACTAATTAACGGAAATGATCCTTCGACCATTAAGGGATTGGTTTACCGAGACAACGGTGAAGTGAAGTACGCAGGAACCCCAACAGATTTTGTAACACTTGACGAGCTTCCATTACCTGCATACCACCTGTTGGATGGCTATCCAGATGCATATATTTTGCCTTTGCTAAACACACCAAGCGCTCATGGAACCTCCTTGATATCAAGCCGTGGATGTCCTTACACATGTGACTTTTGCGACAGGTCGGTTTTTGGAAGAAGTTTTAGATATAACAGTGCCGAATATATAATTGATCATATGACTTTTCTTTATCAAAAATACCATATAAGGCATTTCAATATTTATGATGACCTGTTTACTTTAAAAAGAAAGAGGGTGGAAGAGCTGTGCGATAAACTGGCGAAATCACCTTATCCATTTTCATTTAACTGTGCCGTGCGAATTGGATATGTGGATCGAAGTTTACTTAAATCGCTAAAAAAAGGTGGCTGCTTTGGAGTTAGTCTTGGAATTGAATCAGGGGACCAGGAGCTTTTAAACAAGCATAAGATGATGGTTGATTTAGGAGTCGTCGAAGAAACGGTCCATATGATAAAGAAATCGGGAATTCGTGCGAAAGGCCTTTTCATAATGGGCCTGCCAGGGGAAACTCCTGAAACGGTTCAAAAGACAATTGCATTTATTAGGCGTCTAGGACTGGATGAATTAAATGTCTCGAAATTTGCTCCTTTCCCAGGATCCCCATCATACAACGATATTGATGAACATGGATTACTAGACAATGATTGGCGGAAAATGAATTGCCTTAACTTTGTTTTTAAACCGAGCGGATTTCAAAGCTGGGAAGAAATGGACAGGTTGTATTCTCAGCTAGTCTTATCTTTCTACGGTAGTTTTTGGTGGTATCTACGATCATTGATTCCAACACTTATAATGTACCCGCACAACTTACTGATGATATTACAACATCTTAGAAAGCTTTTTATAGCTCGGAACCAGTTCAAGGTATGGAAGCAGACCTAATTTCATCAAGACGATAGCAACCTTTAGTAAGGCAATGAAAACAAAAGTATTTGTAGTAATTCTAGCTTCTCTTAGCCTCATTACATTGAGTGGTTTTAGAACGTTGAAACCGATTTTTAACGTTAAAGACTCTGAGTATATGGCTGTGTTAAGCACAAAAAAGAATATAACTCTTGAAGATATCAGAGTTGCTATAAAACGTGCTGGAGTAAGCCTTGGGTGGGTTATAAAAGCTAAAAAGCCTGGACTGTTGGAGGGAGTGTTGTTAGTGCGGCGGCATCGGGCAGTAGTTAAAATTCCATATGATCAAGATAAATATAGTATTTTGTATGAAGACAGCCAGAATTTGTTTTACAGTTCGAAAGAAGAAGAGAAAAGAGCTTACAAACAGTGGAAACCACTTAAACTAACCGTTAATGGTATTCGTGTTCACCGTGCAAAGTTTTCTACAGCTGTAATTCATCATCAGTACAATTTGTGGGTTAGGAAGCTAAACAAAGAGATTAGAATACAACTATCACTACTATAACCGCATTGGTCCCAATAGTTAAACCAACAAGTACATAGAAAGATAGGTTTTGTTAGCTCTCCAAGTTCTGATTGGTGCGACCTGCATTAAAATCCTAATTATCATTGCCAAAACTGTTTGGTATTATCTAGCAACTATTAGAGTTTGTTTTTTTCTTTGTTCAGGTAGGTTCAAAGTAAAATTTTCTGTATAAAATTTCACCAAAGAAAAGAATACCGAGCATAATATAATTAATGCCACCTGTAAAAACAGCCCAGTCGAACATTGTGCGATAGAATGCGATATAGACTATAGCAAGCATGTCGAGCAAGAAGAAAACTGACCATACTTTTGTTACTTTAATTGCGTAGTCGATTTGATGCTGGTTGAATTTTTTTTCATGCATAGCAGATGCTATTGTTTCTATAACTGATGGTGGAAAAATAATCGAGTAGCTGAATATGACGAAAAGGACAAGATTAATAAAGGCAGGTAATAATTTGACAATAAGGATATGTGGAAAAATTAATCCTATAATTATGTAAGCACCAATTATTGTGACATTAGTGAACACAGTTATCCATAGCCGACTATCCCTAATAAGAAAAGGAACTCTTGATACAAGCATTAAAACCACCATCGTTAAAAAGGCTGTGTGGTATCCAAAATCCACAAAAAGGTAATATACAATAAAGGGCGCCGCAATCAGCGGACCAGCCGAAATAACTTTAACGAGTTTTGACATGCCGGTTATTATGGATTATATTTTTATTCCATGGTAATTCAAAATGTGCGCTGTGATAGTATCGGCGAATTTGTAACTCCGCAAGATTTATTACTTTAAGCCGCCATAGTTTTAAAGGATTTTCTAAATGCGAGCAGTAATTGTGGCCAGCAATCGAGAAAAATCGCCTTATCCCGTAATCCCGATTGGGGCGGTGATGGTCGCTGAGCTTTGTTCCTTGCATGGACATGATATTGAGTTTGTGGATATGTGTTTCTCTGAAAACCCACTTAATGACCTACAAGCTGCTCTGGAAAAAAACCCAGACTTTGTGGCAATTTCATTTCGAAATCTAAATAACCATGATGGAAAGAATTCTGTTTCCTACATTCCATTTTTGCAATCTATTTCTACAGCTGTAAAGGAAAAAGGAATTCCGTTGTATATTGGTGGCTCGGCTGCTTCAATTGAACCACAGGCAATACTCAACGCCACTGGAGCCGATGCAGTGTATGCTGGACAGGCAGAAGGTTTTGTGAAGAGACTAACTGGTGGGAGCAAGCTGGAAGGTGTTATTACGGATTATCAAGGTGAGCCATTCATAAACGTTAATCTTGAGCGATGGGTAAATGTAAAAAAGTATCTGTCGCATGAATGCACGGTTCCGATTCGTTTAAAACTCGGCTGTTCGTACAAATGCTCTTATTGCACTTATCCTTACTTGGAGGGTAAAAGCGTGTGCTCAGATCAACTGGATAGCCTTGAGAATTATCTGCGAAAATGGATTGGAAATGGTGTTGGTATCGATATTGTTGACTCAATATTTAACGAGCCGGAAGAATGGGCAGTGCAAGCCTTGGAAACATTAGCAAAAAAAGGGCTTAAAGGCTCTTATCACATATCAGCATTTTCTCCGCTTGTCAGCGATACACGGATATTTGATGCTATGACAAAACTGGGGGCGAATGCTGGCATGATTGGAATAGACTCAGGATCAGACACAATGCTTGAATCATACCGTAAACCATTTAGAATGAAACAGGTTAATAAGTTCATGGAGATGAGGAAAGATTTTGACCTGCGGTTTTTGTGGACTTTTATTTTGGGAGGCCCAGGCGAGACCGAAAAAACACTTAATAAGTCTCTTGAATTTATCGACATGCTCCCCAATACGGATGTTGCGTACATAGTTTTTGGTGTCAGAATATACAGACAAACGCATTTGTACGAACAGGCTTTGAGGGAAAATGTTATTAAAAAAGGGGAGAGTATTCTTAAGCCAGTATGCTATTTTTCAAGATTACTGGATAGGAACAAAATCGAACAACACCTTTCTGACTGGCAGGAAACCCGCGATAATGTACTTACCGAACATGTTGCTAATAGCGATAGCTACCGTGATTTGCTGAAGAAACTTAGTGAGCTGGGGGAATTTAAAACTGGATGGGAAAATGTTCCCACCATGAAAAAGTTGTTGCGCAGAAGATCTGCCCTGGGCATGGGGAAAACAGAGACTAGGACAACTGTTTAATCTTACTTAACATTTTACTATTTTTAGTAACTTTAGAGAAAATCAAGCCTACGATATACCAGTGCACATAAAACGATTCTATCAATATACCTATAGCAGTAGCAGCGTTTAATATAAGCTTTTCTTCTGCTGGACATAAGGTATGCTTTAAGCCCAACCCATTGGCCATTATGCTACACCTTGCCAAATGGTAACGATTGGTTACTATGGCAAGAGATTCATCACCTTCGGCTCTAATGATTTTTTTTGCTTCCTGTAGGTTTTCAAGCGTGTGGCGTGATTTGTTCCCCAGCAGTATGTCGTTTTCCAAAACCTTTTTGTCAATTAGGTAAATCTGTCCTGCCTTGGCTTCAGTTAATTCGCTATTTTTACTTTTCCCGCCTACTATGAGTATTTTGCTATTTGGTGATTGTAAATACAATGACCATGCTTTTTCCAGTCGAAGTTGATAGTCTCTGCTTATTTTACCGTCGCGAAGACGCTTCCCAAGAACCACAAGTAAATAAAATCCTCCATTAGCTCTAGAAGGGGTTCTTGCGAAACGGTAGGTGTAAATTAGTGCGGCCAAAAAAGAAATTCCAGCTGTAAGTACTTTTATCATGATTGAAAGGAAGAGCATAGCAATTCCATATATACCAGCTATTGAGAATGGGCTAAAAGAACATCGCATAACTATTTTGTAAAATACGCTATAAGGCTATGTTTAGTATAACTTGTTGTAACAATCTAAGTATGCATGATGATACATTATTCCCAGAATCCATTGATATATTGCATCCCTCAACTAAGCCAATGTGAAGTTTCTTCGGGTATCTTTCTTACGTTTTAAAACCTACCAAATATATTAACTGCTGCTATTGAAATGTTTAAGCCCTTTGTTTTTCGGTAGTTGCATTTGGACGGAATTCAGTTGCTAACAAATTCTAGGTATAGGTTGTGACTTGGAACCCAAGCAAAGTAATTATGCTCACAGAAAACCCGTGAAAGAAAACTAAACACATTAAGCATTGGCAATGATGAACAGTCATGAATATTAAAATGACTAATTTTGTGATGCCCAATTTTCTCAATGAACAATTTCTTTGTTTGCTCATATGTTATACTTAGATAAATTTGATTCAGTTGAAAAGTTGGATGGATTGCTTTACAGAAGTTAGGAAATTTGTAAACAAAGGTGCAAAGTGTTTATCGAAAATGAAGTAATTAAGTTCGATGTTTTACAAAGCAGGTGTTCTCACTGTGATGGGCCCGTATATTTTTCTCAGGTGATTGATGGGGAGGGGAATCGAGTTAACGCCTTGCACTGTTGGAATGGTCATTACGAAAAGATTGATATCGATCATACAATGTTTGAATCCCCGACAGAACTCACGCCAGAACAAATAGAGCAGATACTTCCTTTCGTTGGTTTTATGGAATTGGACGAATCAAAAGACTGATTTGGTGAAATCCAATTAGCTCCATGGCAGATTCCGCCAGAATTGAGATTGAAAAACTTAAGTCTAAGATACGCTATCATGAACGTTTATATTACGTAGAAAACAACCCAGAAATTTCAGATGCTGAGTTCGACCAATTGATGGGTTGCCTGCGTGAACTGGAGGAGCAAAACCCGAAGCTTAAAACGGATGACTCACCTACCCAACGTGTTGGAGAAACTGTGGTCGACGATCTTTTGGCTGTGGAACACAACCCAAGTTCCCCCATGCTCTCTTTAAGTAATACCTACAACATTGATGACCTTGAAAAGTTCGATGAGCGGGTTAAAAAGATCATCGGCGTAAATTCATTCGATTACACTGCAGAGCCCAAAATAGATGGGCTCGGTGTATCACTTGTATACAAGAATAATAAGTTTATGAGTGGTGCAACCCGTGGAGATGGAAAAAGAGGTGACAATATAAGTGCCAATTTAAAAACTATTAGAAGTGTTCCGCTGTATGTAGATTCAAAAGAACAGTTTGGTAGGTTCGAGGTGCGTGGTGAAGTATTCATGCGACGAAAGACTTTTGAAGAGGTTAATAAACAAAGAAAGAGGGAAGGCAAACCACAATTTGCAAATGCGCGGAACTGTGCAGCTGGCTCAGTTCGGCATCTTGATCCTAAAATTACTCATGATAGAAACCTTGATATCATGATTTATTCACTAATCGTAACTGACAAAGATGCTAGTCTGATCCAGAGTCAAAAGGCACAATCCCACAGCCAAGCAATGTCACTTTTAAAAGCCATGGGTTTTAAAGTCCCTGATGTGAGGGCAGGGCTAGACCTTACTGGAGTTCTGGATGTGGTTAAGGAGTATGAATCAAAACGAAGTGATTTGGAGTATGAGATTGATGGGTTGGTAATTAAAGTGGACAATTATAATTATCAGCAGAAATTAGGTGCTACGTCCAAGTTCCCACGATGGGCTATTGCGTTTAAATATCCGGCCAAACAGGCAACCACCATGGTGGTGGATATAAAGGTTCAGGTTGGGCGTACTGGAGCTTTAACACCAGTTGCAGACCTTCAACCAATTCTGATTGCCGGTTCCACTGTTTCACGAGCTACCTTGCATAACGAGGATGAAATAGCTCGTAAGGATATTCGAATTGGTGACACGGTGTTCATTGAAAAAGGAGGGGATGTCATCCCTAAAATAGTCTCAGTCATTTTGTCGAAACGGACTGGAGTGGAGAAACGGTTTAGAATGCCTTCCCATTGTCCTTATTGTGGCTCAACTGTTTTTCGAATAAAAGGTGAGGCAGTATCGCGCTGTTGTGGTTTAGCGTGCCCAGCGCAGATAAATGAAAGAGTGAGGCACTTTGTATCTCGTCATGCTATGGATATTGAGAATGTAGGTCCAGCGTTGATAGATCAACTTCATGGACGGAAGTTGATTAGCGATCCTGCAGACATATATCACCTTACAAAAGAGCAATTAGCTGATCTTGATCGCATGGCAGAAGTGTCAGCCTTGAATGTTATTAATTCAATAGAGAAAAGTAAGCATAGGCCGTTGGAACGCTTAGTTTACTCTCTTGGGATTAGGCATATTGGCGTTCGTGGGGCTCAACTGTTAGCGAGCGTGTTTTTATCAATGGACAATTTGATTAATGCAAATCACAAAGACATAGAAAATATACACGAACTAGGCCCATCGACGGCCGAAAGTGTAACTCAGTTTTTCTCTCAGCATGACAATTTAGACATGATTGAAAAACTGAGATCAGCCAAAGTAAATATGTTTAGTGATATCGGTAATGCAGGAGTGAGTTTGGTTGGAAAACATTTTGTGATAACGGGAACTCTAAAGAACATGACTCGTAACAATGCAAAAAACAGGGTTGAATCACAAGGTGGGCGAGTAACTTCTGTAGTCACCCAAAAAACAGACTACCTAGTTGTGGGAGACAATCCGGGGTCAAAGTTAAGAATAGCAGAAAAAATTGGCACGGTGCAGCTGGACGAGGATACTTTTTTGGCTATGCTGGGAGATGTCTAAATTAGCTTATTAAGGCACTAGGAGCGATTAATTTCGTATGTGGTTGCTGATTAGTGCACAGCGATTAGTTTCATCATAGCTCCACCTGTTGGATTGCGTATCATCGCTTATCATTTGGTGGTATTATCTCCAGCTTAGAATTTAAAAATAGTTACCAATGGAACTTCGAAACTTTTCTATCATAGCCCATATCGACCATGGTAAGTCAACTTTAGCCGATCGTCTGCTGGAGATGACTGGAGCTTTGTCGGACAGGGAGATGAAGGATCAAGCTCTTGATACAATGGACTTAGAGCGAGAGCGTGGTATAACTATTAAGGCCCAAACAGCACGTCTTAAATACAAGAGTAAAGAAGGGCTAGACTATGTCTTTAATCTGATTGACACACCAGGCCATGTGGACTTTTCATACGAGGTTTCGCGTAGCCTGTCTGCATGCGAAGGGGCTTTACTTATTGTAGATGTGACACAAGGTATTGAGGCTCAAACCTTGGCTAACGTTCATTTGGCGTTGGAAAATGACCTTGTGATGATCCCAGTAATCAACAAAATTGATTTACCAAATGCGGATTTGGAGACTGTAGCGAAACAAATTGAAGACGTTATAGGTATTCCTAAAGAAGAAATTATTCCTGTATCTGCGAAAAGTGGCGAAGGTGTCGACCTTGTGTTGGAGGCTATTGCTAAGAGAATACCTGGCCCAAAAAGAAACTTAAATGATCCACCTCGGGCTTTACTGCTAGACAGCTGGTATGATCCATACCAAGGAGTTGTAGCACTTATTAGGATGTTTGATGGAAAATTGGCTAGAAAGGACGCAATACGGTTCATGTCTAGTGCTGCAAAGTATGAAATCGAGCAGATGGGCGTTTTCACGCCAAAACCAACACAGGTAAAATTGCTAGGTGCGGGAGAAGTGGGTTTTTTTACCGCTGCTATAAAAGAAGTTTCTGACGCAGCTATCGGGGATACCATAACAGTGGTAAAAAATGGTGCTACCGAGCCGTTGCCAGGATTCAAAGAAGCTAAAGCCATGGTATTCTCTGGACTATATCCTGTGGAAAGTGATGACTATGAAAAGTTGCTGGATGCACTTGGAAAGCTACGCCTTAATGACTCTTCCTTTCACTTTGAGCCGGAAACATCATTGGCTCTAGGTTTTGGATTTCGGTGTGGCTTTCTTGGCTTGTTACACATGGGAATAATTCAGGAGAGACTAGAGCGCGAGTTTAACCTTGAACTAATAACTACGGCACCTACTGTGGTTTATAGAGTTGTGCTGAACAAAGGTGGAGTTGTTGAAGTGGATAATCCCTCCAAACTACCAAGCCCTAACGAGTTGGATCATATAGAAGAACCATTTATAGAAGCAACTATTGTAAGTCCGGAGGAATATTACGGTGCCATAATGTCTCTAGTTAAGAAAAGGCGGGGCGAACAGAAACACATGGAATATCTAACTACTTCAAGGATTAAATTCACTTTCCATTTGCCGCTAAATGAAATTGTTTTGGATTTTTTTGACAAACTCAAATCAAGCACCAGGGGTTACGCCTCTATGGATTATGAACATTGTGGATATCGCGAGTCAAATCTTGTCAAGCTTGATGTGCTGGTAAATGGTAATCCCGTGGATACACTTTCCACTATTATACATCGCGATAAGTCAATGCAGTTTGGAAAAGATATAGTGTTGCGTATGAAAAATCTTATACCGCGCCAAATGTTTGATGTAGCAATACAAGCTGCCATTGGTAGTAAAATTATAAGCCGTTCAGATGTTAGAGCGCTGCGCAAGAATGTGCTAGCAAAGTGTTATGGTGGTGATGTTACACGGAAGCGTAAGTTGCTAGAAAAGCAGAAGGAAGGGAAGAAGAGAATGAAAAGCGTGGGACAAGTAGAAATACCTCAGGAGGCCTTTCTTGCGATGCTAAAGGCACACGAATAAGTGAGGTGCTATGATGTCAGAGGAATTATCACTAACACAAATAACAACTTCCATTATTAAAGAAAATATACTTTGATAGTTTCTACAAGACTTCAATCATTGCGATGATTGTGATGCTGATGATGATATTATAATGATTAAAAAATTAAGCAGTTTGATAAAAGGTGTCAAGAATAGCTTGCAGGTATCTTTAGGAGTTCCCTTGTTGCGCAATCAGGGGGAATCTTTGAAAAAAGAGTACCTTAAGGCGGTTATAATTGCCATTGTATTAGCTCTTTTTTTTCGAGCCTTTGTCGTTCAAGCGTTTAAGATTCCTTCCGAGTCTATGGTGGGCACCTTGTTGGTGGGTGACCATCTTCTAGTAAACAAAATGGTATACTCGATATTCGATCCACAGCGTGGAGATATCATAGTCTTTAAATATCCTAAAGATAAAAGCCGCGATTTTGTTAAACGTATTGTTGGTCTCCCTAGGGAAAAAATAGAAATTGTGAATAAACAAATTTTTATCAACGGCCGATTGTTGAATGAACCTTATGCTGTCTATCAAAATACGACGAACCGAAATGGCTTTGGGCCCAAGAAGGTTCCTGAAGGACATCTATTTGTAATGGGTGATAATCGAGATAACAGTCAAGACTCGCGATTCTGGGGATTCCTTAATATTGATGATATTATAGGAAAAGCTTTTATAGTTCACTGGTCGTGGAAGGATAACAGTTGGTCGGTTCGCTGGGACCGGGTCACCAAACTATTACGGTAGCACAGATAGTGTGATCGAGAATTTACAACCGTGTGTCAGTTTATGAAATGAAGGTTAGATAACCCATTACCGGTTGTCTGTACTAGACGGTTGATAAACCTTTCTTCGAAAAAGGTCGTTTCTTCTGCTAACAAGTCGATCCAAAAACAGTAGCCCATCTAGGTGGTCGATTTCATGCTGGGCCACCCGAGCCTCGTACCCTACCATCTCATAGCTACGTACTTGGCCTGTCTCATCCATCGCGCTGAGGTTAATCTTTTCTGCTCGGATAACATTACCGGTATAGTCTGGAACAGACATACAGCCTTCACGGCCAACAGCATATCCATCCCATTTTTCTATCTCTGGATTGATCAGAACCAACCTGCCGTTATGTTTTATATTTGGTTTACTGGATACATCAATTATGACTACCCTTATAGTATTTCCAACCTGCGGGGCGGCGATACCTATCCCACCAGGCTCTGCCCGCATTGTGTTCTCAAGATCTTTTATGAAGGATAGTATATTTTGGTCTATTCTTTTCACCGGAATGCTAACTACCTTGAGTCGATCGTCTGGGTATTTTATTACTTTTATAATTGCCATCTAGTTTCACTAACCTATAAAAGTGTCTATTGGTTCTATGTTAATTTCGACCCCTTCTGCAGAAATACTCTCTAGTGCTTGTTCAAGTGAGTCAATTCCGTTTTCAGCCACTCCTTCTATGTTCATTATGTAAATGGGGCTTTCTTCGCTCCCCGCTACATCAGAGTCTAGTTGCGAAATATTTAGCCCTGCATCTGCTAACGAAGAAGTGACACTAGCCACGATTCCGGCCTTGTCAGAACCAAATATAGTTATACGAACGTTTGGCTCAACATGGTCATGTAGTTTCCCTTCTATGTAATCCACATGGCAGCGCAATTGCAACTCTTCAGCGACGGGTTCTATTACTCGTTCTAGTGTTTCTTCTGCGCCAATAAAGCTTGCCATGAGCATGATGGTGAAGTTACCGCCTAGGCGTAACATGGTAGTTTCACCCAAATTGCATCCAGCTTGGTATAGGGCAGTAGTAACTTTGGCGACAATTCCAGGTTTGTCTCCCCCTACAAGCGTAATCATGTACCATTTAATCATAATTAGTTCCTCACATAATGCTTTCTATGGCTCGACTATACTATCTCAAGCCGTAAGCTCAGATGGCAAGCGACTTCCCATTGAATATTGTTTTTGCAATAGCTTCGCACGCTTCATTAATAAGTTGAAAAACTTGATAAATGGCGTCACGCCCTCCTCCAAAAGGGTCAGCGATATCCCCGCAACACTTACCATCAATATAATCTCCTAGCATCATCACTTTATTGCTGTGCTCAGGTGCTAGGCTAGTTACTGTCTTCAAATGGTGAGTTTCCATTACAAATATGTAGTCAGACCGCTCGATTATCTCTCTTGTGATCCGTTTGGTTCGATGGGGATCTATTTTTATCCCAATATCTTGTAATGGGGCTATACATGGAATTGCCACATGACCACCATCTTTGGCCACAGTTCCCGATGAATCGATCATCACATCGATAATTTCCATTTTTTTAAGTTTTGCTTTGAGCAGGTATTCACCCATGGGTGAACGACACATATTTCCAGAGCATACAAAGTGAATTGTTAGCATTTTAAAACGGCTGTTCTAGTTAATAAACATTTGAATGATCATTGGATTAACCAGCAATCAGCAGGTCAAGAGATTTGTCAAACTTGGACTGATCATCATATGGCCCAAGGATTGAGAGTTTAATTTTTTTACGAGTAAGATATTTCTTTGCTGCCTCATTAACTTCATCTAGTTTCACATTGTCAATTTCATTAGCTAATTCATCCGGGGTTTTGATCAAACCATATACTGTTTCATACCCGGCGTAGAGGCTTGCCAACGACATAGAGTCTTCCAAGCCTAAATCAAGCCTGCCCTTTATATTTTCCTTTCCGCGATCAAGCTCCTTTGCTGTAATGCCTTTGTCTGCTACTTTGTTAAGCTCATCCATAATACAATTTAGGCCTTCTGCAAGTTTTTCCAAATTTATTCCTGCAGATATTTTCAATGACCCTGTGTCAGAATAGGACTGGAGTGAAGCTCTAATGTAATAAGCAAGGCCTCGTCGCTCTCTTACTTGATAGAATAGCCTAGAGGACATAGTTCCCCCAAGGACATTTGTAAGTAGTGTTAGTGTTGGATGAGCTGTGTCCATTTTACCAGGAACCGGGAAACCTAGAACAAAATGAGCTTGTTCGATATCTCTCGTTTCAAGTTGTGTGCGGCTACCGTTTTTTATTGTGAATGCAACTGGCTGGGTAACTTCACCACGGTTTTTGAAATGGAAAAACTCTTTGGCTAGGTTCATATTCTCATTATGTGAAAGGCCGCCGGCCGCAACAAGGGTGCAGTTTTCTGCTGTGTAGTGACGATCCTTGTAATTCATAAAAACATCTCGACTAATATCTCGGATTACCTCTTCCGGTCCGGCAATATCCCAACCAAGAGGCTGGTCACCATAAAAATGGCTTTGGAAATTCTGCTGAACTTTGCTCATTGGATCGTCATTGTACATCCTAATCTCTTCTATTATCACTCCTCTCTCACGATCTATTTCTTCTACATTGAATTTTGATTTGAGCAACATATCTGATAACACATCATAGGCCACTTTTTTTTTCGAACTTGAAAGCTTGACAAAATAAGCTACCTTTTCTTCACTGGTGAAGGCATTAAATGAGCCACCCACACCGTCTATTGCTGATGACACCGCCATAGCATCCCCATATTTTTCAGCACCTTTAAAAAACATGTGTTCCATAAAATGAGATATGCCATTTATATTTTTTTCTTCGTATCGACTTCCAACGCCAGCCATGAGCATGACTGTGACGGATCGTGATGATGGCATTGGTGCAGTAATTACTCGCAACCCATTACCTAGTGTAGATTTAGTGTAGTTTTGTATGTTAGCCATTTAAATACTCCAGCAACATCGGTCCATCTGGACATTATAGTAATTTGATATGATTTAATTTTAGCCTTTTTTTGCTTACTTGGCTAAGTATATTCAACTTTGAATCTATTTAGTTTACGTTAGAAATTTCCATTATTATTGTACAATCGTTATAAAATAAGTTTTGCGGGTCAATTTTGATGGAGGAATAACCAAGTGATGACGAAAAAAAAATTAATTACCTTAATAGTCGTCATGCTTTCATTCTCTGTTGGCTCGTGTTCTGGGTTGTCATCTTACAAATATACAAATATCTACTCAATGACCAGCCCACACGATTCAACTTCAAAAGAGTATGGTGATAAAAAAATAGTTATAAAATTTTGGATAGATGAAAAACGTCTTAATTTTATAATGAAAAACCTAACTGATGAACCAATTATCATCGACTGGGCAAAGGCGGAGTATATACATGTTGATAGCAAACGGCACAGTGTCTCCAACCATGACTCAATGTTTACCAACGCACGATTTAACCCGCCAAGGTCTATCATCGAAGCTGGAGCGAAAATTGTTGACTCTGTAGTCCCCGCCAAAAATGTGCAAAAACTTGAGGAGTTCACTTGGTATGTAAATCCATTGCTCAACCAGTTTGATAAGGATGCATATTTGAACAAGGGGAAAACTATGGGAGTTGATTTGCCAGTTTACGCTAATGGGGCTTGGGAAACGTACAGTTTCAGATTTAGAATAATAAATGTGGCACCTTCGTCCAGAAGGCTATAGGCAATCTACTTATTTCGTATTGAGTAAATGTGAGCTGGCATAAATCTTCTATATGCCAATACGCGTTAACTAGTATAGACGCAAATAACTTGCAAACAGAAATTGAGCGGCAGAATAATGGAGAAAAATGGCTTACCAATTTGATGTTTCAGGTTTGGCTTTATGGTTTGCATTAAAGGCTGTAGAATGACTCACCAAGACTGTTAACTATCCAGCAAGGTATATATGAGCGCAGATTGTATAACTGGGTCCGAAGCCCGACGTCGGTTTTTAAGTTTCTTTGTTTCCAATGGACATGTGGAAGTTAAAAGCTCTCCTCTAGTGCCTAGCAACGACCCGACCCTACTTTTTACCAACGCAGGGATGGTGCAGTTTAAGGATGTTTTTATCGGCACGGAAAGACGAACTTTTTCAAAAGCTGCATCATCACAGAAGTGTCTTAGGGTTTCTGGTAAGCATAATGACCTAGAAACCGTAGGTAAAACCGCAAGGCATCATACCTTTTTTGAAATGCTTGGTAACTTTTCATTTGGAGACTATTTTAAGGAGCAGGCCATAGAGTATGGTTGGAAATTTCTAGTTGATGATATCAAACTGCCGGTAGAAAGACTTTACGCTACAGTTTACGACGACGACGACGAGGCTGCTGATTTATGGATAAAAAGTATAGGTTTATCCTCGGATAAAGTTGTTAGGTTTGGTGAAAAGGAAAACTTCTGGTCCATGGGTGATACCGGGCCGTGTGGACCATGCTCGGAGATACATTTCGACCGCGGCCCGGAGTATGCGTGTGAAAACCCAAGTTGCGGTATCGACTGTGATTGCGACAGATTCTTGGAGATCTGGAACCTTGTTTTTATGCAGTACGAAAGATCGTCCAATGGAAAGATGACGTTGCTCCCAAACCCAAGCATTGATACTGGTATGGGCTTAGAACGACTTGTTTCTGTTTTACAAGGCAAGGATACCAACTTTGAAACGGATCTTATTCTACCAATTATTGACCATATGGAAGAATTCACCGAGGCAGACTATTTAAGTGCATATGAGTCTGATGTGGCATTTAGGGTTATCGGAGATCATGCTAGAGCTGTCTCGTTTCTAATGGCAGATGGTATTATGCCATCCAGCGAAGGGCGCGGTTATGTGCTTCGACGTATCTTACGACGAGCACTAAGATATGGTTGGATTCTAGGTGTTAAAGAGCCATTCCTGCATCGACTTACCGCCACTGCAGTTCAGATAATGCAAGAAGTCTATCCCGAACTTGGCGATGCTGCGAAAGTAATTCGAGATGTAACTCTCAATGAGGAGAAAAGTTTTTCTGCGACATTGGATCACGGTATGTTGCTACTTACCGAAATGATAGAGAAGGGACGTTCCATAGGCAAAAATGTTATAGCAGGCGACGATGCTTTTAAATTATATGACACGTATGGTTTTCCGCTTGACCTAGCGCAAGAGGTAGCAAAAGAGTCACAGTTTACCTTGGATACAGATGGATTTAATAAACGCATGAATTCTGCTCGTGTGGAAGCAAGAAAGTCATGGAAAGGTGCAGGAGAAGCTTCCAAAGAAGAAAGAGCGAAATTAAAAACCGCGTGCCCTGTAACAGAGTTCATTGGATATGAAGTTGACAACCAAACAACAAACGTTTTGGCAATTTTTAAGGATGGAGGATTCAGGGAATCAGCTAGGGAAGGTGAAACAATTGAATTGCTTCTTGCTAGTACTCCCTTTTACGCAGAATCTGGAGGGCAGTCCAGTGATATCGGCTTGCTGTCTAATGACAACTTTGCAGCCGATGTAGTTCACGTTACCAAGCTAGGAGGGAAGCATTATTACCACAAGGTACAAATAATAAGAGGGGAAATAAAAGTAGGGGAAAAAGTATTTGCTGAGATAGACATTGCATTACGCGACTGTGTAAGGAAAAACCACTCAGCTACCCATTTATTGCATGCTGCTCTTAGACAGGTGTTAGGAGCACATGTAAAACAAGCAGGATCACTGGTTGGATTTGACCGCCTTAGATTCGATTACACACATTTTGCTGCACCATCGTTAGAAGATGTGCGTCGTATAGAATTAGCTATTAATGAAAAAATAATGGAAAATTTAGAAGTTGAAACTGTGGAAAAATCGATAGATGAAGCCGTAGAAGATGGCGCCATTGCTCTATTTGGCGAGAAATATGATGAAGCTGTGAGAGTGGTTTCAATGGGTGAATTTTCAAAGGAACTTTGTGGTGGTACCCATACAAAAGCCACAGGAACCATTGGCCTATGCAAGATTATTTCAGAGAATGGAGTAGCCACCGGAGTGAGGCGTATAGAGGCACTTACAGGATCTGGTGCGTTAAAGTTTGTACATGGAAGTGAAGATGTTTTAACAGCTGTTGGTCATGCCCTAAAGTCTCCAGCCGTGGACCTGGTGGATACTGCGAGAAAGCTGGTGGATAAGAATAAAGAACTCGAAAAGCAGAATAAAAAACTTAACGAAAAAATGTTTTCCGATAGGCCCGGATTGTTAGATTCAAGTAGATATGACACTGAGGACATAATCGTGGGTGAAAAAACATTTAAGGTTATGGCAGTGGAACTGGATGGAGCCGATACCGCATCCTTGCGTACATTTGTTGATAGCGAAAAAAATAGGCTTAAAACTGGGGTAGTAGTAGCAGGCTCTAAAACTAATGATAAAGCCATGATAGCTGTTGGAGTTACTAAAAATATAACTTCCACAATAAGAGCTGGTGATATAGTAAAACAGGTTGCTGCTATTGTTGGTGGGAATGGTGGAGGCCGACCAGATTTTGCTCAAGCTGGCGGTAGAGATCCTGAGAAGCTGGGAGAGGCTATCTCTTCAGTGCAATCAATAGTTAAAAAACTGGTTGACCAATAACTCTACCCTGATCTTGCTTGAAATTACCACTACTAAAGCAAATATTCACAAATGAAAACTCTAATTATTTTTGCCAAAGCCCCTCTGATTGGAACGGTGAAAACAAGGTTGGCTGCTGATACATCCATGACTGATGAACAGGTGCTTATGCTATATGAGGCGTTTTTATACGATACATTCACAATAGCCGCATTGACAACGGCTGAGATGATACTAGTACGCTTTACTCCGAAATCTGAAGAGAAACATATACGCCGTATTATTAACAAGCTAAACCTTCATGATTATAGCAAAAATCGTTTTATGCTAGCACCCCAGCATGGAGAGACATTTACAGATAAAATTAGATATTCATTTAATAATGCGACTGATTTAGGGGGTGATGAGATTGTTATGATTGGCTCTGACTCGCCCCTGTTGAAGCCGTCTGTAGTAGAAATGGCATTTGATTTTTTGTGTGCCAACTCAGGAATGTCACTTGGACCAAGCGGAGAAGGAGGGGTTTATCTTATCGGTTTACGCGGACCAGTTTTGATATCATTTGACGGTGTGTTTACATGTGGAACCGAGTTGGAAAATCTTGCTTTACTTGCTAAAGAAAAGAACTTACCTCTTCAAGTCCTTCCTGAGAACTTAGATGTGGATTTGGAGGCTGACCTGATAACACTTGTAAGCATTATCAGGGCAACAAATTACTCTTACAACTTTCCAGAACTATTTTTTCCAACAAAAACAGCCTTAATGATTGAAGAGCTTGGGATTACTATTGAAAGATCAGGAAGTGGTAGCCGTGGGAAAAGCATAACAGTGCAACAATATCACGCTGGAGTATAAACTTGAAAAAGGCCGTAGCATTATTATCAGGTGGATTAGATTCTACAACCGCGCTAGGCATAGCTATAGAGATGGGTTATGAGGCACATGCCTTAACTTTAGATTATGCACAACGCCACATAATTGAAATTGAAAGGGCAGCTGATATTTCCCGCATAATGGGTGCGGCATCACATAAGGTTATGAAGATAGACCTTCGTGAGTTTGGTGGGTCAGCATTGACCGATAACATATCTGTTCCAAAAGAGGACACTGGTACACAAGTTGATCAAACAATACCTGTTACTTATGTTCCAGCAAGAAATACGATCTTTCTATCTTTGGCATTAGCCTTTGCAGAAACTCTATCTTCGGGGGCAATTTTTATTGGTGTAAATGCATTGGACTACTCTGGCTATCCAGACTGCAGACCAGAATACATACAGGCGTTTGAGAAAATGGCTAACTTGGCAACCAAAGATGCTGTGGAAAAGAATGTAGAAGTGGTGATTCATGCTCCGCTGATCAATTTGCGAAAATGTGACATTGTTATCGAAGCAAGCCGTTTAGGTGTTCCTCTGCATCTTACATGGTCCTGCTACGACCCTGATGATAATGGAAAGCCTTGCGCTCTATGTGATTCGTGCAGATTAAGGAAACAAGGTTTTGATGAGGCAAACTTAGCAGATCCTTCTATGGATGTATAAACCTGTTACTTAAGACGACTAAAAGTTTTTCAAATAGTTCCAGTAAATTTGTGTGGTCGTAGCTAGGCGAATCTGTTTATAAAATACTATTTTGTTCAATCGGATGCTTTTGGTTTGGGGGAATCCTTATCTAATACTTTTTCTTTGGCCTTGGGAACTGCCGTGTCTTTAGAAACTTTCGCAGGTGGTTCACCAGGAGGGCTTTTGCTTAAAGTGGGCTCAGAAGGTGGAGACTTGTCTTTATCACTAGTGTTTTTATCTGCGTAATCGGTTTTGTACCATCCACTGCCTTTAAGGTGGAAAGCGTTGGATGACATAAGTTTCCTTACTTTTCCACCACACTCGCCGTTATGTTTTGTAATGGGGTCTTCAGTTATACTTTGCGTTACCTCAAATTGAGCATTGCATTTTTCACAAATATACTCGTATATTGGCATTCTTTCCGTCCAAATTTTCTAGTAGTTTAAATCTTGCCGCCATGTTGGATAGGCTTGAGTGCCGAGGTAACAAAGCCAATTTTTATGCTTTTTGCTTTTTCCGCGCAATGCTTCGAAAAACATTGTCTGTAATTTCTTAGTAATCGGACCAACATTTCCTTTGCCGATAATTCTGTTATCTAGAGAATTAATAGGAGTGAGTTCAGCCGCTGTGCCTGTGAAGAATGCCTCGTCGGCGATATACACTTCATCACGGCTAAAATACTGCTCTTCAACGACAGTGTCCATTTCGCTTGCTAGGCTAATTATGGAGTCTCTGGTAATTCCGTCCAAAATGGCTGAAACAGGTGGAGTTTTTATTTTCCCATTTCGGACAATAAAGATGTTTTCTCCAGACCCTTCTGCGACGTTACCGTTTGGGTCTAGCATTAATGCTTCATCATATCCATCTTTAACCGCCTCCATCTTAGCCATTATTGAATTGACGTATGCCCCACAGACCTTTGCTTTTGTCATAAAAATGTTATGATGATGCCTAGTGAATGAAGATACTTTTACCTTTATCCCATTGCTAAGCGCCTCGTCACCCAAGTAGGCGCCCCATGGCCACACTGCAATGGCAACATGAACTTTAGCGCCTTGACAGTTAAGACCGCGTTTGTCATCCCCCAGAAAAACTAGAGGACGAATGTAGCATTCTTCCATATTGTTGGCGCGTACGGTTTCTAAAGTTGCCCTAAATATGTCTTCCTTCCTAAAAGGAATTTCGATTCCAAGAATCTTTGCTGATCTAAAAAGCCTTATTAGGTGTTCTTCTAAACGAAATACAGCAGGCCCGTTATCCGTATTATACATCCTAATCCCTTCAAACACTCCATAACCGTAGTGCAAAGTGTGGGTTAGGACGTGTACAGTAGCCTGGTTCCATCCGACCAGGTTTCCATCTATCCATATTTTTTCAGATTGTGGTGATTCGCTCATTTTAATTTCCATCTCGAATATCATTCCGTCAAGCCTAGGATTAAGCTGGATATTTTCAAGTATTTACCATGTTTGTGTCAATAGCTATGAGCGATTGTTGTTCATACTGTGTAAAATACTTGCAAGCAAGTTCCCTTTATGTGTTTTTCTAAGGATACAATATGGTCGCATAAAGGTTTAATATCAGGTGCCAATTAACATTTTGATGAAGTAAGATATGTTCAATCAAAAAATTAACTAATGGTAGGTTAATGGAAAAATTATTCGCAGTTTCTGCAAGGAAATTTCGACCTCAGACATTCAGTCAAATAGTTGGACAGAAGCATATCGTGCAGACATTATCCAATGCATTGGATCGAAATAGAATTGCCCACGCCTATTTGTTTTCAGGCACTAGGGGTGTAGGCAAAACTACAACAGCAAGGGTTTTGGCAAAAGCATTGAATTGTGAAAGTGGGCCAACATCTAAACCCTGCCAAAAATGTGGTAATTGTGTTGAAATAGCGGCTGGATCTTCACTTGATGTGATGGAAATAGACGGTGCAACAAATACTGGCATAGACAATATCCGCGACCTTAAAGAAAGTGTAATGTTCATGCCCACTAAATCACGATATAAAGTTTATATAATCGATGAGGTGCACCAGATATCACCAAAAGCGTTCGATGCTTTACTAAAGACATTGGAGGAGCCACCACCTCATGTTATTTTTATGTTTGCCACCACTGCTTTAACCAAAGTTCCAGAAACTATTTTAAGCCGTTGTCAATGCTTTGAATATAAGCCTATAGCTATTAGCGAGATAACTGTTCAGTTAAAAATGATAGCCGAAAAAGAGAATGTCAACGCAACGCCCGAGGCTATAGAAGCTATGGCCCGCCGAGCTAGGGGATCAATGAGAGATGCTCAATCTATGTTCGATCAGTCTGCCGCCTACGGTGGGGGAACGATAAACGAAAATGACGTAAAACTTATTCTTGGTCTTGTGGAGAAGGCCATTCTATTTGACATGGTTGGTGCCATTGTTAATGCAGACAAAGGTGCGGTACTAGGCATTGCTTCTTCTGTGGGTCAAGCAGGATCCGACCTTGGCCTATTTCTAGAAGATTTGGCTATAATTATAAGAAATATTTTGGTCGCAAAATTACGCCCAGATGACCTAGCTGCTTATGATGAAGTTGAGAGAGCTAAGCTTTTAGAATGGGGCACACAAGTTAGCTTTGATGAGGTCCATCGCTATTTTTCTCTGATCACCTTCACATTTGATAGAATAAGGTATTCCAACCATCCTCAGATAACCTTGGAGATGGGCCTGCTTCGTTTGTTGGAAGGACGTGGAATGGTTAGCATAGACAGTCTTGCGCATAGCATTAATAATGCTATTGCTGAAACTGAGAAAAAAGTCTTGAATCAACCAGCCCATAAGGCTGACGAATTCGACCAATCGGCCAATATTCAAAATAATCTAGAACCAGCTCCGAAGGAAGTACAAAAGGCAGTTGCTGGACAACAAAACTTAGATTTATGTTCTGTCCTTAAAAGTAATGTTAAGCCTATGCTGGCATCCATGCTCGATCATGCTGAGGTACAGCAGAAAGGGGATGTTGTAGTCATCAAAGTTGAAGACCTCTATCAACGAGAGCAACTAGACGGTCCTGAAAATAAAAAACAGATTGAAGATGTATGCCGATCGCAACTTCATAGGAATGCAAGGGTTGTTATCGAGTATCAGGAAAAAAAAAAGGATCGTAAACTTGCCGGAGATGCTTTAAAAGAGAAAAACAATGCTGTGAAAAAGCAAGTTATGGAATTGCCTATAATTCAAGATGCAATGGAAATATTTAACGGTGAAGTTTCAAACTTTAAAATAAAACGCCAGATGTGAGCCACGCACGGATGGCTATTAATTACAGTGGATAGTGTGTTTCCTGTATGATTCCGGATTATTGCTCTAAATGAGGTAAGTTAAATATGGTTAAAGGTTTTGGTGGCCTGATGCGTCAGGCCCAATTGATGAAAAAAAAAATGTCAAAGCTAAATGAAGAGCTAGAAAATCAGTTGGTTGAAGGTAATGCAGGCCATGGGCAGGTAAAGGTGAAAGCTACATGCGGGATAAAAATTAAGTCTGTTGAGATCGACCCAAATGTCGTCAATCTCGAGGACATAGAAACTATGGAGGACCTTATCACTATAGCAACCAATGATGCTATTGATAAGGCTCAGAAAGTTAAGGAAAATGAGATGGACAAGATTACGGGTGGGCTATCCGGAAAACTTCCTGGTCTTATTTAGAGTTGTTGAATGAAAGGCCCAAAGTTTCTGATTGAGTTAATAGGGTTATTCCAGAAGTTCCCCGGAGTAGGTCAAAAAACAGCAGAGCGTTTAGCTTTTCACGTTCTAAAATCACCGTCAAATGAAGCAATATTACTAGCAAAAGCATTGGTGGCAGTTAAGGAAAAAATGGCATTGTGTTCTATATGCAATTCCATTACAGAGTCTAATCCTTGTTTAATCTGTGGAGACTCAAACCGTGATAAGCAGATTGTTTGTGTCGTAGAAGAGCCACACGACGTTCATTGCATAGAGCGAGCTGGAGAATATAACGGTGTTTATCATGTACTAATGGGTGTATTGGAACCTCTTGATGGAGTTGGCCCAAATGAGCTAAAAATTGATCAGTTGGTAGATCGTGTAAAATCCGATGGAATAAAGGAAATTATCCTGGCAACTAATCCAAACTTAGAAGGAGAAGCCACTGCCATGTATGTGTTCAAGGTTTTGCAACCACTCGGTGTATTGGTAACTCGTATTGCAAGAGGACTTCCAATGGGGGGCGACCTAGAGTACGCAGATGAGATGACGGTGAGCAAGGCCTTGGGTGGCAGGATGAAGATGTAATGGCTATTCTTGTTTATAACCTGAAATACTGATATTAGAATAACTGCTGGCAAATAAGGTTTTGCCAGCTATTTTCGACAATGTGTCGAAAACAATTTGTCATTGGCTCTGCATTTAGTAGAATATCCGCTTGGCAAAACCAACGCCATTTTAAAGTTGTTCCTAGAACAGAGGAAATAATTGCACAATAACCATGAATAATAGATTTAATAGTGTTTGGGTAACTATATGACAGACCTTCCGATTACAAATGAAATGGGTTTTTATGAAATCAGAATGGAATCAATTGGTGGATTTGGAGCCAATTTAGCTGGGAAAATTCTTGGCGAGGCTGGAATTCTTGGTATGGGCTTCAATGGTTCAAACTTTTCGAGTTATGGTTCAGAGAAAAAGGGCAGTCCGGTCAAGTCTTTTATTAGGTTCTGTGATGCTAACACGACGGTTCGAGTCAATAGCCCAGTTACTGAACCGCACATGCTGGTGATTTTTCTCGAAACTATTTTAGATACACCAGGTCTTTTGTCCGGTACTGGTAACGATACCATAGTTATAATTAACTCCGCTTCTTCACCGTCAGAGGCAAGGGATAAAATGAAGTTGCAATGTGGTACTATAGTCACTGTAGACGCTATGAAAATAGCCGTTGAAGAGAAAACAAGAGTTAACACAGCCTTGCTTGGTACTGTGGCAGCCGCCTCTGGGTTTATTGACCCTGAATCCATAAAGGATTACATAAGAAAAAATTTGGGAAAGAAATATTCCTTTCTAATAGAGCCTAACCTTAAGACTTTCGAGAGAGGCTTAAAGGAATATCAGAGCCAGTTTTTTGAAGATGATGGCAAGTATCCTGCGCAGCCGTTTAAACGCGATGGGCAGAAACTTGGGTATATGAACCAGCCCATGGGCGGTGTTATTTTAACCCCAGGGACCACAATCCACAAAGATCTAACTGCTAGCCGCTCTGGATACATACCAGTGTTGCTAAAGGATAAGTGCACATCTTGTGGGGAGTGTGACATTGTCTGCCCAGATTACTGCTTTGATTGGAGTAGAGGTATAGACAAGAAGGGCCGCGAGGGACAGATTTTGAATAAAATAAATTACGAACACTGTAAGGGATGCCTTCGCTGTATTGAGATTTGCAAGTTCAACTCGTTAATAAGCAGGGTTGAATACGAAACCGATAATAAAGTTCTAGAAGTAGGTTACTCTACTAGTGAACTAGTTTAGTATTGATAGATAAACAAGATTGATAAAACAAAGATAAATTATTATAAAGATAAAAAGCGGGTTAATGATTCTAGCGTATGAACGAATTATTCCCTGGATGACCACAGGAGGTGGAAATAGATGAGCTCAACCAGCACAAAGATAGACAGACCAGCTCAAACAACTGACTTTTTGTCGGGCAATGAGATGGCTTCGCTTGCCGCATCGCATGTCAATTACCATGTTATGGGTTATTACCCCATAACGCCATCAACAGAGGTGGCGGAATATCTCAACGAAATGGGGGCCAATGGTAAGCACAACGTTAACATGGTTCCTGGCGATGGCGAGCATGGAGCTGCTGGCATTTGCTACGGTGCTTCCACTGCTGGGGGTAGGGTGTTCAACGCTACATCAGCCAATGGTTTTCTCTTTTCTATAGAGCAGTTACCAGTGCAGTCGGGGACTCGATACCCAATGGTTTTAAACCTTGTTTGCCGTTCGGTTTCTGGTCCGTTGGATATTAGAGGAGATCATTCCGACTTGATCTCATCACTGGATTTAGGTTGGATTGTACTTACGGCAAAAGACCCGCAGGCCGTATACGATATGGTGATTTTGGCCAATAAGATTGGTGAGGCAGAAGATGTTCGTTTGCCTGTTATCGTGGCAGATGATGGATTTTTTACATCGCATCAGAAGAGGAGGGTGAGAATCTTTGAAGATAGACAGGTAGTGGAGGATTTTTTAGGGCCATTCAAACCAATGAATGTTTCTATAGATCCAAACAATCCAATCACCATAGGTCCATACATGAATGACCCTGATCAGATTAATAATAAAAAACAGTTATCCCTAGCTATGAGTGCTGCCGAATCAGTCATTCCTAAGGTTTTTGAAGAGTATGAGAAGATTTCCGGTCGCAAGTACAGCGTGATAGAGACTTATAAGATGGATGATGCGGAATGTGCTATTTTTATAGTTAATTCAGCTGCTGACACAGTCATGGATGTGGTCGATAGGCTCAGGGCCAACGGTAAAAAAGTAGGCTGTATTTATCCCACGGTCATTCGTCCTTTCCCGGCGGGGCTAATTAGAAGTGCGTGCAAAAAAGTTAAGTCATTATTGGTGGCGGATAGAGCCGACAGCTATGGAGGGAATGGCGGTAGATTATCAACAGAGATTAAAGCGGCCCTTAAAGATGACCCACAAAATAAAACAATGGTAATTTCTCGCATATACGGACTAGGCGGAAAGGATTTTTTCGCCGAAGATGCTGAAGAGTTGTTCAAACTTACGTTCCAAGCGGTTAGTGATGGTAAGGTGGAGATACCTTATGACTACATTGGAACTTCTCCTGGAGACCCCAACCATAAGTTTGTTAAAGGAACCGAATCACTTTCTAAAGAGATACAAAGCCCAGGCATTCTTACGGTATATAAAGATGAAGATAAGGGGTGTGTTGAGGTAAAAGGTGTTAAGGCTCGAGCTCTGACAGCTATGCCAGACAGGATTACCGCCGGACATGGTGCATGCCCAGGTTGCGGAATTTTTCCAAGTATAAGCACATTCCTAAAAGGCATTGAAGGTTTTGTAGTTATGTTGTGGCATACTGGCTGTGGTATGGTGGTTACCACCGGGTATCCCAATACGTCATTTGCGGTCACCTATATACATAACTTGTTTCAAAATGGGGCCGCCACCCTTTCTGGTGTTGTTGAAATGTATAAAGAGAGGCAACGTAGAGGGGAGATTCCCGGGGACCAGGAGATAACATTTGTTATGGTTACTGGAGATGGCGGTTTGGATATTGGACTTGGGCCGGCCCTTGGCACAGCGTTTAGAAATCACAATTTGATTATCTTGGAATACGATAATCATGGCTATATGAACACAGGACATCAACTTTCATTCACTACACCGATTGGGCATGCCACATCCACATCCAATGTTGGCTCTGTTGGCAGGGGTAAAACTTTCAACCATAAGGATTCAGCTCAACTTTTTGCATCTTGCCACATCCCGTATGTGTTTACCGGTAGCGAAACGCATTACAAGGACCTTATCCGCAAGGCAGCCAAAGCCCAATATTTTGTCAGGAATGAAGGGTTGGTGTTCGGCAAGCTATTTTCTGATTGTCCGTTAAACTGGAGACATGCAGACCATAATGGGCATGAAGTAATTCGAGCTGGTGTGGATTGTAACTTTTTCCCAATTTACGAGGTTGAGAAAGGTTTTACCACTCTAAATTACAATCCAGACGATAAAGGAAATAAAATTCCAGTGCATGATTGGCTTAAGCTTATGGGTAAAACTAAACATCTTACAAAACCAGAGAACAAAGATATCTTAGATGCATTTCAAACCGAAGTTGATAGACGCTTTGCAAAGATCAAGGCAATGAGTGAACATCCTGACTTATAAGAGACGAGCCTAATTTTCAATATCTTTAACAGCGGGTTCATAAATCTTCAAAAAAGTCGGGGTGGATCAGGCCTTGGTTCGCCTATTTTTCTGTGGTTGTTACGGGCACACGGAGAGGCATGCTCGAAGTAAAAAACGGGAGCAAGAAGATGGAACTGTAGCCTCAGTTTATTTGCCATATGCCAAGTAGATTTTCTTTTGTTAATGATTGATTTGACAGACTAATAGCTTGACTAGCATGGGGCAATATTGGATACTTAGCTGTCTTGATCAGGCGCGTAGCTCAGGGGGAGAGCGCTTGCTTGACACGCAAGAGGTCGGCGGTTCAAAACCGCCCGTGCCTACCAGAACAAAAGTTGGAGGAGCACTTTAATCTATGGCGGATGATTGCATATTGACTGCTGAGCCAGAAGGCTTCAGCATGGAGGAGAAATAGGATTTCTAGTAGTACCAAGCGCCTTCGTGTAAATGACCAGATAAGGGTCTCCAAAGTGATGGTGATAGGAGCAGATGGGGAACAGATTGGGGTAATGCCTACTGAGAATGCGGTAGAGCATGCTTCAGAATCTGATTTGGATCTTGTGGAGGTTGCTCCAAACGCAGATCCTCCGGTTTGCAAAGTCATGGATTATGGCAAATATAAATATCGTCAAAATAAGAAGGCGCATGTTGCCAAGAAGAACCAGAAGATAGTTAAACTCAAAGAAGTTAAAGCAACTCCCAACACAGAGGAGCATGATTACCAATTCAAGCTAAACCATGTAAAAAGGTTTCTAGGCGATGGTGATAAGGTGAAGGTGACAGTGTTTTTCCGTGGAAGGCAAATAACCCATCTTGAACTCGGAGACAAGATTTTGTCTAGATTTGTGGAAGATCTAGAAGAAATAGGCGTTGCTGAGCAGAAGTCGAAGGAAGGGAGAACAATGTCAATTATTTTTTCTCCTGTTGAAACTGAATAGAGAAGTGCTGTAAGCAGCACAAAACATGAATTTATTACTGGAGAGGTAAAATTGCCGAAGCAAAAGTCAAATCGGGGGGCGGCCAAAAGGTTTAAACGTACTAGCTCCGGCAGGTTAAAAAGGAAGAAAGCCTATTTGAGGCATATCCTAACCACCAAAAGTCGAAAGACAAAACGAAAATTGCGTCAGCATTGTTTGATTAGTGCAGTAGATGAGAAGAGAATAAAAAGGCTTGTTCCTTATGTTTAATACATCTCCGATTGTGAGAATATCTGTGGCTGAACTAGTGGAGTTAGAGAGATAAATGGCAAGAGTAAAAGGCGGTCCGGCAACTAGGGCTCGAAGGAAAAAAATAGTTAAAATGGCCAAAGGCTATAGAGGGTCGCGTAGCCGAACTTTCAAAAAGGCCAATGAGGCGGTAACCAAAGCATTAAAAAATGCCTTTCGTGATAGGCGTTTGAAGAAGAGAGATTTTCGCTCACTTTGGATCATTCGTATTAATGCAGCTGCTAGGGCGGAGGGCGGCCTCACTTACGGACAGTTTATTGGTGGTCTTAAAAAGGCTGGTGTAGAGGTAGACCGTAAAATACTGGCGGACTTGGCAGTTTCGGAACCTGAGTCGTTCAAAAAAATGGTAGATTTAGCCAAGGAGCATGTTGGTAAGACGGCAGCCTGAAAGTTCAATAGAACCGTCAGTTAATTAAGAAAAAAATCAAAGGGTTTACGGTCCTGCCGAGCTGACTTGCAGATCGTAAACCCTTTTTTAAATGAGAGATGAGTGACGGTCATGGATGACGATGTAGCAAAAACATGGGCAGATGCCCGTAACAAAATTGACAGACTAAGAGATGGTGCTTTAGTAAAGATAGAGGCGTTGGGTAAATCCGATGATCTAGAGAAAACCAGGATAGAGTTTCTGGGTAAGAAGAGCTACATCATGGGTCTTATAAAGTTGTTGGGACGTTTGTCTGCTGAAGAGCGGCCTGAAGCTGGCGCCAAGCTAAACGCTATAAGAACTGAAATTGAAGTTGCCATTGAAACAAAGAAAAAGTGGCTGCAGCATGTTGAGCAAGATCAAATACTTCAGAATGAAAACTTCGACATCTCGTTGCCAAGTCGCCTACTTGGAAAAGGACACTTCCATCCTGTAGCGGAGGTTATGGATGACCTAATAGAAATTTTTGTGGAACTGGGTTTCATGGTAGAGGAAGGACCGGAGGTTGAAACAGACGAATTTAACTTTAAAATGCTTAACTTTCCTGATGATCATCCAGCAAGGGATATGCAAGACACTTTCTATATTGGTAACGGTACTCGTCTCATGCGCACACACACTTCACCAGTTCAGATACATGCAATGAAAAAGTATCAGCCTCCAATGTCAGTTATAGCTCCCGGTCGTGTATATAGGTGTGACTCGGATGTAACACACTCACCGGTGTTCCACCAACTAGAGGGTTTTTATATTGATAAAAATGTAAATTTTGGACACCTGAAAGGAACACTTGAGTTGTTTGTTCGTCATCTCTACGGAGACGGGGTGGAAGTTAGATTCCGCCCCAGTTTTTTCCCTTTCACTGAACCTAGCGCAGAGATCGATATTTCCTGTGTGTTGTGTCATGGCGGTGGTTGTCGAGTCTGTAAAGAGACTGGATGGCTAGAGATATTAGGTGCAGGGATGATAGACCCTAATGTTCTGAGTGTTATGGATATAAATCCTGAAAAATGGACTGGGTTTGCTTTTGGGTTGGGCATTGAGAGGATTGCCATGCTCAAGTACGGAATAGACGATATACGCCTCCTATACGAAAATAACATTGGATTTCTACAACAATTTTAGCCTTTTAAGATTAACGTGATATTTAATTGATGCAAATGTTATTGATGGAAAGATAATCATGCTTGTTTCGTATCTATGGCTTAATGAACTGGTGGACTTTGACCTTACACCTGAAAAACTAGCCGCGACATTAACCGATTTAGGCCTTGAAACAAGTTTTTATAGTGATAGGCGCGGATGGTACGATGGGTTAGTGATTGGTAAAGTGAATAATGTTGTTAAACATCCCAATGCCGATCGGCTAAGCGTATGTGAAGTTGATACCAATGATCGAGTACGAAAAATAGTGTGCGGCGCACCCAATGTGGAAAAAGGACAACTTGTAGTTGTTGCTTTACCTGGCACAACTCTTCCTAATGGAATGAAAGTAGGAAAAAGAAAGGTTCGTGGAGAGGTTTCAGATGGGATGGTATGTTCCGAATCTGAGCTAGGCCTTTCAGATGATCATGAAGGAATTATGATTTTGGAAGGCACCTTAAAGATTGGCATTAGCTTTGAAGAAGCTTTTGAAGTGGCAGATGTGGTGCTAGAAGTTGACCTTACACCTAACAGGGGTGACTGCCTATCAATGATAGGAATAGCTAGAGAGGTGGCAGCCACCACAGGATCTAACCTCATAAGACCAAAACTCAACGACTTAGATAGCTGCTCCGAAAAAACTTCAGACTTTATTTCTATAAAGAATAATGCACCAGATATGTGCTCTCGATATGTCGGACGTGCCGTTAAAAATTTGACTGTAAAAAAATCTCCATTTTGGATTAGGCGGCGTTTACATGCATTGGGTATTCGTTCCATAAATAACCTAGTGGACATTACCAACTACGTTCTGTTGGAGGTTGGCCATCCATTACATGCGTTTGACAGTGACTTAATCGATGATAATACAATAACTGTCCGCTGTGCTAAGGAAAAAGAGAAATTCACAACCCTAGATGGTAAAACGTATACTTTAAATCCTAGTTCCCTTGTGATCGCTGATAAGAAAGGCGCCGTTGCTTTGGCTGGTATTATGGGAGGCGAGAACTCGGAAGTATCCAAAAAAACTCGCAATGTGATACTTGAGGCTGCATTTTTTGACCCAGCGGTCACTAGGCGGACCGCCAAAAGCCTAAACATAAGCACAGAGGCTTCGTTTCGATTTGAACGAGGTACGGATATAGATGGTCTTATATACGCTGTAGATAGGGCGGCTGACCTTATGGCACAACTTGGCGGAGGGAGCATCCTTTGTGGACGAGTAGACAAATATCCCAAAAAAATTCAGAAGCGTAAAATCACTTTGCGGTACCAGAGGGTGAATTTAGTCCTTGGTGCAGACATAAGTAAAGAGACAGTAAAGGATATACTCGTAGGTTTAGGGCTTGCGGTGGTTAAATTAGATGACTTTTCAATAACGGTAGAAATTCCACATTTTCGGTTTGATCTAGCACGGGAGATTGATTTAGTAGAAGAGATTGCTAGGTTCGTAGGGTATAATTCAATCGAATCTCGAATTCCGAAAGTTCCAGCTAATACCAGTGGAATGGGTAAAAATCTCGCCTTACGCCGATCAATGCGGAAAAATCTTCGTTCTATTGGATTTACTGAGGGAATGCGGTACAGTTTTACGAGTCGTAGCGAGACAGCAAAACTAGGCATATCAGAGCCTCATGATTTGTTTAAACTGATCGCTTTGGACAATCCTCTGACTTCTGAATGGACACATCTTCGCACATCGCTAATACCTGGATTACTTTCTACATCAGGAGGTTCAGATGACCTCCAAATTTTTGAGGTGGGCACTGTTTTTAAAGAATCTGGGAAAGATGACCCTGAAGAAAAGTGGCTTGTATCTGGGGTAATCTCACAATCCATGGATCCGGGACTATGGAGTGGACGGTCCGGGAAGAGAGATTTTTTTCATCTTAAGGGTATAGTTGAATCACTTCTCTTTAATGAAGGCATACGCGACACTTCACACACATCCTCGTCACATCCATTCTACTACCCTAAGAGACAGGCAAATGTTTTGGTGTCTGGGGTTGTGGTGGGTCACTTTGGCCAGATACACCCATTCACCTTGGAAGGATTTGACTTGAGGCAAGAGTACTTTGTATTTGAGATAGAGATAGACCGTCTGATTGAAGTAATGGAGAAAAAGTTTTTCCATTCATCGCTATCAAAGTTTCCTGGTGTTAAACGAGATATTTCAATAGTTGTAGGCGACCAAGTTTCAGTGCAAAATCTTGACGATGTGATAAAGGGTTCTGCTGGAGATCAATTACGCAACATCATTTTATTTGATGTTTATAGTGGAGAACGGATTGGACAGGGAAAAAAGAGCATGGCTTTTGCCCTAGAATTTGGTGCGGATGATCGAACTCTGACTGATAGTGAAGTCAATACACTGTTAAAGCGGATAGTAGATGCCCTTGAGAGCAAACTCGAAGCCAAACTACGTAAATGAGACATTCATTTGGTAAAGTGGTGTTGCAGGTAGAATTATTGTTGGATAATTATGCTTGCAATTGATAATTTAAAAGTCAGGTGTTGATAGTTTAATGCCTGTTATTTAGGCTTAGCAGAGCGCTGTTTCTGACTAAATGTATGGTTGGGAGAAGCGTCCAACAAAAGTTGACTAGAGCAACCTCATTTGAAGTGATTGAGCCCACAAAATAGAATTTATGACTAAACAGACACTTGTCTTGTGTTCTGACCTTTATAGCAATTTTCAATTATCTTGACCCGTTTTTGGTGCTAGTGATAGTATCACTTGTACCAAACTTTCAAATAGATAAGTTTTATTAGTGAATGCAACGCTTTAGCTTTTGAAACCAATCAGATGGTGCCATGGACTTTTCAGAAATAGAGTTGGTTCGAGATAAGTTTAAGAAGCTTTTTGACCATATAAGAGTTCTGAAGGGTGAAAACCTTGAATTAAAAAAGCGAATAAGCTTAATGGAAGAGAACCTTCACCAAGTTAAGGCCTCATCGACGACTGAAATCGACGAGAATAAAAGAAATTTCTCTGAACTGATTGAGGAGCGGAATAGGTTGGTGGAGGATCGAGAACTGCTCAGGAAAGAAGTGCATGCTGTCTTGGAAAAGATAGACTTCCACCAAAGTGAGGAATCATGACAGATAAAAAAAGCGTTGCCGTTCGGGTTTTTGGACAGAAATACTCGATTGTTAGTTCCGAAAAGCCTGCTACAACGCTTGGTTATGCCAAACATGTTAATACTGTCATGCAGCAGATATCCAAAAGCTCTGGTGTTAATGATACGAGCCGGGTTGCGATTCTAGCTTTGCTCCAGATTGTCCATGAGTTGTCTACTTTAAAGAAACAATTAGATGATGGAGTCAATGAATACAATCAATACAAGGACAGCTTGACCAAGTTATTGAGTGAAATTGATAAAACAATAGAGGAAGAAGGGATTTAGATAGTTTTAGCGTAAGCTACTTAATGTATGTAGGTGAGTTGGGTTCAGTCTTGCGGGGGCAGCCACTAACCGGTCAGCAAATAAGCTGACAACTACTCGGCACTTTTATCAGCCTGACTTTTGTGCCACTCAACATACAGGTCATCGAAGTACTTCGGGTTCTCCAGCATTTCCCATGTTATTTCGAACTTGCCTTGTTTATTCATATAATTTAGTGCGGATGCCTTTGATAGCAATCTAGTAATTGCAGTTGATAGAGGAATATTGTTATCAGCTGCGAATTGCCTGATTCGTTGCTCCACCTCATCGGATATGAGCAGGTCAATGCCGTGGTCGCGCCTGAACTTTTCAACGAAATCAAATATGGGAGACAGTTCCAGCATCGCCAAAAGTTGGTCTTGTGGAGCTTCGCAGATTTCTCTCGTAATTTGGATTTCACGAATGTTTCCACCAGGAAGGGTAAACTGAAATTCTGTTAGCACGTTTTCGAAAACGGAAATAAGAGCCCTAGCACCGGTTTTTTTGTTTTCAGCTTTTTTTGCAATCCAATCTAGGGCATCAGAACTGAAAGATATATCGATATCGAAAAGTGAGAACTCAAACCTATACTGCTCAATTATCGAGTCCTCTGTCTCTGTCATGATTCTTCTCAGGTCATTCTTAGACAGGGCATTAACATATGTACGTACTGGTGCACGGCCAACAAGCTCTGGGATAATACCAAACTTAATATAGTCTTCAGCTTCAGCGTTTTTAAAGTAGTTTGTACTTGGATCAATCGGCTGTATTCCACTAGTTACAAATCCTGTAATGGTGATAGACCCATCTTCTTTTAAATGCCCAGACCCTTTTTCCAGCCGCCTTTTAACGATCGATTCCAGGTCCTCGTCTGATCTTTGAAATGAGCCGCCAAGGATAAAAAGAATGTTTTCTGTGGAAATTGTGGCTTTTCGTTTGCCCTGCCCTGTGCCAGGTCCTATTCCTCGCTGTTGATCCATGAGGTCTTGGATCTGCCCAGCAGGACTGTTTGGGTCGTCAACGGCAATATGCTTTCGCTCAATTAGTTTCAACACCGCGCGTTGGAACCCTTCACGAGAAATATCGTGGCCAATTACTTTTCCATCTTTGGCTTTTTTATCCATCTCATCAACAAATATTAGCCCGCCATTTGTTTCCACAAATTGAGCTTTCTCTGCCTTCGACCCTCCAGGTGCTAGTTGAATAAGCTCGCGGATCATATCATCAGCACTTTTACCTACATAGCCCGATTCTGTGTAGTCTGTGGCGTCAATCACCAATGTAGGAATTTCCAGTAAGTCTCCTAATATTTCCACACAATAAGTCTTCCCAGATCCCGATGGCCCAGAAATAATGGTGTTCTTTTTTCGGAATCTTTTCACGTTTACCATTTTTGCAGACCCACTACTTAATGCTTTAACCATTGCAAAGTGATAGGCGGCTGCTACAGAGAGACGTTTTTTGTAGTCTTCTTGTCCAATAACGAACCTGTCTAGATGCTCCTTGATATCATTAGGGCTGAAAGCGTTTAGAGAGGGACTGTCTATCCCAACTACCGCACCTAAAACGTTTTGCAAGGTATTTTGGTAGGCGTCATCAGAACTTTGCTTTGCTTCAATGAACGCTCGCACTGCAGCGTCAGAATCACAGCCAAATTCCGCTATTATTTTGTCGAGTTCTTCTTTGGGGATTTCAACATGCGCAGGATCTATTTTCATTTTTAACCGGACTTATAATTCGTCTTCATAAGAGCTAGTAACTTTATTCATACAAAGGTATTTTATGATTAAAGAAGCAAATGCGCTAGTCGATAATTGAGATAGAAGCAAACCCTTATAATTTGTATTTTACAGAAGCCTATTTTTCAATACAAAAAAATTCTATAAGAGATTCTGCTAGAGCCTCTGTAGTATATTTCTTTGGTTCTATGGAGGGCTCTAGACCAAGTTTTCTTGCAGAGTTAGAAGTGATAGGACCTATGGATGCAACTGTAACATTATTCATTAGTTCAAGTCCTTTTTCTTTCCCCCAAACATCCATAAAATTATTCACCGTAGAACTTGATGTGAATGTAACCGCATCTATGCTGCCTTCTCGGAGTAGTTTTCCAACTTGTTTTTTATTGTGTTTTGGCTTGAATGTTACATAGGTTTCTGCAATCGTAACTCTTGCACCAAGCTTACGCATTGAGTCTGGTAGCAATTCACGAGCAACTTTTGCTCTGGGTATCAAAATGTTCTTTCCTTTGATGTTTTCTGTGCCAATGCCTTCGATGATTGACTCTGCTTGGTAATTTTCAGGGATAAAGTCTACCCTTATGCCATGCTCCTTTACTTTCTTTGCTGTTTTCGGTCCTATGGCGATTACCTTTAACCCCTTAAGATCACGTATATCCATGCCACGTTCGACTAGCCTGTCAATAAAGTATTTGACACCATTAACCGAAGTGAACACTATCCAATCATAACTGGTAATTTGATTGAGTGCCTCATCGAGACTACCCCATGATTCGGGGGGCTTTGTTTCTATGGTTGGGAACTCTATAACTATTGCACCAGCGTTTGTGAGATATGAGGCGAAATCTGAAATTTGTTCTCTGGCCCTTGTAACAACAATAGTTTTGCCAAAGAGAGGCTTCCTTTCAAACCAGTCAAGTTCTTTTTTAAGACCAACAACCTCTCCTACAATGATTATGGCTGGCGCTATTAAGCCAGATTTTTCTACCATGTTTATGATGGTTTCTAAGGTGCCGGTTACTGTTTTCTGATCTGGTTTTGTGCCCCAACGGATAACCGCTACAGGGGTGTTAGCAGATCTCCCGTTTTCCACAAGGCTCTTTACTATTTTTGGAAGAGTTTTTATGCCCATGTAGAAGACAAGTGTGCCTATACCTGTGGAAATTTTTTCCCAATGCAAATTGGATGTTTCTTTAGTTGGGTCTTCGTGCCCTGTAAAAAATGCCACAGAGGAGGTGTAGTCGCGATGGGTTAAAGGTATTCCCGAATAAGCTGATGCCCCAGCTCCAGCTGTTACTCCAGGTACTACTTCGTATTTTAAACCATCCTTGACTAACTCTTGAGCCTCTTCTCCTCCACGCCCGAATATGAAAGGATCACCACCTTTTAGTCGAGCAATTTTTTTCCCTTGTTTACAACGATCTACAATTATATTGTTGATTTCTTTTTGAGTTTTTGTGTGATCGCCACCCATTTTCCCTACATAAATTAATTCAGCGTCAGGGCGAGCCCATTCGAGTAACTTGCTGTTTGCTAGGTAGTCATAGACTATTACATCACAGGTTTCGATCAGCTCTTTGCCTCGGACAGTAATCAGTAGAGGGTCTCCAGGACCAGCTCCAATGAGGTATACAACACCTTCTGACATATTCAGTTGCTCATTAGTGGAAATTACTAAATAAAAGTCGCAATTGAAGGCCGGTTATAAGCCGGATTCTGTTACAACCATAATGGGTGACGGCGGTCATTCATCTAGCCGCGCCGTTGCCGGTCACGATCATCAGCGGCCTTACCCAGAGGCATCGGGCGGGTACCCTACTTGCAGAATAAAAACTTCTGCCACGCCTCTCTATTTGGCCTTGCGCCGGGTGGGGTTTACCATGCCGGTGATGTCACCACCACCGCGGTGAGCTCTTGCCTCACCATTTCACCCTTACTGTCTCAACGGCAAGCCATTAAGATTAGCGGTATATTTTCTGTGGCACTTTCCCTGGGGTTACCCCCGCTCTTCATTAAAGAGCACCCTACCCTGTGGCGTCCGGACTTTCCTCTCGTCAGCATTGCTACTGACCAGCGACCGCCCACCGGCCTCCAAAGCGACTTCTTCAAATCCCTTTATGAAATAGTTATACTTTTATTTGTTTTGACCCAAGCCTGTCGTTTTATCGTTTTTGGCCTCATTGTGGTATAAGTATCTGTCACAGTGAGGGCATTGATATATATTACCAGTAGTCCTAATTTGGTAATAAAGCTGTGGTTGTATAGTCTGATAGCAACCTTGACATGTGCGATCAAGGACTTGGCTTATACCAATACCATTTCTACTCTTTACTACACGCTCATACTGGGCTAGAACGTCTTGCTCAATGCTTTGCTTGATTTGCTTTCTATCTAAAACCAGAACTGCAAGCTGTTCTTTTAATTTGGTGATTTCCAACTCTTTTTCAGCCTTTTTGGACTGGAATCGACGTTCTTCAGCCTCAGCCTCAGAATTAAGAATATTCCTTTCAGCTATTAGTGTTTCTGCACTTTCCATCAACTCAAGTTGCCTATCTTCAATAGTAATTATTTTACTTTCAAGGTTTTCCTGCTCGCTGAGGATTGCTCGATACTCCACGTTTGTTTTTACTTCTGTTAGTTTTTGTTTTGTTTTAGCGATGGAAGCTGTTGTGTCATCAACTGTAGCTTCTAGATCACGACGTATTTTTGCAATGGATTCGAGTTCTTGGTTATGCTTTTCAAGGGCTTCTTTTGCATTTGAAAACGATGAACAAAGCTCCTCAATCTCTGATGGGAGAGTCTTGTCAAGCATTTCACTCAAGCGGGCGATTTCACTATCAAGTTTTTGAAGTTTTATAAGTCCATCAAGATTGGCATTCCTCTCTAACTGGGCTTTTTCTGCTTTTTCAGTGTCCATGCTCATTTTTTTGTTTGTTTGTTATCATTTTTGATTTGAAAGGATTATCTCAAAACCTTAGCGATAATGTCAAAAAGACATTTCAAGCGTATTATATTTATGAGACATATGTGCGCGCTTAGTTTATGGATTATTATCTCTTCAGGTTTATTGCGATAATTTTATGTGGCATTAAAAAATGTTTAGTTTCGCCTTGTGACTTCCGTAGCGCCTCCTTTATACTATTTTAGTAGTTTTTTCTTTTATACATGAATTCAAAATGCATCAAAACTAATGGGTTCTTGACTTAGAAAGCAAATGCTTCAAGATGTTGAACCAAATTATCATGTTTATTTAATACGGAGAATAAAATGGCTAGTAACACCAAGAAAAAAAAGGCTAAACGCCGCTGGCGGTCAAAGAAAGCGTCACATAAAGGTTAAAAGGAATTTCAACATGAAACTAACTGCTGAGCAAGTACGCCGTGTGGCAATCCTCGCCAAGCTCAGGATATCCGACGAAGAAGTTGAACAGTTTTCAAATCAACTTTCCTCTGTTCTTGAAAACATAGGACAATTAAATGAATTAGATACTGATGCAGTAGAGCCAACGTCACATAGCGTGTCTTTGGCCAATGTTTTTCGCATTGACCAAGCCGAAACAGTTTTTACAGAAGATGCGTGGAAAGAGAATGCCCCTACCCAGTATCTAGGCCATTTCAAAGTGCCAAAAATAATTGAGGAATGATCTGCTCGCAATTAACCGCAATTTTAGGAGAAATTAGGTTAATTTTTGCTTAATTTAAATATTATGAGTGAATTTTATGAACTGAGCTTATCCCAGACCATGGAGGGACTTGCGTCTGGTAAATTTACTTCTGAAGAAATTACAAAAAGTTATCTCGACAGAATAGAGTCGGTGGATCATCACATTAATTCTTTTGTCACAGTCGATATTGAAGGTGCCATGACACAGGCTCGTGATGCGGACAGAAAGAGGGCAGGTGGTGACACTGGAAGCCTGCTAGGCGCGCCCTTGGGATTGAAGGATCTACTGGCAACTAAAAACTTACGTACCACATGCTCATCAAAAATGCTTCAAGACTTTGTTCCACCATATGATGCCCACGTAGTCACAAAACTAAAGGAGGCTGGTGCGGTTATTATCGGCAAAACTAATATGGACGAATTTGCTATGGGATCGTCAACAGAGAGCAGTTATATGGGGCCAACAAAAAACCCATGGGACTTAAGTAAAATTCCTGGTGGTTCGTCTGGTGGTTCTGCTGCTGCGGTTGCAGCAGATCTTTGCGCTGCATCGCTTGGCTCCGACACCGGGGGCTCCATAAGACAACCTGCATCGTGTTGTGGAGTTGTAGGATTAAAACCAACATACGGACGGGTATCTCGATTCGGTATGGTTGCGTTTGCATCTTCACTGGATCAGATAGGGCCAATTACAAAGACGGTAAAAGATAGTGCTCTGTTGATGAATGTGATAGCAGGTCATGACCCCATGGATTCTACCAGTGCCCCAGAGTTGGCAGAAGACTATACCAAATGCCTTGAAAAAGGAGTGGAGGGTTTATCTATAGGTGTGCCAAAAGAGTATTTCATTGAAGGTGCTGACTCGGAGGTTACAGCGTTGGTTCAAAACTGTATAGACACCCTGACAAAAGAGGGAGCAATTATAAAGGAAGTGTCTCTACCCCATACAAAATATGCAGTTCCAACGTACTATGTGTTAGCTCCGGCAGAAGCTTCATCGAACCTTGCAAGGTATGACGGTGTGAGATACGGTTTTAGGTCATCTAATGATGATAACTTGGAAAGTATGTACGATAACACAAGAAAAGAAGGTTTTGGTCCGGAAGTAAAGCGTAGAATCATGCTGGGTACTTACGCTCTTTCTGCAGGTTACTATGATGCCTACTATCTAAAAGCACAAAAAGTGAGGACACTTATTCGAATGGATTTTTTAAAAGCTTTCGAAGAGGTGTCCGCTTTAATAGCACCTACAATGCCTACTACTGCATTTAGCGTGGGAGAGAAGTCTGATAACCCGCTTCAGATGTATCTTTCTGACATTTTGACTATAAACGTTAATCTAGCCGGTATACCTGGAATCTCTATTCCATGCGGGATATCATCGGCTGGACTTCCAGTTGGTGCGCAGATTATCACAAATTTCTTTGAAGAGTCCATGGGGTTAAGAGTGGCAAATACACTTGAAAGTGCATTAGGTTTAACCATGTTACGGCCAAGCATTTAAACCACTTTGGTAAAATGAAGTAGATTGTATTGTACTTTAGGTAATAAACTTATCTCATTAGAACGGTTTGGTAAGTCTTTATATAGTTAACGATTCCCGTAGCAATTGAACTTGCCAAAGCCGATTGGTAGGAATGGTTCACAAGAAGTTTTTCCCCTCGTCTATTTGAAACGAAATTGGCTTCAACTAAAATTGAAGGCATGCTAGTGTTCAAAAGCACATAGAACATTGCTTGTTTTACTCCCCTGTCCTCAACATTTCTATAAATACCGCGAACTCCTTTGACCATTGAACTCTGAGTACTTTGAGCCAATTTTACCGAATCATTAATTTTCTGGGTGTTCTCTAGGTCTGTCATGATATATGCGATGTCGTTCTCTGCTAAATTCCTAGTTTTATTCACAAGCAGGTTTTCCCGAGCAGCAGTTTCCATTTCGTCCTTACTCCTAGCTGGAGAAAGAAAGTATGTCTCAAGCCCTTTAGCCAGCCTGTTATGGCTAGAATTTGCATGCAAGGAAACAAAAAGGTCAGCATCACTGGAGTTTGCTATAACCGTTCGTTCATCAAGTGAAATAAATCTATCAGTAGCCCTAGTTAATATTACTTTGCATCTTATTTTATTTTTTAAGGCAACCCTTAGTTTTTTGGCTATGGATAGTGCAACTTCTTTTTCTTTTATACCATGTGATCCAACAGCTCCAGCATCCTTGCCACCATGGCCTGGGTCAATGACGATAGTTATATTTCTTGACCTTTGTGACTCCTTGTTTTTCTTGACCTTTGTGTCAACGCTATTTGGCGTTATTGAGTTTTTTACTGTTCTGGTCCTTTTCGAATCATTAAGCCCAAAATCAACCACTATGCGAAAAGGATTTGGTAGTACGGTTACTTTATGATAGGAATTTTCTGCAAGGTCGAAAACAACTCGAATAACAGATTTGTCGTTCTTCCCCATGCGGATAGATCGGACAAGACCAGAACTATATGATGTTTTATTAGGTATAGCTGTGGACAGTTTGGATCCCAATATATCAATAAAAACACGTTCAGGGTTGGTAAGCTTTTGTGATCTAAAAGCTGTTCTTTTAGATAAATGGAGTATTATTCGTGTGTAACCACTTCTTGAGTACCTTCGTATCTTCTGTAGCTTAGTAAATGAAAAGCCAGTTTCTTTAGTTGTGAGTGATTCTTTTCTTTTGTGTGCTTTTTTTTGAATAATGTTTGTGCTTGCTAATTGTTTTGTCTTAAGACGTCGCCTATGAACTTTCAGGTAGGATTCTGCAGCAGATGCGTAATCATTCTCACTGAACTTCATATCCCCGATTTGGCGTTCTGCTTCATCTACAATAGCGCTATTTGGGTATTTAATAATTACTCTTTGAAAGTTTTTAATCGCATTTGCTCTATCACTCTTGATTTTTAAACGGCCGTATAACTTCTTGTATAACAATCCCATAGTGTATACAGCATCGCGTCCACGGTCAGTGTTAGGGCTATTATTGGCAATAAAGTTAAAACGTGAAATGACTAGCAGCCATTCGCTTCTTTTTTCCATTTTCTTTGGCGAGCTGAACAGTGTATAAAAGTGGTGGCGAGCCTCTTGGTACATGCTCTCCACGTTTTGATTTGTAGCAAATGCATAAGTAGAGAAAATAGTGGTAAACAAGACAGAAATAAATTTTGCTCTATACACAGAATTTCCTAACTCCGCTTGTTTGTGAGTGAACCTTGTCAAAGCATTGTAAATTTGTGGTCACGCCAGCCTCACTTTTATGGCTTCTCAACTTTTATTGTAACTGCTTAGCATAGTGCTTGTCATATTACTTGTAATCAATGTTTGGAGAAAACTTTCAGCTTATTATATAGTCTTGATATGAATATTAATAATGATGACGATGATCTTCAAAGTGCCAATTGTATTGTGACAGGCATAGACCTTTGCCGTGTAGATCGAATTAGAAAAATAGTTGAGAGACATGGAGATATCTTTTTGGAGAGGGTATATACTTCTGCAGAAAGAGACTATTGCTTAAATAAAATCAGTTGGGCCAGACACTTTGCGGCCCGGTTTGCTGCAAAGGAGGCCGTAGCAAAAATGCTCGGAAGCGGGGTCACAATGGCAGGGTTTTTGAATGTGGAAGTTGTCAACAAAACATCCGGCAAGCCAAAGTTAGTTCTACGTGGACGTGCCAAAGAAATTGCTGAGTCGCTGGGTGTTTCCTCTGTAGATATTTCTATTACCCATGAAAAGGAATATGCGGTAGCAATTGCTGTAGGGATTATACAAAGGTTGGGTTGTTAAGACTTTACGTTTTGTATTTATTGAAGAAGGGAAACTTCACTCCCCGTTCTTCTAGCGTCAGCTGGATAAATGTATCTACCGAGCTATTATTTATTTGCTACTGCATATTGTCTTGAAGTAAGCTCATAAATCACGATTTATTAGTAAGGATTAATTTTTCGGACGGAAGCGCTCTTTCATGAGCTTAAATAATAAATTACAAAAATTGCCGCCCTTGGTTTTCAAAAGCCATCACCCACGCTCTAACAAAGTGGTAACTTTAGAGTTGCCGATAATCAATGGTGGAATGGGAGTTGGTGTTACTGGTCCGACCTTGGCCGCAGCTGTAACTAATGCGGGCGGTGGTGGAATTCTAACTGGTGTTGCCCTCGGATATCCCTTTCAGAAAATATTGAAAAAATATGTAGGTGAAAAACCTTACCAAGCCAATAAAATGGCACTGAATTACTGGATACACGATGCAAAAGAGAAGTCCAACAACCGTTTCGTTGGTGTGAATCTTATGGTTGTAGTTCATGATTTTAAAGATCTTGCTTACACTTCGGCAAAAGCCGGAGTAGATCTTATAATAGCAGGAGCTGGACTGCCTATGGCTCTTCCGGACATTGTATCTGATTTTCCAGACACAATGATTGCTCCTATAATTTCATCAGCCAAGGCCGCCCGTGTCATGGTGAAAAAGTGGCTTAATAAAAAAAGGCCGCCAGATGCAATCATATATGAATCAGTGCACCACTCTGGTGGACACCAAGGTGCTGTGGTGAAAGATATTTTATCTGGAAAGCACCAACCAGAGGAGGTTATTGGCGAAACAAGAAAAATTTTAGATGACAATGACCTTAGTGATGTTCCAGTGATTGCTGCTGGCGGAGTCTGGTTTAAGGATGATATTATAAAATACATGTCGTGGGGTGCTCAAGGTGTGCAGATGGCATCGCGTTTCCTAATCACGAAGGAATGTGGACATGAATTTGGTGGAATAAAGCTTTTCAAGAAGTTATACAAATCTAACGTAGTTCCCACCATCCTCGAGCATTCACCAGCAGGCTTACCTGGTAGAGCTGTACCAACACCATTCTCTAGTAGGTTTTCGTATGAGAATGAAAAGATAATACCTGAACCTCACGAGTGTGCGGCAGTTTGTCTTTCCTCTTGTGATAAAAAAAATTCTATCTACTGTATCCTGTACCATCTAACAGAAACCCTTCGGGATAATTACGAGGAAGGCCTATTTTTCGCTGGAACAAATGTCGGCCGTCCTGACCTTGATAAGACTGAGTTGACGGTTGAAGAGCTGATGAAACGCCTTGCCGTAGGGGAGTCTAATCCAGCCATTGTCCAAGTAGTATGACTTTGGACAACGACTTACCTAAAAGGCATAAAAGGTTATTGAAGCACTTCCTTCTTCCGTTTCAAATAATTGTTGTTTGCCATGTTCTTAGTTCTCAGGTATGGAAAGCGATAACTTTATTAATATAATCGAAAACTTACTCACTTGATGGGGAGGGTGGCAATGAAGGTGTCCACTGCCGAAGCGCTTATAGACGTTGTTGCCGGGTACGCAGACTTGGGTGAGGAGTTGTCAGTTACAGACTCCCAGGGCTTTAGGGATAGTGTGATTGATAAGTTGGTATACAATGCAGTTTTTGCGGACACTGCGGAGGTGCGTGGTATTGCAAGGTGGATGATAAAGAGCGCTGGTTTGAGCTTAGGGTTGTGGCTAGCTTCCATTCAAGGGTTGTACGAAGCGATGGGACTTGGAGAAGTGTCAGGATATACTGTTCCAGCAGTTAACATAAGAGGTATGACGTATGACGTGGCCCGTGCACTTGTTCGTTCAGGGAGAAAAAACAATTCATCATCCTTTATTTTTGAAATAGCAAAATCAGAAATTGAATATACTCGTCAGCGACCAGCTGAATATTCTGCCGTTGTGATTGCCGCAGCTATCAAGGAGGGTCACACGGGTCCTTTGTTTATTCAAGGGGATCATTTCCAGATTAGTGCAAAAAAATATTCAATAGATCCTATTAAGGAACTAGGCTTTATAAAGGACCTAATTAAAGAGGCGATTATAGCTGGCTTTTATAATATTGACATTGACACTTCGACGCTTGTAGATCTCTCGAAAAATAACCTTGAAGAGCAACAACGACAAAATTTTGAAGTGGGAGCGGAACTTACAAAACATGTGAGGTCTCTTGAACCAGAAAATGTGACTATCTCCATAGGTGGGGAGATTGGAGAAGTTGGGGAAAAAAATTCTACAGTTAATGAACTAGTGGCATATATGGATGGATACACCAAAGTATTATTAGAAAGTGGTTTCAAAGGCATAAGCAAAGTATCAGTTCAAACAGGTACGTCTCATGGAGGCGTTCCACTTCCAGATGGTTCAATTGCCAATGTTGCTGTAGACTTTGATACACTAGACAAGCTTGGCCAGACTGCTCGTGAAAAATACGGCTTATCTGGAGCCGTGCAGCATGGTGCCTCAACTTTGCCTGATGAGATGTTTGACCGGTTCCCAAAAGTCAACACCTCCGAAATTCACTTGGCAACAGGATTTCAAAACATATTGTATGACTCAAGTCACTTCCCGTCAGACCTTAAAGAAAAAATATACAAGGGATTAGTTGATAACTTTAGTTCTGAACATAAAGATGGCCAAACAGAAGAACAGTTTATATACAAAACCCGAAAGAAGGGTTTTGGTCTGGCCAAAGAAGAAATCTGGATGATGCCAGAGAAAACTAAGGTTGCTATTGGTAAGGAGCTGGAAAGAAAGTTTGACTTCCTTTTCTTGAAACTTGGGGCGATAAATACCGATGCAGACATTGAAAAATATATTGATAGTGCCAAGGTACAACCTGACCAAAAGATAGAGATAAGCTTCGCATAATAAACAACAAAGTTAAAAATGGTAAATAGTTACAAGGGTTGTATTTGACTGTTCTTGGCCATAGCCATAGCTCTTTTGGTTGATGTTTGTTTGAATCAGCAATTGCTGGTACGATAATGTGCAGAAAATGGAAAAGATTCAATTTTCGCCGGGGCTTACGCAATCGTTACCCGTAAATCCCGTCAGGCCCGGAAGGGAG
>DLRR01000012.1:0-247717 GCA_002500605.1 Nitrospinaceae bacterium UBA7883 | reverse complement strand
GTCAGGCCCGGAAGGGAGCAGCGGCAGCGGAGCTTTCGATGTGCCGTGAGAACCCCGGCGTTTCAATTTTTTCCAAGAGGATTCGTGGTAACCGATGTTTCTTCATATCACCATTTCGTAAGCTTTGATAAAATAGAACGGGTATTATTTTTTATTCTGTCAGCGATGAAAGGTAGCAATTTCCCTTTCTCCCATAAGATGCTTTTAAACATGCTATTACGATCTACAGGTAGGGCTGCGGGTTTTCTTGGGTTCATTGTTAATGCGTTTCTATCACATTGGTCAATGCATACCCCACAGCCGAGGCATGCTTCACTATTTACATACGTATGCCTTTTCCCATTACTGATGCGCTTAGCAGAACCTAAAGCTTTTACGTTACATGCAGCTATGCATTTGCCACAATAATCACATAAGCAAGAGTCCACATGGGGATAATATGCTGTCTTTGCAAGTCCATTTGTATATCCGGCTTGCACTCCATGCATTAGTTCGCAGCAGCAGCTACAGCAATTACATATAAAGGCTGGCTGGTTACGCACATTCTCTGTCACATGTGTTAAGTTCTTCGATTTGGCGTAATCAAGTATAGCTAGGAGCTCATCAACAGTTTTTCGCTCATGGAATCCACGTCTGACCAAAAAGTCAGAGCTCTTACCAAGTGTTATGCAAATATCTTCCATTGACACGTCTTTTTTACATTTTTTACCTTGATGATGTTTCTTATGTCGGCAATAGCACAGACCGGCAGCCCCGTATCCAGCCTTTTTGACAATTTCCCTAGCACTTTCATGCTCGGTGATAGTGGATGTAACTGGGATATTATCATCGTAGACTAGGGCGCGGGTCAGTTGGGTTTTACTTCCAAAAAACTCGTCTGCTTGGCCATGTCCACTTGTATCGTTAAGATAGTCGGTCATAAGGGTCGCCAGTTCTTCCATTGGCAAATCGGCTCTGTTTTTCATAAAAGTAAATTCAAAAAAACCAATTAGTCCTGGCATCAAAAGATAATAAGTTACTCCTTCGTAAGGCATGTCCAGCACTAGACCCTTATCTGCCATACATTCCAAGATGGGAAGTAACTCATCAACACTGATATTGGATGACACTGATATTTCATCTAAAGTGGCTTCTTCAAGTGGAAACTTTGAAGCTACATAAGCTTCTTTTTCGTCAAAGATTATTGAGAGGATTTCTCGAAGTTTGTCGTTATCAACAAGTCCGATTGGGTATTTGTTAAGCCTGTCAATTAGTGGGACGAGTTCTGATTTGGACCCAGAGATATGACCCATCTCAAACCTACTCCACTATTACAGTATGAATAATTTTAACTATTTAAGCTAGCATGCCTCGAAAGTCATGCTAACAAATAATCAGTTATTTATAATTTTAGCCGCTTCTTTGGCGAAGTACGTGATGATAATATTGGCACCAGCCCTGTGAATGGAAAGGAGTGCCTCCATGTGTGCCCTCTCCCTGTCCAACCATCCAGCTTTTCCTGCTGCCTCGATCATTGAGTACTCACCAGAAACACTGTACGCTGCTATTGGTAGATTAGACTTAGACTTAACCATGCTAACAATATCAAGATATGGAAGTGCTGGTTTTACCATCAGGATATCGGCGTTTTCTGCAATGTCTAAATTCACTTCCCTTATCGCTTCTAATGAGTTGGCTGGATCCATTTGGTAGGAAGATCGATCACCAAACTGAGGAGAACTGCTACACGCTTCTCGAAATGGTCCATAAAAAGAAGAGGCATACTTAGCTGAGTATGACATTATGGATACATCTATGTGTCCGTTTTCGTCTAAAGCTCTTCTTATGGCATCAACACGTCCATCCATCATATCGGATGGAGCTACTATATCAGTTCCCACGTTGGCATGAGTCAAAGCCATGGACTCGAGCAACTCTAAAGTTGGGTCATTTAAAACTTTCCCATCAGATACTACGCCGCAATGACCATGTGTTGTATATTCGTCAATACAAACGTCGGTTATAACAACCATGTCAGGGCATTTACTTTTTATTTCACTCACAGCTTGTTGCACCACACCGTTTGGGTTATATGCTTCACTACCATTTTCATCCTTGGTTTTTGGAATGCCGAATAGAATTACGGCTGGTATGCCAAGCGATTCCACTTCCTTGACTACATCGCCTATCAAATCTACTGAAAAGCGGAAGTTGCCTGGCATCGAAGATATTTCTTCTTTCTTGTTTTTACCAAAAGTGACGAACATTGGATATACAAGCATGTCAGTGCTTAACCTGTTTTCACGCACCATCCTACGGATGTTAGTTGAGGCGCGCATGCGTCTTGCGCGATACTTAGGGAATAGCATTTAAATCTCCACTAGTTTTGCCAACTCGATAAACTACGGCATTGTAGCATTTGGTAACCCATGCATACCATAAAGGAGTTTAATAAGACAACTATTGGGCTCTAAACGCTTGGAATAGTAGCCTCTTTGGTACAGAAACAGTATTCTGCTGTTATAATCCTAGTTCAAAATTAATGCTGGTTGGTGAGTAACAAAGGTGAAATATTTAAAGACTAGACTCAGCTTTTGAGGAATAACTAAAAGACTATTTCTAGGCTCCTTAAAAATTGATGCGGCAATAAAATACTTACGAAGATGCAATAAGCATATTTGAACTAGCGTGGTAACTACTATTTAATAAACATCTAATAATTCGGGGAAAAAGCATGAACGAAGTATCAGAAAACACAATTACCGTTGTGTTGTGTCCACATTGCAAAACAAACCAAGAAGGAGTAGTGGGGCAAGAAAATAAATGTGTGAATAGCACGTGTGGCCAAAAGTTTACTCCTAACGAAGAAGTTCCTGTAATAGTTCATCCACAAAAATAAGCAATTACAGGGTTTCACAGTGCCATTATAGCTTTGGCAAACCCTCATCAGGATAATTGGAGGTCTAATGACAAAAATATTATGCCAATTATTTTTGGCGATTTTTCTAGTTGTTCCAGCGGTAGCCATGGACAGTGAGGAAATTGAAAAGATTATAAAGGAATATATCCAAAACCATCCAGAGGAGGTGGACCAAAGTCTTCGCAAATACTATCGAGAGAAACGCTTAAAGCAGGAAGGTGCTAAAGCAGGGGATATATTTAATCATCGATATGATGTTCCAATAGACGATGCAATGATTAAGGGCCACAAGACGGCCCCTATCCAAATAGTGGAGTTTTCAGATTTTCAGTGTCCATTCTGTTCTCGTTCCGTGGCGACTTTTAAGCAAATAGAGCAAAAGTATAAGGATAAGGTGTTGTTCGCCTTTAAACACTATCCTCTAGAAAAAATACACCCACTGGCAAGGGCCGCATCCCGCGCAGGACTAGCAGCAGGTGAGCAAGGGAAATTTTGGGAATACCACAATTTATTGATGGAGCGACAGGATAAGTGGAAGATAGGCGATCAAGAAATCCATTTTAGCAGTTATGCTTTGGAACTTGGCCTTAATGTAGATAAGTTTAAAATGGATTACACTTTGCGAAAAGACTACTACAACGGAGTAATAGATAAAGACATTTCCCTGGGACATAAACTTGGCGTAAAAGGGACCCCAACATTTTTCATTAACGGAGTTAAGGTGCGTGGAGCCCGTGAAGCTGAATATATCTCCAGTGTAATTGAAAGGTTATTAGTGGAGAAAGTTGAAAAATAATGGCTTTTAGGTGTCAAAGCAACAAGATGCTACTTTGTTTGTAGTCAGGTGGATGTGATGTGCCCTAATAGAGTACAATGCATGGATAGTTTTGGATATTGGAAAGGGGACAATGGACAAAATACTGGATGGATCAGGGTTCAAAAATCTATTCATAGCTGGCAGCAAACGACTGAACGATAGCCGGGAATATTTAAACAGCATAAATGTCTTTCCTGTACCAGATGCTGATACTGGAGACAATATGGCACGGACTCTAAATAATGCAGTCGATGCCCTACACGAAATTGAGGACCACTCCTTAAAAAATGTTCTTGAAACTATTTCAAAAAAACTGAGACTAGAAGCCAGAGGTAATTCTGGCATAATTCTGTCAGAGTTTTTCCATGGTATGTTCCATCCAATCAAGGGACATGAAGAAGTGCATCCCAAGGCTTTTATCAAGGCCGTGGACAATGGTAAAGAAGCCGCTTTTTCAGCTTTGGCTGAACCGGTAGAAGGTACAATTCTTACCCTTATCAGCAAAGCTGCCGAGGATCTAAAAAATGCTGAATCAGAAATCGGCGATATGCGAAAAACTATTGAACATATGGTTGATAGTCAAAGAAAATCACTTGAAGAGACAAAAGATCTATTACCAGTTTTAAAGGAGAACGACGTAGTTGACTCTGGAGCGCACGGCTTTTTACTGTTTTGGGAGGGTGCACTCGCATATCTCAATGATGAGATAGATCACGTGATATTAAAGCCAATTAAGAAAGTGTTTAAAGCCGGTGCTGCCGATGAAATAAAATATCGCTTTTGCACTGAAGGGCTTCTTCGGAATGCCACTTTAGAAAATGGTGTAATACAGGCTGCGCTAATGAATAGGGGCGACTCTTTAATAGTTATAGGTGATAGTGATCTTCTCAAAGTACATATACATACCAATGAACCTGATGACGTCCTAAATTATTTAGGTGGTTTGGGAACTATGGTTAAAACAAAAGTGGATGATATGGTTAGCCAGAACATGGCTCTCATAGATGAAGAGAAAAAACAAGCAGTCAAGATAGTAGTTGACTCCACCTCTGACCTAAACCTTGCAATTCGCGAGGAATTCGATATAGAGATGATTCCATTGCAAGTCATCTTTGGCGAGGAATCCTTTCGTGACAGGGTTGATATAACAGCAGATGACTTTTACGAGAGACTAAAGTCGTTAGACATAATTCCTAAAACTAGCCTCCCACATGGCTCTGATTATTTGAAGTCGTTTGAACATGTGGATTTATACTGTGACTCTATACTTGCTATCTACGTTTCTTCTTCTTTATCCGGCACTTATCAGGCTGGTGTAAAATGGGGTCGGGAGTTCAATAGTGAAAAAGTTGTGGCGTACGACTCTAGAACAGCATCTTTGGGGTCTGGCATGATGGCGATTGAGGCAGCCAAGATGGCGAAGGCATCCAAATCACTCGAGGATATTATAAAGCGGCTTGACGAGATTAAAAGTAAATCGGCAGTGTATTTTACTGTTGACACCTTGGAATTTCTTGAAAAAAATGGACGCATAGGTAAGGCAAGTAAATTCATAGGCTCAGCGATAGGATTAAAACCAATATTAACTTTTCTTGATGGCGAGGTTCGACCTCACGCTAAGGCATTTGGGAAAAAAGGTCTGATGGGAAAGCTCATTAAACAGCTAGAAGCTGATGCGAAAAAACCAGAGTTTGAAGGTTGTTATGCTGTTGTTTATTCTGATAACCTTGATGAATGTGACAGCCTGATTGAGGTGATGAGAGAAAGACTCAACATTAAAAGCCTGCATACTGGCCAAATATCACCAGTCATCGGTGCACATGTGGGGCCTGGCGCGTTAGGGGTAATATGTTACTAATCCCCGTTTGGTATCCATGAGGATTTAGGGTCCATCTCTAAAAAATCAAGCCACGCCTTATCTTTTGGATTGCTGAGATAGCGGTTAGCCCCGGCTGAAGCAATCATTGCAGCATTGTCTTGACATAATTCCAGTTTAGGAATGATAGCCGGTAGACCCAATTCTTCGCCCAACCTTAAAAAAGCCTCTCGTAGTGCACCATTGGCTGCCACTCCGCCTGAAAGGGAAATACTGGCTGGGTTAGTCTTTTCGATGGCAAACAAAGTTTTGTTTATTAGGGCCCTCACAACGGATGCCTGAAAAGAGGCACAAATGTCTTCAACGGGCAAACTAAGGCCTTTGTTTTTATAATCTTCTATTATATGTTTCACAGCAGTCTTCGGTCCTGAAAAGGAAAAATCTAGATCGCTAGAGTTCATCATAGCCGCAGGAACTTTAATTGTTGCAGAACCCGATCTAGACATTCTATCAACCTCTGGCCCGCCCGGATATCCCAGACCAAGCATCTTGGCCACCTTGTCATAAGCTTCCCCAGCAGCATCGTCTCTAGTACCGCCTATCCATTCAAGCTTTCCAAGTTCGTTCATTATAAAAAGTTCAGTATGACCACCAGATACCAGAAGGGATAGGTTCGGTAATGGAATTCTGGGCTGGGCTAGAAAAGCGGACATCACGTGTCCCTCGAGATGGTTTACACCAACAAGCGGTATTTTCATTCCCCATGCTAGAGCCTTAGCGTAAGATAATCCGACCAAAAGTGCACCTACCAATCCAGGCCCTCTTGTAACAGCGACTAGATCCAAATCATTCAACACAACATCAGCCTTGTCTAGTGATTCGTGGGCTATAGAACGAATTATCTCGCAGTGCTTTCTGCAGGCCAACTCTGGCACCACACCACCATAGATAGAGTGAATCTCGTTTTGTGATGCAACCACTGAGGATAGTATTTCAAATCTGCCTTTCAAAATGGAGGCAGCTGTTTCATCGCATGAAGTTTCAATGCCAAGTGTGATTATTTCGTTTTCCACTCTAGGATGATACATTAATAAACTTGTAATATTATCTAAAATGACGGAACTATGTTTTTACCAGATGGGTTAACATTAAACATACTAGACAAAATAGGCTTTATAAAAGTATTTAACATGTTTATACCTAGTGCCAAAGTGGGACACGAGTTTGCAGTTTAATACATACTTGGGAGCTGGTGTTGAGAGGAGCATGATAATGCAGAAATTATTTTTTGCCGTGATGGGTTCGCAGTGCAGTTGAAAATGTTTGCAGGATTATTTTTTTCCCTAGCAGTGGGGTTGGGAAGTGGATACGCATCCGTTGAAGACGCAGCACTGTTTGACCGGTTACAGCGTGACCTTATGTGTTTATGTGGATGCTCAACCACCCTAAAGAGCTGCCCGCACACACAGTGTGGATATGCCACCCCCACGCGGAAAATGATTAAAAAGTGGATTGCCAAAGGAAAAAGATACGATGAAATAATATCCTTAATAATCGAAGAATCTGGTGAAGTAGCTCTTGCCGCACCAATGAAGAAAGGGTTTAATATTGTTGGATATGCTATGCCTTTTATCGTGATGGTTGCAGCTAGTATAGTCGTTGTTTTTATAACTAGAAAGTGGGCTATTAAGAAAAAGAGGTGGAAAGAGCAAACTATAGCAATTGCGGGTGGCTCTGCTCATCAAGAGCCTAATGATCCCCTTAAACGCAAATTGATAGAAGAGCTAAACGATTTTGAGTCTTGACATGGAATTACTGCTAACAGAGCTATTAATTATTTTAGTGCTTCTTTTTGTGGTTGCATTGCCTTTGATTAGTAAAAGGGCGATTGAAAAACCTACTCAAGCTCAGCCCAATAAAGCACTTTCTACCCTATTGTATCGTAAAGACGCAGCTTATATTGCCATCAAAGACCTTGATTTTGATTTTTCTACTGGCAAGTTAGATGTGATGGACTATCATAAGATGAAACTATCCCTAGAGGAGGAAGCTTTAACTATTTTGAAAAAGATTGAAAGTATTAAAAAGGGAGAATAGACCTTGTCAAACGCCTTTAGCTTTCATTTGAAGAAGAGTAATATATTTGGAACCGTCTTTGTTGCTGAAAGCATAAACGCTTATTCTTAAACCGTCACTAATTGCTGTCCATTGGCTTGTATAGCCTTTTTCACCTCTTAACGCTGCTAGCTTTTCAAATCCAGCCCTTGTATTAAAAACGGTATTAAAAAACTTTTCGATTTCATCAATACTATTATTGTGAATGAAAGTAAATGATTCGGTTGCTATGCCGCTTACATGACTAATAAGTTTTGCACCGGGAACAATTGGGATGCTACTTTGGCTTTTATTTTTGCCGCCAATTGCCCCCTTCCCGATAATTATTTCGTAAACATGTTCGTTTTTCTTGATAAGAATTTTGTTATTAGAAATGGTAAATTGAGCATTTGAATGCAAAGCTTTTTTTGTTGTAACTTCGACAACATTTTTAGTAATCATTTCTGATTCTGAGCATGAAATGACAAACAAAAACAACGATATGGAAAGAAATAACTGTCTCTTTTGGATGGGAAACCGGTCGTATAAGGCTTTCAAGGCTGAATTGTGCCGATGCTTCCCAGCTAGGTTATTAGTAAAGCTTCCAACGTTAGATTTATAGCGATTTTGTACCGGATGCACCATTACCAAGCGCTTTGGTCACAGTTTTGATAATTTTTTCCTCTTCAACGCCTTTTGCTTCGGCCAGTTCACTAATAATTAGCTGGTATGCATTTTCAAATACTTGCTGTTCAACATATGACAATCCTTTGTTTATCTTAAACCGGTTTAGCGTTTTTAAGACAGAAGCCACCTCAAAAATTGAACCAGTCTTGATCCGGTCAAAGTAAGATTTTTGTCTTTTGTTCCAGTTTGGCTCATGGTCGTCATAGGAACTACTCTTAAGGATTTTCATTACCTTGGGGACATCATTTTTTGCTATTACGCATCGCACCCCAGCAGAGCTAGCATGCTTGATTGGAGCCATTATAGTCATTCCCTTCTTAGGAATACGTATAACGTAGAAAGATGTGTTCCCTCCGCTTATTTCACGTTTTTCAATTCTTTCGATTACACCCAACCCATGAGATGGATAAACTACTTTGGAACCAATTGGAAAACCGCCCCTTAATTTTCGCTGCATTTGTCCAATGATATCAAAATGATGTATCTCAGTCAACAAGAGCATTATTATAGGGACATCAAGAAAGAATTAATTATATTAAGTGGTCGAATTGCGTTTATGAAAAACATTGTTTTGCATATATTCACTTCTAAACTTAGCAGACTAATCATTAAAAACGAGGTATCAACTGGTGTTCGATTTCAGACTTAAGCGCGGGAATCCTTTGCCAATGGGAGTAACCGTTACTCCAAGTGGGGTGAACTTCTCCATTTTTTCACAAGGAGCAAAGAGTGTTACTTTAATACTGTTCAATAAATTAACAAAAGAAGAGATTATAAGGATTTCACTTAACTCTGATAATAACAAGACTGGGGATATTTGGCATGTTGCTATCGAAAACCTTGACCACAACAATATTGAATATGGATATCTGGTGGGAGGAGCTTATGAGGAGGAAAGTGGTAACAGGGTCGACTGCCCAGCCATCTTGCTTGACCCCTATGCACAAAAAATTACTGGAGCAGAATCATGGGGAGTTGATTACTTTTCAGCTGATTATGATGGGAAAAAACGCACTGCGATTGGTATACGTTGTGGCATAAACGATGGCAGGTTTGACTGGGGTAATGACACCCATCCAAATATACCAATGGAAGAACTTATAATTTACGAACTGCACGCTAGGGGGTTTACGAAAGACTTATCTTCTAAAGTGGATAAACCTGGAACCTTTCATGGCCTTGTGGAAATGCTGCCATATTTGCAGGACCTTGGTGTAAACGCTATTGAGTTAATGCCAATTCACGAGTTCGTCGAAACTGGCATCCACCGCCATAATCCGGAAAACCAGCAACGACTATATGACTACTGGGGGTACTCAACCATTGCATTTTTTGCGCCGAAAGCATCTTATGCTGCCACCGGAAAACAAGGGGGTCAAATCGAAGAGTTTAAAGAACTTGTATTGGCTTTTCATAAGTCGGGTTTGGAGGTTATTCTTGATGTTGTATTTAATCATACTGCTGAGGGTGATGAAAGCGGACCAATCCTTTCGTTTAAAGGACTTGGTAATTCAATTTATTACATGCTAGATGAAGAAGGGAAGTACAAGAACTTTTCCGGATGTGGCAATACATTAAACTGTAATCACCCCATAATAAGAGAGATGATCCGTAATTGCCTAAGATATTGGGTAACCGAGTTTCATATTGATGGATTTAGGTTTGATTTAGCTTCTATTCTCAGTAGATCTACCAGCGGAGAGCCACTATTATGGCCTCCTTTACTAGAGATTATTACTTTGGATCCCGTGTTGTCCAAGGTAAAGCTAATTGCCGAAGCTTGGGACGCAGCCGGGCTTTACCAAGTTGGATCATTCCCTTCGTGGGGTCGTTGGTATGAATGGAACGGAAAATACCGAGATTGCGCTAGACGATTCCTAAGAGGTGATAAAGGACAGGTAGGAGAACTTGCCACAAGGATATCGGGCAGTCCAGACCTTTACCAAGGCGGTGGTAGGAAGCCCTATCACTCAATAAACTTCATTACGTGCCATGACGGATTTACCTTGTACGACCTTTTCGCTTACAACGAAAAACATAATGTGAACAATGGCGAAAATAATATGGATGGAGCTAACGATAACTGGAGCAATAACCAGGGCCATGAAGGACCGACAGATGATCAACAAATAAAAACATTGCGGTACCGACAAATGAAAAATGCGGTTTCTTTATTGATGTTGTCGCAAGGAGTGCCAATGCTATTTGAGGGTGATGAGATATGTCGTTCAAAGAATGGTAATAATAACTCGTATTGCCACGATAGTCCTATCAACTGGATTGACTGGACACAACTTGAAAAAGAGAAAAGTTTCTATCGATTTGTTAGGGCTATGATTCGTTTTAGGAAAAGCTATCGTTCTCTTCGACGTAAAGATTATTATACAGGTGAGCCAAATTCTTTCTTTGGTACGCCAGATATAGCTTGGCATGGAGTTAAACATGAAAAACCTGATTGGAGCGTAGAATCTAAGTGTTTGGCCTTTACCATTAGTGGACAAAGAAGTGGAGAAGGCAAAGTGGAGCCTGATATTTACGCAGCATTTAACTCCGATGGAAAGGATCAAAAGTTTGAACTGCCTAAAGTTGAGTCTGATTTAAGCTGGTGGCGAGTTGTTGATACTGCCCAAACAGCACCTGATGATTTTCTGGAAGAAAACGATCAAATAGAGGTGCGAGCAAAGTTTTTGTCTTTGGTCTCATACAGTTGCCAGATATTGGTTTTGCGGTAGAACATCAAAGCGGTCTAAAGGTTTTTTGCATTGTGGTATTATCAAAAATATTGAATACAAACGTATATTACAAAACAGCCTGGTTTATGGAAAAAAAAACAGTTTCGTTCTGCACACTTGGTTGTAGATATAACCGTGGTGAAAGTGCTGAGATTGCCCTTGAGATGGAAAGGGCTGGATATAAGAGTGCAAAAAGTGGTGAGTCTGCCGATGTGGTGGTAGTAAATACGTGTGCAGTGACTGCTAAAAGTACTGCAAAGTCAAGGAATGCCATAAGAAATGCAAAAGAAGAAAATCCCCTCGCAAGGCTTGTTGCAACAGGTTGCTATTCCGAAATAAGCCCAATCGACGTTGCTAGCGTTGATGGGGTGGACTTGGTTGTTGGGAATGCCGATAAATTTCGGATCGGTGAAATTTTGAACGAAGGATGTGACGCTAATTCTATAATAAAGAAATCCCAGCATCCAGATGTGTTAGACATACACCCATTTACTAGGATGGAAAGAAGAACCAACGCCTACCTGAATGTACAGTCTGGGTGCGACGAGCACTGTTCTTTTTGTTTGGTGCGTATTGCTAGAGGCAGAAGTCGAAGTGCAAATGCTTTTAAAGTGGTTAATCAAGTTAAAAGATTGGTCGAATCTGGCATCAAAGAGGTTGTGTTATCTGGTATTAATTTGGGGGACTACCGATCTGATACAGGCGAGAATTTGGTAGAATTAATCTGGAAAATTTTGAACAAAACATCTGTTGAGAGAGTGAGGCTTTCAAGCATTAACCCTAATGATGTTACCGATGACCTTATCAAACTCTTGGGATGTGAAGAACGATTATGCAGACACCTCCATATACCGCTCCAAAGTGGATCTGACCAAATATTGGGTAAAATGAAAAGACCTTATAATTCCTCACGGTTTAAGAATATTGTTGAGCAGCTTGTTGAGAGAGTTCCAGGTATTGGAATAGGGGCCGACGTAATGGTAGGATTTCCATATGAGTCAGAAGTCGATTATGCACAAACCCTCGACCTGCTCAAATCGTTACCAATTATGATGCTACATGTGTTTGTTTATTCGCGTAGGAATGGAACAGAGGCGGCTACTCTCAATCAGCTTCCTCCAAAACATGTTGCCAAAAAAAGATCCGCGGAACTAAAGAAACTGTCAATTGAAAAAAGGTCAGACTTTTGCCAAAACTTGGTTGGCCAAAAAATGCAAGTGCTAGTAGAAAACATTCGAAATTCTGATGGTGGTCTGAAGGGGTTTACTGATAACTATGTATCAATAGTTTTTGATGGTGGCGATGATCTGCACAACAAAATTGTTCCCATTAGGTTGATTAGAGAGAGAAAAGGGAAACTTTTTGGAACTTTGGAACCATAAATGGCTGGAACTAAACTTGCAAATTTTGATTTTCAATTCAATACCGTTTCTGATATTACATCTCGCTGTCATAACCTAAGAAGCAGGCTAAAAAAAGTTGTAGCAGTCATGTTGCTTACAATGACACTTGGCTGTGCACAGCTTCCTTATTACGCTGATGTTGGTATGCGCCAGTCACTTTTTACCAGAATTAACTTAGATGACGATTTAGATATTAAATCCTTGGAGAAAGCAGCCAAACAGAACCTTGAGTACCTTTTGAAGCTTGACCAATCCACGGTTGTCAGTTTTGGGGGAAAAAAGGTGAGTATAGAACGTATGGTGGCATCTGTGAAACGATTGATTGAAATTTTTCGTAAACATGATGACACTTTCCAAAGAGCGCAAATCATTCGTAAAGAGTTCGATATTTTATTAGGCACAGGTTGGACTAATGGAGGCAATGTCATGGTTACTGGGTATTACCAACCTCTATTAAACGGTAGCATGCATAAAAACAGTAAGTACAGATGGCCACTGTACAAACTGCCTCCTGATATTGTTAAAGTTGACCTTGGACAGTTTTCAAATGCCTTAAAAGGGAAACGCATAGTTGGGCATGTAAAGGAGGGTAACTTAGTTCCTTATTACAGTAGAGAACAGATTGATAGAAATGGGAAGTTGTTAAATAAAGACTTGGAGGCATTTTGGATCGATAATCCTGTCGATGTTTTTTTTTGCACATTCAAGGGTCGGGAGTCGTGAAGCTTATTGACGGATCACATTTTTTTGTTAATTACGCCGGTACAAATGGTAGAGAGTACCAATCCATAGGAAAACTCCTGATAGAAGAAGAGAAAATTAGACGTGAGGACATGTCTATGCAGGTTATACGAAAATGGCTCGATGATAATCCAAGTCATCTAAAGAGAGTGCTTTTTTATAACCCCAGCTATGTTTTTTTTCGTGTAATGGACGAAGGGCCATTTGGCTCTACCGGAGCAAAGTTAACACCAGGGCGTAGCGCAGCTTTCGATCCAAGGTTTATTCCTAAAGGCGCCATTGCCCATATAACCTTTGATATGCCTTTGACTAAGGGAGGGACGGTTGATTTTTCAAAAACATCGAGGTTTGTCTTTAATCAAGATCAAGGTGGTGCTATTAAGGGTGCTGGTAGAATGGACCTGTTCCTCGGGTTTGGCGCGATTGCAGCAGCTAAGGCTGGCGTGATGAAGAATCCAGGAAAAGTAGCCTTTTTGGTGCTTAATGATGTGACCTATGCAGGTGAGGGAGTGGAAGGTAACTAAAAGGCTAATATTGTTACAAAGACGATTGCTAGATACATTTGTACTTTAATATACACAAAGCAAACCATACATACCAAAATAATGAAATAAAGCTATTTCATGAATTCCTTGCTTCCCATTACACACAACATAAAAGTGGTTTTTCTTAAACGGGTTTTAACTAAACCATGGCTTGAATTTTTTGTTTGGTGTAATGGGCTCTATGGCAAAGGGGTAAACCTGTTATGCTATAATTAACCCGATGGAACTAAAATATTACAAACTTCAATTTTTCCTAATCTTTGCTTTATTACTGCATACTGTATCGGCCAGTTCTTGTGGATATTCGTTGGTGGGTAGGGGTAGTTCCCTTCCTCCGGAAATCAAAACAGCGCGTATACCAATCTTTATTAACAAGACCAACCAGCCTGACCTAGTAAAAATAGTTACTGATGTGGTGCGACTTGAGTTTATCAAGGATGGACGCCTAAAGATAGTGGATGCCAATTATGCTGATTCCACAATTGGTGGCACTATCAAACATTATTCCCAAAAACCTATTTCTTTTGACGCTGACAACAATGTAACAGCGTACACGGTTCGCCTTGTGTTGGCCGTACAGTTTACCAATGATAATAACGGTAAAAAGTTGTTATCATCCAGTGTCGAGGCCAAAAAGCGCTACGATGTTGACCAATCATTATTGGCATCTGAAACAATCAGGAGGGCTGCCATAACTGATGCGGCAACAAAGGCATCTGAGAGTCTAATTTCTATTATTGTTGAAGCATTCTAAAAGTTATCAGCCGGAGTTCATCAAAAATAAGAAACTTAGAAGGATTTACAACTGGACTTAGGCCCTCTCAGAGGAAGATGTTGGAGCGCCTTTATAAGAAGAGAACACCAGTCGATTCCTTAATAAGCTTGGAACTGGCTGCATTACTCTGCCAAGTCTCGCGGGAGATAAGGCGACAAATAGGGATTTTACTGGATCGCCGAGGCAGGGTAGAGTACGTGATCGTTGGAACCCCCACAGAAATTATTATACCTGATTTACAACGTGTAAGAGTTGGGGCTGGTAGACTCCGTGGAGTGCGTTTGGTACACACGCATTTAAATAATGAGCCGCTCTCACGCGATGACTTGAACGATCTTGCACTGTTGCGACTAGATGTGATTGCTGCCTTAGGTGTTGATAACGCTGGTAAGCCCATCTCAATTTACACTGCCTACATAAACTGTGAGGCGAAACAAGATGCACCATGGACAATTGGTGCTCCAGAACAATTCTCCACATTTCAGTTTTCATTTTCCGAGTTTATAGAAAACCTGGAGCTAATGCTTCGGCGTAGCCAAGGAACACATGATGACATTAGGAACCCTAAAGTTGCTCTAATACACATTTCCAAATTACCACGGCAAGAAGCCTCATCGAGACTTGACGAGCTTGCTGAGCTTGCTCAAACTGAAATGATGTCAGTTGAGAAGAAATTTATTTTTAGAGGAAACCAGCATGCCCAAAGTTTCATTGGACCTGGTAGGCTCAAGGATATTATTATTAGCCTCATGTCAAGTGGGGTTACTACGCTAATCTTTGACCAAGAGCTCTCCCCGGCACAGCTAAAATGGATTTCGAAATTTACTGATATACAAGTTATCGATAGGACGCAGCTTATACTCAGCATATTCGCCCGTAGAGCACATTCAAGCGATGGAAAGCTAAAAGTTGAGCTTGCCGGTATGCGATATATTCTGCCGCGACTTGGCTTAAAAGATGATGCTCTTAGCAGAATAAGAGGTGGTATTGGGATGCGAGGTCCCGGTGAAACTGCAATTGAATTAAGCCGAAGACAACTTTTGAACAAAATAGTAAGAATAGAATCTGCGCTCAAACGTCACGGCCAAAGCAGGGAAGAGCGGAGAAAACTTAGAAAAAGACGAGGTACAAAGCAGGTGGCTGTAGTAGGTTATACTAATGCAGGTAAATCTAGCCTGCTAAACGCAATGACCAAATCAGATTTATTGGTTGAAAACAAGCTTTTTGCCACTTTGGATCCAACATCAAGGAGAATAAGGTTTCCAAAAAATGTTGAGGTTGTTCTAACAGACACTGTCGGTTTTATCCGCGATTTGCCACTTGACCTGCTTGATGCTTTCAGGTCAACTCTTGAAGAACTGCACGATGCAGACTTGCTTATTCACCTTGTTGATATTTCGGTTCCTGAATATCCAAAGATGCTTGACATAGTGGAGAAAACATTGGTCTCATTAGGACTAAACACAATTCCTAGAATACTTGTATTTAATAAGGTTGACCTCGTTAATGAAGATCAATTTTTAAATGAATGCTTTCGGAAGAATGCTATTGCTGTCAGCGCGCTTTCTGGCTATGGGCTAGGTAAGTTGACTGACGAGGTTGTTCTTTCAATTAATGGGGATAGGCGGTTAGGCTGAAAGCTGAAACATGAACGGTGATAAAAGTTTAATGCTTTATTAAGGTTACTCAGTTACGAGTTTAACTTTGGCAAAGGTTGTTTTGTTTGCAATTTATTGTCATTCAACACCAGTTATAAGCTTTACATTTAAACATTTAAGGGAAACTTAATTCATTGGAACATTTGATTGAACATTACATTGATTTTATGGATGCAAATTTGCGTGGATTTGTGTTTGGTTTTGTACACGTCAGCATTGTAATCATTGGGTTTTACTCTGGATGGAGTATTAACCGTTTGTTTAAATTTGTTTCTAAAGGTCATATTGCAGGTATTTTTGGAGCAACGCTAGCCCACATTGTGGCTGATCTTGTCGCTAGTTTACTAGACCCACACATAAGATCTATGGTTGTTGGAATAGTTGCTGGCGGGCTAGTACCGTTGATGGTTATACCAATTTTGGATAAACTTACTGATGAAGGTGGTGACACTAGCTTTAAGAAAAAACATAAGGAGGGTGGGTAACGACCACCACAAGTATTGAATAAAAGAAATTTATTAGCGCACACTTGCCGGGGCGTTTGCTTGGCTTTGCAAAGACCTATTGCTTTATGTTATTACTTTTTTTCAAGTAATTTGTCTAAATCTGCCTCGAATTTCTCTTGTGCGAAGTGATTTCCATCAATAAACGAACCTCGGTACTCGATAGTTGGCAGAACTCTTTTGCCCATTGCTTCAATTATAATATCAATACATTCAGGGTGTTGATCAATATCTATCTCTTTGTACTCCAGTTTCCTTAAATCTAAAACTCTTTTTGCAGCGCGGCAATCTGGGCACCATTCAGCTGTGTAAAAATTTATTGTAGAAATAACCAGCACCTCTTTTTATTAAATTATGATTTCCTGACGAAATAAATCATATCTGGAGCTCAAGATTAAATCAACAATCATAAACTTTGAATCCTTAACGCACAGGTTGCATCTTAACAAGAAGCTAGTGGAGGATTACTATGATGAAAAAAACTACTAGAAAAGGGACTAAAAGGTCCATTGAGAATATCGAGACTGAAATGGCAATTCTAGATTTATCATCTTCAGAATCACTATGTAATCATTGCGGTGGTAGATTAAGAAATTTGCCTGGTGAGATATCATGTTTAAGTTGCGGGAGGGCTAATGATCATCACTGCCCAGACTGCCTTAATGACAGCACAACTGCAGTGGTTTGAATTCATAAATTTATTAGTAAAGGTATATATTTGGTTATAGAATGGCAAATTAAAGTTTATTTTGCCAGGCTGGTAACCTCAGGGGCTATCCTTATAAAGTGCTCGGTTGTAAAACCTTATAATAGACGTTAGAGCTGTGTTGACAGGTGTATCCAATCCAACTGTATGACCTAAGCTAACAACTTTAGCGTTTAAAAACTCTATCTCCATTTTTTTTCCTCTGCGCCTGTCATGGAGCATTGATGGGACTACTTCTCCACCTTTTTGTGTAACCACAATGTTTTTTCTAGTTAGGGATTTGGCCAAACTGACTCCACAGGCTCTTGCCACTTCAATCCATTCTCTCATTGCTGATTCAACAAGAAGTTTGGTGTCACGGAATTGCAATACTTCTTTAGCCGAGCAATCCAAAATAGTACAAATGGCGTTAAAACCAACATTCCATACCATTTTCCCCCATATATCATGCTTGATATTGTTTGACACTTTGCAATTGATTGTGCAGGTGTTAAACATTTTGCCAATGGCTGTGATACGGTTGGTAACCTCACCATCCAATTCGCCAATGGTTATATTGCCGTAAGCGGTGTGTAATATAACCCCAGGGGCTTCTACTAGTGATCCTATAAAAGATATTCCACCGACCACATGCGTTACACCTAACTCTTGACAAAGTATCGTTTCATTCTCAATACCATTTTGCAGAGAGAGAATTACAGTTTTCTCATTGATGCTTTGCCTGTAAAGATTAAATGTGGAGGCTGTATCGTAGGATTTGAAGCATATTATTATTAGGTCAGCAATTCCGAACCTGGAGGAGTCTGGACCGGCGTTAACCTTTAGGCAAATTTGCTTTCCGTGGCTTTTTATGGTTAATCCGGCCTCATTAATTATGGCCAGGTGTTTGTCTCGGGCGATAAAAAAAACGTCGTGACCACCTTGGGCTAACAAGGCGCCATAATATCCACCAATTCCGCCAGTTCCAGCAATTACTATTTTCATGGATTAAAAAATTGTCATATGAGATAGTTTGGCAAATTATGATGATTAGTTATCACGATTTCAGCAACACACAAAATCCTTGTATCAATGGGCTGTTAGTTGAATAGCTCAGCCTTGTTTTTATAGGCGGAATTAAAACGCCCATTGAGTTAATCGCCCTGAAATAATGATCTATGGCGACAATATAACAGATTTGCTTTTCAACAACCTTGGTTTAGATTAGAATCTTGGGAAATTCAAATTGGTGGTGGCCTCGACAAGTAGTTGTGTTCAAGTACACAGCTTATAACTTTTGCAGTAGAAAAGTAATAAAATTGTATTGACAGGCTTAATTGCCATCACTAAAATCAGCGATTATCCTTCTAACGACGTTTTGTTTGCAGTTTTAGAGCAACCAAACAATGTTATTGTCTTTGAAGTAATGATTTCAGGCTAATAGAGATTTAATTAGAAAATTGTAAATTATGGAAGCTATCGATGCCAGAGCGACGCTCCGGTTTTTTAGAATTTCACCTCAAAAAACCCGGATTGTTGCCAATATGATTCGTGGCATGCGAGCCGAAGAAGCGGTAAAAACTCTTGCTTTTTCAAAAAGACGGAGCGCTAGAGTACTTTTGAAGCTTCTTAAATCTGCTATAGCAAACGCTGAAGAAAGGAATGTTGAAGATACAGAAATCTTAGATATAAGTGAAATTTGGGTTGGCCAAGGACCTGTGCAGAGACGTTATTTGTCAAGGGCGCGTGGTAGAGTCGATGTACTTCGCAAACCAACCAGTCATGTAACTATAGTGCTTAAAGAGGATCTTGAGGCTAAGCGGGAAGCTGAAGCAAAAAGGGCTGCTGCCGAGGCCAAGAGAGCCAAAAGGCGCGCTTCCAAAAAGAAAGAAACCAGTAAACAGAAGAAGCCAACTGAAGACAAGCCTGTAGAGGCAGAGTCCAAGAGTAAAAAGGCAGTTAAAAAAGAAACTGAGCCTAAAAAACCGATAACTAAAGCCAAAGCTAAAGCCAAGGCCAAAGCTAAAGGAAAATCAAAAGGTGAAGAGAAAGGTAAAAAAGAATAGCTATGGGTCAAAAAGTACATCCAATAGGCTTCAGGTTGGGCACAATCAAGGATTGGGAGTCCAGCTGGTTTACTAAAACGAGCTACGCAGAAAACCTACACGAAGATTTCAAACTTAGAAAATTTATTAAAAAAGATCTTTACCACGCCGGTATTACCACCATACTGCTGGAACGAAAAGGCAATCAATTAAAAATTAACATATTTGCAGCTAAACCAGGCATTGTCATTGGTAAAAGAGGCCAGGAAGTGGATCGCCTGAAAAAAGAATTACATGCAATGCTTCCAGGCAGGGATATTTTTCTCAATATTAAGGAAGTTAGAAAACCGGAACTTTCAGCTCAACTCGTGGCAGAGAACATAGCCTTGCAACTTGAGCGGCGGGTTGCATTCCGTCGTGCCATGAAAAAGTCGGTAGGGCTAACGATTAAGTTTGGGGCTAAAGGAATCCGGATCAACTGCGCTGGGCGCCTTGGGGGTGCTGAGATAGCTAGAACAGAGTGGCATCGTGAAGGGCGAGTTCCTCTACATACTATCAGGGCTAACATTGATTACGGATTCGCTGAAGCGTCTACAACTTTTGGCCTTATAGGTATCAAGGTTTGGATCTACCTTGGAGATCAGTTTTTTGGTAAAGAGTTGCGCAGATTGGAAGAGCAGAAAAAGCTTCGCGACCAAATCAAGGTAGAAGAAGCGGTAGAGGCAGCCGTTGCCGAGGTAGAAACGAAAAACACACCTGCTTCACAAGATGATGATAATAAATAGCAAAGACAAATGTTAGCACCAAAGAGAGTTAAGTATAGAAAAAGGCAGAAGGGTCGTTGCCGGGGAATTGCTTGGCGTGGTTCTAAAATTAGTTTTGGAGAGTACGCCATTCAAGCCATGGAAGGTGGATGGATTACAGACCGACAGATAGAGTCAGCCAGAGTTGCCATTACCCGTCATGTTAAGCGTGGTGGGAAGGTTTGGATTAGAATTTTTCCTGACAAGCCAGTTACGCAGAAACCGCTTGAAGTTAGGATGGGTAAAGGTAAAGGTGCCCCAGAACGTTGGGTGGCAAGAATAAAACAAGGAAGGGTGCTTTTCGAGCTTGAGGGAGTAAGTCCTGAGGATGCCAGAGAAGCGATGCGGCTTGCTTCCCACAAACTTCCAGTCAAAACTCGTTTTCTTAGTAAAGCAGAAAGGAGCTTTGTACTTTGAAGTTTTCAGAAATTAAAGAGCTGACGGAAGAAGAGCTAGCCAGAAAATTGGAAGACTTGAAAGAAGGTTATATGAAACTTCGTTTTCAGCACGCTACTGGGCAGTTGGATAGTTCGGCAAAAATGAAGGTTGCTAGACGTGACGTCGCCAGGGTAAACACTGCGTTCAGGCAAAAAAAAGCCGAAGAGAAAAAAAGTAGCCAGGAGAACAATTAAATGGTAAAGAAGAGAAAATCAAACCCTAAAACCCGTGAAGGGGTAGTGGTTAGTAATAAGATGGATAAATCTGCTGTTGTAAGAGTTGATCGCAGGGTGCCTCATCCAGTGTTTAAAAAGATTATCACCCTGAGTGCAAAATATATGATCCTCGATGAGAAAAATCAACTTGGTATTGGTGATAAAGTTCGGATTATTGAAACTAGACCTCTGTCCAAGCGCAAGCGCTGGAGACTAGGAGATGTTTTAGAAAAGGCACTGAGTTAACAGAAATGATACAACTTCAATCAACTCTCTTAGTGGCGGACAATTCTGGTGCTAAAAGGGCTAGGTGCATAAAGGTAATGGGTGGCAGTCATGTAAAGAGTGCCACCATCGGGGACCTTGTAAAGGTGTCAGTGATAGAGGCTATTCCCAATTCCAATATAAAAAAAGGGGATGTAAAGACAGCCGTCGTGGTTAGGGCAAAAAAGGAAATCCGCCGTTCGAATGGGACGTATGTTAAGTTTGATGAAAACGCAGCAGTTCTTCTAAACGAAACAAATGAGGTTATAGGGACCAGAATATTTGGCCCTGTTGGACGAGAGTTGCGTGCCAAGAAATTCATGAAAATTCTTTCACTGGCACCTGAGGTACTCTAAATGGCTAAAGTGTTAAAAGGTAGAATGAAGGTAAAAAAGAATGACATTGTAATGGTGGTATCTGGAACCGAAAAAGGCAAGCGAGGTAAAGTGATAGAGGCTAGGCCAAACGAATTACGGGTAATAGTTGAGAAGGTTAATGTAGTGAAACGCCATCAACGACCGACACAGCAGCAACGTCAAGGCGGTATCATCGAGCGTGAAGCACCAGTACACGTTAGTAATGTTCAGTTATTCTGTTCATCATGTAATAAGGCTGTCCGCATTGGCACCAAGCGACTAGAGGATGGTAAAAAGGTTAGAATCTGCAGATCCTGCGGTGAGATGCTGGATACTGCTTAAGGTGTGGGGTAATAATGCCAACTTTAGAAGATAAATATACAAAAGACCTTATACCGGCACTAACCAAAGAGTTCGGTTATAAGAATAAAATGGAGGCTCCACGTCTTGAAAAGATTTCTCTAAATGTTGGGTTAGGAGAGGCGATCCAAAATTCAAAACTAATAGAAGACGCAATCTATACTCTCAAACAAATTTCAGGTCAGAAGCCGATAGTTACAAAGTCCAAAAGAGCTATTAGTAACTTCAAGTTACGTCAAGGAGTAAGCATCGGTACTATGGTTACTATGCGGGGGAACAGAATGTACGAATTTTTGGAGAGACTGATTACTGCAGCTATTCCACGTATTAGAGACTTTAAGGGCGTTAGTGGAAAAGCTTTTGATGGTAACGGGAACTATACTCTAGGCATCAGAGAACAGCTGATTTTTCCAGAGGTAGATTACGACAAGATAAGTAGTATCAAAGGCTTGAATATTACTATGGTAACTACAGCCAAGACTGACGCTGAGGCCAAAAGCCTTCTACGCGGTCTCGGGCTACCATTCAGAAATTAAGCGAGGTGGGTTGAATTGGCAAAGAAATCGTTAGTGGCAAAACAGAGGAGGAAACCAAAGTTTTCCTCAAGAGCCTATCATAGGTGTAGACAATGTGGCAGATCTAGAGCCTATCTAAGGAAGTTTGCACTTTGTAGGCACTGTTTTCGTAAATATGCTTTAGAAGGGAAACTCCCTGGAGTAACCAAAAGCAGTTGGTGACGGAGAAAAAAGAATGTGTATGACTGATCCTATTGCAGATATGCTGGCTAGAGTTAAAAACTCACTAATGGCCAGACAAGGTAAAGTTTCTATCCCAGGCTCAAAGATTAAAGCCGAAATTGCAGCCCTGTTGACCCAAGAGGGTTACATAAAATCTTTCAAGCTTATCAGGGATGAAAAACAGGGGACTATAAGGTTATATTTGAAATATCACAATGGTGTGCCAGTTATCCAAGGGGTTAAGAGGATTTCTAAGCCAGGTTTACGTGTTTATGTAAAGGCCGGTAATATAAATTCTGTGCTAAATGGATCTGGAACTGCCATTATCTCAACCAGCCGTGGAATTCTAACCGACAGCGAGGCCAGAGAGGCTAACGTAGGTGGGGAGATTCTGTGCAATATATGGTAGGACAAATTGAACTTTGAGCATTGCAAACAAGCTATTGTACCCAGTGTCGTTAGGCAATCAGCGAAATCGGTAAGGGAAAAAAAATGTCACGAATAGGGGGGAAACCAATAGAAATACCGGACGGTGTGGTTATAACAATAAACGGATCGACAGTTGTTGTTAAAGGAAAACTGGGTCAATTAGAAAGTACTTTTAATGATTCCATTACTGTTACCGAAGAGGAAGGTAAACTATTAGTAAAAAGGCCAGATGACACCAGACCATCGAAAGCACTACACGGACTGACACGGGCGCTATTGAACAATATGGTGCTAGGTGTAACCAATGGGTTTGCCAAAACGTTAGTCATCAATGGTGTTGGTTATCGTGTGAATTCAAAAGGAAAGTCATTGGAGTTTACACTTGGGTATTCCCATGTCATTAACATTGACCCTCCTAAGGGAATTACTTTTAAAACCGAGAAGCCTACTGAACTTGTGATTAGCGGTGTAGATAAACAATTGGTTGGACAAGTAGCTGCTGATATAAGGAAACTGAGAAAACCCGAGCCCTACAAGGGTAAAGGTATCCGTTACCAAGGAGAACATGTTAGGCGTAAGGCTGGCAAGACCGCTGTGAAATAAGGATAAAAATTGTAGTGAAAAGAATTATAGAAAAAAGAAGGTGTAGGCTTGCAAGAAAGGCGCGAGTGCGTAGCAAATTACGTGGCATAGCTGAACGACCAAGAGCCACCATCTATTTTAGCAACAAGAATATAATTGCTCAATTAATAGACGACGAAACTGGTAAAACATTGGTTTCCGTTTCCACTCTAGAAAAAGGGTCTACTATTAAAGGAAATAATCGTGAAGCTGCAAAAAAGATTGGTACCGAACTAGCCAAACGGGCGAAAAGCTCTGGAATATCAAGTGTTGTGTTTGATAGAAACGGTTATCTGTACCATGGCAGAGTAAAGGAAGTAGCAGACGCTATGAGAGAAAAGGGGCTTTCGCTGTGAGTAAATTTAATGCTGTCGCTAAAACCAATGCAAGGGATTCCGCTGAACGGGAACTGGTGGATAAGGTAATTCATATAAGCCGTGTGGCAAAAGTGGTTAAGGGTGGACGTAGGTTTTCTTTTTCGGCCTTGGTGGTTGTTGGCGACCGTGAAGGCAAAGTGGGACTTGGAACTGGTAAAGCAAATCAAGTACCAGAGGCAATCCGTAAGGCTTTTGCAAATGCTAAAAAGAAGATGAAAAAGATGTACGTGTCAGAAGGTACAATCCCTTTTCAAGTAACAGGGCATTTCGGTGCTGGCAGAGTCCTTCTTAAACCAGCCTCTCGTGGTACAGGAGTTATAGCTGGTGGTGCTGTCAGGGCAATTCTTGAAGCCGCAGGCATAAGAGATATTCTCACTAAATCCCTTGGTACTTCAAATCAAGTGAATATGGCCAGGGCTACAATGGAAGGACTATTACAACTTAAAGACCCAAAATTTATCCTTCAAAGGCGAGGTGTTGAAGCTAAAACATCGAGCTACGGTTCGAACGGAAATTAAATATGAAGCTACACGAGCTAAAACCAGTTAAAGGCTCTAAAAAAAATAAAAAACTACTCGGAAGGGGAATTGGCTCTGGCCTTGGAAAGACCTCCGGCCGTGGGCATAAAGGCCAGAAAAGCCGTTCCGGAGCAAGTATTCCAGCATATTTCGAGGGTGGCCAGATGCCGATTAGTAGAAGGTTGCCTAAAGTTGGGTTTACAAATATTTTCAAGAAAAAGTTTGCTGTTATAAACCTTGATACTTTAGCTGGTCATAGCCTCGAAGGGGAGGTCAGCGCTAAGATCCTTGTTGAGAAAGGTGTTATCAGGAAAAACCTTCCACTTAAAGTTTTGGGTAGGGGTGAGGTAGAAAAACCTTTTACTGTCAACGCGGTTAAATTTTCTAAAACTGCCAAAGAGAAGATTGAGAAAGCAGGTGGCAAGGTGGTTGTAGTCGAGACGTGGTAACCGAAGGCCTGCGCGGGATCTTTCAGATTCCCGAGTTAAAAAACCGCATACTGTTTACGCTAGCAATGCTTGCAGTATTTAGGGTAGGCTCACATATTCCTGTTCCTGGAGTAAATTCCGATATTCTGGCCGATTTTTTCCAAAATATGGCTGGAACAATGTTTCAGTTCTTCGACATGTTCACAGGGTCAAACTTCTCGCAGGCGACTATTTTTGCCTTAGGTATCATGCCCTACATCAGCTCTTCTATTATCTTACAACTTCTAACAGTGGTTGTCCCACATCTCGAAAAGCTGAAAAAAGAGGGAGAGCAGGGACAGAAAAAGATTACGCAATACACGAGATACGGCACAATAGTTCTAGCTAGTGTCCAGGGGCTTGGAATTAGCTTTTGGCTTGAGGCGCTTCAGTCTCCAAGTGGAGAAATGGTTGTTACTGACCCAGGCTGGGATTTTAGGTTAATAACCGTTATAACACTTGCAGCTGGAACAGCCTTTTTAATGTGGCTTGGAGAACAGATCACCGAACGCGGCATTGGAAATGGCATTTCTCTAATAATTTTTGCTGGTATTGTGGCCGAAATACCAACTGCTATTATCCAAACTGTCCAATTAATAAGCATTGGTCAACTAAACGCCGTATTAATGGTAGTGCTAATTGCTATGATGGTTGTGGTTATCGGTGCGATAGTCTTTATGGAGTCAAGCCAGAGAAAACTAACTATAAATTATGCTAAACGAATGGTAGGCAGAAAGCAGTACGCTGGAAGCCAAACTCATCTTCCACTAAAAGTAAACACATCTGGTGTTATACCTCCAATTTTTGCCTCATCGATAATAATGTTTCCTGCAACGTTGGCTGCGTTTGTTCCAGCCGAACAGTTTCCTTGGATCCAATATGTAACAAACTTGTTAAGCCCAGGCGCGTTTGTTTATGAACTTCTTTATGTTAGCGCTATTTTCTTCTTCTGTTTCTTTTACACAGCAATTATATTCAATCCATCCGATGTGGCTGATAACCTGAAAAAACATGGAGGTTTCATTCCAGGAATTCGACCGGGACGACCAACTTCTGAATACATAGACAGGGTTTTATCCAGATTAACATTTACAGGAGCTTGTTACTTATCTGTTGTGTGCATCATACCCGATGTCTTGATATCCCAACTATCAGTTCCGTTTTATTTTGGTGGTACTGGTCTTCTGATAATAGTGGGAGTAGGAATGGACACAATGTCCCAAGTGGAATCACACCTTGTAATGCGTCACTACGAAGGATTTGTTAAAAAGGGTTCTCTGCGAGGTCGAAGATAGGTAAACATTAACAATCTATAAAATTAAATCATGAAAATCATTCTTTTGGGTCCGCCGGGTGCTGGTAAAGGCACACAGGCTAAATGGCTTGCTGACAAATTTACAATTCCCCAAATATCTACCGGTGATATTTTACGAACAGCTGTTAGTAATAATACCCAGTTGGGCAGGGAAGCAAAAAAGTTTATGGATGTTGGTGATCTTGTTCCGGACATTGTTGTTATTGGAATCATAAAGGATCGATTACAACTAAACGATTGTAAAAAAGGATATATACTGGACGGATTTCCCAGGACTCTGGCACAGGCGGAAGCACTTACAGAAGCACTTGCATCTATTGGAGACGACATTAACTTTGTTATTAATTTAAAGGTTGAAGCATCCAAACTCGTTAGGCGGCTTACGATGCGCCGTGTATGTAAATCTTGTGGACAGATGTTTCACTTGGAATATAGTCCAGCAAAAGTTGATGGCATATGTGATCAATGTGGTGGAGAACTTTATCAGCGTGATGATGATAGCGAAAACGTTATATTGAAACGACTAGATGTCCATAATCAGCAGTCGAAAGTTTTGGAGGAATACTACTACAAAAATGGGTGCTACAAGGTAGTTGATGCATCTTTACCAATCGACCAAGTGCAATCTTTCATGATTGCCATATTAAGTGACTAATGCCGATAAACTATCGTTCAAATGAAGAAATTGAAAAAATACGCCAAGCTAATCATATTGTTGTTGCGGCCCACAAGAGACTTGAAGAAATATTAAGACCAGGAATTTCCACAAAGGAGTTGGACCGTGAAGCTGAAATCGTTATCCGTGACCTCGGTGGGCGTCCATCGTTTAAAGGGTACAGGGGGTTTCCAAACACACTTTGTGTAGCCGTTAACGATCAAGTTGTACATGGAATTCCAAATAAAACCGTACTGAAGGATGGCGACATTGTAGGTCTTGACCTTGGTGTTGAAATAAAAGGCTATTTTGGTGATGCAGCCCAGACGCTTCCAGTTGGTGAAATAACAGAAGAAGCTAGAACTCTTTTGAGAATAACGCAAGAGGCCTTATATAAAGGGATTGAACAAGCGGTGCTTGGTGGAAGGCTTTCTGACATATCCCACGCGGTACAAAAACACGCAGAATCAAACGGGTTTTCTGTTGTCACTGCTTTTGTAGGTCATGGTATAGGTACCAAGCCACATGAGGATCCACAAATTCCAAACTTTGGATCGCCAGGAAGAGGACCTGTCATACAGAGGGGAATGGTTTTGGCCATTGAGCCAATGGTAAACGTGGGGGGGGCTGAGGTTCAAGTGATGGGCGATAACTGGACCGTTAGAACCTCCGATGGTGAACTTTCGGCACATTTTGAGCACTCTATTGCCATAATGGAAGATGGCTACTCTATACTAAGTGAGTTTTGAGTAAGATTTTATTTTAATTATCATGAAATTTGGTATTGGCACTGCGGTTTATTTTGATATAATGCTGACTTCCAAATTTTTCATTCCGTTGTGGAAGGCTTCAAAAGATGAAAGTTCGTGCTTCTGTTAAGCCCATGTGTGATAAATGCAAAGTGATAAGAAGAGCAGGTGTGGCAAGGGTTATATGCGAAAATCCAAAACACAAACAACGTCAGGGATAAATGTAACGGGTAAATAAATGGCACGAATAGCTGGTATTGATATACCAAACAATAAGAGAATAGAAACTGCTCTAACATATATTTATGGTATAGGTTTTACTACTTCCAAGAAAATACTTTCTAAATCTAATGTAAACCCTGACATTAGAGTTCGTGACCTTACCGATGCAGATATTACACGGCTAAGGAATGTTATTGAAAAAGAGCATCAAATTGAAGGTGATCTGCGAAGAGAAATACAGTTTGCCATTAAACGTCTAATGGATATTGGATGTTACCGTGGATTACGACATCGTAAGGGGCTTCCAGTACGTGGACAGAGAACTATTACAAATGCTAGAACTCGAAAAGGACCACGTAAAACGGCGGGTTCGGGTCGACGTAAGGAACTGAAAAAATAGGGAGAAATTAGGAAAGATGGTTGATAGAAAACCGGTAAAGAAAAAAGATAAAAAAGTTGGCGCTAATGGTGTTGCACACATCAGGTCCACCTTCAATAATACAATAATTACCCTTACAGATCCTTCGGGAAATACCGTAGCTTGGTCATCGGCCGGAAACCAAGGGTTTAAGGGATCACGTAAAAGCACTCCATTTGCCGCTCAAACGGCAGCCGAGGTAGCTGCAAAAAAAGCGGTAGATATGGGCATGAGAAAAGTTGAAGTTTACATCAATGGCCCAGGTGCTGGCAGGGAGGCCGCTGTTAGAGCACTTCATGCTGCTGGTTTGGAAGTAGACCTTATCAAGGATGTTACACCTATCCCGCACAATGGGTGCCGTCCTCCGAAAAGACGTAGGGTGTAGGTGAATTTTTTTACGAGTTGGGAGGTTTTTAGTATTGGCTAGATATTGTGGCTCCGTGTGTAGACTGTGCCGTCGCGAGGGCGAAAAGCTCTTCCTTAAAGGGGAGAGATGTTTGTCAACAAAATGCGCTTTGGAAAGGAGAAATTATCCTCCAGGGGTTCATGGACAGCGGCGTGTTAAGATGAAAGAGTATGGAATGCAACTCCGTGAAAAGCAGAAGGTAAAGCGAATGTACGGTGTGTTGGAGAAGCCATTTCGAACCTATTTTCGTAAAGCCGGTAGAAAACAAGGTGTAACTGGGGAAAACCTTCTCATGTTTCTTGAAACTAGGTTTGATAGTGTTGTTTTGAAGTTGGGGCTTGCATCTAGTCGATGGCAATCACGTCAGCTTATAAGACATAATCATTTTGAAGTTAATGGTAGTAGGGTGAATATACCTTCTTTTCAAGTCTCACAAGGTGACATCATCAGAGTACGAGAAAATAGTAGGAATAAGGATGTTATAACTGAGTCAGTAGAAATGAGGTCTGATGGTCAAATACCAGATTGGTTAGATCTAGACAGAAAGAATTTGCAAGGCACGGTGGTAAATATGCCTACTAGGGATAGTATTTCCACCCCTATCAATGAACAACTAATCATAGAACTATACTCCAAGTAAATAACATATGGAAAACATGAATATGGAACTGCTAAGCGGTGGAATGACAAAAGTGTCCTGGAAGGGACTTACAAAGCCAAAGAAGCTTGAAGTTGACTCAAAGTCGCAAACTGAAGAATTTGCGATGTTTACAGCTGAGCCTTTTGATAGGGGATTTGGGGTGACCATTGGAAACGCACTTCGCCGTCTACTTTTATCGTCTATCGTGGGCAGTGCTGTTGTAGCAGTAAAGTTTGAGGGCATCGACCACGAGTTTTCAACAATTGACGGGGTGGTTGAGGATGTGTCTGATATTATACTTAATATAAAACGCCTTGTTCTAAGGAAAAATGGCGATGAAGATAAGGTTATTAAACTAAATATTTCTGGTAAAGGCGCTTTTACAGCAGCAAGTATCGAAACTCCACCTGACGTGGAGATCTTAAATCCTGGCCTGCCTATAGCAACACTTACGGATGACAGGGTATCTTTGCAAGCAGAAATGATTGTGTGTTCGGGCCGTGGCTACAGACCAGCGGAGATGAATGAAGACCCGGACAGGGATATTTCTATGATACCTATTGATGCAGCTTTTTCTCCAGTTACGAAAGTAAGCTTTAATATTGAAAAAACAAGGGTTGAGCAATCCTCTGAATTCGATAGTTTAATTTTAGAAATACATACTGATGGCTCAGTTAAGCCGGAAGACGCATTAGCTCAAGCAGCAAAGAACCTGAAAGATCACCTGCAGCTGTTTATAAGCTCTGAAGAGGAAGAGGAACCACAGACACAGAAAGTAAACGAAGAAAAACTAAAAATAGCCGTAAATCTCAAAAAGAGCGTAGAGGAGTTGGAGCTTTCAGTCCGGTCTTACAACTGCCTAAAAAATGCCAATATAAAAACCATTATTGACCTTGTCCAGAAAACAGACAACGAAATGCTCAAGACTCGTAATTTTGGCCGTAAGTCCTTGAATGAAATTAAGGAAATACTAGAGGAGATGGGACTATCATTGGGTATGAACGTTGAACTATACAAAGAAGAACTGGAGCTAATCGAAAATGGATTGGTTAGCAGTAATATATAAAGGTCAAAGGATCAAAAGAGAGTCTGCCTAATGCGGCATTTAAAGAACAATAGAAAGTTTGGACGTAATAGTTCGCACCGCAAAGCGTTATTCCGTAATATGGCTTCATCCTTGCTTCAATACGAGAAAATTACAACGACCTTGACTAAGGCTAAGGAACTTCGCGGAATAATTGACAGAACTATTACATTGGGAAAGAAGGGGGATCTGCCCAGTCGAAGGCGAGCTTTAGGTTATATTAGGACAAAAGGTGTTGTACATAAGCTTTTCAGTGATCTAGCAGAACGCTACAAAGATAGAGCAGGCGGTTACACTAGAATCTATAAACTTGGAAACAGGGCAGGTGATAACGCCCCGATGGCGCAGATCGAGTTGGTAGACAGAGACCTATCAGCTGCTCCTAAAAGACGGGTTCGGCGTTTGGTGGCAGAAGAAGATCAGTCTTAAGCAGTTTTCATTGATACAGATTGTTTAGCTAGCAAATTGCGCTTTGTATTCATTTCATGTTGTTGGGCAGTTCTAGATAGCACTCCTTGCCTGGTACAACTAGGTTTTCTCCTTTACTGTTAGCTTTAAGCCATCTGCAGATAACACCTCAACCTCAACACCCTCTTTAATTGTGCCTTCTTCAGTTTTTGCATCCCAGAGTTCGCCCATAACAAAGGCTTTTCCATAGTTGCTTGAACTAAGAGTGGTTTCAGCAACGCCTTTTGCCCCAAGCAGCCCTTCTCGACCCGTTTTTGTTTTTTTTGTCTGTATTTTTAGTGCTGCCACGATGATGAAGAAAAAGAATGCTCCTGTTACAAAAGCAGTGCTGGCAATTAAAGAAAAACTAATTTTTAGATAGTCGGCCGGAGAGTCGACAAGCATCATCGAACCAATAATAAGTGACCCAACTCCCCCGATCGTTAGTATTCCATAACTAGGCACTTTGATTTCTAAAAGGAAAAGAACCAAAGCCAGAACAATCAAAAGAAAGCCCGAATAGTTTATGGGTAAGGCTTGTAGGGAATAAAGACCTAAAATCAAACTGATTGCACCAACTACACCAGGAAACACAGAGCCAGGGTTAGATAGTTCGAAGAAAAGGCCGTAAAATCCTAGCATCATTAACATATAAGCCACATTTGGATCGGCCAAGACACCGAAAATTTTCTGTCGCCAATGCATATTGTGTTGTCGTAGAGCTATACCATCAGTGCTTAATACTTTTTCACCTGTAGCAGTTTTTATTTTTTTCCCATTAATTTGTTTTAGAAGATCTGGGATGTTTTTTGCCACTAGGTCGATCACATTTCTTTCTAAGGCTTCCTTTGCTGGTAAGTTGTAAGCCTCTCGTACAAACTTTTCCGCGATATCTGGATTTCTAGTGCGTAATGTAGCGAGAGATCGCATATAGGCTGCGGCATCATTAGTCACCTTGTTTTCCATTGTTTTTCCCATTTCTTTGCCCATATTTACTGGCGAGGCCGAGCCTATGTTCGTTCCTGGGGCCATTGCAGCCACGTGTGCGGCGATGGTTATAAAGGCTCCAGCTGAAGCCGCCCTTGATCCACTAGGAGAAACAAATACTACTATTGCTTTTTTTGATGCCTGTATTCCTTTCACTATCTGGCGCATGGATGTGTCCAAGCCTCCAGGCGTATCTATTTCTATTACAATTAGCTTTACAGAAGTGTCAGTATCAGCCATCTTTATAGTATCGGTTACATACTCGGCCACTACAGGGGTTATTGCCCCATCGATGGCAATTGTAAGTGCTGACTTTTCAGTAGCTGAGGCGCTAAGTACACTTAAGGAAAAAATAAGAGCAATTAGGAAGTAAACTTGTTTTATGATTGTATTATTAACTTTCATGATTTTATTTTACAATATTCTTGCCTCATGAGCTTTAAAAAGCTCCTAAGTTGATTGATCAGATAAACAGGTGATAAAAGAAGCTTTAATAATAATTCATGAAATGAATTACCTTTTGACGGAGATAATATCCAATGAAAATATTCATTGATACAGCAGACATTAACGAGGTTATAGAAGCAAACTTACTAGGGGTAATAGATGGTGTCACCACAAACCCGTCTTTGGTAGCAAAAACTGGGAAGGATTTCATAACTGTCATCAAGGAAATTGTAGCTGAGGTTAATGGGCCAATAAGCGCTGAGGCAGTATCTCTTGAGCTGGACGACCTATTGCTAGAGGCGAGGGAATTAGCAAAAATCCACGAGAACATTGTTGTAAAAATTCCTATGACAATTAATGGACTTAAGGCTGTTAAAACGTTAACAGCAGAAAGCATATCTACCAATGTGACTTTGATTTTTTCAGCAGCTCAGGCTTTGTTAGCTGCTAAGGCAGGGGCTACCTATGTTTCCCCGTTTGTTGGAAGGCTTGACGATATTTCACATGATGGAATGGAGCTCGTGGAGCAGATTATAGATATATACGATGAATATGGTTACGAAACAGAAGTAATAGTTGCTTCAATCCGGCATCCCTTGCATGTAGTGGAAGCAGCTCGTATGGGTGCTGATGTGGCCACTATACCACCAGCTGTAGTTAAACAGCTCACAGAACACCCTCTTACTGATATAGGCATAAAGCGATTTTTGGATGATTGGGAAAAGGTGCCAAAATAAACAGTTCTATAATTAAAATAACTGTATGTGTCAGTCACCATACATAGTTGAGGCCCAATCTCTGTGTAAATTGTACAACGGTGTAGCTGCTGTAAGTGGTATTAACTTTCGGATAAAGCGCGGTGAGCTGTATGGATTTCTAGGACCAAATGGTGCAGGGAAGACAACAACCATGCGAATGATTCAATGTGTCTCGCCGATAACTTCAGGAAGCCTAACGGTAAATGGTATGTTTGTTGGTCGAGATGACCGGGATATAAAAGCTATTATCGGCGTGGCACCTCAGGATGATAGCCTTGATCAAGACCTATCTGTTATTGATAATTTAGTGGTTTATGCTGGGTACTTTGATATACCAAGGAATAAGGCCATTAGCATTGGAGAAGGCCTACTGAAGTTTTTCCATATGGAAGAACGTAAAAAAGCCAGAATAGACTCATTATCTGGTGGTATGCGACGTAGGCTAGTAATAGCGAGAGCGCTTATTAACAGTCCAACAATTCTTATTCTTGATGAACCGGCTTCCGGTTTGGATCCTCAGGCTCGACATCTGATATGGGAAAAACTTCGTGATCTGAAATCCCAAGGAGCGTCCATGATACTAACCACGCATTACATGGAAGAAGCTAGCCAGCTCTGTGACAGAATCTCAATAATGGATCAAGGCTCAATTGTGCTAACTGGGAATCCAACAGGGTTAGTGAAGGAGAATGTTGGGAATGAGGTTATTGAGTTTAGTATATCCGATAACGCGGATAAGATTTTAGGTAGTATAAATGAGCGGTATGAGATAGATGGTGATTTGTGCATTATATATGCAAAAAATCCTAGTAGTGTATTGGGGAAATTAGCGAAGTATGAGATAAGCTCTCTTAGTCGTCGGCCGGCCACCCTGGAAGACCTGTTTTTAAAGACCACTGGTCGGCAACTTAAGAGTGGACCTTAATGATGATTACCTATCGTATGTTTGCTGTATGGCGAAGAAATTTTACAGTTTATAAAACTTTTTACAAGGCAAGCTTGGTGGGAAACATTGGTGAACCAGTACTCTATTTATTCGCAATGGGATTTGGCATTGGAAGTTATATAACTGAAATGGAAGGGTTGTCGTACATAGAGTATATAGCCCCAGGTCTTATAATAACTAGTTCCATGTACTCAGCCACTTTCGAGTGCACTTTCGGATCGTTTACTCGTCTCACTGTCCAACGCACTTTTGACTCCATTCTGAATACCCCGGTTTCTTTGTCAGAACTAGTGATGGGAGAAATCACGTGGGGTATGACAAAGTCCATGATTTCCGGAACAACCATGATGATAATAATGACGCTGTTTGGCCTATATACTCCTGATTATAGCCTACCATTAATATTACTAACCATTATGTTGACGGGGTATATCTTTGCCGCAGCTGCCCTGTGTTGTTCTTCCATCGCTCCTAGTTATGACTTTTTTAATTACTACTTTACCTTGTTTATTACGCCAATGTTTTTCCTTTCTGGCGTGTTCTTCCCGATGGATAACTTCCCAGAGGCATTCCAATGGTTTTCACAAATATTGCCTGCCACGGGATCCGTTTCGCTACTACGGTACTTTTTCCATGGCATTGTTTCGTCACCATTATACTTTTCATTCTGCCTATTGGTTGTTCTATCACTTGGTTTAACTATTGCCGCAATAAAAATTACAAGAAATAGGCTAATTAAGTAGTCTAGCGGATTACTCCGTCGATTGACTCTCCCTTTTCTACCACAGATTCAGGCATTACAACGCTGTTTTTTACGACTGCTCCATTCTTAATAGTTGCTCCTTCATATATCGCTGCGCTTGGTCCTACGCAGCAACCATTTTCTAAGGTAGCGTTAGAATGTATGAAAACTGGATCAATTATATTTGAGGACTTACTATGCGATGTTATGCATCTGTTGTTTCCCAATTCATCCATAATCATGCGGTGATAATTTCTTAGAGTACCCGCATCCTTCCATATTCCATTATGCTCATATCCGAATAAAGGGCCACTTGATTCCACCATGGGGGAGTATATTTCTCCTACAATGTCTGAATATCTTCCATTTGGTATAAGATCAAAAATTTTTGGTGAGAGTATTGACACCCCGGTAAAAATCAATGGCGAAGACTCAGAGTTGTGGTCTGGATTTTTAGTTTTTGCTAGCCGTGTCACACGACCTTGGTTATTAATTGCAAGAGGGCTGTAATTTAGGTCACCAGTAAATTTACGAAGCATTAATGTGGAAGTGGAATTATACTGCTTGTGGAATTCAACCAGTTGTGTCCACGGCACGTCGATAATCATATCTGAATTTATAACAGCAAAATCGTTTCCGTCTAACCATTTGCGCGCAAAGTTAATGCCACCAGCCGTACCCATAATCTCATTCTCATGAGAGATAATTATTTTTACTCCAAAATCCATTGATGCTACATACCTTTCAATCATTTCTGCTAAATGATAGGTGTTGATGACGATTAACTCTGGTTTTGCCAAGACAGCAGTTTCTATAGTGGTCTGCAACAAAGTTTTATCTAGGACGGGGAACAAGGGTTTGGGCAGTTGATGAGAGTGAGGCAGTAGCCTTTTGCCGAGACCTGCTGCTAAAACCATTATTTTCATATTTAATAAAAAAACTTATTTAACTTTGCTGTTTGTTGTAACATTTTCCACTTAATTGACCAAAAATAAAGTATTGGATAAAAGATGGGTTTTAATTGTGGCATCGTAGGACTACCAAACGTTGGTAAATCAACTATATTTAATGCACTTACATCGGCTAGAGCTGAGGCACAAAACTTTCCCTTTTGCACCATAGATCCCAACGTTGGTATTGTGCCTATACCAGACCCTAGACTAAACAAGCTAGCTAAGATGTCTAAGTCAAAAAAGGTGATTCCAACTTCATTAGAGGTAGTGGATATTGCCGGGCTCGTTTCAGGTGCCAGTAAGGGTGAAGGGTTAGGCAATAAGTTTCTTGGACATATCCGTGAAGTTGATGCAATTGCTCATGTTGTTCGATGTTTTGATGACGGTGATATTTCCCATGTTGCTGGTAACATAGACCCTGTTTCAGATATAGAAGTGGTTCGTACAGAGTTACTGTTATCAGACTTGGCTACTTTGGACAAAAGGATAAAGCAGTTTACTAAGCTAATAAAAACTGGCGATAAAAAACAATTAGAGGTTTTAAATAGATGTGAATCGCTTAAAGAAGCAATGGAAATGGGCAAAATGGCCAGTATGGCTATAGCCGATACTGAATTCAAGTTGTTCAGTGATTTGCATTTGCTAACTGCTAAGCCGTTTATTTATGTGTGTAACGTCAGCGAAGAAATGCTAAGTGATGAATCAGAACATATTAAAGCAGTAGAACAGTTAGCCAACTCCGACGGCACTAGCGCAGTTAAGATCTGTGGTAAAATCGAATCTGAGCTATCAGAACTAGATGTCAACGACAAACATGAGTTTCTGTCCCATCTAGGTCTCAAAGAACCAGGGCTGAATAACTTTATTAGGGAAGGTTACAGGTTGTTAGGTCTGATAACCTACCTCACTACGGGTCCACAAGAGACAAGGGCGTGGACCATTTCAAAGGGATCAAAGGCTCCGCAGGCTGCTGGCTTAATACATACCGATTTTGAAAAAGGCTTTATCAAGGCTGAGATCATGTCTTTTGATGATTTGGTCACATTAGGATCTGAACAGGCAGTAAAAGAAAAGGGACTGATGCGTATAGAGGGACGTGATTACATTATGAAAGATGGTGACGTGGCGCACTTTAGGTTTAACGTATGAAAAATTCTCCCTTGCTAAGCTTTGCAAAAGCTTAATAGAGGAAGACAATAGCTAGTGGGAAATAAATTGGATAACAAACCCAAGCTGAGCCAGGTTGAATTTGCCACTCGATTTCCTCGTTTGTAGAAACTTGGTGGATGCCGAATTATCGACTCTACCTGTTGAGCTGACCATTTATTCTGACTGGCTGATTATCCCACCTGCTTGTAAAAACATATTCGCAAAGTTTGGAAAGGTAATGTTAACCGCTTCAGCTGAATCGATTGTAGTAATACCTTTTGCAGCGGATGCTACCAAAGCAAGACTCATGACAATACGGTGATCACCATGGCCAGAGACTTTGGCACCCTTAGGTTTTCCGCCATGGATAATTAGAGAGTCTATAGTTTCTTCTGTTTTTATGCACATTTTACTTAGTTCTTCTGCCATCACGGAAATTCTATCTGTTTCTTTTATGCGAGCTTGGGGAACGTTACATAGAGTAGTTTTGCCTTTAGCTAATGAAGCTAAAGCCGATATAGCTGGTAGAGCATCGGGAGTGTCATTCAAGTCAAGATCAACCGCTTCCAAGTTTTGACCTGTTACAAAAACCCTATCTTTTTGATGCTCTACTTTTGCTCCCATTGCCTCAAGGTAGTCGAAAATAACTTTGTCACCCTGGGAATCCTCGAAGTCTAGTCCTAGTATGGCCACACTGTTTCCGGGGATGGCACCTAGACACGCAAAAAAGGTGGCAGAGGAGAAGTCGCCGGGGATAACCTTATTAAACGAACTGTATTCTTGTCTTCCACGTACCTTAAATAATGAATAGCCTTCCCTCTCATATTCAATATCAAGCTGGTCTAGCCAACGGAGAGTCATGTCCACATAAGGTTTTTCGTTTAATTCTAATAGTTTTAACACCGTATCATATGGTGCAAGAGGTGTATGAATTAAGAGGCTGGATAGATATTGCGATGTCGTTCCATCTACTTCCGTCTCACCACCACTTATTGGCCCTTCAATAGTTGCCGGTAGTTTTCCATTGGATGCTGTTACTCGGGCCCCTAAGCGAATTAAAGCGTTGAGCAGTGGCCCCATCGGGCGTGAGCTGGTTTGGGAATCTCCTTTAATCAAAATAGGCGTAAGCCCTAAAGATGCCATTGAGATCACAAACCTAGCTGTTGTTCCAGAGTTGCCAACATCTATTGAAGTTCTGGGTGCCCCTACTCTCCCTGCAGCACCAGTTATCCTCCAATCCCCGTTTGACAAATCCACGTCTGCACCTAGCATTTTAATTGCGTTTACTGCTGATCGGGTGTCGGCTGATTCCAGTGGATTGGTAATGATTGATTCGCCTTCAGCTAGCGCTGCAAAAAAGGCAGCCCTGATTGTATGGGACTTAGATGGTGGTGCAAGGACTTCACCAACTATTGGAGACGATTCTACAGTATATTTCATTTATGCAAATAGCTATTGCCGCAGTAAGGATCAGGTTTGTTTCAATGAGTTAACTGGTGAATTCCCAACTTTTGAGCTCATCCAGAAAGCTGTAATGGGTGAGATCAAAATGTATTGGAGTTACTGTGACCCAATTGTTTGCAAGCCAGGTTATGTCTGCATCACCATCATCTTGATCAACTTCCATTTGCCCCCCTTGCCAGTAATAGTCGTTTAGCCTAGGATCTACCCGCTTTTCAAAAACTTCCACAAACTTACTTACCCCAAGCTTGCAAACCTTAATTCCTTTAACTTCGTCTTTTTTTGCATCAGGAATATTGACACTAAGTAGTGTGTTTTTGGGTAACCCACGCTGGGCCACTACCTTTATTACCTTCATAGCATATTCGGAGGCCAGCGAGAAGTCCACTGGATCAAACGAGGCCAATGATATTGCAACAGATGGTATGCCAAGTATCATACCCTCTGTTGCAGCCGAAACCGTACCAGAATATATTACGTTAGTTGCCACGTTTCGGCCATGGTTGATGCCCGATACTACCATGTCAGGCTTTTCATCCATTATTGCCCGTACGGCTATCTTAACACAGTCAGCCGGCGTTCCATTGACTGCAATACCAAACACATCACCATTTTTTCTTACAGTTCTGACACGTAGGGGATCTGCTATTGTTATTGAATGTCCTACGGCAGACATTTCTGTTTCAGGGGCAGAAACTGTGACATTAGCAAAGTTATCTAAAACTTTTTTCATTGCTCGTAACCCACCAGCGTTGATCCCGTCATCGTTTGTTAATAGTATCTTCATTTCTATTTTAACTAAATGGTTCCTAGTACAGTCTCGAATAAAGCTCGTTATTATTGGAAGAGTTTAACCCTAATTTAAAATGGCTGGGTTTTAAAACCATTGGTTTGTAGTAGTCTGAGTATTGTAGAAAATTACCTACAGCTACGTGTTTAGAGCATTGCTGGAGATTCGGTTCCACCTATTCCTTCACGTCGATCGTCATTTCTATCATCGCGTGCAGGAGTGTCACTTCTATTAACATTGTCTAAAGTCACAAAATCATCTGATTTTGTGGTATTTTTTTCGTTTGATGAGTCTAATTTTTCCCCAATACTGCCTTTGGTGAATTTCATTACCATGTCTGTTAGTTCTTCACCTTCCATTACTTCGACATCAAGCAGTACTTCTGTCACCTTGTCCAATGCTTTTCTGTTTTCAGTTAAAATGTCGTTGGCTGTTTTGTATCCTTGCTGAACAAGCGAGTTCACTTCATTGTCTATTTCGATTGCAGTACTTTCACTGTAATCTCTATGCTGGGCTATCTCCCTTCCAAGGAATATTTGTTCCTCTTTCTGTCCGTATGCTATTGGACCAAGTTTCTTATTCATCCCCCATTCGCACACCATTTTCCTTGCGAGAGTTGTAGCTCTCTCTATGTCATTACTTGCCCCAGTAGTTAGCTGGTCAAGCACAATTTCTTCTGCAGCTCTACCACCCATGAGAATAGCCAGTTGATTTGATAGGTATCCTTTTGGGTGGGTGTGCTTTTCATCTATTGGTAGCTGTTGGGTGATGCCAAGAGCCCTGCCACGTGGAATAATTGTTACCTTATGGATCGGGTCAGTATCAGGAAGCATTATTGCCACAAGGGCATGCCCGGATTCATGCACAGCGATGGTTCGCTTCTCTTTATCACTGATAATCATAGATCTACGCTCTGTCCCCATTAGCACTTTATCTTTGCTTTCTTCAAAATGCCGCATAGTTACTTGATTACCATCCTCCCTAGCCGCAAGTAGTGCTGATTCATTACAGAGGTTGGCTAAGTCAGCACCAGTGAATCCTGGCGTTCCACGTGCTATCACTTTGAGGTCTACGTCTGCTGCTAGCGGTATTTTTCCAGTGTGTACTTTAAGTATAGCCTCCCTACCACCAATATCTGGGCGAGGCACAACAACTTGCCTGTCAAATCTACCTGGCCTTAATAGTGCGGGATCTAAAACATCAGGACGGTTTGTGGCTGCTATTAATATGGTTCCGCTGTTTTCTTCAAATCCATCCATTTCAACTAGAAGCTGGTTTAATGTCTGTTCCCTTTCGTCATGGCCTCCGCCAAGGCCTGCTCCTCTATGTCTACCGACAGCGTCAATCTCATCAACGAAAATAATACAAGGTGAGCTTTTTTTTGCTTGGTCAAACAGGTCACGAACACGTGAGGCACCGACACCGACAAACATCTCAACAAAATCAGAGCCAGATATGCTAAAGAAAGGAACATCAGCCTCACCAGCTATTGCGCGTGCAAGCAGGGTCTTGCCCGTACCTGGAGGGCCGACTAGTAGGACTCCTTTGGGTATTTTTCCTCCTAGTTTTTGGAATTTCTCCGGGTCCCTTAAAAATTCTATTATTTCTTGCAATTCCTCCTTTGCCTCGTCCACACCAGCTACATTTTTGAAGGTAACCTTGTTTTGACCATTATTAATCATCTTTGCCTTACTTTTTCCAAATGAGAGAGCTCGTGATCCTCCGTTTTGCATTTGGCGCATAAAAAATATCCAAATTCCTATTAGTAGAATCATAGGAAACCATGAAATGAACATGTTTAGATACCAAGGTGTTTGCTCAGATGGGCTGGCAGTAATTTTTACACCACTTTTCCTAAGTTCTTTTACCAGGTCAGGGTACTCCACGATATGTGTGCTAAAAGTCTTGCCATCCTTAAATATGCCATGGACTTGGTCGTTGTGAACAGTTACTTCAGAAACATTGTTTTGCTCAACAGCATCAATAAACTCTGTAAACGAAATATTTCTTGTATTAACCTGTGTCTGGCTAAACATGTTGAAAAGAGCAATGACAACAAGCACCACAACTAACCATAGGGCGAAGTTTTTGTACATTTGATTCACTATGGAAATTCCTAGTCTAAGTTATTCATAACTGATATTATATTGTACTCCTATATCCTGTTGGTCTCAACAGGCTTGGCAAGCTTATTCTGGATATTTTTCTGACCCGTTTGAAACCTGATATTCCTTAAGCTCGCTTATTTCATTTTCAAGTTTGCTCACCCTACGCTTAAGGTTCCAATTTTTTTTCTTCAATTTAATTATGGTAAAAGCATTTCCAAGGCCAATTAACAGAGCCCCAAATCCAAGCGAAACAAGCAAGGAAACCCAAAGGTTTAGAGTAACCGAGTATTCGCCATAATAAGAAATTACAATCTCCTGTTGATTATGCATGGCGAAAGTTATGGCAAAAAAAACAAATAGCAGACCTACAATAAACTTTATGGCTATCATAAGCGAAAGAGTGTTGAGATACACCGATTTTTTGAGTGTCTTAATTTTAAAAAGGTGTGTTGGGTTTGCAACAATAATATGTGAACAATGGTATATGACATTTTTTTAGAAAGTTCTGGTTAAGGTATATTTTGCTAGATCACGCAGATGGTCTGCTGATGTTCCAAAAATTGAGAGCGCCTCGATTGAGCCATCCACAAGACTACAAGCTTGTTCTTTGGACTGCTTTACACCAGCTATGGCAGGATAAGTTAGTTTTGCCTTGTTCACATCGGATTTAAGCTTTTTACCCAAAGTTATCTCATCTCCTTCAAGATCGAGAATATCATCGATTATCTGGAAAGCAAGTCCAATTTGTTTGCCATAACTGGTCATAGATTCGAGTTGGTTTTTCGTTGCCCCTCCGAGCCTTGCTGCGCCGCGAACACAAGCCACAATTAGCTCGCCAGTTTTGTGGGTATGGATATACTCCACCGCGGCTATATTGGGTCCACTCCCCTCCATTTCTATATCAACCATTTGACCCCCTATTGTGCCAGTTGAACCAATGGCTATTGCTGTCTCAGCAGTTATTATGAGTATATCTTTAATGTCAGTACCAGTTTTTGGTAGTCTGTCTGCTAATACTTCAAAGGCAAGGGTCAACAATGCATCCCCGGTTAATATTGCTGTAGATTCATTGAATTGGATGTGATTTGTTGGAAGCCCCCTTCGCAGGTCATCGTTGTCAAGCGCTGGAAGATCGTCATGTATTAAGGTGTATGTGTGAATCAGCTCTAGGGCTGCTGCAAGGGTCATGGCCTGATGCCTATCACCTTTTAAGGCATCACATACCGCTACAGTCAACATTGGTCTCAAACGCTTGCCACCAGCAAAAACTGAGTACCGCATGGATTTATGAATGTCAGGAGGATAGGTGTTTTCTTCTGGAATGATCGAGTCCAGCAAACTGTCAACTTCTTTACAAATCTGGGTAAAATAATTAGATATGGTCATTCTATCTAGAAGAGGGTGACCCCTTAAAAGGGGGCTTCGGAATCTTCGGTCTCAATGCTCTCCGTTGCAAAAGATCCACCCTTCCCTTTAGCCAATTTAGAAACTTTCTTCTCGGCATCATCAAGCATCTTTTGGCATCTGGAGGTTAGTTTCATGCCCTCCTCGTAGAGCTTAATGGATTTTTCTAATTCTAAATCGCCATTATCAAGCTCTTTTATTATCTCTTCTAAGCGCTCAACGGAGATTTCGAAATTAGGTTCCTTGTTTTTATTACCCTTGTCTGCCATTTTTTTTATTGCTAATTTGTCTGTGGTTGGTCAATCGTATCACATTAAAGTGAGCCTAGACTATACTAAGCATCAACGCTGTGAATTTATAAACTTTCGACAGGCGGCACGCAGGAAACAAGTGTTATTAGTAAAAATGGATTTGAGCTTTTGGGATCAATTAAATTATTTGTTATCAATCAGCAACTGTTATAACATCAATCAAATCTTCATAGTTGAATACGGAGTCACCAGTAATTAATGATTTCAAGACAAAGTGCTATCCAAATAATCCAAGATACCGTCAAACCGACAACTGAGATAGACACCGTGGGGCTCTTTGAGTCCTACGGAAGAACATTGGCTGAAAATATCATTTCAGATATAGATATTCCGCCTTTTAATAGAGTGACGATGGATGGCTATGCTGTTGTGTCATCGGATGGCCCAGGATTATATTCTGTGATCGAGGATATTCCTGCAGGTAAGTTCCCGACGTCGGTGGTAGAACCAGGTAGCGTATCTAAGGTTATGACTGGGGCACCGTTACCAGATGGAGCTGATGCTGTTATACAGGTTGAGAAGACCGGTGGATTCGTTAATGTAGGTCAATCAGCCCAAATTAACGAAAAGATAAGAAAAGGGCAGAACATATCATCCACTGGAGAAGACGTTAACAAGGGGGACTTGGTTATTAAATCTGGAGCCTATATTCGGTCAGCTGAGATTTCCGTTCTTGCTTCCATGGGTTACGACCCTGTGAAATGTTATAGAAATCCCAGTGTGGCTATTCTAGCAACTGGTGACGAATTGGTAGCTCCTAGCCAGAAACCGGGACCAGGGCAGATAAGAAACTCCAATGGGTATTCTATGTTTGCCCAAACATACTCTTTGATGCTGGACCCCATATCGCTAGGCGTTGGGCAGGATAATGAAAATGACTTACGTGACAAGATAGAAAGAGGAGCAACCCACGACTTCCTCCTCGTTTCAGGTGGAGTTTCAGCAGGAGACAGAGATTTTGTTCCTGGTATTTTAAGAGACGTAGGTTACGATCTCTTATTCCACAAGGTTAATATCAAACCTGGCAAACCAATTACTTTTGGGGTATCAAATAATGGCAGGTATGTGTTTGGTGTGCCTGGTAATCCAGTCTCATCTATGGTGGCTTTTGAGTTGTTTATAAAGCCGGCTATCCGATGGTTCTCAAGGGCTCCTGTTGCAGATAGTCTAGAGCTAGAGGCTACTCTTCTAAATGAGTTTAAGAGAAAGAATGCATCTAGGGAAGAGTTTAGGCCGGCTCTGATAAAATGGGAAAATGGTAGGTTCACAGCAGAACTCATCCAGTACCATGGGTCAGGTCATTTTGCTGCAATGACAAAGGCAAACGGTATAGTCAGAGTTGACCCTGAAGTAGATTACTTGGCAAAAGATCAAAAGGTTACTGGGAAACTGTTTTCTGAGTTTTACCTGCCTATCGATAAAGCATGACTTCCTGATTTCCCAATATATAGATATATAATTCAAATAAAGGTGAACGAAGTAATGGCAGGTCATTCTAAGTGGTCCAGCATTAAGCATAAAAAGGCCAACAACGACGCCAAACGCGGAAAAATGTTTACAAAAATTATTCGTGAGATAACAGTAGCGGCAAGGAGCGGTGGTGGTGACTTAAATGCTAACCCTAGGTTACGAACGGCTATACAGTCAGCAAAATCAGTCAATATGCCAGCGGATAATATCGATAGAGCCATAAAAAAGGGAACTGGAGAGCTTCCTGGTGCAACATATGAGGAGATTTCTTACGAAGGTTACGGGGTGGCAGGTGTGGCTGTAATGATAGAAGTTATGACCGACAATAAAAATAGAACAGTGGCTGAGATTCGATCCATTTTTACTAAATCTGGTGGTAGCCTTGGAGAAAATGGATGTGTAGCTTGGATGTTTAATAAAAAAGGGCTGATAACAGTGGAAAAAGAAATCATTGGTGAAGATGACCTTATTGGTGTGGCGCTTGAGGGAGGAGCCGATGATTTTGATATCAGCAACAATCAATACGAGATTAAGACTGATCCAGCTTTTTTTGACAATGTATATTCTGCATTGGAAACAAATGGTGTTACGGTAAAATCAGCTGAGATCACAATGATACCTGAGAATACTGTAATTCTGACAGAGCCTGATGCAAAAAAAATGCTCAAGTTGATGAGTGCCCTTGATGATCAGGAAGATGTACAGAAAGTTTATTCAAACTTCGATATTCCAGATGAAATGATGGAAAGTCTTTTTACTTAATAAAGTATAGAATAGTATTCTATAGTCCCTGCTAACATTCCCCTGCTCTGGTCCCATTTTGGAACGCTTAATGCCGTTTAATATATTTATTCTCAATACAATGTGACTGAGTGTAGAATGTGATTAAACGTATGCTAGGTGAATACATAAATGTTGACTAATTTTATTTCTTGCAAAATATATAATTGGTTTTAGAGAACCAGTGAAAATAATCGGAGTTGACCCTGGAACTAACGTTACTGGCTACGGTATTGTGAAAGAGGTGGCTGGAGTCACGAAGTGTATAACGTATAATACTATTAAGGCAGGTCGAGGTGAGGGCATGGCTAAGAGATTGCACTCGATAGCCAGAAAACTTCGAGCAGTAATCTCAGAGCACAGACCAGATGTATTAGCCTTGGAGGACAGTTTTTATTCCAAAAATCACAAAAGTGCCATAAAACTTGGAATGGCTCGTGGCGTGGTTATGCAGGTGGCAGAGGAGGCGGGACTTGAAGTATTTGAATACACTCCACTATTAGTTAAGAAATCAATTTCGGGCTATGGTCATGCAGATAAAGAACAGGTGAAGTTCATGGTTAGTTCCATTCTAGGGTTGGGCGACGAGTTGAAATCTTTGGATGCCTCAGATGCATTGGCAATAGCCATCACCCATCTCAATCACAGCCAGTTCTTGCGTAGGACAAAGAAATGATTGCTTGGCTCAACGGGATAATCCGTGAAAAACATCCTGGTTATATAGTTCTTAGAATTGGTGATGTTGGTTACTTAATTAATATATCACTATCAACTTTTTATTCCCTACCGGAAAAAGGTGATACAACAGAGTTGCATATACATACTTATGTAAAAGAAGATGCCATATCCCTTTTTGGCTTTGCCACCAATCTAGAACTGAAACTTTTTAACCTTTTGATAGGTGTGAATAAAATAGGGCCCAAATTAGCTATTACCATTCTAAGCGGTTTGAAGAGTGAGGAATTAATTGATGCAGTGAACAAACGTAATGTCTTGAAACTTTCGTCAGCACCTGGAGTGGGGAAAAAGACTGCAGAACGAATTATCATGGAGCTATCCGACAAATTGTCTGGACTGTCGGCTACAACTTCGGAAGTTGGTGGGGAAATATCAGTTGTACCTGTCTCCATGCCTGATTCTGATGCAGTTGATGCCTTAATGGCCTTAGGTTATAAAAAACAGGAGGCCCAGCGTGCTGTTAATTCCTATAGTTTGCAAAATGCAAACTCAAGCTTGGAAGACATTATAAAGGGTGCTCTTTTGGTCATTTCGGGCTGAGAAATGATGTAAAACTATAGCCATTGTTTGCTATCCAACTAAGTTATAATTGCGCACCCTAAACCTAACGCCCAATTCGACTTCAGCCAGTTTTCGACACTTTTCTACATCAACTTTATCCGGTATAGCAACCACCGATGCGGTAACTTTAATCCCACATTTTTTGGCATCTTTAATAAATTTCAGCATAGAGTCGAAGGCGTTTGGCATCAACGGTTGGCAAATATTGTCGTAGGTATCTTTGTCGGCTGCATTCATTGATACCGAGATATGATCTACTACTTTTGACAACGCGGGGGTAATATCTTGATTAGCTATTATTGACCCATGTCCGTTGGTGTTAAGCCTCACTTTTCCACCCTGTTTCTTAACCGATTTCGCTACTTCCAATATGCGATCCAAATGTAGTGTAGGCTCTCCAAAACCACAAAATACTATCTCATCGTAAATGGAAGGGTCACCAATAGCTTTAATCATTTGGATTGCAGTTGGATCATGCGTTATTCGAAGATTGTGCCCTTGGACGCTATCAGAGTAAAACCTAGTACAAAAAGAACACTCGTTGGTGCATTCTTTTGTCACATTTACATAGAGTGAGTTTCTAATTTTATACGTTATCCTTCCGTTTCCCGTATCTTCAATATTGAATAGTGTTTTAAAGTTTGAAACACTAATCCTTTCTATATCCTCTCTGCTAATCCCACGGATCCGGGCAGCATTGTCTGCCAATATTGCTAAATTTGAAGGCTCGTTCCGTGTGCCTCTTTTCTTTTGTGGAGCTAGGTATGGAGAGTCTGTTTCCAATAGTAGACGATGGCCAGGGGTAGCCATCATTGCATCACGAAGCAGATGGGCTTTTGGATAGGTGATGTTAGCAGAAAATGAAATATACATTCCAAGATCTAATATTGTTGACACATCTGAATCTGTTCCGCTATAGCAATGCATGACCCCACATACTTTTTTTATTCGTTCTTTACTTAAAATCTTCAGCGTATCTTCCATGGCATCTCGGCAGTGCACAATCACAGGTTTACTCGTTTCTTTTGCCAGATTTATATGGGTGCGAAATGATTTGACTTGGTCATTCTTAGGGGATTGATTGCGGTAATAATCGAGTCCAGTTTCACCAATAGCGATAACCATCGGGTGCTCAGCCATTTCCTTTAATTCCCTGATGGACTTTTTAGTAACAGTTGAAGCGTGATGCGGATGGATTCCAACTGATGCATACATGCCTTGATATTTTTCTGCCAGCACAATGGCCTTGTGGCTGTTTTCAATGCTGTAGCCAACATTGAGGATAATTTCCACTCCAGATTTACGGGATCTTTCAATTACTTCATCTCGATCTTCATCAAAGGCCTGGTCATTTAAGTGGCAATGTGAATCGGCTAGGGCCATATTTTACTCCTGGAAGGAATCTAGAAAGCTGTTGACATTTTCTCAGAGTTAGAAATTTTGTTTTGGCTAACTTGTTTACCTTACTATTACAGAGTCCCGCGCTTGCCCAGTAGATATTATGCTCACAGAAGTTCCAACAACTTCTTCAACTCTGTCTACATACCTTTTTGCCTCATCTGGCAGTTGATCATACTTATCCATGCCTGCCGTCTTGCTCATCCAACCACGGTGATTTTCGTAAACTGGTTCCGCTCTTGCTACTAGGTCAGTGTCATCTGGCATTTCATTGTGAACCACACCATCTATTCTATACCCAATGCAGATTTTTAACTCCGCAAAGTGATCCAACACATCAAGTTTTGTTAGGGCAATAGTATCCATTCCATTGATTGCTACTGAAAATCTTCCCACTACTCCATCAAGCCAACCACAGCGTCTTGGCCTACCAGTGGTTGCTCCAAATTCGCCCCCATGTTCTCGTAATTGCTTACCAACTTTGTCATTTAGTTCTGTCGGCAATGGTCCTTCCCCAACCCTTGTTGTATAAGCTTTCATAATACCTAAGATGTTCGAGATATCCTTTGGTGGTATCCCGAGCCCAGAGCAGACACCAGAGATGCTTGCGTTTGAAGACGTTACAAAAGGGTAGGTTCCGTGGTCTATATCGAGCATGGTTCCTTGGGCTCCTTCAGCCAAAACTTTTTTTCCATCTTGAATAGCTTTTCTTACTAAAGGTCCGCAATCGGCAATGAACCCTTTTAGCTTTTCAGCATACCCAAGGTACTGCTCAACGATCTGAGCAGTATCTAACGGTTTTTGTCCATAATATTGCTTCAGTACAGTGTTTTTTATTTCAGCGGCATGCTCTACACGGGTTTTTAGATAATCCGGTTTCAACAGGTCTGCCACTCGGATACCTAGACGTGAGGCCTTGTCTGAGTATGCTGGACCTATTCCTCTGCCAGTAGTTCCAATTTTTACCCCTATGGTTTCGCCACTTTCCGAAGCTTTGTCGAGTTGCTTGTGATAAGGCATTATTAGATGTGCTTTTTGGCTAATAAATAATGACCCATCAACCTCGATGCCTTTCTCGCCAAGAATCTCTATTTCGGTAAGGAAAGCATCAGGGTCTAAAACAACTCCGTTGCCTATTACGCAGATCTTACCTTTACGTAGGATTCCGGATGGGATAAGGTGAAGAACGTACTCTTGGTCAGCTACTACAACAGTATGGCCCGCATTTGCGCCACCGGCATATCTAGCAATAACATCTTTATCCTCTGATAAAATGTCGACGATTTTTCCTTTACCCTCATCGCCCCACTGGACACCAATGATGGCTTGAACGGACATTACCTCCCCCTTAAGTGAGAACAATCATTTTGTCATAGAATTTAATTAGCTTAACTTAAGCTAACTAAAGGCTGGCTAACTTAACATCAATAATATTTTCAATTTTACCTAGCTCACTTAGTTGACTTTGAGTTGGCTGCTGATCCACATTTACTATCGATATGGCTCTGCCTCCAACGCTCTCCCTACCAAGGTGAAAAGCGGCAATGTTTACTCCAGCATCCCCTAAGTATGCTCCAACATTACCTATTACTCCCGGTTTATCATCATTAGTGAAAATAATCATGTTCCCTTCGAGTTGGGCTTCTATTATTACTTCCTGCAGTTTAACCAGACGAGGCTTTCCACTAATAAATACGGTGCCTTCCACGTAAACATCATCAGTTTCAGTGATTAATCGCAATCCAAGAAGGGATGCAAAGTTTCGTTTAACTGAGCTGGTGGCTGCTGAAACAGTAACACCTCTTGAGTCAGCTAGGTATGGTGCGTTAACTAAATTAACAGATGGTCCAACATAACAAGTCAGTATGCCTTTTAAGATTGCCTGGGTAATTGGCCTCTGATCCACATTGGACAATTCACCCATATATTCAATCTGTACTCTTTTTAGCCCACCTTCGGCAATTTGGGCAGTAAACGCTCCCATCTGTTCTGCAAGTGAAAGATAAGGTCTCACCTTTGCTAACTGTTCTGGGTCAATTTGTGGCATGTTTATGGCGTTTATTATCATCCCATTATTGAAAAATTCCACAAACTGTTCGGCAACAGCTAAAGCAACTTTTTCCTGAGCCTCGCTTGTCGAAGCGCCGAGGTGTGGAGTAAATATTACCTCTTCCATTTCTAAAAGTTCAAGCTCAGGGTCCGGTGGTTCCGTTTCAAAAACATCTATCGCTGCTCCAGCCACCTTTCCGGACTTGATTGCCTTTGCTAGTGCAGTTTCATCAACAATCCCACCACGGGCACAGTTTATTATTCGCACACCATCTTTCATTTTTGCGAAAGCCTCGTCACCTATAATGTGTCTGGTTTCATCAGTAAGAGGGGTATGGCAGGAAATTATATCTGCTCTAGCGAAAAGATCATCTAGTGTCACTTTTTCAACAGCCATTTTTTCAGCGGCTTCATCAGAAATAAATGGATCAAAGGCTATAACCTTCATCGCTAATCCTCTGGCCCTAGCAACAACAATTGATCCTATACGACCTATACCAACAACTCCAAGGGTCTTGTTGAAAAGTTCCATGCCCATGAACCTCTTCTTTTCCCACTTTCCACCTTTTACTGAGGCCGTTGCCTGAGGAATTTGGCGGCATAGAGCCATCATCATGCTTATGGCATGCTCAGCGGTTGTATTGGTATTTCCACCTGGTGTGTTCATTACGACTACTCCCTTAGCAGAAGCAGCTTTTATGTCAACGTTATCAACTCCAATACCTGCGCGTCCGACTACCTTAAGGTTGGTAGCCGCATCCAGAACTTCGGTCGTAACTTTAGTGGCCGATCGAATGATTAGTCCGTTATATTGCGGTATTACTTGTAATAGTTCATCTGGGCTCATCCCAGTCTTAACGTCTACTTCTATTCCTGGAGTGTCCCGAAGAATTTTGATTCCATTTTCAGATAGCTTGTCGCTAACAAGTACTTTAGCTATACTCATTTTTTACCTTTTTAAAGTTTGTTTTATCTAGGCACAAGGCCTAACTTATTTAGTACCTTTCGTTCAGGATAGCCTGAGCAGCTGCCACACCAGCGCCATAGTTGATATCGGCACCATGATTGGAAAATGCCATTTCCAATGCTGAAATTGCTATAATAATATCAAACGAGTCAAAATATCCAAGATGGGCTATACGAACAATCTTTCCTTTTAGCTGGTCTTGCCCGCCAGCAAAAGTGACGCCATAGTTTTCTCTTAATTCTTTAACAACCTTGCCTCCGTCTACTCCTGATGGAACGAATAGCCCTGTGGCAGCGTTGGACGGGGAGTTAGGAGCAAGTAACCTTAATCCTAACGCTTCTGCGCCTGCCCTTGCTGCACGTGCCAGAGCATCGTGGCGTTTATAAACGTTTTCGTAACCTTCATTTTCTAGCATCTGCAAGACCTTGCGAAGCCCGACGATCAGTGACACTGCTGGTGTAAAGGCAGATGTATCTTTGCTGATAGCCTCTCTCTCTTTATTAAGGTCTATATAAAAATGTGGTAGATTGCAGTTTTCCGATTTTTCCCAAGCCTTATCCGACAGAGCTATGAAAGCAAGGCCAGGTGGCAACATTAATGCCTTTTGCGACCCTGTCAATAAAACATCTATGCCCCAATTATCCATGGGAAGATCATACACTCCAACAGCTGTTATGCCATCGACTATAAGTAATGTGTCGGTGTCCTTTGTTAGTGCAGCTATCTCCTTAATCGGATGGGCAGCCGTTGTTGAAGTTTCTGATCCTTGGGTAAAAACACCGGCAATGCTTGGATTGGCGGCAAGTTTCTTTCTTATGATATCGACATCAACTGCCTCGCCCCACTCAACATTAACCACCTCCACATTCAGCCCGTAGGCCCTACAAATTTTTTCCCATCGTTCCCCAAACTTCCCTCCATTTATCACTAGGGCTGTATCACCTTTTGTAAAAATGTTTGAGACGGAGGCGTCCATAGCTCCCGTGCCAGATGAAGCAAGCATCATGACGGTGTTTTTTGTTTTAAAAAGATTTTTTAACCCTTCGGCGCATTCCTTGAAAATGGCTGAAAATTGTGTAGTCCTATGGTGTATCATTGGTTTTGCCATTTCTAGCAACACATCCTCAGGAACGGGAGTAGGGCCCGGAGAGATGAGATATCGCTTTTTCATTTTTCAGCTAAACTCCATTTTTTCCTATATACCTTTAGACAAGGTTCAATAGGTTGTTTATTTTTCGGCAAACAAGCACTAGATTATAGCGATGGGGCTACTCTATTTCCACAACAACCGTACTGGCAAATTTGTCGTGGAGAGTCTGGTGATTTCTATCAACTAAAGCCCACAAGAAACCAAGGTAGAAAATTATACTGCTCACTAGGTATCCAAATGCTCTTATAAAAGCTATTAAATATGAAATCTCTGATATTTTTTCTTTTCTGATTACCTTTATCCCCATGATCAATTTTCCTACTGTAAGGCCCCATCCTCCTATTGTAAGGGTAAAATATCCTAGACAGACAATGTTATGTAAAAGCCATGTGTAAATGGCTATATAAAGTAGGTCTAATATTCTAACTTGTTGCAAATCAAGACTACTATAATTAACTGCAAAGCCAGATAACATGAAAGTAATGGAAAAGGCTAATATGTTATCAAAAATGTATGCAAAGAGTCTTCTCGAAAAGGAAGCGCAATCAATTTTCATAGACAATGATGTTTTATTCCAATAAACCGGTAATTTAACGTTAATATAATTTTTGATTAAATGCAAATCAACGATAGTGCCCCAACTGTAAATAGTCTGACGGGATAGCTAAAAGTGCCACAATTGCTAAGTGGCGGGGCAACACATAGGGCAAAGTTTTTTTAATTGATATATTAATATTTATTAATTATCATATAAATATATCAAATAGTCGACTAATGTGTAGCGAATCTAGAAAAACAACTGTTCTAATATGTGCATTGGCTATTGAAGCTGAGCCAGTTCTAAATAATTTTACTAGTATAGACAGAAAATCACATAAAGGGATACATATCTACCGATGTGAACACAAGTCGACCCCAATTATAGTAGTTGTTGGTGGTGTTGGAATGGAGGCGGCAAACAAGGCCGCACTTCTGACTGTGGGTGAGTTTAATCCGAGTAAAATTGTGAACTTTGGATTTGCCGGGGCCGTTGAACCAACTTTAAAAATTGGGCAGGTAGTGGTTGTTGACAGCGTGGGGCTCTATGGAAAAGATTCAACACCACTAAAATTAGCTACAATTAATTCCAACCTTCTTAATAGCCCCAACATATCAGTAGGTGGTAAATGTTTACAAGTAGATAGACCGTTTAATAGTGCGGATAAAAAGCTTGCTGCGAAAGATGGAGCAGTAATAGTTGATATGGAGTCGTGGTCAATCGCTAATGTAGCGCTAGAAAATGGAATTAGTAGTCTTGTTGTAAGGGCTATAACCGATGAAATTGATTGCCAGTTAGGTCAATTCATGGATAAAAAAAATGGTTTTGATTGGAAAGATAGGGTGGCGAAGGATCAGTTCTTAAAACACGCTTTACCAGCAGCACGAAATAATGCAGGCGTAATAAGAATGATGATTGACCATTGGGCAACAACGGAGGCAATGCCTGATGTAGGGAGGGAAGTTTGATGGAATCTGATATCAAATATATTATGTGGCTTCGCCGCTGGGCAACTCCTTTGAACAGTGCTAGCACACCAGAGCATCTTGAAACAGCTCTTAAACATGTTGTTGCTGGACTTAGTGAGTTGCCGGAGTTTAGCAACTGTGCTATAGCCATAAGTATTAACACAGGGGAAAATGGGATTAGAGCAGATGTTTCTAGTGGGGGCGCTAAACTTTGCTTTGAATGGCCAAATGCTACTCAATGTGCGTGCCTTTCAACTGTTAAAGAAAGAACTATTACCTTTTTTGACTCTTTACCAAACGGGCTTTGCCGTGATTCAGGTTTTGTTTCGGGGCTATGCGCTCCCATAATCTCCGGAGAAGATAAGCTAGGACTATTTCTGGTTTTGTCACGACAGCCGTTGGAGAAAAATCACAAATCAATCGCACTTTTAGAAACGATGCTAGAACATGTCGGTTTGGCAACAGACAGGGTAAAAGCAATTGTATTTGACCGACAGCGTGCTAAAGACATGCATACTGTCAACACCATAGGGGGTTTGATAACATCCAAGCTTAATCTGAAAGACATGGTTAAAGAGATTGTTTCTACGCTAGGGACAGTTTTAGAAACTGATGAGGTAAACGTTATTACATATGATAACAATCGGCGAGAACTATCATTTTTGGCAAGTTACTTTTCTGATGGGTCAGACTTAGATCGACCGGAAGTTTATCAACTTTCGAACGGCATAAACAGCTGGATAATTAAAAACAAAAAACCGTTGTTAATGACCGACGACACAGAAAAGGAATGTGTAAGGCTCGGCATACGTCATGGCGGCCGTCCAGCGAAATCATGGCTAGGAGCGCCTATGATTTTCAAAGATCAAGTTGTAGGAGTTGTTTCGGTGCAAAGTTACAGCAAGAAACAACTGTATGGTGAAGATTCTGTGTTTCTTTTAAAAGCGGTTGCAAACCAGTGTGCAGTGGCTGTAGAGAACGCACGGCTTTTTGAACAGATAACAGAAAGGGAGGCTGAGAAGGAACAGTTGTATTTTTCGTTAACCCACGACCTTCTGTCACTTATAAGTCCGGTAGATGGTTTTGCTAAAATTCTTAGTGCGATGGCAGACGACACTGCGAAAAAAGATATAAACTATATTGCAGGAAACATAATAAAAGCTACAGAGAAAATTACACGTTTTACCGAAGATATTTTGGTTTACGCCAAAATAAAATCAGGAAAGCTGTCACTAGATATTTCGAGGTGTGATATCTATACTCCTCTAGTATCAGCTTTATCTGTATATTTACCAGAGTTTGCGATGCGAAAAACTAAAGTGGAGATAAATGGAAAAACTGTAAACAAGGAAAAATGTCAGTATGGGGATCCAATACCTGTTGATTTAGATGTAACACAGATTGAGAGGGTTTTTATTAATCTAATAGGTAATGCTATAAAACATGCACATTCTACGATAAAGATAACTGTACTTAGCTCAGACACTGAAATAGGAGTCATATTTAAAGATGATGGCGATGGTGTTGAAGCGAAGCTTTGCCCCAAACTTTTTGATGAATACTACCAAGTTAAATCTCGTATAAAAGGTGTGGGACTGGGCCTCCCCTCAGTGAAAAAGATAATTGAGCTTCATAATGGTCATGTCAACATTCAGTCGGATATAGGACATGGGTTTGAGGTGAAACTTAGATGGCCTAAGACATTGGCTGATAAGGCTAAGGTCAATGGTATGTTTGCTTCAGCTTTGTAAGGGGCTGTATGGATAGGATACTAGTTGTAGACGATGACCTTCAGACTCTTAAGATGGTGGAACAACTATTGCTATTGAAGAAGTTTGACGTTACATGTTGCCTAACATTCAAAGATGCTGAAAGAGAAATGGAGCCCGGGAGGTTTTCCGCAGCTATTTTAGACTACTTCATGCCGGATATCACTGGACTAGAGGTAATGAAGCAATTTCAGTCAGTGGACTTGAATTTGCCAGTGATAATCCTTACTGCATCACGTGATATTAAGGTTGCTGTAGAGGCAATTAGAAAAGGTGCGTTTAACTATTTGGTCAAGCCGGTGGACCCAGATGAGCTTTATATAAACCTCGCAAATGCACTAAAAAATCATAGCCTGCATGTTGAAAATAAGGACTTGAAAAACAGTTTAATCAATAAGTATAAAGTCAGAGATATAATTGGCTCATCCAAGAAAATGCAAGAAGTATTTGACCTTATCTTGCGATCATCAAAGGTCCGTTCGAATGTTCTCATTACAGGTGAGACAGGGGTTGGAAAAGAGTTAGTTGCAAAGGCAATTCACAACAATTCTGATAGAGCTGAAGGACCTTTTATAAAGGTTAACTGTTCGGCATTGACAGAGTCGCTGTTGGAGGCAGAGCTTTTTGGGATAGAAAAAAATGTTGCTACTGGCGTTGATGCTAGGGCTGGGAAGTTCGAAAGGGCAGATGGAGGGACTCTTTTCTTGGATGAAGTTGGGGATATGGCGATTGACACTCAGGCTAAAGTTTTACGTGCCATGCAGGAGAGAGAGATAGAAAGAGTTGGCAGCGTAATAACTCGTAAAATAGATATTCGAATTCTTGCAGCAACGAACATTGATCTAGGCGTAGCTATTAAAGAAAAGAAGTTTCGCCAAGACCTATTTTTTCGTATTAATGTGATTGTAATTCCGATAACATCCTTGCGAGAACGACAAGCCGATATTCCAGACTTGGTTGAACATTTTCTAAAAAAGATTAGCGACGAAAATAGAATTAAGCCCAAAACACTTTCAAAGGAAACGATGGAGTGCTTTATGTCTTATGTATGGCCAGGAAATGCACGTGAACTTCAAAATGCGATTGAACGATCCATTGTTATGTGTGATGAAGATGTCATCCAACCTTCACACTTGCCATCCTACATGAACGGACAACTCAATGAAGAGCACGGAGATATTACCTCCCATAGTACAATTTCTAGCAATGGTGAATCACTGGAAGATCAGGTTGCGGAGTTTGAAAAGGGGTTGATAACCTCTGCATTGGAAAAGCATGGCTGGCGACAGAACCGGGCAGCTGATTCTCTTAGTATCTCAGAGAGAAGTATTTGGTATAAAATAAAGAAACTTGGTATTGACTTGCCAAATAGAAAGGGAGGCTGAGCTATCCCTTGATTGTACCTTCCCATATGGTGACGGCTGAACTTGTTAGATAAACTTGTGTATTTGTGACTTCGACTTCCATAGAACCACCACGCTCTGAAATCTGTCGAGCTAGCAAATTATTTTTTCCAAGCCTATTTGCCCAGTAAGGGCCAAGAATGCAATGGGCGGAGCCAGTGACAGGATCTTCGTTAATGCCCAAGCTTGGGTAGAAACATCGTGACACGAAGTCTGTATTTATATCATTAGCCGGAGCTGTTATTGCCACTCCACGGCATCTTATTTTTGAAATGGAAGCAAAATCTGGGCTAAGTTTCTCTAAGGCCTTCTCTTCATCAATAACGAACACATAGTCATCTGCTCCTTTAAATGCCTCAGTAAAATGAGCTAGTCCCAAAGCTCCTAGCATTCCATCAGGGGGGATTGCCACAATTGGTTTTGACAGCGGGAGATCAACACGAATCCTCGTATCCCTTTTAAAAGCTTTCAACTCACCAGATCTCGTCTCAAAAATTATTGATTCTGTTAGTACATTGCCTGTTTCCCATAAGATATGGGCTGTTGCCAGAGTTGCATGCCCGCAAAGATCAACTTCTTTACGCGGCGCGAATATACGAAGCCGGTACCGGTCTACACCCAGCTTTTCTGCAAAAGATATTTCCGAGAAGCTCATTTCCTTGGCCAAGTTCTGCATGGCCTCACTGTCCATTGGTTCGGTTAAAATACATACACCCGCAGGGTTTCCAGATTGGGGAGTGTTTGAAAATGCGGCAACGCAAAAAAGACGACGCATAATTTTTTTGGTAGTACTCAGGCGTAATAGATTATTCTAACAATGGCTAAATCAATATTACCTATAGTTACTAAATGACATATGAATTCCCAAATCATGTTCTTTCAACATTTTCATAACATTTTGCAGATCATCACGTTTTTTGCCCGCTACTCGTACCTGGTTGTCTTGAATACTAGTCTGGACCTTTATTTTCATTTTTTTAGTAAGTTGCACAATTTCTTTTGCTTTTTCCGATGGTATACCTTGCTGTAGTGTAATGGATTGCCTGACCATGCCTCCTGATGCAACCTCAGGTTTGCCATACTGAAGTACCTTAATGGGCACTTTACGTTTGATCAGCTTTGATTGCAAGATATCGATGATTGTTTTTAACTGTGGTTCACTCTGGCCTAGAATATTGATTAAACTGGATTTTATATCAAGTGATACTTCAGTTTTAGTATCTTTAAAATCATAGCGTTGCTTGATCTCAGCAGTCGTCTGATTAACAGCATTTAAAACTTCTGGCATGTCTACTTTACAAACAATGTCGAAAGACTGATCTTTTGCCATTTGTAGATTTTTCCTCAATCTAGAGTTTTATTCCAGAGTTCTTTACTTTTCGATTCGATAATGTTGGTTGCATTACTGATGAACTCTTTAACCTTCATCGATCCGAGATCTTCACCAGTTCGAAGTCGTACAGCAATCTCATTGTTATTTGCTTCACGTTCTCCGCACACTAACATATATGGAATTTTCTGTAATTGGGCGTTTCTGATCTTTTTTTGTAATCGTTCCGAAGTGGTGTCAGTTTCAACTCGCAATCCTGAGAGTTTCAGTTGTTTCAATACACTTTGAGCGTAATCATTCTGATCATCCGTGATAGGTAATATGATTGCTTGGACCGGTGAGATCCATACTGGAAATGCACCCTTAGTATGCTCAATTAAAATACCAATGAATCGCTCCAGTGAGCCGAATATGGCTCGGTGCACCATTGCTGGCGTGTGTGTTTGGTTATCAGATCCAATGTATTCCATTCCAAATCGACTAGGCAAAAAGAAGTCCAATTGCACGGTGCCAAGTTGCCATAGCCGCCCTAGGCAGTCTTTAATGTTGAATTCTATTTTTGGACCATAAAAGGCCCCTTCGCCCTCCTTAATCTTGTAGTCTAGGCCCCTGACTTCTAGGGCATCTCTGAGTGTTTGCGTTGCTTTTTCCCATACTGCTGGATCTCCTATAGCTTTCTTTGGTCGATTAGCAATATATATTATGTAATCGTTGAACCCAAAGTCTCGATAAACTTCTAATGTGTAGTCAACTATATTTACTAGCTCATTTTCCAGATCTTCCATAGCGCAGTAGATGTGCGCATCATCCTGAGTGAAGGCTCGCACTCTAAACAGCCCATGTAGTACTCCTGAAAGCTCGTGGCGATGAACTAGTCCAAATTCCGCGACGCGCATGGGGAGTTCACGATAGCTTCGCCGCTCCTCCTTATAAACTAAAATTCCGCCTGGACAGTTCATTGGCTTAATTACAAACTGATGGTCGTCCACTTCACTAAAATACATGTTTTCGCGGTAATAGTCTGTGTGGCCAGACACGCGCCAAAGCTCTTCCACCAACATACTGGGTGTGTGTATCTCAGCATAGCCTCGGTCATCATTTTTCTTTCGGTTATATTCAACCAGTAGGTTAAATATAGTTCGACCCCTAGGTAGCATGAATGGAAAACCTGGTCCCTCATCGTGCCAAGAGAAGAGTTTCAACTGTTTACCAATCAACCGATGGTCACGGGTTCTCGCTTCTTCCATACGTTTGATGTAATTTTTCAGTTCATCTTTTGAGTCGAAGCAAAGACCATATATCCTTTGTAGTGGTTCATTTGAAGAATCACCAAGCCAATATGAGCCTGCAATACGATTCACTTTAAACGCTTTGATTTGCCCAGTATGTTCAATGTGCGGGCCACGACAAAGATCGACAAAATTCCCTTGCCTATATACTGACACTGTTGATTCTTTGTCCAGTTGGTTTGTTAAAGTTAGCACTTTGTATTTCTGGCCTGCAAAAAGTTTTAATGCTTCGTCGCGAGTAATGTTTTCGTGGTGAAACTTATGTTTACCTTTTACTATTTCTTTCATGATTTTTTCTATTTTGGGTAAATCCTCTTTCGCCAGAGAGTGGTTGGGTATTTTCACATCATAGAAAAAACCTTCCTCAGTTTCAGGTCCGTAGGCAAACTGAGCTTTTGGATATAGCCTTTGTATGGCTTCGGCCATTATGTGCGCGGCCGAATGGCGGACGGCACTTAGATCGAGCATATGTATTAGTCTCCTTAGTTTTTTTCCACCTTCTAGTGGGTAATTATAGTGGATGCAGAGGACTATTTACCATTCCACATCCTACCTTTTATTTAAATGGGAACAAACAGCGTATTGATTATTGCTTTTATGTTAATAACAGAAATAGAGGTTTAAATTTGGAGCTAAATTTTGTCACCAGGGAATTTCCCCTTTACCAGCCCTTATTAAAATCGGCTTAGAGCCACTTATATCTATCACAGTGGAGGGCTTATTTTCAAGTAGTCCTGCAGATATGATGACGTCAACTTTACTTAAAAATTCTTTTGGGAATTGACTAGGGTCGTGAATTGGTTCTTGCCCAGAAAGGTTTACAGATGTAGAGAGTATGGGTTGCTCTATTAGCTCAAGTATTGTTTGGCAGACGTTGTTTCCAGGTATTCTCACTCCAACTGTATTTCGTTCACCCAACATATTCGTTGGAATATTAGTTTTTCTAGCTTCAAGAATGAAAGTATATGGTCCTGGTAAACAATTATTAATCATTCCATAAGCCCAGTCAGCAATAACAGCGAATTCACTAACTTGAGTTATATCCTTACAAATAAATGAAAATGGCGTGTTTTGGGATCGTTTTTTGATATTGGAAATTCGGTTTATGGCTTCTTTTGAGAAAATGTTGCATCCTAGACCATATATGGTGTCTGTTGGGTAGATAAAAACGGTATCCAGCCTGGTCTTAGTTATCACGCTTTTTAACTGTTTATTAAGAGATCTGTGTTGGTCAATATTGATAACCTTCATTTATGGGGCAGTCCAAATAGGCGGATATTAGATTATATTATTTGTGTTGTCAAAATTTTGCTTTTAATAGATATTGTATTGTGGCAATATCCTACGTTTTTAATTAGCTGTTGCCTAGTATAGCGTGTTTTCTTGCTAGGATGGATAAGGGTTGAATGAGCGACGAGTTAAAAATTGTTGTATTAATAAAACAGGTTCCAGATACTTCAAGTGTCGCAGGAGTAAACCCCGACGGAACGGTTGACAGAGCGAGAGCCAAAAGGATGATAAATCCTTTTGATAAGTTTGCGCTTCAAAAGGCTTTGGAGTTGCGAGCCGAACATGGGGGTGTGATTATTGCGATTTCAATGGGACCGCCTCCTGCCATAGAAGTTTTATTTGACGCAATTGAACATGGTGCCGACAAAGGCTTTCTATTAAGCGATAAACGCCTTGCTGCTTCCGACACTTTGGCTACTGCTTATGCATTGTTTAAATGCATAGAATACATAAAAGATGTTGACATAGTCTTTACCGGGCTCCAAACCACAGATGGCGATACAGCTCAAACTGGACCGCAGATTGCGGAACGTCTTAACTACCCTCAGATTACCTACTGCGAAGACTTAATAGTAGAAAATGGAAAAGTAAAAGCCAGTAGGATCATTGATGGCGGAGTGCAGAAACTCGAGGCACCGATGCCTATACTTGTGACTGTAGCCAACTCAGCTACCAGGCTAGAGCACAAACAGTTTGCCAATGTGTATAGATCAAAAGAGCTGCTTCGCGACGAGCAAGCTAAAAAAGAGAGAATACAACTTTTGGATCTTGACAAGATCAATGCCGACCCAAAAAAGGTCGGGCTTGTTGGTTCCCCGACAGTTGTTGGAAAGACATGGAAAATTGGGGAAAAGGGGGGATCTTGCAGGTTGTTTAAAGGGGCAGCCGTATCAAAAGAAGTTGAAACACTAGTTGACTGTCTTAGTACAGAGGGACGTGGAATTGAGGAATATGTCCGGTGAATAACTTTGAAAATGTGTTTGTTATAGCAGACCAAATTCAAAACGACTTGAGGCCTGTTTCGATGGAATTATTAGGAGCGGCCAAAGAGTTAGCTGAAAAACTCGGTGTTAAAGTTCAGGCGCTTGTAATGGGCCACAACCTAAAAGATATTCCACAGATTTTGATTGAGAGAGGGGCTGATGAGGTTTACATAGTGGACCAGCCTGAATTGAAAGAATATACGACCTTAACTTACAGGCGGGCCGCTATAGCTGTACTTAATTCCTTCGAAAAGCCTCCACACATTGTGCTTTGTGGAGCCACAACTCTTGGGCGTGATCTTGCGCCAAGAATTGCTGCTTACTTTGAAACTGGTCTTACAGCCGACTGTACAGAACTCGATATAGGTGAGTATACCCATAAGGGGAAAGCTGACCCATCTAAAATTGGGACATTTAAAAACTGTCTGTATGCTATTCGCCCAAGTTTTGGAGAAAGCCTTAAGGCCAGAATCTTGGGTCCATGGAAGAATCCACAGATGGCTACCGCTAGGGCGGGTGCAATGATTCCGTCCCGGGTAAATACAAAGCGGTCTGGGGAAATTATTCCCATGAAAGTAGAGTTTGACAAATCCGATTTCCGTGTGAAAGTTATCGAAACAATAAGGGAGGTTTCAAAAGACCTTGATCTTGTGAAAGCCAAGGTTATTGTTTCTGGTGGATTTGGGCTTGGTGGTGAGGAAGGCTTTAACCTGTTAAAGGACTTCTCCACTATTTTCAACGATTCCGCTATTGGCGCTTCTAGAAAGGCAGTGGACTCGGGGTGGATACCATATGCTCATCAGGTAGGACAGACAGGAAAGACAGTTCGTCCTGTTGTATACATAGCCTTAGGAATATCTGGTGCAATCCAACATAGGGTCGGTATTAGTAATTCTGAAACCATTATTGCTGTAAATAAAGATGAAAATGCGCCTATATTTCAGTTTGCCCATTACGGAATTGTGGGTGATTTGTACGAAGTTGTACCATTACTCAAGGAACAGTTTAAGAAAGTGATGGGAAATTGAACATTATATTGGACAATATTTATTGTAACTTGAAATAGTGAAATGTAATGGCAGAGGAGAAATAAGTGTCCGAGTGTATTAAATACGATGTCGTATTAGTGGGAGCTGGCCCAGCCAACCTTACTCTGGCATACAGACTGTTGCAGTTGGCAAAAAAACCGATAAAAATTGCTATATTTGAAAAAGGGAAAGCGGTTGGTTCTCACTTGTTATCGGGCGCAGTTTCAAACCCTAGAGTAATTTCAAAACTATTTCCCAACTGGATGAATTCAGATTTTCCCCTGCAAGGCATCGTCCAAGAGAGCAACCTTTCGTTGGTAAGTGCGAGGCGTTGGGAAAACTTACCTAGCTTTGCCACTCCACCTTATTTTAAAAAAGAAGGTTACGCGATTTTAAATCTCTCAGATTTGGCTACCTATATGGTGAGACAGATCAAAGAGCTTGAGCAAGGGAAAGATGGGGCCATCGTCGATGTTTTCCCCGGCTTTGCTGCCACAAGTATAATCTACGACGGAAACCGTGTGATCGGCGTTCGCGTAGATGACACAGGTGATGATGAAAGCGATATTTGCTATGGCAATGTTATTTCTTTCGGTGACAAGGGCTTTTTAAGTCGTGAAATCGTTACAAAATTCAATTTGAGTAATAACCCACAAATTTATTCCGTTGGTGTTAAAGAGGTATGGGAGACAAATGAAAGCTACGAAGGGAAGGTATGGCATACCATCGGATATCCTATGGAACCGGGTCACTTTGGGGGGGGATTCATTTATGGATGCAAAAATAATAAACTAGCCATTGGTATGGTTCTTAGTTGTGCTTTTCAGAACCCAAATATTGAGCCTCCACAAATCTTGCAAGAGTTAAAAAAACACCACTATGTGCAGGATATGATTCGTGGAGGCAAACTTATTAAGTATGGTGCTGCTATTTTGCCTGAAGGCGGCTACTATTCTATGCCTGAAAAGTTTGCTGTTGATGGAGCTATTCTATTAGGTGATGCTTGTGGAACGCTGGATGTTAAGCGGTTTTCAGGAGTGGATAAAGCTATGGAAAGTGGATACCAAGCAGCTGAATCTGTACTAAAAGCCTTGGAAGATGGTGATTTTTCAGGTACTGCGCTAGGCTTATTCCAAGAAAATCTTATGAACGGATGGGTCGGCCAAGAGATCAGGAATTCTCGCTACTTTAGGCAGGCCTTTGTGGACTATCCAGAACTAAACAAAAAAGTAATCCCTGGAATAATAGATTCTATAAACGCTGGTAAAGCTCCCTGGTATGCTGTTATGAAGATGGGAATAAAGGACCCTTTTGGATCATTGGAACTATTAAATGCAAAAAAAATGATAGAAAATCCTTCCGATAAAGGCCCTGTCGTTTACGAGGAAGACCGTTTAAGTGTCAGTAAAGGGTTCAAAAAAGCTGAAAAGGAATCGCCGGTAGGGTTTGACCATTCACTTTTGTATTCGACTGCCGACGTTGTGTTTTACGCTAATACTCACTACGAAGAAGATAACAACCATATAGACGAACTTGATGCCAATGTTTGTGCAAACTGTATTAAGGAATACGATGCAGCTGGTTATAAAACACCATGTGTTGGGGATTGCACAGCAGACGTTCACCAGACCCTTGATAATGGTGACTATAGGTACCACAGCATGGCTTTAGAGAATTGTGTGCAATGTAGAACCTGCGAAATTGTTTGCCCCAACTCCAACCTAAGAGTAAATGCGGCTATGCATGGTTATGGGCCAGATTTTTCAGGTATGTAAATAAAATGATGTTGAAATCGTCTTAATAGCAGGGTTGCATATAGAAAGTACGCAGTGCTTTCTCCATTAAGAGAAAATACTATTCTTATTTTCTACTTTAACGTCTAACGCTTCCAGTATTTTTCTTTGTGTATCAACACGGCATGCCTCACCACTTTCGATTCTGTTAAGTGTCTGAACAGAAATACCGGCTTTTCTGGCAAGCTCTGCTTTTGATAACATAAGGTTATCCCGAAATTCTTTAACCTTGTTTGGATGCTTCACTGTACCCTCCACCATCCTAGCAGTAGCTCTAATATCATGAATGCTTTTAACTATGAGCGACTGTTCGAATCACCATTCGTAGATAAACGATAAATGTGCCTGAAACTTTGTTACAAGCTAATTAGCCTTACTTTCACCTTTTGAGTCTACAATTATCTGGTAATTAGATGCAACCAATATTATGATTAAATTTAACGCCACAAAGCAATTTGTATAGATAAAATACGAGAATTTGTATTACCCACTCCATGTTAAATATTTGTTTGATAACGATTTGTAATAAAAAAGTAACAAAATATTGCCAGGTTTTATTCGGCTCTGTTAAAATTGCTCCTTTTCAATCTGAAGGATATCTCTACGATGACTGAGAAAATTGCTGTTTTCCCTGGGGATGGGATTGGTGAGGAAATTGCTGAGGAAGCCATTAAAATTTTGGATGTGGTAAACCATAAGTACGGGTTTAGTATTGAAATTGAAAAAGCTTTAGTTGGTGGTGTAGCTTATGAAAAATGTGGAAATCCGTTACCTGACGACACTCTTCAGCTTGCCATAGATAGTGACGCTATCCTGCTTGCCGCAGTTGGTGGACCTCAATGGGAATCACTTGACTATTCAGTTCGTCCGGAAAGAGCACTTCTTGGTCTGCGGGCGAAGCTAGATCTTTTTGCAAACCTGAGACCAGCAAAAATAGACCCTGCACTAATTGATTCTTCTACACTCAAACGTGAGGTGGTAGAAGGCATAGATATTATGGTAGTTCGTGAACTTGTTGGGGGAATATATTTTGGTGAGCCAAAAGGTGTCACCAAGAATAAAGATGGTGTTGAGAAAGGCATTAATACCTTGGTTTACACAACGCCTGAAATTGAACGCATTGCAAGGGTAGCGTTTGAAATGGCCCAAATAAGAAATAAGAGGGTTTGTAGTGTCGACAAAGCCAATGTTCTAGAAAGCACCGAGCTTTGGCGTAGGGTAGTAACAGAAGTTCACAATGATTATAAGGATGTAGATCTTTCACATATGTATGTTGATAATTGTGCTATGCAACTTGTCAGATATCCAAGGCAATTTGATGTAATAGTTACAACTAACTTGTTCGGTGATATTCTTTCCGATGAGGCGGCGATGCTAACTGGTAGCATTGGTATGCTTCCTTCAGCTTCTTTGGGGTCGGAAAAGCACATTCGAGATAATCTTGATTATGGTTATAAAGGAATGTATGAACCAGTACATGGCTCTGCACCGGATATTGCAGACCAAAACAAAGCAAACCCCATAGCCATAATCCTATCTGTGGCAATGATGATGAAATATACTTTTGGGTATCCAGATGCTGCCAAAGACATAGAAGACGCAATACAAAATGTGTTAAATGGTGGCTATAGGACTCAAGACATTTATACTAAGGGGATGAAACAAGTGGGAACGAAAGAAATGGGTCAGCTAATTGCCTCGTCCATCAAATAAGAACTTTTGTATAGTAAAACAAGACGTTGAAAGGTATTTCATGTGAGCGCTAAATTGTATAACGTTGCTGTGGTTGGAGCCACTGGGGCTGTTGGTGAGGAGATGATAAAAATACTCGCACAAAGAAACTTCCCAATTAATGAGATCAAACTTCTTGCTTCCAGCCGGTCAGCTGGCATTAACATTGACTTTATGGGAGAGCAATGTGTGGTGGAGGAACTCACAACCGATTCTTTCTCAGGGGTGGATATTGCGTTGTTCTCAGCAGGTGCGATAAGGAGCAGAGAGTTTGCACGAGTAGCTGTGGATGCTGGTGCGGTGGTAGTAGACAATTCTTCAGCTTTTAGGAATGATCCTGAAGTTCCTTTAATTGTACCAGAAGTAAATGGCCATTCGGTTGGTAGGCACAATGGGATAATAGCTAACCCAAACTGCGCCACAATTCAAATGGTATTGGTTTTAAAGCCGCTGCACGATATTGCGAGGGTTAAAAGAGTCGTGGTATCAACGTATCAGTCTGTTTCAGGGGCTGGAAAACAGGCGATTAATGAACTATCAGAACAAACTAGACAGGTTTTTTCAATGCAAGACATTAATCCTGTAAAGTTTCCATATCAAATCGCATTCAACTGTATCCCGCATATAGATGTATTTGACGACACTGGCTATACTAATGAAGAATTAAAAATGGTCAATGAAACAAAAAAAATCATGGAAGATTACTCCATAGAATTAACCGCTACAACAGTGCGAGTACCAATATTTTACTGTCACTGTGAATCGGTGAATTTGGAGTTCGAGAAGCCTCTTTCTGCCGATCAAGCTAAGACCATTCTTTCCTCATCGCAAGGTATTGAAGTGGTGGATAATACAGAACATTTCAAATACCCGATGGCTATAGATGCTGCTGGGAAGGACCTGGTTTATGTGGGTAGAATTCGAGATGACAATACAGTCGAAAACGGGCTCAATCTGTGGGTAGTAGCCGATAACATTCGAAAAGGTGCAGCACTCAATGCGGTGCAAATTGCTGAGAAATTAACTGAAGAATAGTTGTTTAAACACTACAGTAAACTTAGCTATCATTCTCATCAAAGTATGAAGACGGCAGCAGCCACAACAGTTGTGTAATTCTTTTTAACAATAGCTGATTGGGTGACGTTTTTTGTTTTTACAATTTTGTTGGACATCCTGAAAACTTCTTTTTTTTCGTCCCAAGCTTTGTCCTCGTCAAATTCAATACCTAGAGTGGAAGCCAACATGGCAGCAGCTAAGTCTTCTGCATAATCCCCCGCCGCTTGTTCTGTTTGACCAAATCCATGATGTTCACTCAAATAGCCATAACTGTTTTTGTCAGATGGAACAGCACAACCGATTGAGGAAAAGATAAGCCTGTGTGGTTCATTGCTAGCCACTCTAGCCATTACGCAAAATGTCATCTGACCAGGTTTTAGCAATTTAAGACCTTCACGCTTGGAAATTATTTTGCATTTTGGAGGTAAAATAGATGAAACATAAACTAGGTTACATTTCTCTACTCCAGCCTCGCGAAGCGCCAATTCAAAGGACCGTAATTCAGCACGGTGAGTTCCTACCCCACGCGTAAAAAACATTTGTTTTGGTACGAAATTCAATATAGCCTCTCTTAAAAACTACTTATCTGTATACCCACACGTTATCGGTAATCTTCTATCACGGCCAAAAGCTTTAGAGGTAATCTTTACACCGATAGGACCCTGCCTGCGTTTGTACTCTGACTTGTCTACCATAGTGATAATTTTAGTAACTAAGCTTCTCTCGTAACCTAGGTGTACAATGTCATCAATTCCCTTCTCTTTTTCAATATACTCCAAAAGTATGGGGTCTAAAACATTGTATGGGGGAAGTGAATCAGTATCAAATTGGCCAGGTCTCAACTCAGCGGAAGGAGCTTTTTCTATGATGCTTTTTGGAATAATATCCCAACCTTCTTGCTCATTCCTCCACTGACATAGCTTGTATACTCGGCTTTTAAAAAGATCCTTTATTATAGCAAAGCCGCCTACCATGTCACCATAAAGAGTGCAATAACCTACGGCCATTTCACTTTTATTTCCCGTAGCTAACGCTAGCCATCCAAACTTGTTTGACAGCGCCATGACTAGGTTACCCCTAATACGCGCCTGAATATTTTCTTCCGTCACGTCCTGTTGTTTCCCTTTGAAAACATTGCTTAATGTTTGTTCAAAGCAGTTCATCAGACTGGATATGGGTAGATTTAAGAGTTCTACTTTTAAGTTTTTAGCCATTTTGACTGAATCTGATATTGACTCCTCAGAGGAGTAGTGGGACGGCATTATTATCACATGTACACGTTCTGGGCCTAAAGCGTCAGTAGCAATCATTGTAGTGAGAGCTGAGTCGATACCGCCCGAGAGAGCTATTACAACACCCTTAAATCTATTTTTCTCAACATAGTCGGATAAACCTAAAGCGAGAGCATTATATACTTCCTCATCCTCATCTAGGGATGCACAATTGGGGGGGGGATCAATGCGTGGCAAGTTTGAGTTAGAAATTACAATTTCTCTGGCATTATTAACAGATGTGCTACGGAGAGCAAATGGGATGTCCATTGTTAAAAAATCTTCCTTAAAGGAGGCTGCTTTTGCTACGACATTACCCTTATCGTTAGTGATAAATGAGCCACCATCAAATACCAATTCATCTTGACCTCCTATGAGGTTGCAATAGAGTAAAGGTGCTGCATAGCTAGACGACCATTGAGCCGCTATCTTAGTTCTTTCGTTATCTGCCCCTAACCGATAAGGAGACGAAGAAATGTTTATGAAAAGATTTACTCCTGTTTGGCCTTGGTCCTTTAGTATGGAGTTTTCAACCCACATATCCTCACATACAGAAATTCCAACAATTGCGTCGTTTACCTTTACTAATGGACCGCCTTTGCCCGGTGCAAAGTACCTTCGTTCATCAAAAACCCCATAGTTTGGTAAGGCTATTTTTGTGTTTTTGCAAACAACTTCTCTGTTGCATATAGTAATGGCTGCGTTTACTACCCCGTTCATGTTAACAGGCGATCCCAAAATTACTACAATGTCAGTAACTTTTTCTGCAATGCAATACAATGCATCGTCACAACGCTTGACAAATGAGTTTTTTGTAAGCAGGTCTTCTGGCGGATACCCAGATATAGATAGCTCCGGAAAGACAACTATTTGAGAACCTAATTTCCTAGCAGTGTTAATTCCAGATATTATCTTGAGACTGTTATACGACAGATCACCGACAACAAGGTTTAACTGAGCTAACGTTACCCTAATCGATTGGACCATTACTTATCTTTCCCCTTTGCAGGGTTAGCATATGGTATGAATGACAACTCAATCCCATCATACTCCTTTAGATTCGCAACAAACGAGCCAATCAGGATTTTTGTCTTTATTCTAATAGGTAGCAGACTGTAATTGTCAACAAGCCAAATTGTCAATTTCCCTTTGCGTCGAAAAACTCCTTCAGTCTTTAGCATGGGTTGGATTACTATAGTGTCTATCATCCCTTGTGGAAGGTGTAACCTTTCTTTGCGGAGGACCCTAACTTCCAAATCGTATTTTTTCTTGTCTTCAAACAGTGGCAGTGAAATCGATTTACCAACCTTGAGTTTATGATGCATTGTTCTTAATGCGTAGAGAGCAGAAAAAGAGTCTTGGCTGCCGTATTCAATCTCAAAAGTTTCTGGAGGGGAGTCGTTTTGTCTGTATGTAGCAGTTAGATTTTTGTGGTCAAACTCAATAACTTTTACTTTTTTATAAGACCCTTCTGATATTTGAATTTCTGCTCGGTGACTATATTTATTTTTTATATCAAAATATGAAAAAGCGTGATCATCAACCTTGTACAAGTCTCTAACCCATCCGACAGATACACCGTTTATATCAATTTCATATATTTCGTTATTCATATAACTAAAATTTTTCTTAATATGTAAGGTGCCTTCTCCTCCAATTATTCCGAACCATGAAATGTCATAGATAGCTTTTTCACCTAACACGAACGGAAGATTTGTAGCGGCATGTGTTTGAAATGAGAAGTTTAAGCAAAGTATCGTTGATGCTGCCAAGGTTATAAAACGAGCCAAACGGAGCCTCTTTGGCACCAATTGGTAGAATCGAGTTGCTACAAAACGTGTCGAACTCAGCAATGGCCCTTGTTGTTACTAGCGTGAATAATTTTCCACAGATCAATTTTGTTTAGTTTATCTATATGCATGACTGAGAGGTTGGTCAAGTGGATAAAATCTTCATAAGTATGGTTTACACGCCATCCTACTTTTTGGAACACTGGTTCAAGCAAATTTTCCACTTTGGCCATAATGGGATTGGATGAAACAAAGTGATTTACTATTACCAGACTACCACTTGGTTTGGCCACTCGTCTCATTTCGTCAATCACTCTGGCTGGTTCATGTACTACGTTTACTATATGTGTTGCTACGACATAATCGAATGAATTTTCATCAAACTTGAGGTTGCATGCATCCATCTCATAAAGTGTAACGTTTGTGAGTCCAAGTTTTTCAACTTTTCTTTCCGCTAGACGTAACATGCTTTTGGAGAGGTCAATTCCAATAACTTCGCAGAAACTGGGATAAAGATCTAAAGATAACCCTGTACCCACGCCGACATCAAGAATCCTTTCACCTGGCATAAAATCGTGATATCCAATCGCCTTTTTTTGCCGTGGCTGAAAGAACGGTTTGAAGAGCAGGTCGTATAGATTGGAGTGGTTATGATAGAACTCCATAAGTTCGTCTTTTTTAAGTAAACTACCATTGTCAGGGTTTTTAATCTCAATTACCATTTTGCTTTATCCTATCTATTGCTTTGTCAATTATAGTGACAGGCAATTCCAAAATTCTCTGAATTATACTAAAAATGCCAATGCCAATCGACTCCACCGGTATAGCCGTCACCTCTGGGTTTTTTGCTGCCCCTTTAACCAAGTAATAACTGGTAATAAGGCTTTTATTTTCCCCAGTTAGCACTTCTCCAACAACGGGCACAGAACTTATGACCCTGTCTATAGTGATAAATGGCATTATGCCAATTTTCATGTCTACCAGACTGCTAGCAACATGGTAATCCCCAACACCTGAAATGCGCATTGCCTCGGAACGAACATCAAGATTCTCGGTGCTGGCAAGACCTTTAAGAATCGATATCGTGGCAGTCACACTATCAAATGGCATCCCGTCAGCACTTAGATCTGGAGTTCTAAGTTTAAAATATTGTGATATGTTTAGTAAAGCAAAAATCTTTGATAGAACTGGAAACCTGTGGAAAACTCCTTTTCCAGTTCGGGCCTCGATATGTCCGTCTAGAGTTTTTTTTATCTCATTCCATCTGAGCCCATTGCCAGATACATTTCCGATTAAATCCAATGTTCCAGTAACAACAGGTTTTGATAGTGTTATTTCCTCGAAATATTTGCTCAAGTTCATCTCGGAAATTTCAATAGATGATTCAATTCTACTTGATTTCGGTATTTTTTCTATATTAGCAATCCATGACCATCTTCCGCCCAAAGCATTGAAAGTGAATGGCTCGATATGGTATCTATTTTTTTTATATAAAATTCTGCTGTCAAGATCTTGGTATTTTAGCCGACCAAAGCTACCTTGTTTCGAACTGATTTCGATGTTCCAGTCCCCACCCATAATGCTGTTGCCATTATGGGAGATCAAATCACCATTTTCATTACCATTTTCTACGGATGTAGCGAGGGCACTTTTCTTTTCCTTTGCTTGAAGTATTTGACCAGTTAAATTTTTTCTCACGTCAACAACTAATTTGTCAATAGCTGGTGGTGGGCCGAAAATATCCTTTAAAGCCAGGTTTTCGGACATAACATTTAGTGTGTATTTATTTTGTTTGCCCAATAACACTTCTCCAGTAAGGTTGAATGGTGATCCACCAAATTTACCTTTACCATTCTTAATAGATATTCTATTGTCTTCAAATTCAAAACTGCCATTACACTTTTCAAAGATCCCATGGAATATCGGCAGTTTGAAAGTAGTATCATGAAACAGGATCGATCCGTTTACTCTAAATTCCTTACTTTTACTGTTTTGCTTTGCCCAAACAGTGCTTGTTAAAAACCCTTCTTCTTCAACATCATCAAAGAAAGTAGTATAAGAAACAAGGTCACTCATGTTGACATTGGATGAAAGCTTGGCATCAACCTCGGGCTTTCCAGTTAAATAATTCTTTAACTTTCCGCTCAGTTGAAAATAAGATTGACCAAACTGTAATGTAAGGCTAGGAACTGTTATTTCTTCAAGGGCTATTATCATATTACCTTTAAAGTCAGCACGATTTGCTCCAACATCAATCACGCCAGAGATTGTTGTTGTTAAGTTCTCCGAGTCCTTATCCCTGTTGAATTTCAGCGTACAGTTACTTAGTTTTAATGAGATAGGCTCTTCTTGTACACTGCGATCTATCCAGTTGATTGACCCACCTCTCATTGAAACAAAATCTAGAGAGGCAATAGCTGCTGTAGCCAGAGCAGTTATGTCAGTAGCATTTTGATTTTCTTGTCCTAAAAGAGGTAATCTGATTAATCCATCTTCCCCTTTTATCAAGCTAATCTGTGGGTAATCAAGCAAGAGTTTTTTAATTTTTATTGAGCCGAACAATAAATCAACAAAACTAGCTTTTGCATACATTTTTTTTGCTGTGAATACGGTGCTTTTTTTTCTACTAACAACAACATTTGTAAGAGCAACTTGAGGACCCGTAATAATAGAAAAACTAATTACTTCAGCCTTAACTGCAAGGCCCAAACTGGCAGAAACGCTTTTTTCAACTAGCTCTTTAAAATTTTTTGTTTCTATTAGCTTTGGACTGATATACAGGATTACAGCGATAAGAAGTAAGAATGATAGGATAACAGAGTAGATGCTATATTTTCGTAATTTCCCCAAAAGTTTGGTTTTGTTTTTGGCGACAGTAGTGGTCATGGGTCCGAGATTTCATAAAGTTTTGGGCAGCTAGACATGAAATACAATAGTCCTGCCTGATTTTTTGATCAGTGTATACTCATCAACCCAATAGTGTAAACATGTATGGGTAATTAGCGGCGCTCAACTAGTCTAGCTGCTTTACCCTTTCTCTTTCTTAGAAAATATAGCTTTGCACGCCGAACTTTACCGCTGCGCATAACTTCCACCTTTTCTACCCTAGGTGAATGTAAAGGGAAAGTCCGTTCTACTCCTATACCGGATGATGTTTTCCGTACAGTAAATGTCTCTCTTAAGTCGTTGTGTTTCCTGGAGATTACCACACCCTCAACTATTTGGATACGCTCCTTCTCTCCTTCAACAACACGCATATGGACCTTAACTGTATCTCCGATGCGAAACTGTGGGACAGACTTTTTCAAATACTTGCTTTCAACATATTCAATAGCAGTCTCAGACATTTTTCATTCAAACCTTAATTATGATAATACAAAATTATTTTTGTTTCTAGGTTGCTGGCAAATTCAAACCGACCTAGATAATAACCACATGGTGGTATTCAGCTCAGCAAACGATCCAAAATTATTGCTACTGCTGCTCTTACTGGTAGGTGATTATAATCACTTACCCCACGTATAGGTTCCAGCAACATATTTGCTCTGCCTATCACTGAACCTGCAAGTCCATGAGCTGTGCCAAATAAAAGTACCGCTCTACCAGTTTCCCAAATAGCATTTCTCACTTCGGGGAATGAAAACACCTTGTCTCCACCCCTTCCGCTTGTAGCTATTAGCAGGTAAGCACGACCTTCGGAAGAGAAATTATTAAGCATATCATCAATACTGTCAACAACTTTTACCAGACCGAGTGCTTTTTTTCTACTAGGATTGTACTCTGCACCAAAGCCGCTGGTCCAGTGTTTAGCTACTCTTTCTACAAGCCGCTGGTGAGACTTTAGTGGTGTTACAACATAAAGGGCCGAAATATCAAATGTTTTGCACATTCTAGCCATGTCGTGGACATCAATGGTAGTAATAGAGCTGGTAACAGTTTCTCCGTATTTGTTAACAACCGGGTTATGAACAAGGCCTATAGCTAGTTCTGGCCGACCAGTTGTTGCTGGGTAGGAATCTTCTTTTTTGGACATCTCTTTGTATTTTTTAATTAGGCAAATATTTTTAGATCTAATTATTATCTAGATAACCAAAAGATAATAACAGTTCAATTTATTTAAAAAAGAGTAATCAGTCTAAACTGGTTGGAATAAACTAACAGCGGTTCTACCATTGATCACTGTCATTACTAAGGTTTATCGTATTTATTAATGATTCTATCTAATTCCTCATTGCTGAGGTTTGATTTTTTTAATAAATCGGGGCGTCGTATTGCTGTTCTTTCGATTGATTGACTTCTGCGCCATGCCGTGATTTCAGCATGGTTGCCAGATAGCAGAACATCTGGTACGGTTAGCCCATCATAATCTGCGGGTCTAGTGTATTGTGGATATTCTAGAAGCCCACAACTATGTGACTCCTCACTTGTCGATTTATCTGACCCTAATACCCCTGGTTTTAGTCGTGTAAGAGCATCAATAATCGCCATAGCCGGTATTTCTCCGCCAGTCAAAACAAAATCACCAATTGAGATTTCCATATCACAATAGTTTTGCCGAATACGCTCATCCACACCTTCATACCGACCACAAATAATAATCATTCCCGAAAGGTTCATAAGTTCCAAAGCCACAGTATGGTTAAATGGATTTCCTTGTGGCGTCATAAGAGCAACCTTGGAACCTGTGGTTTCCCTCTTCAATTGCTCGACAGCTTTGGCTACTGGTTCAACCTTCATCACCATTCCAGGTCCGCCTCCGTAAGGGTAATCATCGGTAATTCTATGCTTGTCGTTAGTCCAATCACGTAGATCGTGGATGTATATTTGTATCTTTCCAGTATTTTTGGCCCTTTTTAAAATAGACTCATCCATCGGGCCCTTAAACATCTGAGGGAATGTAGTTATAACATCAAACCTCATTCATCCATCTCCATTGGTTCAACTATAATTAGTCTTTTTTCTAGATCAACACTTTTTAGAACTTCAGGGATGCAAGGAAATAATAGCTCGTCCCCTTCATCAGTAACAATTTCCCACACATCTTTTTCTCCAGCGGAGAAAAACCCCTTTAACGACCCAATTCTTTTCCCGTTGGTTCTAATTACATCAAGTCCTATAATTTCCTCAAGGTAATACTGACCTTCGGGAAGGTTTGGCAATTGATTCCGGGGAGCGATGATAACCATATCAATCAGTTTGTGAGCTTCTTCCGGCGAGTCGATTCCAACAAATTTAGCTAGGAGTGTCCTACCTCCTTGACGGATAGAATCGAGCAGTAGATAGAATGATTCACCAGTTCTATCAGATGATAACTCAACTTCGCTACCAACTAAATTTTTCATTAAAGCCTCGCCAAAGAATGGCTTAACCCTAATTTCGCCAGAAACTCCATGATTTCGGTGTATCCTGGCTATGGCGATTTTTATAATTTTCATGACGCATCCTTGGATAAAATTTAAGTCTATTAAAACACGGCGGGATTATCAGAATTATTATAAAATATGCATGAAAACCAGTGTTTGTGGCTGGTGGAAGCTACGACTGAAGAGACCGTCATAAACTTTAGTCCATTATTTCTAGCACAGCCCTTTTCCTTTGTTTGGCGGCAGCTGCGGAAAGTATTATTCGCATTGCCATGGCCGTTCTGCCCCGCCTTCCAATCACTTTCCCTAAATCGTCTTGAGCTACCTTTAACTCAAGCGTTGTTACCTTATCTCCCGACATTTCTTCTATACTAATTTGTTCTGGAAAATCAACCAACTCTATCACCATATGATTTAAGAGTGATTTCATGAATAGTCTCCTTTAACAAAAAATACCATGATCACAGGCCTTTTTTAAGGATACTTTTTACGGTGTCAGATACCGTTGCCCCCTCGCTAAGCCAATAATCAACTCGTTCTTTCTTGTAACTCACTTGGTTTTCTGATAAATGGGGATTATAGCGTCCTAATGTTTCCAAAAACTTACCGTCTCGAGCTTTGCGAGAATCAGTAGCAACAATCCTATAAAATGGTTTCTTTTTTGCCCCACGACGCGTTAGTCGTAATATAACTGACACTTAGAGTTCTCCTAATAAATTAATTAACTGCACTAGCAATATAAATACTAATTTTCCATCCCAGCAAATGGAAAATCCATTTTACCCTTATTTTTTTTCATTTTGGTCAGGTTTTTCATCATTTTTTTTGATTTTTGGAAGTTCTTTAGGAGTTTGTTTACATCTTGCACTTCAACTCCACTACCTCTGGAAATTCTGCGCTTACGTGAGCTGTTAATTATTCCTGGCTGGCCACGCTCTTTCATTGTCATTGAATTAATAATTGCCTCAGTACGTATAAGTTCATACTCGTCTAGTTCTGCATCCTTTAGAGCCCCTCCTAGCCCAGGAATCATCTTCATCAGCTGATCCAAAGGTCCCATATCTCTAACCATTTTAAGCTGCTGAAGGAAATCACTTAGATTGAAGGTTGCTGTCAGCACTTTATTGGCCTGTTTCTCAGCGTCCTTTTGGCTTAAATTTTCTTGGGCTTTTTCTACAAGGGAGAGAACATCGCCCATACCAAGAATACGCCCTGCGATTCTATCCGGGTGAAACTGCTCAAACTGACTGGTTTTTTCGCCAACACCGATGAATTTAATTGGCGTACCGGTAACTTTCTTGATTGATAGGGCCGCACCACCTCTAATATCACCATCCATCTTTGTTAGTATTACACCGGTCATGCCAATCTGTTCGTTAAATGCTCTAGCTGTATTTACTGCATCTTGGCCTGTCATAGAGTCAGCTACAAAAAGTATTTCTTTTGGTTGGAGGATGTCCTTCAATTTGCTTAACTCATTCATCATTTGTTCATCAATTGCCAAACGACCTGCCGTATCCACCAACAGTACGTTAGCGTTTAACTGGGTCATTTCTTCAAGCGCGGCTCTTCCTATTTCCTCTGGGTTCATATCTGTTGTGGTTTTAATTGTAGGCACATCAATTTGTTCGCCTAATACTCCGAGTTGCTCTATGGCTGCGGGACGGTAGACGTCAGCTGATACCATCAGTGGTCTGTACCCTTGTTTTTTTAGCATCGCAGCAAGCTTAGCAGTAGTTGTAGTTTTTCCAGAGCCCTGTAGGCCGGTCATGAGAATTACTGTTGATCCGCGGCCCGTCAGATTTAAATTTGCAGTGTCGCCGCCTAAAACTTGGATAAGATTTTCATGTACTATTTTGACAATTTGTTGTCCAGGTTGCACACCAGGAATTGTTTCCATACCTAGAGCCAGAGATTTTACATTAGCGATAAAATCCTTTACCACGGATATGTTTACATCTGCTTCCAGCAATGCGATGCGTACCTCTCGCATCGCATCGGACACGTTTTCTTCTGTTAGCTTATGGAGTCCTTGCAGGCGCTTTACAACGCCTTCAAACCTTTGGCTTAATCCTTCAAGCATTTAATTTAGATCCCAGATGAAATTATTTGACTGCAAAGAGTTCAAAAGTATAGCAATATCAATGAACCGTGTCTAACCGAGATTTACCAGTGTTTTATCCAAACCTATCTTGTTGGGATCTTGCTGGTATATAATTATCGGATATTTTACCCTTGATCGACACATTTGATATTATTTTGACGCAATAAGAAGAGATAACAAAACACAGTTAAACTAGAGATAAACCCAACACTATACTTCTATCATCATGAATAAGAATAACTTTCCGGTTATACAGCTTGATGCTGTTTCCAAAAAGTTTGGTTCCTTTTCAGCTGTAGATACAGTTGATTTATCATTGTATCGTGGGGAGTTTCTTACCATCTTCGGCCCAAACGGAGCTGGTAAAACTACACTACTCAAAATTATGGCAGGTCTTATCAAAGCTACTTCCGGAAAGGTTCTGATAAACGGCCTTGAATTTGAAAATGACTATGACGAACTTCGTAGGAACATTGGTTTTATATCTCATCAAAGCTTTGTGTATGGCCAGCTATCAGCATTACAAAACCTAGTGTTTTTTGCTGAACTGTACGGCATCACACCACCTAAAGAGAGGGCCATGGAACTTCTACGTGATGTTGGACTGGAGAGCAGGAAAGATGAACCCGTACGTATTTTTAGCCGTGGTATGTTGCAGCGGCTTTCGATTGCAAGAGCACTAGTACAAAATCCAGACATAATCTACCTTGACGAGCCTTATACAGGTTTAGACCAACATGCAGCAGAAATGCTGAAAAACCAACTTTTAAAGATGCAAAATGAAAATCGAACTATAGTTATGATAACTCATAATTTGAAGATTGGCATAGGTATGGGATCTCGTGTTGCTCTACAGGTTTCAGGTAGAATACACTTGGATATGTCCACTAAAGATTTTAACTATGACACTTTTAACGAGCTTTATCAGCAAATTGTGGACAGGGAGCATTACTAGTCATGGGCTTTTGGTCAAGTGTATTCACTATAGTAAAAAAGGATCTTGTCTTGGAACTCCAAGGTAAGGAGATAGTGACAACTAATTGTTTTTTTGCACTTTTAGTATTGGTTGTCTTTAATTTTGCTTTCGACATGTCGGCTTTGGAGATAAAGAAATCTGCTGCTGGATTGCTGTGGATTGCATTCTTTTTTGCGGGTTCCTTAACAATGAACCAATCATTTCTTCATGAAAAAGAGAACGATTGTCTTTCTGCACTTATGTTAGCACCATTGGATCGCTCGAGTATTTATGTGGGCAAAATGATTGTAAATTTGATATTGATGATGCTCGCTGAGCTAATGATAATTACCATCTTTATATTTTTGTTCAATGTAAATGTGATGGAACGTTTTTTCTGGCAATTGGCCTCGTTACTTTTTGGGACTACTGGGTTTATTATTGTTGGAACACTAATAGCGGCTATTTCGGTAAACCTTCGTGCTAAGGAAATACTGGGGCCTTTGCTAATGTTTCCTGTTGTGGTGCCAGTTGTGATCGCTGCCGTATCATTTTCCGATGGATTGATTAACGGGGAAAGTATGGAAGGACTTTATGCTTGGCTTAAGATTCTAATTGCCTTTGATATTATATATTTAGTAGTATCTTTGCTTGTTTTTGAAAAGTTGGTTGAAGAGTAAAGTACGGTTGATCACTTTGACAAATCGATCATGGTAAACCCGAAGAGGGGTGTGTAATGAACTATGCTATTGCAGCTTACGTTATTATCTGGGCCGTATTCTTTGGTTATATTGTTCTTATTAATCACAAAATATCTAAACTCGAACAGAAGATTTTTCAATCAAAGAGTAACGGTCATCAATGCGAGTGACTATTGGCAACGTATCTCAGTCGCAGGGCGAATAAAGGAACTACCTGTTTTTCTTTAAGCCCTGGCCCGCTATACTTGTTGTAGCTGACATGACGTCAAGGAATGCTAATGCGATTTATTGAAAAATATCTATCAACCATAACACTAGTCATGACGGCCATTGCCATCATCTTAGTAACAGCATCAATTTATCTTATATTTATGGTGGCACCACTTGAAAAAGTAATGGGTTTTCCACAGAAAATCTTTTATTACCATGTGCCGATAGCTATTACCTGTTACCTTAGCTTGTTTATTTGCTTTGTCGCTTCATGTATGTTTCTCTGGAAAGGTAACCTAAAATGGGACGGGGTAGCAGCTTCTGGAGCGGAGATAGGTGTTATTTTGGCCACGCTAATGCTTATATCAGGCATGCTTTGGGGTAAACCGGTATGGGGTACATACTGGACTTGGGACCCTAGGCTTACAACATCATTCATATTGTGGCTTATCTTTCTTAGCTACTTTATCCTCCGTTCACAGCCAAACAACGAGGTCCTAAGAGCAAAGTACTCAGCGGTAATTGGCATTATAGGGTTCGTTGATGTTCCATTAGTTCATTGGTCGGTTAAACTGTGGTCAAGGGGAATTCATCCCGTCATCGACATAGATCGCGATTCCACAGGGATACATCCAGAGATGCTGACTGCTTTAAAAGTCAGTTTTGCCGCAATCCTCGTTATTTTTATACTGATTTTTTCCATAAGAGTACGATACTCATTCCTGAAAAGTGAATTACAAAATGGTATAGAACACAGTCAAGTTGAATAAGCTAATTCTATATATATTCATACCTTCGGGTAATTATCAGTTCGGCTTACATGCAATGGGTAACTAATAAAATGGCTAAATCTGGTTTTGTAACATTGGCTGGCTGTCCAAATGTGGGGAAGTCTACTTTAATCAACCGGCTAGTTGGATCAAAAATAGCGATAACATCTCATCACCCTCAAACCACTAGGAACAGGATTGTTGGAATTCATACTACACCTGAACGACAGATAGTATTGATTGACACACCAGGGGTAACCAATTACAAAGCTGGTATAGAAAAAGTTATGACAGAGGTGTCTGTAAGGGCATGCTTGGACACTGATCTCACTTTATTTATAACAGATGCAAGCAATCAGGACTTTGACTTTTATGGCTATGCATTAAGAAAACTTAGGTTGGCCGATTGTAATAAGATCCTAGTAATTAACAAGATAGATCTCGTAAAGAGGCCAGTTCTGCTCAAAGCCATAGATCACTTTTCACGTTTGGGCGGGTTTAAACAGATAATCCCAATCAGTGCTAAGACTGGAGAAAACGTACATACGATGCTAGATGAAGTTACAACACTATTACCCGAAGGACCTAAATTCTACCCAGATCAAATGGTAACTGACCAGCCGGAGCAGTTTGTTATTGGAGAGATAATTCGTGAAAAAGCTTTTTTGTTGTTACAGCAAGAGCTGCCGTATTCCACAGCAGTTATGGTGGACCACCTAGAAGAAGGCAAAAATGGAATGCTAATAATTTATGCTGATATCATCGTAGAACGCCAGTCACAAAAAGGAATAGTTGTTGGTAAAGGAGGGTCAATGGTGAAAAAAATTGGTCAAGCAGCCAGGAAGGACCTAGAGCTTAGGCTCAATAACAAGATATATTTAGAGCTTCGCGTAAAGGTGCAGCAGAAATGGAGCCAAGATCATCGAATGATTGAAAAATTTGGTTACGGCTCCAAATAATTAAGTTTGCCCCCTATGCCAATATACGAGTCACATGCCATAATTCTTAAGAGCTTTAAATTAAATGAAGCTGACCGAATCGTGACCTTTTTTACTAGTCGCTATGGAAAAATCAAAGCTATTGCTAAAGGAGCAATAAAACCAAAGGGCCGATACCTAGGTCGATTGGAACTTTTTGTACACTGCAACATGATAGCATTTGGCAAAGAAAGGATGAACCTGCTCAGACTTAATTCCTGCGATATAGTAAACTCGTTTCTACCGATTAGAGAAAGCTTTGATGCCTTGTCCCATGCGTTCGTGGCAGTTGAGTTGGTTAATACTGTGCAGAAAGAATGCGATGAGAACAGAGAAGCCTATCAGCTGTTACTTGACGCTTTAATTGCTATTTCTGCTGAAACTGATAGAAATAAGCTTGAAACACTTCTTAGAATATTTGAACTTAAATATATTTCATGCATGGGGTATAAGCCAAACCTTCATAGCTGTGTGAGTTGCACGGGCGGGTTGGAAACTGGTAGGCTCGGTTTCAATGCAGAGCGAGGAGGAGTGGTTTGCAACTCATGCAATAAATCAGACCCAGTATCTTTTTTGGTTTCCCCTGGTACGGTTAGGCTAATGGAGCGAGCCTTGTCAACACCTATGGACAAGGCAAGCAAACTTGTCGCAGGAGGAAAAGTTTTGTCCGATTTGAGGAAATGTGTTAACAAACTAATTGAAATGCATGTACAATACAGCATGCGTTCTGAGTTTATGTTGGACCTTGCTAAGGCCTAAAAAGGCAATGAATTATAGGTATATTTTAACGGTCTAAAAGGTGTCGTCTATGCAAAAGGATAAATTTAATTCTTATATTGGTCATGGAACTATCCTTAAGGGCAAACTGAGCCACGGAGGGGTAATTCGGTTAGATGGTGAATTTGAAGGTGAACTTGAAACTGATAGCACCTTAATTGTAGGTATGTCCGGCAAAGTCAAGGCAAACGTAAAAACTGGATATTTATTCAATTACGGAATGGTAATGGGAGACGTCGAGGCTTCTGAAAAAATATTGCTACATAAAAACAGCTCCCTAGATGGTAATATTCGAACGCCAGCACTGGTAACTGAAGATAAATCCTCTTTCCATGGTTTTTGTGATATGACCGATAGAGAAAGAAGTTTATCCAGTGAGCATGAGGCTAAAACTCAAAATAAAACAGATGATCCAATTTCTAAACCTGCACCTAGTGGTGGTAAGATTGCAGTAAGGTTAGTCTTGTTTTGTCTAGTGACTTTTGGATTATGGCTTACCTATTCCGTTCTTTAACCAACCAGATAGAGCAACTTGCCTAGTGTAAAATAAGAAGTGAACACTTGCAGAAATCAGTTCCTTGCTAAACTCTCAAACCCCATTTCGCTGATTGCTTTTTCTACGCCAATTGCTGATAGTTCGTTAGCAGTTGTCCAAACCATTCCACCTTTTAAAAATGTGGAGTAGTCCAATAAGTTATCAAATAAAGCAATTTGTTTTTTTTCATACTTTCCAGCCCAGATAACTATTCGGGTTTTTACATCGACAACAGCGATAGAAAATCCGACTGAAGCTGGTCTATCAACTGCAATCTTAGATCCAATTCGTTCCTCGTAGCGTGCAACAGTACCAATGACTAAAATATCTGCTACCAAATTTTCATCGTCTGCAAATCCTGTTTTAGAAAAGTAGCTATTCTTGTCGATAATATTTTTTACGCTAAGACCTTCTGTCGAGTAGTTGTTGTGATCAACAACAATGCCATGTTTCTCAAGCGCGGCTTTAAACAGGTTAGCAATAGCTAATCCTGACCCTGTGGCTACGTTTCCAGCTTTAATTCGAATTTTCGTTAATGGGTCGGTAATGGTCTGTACTTGTTCATTTTTTGGACGATATTCAACGAACTCTAGGACGGAGGCCATTCTAACCATTGATGGATCAAAACCATTATTTTTTGATACAGTCAGATCAACTGGAGCGGCAAGTTGAGAGTTAAAGGCTACACATGATTGGAGCGGAATAACATTAATAATTAATAATAGTTGTAATAGAATTGGGCTAACAAATGATCTGGTCTTGTAAGTGGAGAAGGTACACCACCTATTTATTAATGTTCTATGCTTATTAGCTTCGGGGTTATTCCTTACGAATATAGTGTCCGCTTTGACCTCCGATTTTCTCGATTACGTTTATTTTAGTTATTGTCATTTCTTTATCTACAGCTTTTACCATATCAAAAATTGTTAGCGCGGCAATGGTAACAGCGGTCAATGCATCCATTTCAACACCTGTTCTACCGTTGGTTGTTACTTTTGCCGTGATGTCTATGAGTGAATTTTCTACGTCAGGTTTGAAATTAATTGTTACGCTGTCAATGGTAATTGCATGGCAAAGGGGTATTAGCTCATGAGTTCTCTTGGCAGCCATGATTCCAGCCAGTCTAGCTGTTTCCAAAACTTCGCCCTTTGTTGCACCCTTTTCTAGAATAAGCTCAAGAGTCTTAGCCGCCATAGTGATTCTTCCACCAGCAGTTGCCTCTCGTCTAGTTATCTTTTTATTGCCCACATCTACCATTCGAGTGGCGCCTTTTTCGTCAAAATGAGTTAATTTCACTTATTTAGAATCTTTCTTGGGTTTTTCTTGTTTTGACTCGTCTTTTAATCCATCAATGAGGTTGCGAATTGCTTTTCCAACCCCTGTTCCAATGGCTGGTATCCTGCTAGCCCCTAGTATGAGAACTAGGACTAAAGCAACTAAAACCCACTCAGTTATCCCAAACATTTACAGGGGACCTCTGTCATTTAATTACAATTTTTAGTTTTATGGGGGAAAAATCGATCCAAAATCCAGCTTGAAATGCCCTGAATATCGTCTCGTTGGTAGACAGGTTTATCACAGGCCATATCAGTGATAGTTGCCACGATCAAACCATCGGCTTCATCAACTAATTCTCTTTTGGCAGCAGTCTGATCTGTAACGATAAACCGGAACATCCCGTCTACATGCTCATTTTTAAACCCCTCTATTATTATGATATCAGCTTTTTTATCTATTGTCCTAACAAGTTCGTCTAACTTCGGAGTGTTAACACAAGGTTGCACATACCCATACATGTTTGATCCAGTGACCATGGAGGGGTTTGCCCCAGCTTCAAAAAACCTATGCGAATCTTTTCCCTTATGATCCAACTTTATTTTATGATGTGAGTGCTTTATGGTGGCTACCTTCAACTGGTAATTGCTCAATGTGGAAATAAGCTTTACTATTAGTGTTGTTTTGCCGCTTCCAGATTTCCCAGTAAAAGCAATGATGGGTAAGTGATATGACATATGAAACAATACTCCCAGCTTTAGGTATAATATTATTAATTCTTTTTACATTCTAATACTTAGGTATATGGTTAGAGTAAGGTTTTTTGCCTCAATAAAAGAAAAGGTCGGCAAGTCTGAAATTGAAGCATATATAAGCGGCAGTGAAACTGTAGGTGTTCTTATGGGGAGAATAGCCGATGAATATGAGGTGAAGAGAGAAGTTCTAATAAACGATACTTTGCTTTACGCTGTTAACCACAATCATGTCAAGAGTGACTATTTACTAAAAGATGGGGACGAGGTGGCAGTCCTCCCACCTCTTTCCGGAGGATAGAAGATGCCAAGGTTACAAAGAGAAAATTTCGATGTGGGTAAGGAAATATGTGCCCTGACTTCAAAAAATCAACGCACCGGTGCAGCGGTATCTTTTCTTGGTGTTGTGCGGGACTTTTCGCGTGGCGAGGATATAGAGAAATTGGATTTTGAACATTATCCAGGTATGGCTGAAAAACAACTAGAGATGCTCGAAACAAAAGCTATGGAAAAGTTTGATATTCTCGACTGTTTAATAATCCACCGTACTGGAGTAATCACAGTAAACGAAAACATTGTCCTTATAATAGCAATAAGTATGCACAGGAGAGTGGCTTTCAGGGCATGTGAATGGATGATCAATACACTAAAAAAAAATATACCTATTTGGAAGAAGGAATTCTCTACCACTGGCAAGTACTGGGTAGAGGATCATCCTTGAAATGTTAAAAATAGTACAATGATAATAGCTGTCATGGCTGGTGGTGAGAGCAAAAGAATGGGTACGGACAAGTCATTTGTAAAGTACCGGGGTTTGCATATGGTTGAGAGGGTCCTATCGGTTGTGGTTCCTATATCTGAACGTACTGTTATTGTAGCCAATCATCCTGATCGCTACAAAAGCCTAGGGGTTGAAGTTTATCCAGACCTTATACAAGGCATGGGTCCATTATCTGGTCTTTATACTGCGTTTATGAAAACAGGCGCTGATCAATTAATGCTTGCCGCATGTGATATGCCGTTAATTAACGAAGAAGTTGTTGCATTTATTATTAGCAAGGCCCATCTTCCAGGTGACGCAATCGTGCCTATATGCAATGGACTTGAGCAGGGGATGCTTGCAATCTATCGTAGGTCAGCAATAAACAGGTTTAAAGATAGAATTGACCGAGTTGATATCCAGTTCAACGAATTCCGTGAAAAACTAGATAAGTCACATATCAGTGAAGTGGAGCTAAGAAATGTAGACCCATCCCTTGATTCATTTAAAAATGTCAACGTCCGTGAAGATGTAGATTAGCGTAGGAACAAGGCGTTATATCCAAAAAAGATAGACAACGTTAGATTGTTATATTTTCTTAATTCATTGTTACGTAGCAACACATTCGAATATCAAAGAGAAAACCAGGTTGCTGCAAGTTAATAAACACGTCAACTAAACGACAAATTATGAGCCCAATAAATTTTCTTTTTGCTATACACAACCATCAACCTGTAGGAAATTTTGATAGTGTGTTCGAAAAGGCCTTTAATGAGTGTTATTTACCTCAGATTGAGGTTTTAAAAAGACATCCAGCGGTTCGAATGGCTATTCACCATAGCGGCCCGTTGTTTGAATGGATAGAGGTTAACAAGCCAGAATATTTTAACCTAATATCACCTATGGTAGACAGTGGACAAATCGAAGTTCTCTCTGGAGGGTTTTACGAGCCTATTCTTTCAGTTATTCCAGAAGAAGATGCAATTGGCCAAGTGGTGATGATGAACGATTACATCAAGAAAAGATTTGGGTATAAACCGCAAGGTGTCTGGCTAGCCGAACGTGTCTGGGATCTAGGCTTGCCAAAAATAATAGCACAAGCAGGTTTGCGCTATACCCTGCTTGATGATACACATTTCTATTACGCAGGTCTAAGTGGTGATGCTATTGATGGCTATTATATGACGGAAACACATGGCCATAAATTGGCTGTGTTTCCTATCAACAAAGAGTTGCGATATTCCATTCCTTTTCACATGCCAGATGAAGTTATTAATTACTTGCTGTCCAGCACAAACCTTGAATCATGTCTTGGGGTTACATACGGAGACGACGGGGAGAAGTTTGGCATGTGGCCTGAAACTGGCGAATGGGTATTTAAAAAAGGATGGCTGGAAAATTTTTACACCGCCTTAGAAGAAAACTCCGATCGCATTAAAATGCCACACTTTTGTGAATTTTTAGACCAATTCCCCTCCAAAGGCAGACTATATTTTCCAGTTGCATCGTATAAGGAAATGTCGAAATGGAGCCTAAACCCCGAGGCTTCTATAACTTTTCAAAGTGCTTTGAGTGAATTGGAGGATATCAACAAACGTGATTTGTTGGAGCCTTTCTTACATGGTGGAATTTGGCATAATTTTTTAGCCAAATATGAAGAATCTAACCGGATGCACAAGAAAATGATTTTTGTTTCAGGCAAGCTAAAAAGAACTAAGACAAAGTTGAAAGACAGTTTGCTTAGTGAAGCTATAGACGGACTATATAAGGGGCAATGTAACTGCGCGTATTGGCACGGAATGTTTGGGGGTCTGTACCTGAATTATCTAAGACACGCATTATATAGCAATATCATTAAAACAGAGAATCTAATTAACGATGTTATTTACGATGGCGATGATTGGGTTAACATTTCTCAACTTGACTTCAATGCTGATGGGTCAGAGGATGTTTTACTGGAAAATAAAAAAACCTTTGCCCTGATTGCTCCATCAAAAGGTGGAGCAATGAATATTTTCGACTACAGGCCAAACTTGTTTTCATTAACGAACACACTTTCGCGCCGTAAAGAGGCTTACCATTTTGAACTTGGAAAAGATAATAATAGCAATAGTGCAGACCAACCAGTGTCAATTCATGATGCCGTTAAGTTAATAGATGGTAATTGCGATGACCTCATCATATATGATCAGAAGGAGAGACACTGCTTTCAAGACAGATTCATTTCACATAATACGAACATAAAAGACTACAATGAACAGACCTTCAGAGACTATGGAGACTTTATCTCAAATCAATTCATATTAACAAAGACAAAGAAAAACAGAGATGAAAAATCTGGAGTTGCTACTGTTGAAGCAGAAATGACTAGAGACGGGCATATTTACATGGGTAATGTGCCACTGCCATTAACGATGAAAAAAACTTTTTCTTTGATTGGTGGTGATAGCTCCATAATGGCAAACTATGAAATTACGAACAGAAGCAATACAGTCATATCTTATCGATTGGCTGTCGAGTTCAACCTTACCATGCTAGCAGTAGACGCTGTTGACAGGTACTGGATTGGAGGAAATGTAAAAGGTAGGCCGAGGCTCAAAGAAGTAATTGAAGATAAAGAAGTTGATATGGTCGGGATGAGGGACGATTGGAGCGGAATGATTGTAAAGGTTAGAGCAGACAAGGCTTTTGCATCTTGGCGGTTTCCGGTAGAGACGGTTTCCCAATCAGAATTTGGCATAGAGCGTACCTATCAAGGATCTTGCATAGCGCTACTATTTGATATTAACTTTAATCCAAGTAAACCCATAGGATTGACAATCAGGCTTGAAGTGGAGAAAGCGCGATGAAGATAGTAAGGGCAAAAGGAGCTGAGCTTGAAAAGATTATGAAACGACTCGATGGGAGGATGAAATGCGGTCCTGTGGACGTATCAGAAATAGTCGCCAAGATAATATTAAATGTTAGAAAAAGAGGAGACAAGGCCATCTCAGCTTATAACAAAAAGTATGATGGAATAGACGATAGTTTTCAATCCATTAGAGTTGCGAAGCTTGAGCTAAATAAAAGTTTCAAAGACTCGGATCGCAAAGTTATATTGGCTTTAGAAAAGTCTGCTGAAAGAATCCGTGCTTTCCATAGGAAACAGAAAGAATCATCATGGTCTTATTACGACAAAGGTACAACTTTAGGCCAGATTATTAGGCCACTTTTGTCTGCAGGCCTATATGTACCTGGTGGCAAGGCCTCCTACCCTAGCTCTGTACTGATGAATGCAATCCCAGCAAAAATCGCTGGTGTGAAGCGGATTGTAATGGTAACTCCAGCACCGAAAGGCCTATGTAATCCGCACACCTTAGCTGCCGCAAAAATTGCTGGTGTAGACGAGATATATAGGATGGGGGGGGCACAAGCTATCGCGGCCTTGGCTTTTGGAACCAAGTCGATTAACCCTGTGGACAAAATCGTAGGTCCTGGAAATGTGTTTGTAGCTGAGGCTAAGCGCCAAGTATTTGGTTTTGTAGATATAGATATGATAGCTGGTCCTAGTGAAATACTCATACTTGCCGATAGAACTGCTAACCCAGCCTTTATAGCTGCAGATCTTCTTTCTCAGGCCGAGCATGATGAAAACGCTTATCCAATACTGGTAACAACGAATGAAGCACTGGCTATGGAGGTTGCTAAAGAGCTTAAGGCCCAAATTAAGGTGCTGCCCAGAAAAGAAATTATCAGGAAATGCCTGAAAAAAAATTGCTTCTGCTTTGTAGTAAATAATCTTAAAGAAGCATTCGATGTCTCGAATAGGTTTGCACCAGAGCATTTTGAACTATCAATACTAAACGCTGATAGACATGTAAAGCGAATTAGAAATGCTGGAGCGGTGTTCGTTGGGCAATGGACACCAGAGGCCATAGGTGACTACTGTGCTGGGCCAAACCATGTACTCCCGACAGGTGGCTCGGCGAGATTTTCTTCACCATTAGGAGTTTACGATTTTATGAAACGCACTAGCCTTATTAAATGCAACCGCGAAGGATTAGAAAGACTGTCCAAACCGGCAATTACCGTTGCGGCTGAAGAAGGGCTGACTGCTCATGCTAAGGCGGTGAGCATTAGACTCAACAAGTCCAAGTTGTAGGCTATACTACGAATACAATGAACAAGAAAAATGATTACAAAGATGTGCAATCCATTGTTAGACCTAACATCAGAGAGACTGTAGCTTATCATGTAGAACAGGTGCCATGTCCAGTTGTATTAGATGCAAATGAGTCTCCTTATTCCTTGTCAGAAAAGTTCGGGGAGCGACTTTACGAGATAATAGCCAGCACCGAGCTTAACCGCTACCCAGATATAAATGGAACCGCCTTGCGAGAAGTTGTGGCAAATAAAGAAGCAGCAGAACCAAACGAAATTTTGTTTGGAAATGGCTCTGATGAAATTATACAAACCATAATTTCAACTTTCTGCAACCCTGGCGACAGCGTGCTTATGCCTACACCAACTTTCGTTATGTATAGTTCCATAGCAAAGATTCTTTCAGCTGATTGTGTAGAGGTCCCTCTCCAGGAGGATTGGACTTTGAATATGGATTCTTTTCTGGACAACATTTCTAAATCAAACCCGAAAGTAGTGTTCATAGCTTCACCAAACAACCCCACAGGGAAGCAATACTCTATTGAACAGATTGAACACATTGCAAATAATTGTAATGGTATTGTTGTGATTGATGAAGCGTATGTTGATTACGCTCCCTTTAGCGTTGATAAGATTTATAGATCTTTGCCAAATATTATTGTACTTAAAACACTTTCCAAAGTTGGTCTAGCTGCTATACGCCTTGGTTATATGCTTGGCGATATCAATTTAGTGGAACATATTAACAAGGTGCGGTTACCATATAACATAAACTCAGTTACCCAGTCTGTGGCAATTGAAGCCATTAAAAGCTGGGATGAGATAATGAGTCAGGTAACTTTGGTCATAAATGAACGCGATAGGGCATACAAAATTTTGAAGACTGTGGAAAAAGTGGACCCAGTACCATCATCGGCCAATTTTATATTAATGAAAATTAAATCTGATATTAGTGGCACCTATAAAGGGTTGTTGGATAATGGTATCAGAGTACGGTGGTTTAAGAACATGCCTAAATTAGGTGACTTTTTTCGAGTGACAATTGGAAAACCTGCTGACAATGATCGCTTCCTATGGGCACTGAGAGAATCCGTGTGAAAAAAAAACGGTTTGCCCTAAATGTGGCACAAGTGTCGTCAAATATATGAATCCTAGTGTCACTGTAGACATTATCATAGAAATTAAAAAGAAGATTGTGTTAATTGAAAGGATTAATGAACCGTATGGATGGGCCATACCTGGTGGCTATGTCGACTATGGTGAGTCAGTTGAAGATGCTGCTATTCGTGAGGCCAAAGAAGAAACCGGTCTAAATGTGAAATTAATTAGACAATTTCACATGTACTCAAACCCGAATCGCGATCCTAGGCAACACAACGTGTCTCTTGTATTTATTGCAAGTGCTGCGGGAACTCCTAAGGCTGGCTCGGATGCTAAAACTGCTAGACTCTTCGGCAAAGATCAGTTGCCATTACTAGTTTTTGATCATTTAACTATAGTCCAAGACTACTTGGATAAGAGGTACTGAGAGTACTTAATAAAGGTTGTACTTGGAAACTTGGAATTCCGCAAGGTATGCTCGCTTGAAACTTTACAAGCAAGATAGATAAGAAGTAGATCTACCAATTTGTTATCAGTGACCCACATGTAAGGATCCAATCGCAGCTTCTTCCACAGTGAGAACTTTGCCATTGTCAGAGTCCCAAAGTGGAGAAATTTGGCGAACCATATCTATGATCCTTGGCAGATGGGTCATAACATAGTCTATATCCTCTATTGTATTTGTCGGACCAAACGAAAACCTCAGGCTTCCATGAACGATTTCGTGTGGGATACCCATTGCTAACAACACATGGCTAGGGTCTAGTGAACCTGAACTACATGCTGAGCCAGTTGATATGGCTATTCCTGCCATATCTAGATTAATTAACAGCGCCTCACCTTCTACGCATTCAAAGGACATATTTAAAGTATTTGGAATTCTCTTTTCTCTATGACCGTTCAGCCGTACAAATGGAATAGTTTTAGTAATTCGTTTTTCGAGCTCGTCTCGCATCTTTTGAGCATGATTTGCATCTTCAACCAAATTCTCTATGCCTATTCTTACAGCCTCTGCTAAACCGATTATACCCGCAACATTTTCTGTTCCAGCCCTAAGGCCGAACTCATGGTGCCCTCCATGAATTATTGGCTTTATTTTTGACCCTTTTCGGATATATAGAGCACCTATTCCTTTGGGTCCGTTTATCTTGTGACCGGATAAGCTAAGAAGATCAACTCCAACATCATCCACGTTAATTGGTATTTTTGTAAACGTTTGAACTGCGTCTGTATGCATTAACGCCCCATAACTTTTAGCTATTTCCGATATTTCACGAATTGGCTGAATTGTGCCCACTTCATTGTTAGCATGCATTACTGATACTATAGCCGTCTCATTGTTGATCATATCGTTAAGTGAGTCGGGGTTTACTAAAGCCTCATTATCCACAGGCATATACCTTGCTTCATACCCATTTTTGGCTAAATGTTTGACTGTCTCTAAAACCGCAGGATGCTCAATAGTGGTGGTAACAAGCCGAGTTCTGTCAGTTTTCTTAGTATGTCCAGCCGCCGAACCACAAATTGCTATGTTATCAGCTTCTGTACCTCCTGAAGTAAAAATGATCTCTGATGGTTCGGCTCCTATAGCATTGGCCACAATCTCTCTGGATTCACTTATTTTGTTTTTTACAAAACGGCCATAAGCATGCCCCGATGATGGATTTCCAAACCCATCTTTGAAAAAGGGGAGCATCGCCTCAATTACTTTTGGGTGTACCGGGGTTGTTGCATTATTGTCAAGATAGACTCGGCGAGGTTCATTCATGTCAGTCCCTCCAGTTGTATTTTACCATATCAGCTAAATGCGCCATTTTTCAATCATTTCCTTTGTAGCTGGTTTAGCCATTACAAACCACTTGTTGGCACCAGATTTTGTTCTATAAACCATTCTAACTGGTTTTCCTTCTGTTCCAGAGCAATAACTTGAGGAAATTCCTCCAATCTGCTTGATAGTATCTTTATCAAAGAAACCCTGTATAACAGTCAATGGCCCCTTTATACCGATATGATCAGGGTAGAACAAAAAATCTGTACTGGATGCCATTTTTTCCAGTTTATTGTTCTCTTCATGATTTCTGCCAACTACTACTTTTAGCTTGTTAGTTAGTCGGAAGTGACGACCAACTTTGAGAAAGTGGGTATCTTTCACAGTAGCACCAACGCTGTTTTCCATTAGATCCCTGATACGAACCGCAAAATTTGGGTCTGTTAGCAAACACCCTCCAGAAGAACATAGGCTTTCTTCCGGTAAACTGTATTCATCACGGCCCAACTGGATCTGATCTTTTCTGCTTCTTCCTCGTATGCTGAGCATCTTTTCACGGTCAATAATGCCTTCTTTTTCCGGTATTGTAGGTGGTAGAAGTTTTGCGGAGAGCGGTCTTACCACATAGCCTTCTAAACCTGACTCCCTTTCAATCATAGTCATCTTCGTTAGGTTTTGTGACATTGGGCGTTGATCGAGCACTTCTCCAGTAAAGATGAATGCAGACCCAAGCTTTTTCATCTTCGATTTAGCTCTCTTGAAAATCATAACCCTGCAATCAATACATGGGTTCATGTTTTTGCCGTAGCCAAATTTTGGATTTCTGATAATGTCCAGATACTCTTGTCCTAAAAACTCAACCTGACAAGGCATTCCAAGTTCATCGGCAATTTTTTTGGCCTCATTATTACAACTTGCTTTCTTTTTGGTGCAATTACAAAAAGGGCTAGAAAAGTTTAGAAGAGTAATATCGAAACCCATGTCTTGCATAATATGGGTGGCCAAGTGACTGTCCAGCCCTCCTGACAAAAGTCCTAATGCCTTTATGGTCATTTTACACTTTCCTTATTTGCTGCAAAGTGGGAATAGCTAGTTTGATCATTGCATTAACTCAATGTAAGCTTCTTCGCGCAGGCGGTCTATCCATTCTTGGCGGTTATCGTTAAACTTGACAGCGGATAGCTCTTTTTCTATTTTTGCCGATACATCTTTCAACGGTACCAACTCTGGTTTCTCGCGGTTTGTAACTAAAATTAAGTGGTATCCAAACTTAGTTTTAACTGGTCCACCTAATTCGCCCTCTTTCAACGAAAATGCTATCTGTTCGAACTCGGGAACCATATCACCAGGCTTAAACCACCCCAAGTCGCCACCAAGGCTGGCTGAGCCATCTTGAGAATATTTACTGGCAATTTCGGAAAAATTACCACCATTTTGTATTTTTGCAAGCAGTTCATATATGGTTTTTTTAACTTCGGCATGCTTAGTTTTTCCAGATTCCTTAGGTAGCAGGATGACTATATGTTTAGCTCTGATACGGCCGACTTTAGTAAACTTATCTTTGTTTTTAATGTAATATTGTCTTATCTCATTTTCGGAGATATTAGTCTGAGTTATTTCATAACTCATAACTTTTTTTACTAGCCTTCGGCGTTTCAGGTTTTTACGCAATTGTTGTATTGAAGAGCTTTGTGATTTAAGGGCATGTATCAACTCTTCATCCGAAAAACCATTTTCCTCTTTGATTTCCTCAATCATTTGATCAACTTCAATTGCACTGACCTTAATTTCTCGTTCTTTCGCGTGAAAAGCAATAATGCTTTCATCAATGATTGACTGCAATACAGCACTTTCAGTTACCATTGAACTGTCTATTTTTGCACCATTGCGTTGCATATCACGAAGACTGGCTATTTCCTTGCGCAGATCAGAGAGTAGAATAATTTCACCATTAACATTTGCAACAATTCGATCCAGTATTTGTTCAGTACTTGCCAATGCCGCTGGTTCATTCGAGAAAATACTTAAGACTATCCACGCCAAAACAATTTTCACTGTGGGCCAAGACTTAACAATTCCCAGTTTATGGTTACCTTTGTATTTAATCGAACCTTTTCTAGCCAACTATTAAATTCCTTTTCACGTTTTTGCTTGAATAAAAAGTTTTTTATCCTTGGCTGTGCCTCGGTAAAATTCATTAGCCGGGCCTTTTCTAATTTCACAAGCTTAATTATGTGAAATCCATATTGTGACTTTACTATCTTAGATATTTCCCCAACTTTAAGGCGAAACACTACATCTTCAAGCTCAATTGGTATCTGACCTCTCACCAGATAACTATAGCTGTCAACATAATCACTTATGTTTTGTGAGTTTTCTTTTGCTATTGTAGCAAAGTCACCACCTGTTAATAGCTTTTTTCTTATACTGTAAGCTTTAACCTTGTTGTCAACTAAGATGTGTTTGGCCTTTATACGCTCTGGAAGTCGGAAAGTGTTCAGGTTGTTTCTGAAAAAGTTTTTTTCCGCGGTATTGTCGATTATTATTTTGGAGTCTACTTGTTGACTAACTAGTTTCTCAATCTTTATGTTCTGTTCAAGCATCTTTTTCCATTCGTCAATATTAGATCCAAGCTTGCCAAGAGTTACATTAAGTTTAGATTTATCGTGTTTGTCTAGAAGCAATTTGATTTCGCGGTCAAGCTCTTTCTTTGAGACAGTGATCCCGTGATTCTCTGCCTCTTCCAAAAGAATTCTTTCATTCACAAGCCTATTCAAGGTTGTTCGCCTGATGTTTTCAGTGCTTCGATTTAACCCAAAACCACTAACCTCAAGAAGAAGTTTGTATTTGTCGACAGCATGTTCAAACTCCGAAACTGTAATTGTTCTGTTGCCTATTATTGCAAGGGCTGCATTTTTTGGTTCAACAATCGATTTGCTTCTATCTTGGTCTTTAAAGCATCCTGTCGCTTGCAAGGTTACTATTAAGAGAAAGTAAAAAATGAAACGCTTTTTTTGCATAATTGATTATCCTGAGCAAAAATAATGTCTGCACTTGAGCTTATTGCCTGGGCTATAGTTATTCACTGGAATTATTAATAATTTGGTAGTAAGTCAAATCGCTTAGAACTCTAGTCTAATATGCTTTTATTATTCTATTGCTTTTCTAGTAAAAACTCCAAGAATTTGGTTAATGAATAAAGTCGACTTTTCCAGTTGTCGTCAATGAGCCTCAACTCCACCATGTTTTCTGAAACGAAACTAAATTTGCTGTCTGAAATTTGCGATGCATTGATAAGCTGTTCTGGTGTGACAGTGGTAGATGGACTAAAGGTTAGAAAAGTCTTCGATCCAACCACATCAACTTTTTCCACCCCAATTGAAGACACAAGGATCTTAACATTAAGAGCAGCTAACAACTTTTCAGCTTCTTCTGGAATTGGTCCGAAACGATCCTTCATCTCTATCGACAAGTCGGAAAGCTCATTTATTGTGTTGGTAGTGTGAAGTCGGTTGTACAATTCTATTCTTTGTGCCAACTCTGATATGTATGTTGGTGGAATTCGACCTACAAGATTTAGATTGAAATCCATTTCAATCTGCTGTTTTGTGGGGTCGCCTTTGAGTTCACTTATGCATTCTTCTAGCATGTCGCAATAAGTGTCAAACCCAACGGCATTTATTTGGCCGGATTGCTCTGGTCCGAGCAGATTACCACTACCACGTATTTCCATATCTTTGGCTGCAAGCTTAAATCCGCTGCCTAGCTCGCTAAGCTCTTCGATTGCTTTTAACCTTTTTTGTGCTTGAACAGTCATGGATGCTAACCCTGGTATAAGAAGATAGCAATAAGCTCTGTGCTTATCTCTGCCAATCCTTCCGCGGAGCTGGTAAAGTTGCGCTAACCCAAAGCGGTCAGCCCTGTTTATCAGAATAGTGTTTGTAGAAGCAATATCCAAACCAGAGTCTATTATGGTTGTACAGACAAGCACATCATATTTTTGGTCTATGAAATCTACCATAACTGACTCCAATTCCCTTTCTTGCATCTGGCCATGGGCCACAGCAATTCTGGACTGAGGAACAAGCTTCTTTAATAAACTCGCGATGGAATAAATAGATTTGATATTATTGTGCAGAAAAAAAACTTGCCCGCCACGGTCTAGCTCTCGCAGCATGGCTTCTTTTATTATGTCTTCCGAAAACTTGCATATAAATGTTTGAATAGAGAGGCGGCCTGGCGGCGGCGTTTCAATAACAGAAAGGTCACGGATGCCAAGCAGAGCTGTTTGAAGGGTTCTTGGAATAGGAGTGGCTGTCATTGTTAGTACGTCAACACTTTGCCTAATATTTCTCAATTTTTCTTTGTGTTTTACGCCAAACCGTTGTTCTTCGTCTATTACGATTAGCCCGAGATTATTGAAGTTGATATCCCTTTGTAAGAGGCGGTGTGTGCCAATAAGCACATCAACTTCACCAGTTGTTGTTTGCTCTATAATTTCTTTTTGCTCCTGACGTGATTTAAATCGACTTAGAGATTGAATTTTTACAGGAAACGATTTAAACCGCTCAGAGAAAGTATGGTAGTGTTGCTGAGCTAGTAAAGTGGTTGGAACTAGAACAGCAGCCTGCTTTCCATCAAAGACTGATTTAAACACTGCTCTCATGGCAACTTCGGTCTTCCCGTAACCAACATCACCGCACACTAATCGATCCATAGGTCTGGAGCTTTCCATGTCAGATGCCACGGCCATTATAGCGGACAATTGATCTTCCGTTTCTTCAAACTCAAAAGTTTCTCTAAACTCGTTGTGGAATGTACTATCAAGGCTGAAAGAATGTCCCCCTGCAAGTTCCCGAGTTGCGTAGATCGTTAAAAGTTCTTTGGCCATATGTAACAAACTATTCTTGACCTTAGTCTTGGTTTTTTTCCAAGTGGTGCCACCCATTTTATCTAATGGCGGCTTTCCATCTCTGCTACCAATAAACTTTGTGAGCAAATAAAGGTCTCTTAGAGGAACATAAAGCTTTTGCGTTTCTGCGTATTCAATCTCCATATACTCTTCGTTGGAGCCAGCTATTACCATTTCATTGGCTCCAACATACCTGCCCACACCATGAGTTTTATGTACCACTAAATTTCCTGGTTCTAGGTTTGTTGTTCCAGAGTTAAATGGCTTGTTTTCTGGTTTTTTGCGGTGACGAATGTATCGTGCACGGCCGAATATTTCATATTCTGTTATAAAGGACAACTTGTCACTCGGTATGACCATGCCTTCTGGCAAAGAGCCGATGACAATTAGCAGGTTGCCTTTCAATGGAGCTGGTTGTGATTTGAGCATGCTCGGCATAAGAAGGGACAATTCATTTTTACTAATTATTCTGGCACTTAAGTTGTTCTCTGTGAGTAACCGAGAAAGTCGTTTGGCCCCTGTTTCTGTGCTAGTGATCAAAATGACCCAGTTGCTGGCGGTTAGCATAGTCTTTAGGTCACCTAAGAACTTTTTTAAGTTACCTTTATACTGATCTGGAGTATGGCTTGACACAGTTAAAGATCCATTATCCTTAGAACTTACTGGAAGTTCCCGCATGCGAATTATTGTTTTTTTATCGAGTTGACTTTTTAAGCTGTACAAAGGCATGAAAAGTTTTTCGAATTCAAGGTTACCATTGCCACTCTTTGTAAATGAAATATACCTTTCTTTGGCTAGCCCCATAAATTCCTCTAGATGTTTTGTGACGGCCTCTGGTTCGTCAATGATGAAGGCACAACTATTGGGCAGATAATCAAACAGTGTTCCCGGCTCATGGAAAAATAAAGGCATCAAAGACTCCATGCCCTTGAAAAAAGCAGCAGACTCAATTAAATTGAATATTCTTTCTCTATTGTGATTTTCTTTATTAATATTACTCGTATTACTTGTAATTTTTAAATAAGCTTCCGCAAGGTTCTTCTGGTTACAACCTCTGTAAAAGACTTCCCTGTGTGGGATAATTTTTATATTGTTTATGGCATCGGTAGACCGTTGCGTATTGGGATCGAAGAGTCGCAGCGATTCCACTTCGTCTGCCAATAATTCTATTCTGTACGGTATTTCAGTTGCCCCACCAAATATATCTACTATGTTGCCACGGATAGAAAATTCACCCCTCTCGCAAACAGTCTCAGACCTTCTATATCCGGTAGAAATTAGATGGTCTGCTAAAACTTCTGTATCTAGGCTATCGCCCACACTGATGCCTAATAGCGAATCTATGATCACATCATTTGGCACTATTTTTCTTGCAACGGCTTCAATTGAAGTAACAAGAGTAAAATGACTGTCACAATTCAACAATGTTGACAGTGTGCTAACTCTTTGTTTTGTTATTTCAGGGTGTGGTGAAATTTCTTCAAAAGGCAGTATTTCCCACGGCGGGAAATAAATGATCTGCCTCATCGGGTTGGGGTTTTTACTCGAATTAAAGAAGTTAAGAATATCGACAAATTCTTCGGCTTTTGAGGCCTTGTCGCAGAAAACAACAATTGGCTTGTTAATAAACCTCGGTATTGACTCGGTAAGTAAACCTTTAGCTGTTAAAGTTAACCCGTTACACTCTACGTGATGATAGGAGCCAGACGTAGAAATATTATTTAAAAGATCCAAGAGGGATAACATCTAAGAAAATCCAATAAAATTTAGTTTTGTGGCTAACAATACTATCAGGTTGTGAGTCTTTTATGGCCTTTAGACTTTGAATTAGTGATTAAGACAAAGCAACATCTAACCGATAATAAAATAAAAATCCGCCCGGGTAATATTGCTGGAGTAAAATAAATTGCTTTTATAATTGATAAAATACACCAAGGTAGATAATAGGAGAGTATTTAAATGTTGCTTAAGGGTTTGATTGACTTAGACGGAAAGTACCTTGGTAATGGCTATAACGAGCCTTATTTGAACAGGAGGAATTTTCTCCAGTATACTACGTCTGTTGTTGCTGGTGTTGGTTTGACTAGCTGTGCCACAAACCCAGTCACTGGCGAGTCTCAAGTAATGCTTATGTCTGAGCAGGAAGAAGTTAACCTGGATCAAAAAAACTCTCCTCATCAGTTTTCTGCCGATTACGGCGAAGCCGATGACCCGGAGTTGAACTGGTATATTGGCCAAGTCGGTAAAAAGATTGCATCTGTTAGTCATCGACCAAAAATGCCTTACTCATTTCGCTGTGTGAACGCCACTTATGTTAATGCGTATGCTTTCCCTGGTGGTAGTATTGCTACTACCAGAGGGATCATGCTCAATTTGGATAATGAGGCAGAGCTAGCAGGGTTACTTGGACATGAGGTGGGTCATGTCAACGCACGTCATACAGCTTCACGTATGTCAAAAAGCGTTTTGGCCCAGCTCGCTATTGTTAGTATTTCTACCTACGTTGGCACACAAGATAGCAATGTAGCTTCAATTGCCACCGGATTAGGTGGCTTAGGTGCTGGATTATTACTAGCCAAATACAGCCGCGACGACGAGCGACAGGCAGATAAGTTAGGAATGGATTATATGGTGAAAGCTGGACATACTCCTCAAGGCATGGTCGGGCTTATGGAAGAGCTGCAAAAACTGCTTAAGCATCAACCCAGTTCCATAAAAACTATGTTTGCCACCCATCCTATGAGCCTAGAGAGGTATAACACTGCAAATAAGCGAGTTATAGACAAATATGCAAAATTTAAAGCGTTCCCCAATAATCGTGAAAGATACAAAGACTATACGGCCAACTTGCGTAAAATCAAAATTGCTATTGAAAATATGCAAGCAGGTGAAAAACAAATGATGCTAAAAAAATTTAAGGTCGCCGAAGGCCATTTTTTGACTGCTCTTAATAAGGCTCCAAGAGACTATGCTGGGCTTGTAATGATGGCAAAGTGTCATTTTGCCCAAAAGAACTACATTCATGCAAAGCGATATGCTGAAGAGGCAAAAAAAGTAAAACCCGGCGAGGCTCAGGCGGTACATCTGGCTGGCATGGCAAAGATTAACCTCAGGCAATTCGTTTCTGCTTTTTACGATTTCGACAAATATGAAGAGATGCTCCCTGGAAATCCGAATACTGTTTTTCTAAAAGGAATTTCACTGGAGGGTCAAGGTAAAAAGCAGAGGTCTGCCCAAGAGTATTACAGATATCTTCAGATTGACAGAAACAGCAAACAATCACAATATGCCTACAATCGACTTGTAAGTTGGGGTTATATAAAATAGGTAAATAAGCGGAGTATTTGTGTCTTTCTACATTGGGAATGTATGTATCCCTTCAAGGGCAGTTTTGGCACCTATGGCTGGAATGTCTGATTCAGTATTCCGTACTATTGCGATGAAGCAGGGAGCCGGAATGGTTACTTCTGAACTGCTCAGTGCAAATGCCATTATCCGCAACTCTGAAAAAACATACAATATGCTTCCTACCAATAATGAGCCTAGGCCTTCGGCTGCCCAGATTTTTGGAGGTGAAATTAATGTTATGCGAGATGCTGCTGTACTTTTAGATTGTAGAGAATGTGACATTATTGATCTCAACTATGGCTGTCCTGTCAGTAAGGTTACCAAAACCGGTGGAGGTGCGGCTGTTCTAAAAGACTTTGACAAGGCAGTTGCTATGGCAAAAGCAGTTGTAAGTTCTGTATCAAAACCAGTTACAGTAAAGATTAGAATTGGTTGGGACAGAAAAAGTATAAATGCTATTGAAATGGTTCACGCTCTTGAAGATGTGGGTGTGGCTTGTGTAACAATACATGGACGAACTGTGTCGCAAGGTTATTCTGGCCTCGCAGATTGGGCGATAATTAAGCAGGCGGCCAAATCCGTACAAATTCCTATAATAGGTAACGGTGATATAAGAACTGCTAGTGAGGCAGTAGATCGATTAAACTGGTCTGGTTGTGCAGCGGTTATGCTTGGCCGTGGAGCCCTAAGCGCACCGTGGCTGTTTAGAAGCTTTAATGATCTCCAAAAAGGTGTTGAGCCCTACAAACCCTCACCATTTGATATAGTGGACTTGGTTACAGTTCACTTTAAAGGGCTTGTAGCAAACTACTCGGAAAAGGCCGCAGTAAAAAAAATGCGGACATGGCTTGGGTATTACTCCAAAGGATTTGCTGGTTCCTCCAAATTTCGTGAGATGGCCAACAAAATAGAGGATGCCGAAGCGCTTAAAAAGCACATCGCACAATTTTTTGGGTCAGTTCAAAGTAATTAGCCAACAAGTGCTAAACCAAAAAGTGCTTATTGATGTAGTATAGTACCCCCAATATCATAGCATCTGATGAAAAATTAAAAGCTGTGAGACAACTGTACTTAATAATAACTATTGATTGATTGAGTTAAATGAAATGGACAGAGTAATTTTCAGAGAATACGACATTCGCGGTGTAGTTGAGACGGACTTGACCTTGGAAGTGGTTAATAACATAGGCAAAGCTTTTGGGACAGTAGTTAAAAGGGTAGGGGGCAAGGCGGTAACTGTTGGTCAGGACGCCAGAGAGTCGTCACCGATATTGCGTGATTCTATTGTATCTGGAATACTCTCGACTGGCGTGAATGTTGTTCAAATAGGCCTTGTGCCAACCCCACTGCTTTACTATTCGCTGCATCATTTGAAAGTTGATGGAGGTGTGATGATAACTGGGTCGCATAACCCACCGGAATTTAACGGCTTCAAGCTCAACCTTGGTAAGGACTCCATCCATGGCTTAGCCATTCAAGAAATGGCGGACATGATCGAAAAAGGTGACTTTGAGAAAGGGCAAGGATCTGTTGCAGAAACTGACGTTATTGAAGACTACATAGTAATGGTAAAGGAGAAGATTAACCTTACCAAATCATTGAGCATCGTATTGGATTGCGGTAATGGTTGTGGTGGTATTCTAGGCCCAAGACTTATGCGAGAACTAGGGTGTGAGGTTGATGAGCTTTATTGCGAAGTAGATGGAAGTTTTCCTAACCATCATCCTGATCCAACAGTTCCATCTAACCTTAAGGATATACAGGAGAGGGTAATTGAGATTGGTGCTGATGTGGGATTTGCATACGATGGTGATGCCGACAGAATAGGTGTAGTTGATGAGAAGGGCGGAATTATTTTTGGTGATCAATTATTAATGATTTTTGCCCGTGAAATTTTAAAAAGAAAACCAGGAGCAGCCATAGTTTTTGACGTAAAATGCTCACAAAACTTAGTTGATGATATATTAAAACAAGGAGGTCGTCCTGTATTAAACGCTACTGGTCATTCACTCATTAAATCTAGGCTTTCCAAAGAGGGGGCAGAACTGGCTGGTGAGATGAGTGCCCATATATTTTTCAAGGATGGGTTTTTTGGGTTTGATGATGCGATATTTGCTACTGCACGATTCTTGCGTATTATGTCACAAACCAATATGAAGGTTTCAGAGTTTCTTGCAGACACTCCATTGTTATACAACACTCCTGAAATAAGGGTCGACTGCCCTGACGAAAATAAGTTTGATGTTGTTAATGATATATGCGCTTATTTTAAGAAAGATTACGATGTTATTGTTATTGATGGTGCGAGGGTTAACTTCGATGGTGGTTGGGGGTTGATACGAGCATCAAATACTCAACCAGTTTTGGTTATGCGGTTTGAAGCCAAAAGTGAAAACCGATTAAAAGAACTTAAAGAAATCGTATATCAAAAGTTAATAACCTATCCTTCATTAGAAGGGCTCAATCCTTTTTAGGTATCTGCCCTATGCCTAGTCCAAAAACCAAGTGGGAACAGTTTATTGCCAAACGGACAGCCAATATTGCCTACTTTTCTGCCTTGTTAGGCATCATCATGATGGTTTTGTTATTGCGAATTTGGTATTTGCAAATAATCGAACACAGCTATTTGTTAAGTAGAGCCGAAAACAACAGGCTGCGTGAAGTTTATTTGGATGGACATCGTGGGTTAATCCTTGACAGAAACGGCCTTGTTCTTGTTACCAATAGACCTGCATTTGAGCTTTCGATGATTCCAGAAGATATGAACGAGCCTAAAAATACTCTTGAATTTCTGCAAAAGTCGGTTGAATTTAATATGAACGATGTCCTGAAGAGTATTAAAAACGTGGCTACATTTAAAAAAGTTGTAATTAAAAGTGACATAAGTAGAGACGAAGTGGCATTTGTTGAAGAGAATCGCCTAGAACTTCCTGGTGTTTCCTTACAGATAGTATCAACAAGAAATTACAATTATGGAAACTTTGCCTCACATTTATTGGGTTATTTAGGCCCTATAACGGCTAAACAACTTGCTAGAGTCATTAAAAAACAACATTCAAGGAATGACTTTGTAGGCCAAACAGGTGTTGAAAGAGCTTTTGAAAAATCGCTCAAAGGGAGAAAGGGACTTAGAGTACTAGAAGTTGATGCGGCTGGTAGGGTCATTAAAGTATTAAAGCGTATTAGCCCTATCGGAGGCACAAATATTCAACTTACCATTGATTACGAAACACAAAAGATGGCTGAAGAGTCATTAAAAGGTAAAGCAGGTGCAATAGTTGCTATGGATCCAAATAATGGAGATGTATTAGCTTTTGCGAGTAGTCCATCGTTTGATCCAAATATTTTTTCGAATGGCATATCTGCAAAAAATTGGTCAAGGCTTTTAAAGAGTGGTTTTCACCCTTTGCAAAATAGGGTTACACAGGGCCAGTACCCACCTGGATCCACGCATAAAATTGTGACTGCTATTGCAGGGCTTGAAGAGGGTGTTTTTGATAAGAATACTTTGGTTAACTGTCCTGGATATTTTAAATTAGGTAGAAAGACCTTTAGATGCTGGAAGGAAGTTGGGCACGGTTCAATGGATATGAAAAGTGCACTTATACAATCGTGCGATGTTTATTTTTATACACTTGGGCTAAAACTTGGGGTAGATAGGATAGCTAAGTATGCTCGAATGGTTGGCTTCGGAAGTTCATCTAACTTTAAGGTTGGGACAGAGCGCAAAGGATTGGTTCCCACAATCGAATGGAAGGAGAAGGTTCGCAAAAAACCGTGGGTGCTTGGTGAGACTGTGGTGAATTCAATAGGGCAAGGTTACAATCTTGTTACCCCAATTCAGCAGGTGAGAATGGTTGCCGCTGTGGCGAACGGTGGAAAGATGGTCGAACCAAAAATAATAATAAAGGACGTTGATCTGAATAACGAAAAAGGGGAAAGAGAACATAATTCATTACTTCCATTCTCAAAAGAAAGCATGCAATTTATTTCCGAGTCACTTCGTGGGGTTGTTGAAGCCCCCCGTGGAACGGCTTGGAGAATCAATAAAGGGTCTTTTGGTTACGCTGGAAAAACAGGAACAGCTCAAGTAGTAAGAAGAAAAGATATTGAGCCAGAAAACATTGAAGACATAAAGTATAAATATCGTGATCATGCGTGGTTTGTGGGTTATGGTCCAATTGAGAATTCTGAGATTTCTGTAGCCGTTGTTGTGGAGCATGCAGGCCATGGAGGCACAGTTGCAGCACCTATAGCTAAAAAAGTTATGGATGCTTATCTTAACTCACCCTACACAGTAATCCAGCGTTCCGCGGGTTCGAAAAACCGTAGCAATACAATTAGACTGGTCGACGATACGGCAAATAACTAGCAACCAAACACCTTATTCAATAACTAAATTAAGCTCTTATAAAATGCTGAAATGTTGACAAACAGGCATTGGAAAAGGTTCGACCGCACGCTACTAGGATTGACATTAACCCTTAGTATGATTGGTGTGGTTGCAATCTATAGCGCTAACATGCAAAGCGATTTGATTTTTGTTAGAGAGCTTTACATAAAACAGGTTTACTGGATCTTAATATCCATAGTTGCTATGAGTTTCGCAGCAACAATCGATTACGCTTTTATAGAGCGTATGGCTTTCCCTCTATACATACTTGGTGTTGGACTTTTGATTTTGGTAACTTTCATTGGCAAAGTGGGTGGTGGATCACAGAGATGGCTTTCCCTAGGTTGGATTGATTTTCAGCCATCTGAAATTATGAAGGTGATACTAGTTATCATACTAGCCCGTGTATTTAATGATATTAAGAAACGAGATCCGATTAATGCCTTTGATCTAATAAGACCGATTGGTTTTTTGGTTGTACCATTTTTTTTAGTTGCTCAACAACCTGACCTTGGGACTGCGATAATCTACGTTGTGATTTTTATAGGGTTAGTCGGTTTTGTAAGAGTACAGACCAAGCTGATGTCATTTTTGTCTATTTTTTTATTAGCAGTCACACCACTAACATGGTTTTTACTCAAGCCTTACCAAAAAGACAGAATAATAGGCTTACTTAACCCTGAGGAAGATCCTATGGGCCGTGGCTACCATATAATTCAATCGAAGATAGCCATTGGTTCAGGGGGAATGTGGGGGAAGGGAATTTTTGAAGGGACGCAAAGTAAACTTAACTTTTTACCAGCCAAACACACAGATTTTATTTTTTCGGTTTATGCCGAAGAAGTTGGCTTTATAGGGGCTATTGTACTTATATCTCTCTTTTGCTCAATGGCTTTGCGTTTCCAGAACATAATCAAGTATTCGGAGGATAAGTTTGCTTGCTTAGTTGTTGTTGGTCTTGGGGCCATGATTATATTTAATTTTGTCTATAACATAGGGATGGCATTGGGTCTCCTTCCAATTGTAGGTATTCCTCTGCCATTTATGTCATACGGAGGGTCGGCATTAATTACCAACTTCATATGCATTGGGCTTGCCATTAATGTGAGTATAGGAAGAAAAAGACTTGTCTGAATTTCTAGTTGACGAGGTCGGGGAGCTTCTCAAGAGAGTCAGGAAACCTTCGTCATATCTTGGCCTAGAGCCGAACTCAGTTCACAAAGATCTTTCCACAGTGAAAGGGACTATTGCTCTAGTGTACCCAGATCTTTATGACATAGGTATGAGCCATTTAGGGCTTAAGTTGCTATACAGTTTTGTAAACTCGTGTGAGGAACTATGGGCTGAGCGATGTTTTGCACCTGGTCAAGACATGGCCAACGAGCTAAAGCGAAACAAGTTGCCACTAACTTCCCTTGAATCTAAAAAACCATTGTCAAAATTTGATGTCATAGGGTTCACAATTCCGTATGAACTATCGTATACAACTATATTATGGATGTTAAGCCTTGCTGGGATCCCATTGAGGTCATCCGACAGGGATGAGTCGCACCCATTGATAGTTGGCGGTGGAGCCGGGGTTTACAACCCGGAACCATTGGCTCCTTTTTTTGATGCTTTCTTTTTAGGTGATGGTGAAAATGCGGTAACGGAAATAGTACACTTGGCAGCTGATCGTGGAAAAGAGGATAAGAACGATACTTTGGAAAAGCTACAGCAAGTTCCAGGGATGTACATACCCTCGTTTTGGGATGTGCACTATTGCGATGATGGAAAAATATCCGAAGTGAGGCCAATGCCAATGGCAAAAACACCAAAGCGTGTTTTTATAGAAAATCTTTCTTTGTCACCTTTTCCAGAAAATATTATTGTTCCATTTGGATCACCTGCTCACGATAGGCTTAATGTGGAGATCGATAGGGGATGTACCCAAGGATGCCGATTTTGCCAGGCAGGAACGTCATATAGACCAAACCGAGAACGCTCACCTCAAGAAGTTTTGAAAATATTTGACAAGACTCTAAAGAATACTGGGTATGGTGATGTTTCACTACTTTCTCTTTCCGCTGGTGATTACTCGGGCATAGAACAGTTATTAAAAGGCTTAATGGATTGTTATGCTGATAGCCAAATTTCAGTTTCATTGCCCTCGATGCGTCCAGCTACCGTTACCGAACCGGTGATAGCTCAAATTAAGCGTGTTAAAAAAACTGGTTTTACCATAACTGCTGAAGCCGGCACTCAGAGGCTACGCAATGTGCTTAACAAGAAAGTTACAGAGGAGGATGTTGTTTTAGCAGCTCGTAGATTATTAAGAGCAGGATGGAGAAAACTGAAACTCTACTTTATGATTGGTTTACCAACGGAGACCTCAGAGGACATTCAAGGCATATACGACCTAGCGAAGAAACTTGATAGGCTCAACGAAGATGGTGCAAAATTTAATAATATTAATGTCAGTATTTCAAACTTTGTTCCAAAAGCCCATACTGCATTTCAATGGACCGGTCAAGAAACCATGAAAAACCTGTGGAATAAGAAAGAAATGTTGTTTGAGCTTGTTAAAAGGTCTAAAAGAATTCGATTAAAATGGCACGATGCAGGGATGAGTCACATAGAGGCAGTGTTTAGTAGAGGTGATAGGCGGTTGGCAGATGTTATTGAGAAAGCAATGGAAAATGGACAGAAACTAGATTCTTGGACGGAAAATTTTAACTTTGAGACATGGGGGAAATCGTTTGATGAAACTGGACTTAATACAGAATGGTATGCAAACAGAGAGTTTAAAGAAAAGGACACACTTCCTTGGGATCACTTGGATACAGGCCTGACTCAAAAATATTTTCTTAAAGAATGGAAAATGGCAAAAAAAGGGTTCATATCTGTCGATTGTAAAACTGACGATTGCGAAGGTTGTGGATTGGATCCAAAACTCTGTTTTTCCGTATACGACACTTCTGTAGCCAAAGTAGGTAAGCCAAAGCCGGCAAATGTTGAAGGTCGATATAAGTATAGACTCACTTACCACATAAAAGAATCTGCCAAGTTTTTAAGCCATCTTGAAAAAATGAACCTGATATTCAGGGCATGCCGAATAGCTAATCTTCCTGTGGCTCACTCGGAGGGATTTTCACCCTCACCTAAGGTTTCATTTGGACCAGGGCTTTCAGTAGGCATGGAAAGTTATGATGAAATGCTTGATATTGAGCTTTTTAAATATTATGAGCCATGGGATGTGAGCAACAGGCTAAACTCATGTTTACCATTGGATATTAGGTTTGTTGACGCGAGACAGATAAGGATTTCCGATAAATCCATTTCTTCACTGATCGTGGGTTATAGCATTAGAGTCCAATTGAAAGAAGCTATAAGCCCTCAAGAGGTAGAAAGAGCCGTAACAAACTTTGTGTCCAAGGGAAGCTGCCCAATAACCAATCATAAGGGTATAATAATCGATATAAGGCAAATGGTTAGTCAACTTGAAAAAGTATCTAATACAAATGATATTCTTTACACAACATCAGCTGGCAATGGAGGTTATGTTAAACCCGATGTTTTATTAAAGGCTTTATTCGCAGAAGGTGCAGACCTCTATAGACGAATTGTAAAAACAAAATCTATTCTTTCAATTTCCGACACTGGCAGCAAGGTGTAATGCAGCGAGCTCCTTTTTTGCTAGAACAATGATGTGTCATTCAACTGCATAATATGTGAGCATCTTGCGCTTTTGCATAGTAACACTATCATGCTGATTACGGTCATTGAATAAACCCCAGTTGTTTATATACCCTTGTCAGCATTCAACAGTTTATAATATCAAGAATGTAAGCTAATAGGTATTAACCAAGTGGACAACAAAAAACTATTAAGAAACCTACCTGCTGTTGACACTCTTCTAAGACTTGACCACATGGCGGAACTAATAGAAGTGTTTGGCCGCACACTTGTGACCCATGTAACTAGAAGTGTTTTAGCTGAAGCCAGAGGGTTGATTCAAAATGGAATCAACCCTAACAATGTTGAAAGACGCAAGCTAGATGAATGGACGAACTTAGTTGAAACCACTGTTGTTAAAATTGCCAATGGAAGCCTGAGAAAAGTTATAAACCTATCTGGTGTAGTTTCCCATACCAACCTAGGCAGGGCGTTGATTCCAAAAGCTGCTGCTAATGCAGCAGCAATGGCGGCTCAATCAAATATTAACCTAGAATATAACTTACAAACAGGGATTCGTGGTGACCGAGATGACTTGGTGGAGGAGCTGCTAAAACTATTGACAGGTGCTGAAGCTGCAACAATTGTAAATAATAATGCGGCTGCTGTATTACTTTGTCTTAACTCCCTTTCTGAAGGATGCGAAACAATTGTCTCACGTGGGGAGCTAATAGAAATTGGTGGGTCATTCCGTTTGCCTGAGATCATGGCCAAGAGTGGATGTATTTTAAGGGAGGTGGGGACTACTAACAGAACACACTACAAAGATTTCCAGTCGGCCATTAGTGAAAAAACTGCCTTGATATTGCAAGCCCATACATCAAATTACAGAATAATTGGTTACACAACTGGGCTGGAAGTGAGTGAATTAGCTAAATTGAGTAAGGAAAGCAAGATTCCCGTAATGGTTGATCTAGGTTCAGGTGCGCTTTTAGACTTGGAAAAATGTGGGTTGCCTCATGAAAAGACAGTTACAAAAATTTTGAAAGAAGGGGCAGACTTAGTTACTTTTTCCTGCGACAAATTGCTTGGCGGGCCACAGGCAGGAATAATCGCGGGCCGTTACGACCTTGTGCAACAGGTAAAAGAAAATCATATGAGGAGAGCATTGCGGTGTGACAAGATGACTTTAGCTGCCTTACAAGCAGTGCTTCGTGTCTATCTTGACCCAGATAAAGCTTGGTCTGAGATACCAACGCTTACGCAACTTGCTAGGAGTGTTGAGGAGCTAACCGAAATTGCAGAACGTGTAAGCAATATGATCTCTTTAAATATAAAGAATGTTAAAGTGTCTATTATTGATGATACTTCAATGGCAGGAAGTGGTGCTTTGCCAGAGATAGATATTCCGTCCGTGAGTGTGGCTATATCACACGGGGAAAAATCACCTAACGAACTCGCTAAATGGTTTAGAGGTGGTAACCCTGCAATTATAGGCAGGGTGGAGAATGACCTGTTCCGCCTTAATATTAGAAGCCTTGTTATTCCAGACGGCGAAGAAGCCTTGGCTGATGCAATTCATAAACTTGTTAACAACTAATAAAGCCAGAAAATAGCCACACCGTATAATGTTGCTAGTGCGCAAAATTGAATGTAATTTCCTTGCTTACTTTTGATTTATTGGCGTGTTTTAATTGGGCCAGCCTTGCTATACACCACCAAAAAACTTCCTTGCTTTTAATACCAATAATGCCATTCCCATGGTGAAATATTGTTTAAAGCGTCTAAAACTGTTAATCCTACCATGGATGAACACTTTTTTTAGTTTACTCCACAAGCTTACTTTCAGCGCACTTTGTGCAAACCTAAATATGATTGTTGAAATCTGAAACCAAGAAAGCTTGTCTAAGTAAAGAGGTACTCTTCCTTGAGCTTCTGGTAGTTCAAGAATACGTTGGTCGTCCTCCGATGTCCATGTGAAGTCGCTCGGAATATTGCCGTCTTCAATCGCTTTATTCCAAAGCTCTGTGGCAGGGTATAGATGCATTATAGCCATGCCACACAGAGCTCTTTCTTTTAGCGATTCTGCATACTCTAACGTTTCTAGTGCCTCCGACCATGTTTCTGTAGGATGACTAAAAATGAAAAATGGGTTGGCTATTATGTTTGCATCTTGACACCAGTCGATAACATTCTCAGCGTGTTGTAAAGAAGCCTTCTTATGAATGATATCACGGCATATTCTTTCATTTGCCGACTCGATTCCAAACCCAATATGGAACAGTCCAGCATCTACCATTTTGTCAAATAGCCGACGTTCCATAATATCCACTCTAATTTCGCAGAACCAATTGACATCTAATTTTCTCTCTATCATTAAATCGAGAATTTTATCAAGCCGCTTTGGGTTATAGTTTAGTGTGTCATCAAAAAACCAGATAACTTTTGTACCATACTGATCTATCAAGACTTCGATTTCATTAATAACTCTTTCGGGTGAAAAGCCTCTTACGTTCCTTCCCCAGTTCCCTGGGGTTGCGCAAAAGTTACAATCAAATGGGCAGCCCCGGCTGGTCATTACATTACCTGCTGGCAGTAAACCTTTGCCAGGTACTTCGATGTTAAAATTATATAGACTCATATCTTCAAGGTGGCGGGCAGGATCAGGCAAGGAATTGAGATCGGGTATCTTGGCTCTAGGTGGATTAGAGATGATCCGTCCGTTTTTGCGATAAATTAGTCCCTTAACTTTGGCTAGATCTTTGTCTAAACCGCCTGCTTCTAGAGCCTTGGCAAGTTCAACAATGGTTTCTTCACCCTCACCAGATACCACTGCATCAATCTCTGGAATATGACTTAGAGTGTCCTGAGCTGTGGTGAAACAATGTGGCCCCCCTAAAACTACCATCGTCTGAGGTCTAGCTCGTTTTACTTGTCGGGCTGCTTCAAAAGACTCTAGCCTGTTTTCTGTGGTAACCGTAAAACCAAAGATATCAGGGCTATGGTCTTCTACATGCAGCACGATATCTGATATTTCGAGACGCATAACATGAGATGGTAATATGCTGACTTCGATCCCTTCACGTTCTAGGCATCCAGCCATATAAAGTATGCCAAGGGCTGGCATTGAATTTTCCTTCCAACGTTCAGCAAAATACCCCTGAGGTGGAACGCATAAGATTACCTTAATGGACATATAATTTATAGCCTCATATGATTTACAGTCCCATTTGAATATTGGATAATGCAGTCAATTAAATTGGATGACGTATAGTAATAAGAATAGGCTGACATTCAATCTACCACATTAGTATGGATGTGCGCCACATAGACTAATAACTGGGAAAGATACATGCAAAGCAAAATTAATAGTGCGAAAGATAATAAATCGTCAGAAGCAGGTTATTTTAATGTTGATATAAAAGCAATAAAGCGGGCAATAACCGAAGATGCCCCTGGTGGTGATGTGACATCTATGTCCTTAATACCAAGGGACAAAATTTGTGTGGGTAGGCTTATTAGTAAGCAGGATTTAGTTATTTCTGGCCAAGATGTGTTTAATGCTGTGTTTAAAACACTGGATCCAGAGATAGAAGTAGTTTGGAAATTTGAAGATGGCTTTAATGTTTGCAAGGGATCGGAACTAGCAGTAATTAGAGGTCATGCCCGAAGTGTTCTGCTAGGAGAGAGAGTGGCATTAAACTATATTCAGCACATGTGTGCTGTTGCAACGTTGACTTCAGAATATGTAAAAGCGGTTTCAGGCACCAGCACCAAAATCCTTGATACTAGAAAAACAATACCTGGGTTCAGAGCTTTGGATAAATATGCGGTTCGCTGTGGAGGGGGTGTTAATCACAGGGATAACTTGAGTGAAATGGTTTTAATTAAGGAAAACCACATATCTTTAGCAGGGGGAGTGTCCAAGGCTATAAATAAAGTGCGGAATAGCCTGAAGCGTACAATTCCCTTAATCGTTGAAGTGAGTACAATCTATGATATTAAAGAGGCTTGCTCTGAGTATCCAGATAGACTGTTGTTAGATAATATGACCCCAAGCCAGATCAAGCGAGCGATGACGATAATTCCAGAAGAGGTTAAAACGGAGGCTTCAGGAGGGATTACTTTGAAAAACGTTTTATCTTATGCAAAAACAGGAGTGAACTTTATTTCTGTGGGGGCACTTACCCATTCTGCAAAAGCAGCAGATTTGTCTTTCCTTATTGAAAAATATATTAAAGCGCCGGTTAAACGAGAGAAAAAAAGTCTAAAGAAAGCCAAGTCTAAAGATTCTGGTCCTCGAAAGTTTATTACATCCGACGGTTACCTTGTTTTAGTCGGTAGAAATGATAGGGAAAACGATGAGATAACTTTTCGGAAGGCAAACGGTAGAGATTTATGGTTGCATGCCAGTGGCTTCCCAGGCTCGCATGTTGTAGTGAAGTTACCAAGGAATACGGGTCCATCTCGCGAAACAGTAAAAGAGAGCGCCATGCTTGCCCTAAAGTACTCAAAGGCAGCTAAAGATGGCAAAGGTAAAGTGACGTATTGTCACGTAAAAAATGTTAAAAAAACTAAAGGAATGGAAGTTGGGGAAGTGCTAGTCCGTGGTGCAAAGTCGATCTTTGTAACAATAGATAATGATAAGATCAGTACTATGAAGCAGTCTGGATAAAACTAAACTATCTCTGTTGAAATTATAAGATAGGCCATGGTAATAATGGATTGTAATGTATTAAATAAGGTCGTGTGGTTTTTCTAAGCGTGCTGTGGGTTATATAGGTTATGTAAGCATGGGTAAGGCTAATGTTGTTTTTTGACTTAGTTGTTCTTGGCGGGGGTCCTGGTGGATATTCTGCTGCTATTCGAGCTTCCCAAAATGGGTTGGCAGTGGCTCTTATAGATCAAGCAAAGCTTGGCGGAACATGTCTAAACAGTGGATGTGTTCCATCTAAAGCGTGGATTGCAACTGCTGAGACTGTGGACCATGCAAAACTGCTCAATACAGTTGCTGCGGAACCTTTCGAATTTGTCATAGATTTTGAAAAAATGAAACTTCGCCAACGCAGAATTACCACCCAATTTCAGAAATCTTTAGATGTTCTTATGAAAAAAAACAACGTCACCGTTATCATGGGTCGAGGGAAGTTTATATCAGAACGAACGATAACAATTGATGGCGATGAGCCAACTACTATTAGTTTTGGCAGTGCCATAATTGCTACTGGATCACGACCCATGAAACTTTTTGATCTCGGTCCTGAAAAGACCCTTTATAGTTCGTCGATTTTTGATATGGAAAGACTACCAAAATCAATGCTGATATTAGGCGCTGGGCCTATTGGATGTGAGCTTTCAGGTGTAATGGCCCGCCTTGGGGTGGAGATTACCATGATCGAGCTAATGCCGAGAATCTTACCTTTAGAGGATCATGAAATCTCTAGTCAGATGGAGCGGGAGTTTAAAAAACTAAAAGTAAAAATTGTAAAAGATGTGAAGGTAGACTCAGTTATAGAAACATCCATAGGAATAACCGCAATAACCAATGGTGGCCAGAGACTTTCCGCTGAGAAAATTCTGATTTCTGCAGGGCGTGAACCAAACACTGATAATATTGGTTTATCAGAGCTTGGAATAAAATTAGGTTCTAATGGTGAGCTTATGGTAGATGGAGATCTGAGAATAAAAGGGGTAAATAACATTTTTGCAGTTGGTGATGTAGCTGGTCAAAATATGTTGGCATATACCGCATCCCATGAAGGCGTCAGGGTCGCTGACGCAATATGTGGAAAAGTCATTCCAATAGATATGCCTCCTATTCCATCAGTTGTATTTACAATTCCCGAGATAGGGTCCGTAGGAAAGAACGAGGAACAGGCGCCAGATAATGCTAAAGTCGGAAGGTTCTTATTTCGTGGTCTTTCGAGGGCTCATTGTACTGATGAAATTACAGGGTTTGTCAAAGTCATTGCTGATGGCAACACTGACCGTATTATTGGTATGCATATAATTGGTCCACGGGCCACAGAAATGATACACATTGGAACCGTGGCTCTGGCAGCTAAAATAACGGCAACAAACTTTGGTTCCATGTTATTTGCGCATCCAACTTTGGGCGAATGCATTTGGGAGGCAGCCAATGATGTAAATGGACGATCGTTACATAAATAAAATGAGTTATCTTGAAGTTTGCAAAAGTGGAAATGTTGCGAAAGTTCTTCACGCTAGGACTATGACTAACCGATAGTCTAACGTTTGCCCTTGGCAAATCTGCCAGACCACTCGATTCCAGGCGTATTTGGATCTGTGGGAACTTCAAGTTCATAATTAAAAGAACCGGTTACATAATCGTGTATGTATTTAGCTGCATTCTTTGCTTGACCCATGGCGAGAATGACTGTTGAACCACCAGTTATGGCATCACCACCAGCAAACACACCTTTTTTGCTGGTGTGAAAAGTTTTATTATCTACCATGACAATGCCCCATTTGTTGACATGTAACTCAGGAGTTGCATCTACTATTATTGGGTTTACGTTACAACCTAATGAGAACACAATAGTGTCACATTCATCAATAAACTCTTCGCCTGTTGGGATAGGTTTTCTCCTGCCGGATTCATCAGGCTCAGACAGTTCCATAACAGCGCATCTTATGCCCTTCACGAAATTGTTTGTATCACCAATAAACTCAACAGGGTTTGATAGAAATTTAAAATTAATAAATTCCTGCTCGGCATGCTCTAACTCCTCCGTTCTTGCTGGAGCTTCTTCTCGGGATCGGCGGTAATAGCAAGTGACTTCTGCCCCAAGCCTCTTGCCGGTCCTTAACACATCCATTGCAGTGTTTCCAGCTCCAATAACAGCCATTTTTTTTCCTTGAAATAATGGTGTTGTATACTCAGGAAAATGGTTTGCATGCATCAAGTAGATTCTAGTTAGATATTCATTAGCAGAATACACACCATTGAGGTTTTCACCAGAGATGCCAAGCATTTTTGGTAATCCAGCACCAGTCGCAATATAAACCGCATTAAAACCTTCGTTTTCTAAAAGGTCATCTATGGTTAGAATTTTACCAATGATCATATTGTAATAAAACTTAACCCCCATTTCCTCAAGGAGCTTAAGATCCTCATCTATTATGTCCAATGGTAGACGGAACCGAGGAATGCCATAAACCATCACTCCTCCCCCACGGTGGAAGGCCTCGAAAACAATAACCTCATGACCCTTCATGCAAAGTTCGTATGCGGCTGTTAGGCCAGCTGGGCCGGAACCTATAACACCGATTTTTTTGCCAGTTTTCTTAGGTATCTTAGGCATGCGGTTAAGGTTTTCACTGCGTTCGAAATCTGCCACAAATCGTTCTAAATTACCAATGGCAACCGGGTTGCCTTTTTTTCCCACCACGCATACAGCTTCACACTGCTTGTCTTGAGGACAAACGCGACCACAAGCTGCCGGTAAAAAGTTGGCTTCGCGAATTTTCCCAGCGGCACCATTTACATTTCCTTCCTCGACTAATTTTATAAAAGCTGGGATATCTATGGTTACAGGACAACCTTCTATACATAAAGGTTTTTTGCATTGGATACAGCGGATGGCTTCGTCACGAGCCGCTTCCCATGTATATCCTAGTGGTACTTCTTCAAAATGCTTAATCCGCTCTTTGGCATCATGTAAGAGCATCTCGTTTCGCGGTTTTTTTATCCTTTCTTTTGCGGATAAATCTTTTTTATTTGTCAACTTAGCTCACTTTCCTTTTTCTTTAAACGCTTTCATGGCGAGCTGTTCCTTTTCCATAAACATTTTTTGCCGCTTGGTAAGTTCATCAAAGTCTACATGGTGCCCATTGAAATCAGGTCCATGGAAACATGCAAATTTTGTTTCTCCAGCAACACTCACTCTACAGGCTCCGCACATGCCAGTACCGTCAACCATTATGGCGTTTAGAGATACCCAGCATTCTATATCTTTACCTCTAGTCATATTCGAAACAGCCATCATCATTGGCACAGGGCCAATCGCCAACACCATTGCTACAGTTTTATGATCCATGATATTCTGTAACGCATGGGTTACAAACCCTTCTGTACCTGCTGATCCATCATTAGTCGTAACCATTATCTCATCGCAAACTTCCCGCAACTCATCTTCCATTATCAGCAATTCTTTATTTCTGGCACCTAGAACGCCAATAACCTTGTTTCCCGTAGATTTTAAATCACGAGCTGTTGGTATAATAGCCCCGGTTCCATAACCTCCACCTATAAGGACACAGGAACCATTATATTTCTGCACATGAGAGCGTTTACCCAAAGGACCAACAACGTCTTCAAACTTTTCTCCCACATTCTTTTCACAAGCCTCACGCGAAGTTCGACCACAGGCCATTATTATTATTTCAATATAACCTTCGTCGCGATTCCAGCCACAAATGGAAAGTGGAATTCTTTCACTGTGCTTGTTCGGGCGAATTATTATGAATTGACCAGCAAGAATTTTTTTTGCTATCAAAGGTGCAGAGACCTTTAAATGATATGTCCAAGGGCAGAGCTCTTTTTTTGCAAGGATTTTGTAATCCTGCATGTAATCGCCGTAAATACTTTTCGACGAAGTTTTGCAAATGTGTTTGGAGGCTTCAGACTCACCTGCCATATTAACTGATCTCCTCAATCACCGATTTTCTATCTTTCTCGTCTTATATTAACTAAAAAGAGAGTTGCTGATACAACAATACTCCACTATTATTTGACGCAACCAAGGCTTGCAGTTAGTACATAAACTACAACAAATATGAGGAACAATTTTCAGGGACTTGTAAGTAGGAACCGTACTAACTAGTCATAGCTCTATGGCAATCTAAAAGCTAAGCATGTGTTAGTTATACCTCAGTTGACAATTGTGGCACATGAACTAGATAAGTGCAATTGGATATCCTATACCGTGGACTAATTGAATGCCATTTTCTAAGGACTGAGAATGGCTATTAACAGCCGAGTTGACAAGCTTATAAATACTATTATTAGGTTCCGACTACTCTAGGAATCTCCTATTAAATTTACTCTTTTAGCAAAACCTTGGTAGATGCGGATTGGACTTGGCCTTCTCTGACTAAAACGTCAATCCAATGGATGTTTGGATAAGATTTAATCAAGACCTCGCCAATACGGTTAGCTAAATACTTAGACAACGACTCGACTGTTGTTTGCTTTATCGGTAACATCACGCAATTATTCTTAGGAAAGATATACCGGTTGTCTTTGAACTGTATTTCTACTTCACTTTCTGATTCTATTATAGTGAGTCGTGTATCTTTGCTCGCGATTATAATGTAATGGTCTAATGGCCTTACAACACGTGTAACTATTGGCACTAAATCGTTAAAATCAATTATGGCACCATTTTTTGCTGGTATTCCCCCTAGTTCCACTTCCACCTGATAGTTATGACCGTGTAAGCGCTCACATTTACCCATATCGGGGAGAAAATGAGTGGAAGAGAACATATGCTCTCCACGGCATATCTTAGCTTTCTGCAAATTTGTCATGAGTATTACAATAAACCATATCAGGTAGAAATGGGATTACAATTTTAACCCGTTAAATATGATAAATATATACAACTCTATTGCTTGACACAGGGAATTGGTGCCAGCGAGAATGGTTGAGAATAAATTCTTGAATTTCTTTTTGTTTAGAACTATTACGTATGTTTTGGCGAAGTACCATTTATTGAAGCAATAATGTTTAGGAAAAACGTGAATAAAAGTTTTTCAGAAGAGCTCGCCGAATGGAGCGATTATAGCCTGCTCAATTGCATAGGTGTGGATGAATGCATGAAGGTTTGCCCTGTTGCGGACCCATCCCGTTCGATCAATGAGCTAAACGATGCTACATTTGCCGCTACCCTTTTCACCGATGGAGTGTTGAAATTTGCCATAGAATGTGTGCAATGCGGCCGTTGCGACGCCGTGTGTCCCACCCAGGCTGGAAGGTCGGTGATGATGCTAAAGCTGAAGGAAAAAGTGGTCAGCCAAGGTAATTCACCTTTTTCTCACAGAAAATATTTTGTGCTTAAGGGACATGATAAGAACTCTATCCGGCGAGTTGCCTTCAACTTCACGATGAAGGCGAAGTGGAAGATCATGAAGTCGGAAAAACTGAAACACGAAAAGCTGGCTCGTCACATTGATAAGTCCAATTTCAAAAAATCCGAATTTCTGTTCTATTTTGGCTGTTATATTTTCACTAAAGAGATGGCAGCGGCAAGATGTGTGGACCTTGCAGATAGGTTGGGGATGGATTACGAAGTGCTAGGAGGCCTTAAAAGCTGTTGCGGATGGCCGCAACTCCTTGCCGGCAGGACCGGCGAAGCAGAAGATTATCACGGATACCTATCGGAGCTGATCTTAAAATCTTCCCCAAACTATGTTATTACCGGATGCGCCGAGTGCTACATGTCCTTAAACAAAGTGGCGACAAAGTACGATCACTCCTTCCAAGCACTGACAACTCCCCAATGGCTAAACATGTTTTCCGCCAGACTTGGTTTGTCCATAGAGGACGATCCGGTAACGTTTCACGACTCGTGTCACATAAGCCGAAAATCCGGAATGCCCGAACCTGCCAGGAAACTTCTTGGAAAACTCAACCCACTGACTGAAATGAAACGGTCAGGGGCCAGGGACACCTTTTGCTGCGGGTACTGGGGGCTAAAAGCAAACCAGACCAACCTCAAAGAGATACATAACGATCGCCTTAATGAAGCAAAGGGAACCGGAGCAGGCCGAATGGTAGTCGAATGCATCACCTGCGCCGAATCCTTCGCTGAAAGCGCTGAAGGGGCTGGTGTTGAAGTCGTGGACATCGTTGACCTTGTATATGAACGGTCGAGTCTAACATGAGCAGATATGTAATTATAGGCTCTGGAATAGCTGGCGTAACCGCAGCTGAGACAATAAGACGTCTAGACCCAGACGGTACGATCACCATATATAACGGTGAGCCTTTTCCTTTTTATTTTCGTGCCGCAATGGCATTTTACATCAAGGGAATGATCAGCGAGGATGACCTTTATGGCAAACCATCTTACTGGGCGAAGGACCATCGGATTCGTATATTGGGAGAGAAGGCTGTGCAGGTTCATCCCTTCGAACGTGAGGTCGTGGGGCAGAATGGTATTGTGGAGTTATACGATAAGCTGCTAATCGCCACAGGATCGTGGCCATTCGTCTCGCCATGGCCGGGCAAAGATCTTGACGGAGTAATGACATATCGCTCGCTGATGTGTGCGAGAAAGACCGTTGACTATATAAAGAAATATAAAGTTAAAAGTGCAGCCATAATAGGCGGCGGAATACTGGGTGTCGAGTTTGCCGAGAACTTTCAAAACCTGGGTATCAAAACAACCATCATAGCTATTGAGGAAAGGTTGATGGAGCTTCTTTTCGACAAGGAAGCCTCATCGCTAATTGAAGAGCAAATGAGAGCCGATGGAGTTGAATTGAAGCTTGGAGCCGTGACCGAGGGCTTGTCGGGCAAGGATGGACGTGTGGACGGTGTGATTCTGAAGGATGATGTAAAAGTGGATGCCGATCTGGTGGGTGTGGCTATTGGAGTTCTGCCACATGTTGAATTTTTGGAGAACTCCGGTCTTGAGATCGATAGTAGGGGTCTGGTTGTTGATGAAAGGCTTAGGACCAGCGATGAAGCCATATGGGGTGCCGGCGACGTGAGCGTGAGGAAAATTGGAGAAAACTATTTTCCTTGCCGAACTTGGCTGACAGCTGCAGAGCAGGGCAGACAGGCTGGTGTTAACATGACAGGCACCGGTGAGCCATTCGTTGAAAAGGTATTTTTTAATGCAAGCCACGTATATAAATCGCTTTATGCAGTGATCGGGAGTTTCAAGGCGCCCGAAGAGCCACCATTTGAACACGTAAAACTTAACACCCCAGAGGGTGAATATGCAAAACTGATTTTGGAAAATGGAAAACTGGTTGGGGCAATGTTTGTCGGCGGTGTCGCTCCGGTATGGGATGTTTTTAATGCCATAGCGGAGGGTAGGGACGTTGATATTGACAAAGTGTCAGGGTGGAGAGGCCACAGATTGTCACGAGCCCTGAATGGAGCACCTCCCACCCTGTTCTGATCTAGGAATTTAAAACAGGAGCCTTCATGAAAACGCACAAACTTATCATTGGAGACAAAAGAGTTTCTACCAAGGAATTTACAACGGTCATTTATCCTTATAATGGAAAACCTGTGGCCAACGTCTGCATGGCAGGGCCTAAGGAACTGGATCTGGCTATTAAATCTTCCCAAGAGGCATTTAAGATTACCAGAAACTTTGCTGGGCACGATGTATCTTCTCTGCTAAGGCGAGCAATACACGGAATTATACAAAAACGAAAACTCTTGGTGGATACCATCGTCGCAGAGGCAGGTAAACCAGTGGCTTTCGCCGAACAGGAAGTCGATAGGACCATATCTACGTTTAGGGTGGCTGCCGAGGAGGCCACCAGGCGAATGGGAGGGGAGTATCTCCCTTTAGATATAGATGCCAGAGCGGCTGATCGGTTTGCTGTAACCAAAAGGTTTCCTGTAGGAGTAGTTGGCGGGATATCACCGTTCAACTTCCCCCTAAACCTCGTGGCTCATAAGGTGGCCCCTGTCATAGCCTCTAGAAATACCATGGTGCTTAAACCAGCCACGAAAACGCCTATAACCGCTCTTTTGCTCGGAGAAATATTACTGGAGGCGGGTATGACCCCAGGCCAAATTAACGTTGTGCCATGCCACTCATCGGTAGGAGAGGCTCTTGCCACCGACGACAGGATAAAGAAACTTACTTTTACTGGAAGTCCAAAGGTTGGCTGGAGACTGAAAGCTATAGCTGGAATGAAACGGTTGACCCTGGAGCTTGGCGGAAACGCAGCAGCTGTTGTTATGGCGGACGCAAACCTTAAATGGGCGGTACCACGGATTGTTGCAGGCTCGTTTGCCTATTCAGGGCAAACATGTATTAGTGTGCAAAGGATACTTATACAAAAACGTATTTATGACAAAACTGTTCGCGCTCTTGTAGCTGAGATAAAAAAAAATGTCAAAGTGGGAGATCCGCGAAGATCTGATGTTATGGTTGGCCCCATGATTAATATAAGCTCGTTAGAGCAGACGCAAGATTGGGTGCAACAGGCAGTAGAAGGCGGAGCCAAGGTTTTAATTGGAGGTAACAGGAAAAGGCGATGTTTTAGTCCTACACTTTTATCCAATGTAAAGAATAGCATGAATGTTGTATGCAAAGAAGTTTTTGCCCCTGTATCTACTGTGCAGAGTTTTTCAACATTTGATCAAGCCATGAACATGGTAAACAACTCAGATTTTGGATTGCAGATGGGAATCTTTACTAATAGCCATGAATATGCTTGGCGGGCTTTCGATATGGCAGATGTGGGTGGTGTGGTTATAAATGATTTCCCAACGTTCAGAGTTGATAACATGCCTTATGGTGGAGTAAAGATGTCTGGTTTGGGGAGGGAAGGTGTGAAATATGCGATGGATGAGATGACAGAAATTAAAGTTATGGTAATGAAGAAATAAGCGTATTAACATTCCATGCTATCTGAAAGCGTAGAGTAAAGTTGTATTCTGGCAATCTTCACCCCTTTGTTAATGACAGCTAATCTTTTTTACCTTCAACCATAAGTTAAGCCAACCTTGCCTTGAATTGATCATTGAGATATCATCTTTTACCTTATCTTGATACATCAATTAATCATCTGGATAAAACTTACATGGTGGACCACAACAATAGCTCAAGAATTGAAAGCTCACGAATTACTAAAGGAGTTTCAGTTGATACCCTTATCGAGAAGTATTTTTCTGCATTTAATGCAGCGAGACTGGCTGAGGCGTGCCGTTTGCTAGAGAAGAAAGTGCTAAAAAAAGACGTAGTACTTGGCCTATCCCTATCAGGAGCACTTACCCCGGCCGGACTTGGTTCATCATCTCTTGTTAGTTGGATCGAAAATGGGTGGGTAGATTATATTGTTTCGACAGGGGCTAACCTTTACCACGATATCCATTTTGGCTTGGGCCTTCCTTTATATAAAACCACCCCTTTTGTTGATGACGTTTACCTAAGAAAAGAAAATATCATTAGAATCTACGATATTATTTTTGATTTTGATGTTCTTGTACGTTCCGACAAATACATCTACAAAGTTTTTGGCGAACCAGAGTTTGATGGTAAAATGGGAACCGCTGAATTGCATCATAAACTGGGCAAATATGTTGATGCTACAGAACGTGAACTAGGTTGTGAAGGTAAAACCATTCTGGGTGCCGCCTTCCGACAAGGAGTACCATGTTTTTGTCCTTCGCCGGGAGATTCTACTATTGGACTGAACATCGCAGCGCTCTCATTCACAAAAAGCTACCCAGAAATTGACACAGTGCTAGATGTGAACCAATCTACAGCAATTGCTTATGAGGCAAAAACAAATGGCAAAAGCGCAGTTTTGATTTTTGGAGGTGGAAGTCCTAAAAACTTTTTGCTACAAACTATACCGCAACTAGCGGAGATTCTAGAAATCCCAGTTAATGGTCACGACTATTTTATCCAAATAACAGATGCACGTCCTGATACTGGTGGGCTTTCTGGCGCAACCCCACACGAGGCCGTTACTTGGGGCAAGGTTGACCCCGAAATGATCCCCGATTCGGTGGTGTGTTATAGCGATACTTCCATTGCCATTCCACTGATTACTGCATATTTACTAAATAGAGTAATGCCTAAAGAGCCTACTAAGCTTTATGACAGGCTTACTGATCTTAACAAGAAATTGAAAAACAAATACATTGCAGAAAAATAGGTTTGTAAGAAAATATGTAATTCTTAGTATAGCCATCATCTTTCTAACAGGTGCTGGGTGTCAGGATCACCACTTTGTGCCTTTTGCTGAAATGGGATCATTCAGCATTATCGAAGGGACCATTTATATTGAGAGTGGCACAGCGAATGATTATGAGACTTGGTCGCTTTATGTCTTTGTGCGTTCAGAAGGCGCAAAAACATTTCTGGCTGCTATTAAGCGCAAAGGGGTTTCATTTCCGTATCATTACACGATTAGAGAAAGCGATGTGATAATGGGGGAAGTGGCAAAAAATAAACAATATGTTGTTGATTCTGTATTGGATGTAGATGGAGATATAAATACTAGGGGGCCAAAAGATCTTATGGGCAGAGCAAAAGGATTATTTAGTATCGGTGCAACAAATGTAAACCTCACTTTGAGGAAGCATTTTGGATAACCTTTTCCTTATGGCCCAACTGGGGCCAAGCAGATGTCATTAAAAGCTTAGTTTTCAATAGGTTATAATGGTTTATTGATTATTGTTAATGATGTTCAATATTGGTTAAGTTAGCCAATTTATTGCAACTATAGAGTGTTGCTAATTCCTCTTATAATAAAACATACCCACAACTCTTTATTAGACTCTTTTCTCTGCTATACTCACAAAGTGAAATTAATGAACCTTGCTATGCTAAAATCGAAAATGTAAATGACGCTATAATAGATCGCTACTAGCTTGAGGTGCATCGGTTATTTATATTATGAGTGCGACTGTTCTTTTATTGCTATAATTTTTTAGGTATTTAATTCTGCTTAATGTTAAAGAAGCATAACCAACTGTTTCTGACAGTGATGTTGATAGTTGATGTTGGAGTTGTCTCTTTAAGCTGGATAATGGCGTATCATATACGCTTTACCTTTGAAATAATTCCTGTTTATTCCGGGACACCAACGATTGACCACTACATTAACTTTTTGCCTATAGTTGTGCTCATTTGGCTGTTTAGCCTTAGGTTTAGTGACTTATATTCACCAATGAGATCTAATTCACGATTCAACGAGTATTTCAAGATACTCAAAGCTGCCACGATTGCCGCAGTGCTTACTATGGCAGCAGCGTTCTTTTATAGAGAGTTTTCAATGTCCCGCATGGTAATGGGAATATTTTGGGGGGCTTCTGCTATATTTATCATGGTCTCCCACTCGATCGTACGTTTCATTCTTCGAGAGATTAGAAAAATGGGATATAACCTTCGTTTTGTGCTCATCGTTGGCTCAGGCAAATTAGCGCAGACTTTAGCAGAGACCTTTTCGCGACATCCCGAATCTGGTATGAAGGTTGTTGGAATGCTTGCCGACCATAAAGCAGATGTGGGCAAGAATTTTTCAGGGTATGAGGTGATTGGTACTGTGGAAGAGATTAAAAGAATTATTGATCGAATTAACATAGATCAGATTTTTATTGCTTTGCCACACCAAGCCTATGAACGACTAGAAAAAACACTAATGGCATTGGAAAATGAAACAGTTGATATTAGACTAGCCCCAGATATAATGAATTTTATACAACTAAATGCCAGCGTCGAAGACTTTGATGGGGTACCCATAGTTTCACTGTCCGAAAGTCCTATATATGGCTGGAACGTAGTTATAAAACGCGTTTTTGATGTAACTTTCTCTCTCTTGTTCATTGCTGTCTCTTCTCCATTGATGGCACTAATAGCCTTGATAATTAAGCTAGAATCGCCGGGGTCAGTGTTTTACCATCAGGAGAGAATGAGCCTTGGAGGGGAACCGTTCTTTATTTACAAGTTTCGCTCTATGGTGTTGGAAGCTGAGAAAGATACAGGTGCCATCTGGGCGAGAGAAAATGACAACCGCCGAACAAAATTTGGCGAATTATTGCGTGCCACCAGTTTGGATGAGCTGCCTCAACTGTTTAATGTACTTAAGGGTGATATGAGCCTTGTTGGGCCGAGACCAGAGCGCCCTGTTTTCGTGGATAGCTTCAGGAAAAGTATTCCCATGTATATGTTGCGGCATAAGGTCAAGGCTGGAATAACTGGATGGGCACAGGTAAATGGGTGGAGAGGAAACACATCTCTTGAAAAAAGAGTAGAGTTTGATCTTTATTATATAGAGAACTGGTCAATCCTGTTTGATCTTAAAATATTATGGCTTACAATATGGAGGGGTTTTGTCAACAAACACGCCTATTAACAGCTGCCGAGACTTGAAACAGACTCGATTCTATCCCACTAAAATCAAGTTGATCGCAATAAGGGGTCTAAATGATTAATGGACACGGTGTTCTTGTAGTGATACCAGCCAGGTATGCTTCTAGTAGACTTGAAGGTAAGCCACTAAAGTCTATTGGTCCCAAAACTATGATAGAACATGTGTACCGGCAAGCGGAGAAGATGAGCACAGCTGATAGGGTTCTTGTTGCCACTGACGATAAAAGGATTGAAGAAGAGGTCAGGAGATTCGGCGGTGAAGCTTTGATGACATCAATGAATCATAAATCTGGAACTGACCGCGTCGCAGAAGTTGCTGCTCGTTCATCTGAAGGGATAATTGTAAATATCCAAGGAGATGAACCATTTATTGACTCGGGAGCAGTAGACAGCGCTGTGACCGCATTATCTGACGCCAGCAGTGTGCAGGTAGCAACACTATGCGTGCCCATTTCCGCGGATCAAGCTCTCAACCCAGATGTTACTTGCGTGGTTCGTGATCTCGATGGTGTTGCTTTATATTTTTCCAAACTACCAATTCCTAACGATCGTGATGGTGATAGACCAGGTAGGCCACTATATAAACATTTGGGAATTTATGTTTTTTGGCGAGATTTTTTGTTGAAATACGCTACTTTGGTTCCTACACCGCTTGAAGAGGCAGAAAAACTTGAGCAATTAAGAATACTTGAGCATGGAGAAAAGATTATTGTGGTCGAGACAGAAAATGATTCCATCGGTGTTGATTCTCCTGAAGATCTTGAGCGAGCTAATGAACTATACAAAGAGATAATGAATGTCTAAGTACATGTTTATAACAGGTGGTGTTTTGTCTTCTCTAGGCAAGGGAATTACTGCTGCATCGATGGGAACGCTGCTCGAAGCAAGAGGGTACAAAGTAACCATGATGAAGTTGGATCCATACATAAATGTCGACCCAGGTACAATGAGCCCATTCCAACATGGAGAAGTGTTTGTCACAGATGATGGAGCTGAAACAGACCTTGACCTAGGACATTATGAGCGTTTTATTTCTACAAAAATGGGGAAATTAAACAATGTCACAACTGGCTGGATTTATAACAGTGTTATTACCAAAGAGCGTAAAGGTGAATACTTAGGAGCAACAGTCCAGGTGATTCCTCACATTACAGATGAGATTAAAGCTAGAATCCAGGCTGTTGGTGTTGGCTATGACATCGCTATCTGCGAAATAGGCGGAACTGTTGGTGACATCGAGTCACTTCCATTCCTTGAGGCGATAAGACAATTTCGTAGTGATGTGGGAAAAGAAAATTCCGTTTTTATACATGTAACGCTAATCCCATACGTTGAAGCAACTAATGAGCTTAAAACCAAACCCACGCAACATTCTGTCAGGAAATTACTAGAAGTGGGAATACAGGCAGACGCACTTGTCTGTCGTTCAAAATCGACGATTGGTGAAAATGTAAAAAAGAAAATCGCTCTATTTACAAATATCCCAACAAAAAACGTTGTATCGGCAATTGATGTGAAGTCGATTTACGAGGTGCCACTTCACTTGAGTGACGAAGGACTAGATAATGTCGTTCTAGACCTACTAAAACTTGACAAGAAAAAAAGCAACCTTACTCGGTGGAAAAAAATAGTTGATAAGCTAAAGCAGCCAAACCCAAAAGTGAACATAGCCATCATTGGTAAGTACGTACAGCTGACAGAGTCTTACAAAAGCTTGGCTGAGGCAATGGTGCATGGTGGTATGGTAAACAACGTGGGAATACAATTTGACTGGTTAAGCTCAGAGGCTCTTACGGAAGAAAATGCTGAACAAAAGTTACAATGTGCTGACGGAATTCTAGCGCCGGGCGGATTTGGCGAACGGGGGATAGAAGGAAAAATATTGGCTGTTAAATTAGCGAGGGAAAAAAAGATTCCCTATTTTGGTATTTGTCTTGGAATGCAATGCGCAGTCATAGAATATGCCCGCAATATGTGTGCGATAAAAGGTGCAAACAGCACTGAATTTGCGCCCGGTTGTTCAGATCCTGTTATTGACTTAATGCCAGAACAGCTGGAGAAAAAAGAAATGGGAGCAACCATGCGTCTTGGGTCTTACCCATGTCAAATACGATCAGGAACTAAGGCACTAGAGGCTTACGGTGAACAAGTCATACACGAACGCCACCGCCACAGGTATGAGTTTAATAATAACTATCGCATGAGACTAGAGGAAGCTGGATTGATTTTCTCCGGCTTATCACCAGACGGACGACTTGTAGAGATTGTGGAAATAGCAGATCATCCATGGTTTTTAGCAGGACAGTTCCACCCTGAGTTTAAATCGTCCCCTAGAGCCCCACACAAGTTGTTTACTGCTTTTATAAAGGCAGCAAAACAATACAACAGTAACCATGCATGACAAGGCTGAGAATTGGTTGATTATGGTTGTAGCATGCATGTTTAAAATGAAAAAGGCCGGACAATGGAAATAAATCTTGTCAACCGTTCAATTAAATTAGCCCAAGATGCACCTTTAGTTTTTATTGGTGGTCCATGCATGATAGAAAGTCGCATTCAAGCCATTGAAGCGGCAAAAAAAATAATGGAAATAACCAATAAGCTAGGGATGGAGTTTATATATAAATCATCATACGACAAAGCCAACAGGTCTTCTGTCAATTCTTCGCGTGGTGTTGGGATAGATGCTGGACTCGATATACTTGCAGAGGTGAGAGACACATTTAATATACCTGTTCTAACAGATGTTCATTCGCCAGAAAGCGCGATTAAAGCAGGTGCAATTGTTGATGTTTTGCAAATCCCAGCTTTATTATGCCGACAAACGGATTTGTTAATAGCGGCTGGGGAGAGCGGTAAAGCGGTTAATGTAAAAAAAGGACAATTCATGGCACCATGGGACATGGCCAATGTGGTTGAAAAGATTCTGAGCACTGGTAACAATAAAGTGAGCCTTACAGAGAGAGGAACTAGCTTCGGATATAACAACCTAATAGTGGATATGACTTCTCTCGTAGAAATGGCACAATTTGATGTTCCAGTAATCTTTGATGCCGGGCATTCAGTCCAACGTCCTGGTAGCCTTGGGAATCAAAGTGGTGGCGATAGAGATTTAATACCATCACTATCTCGTGCAGCGGTTGCGGTTGGGATATCTGCCTTATTTCTTGAAACCCACCTAGAACCTGATAAAGCACCTTGTGATGGTCCAAACATGTGGCCTATAAAGGAACTTCTTCCATTGCTGGGATCGGTGAAGGAAATTGATAAATACGCCAAAAGGAGCTTTGGTTCACAGTAGGGCCTCAAGAAAAATATGAAGATAGTTAACAAAGAGATAAGGAAGCATGTTAGACAGTTCCAAGCAAGCTATTCTGCTAGTAGATGATGACGAGGTGCAGTTGGCTTGGTCAAAAAAGATACTAGTTCATCACGGATATAAAGTCGATATTGCAAGGTCTGCTGAAAAAGGTTTGGAATTAATCTCAAAGCAGCCTTATGATTTAATTGTATCCGACCTTATGATGCCTGGAATGTCCGGCATTGACTTTGTTCGTGAAATAGGCAGTTTTGAAAAAGATTATAAGGTAGTATTAATGACGGGTCATGCTGACGTAGACACGTTTATTGAATCGGTGTATGGATTGGGTGCTCTTGAGTATATTGTTAAACCAATTGATGGAAAAGATTTTATAGAAATTGTGTGTAAATTAACCTCCAATGATTTTGGAAATGGATAAGAAAGTAATTAATTATTAAATTGACCTTCGTTTACAATATTAGCTAACTGTTTATTTCTAAGTCTGCTTTTTCGATGGTTTTTGCCATAGCAGTGCGGTGTTTTTTCAACTTCTTTCTGTAATCCTTGTTGGTTATAGCCAATATACGTACAGCCAGCAAAGATGCATTTTTGCCGCCAGCTTTTCCTAGCGATACAGTAGCCACTGGAACACCAGCGGGCATATTTACAGTAGAATAAAGTGCATCTATACCATTTAGTGGACCACTCACAAGAGGTATGCCTATAACTGGTAATAGCGTTTCCGCTGCAGCTACCCCGGCTAAGTGGGCCGACATGCCAGCTCCAGCAATGACAACTGATGCATGTTTTTTCTCTGCCATCTTAATAAGAGACTTAACCTTTTCAGGGGTCCTATGCGCTGAAGCAATATGAATCTCATAGGAGACGTCAAATGATGTAAGAGTTTTTATTATTTCATCTCCAGTTTCCATATCTGATTTACTGCCAAGTATAACTAAAACTTCCATTTATTCTATTAACCTCCTAAAGGTGTGATTTTTCCAGGGTTGAGTATGTTGTTTGGATCAAATAATCTTTTAATTTTTTTTGTAATTAAAACCCCTAATTCACCAATTTCAGATTCTATATAATTAGACTTACTAATGCCAATGCCATGTTCGCCTGACAATGTTCCGCCCAGTGAAAGACAAATAGAAAATACATCATTGATAGCTTCTTTTGCAGTTTCATACCTAGCTGGAATTGACTTGTCTGTCATAATATTTACATGGATGTTTCCATCGCCTGCATGACCAAAGTTTACAATAGGTTGGCCTATTCGATCTGACAGAGCTGAAAGCCTGTCGATCAGTTCAGGTATTTTAGAGCGGGGTACCGTGATGTCTTCATTTATCTTAGTCGGACTAATACTTTTTATTGCCTGTGAAAGTGAGCGTCTTATTTCCCACAACATGGCCCGTTCTTTTTCGTCTTTTGCTACACGGACTTGAGATAGCTCATATCCTTCACATAGTCTTTTAATTTCATTGATTTCATTGTTTGCAGCTTCTGTGGATCCGTCGGTCTCAATCAAAAGTAGTGCACCAGCGTCAATAGGCAGTCCAGTACGTAAAAGTTTTTCCACAGCCATTATGCAATTGTGATCCATGAATTCTAGGGTACTTGGAATAATTCGGTTTTTAATAATTTGGGACGCTATGTAGACTGCTTCTCTAGCAGTTTTAAATACAATAAGAATAGTTCTAGTAGACTCAGGTAACGGTAACAACCTCAAGCGTATTTTTGTCACAATCCCCAATGTGCCCTCTGAACCAACTAAAAGCCGAGTTAAGTCATACCCGACAACACTTTTTACCGTTTCGGCACCAACATTCATAATCTCACCAGTAGGTAAAACTATTTCTAGGCCCAGCACATAATCGCGAGTAACACCGTACTTAACTGCTCGAGGACCTCCAGATCCCATCGCAACATTACCACCCAGAGTGCATGAGTTTAGTGAGGCCGGGTCAGGTGGGTAGAAAAACCCAAGTCGCTCCACTTCTTCTTGAAACCGGCCAAGTACTAGTCCTGGTTCTACAAGAGCAGTCAAGTTGTCATGGTCTATGTGTAAAAGTTTGTTCATTCTGGTCATTACTAGCTGCACCCCACCAAACAGTGGTATTGATGCCCCCACAAAACCTGTGCCTGCCCCACGGGCAGTCACAGGAAAATCATGTATGTTAGCGATTTCTAAAGTTTGGCTTACCTGCTCAGGGGTTGTCGGAAATACAACGAGATCTATCGTGCCGTCTTCCCCGGTAGCATCAAATCCATATGCCATCAAATCTTCGGGCTGGTCGGAAATATCACCGGGAGAGTAAATTTCTTTTAGTCTACGAATTGCTTCTTTATTTAACATGCTATTAATTCTATCACGTGACAGGCAATAGATTGCCATAAGCTTCTTTAGTTTGCTGGCGTGACATTGCGACAGTATAATACGACTCTTTTACCGTGATAGAGAAAGGACTTCTTTTATAAATATTCAACTGAGTAATTTGAAAATCTACTTGGCTGTCACAGCTGCACTAGTATCGGCTTTTGGGCTACGCCTAATGTTTCTAAACCGCTACAACGCAGTGGCTAACCTTGACGAAGCCAACATTGGTGTAATGGCCATTGATATTCTCCGTGGCAAGATTCCAATCTTTATGTATGGCCACAACTACTTTGGCCCTTTAGAGGCTTTTTTTGAGGCGGCCGGGCTACTATTTTTAGACCCTAGTCCAGCGTTATTGCGTTTGATAATAATAGTTATATCTTTGTTGACTATTGTAGCTTTGTGGTTAGGATCGAGACTGCTATTAAATAACGTTGGCGTATTAACAGCTATAACCTGGTATTCACTTCCTCCAGTTATTCTTACCATATGGACCATTTTGCCAAATGGCGCCCATATTTCTGGAATGCTTACCGGGGCCGTTTTATTTTATCTCTTAGCTCGACTGATAGTTGACGAAGTTCACACAAAAAGATTTTATTTATTCACCGGTTTGGTTATCGGTTTTTCACTATGGAATCACCCAGGCAACTTGTTGCACGTTGTTGCGGCATTATTTGTTGTGTTGATGGCCCGCCCAAAAGCTCTGTTAGGATTGCTCATACCTATCTCTGTTGTAGGGATTATTATAGGAGGGTTTCCCTTCTGGTGGTATACGGTAAAATCAAACTTGTCCACTTTAGAGTTTGGTCAGAACATCGGAATGGGTCGCTCTGCAGTAGAACTTGCTTGGGACATGTGGACAACAATAAAAACAGCTCCACTCTTTCTAGGCTTTGACCTTGCAGCAGAGCCGATATCTACAATACTTACACTCATAATGGTAGTGCTGTTGCTTTATTCAATATGGCTTACCATTCTTGGTGTGATTAAACATGAACGCGGTTCATATGCGTCACTCTTTGGATGGTTGTTAATTGTTGAATCAATAGTGGCCTATACGTTGATTGATGGGAGTAGACATGGTTGGGTGCAATTTCGCTATTTCTTACCTACTATTTTTTCTTTGGCATTAGTACTGGGGTATACCTTTCAGCATATCTATGCGATACGTAAAGAACTGGCAATAGGAATTTTTGGTGTGATAGTGATAGCCAATACTATAATTACCATCCATTCGTACAATAGCCACTCTTATGATGTTTACAAAATGGACACAAGGCTGGATGACAGGTTCTTCTTGCACCATGAGCTGCTTCCTGTGTTCAATAAATTGGGAATTACCCACTCGTTTGTTAGGTTTCACGACGATGCTCCAATTATTTACTTAACTGGTGGGAAGGTTATTGCTAGTGCATACTCAGATTCTAGGTTATGGGAATACTCACTTAAAACATTAGCGGCAGATCATCCTTCTTTCACAGTGGAAAAGCATTTAACACGGTTTTTTAACAATGCCTTAAAAAGTATTGGGGCTAGGTTTAAAATTACGACACTCAACCATTACGATATATATCATGATATAACCTCAGGAATAGGTGGTTTTACACCTTTAGATAAAAGCCGTATTTCAGCAACAGCATCCCCTAGCGAAGTGAATATAGGTTCAGCGTTTGATGGGGATTTTGACACTCTTTGGAACTCGCAAAGGCCACAGGATGGCAATGAATGGATATTAATTGATTTAGGAGATAGCCGTAACATTTCGCGCATTGATATTGTACCCACTAGCGTAACTGACATGCCTGCGCAAACAGTTATTGAAACATCGACAACCGGAAAACGGTGGGAAAAAGTGGTAGACAGTTCAAGCCTAGGTTCTTTTTATTGGAGTGGTCCCCATCCTGTATTTCAAGGGTGGGATGGATTCCATCAATACATTTTTGCACCAAGGAAGGCAAGATATATAAAGATACTCCAGAAAGCTAAAACTCGCTGGCATTGGCATGTTCGAGAGATAGAAATTTATACTTCCCGAGGTAACATACAATATCCTAAGGTTGACTGGGATAGAGTAATGGAGATATTAAGAGAACATGGAATAAAAAGAGTGTTGTCAGATTATTACTTCAGCTCAAATGTTATTCTTAGAAGCAATAACCAGATTTGGGCCAACACTAGAAAAAACACCCTGAACCCCGATGAACGATCTGTAACTGAGTTTGATAAAACCTTGGTGAGCTCAATTGCTGTTCATAAAGACAATGATGCTAATATGGTTAGGTTTCTAAAGGATCAGGGCCTGGCTTTCAAGAAAGAAGATTTGGATGCATACGTCCTTTATTTTAACATTAAAGATAATACAGACAATGTAGTGACAATTTTTGGTTCGGAATGTAGGGAAATCGGCAATTCAACTATCGAATGTGACCTAGGGAAAAGGCTATTATTTGATCGGTTCCGTATTCTTGAAACAAAAAGCACTAATAATGTTAATGGAGTTGTTGGTGTTTTGTATAAGGAAGATGGGGAGTGGAAAGAGACGCGTAAACTCAACAAAATATTTGATAGATTTAAATGGACAGGCTCCTATATTATCGGTATGGAGTTTACGGGTGAATATAAAGTAAGCCCAGTAAAGACTGAAACTATTAGGCTGAAATTATCAAAGCAGTGAAAAGCAATAACGAAATACTTTTGGCATTTGGTGTTTTCCTAGGGTTTATAACCGTAGGACTTATTTATAGTTGGCCTCTAGCCATCTATCTTTTTGAAGGCATACCATTCTCATATTTTCCAGATCCTGCCAACTGGAGTCCAAAAATGTTCCAAGGGGATCACTTGCAAGCTTATTATCACATAAGCATGTTGAAGCCAGCCTTAACTGGTCAAATAGAATGGTTTTCCAATCCTTTTGAATTTGCCACTGATACTTTTGTAAATAAAAGTTCTGACTATTTTCTTCCATTATCACTGGTTTACATTCCATTTTCATATTTTTCAGAACCGCTCGGATATAACATTATGATCCTAGCCTCATTAGGCTTGGGCGGCTTAGCAATGTATTTATGGGCAAAGCTCCGGACGGGATCAACCATAGCTGCTATCATCGCCGGTGCTATATTTAGCTTTGCCCCAATAAGGCTTGTGGAATTATTCGGGGGACATCCAGCTGGTCATGCAGTGTTTCTATTCCCACTAGTTTTATATTTCTTTGATCGGGCAGTTTTAGAGAAAAGTGCCTTTCAAAGTGCCCTTGCAGGGGTTGCCGCTTTTGTTCTTTCCATCCAATACAATTATTTTTCATACTTTCTGTTAATGTTCCTAATGATATACATCCCATGGCGCTTAGTACCTTTATTACATGGTTGTTATACTTCGGCAGCAAGCACCCGACAGGAAATTACTGCTTTAGCTAAAACAGGAGCTCCTTTTGCCCTTGGGCTACTAGGTGTTGTCGGATATATGTTCTGGTTTAAAAGTCAACTTGTAGGCGCAGCTGCCATTTCTGGTGGTAGAACGATGAGTGAAGTGGCATTGTACTCTCCCCAGTTAGAACATTTCTGGAGTCTTGAACATGGGTGGAGTACTTACTTTGGATTTGCACTTTTAGCGGTTCCAATGTCTTTGTTAATGGTAATTAACAAAGACATTGTTGTAGCAAAACGCCGGGACATTATGTTGTTCTTATTAGTTTTTATTACCACTTACACTTTGGCATTTGGCACAACTCTAGATGAAAGTATTCCATTGTACTCTGCATTTTTTAACTACTTCCCTTATTTCAACTATACCAGAGTCCCTTCCAAGATAATGATAATATCAATATCATGTTTGTCTATGCTATGTGCTTATACAGCTGCATGGTCTAAAAGAAAGTGGGTTGCTGCCTTGGTAATTGTGATTGCCATTGTTGCTATTTCTGACTACCACCCAAAACGATATATTGGGATATGTCGTTTAGAGGTTAACAATAGTGTTTACGAAAAAGCTGCCAACGAAGCACAAGGCGGATATCTATTAAACTTGCCCATTTGGCCAGGTGAAAGCAGCTGGTCTTCACTATATAGCTATTACTCTTTAATAAGCAGGACTCCTACCATTAATGGTTACACTCCACTAGTTCCAAAAGAGTACATTGATAAAGTTTTCTGGCCGTTGTTTCCTCTAAACTCGGGTGATCTGGTGCGCTCACATGTTGATAAGTTGCGCGAACTTAATGTTGAGTTGATTGTATTCCATGAGGAAGCCTACCCGCCCAAGGTGTCTGCATATCCTTCATCTTTTGCCCTCGCATCATTGCTGAACTCTCCTTGGTTGGAACTTGTATACAAAGAGGAACCAATGTGGCTTTTTAGACTACTCGAAAAACCGAGCGCGAAAGTAGCCGCTGGTGTCACCTCTCCAATTGGTAACCTATTTGAAACTGAGCATCTTAACCGGATGAATGGTTCAGCAATAGAAGATCCTGATGCACTAAACGGAATTTCTCTTAAAGGAGGTCCATTTCAGAATAAATCTGAGCACATTCTTAATGCTGGTCCATACAGGACATTTCCATCAGGTAAATACAAGGTTTTCTACCGACTTAAGTTCGTTGGCCCTACTGGGATTTCCGGACCCGTAGCAAAAATAGATGTTTCCGCTGATTTTGGGAAGATGATTTTGGCTGAAAGAATAATTTTTAATGATGACTTTAACACCCGTGGTAAATATATGGATTTCAACTTGGAGTTTAACCTGACCCCAGAAAGAGCTTGGCAAGTAGAGTTTAGAACATACTCTTTGGGTGGGGCGGAGATAGCTGTAGATTATATGTACGTTCTTAGAGCAGATCAGTCTGATCCACGAATTGCATATGAGGCGGAAGACCTTTACTACACTGGCAAGATAACCAATGACCATGGTGCTTCAGGAGGCAAGGCCGTTTTATACCATCCAAAGCATGATCCAGCCTCACGAATAATGCCAGAACAAGGAGGGTTCCCGTCATCAATGATGATTCAAGGACCACGCAGGCGGTTTGAAGCCGGAAACTATATGGCAACTATAAGGATGAAAACTTCCAAAGTGGAGATGACAGATATAATAGGGTCTATCGAGGTGATTTCGCTTTCTGAATCGGAGCCTATTGCTCAAAACAGAATTACCATGGCACAGTTGAAAGCGGCAGAAGAGTATTCAAATGTTTCCCTGGCTTTTAAACTTGCGAAGAGAGGGTTTGTCGAAGTCCGGGTTCTGTTCAGCGATAAATCAACTTTGCATGTAGATAGTATAACAATTAATTCAATTTCCAATTATGGGAAGTAACTACTATTTCAGACGATGTACATAGTTATTGGTTGGATATGCTTGGGTTAATCAGGAAGGTAATTGACGATACAATAAAAATCCATATGCCTGCTTGACCTGCATATCCGATCTTTGTGTAATTTTTTTGATGTAAGTTTTCTACGCTCTTTATCAAAACCACGACTAGAGATATCAATATTGGCAGTATATATCGAAAGTCATTAGAGCATGCGGCTGGTATTTTTATGCGAAAGACTATTGCCGCAGCCAAAAGCAGTAGTGCGTTTAGGAAGATTATTCCAAGCTCAGCAAATTTATCCTTGTTCATTGTCAAAATATAATACAGTGAAAACGCAAGAAAAATTAGCAGTAGAGAGCTCATGGTTAAAGCAGTTGCCCTGTTGAGTTTAAGGTTTATCTGGTTTTCGGTAAAAAGTCCGGTCTTCAATAAAAAGTTGAAAAAAAACTGTCTTCCGTAGTCATCATCCCAAGGATCGGTGAAAGGCTTATTAACAAAAGTAGCTATGTCAAAATAAAGAAAATTTCCTATATCATTTCCAACATATATTTCCGGTGGAAGTTGGTGTACGTTTCCAACCAGCCAATTTTCCTTTTTGCCAGCGTACTTTTCAGAAACAGTTCGATACAACCCTATCGATGCACCAATAGATACAATAACGGCCATCACTGCTATTTTTTTAAAGGTGTCTTTTCTGTTAGAACCTACAATCAAGCGAAACAAAATAACAATTCCGATCACACCAAGTAATACTAAGCCATTAGTTTTGATGGCTAGCGTGGCAGATCCTAGTATAGTAGAAATGTAAAGATCTCGTGTTCGCCCCTCTTTGTGCCACTCTACGAGATAGTATAGACCCGCAGCATAAACAGGGTATAACATTGCATCATTGCCAATTCTCACTGAATGCATAACGCCTGCTGGCCAGAAAACAAGCAAGGCAGCGCCCATCATATAAAAATAGCGTGGTCTAATGTAATGCTTCATTAGAAGTGCTGAGTAATAAAGAAATATCATGAATAGGATGATAGATAAGAGTTGAAGTTTTACCCACATGTTGTCTCGCTCTACACCTATAAAACTCATGATGTGGTATACACCAGCTGCCATACTGTAATATAGGGGAGGGTGAAAACACTGCCAACATTCTCCCCTATAAGGCAAATTGTTGTTTATTACAATATGTTCGATGTAGTTGATATGCCCTATTACGTCATGAGTGCGTGTATTAAAGTCTGTGTAGCTTAAGTAGACCAAGCGAATAGCCAGACCTAAGGCTAAAATAATTACTACCGGAGCAGTTAGTTTTCGCGCAGAACCATAAATTCCTTTGAAGAAGCGCCAGTGAGGGATTGTTATGATGTAGAGAAAAGCCAGACTGGTAAATATCACAGCCGGTTTTTCAAGGGATGTAATCTTTATCCTAATGCCGATAATATGAAAATCAAATCCACCAAAAGTTAGGAAGCATAAAATCACCGTTGAATAAATAAACAGTACTGCTCCGAAAAACCAGTTTAATGGACGAATATAGTTAGTTGTTAAAAACTCGTTGTGCATATGGGCGTTTTATAATAACTGTAGGTTTGTACGTTAATTAATGAACTTACCAAAGCTGTTTTAAACATTTTTCTCTTCATGGTAATCATTTTCTGCATTTACCGACCAAATATTTTCTTTGCTGGTTATTCCATCACGGATATTTTCAACAGTTTGTATTGCTGCTAACATTGAGTGGTCCATGTTATTGTATCGGTGCATTCCATTTCGACCTATCAGAAACAGGTTGTGAATTGTATTTACGAATTTCCTTATTGTGTCAAATTGATCAAATGTTCCAAAGTAAGCCGGATAAGTTTTTGGTACTCTTATTACTGTGCCGTCTATCACAGCATTCCTTTCAATTACGTCAATTTTCACTAGCTCCTCTACAGCAAACTTAATGTAATTATCATCATCCATACTCCACAGCTCATCGCCCTCATTACAGAAGTATTCCAAACCCAACCACACATTTGTTTTGTCTTTTACTAGGTATGGACTCCAGTTATTAAATATTTGTAGTCGGCCAACTTTGACATCGTCTTCCTGTATATAAATCCAGCTATCAGGCACAATTCCGTTAAGAGTTTTAATTTTTGTGTTATTTTTAATTTTGAGTTCTTTCAATAGTAAACCGACAGTAATAAAGTCACGATACATTAGACCATCCGCTATCTTGCATATGTTTTCTGGTACGGTATCACTCATGGCTTTAATAAGGTCGCGTACGGGCATTGTAGATATCACATAATCACCTTCAAAATATTCTCTTTGCTGGCCGTTTTGTACTTCAATGCCTTTGGCCAGACTGTTTTCCATAGTTATACCGACAACCTTTCTGTCCATGTTTATTTCCCCACCTCTTGATATGATTCGTTCGGCTAATTCCTCCCATAGTTGTCCAGGACCATGCTTAGGATAAAGGAACTGATCAATAAGACTTGTCTCAACATTTTTTTGGGCGATAGACGAATCATGAGTAAATGCACTTTTTATTGCGTGAACAATGGCACTGGCAATAGACAGACCCTTGATTCTCTGGGCACCCCATTCTGGCTTTATCTGGTCACAAGGTACACCCCAAACCTTTTGTGTGTAATTTTTAAAAAAAGTGCTATATAGCTCGCGCCCAAATCTATTAATGAAAAAATCTTCTAAACTCTTTTCTTCTTTTATAGGAAGAATTGATGCCCAAATGTAACTAAAACCAATTTTTACAACTTTTGTTAATCCGAGGTTTCTTAGTGTTGTAGTATTAAGCGATATGGGGTAGTTGAAGAACTTTCGCAAGTAGAGAATACGTGAAAGTCGCTTCCTTATAAGTAAAACTTTATCTTCTATTTCTGGATCAGGTGCATTTTTGCTGGAAGATATGGGAATTTCTCTGCCTAGTTTTTTATCATCACTTGATGGTGAGCCTTGGACAGCTAACAAAGACTGCCAGTAGTCCATTATCCTTTCTGATTTTGAAAAGAACCGGTGCCCACCAATGTCAATTCTATTGCCCTTAAAGTTGACTGTTCTTGATATACCTCCAACCGCTGACGTTGCCTCGAAAACTATGGGCTTTATATTTGTATTATTTAATAATTCATTGGCAGCAGTGAGGCCAGCTGGGCCGGCACCGATAATTAGTGCAGTTTGTTGTGGCACGACTCTTTATCTCAAATAAAATATAACATTGATAGTAGGTTTAAACTTTAAAAACTTGTTCAGATATTGAAAGTAATTAACTGATGTAGGTAGATGACTGTTGTCAGGTCATGAAACATCCAGGGATTTTTCCCACCTCCATGCTGTTTCCAATATGAACTTAAGGCTATCATGTTTTGGAATCCAGTCTAGTTCTTTACGTATTTTTTCCGCACCAGCAATTAGTTTAGGTGGATCGCCTTCTCGGCGCGGAGCTTTTTCCACTGAAAAGTCAACACCAGTCACTTCCCTTGCGATGTTAATGACTTCCCAGACCGAACTACCTCTACCATATCCAACATTGTAAATAGCATTCTTTTTTGATTTTAATAGGTTGTTCATGGCAAGTACATGAGCCTCAGCTAGGTCTGTTACATGAATGTAATCACGTATGCACGTACCATCTGGTGTCTCGTAGTCAGTTCCAAATATTTTTAGAGTGCTAAACTCTCCTTTTGCGGTTTTAAGTGCCCTTGTAATCAAGTGAGTTGCAGCCTTATATTTTTGTCCTATTCTGTTTTCTGGGTCTGCCCCGGCAACATTAAAGTAACGAAGGGCAATATAATCCAGTTTGTTCAGCGCTGCTAATTCAGCCATGATGGTTTCCGAGATAAGCTTTGATGTTCCATAAGGATTAATGGGAGCTAGCGTTGTATCCTCGTGTGCTGGGATTTTATCTGGATTGCCGTATACTGCAGCGGTTGAAGAAAATATCAAGGCACCAGGTCCCTCTTCGGAAATTACCTTTAATAACCCTAAAGTGTTGATGACGTTGTTATAGTAGTAGTTGAATGGCTTTTGCATCGATTCTCCGACTTGTATGCTTGCTGCAAAGTGAATTACAATATCGGGGCGGAAATTTATGACAGTTTTTCTTAGCAAATCAGTGTCTGCCAGCTCACCTACCACAAGTTCCCCATGGGTTATCATATCTCGATGTCCAGTCGATAGATTGTCGTAGACCAAAACATCAGCGCCTCTTTCCCCAAGAGACTTTACTACGTGGGATCCTATGTACCCAGCCCCACCACAAACTAATACTTTGGGATAAGAAGAAGACATGATTTAATATTTGAGCCAGTTCTAGCCAAGGGTTCTTAAGTATCTCGTGATACTAACATATTTTAGTATTATTCGGTGGAACGAACTCTAATTATAAGATTGACTTTACTAATGACTTTTTTAAGTAAAAATGATATTAAACTCAACTTTTTAGCACTATCCAAACGAACCAATAATACCAAATGGCCATTTCAAGATTAACCTGGGTACTTGGCTCTGTTGCCATCTTTTATCTGATCCTTGCCTGTTTTGTATTGATCGCTGGGCAAACTCATGTTGACATGTCATACCATATCTATTTCGCAACACCGTTTTATCCTATGGTGCTAACGATCTCAGCGGTATTGATTTTGGCAACTCTCCATCGTATGCCGCTTAAAAGGTTATCGCCAAAAGGCTACGTAAAGCTCTACTTTACTATACTCACAATATTGCTCTTGTTTTTGATGACTTCAGTAGGTTTGCTAATTTTCTCACTTGTCGGAGTAGTTGACATCACCCTGCCGATAAGTTTTAACACCGGCAATGTATCAAAGCTGGTCTTTATTATAATTTTAGTGTTAATGGCTATTATAGCGGTTGAAACCTACAAGCATTTTCCAACAATTCAATTTGAAAAAAGCAGCAAATTTTTGTTTAAAGTTCCTATCGCTGTATTGCTGGTTGTTATATTTGGAACAGTGCTTCGAATATGGGGGTTAGGGCACGGTGTCGATCAGCACATGTTTCACCCAGATGCACCAAAGCAAATTATGGCAGTCAAAGAGTATAAAAAAGGCCATTACACTTTTGACATGGATAACTATCTGTTTGGCAAGGGGGCAGACAGATACGTTGCTGGCTATCCATTTTTTTCGATGCACTTGACCAGACTTGGATCTAACATTTATGAAGGGGTAAAAAAGTTTACTGGCTTTGGTGCACTTAAAAAATATAGTTATGATGAGAGCCAGCGTATAGTTATGACTTCGCGATGGCTGAACGTACTGTACTCAATAATTATAATTTTGGTCATATATAGGACAGGGTCAATTTGGGGAGGTGAGCTAGCAGGTTTGTTTGCATCGTTGCTGGCGGCGGTGTCATTTTCACACCTTCAGATGAGCAAATACTTATGCGCTGATATCCCAATGTCAATGTTTGCATCTATAGCAATATACTGTGCCACTCTAAACCTTGAGGTTGAAACTAAAAGAAATTATTTACTATTTGGTTTGTTTGCAGGTCTTGCTGCTGCCAGTAAGTATAATGGTGTGCTAATTTATCTCTACCTTGGGCTTGTGTATTTGATAAACCATAGAACTCCAAATGCCATCAAAAAAAACATTGGAAAGGTAGTTCTTGCTGCTTGTGTTGGCGGTCTTGTTTTTTTTCTGACTAGTGCTAATTTTCTCACTGACCCAGAACGTGCACTTGTTGCTATCCAGAAGTCAATGACTCTATCTGCTAACATGTGGGCTGAAGATGGACTTATCTCTACACGTATAAATGCACTCATTGAAAAATTCTCGTATCATAAATGGGTATTTTTTGGGCTATTTCAACCCTTGCCATTCTGGCTTGTGATCTTGTCGATGATAATGGCTTTGTATTATAAAGGACTCCGTATTCTGGTTCCCATATCCGCACTATTATTAATTTTTGCATTTGGTAAGTGGTCAATGCCTGTTAGTGCAACACATCATTATTTTAATATCTGGCCATTGGCTGTTGTTGTTAGTGCCGTTGGGTTGTCATGTATCATTAAGAAGTTTAGTCGGCCAATTTCCATTGTTCTAACAATTGCCTTAACTTCATATTTGGCATACCAAGGTATTCAGGATTCGTCTGTCTGGTCATTACCGGATCGAAATGTGGAGTCCGTTAACTGGATTCGTAACAATCTCAGTTCTGCAGAAACAGTTATTGATGATATTGGCGTAATGCAAGCTATCCCCACAAGTAGTTATGATGGATCTCCAAATAGCTTATTGGCAGATTTTCACTACGGGTCAGCGGAGCAAGCTATTTCTCTTCATCGAGACGGACACATTTACATGTTCCTTAATAAAGCAAAGAATCTACTGTATCCACCTGTGAATTTTCTTTCACGTGAAAAATCTGGAATAGTGTATGCGGGGTTCGGTGATATGGTAGTGACACGGCGAGCAGTCACAACTGCATGGGAAGGTGTCCCAAAACGGGTCTCGCGGATGATATACTCTAAAGGTGGGCTTGAACAAATCGTGATCTGGGTTTCTAATATCTCAAATGAACAAAATTTAGTTACGCTTAAAGTTGGGCATGACAATTATAGCTTTTCCCTTGGTCCTAAAGACGAGGCACCCCTTGTGGTAGTAAATGATCCAACTCCATCAATCTTTTATCGTGGGAACTTTGTTCCCGTTTTTATGGAGTCAGAAAAGCCGGCAAACTGGGTTTTGGCCATTGAAAAAAGTCACATTGCCGATCTTTATAGATATAAAAAGAAAAATAAAACGGCGTTAAAACTTTATAGGGATTCGAGTGATCTATACGGTTTGTTGAGGGCTTTGCCGCTTGTGGAAGAAAAAGGCATTAGGGAAAAAATAATCGAAACAATCAACGCGATTAACCCTGAAGTGATTTCCCTCGATTTGGATAAACCTGACGCAGATTTGTGGGAAAAAGTTTCTGGTTACAAGGGAAGGATATTTGATAGTCAGCTCTACCGTAATGTCATGCACGAGAAAAGATGGTCTGCTAATGCCAAGCGTACAGGAACATTAAGTGATAGTTCCCCGTACTTTCTTCAAATACCTGCCAATGATGAAATGAGTTTAATCTGGAATTTATCGGTTGGAGGAAAACTTTTTGGGCCTTATGTTTCTCTGCTTATGGGTGATTATGTTTTGGAGGCTGAAATTATTGCTAAACCTAAATTTATTTCGATGCATGTAGATGTTACCTCGCAGTCTGGACGCATTGTAATGGGTGAAAAAACCGTCCAAGCTTCAGATATGCGGAATAGCAACTTCCATAAACTGGCAATACCATTTACGGTTAATAAACCAATGATAGGCATGGTTGAGTTTCGCTTTACAACTGTTACTGGTGGCGACGTTACTTTGAAAAATATAAAGATCAAAGGCGATTATCTAGCCTCAACTCTTCGCTTATTGTCAGAAGCTAGGGGGCAGAAAGAAAGTATAGATTTGGCAGTAAGTGACATGAATTAAATATAATTATTTGTAAGGATGTTAGACGATATTGTGCAAGTCTTACTTTTTGGTTATCATTTACACCCTTTCTCTAGATTATTTTAATTGGTATACGTAGCATGAATAGATGGCTAGGAAGTTTATTTATATTGTTGCTGACGCTTTCTATTATTATGTCATGTGCAGCAAACGAAGTACCGCCAATACCGGATCCTGACACAAACGCACTAGCAGCTGTTTGGCCGGAGGATGGGGGTTACATGGACGAGAATAGAGTAGAAAATCCCTTTTTTGCAATAAGCATTTCTTCCAGCGATACAGACGGTAGTGGGGAATATAGATTCGAGCTTTATAGCGATTCAGATGGTGTCGAATTAATTGGATATCAGAGTGGAATAATTAGCCAGAGCAACGAGCCTTACGTTTTATGGTATCCAACTGTAGTAAACAGCTCACAAAGCAGTAATGGGATAGAAGAAACCTTGGAAAGCAGAGAACCTATCAATAATGATATTTTTGCATTGGCTGATGGGGAGGTGCCCCTCATGGACATTGGTTCAACTTATTATTGGCGGGTCAAAGCCTTTGTAAAAGGAGTAGCATATATTTCAGCGATATATAGTTTCAGTTTTCAGAATATGTGTGAAATAGGCGGTTCCACATATGCTGAACGTGTTATTAGATGGGACGTAAGAGATGAGTGTAAGGCTTTGGTAACACATACAAATACAGACGATGCTTTGGGGGCGCCAAATGCAGGAGGTCATTCAGACGACAGCACAGGCCATGGATACCTTTCCCTTGGTTATGGTGGCTCGATAGTTGTCGAAATGGGGAAGACAGTATATGATTGGCCGGGCAATGACCTGCTGGCATGGGAATACATCTCTATCGAGTGGGTAGAAATGTACGCGGGGGAATCACCTGCAGGTCCTTGGTACTATTTGGGTCGTAGGTTCTGTGAAGACTGGTGTGGATGGGACCTTGGATACGCAGGGCTAAAATATGCCAGGTTTTTTAAGGTTGTGGACGGTTGGGATGCTAACTGGGAATGTCATGAAACAGCTGGTGCAGATATTGACTCAATCCAAGCAACAGGCTGGGCTGACGATAGCGCTCTGTGTGAGTAGTAGTCATAAAAAGATGACTTTCGATATGGCTGTACCGTTAACTCAGCACTTCATAAAGTATCGGTGTTTTATCAAAGACGCACCTAATACCTACTAACTACTTTTCCATTGAACAAAAAATATATCCATCTGTTCTTTCTGGGCCTCATCATATTATTGGCCATTATTTATAGAATTATCTCATCCATTGGTTTGTTGCATAAAGCTGATGCAATTGTAATTGGGATGATGGCCGAAGATATATTCAATGGTGTTGAATATCCGCTTCTTTACTATGGCCAGTTTTACATGGGCGCCCTAGAAGCATGGCTGTTAGCGCCCATTTATTTCTTTTTTGAGCCTGACTGGTGGACTATCTCATTTATTCCTATATTTATATCCACTATCGCGGTTATCCCTTTCTATTTGCTTGGTAAGTCAATTTCGGATAAAGCAGGTGGAATTATTGCGGCTGGGCTTTGGGCCATATCACCTTTTGCAATTAACTTTTATAACATCACACCTAGGGGTTGCTACCCGGAAGTGGTGCTTGCAGGGGCACTACTGTTGTGGTACTCAACTGAAAAAATTAAAGGGAAGGAAATATCACTAAATACTTCGTTTATTGTATGGTTTTTTGGTGGTCTATCACTATGGGCTAGTATGTTAGCCGCCCCTTTTCTCGCTACATCAGGTTTATTAACGATGATATATTCCCGCCGTAGGTTTATAACATCATCAAACCTAGCGGCCATTTGTGGTCTTATAATAGGGGGCTCACCATTCTTAATTGTCCTTTATAAAAATGGTTTTGTGTCTTTAGGCCAACAGAGTGTCGAGAACTTATCTGAAAAGGTGCAAGCTCTATTTTTAACAGCAAAGTGGTTATTTGTTCCGTATCCAGATATGGCACCAGGTTTAGTACTTACTTATGGCGGTTGGTTTTATTTTTTGTTCACAGTCTGCTCACTTTCAATCTTGATAGTGGTAGCAATTATTATGCTATTCCGTGGTAGAACAGGAGAGTTTCTCCCGTTGGCAATTTTTAGCATTTTGTTTGTTGTGTTATTTGTTATAAACAGCGAAGCGACTAAGCTACAAACCAGATATCTGTTGCCGTTGACAGTTCCACTGTTTGTGTCTGCCGGGTGGTTGATCTCTTTGTTGATAAAAAAATCTAAGATTGTTGGACTTTCGCTAGCTTTCATCTGCCTTTTTTCCTCGATGGCAGGAAATTCACTAATTTTCAATAAAATTAAGGAAGGGAATACGGCTCAAAAAGATTATCTGATTAAAACAATTGAGCAGGCCAAACTTGCCTCTGTAAAGTCACTGGTGTGGGGGAGTGAATATGAAAACTCGTATAAATTGCTTTACGAAGCAAGGCGTCAGGGGATTTTGTTGAACCTTATGCCTTGGGATGGGACGAGAGTTTATAGTGTAAATAATTCAATTGAAGCTGATCCACATACGGCGGTTTGGGTGCCGGTATCATTACCCGAAGTTGTAGCTGGATTTCAGTCTTGTTGCAACGGAGGATACGAAACAACGAAAATTGGGGGCAGGGTAGCTGTTAGAAACATTAAGGTGATTCGCTGGCCATCTACTTCCATTGGGCCAGAAAAGTGGGTAGTGCATGATGCGAAACCGGGAATCAATGATCGAAAGTTTACTACCACACACCACTCTAATAAATCATTCATTGTTCAATTAAACTCTCCACAACCAGTAACAATGATTCGTGCAATATATGGTCGACGACAACCCCAGTCCATTTCTATACTAGTGTCTACTGATGGCAAAAACTGGAGTACCGTCAGTCCGAAAGCTCCTGCCTCCTTAATGGTTCCATACGGTCCAAAGGTTTTTTTTAGAACCCTGCCGGTTTGGGAACGTGAGTATCAAGAATGGAATTTTAAACCGCGTATGGCTAAATACATAAAGTTCGAAATTCAACATCCGTCCAAATATGAATATGATATTCATGAACTCTTTATTTATGCTTATAATGGCGCTCCTCCATTTGGCGAAGGCGCGGACATAAGGAACGAAGATCACCCATCTTGCTCAATGGTTAAGAAAGTAGTGGACCGCATGGATGTATCGCTGCTTGCAGCCAACAGATGGCATACAGCAAAACTTTACAATGACCCTAAGCGCAGTTTCAAACTAGCATTACCATCGCTTCGAGGGTTTCGAGAAGGGTCTATAACTTCATCAAAACTTAGAACAGGTACTGGTTTTGCTGCATTAGTGGATAGCTCCGATGTACATGAGCTTAAAGGCTGGTTGGGAAAACATGGTTCTCAGTTTAATACCATAGCTCTTGGAGCAGTTACACTGGTTTCAATTGAAACAAAGATGGATATATGGTTTACCGGGTTTACCGTGATCGACTACTAATTTCTTGCATAATTTGTTATCGAGTGGAGCCTTTTCCAAAGAGATGAAAGTCTATTCTGCGCTTCGTCTTTTTTGCTAAAATGCTCGCTAGTGATTTTCGCCCTTTTCCAGGTAGCCTAAAAATATAGTCACTTTTTATTCTGCCAACACTTGCCGTTTCGCTATATTCTTTTGTAAATTCTGGAGGTGCAACTCCCCAGTGAACTGTGCTGTAGCCAGTTTCTCTTGCTTTTTCCATTGCGGTTCTACTTCCAATACCAAAGGGCAGACAAAAATGCGACACTGATTTTTGAAGTTTTTCTTCAAGGAGTAATTTAGATTCGAAAAAACAACGATGAATGCTTTCAATGCGTTCCTCGTCACTCTCAATGACCCATGGCTCTGATTCCTCAAATCTATTATGTACCTTTAATAATCTATTAAACCATTGCTGATCGTTGAAGAACAAATTTCCTCCATGTTCCTTTGCATAAAGCTCGCATTCGTTACGAACAACTTGTGGTTCAAAATATCTATTCTGATCAGAGAGCCTAGAACTCATTTCATACATGGGGGCACCTATACTAAAGTTTCGAGAAAGGTCATCAGTGCCGTCCCTCACTGGTATGGGCAGATCAGTTTTTGGCCATTGTGCCAAAACTTTGGGTGTGACAAAATTCACTAGTTTTTTTGATGTAAAAATAACCCAATGAAAGAGTGAATGAGACTGCACATCTATGTAGTCGGCCATGGCCAAAAGTTCTGGCCAAGCACATAGCTCATCACCATTTTCAATTTCACCCATCTCGTTTTCCTCGGTATAGCGTGGTTTTGTTGCATTTTTTGTTTCACCTGGCATGATAAACGCTACAGCTTTCATCTTATATTTCTTGAGCAGAGGGTATCCAATAGTCCAAAGCTCACTAGGGCCATCATCAAAAGTCAGCATAACTATCCGCTCATTGTAAGTTTTGCCGTCTCTCTGAGTGTATTCGTCGGTGGTTATAGTTCGATAATCATTTTCTTTCAGGTATTCTAATTTAGATTTCAGAACATCAGTGCTGATTGAGTGAAAAGAGAAAACGGGAATACTGTCAAGCAAGCGAGTTACGCTGTTATTTGTTATGAACATTGGATATCGGCCAGATCTGAAATTTGTCAGCTCAGTTGACAATTCGCCCTTGAAGTTTGAGGCGCCACAATAATTTACTTTGTTGAATTTCATGTCAACTATGCCTGCTACCACTTCCAATAAGGTTTTTGTAATACAATACAACAATTTGTCACTGTAATTTATCCAAGAATGATACCACCAAAAGAATACTATTCAAGGTCATTAGCTTCTATAGTTTTCTGTTATATTTCGGATCTTGTTTTCATACTTTCAAGTTTTTCAGGGGCTGGAAAACCTGAGGCCCAGTAAATCAAACCGCCTGGGATTATAGTGATCAAACTCACTGCGAATCCAATGATGGATAAGGAAAATGCCTCAGCGGCAGGTACACCTAAATACCCAAATAATAATACATAACCTCCTTCCCTAACCCCAATCCCTGAAATCGATACTGGAAGCAAAGTGATAGCAGTGACTATTGGTACAAATACAAAGTAAGGTGCTAATCCAACATCTATTTGAAGTGCACAACCAATAATATATATAAATATTATCCGTTCAAACTGAATAACCGTACCAGCTACAAAAGCTTTGGCTAGTTCTCTGCGATTAGTTTTAAAATAGCTGAAGCCTTCATAAAAGCGGTGAACCTTTCGGTAAACCTCTTGGGCATTTATTTGTGTGAAGACCCATTTGATTAGGTCAATACCATTTTTTGCAAAAGTTATTACGGCAAGTAGTAACAAAAATCCTACTATCAGGAAGTTTCGAAGTGCGGCAATAGCAGAACTATCGGGGAAGTAATCAGGGAAAATTAAGAGGGTGAACAAAGCCAATAAGAACATAACACAATAATTTAATAATCGAAAGACTAGCAGTGATGAAAGTGCCTCTGAAATACTTGAGATGTATTTTGAAAGTCCAGCGACTTTGACAAAATCGGACCCAAGTGAAGTTGGCATTACCAGGCCCAAAAAATCAGAAACCAACGATATACGTAAAACTGAAATAGTGCTGGTTTTATATCCTTTTTGTGAAAGCATGGAACTCCACCAGTATGATAGCATCAACGGCTCAGAGAGCATGAGTAGTGCGCCAGCTAAAAGCCACCATAAATTAGCTGATGTGATTTTTGTCCAAGTATTAGTGAGATCAATTTGTAAGAACAAAAAGATAAGTATTAGAACAGAAAATAATAAACGAGCAAATGCTGGTATTGAAAAACCTTTATTACTATTTTTCATATTTCGTTACATAAAGAGGAAACCACATCGTCGATAAGCGATACAAAGATATCATTACCTTCGACAATTTCAACTTTCCATTTTGCCACTACAACTTCAAATTTAAACATATCTTTCCACTCAGCTAGTCTGGCTGCATCTTTTTCGGTAGTTACGAAACATTTAGCCCCTACCCGCGAAGCGCTGTCATTGATTTGAGCAATGTCTTTTGTTGTAAATGCATGATGATCCCTAAAAAAATGATGGCCAGATATTTTAACGTTCTTAATTTCTAAAGTTCTTTTGAAGTAATCAGGGTTAGCGATTCCACAAAAGGCAAATGTTGGTTTATCATCCAAGTTAACTGGACTACCGCTCATGGTATAAAAACCAGTTACTACTCCTTTTGCTACAAGTGTTGGCGCAGAACAACATTTACTTATGTGCAACTTTAGTGATGCAATGCTAGTTTGGTCAACCTGATCTGAATTGGTGATTAAGACTAGATCTGCTCTGGACAGCGAGTTAGTTGGCTCTCGAAGAATTCCCAAAGGGATGAGAGAACCTGACCCAAACGGGTTTTGTGCGTTTATAAGGACAATGTCCAGATCTCTAGCAATGTAACGTGTTTGAAATCCATCATCTAATAAAATAATGTTAACATCAAACTTATCCAACATAAATTTTGCGCCTAATAACTTTTCACTTGTGCATACTACTGGAACATTCCTCAACTTTTTCCCAAGCATATAGGGTTCGTCGCCAGCATCTGGAGGAGATGACAGAAGCGAGATACCGTCCGAGACTATTTGTATTTTCTCTCTGGTTTGTGCTTTATACCCACGTGATAATATGCCAATCTTGCTATTAGTTAGTTTTCTTGCTAAAAACTCAACAAATGGGGTTTTACCGGATCCACCAACTGTGAGATTGCCAATACTGATAACCAAGCAGTCCGGTTTAGCTGTTTTTAAAAAACCAATATCATAAAGCCAGTTTCTTGTCCAAACAACGAACTTGTAAGTTTGTTCCATTGCTTTAAGTAAAGGATAAAAAATGGAAGGGGAACGGTGGCCACGCATAATTTCCTCAGTGAATCTTCTGAGGCTTTGATTATTATTCCTCACCATCTAGCAAGTCTCTTGAAACTGGGAGCAGGTAAATATTGTCCAAATCAAACCTTTTTAGGTGATTAACAAGCACCTTGATTTTATCTGCAACACATAGCTTTTGATCAATTATCAGGTAACGTCTTCCGTGTAGATAACAAAGTCCAGAAGTGATATTTACATCTTCATCTGCGAGAACTTCATATCTTATATCCACGTCAACATTGTTTGCCACTTTCTCAAGCATGGCAAGCACAGTGCTCGGGTCTGCTGCATACTTATCAGTTGGAGTTTTCGTTTGCAAAACCTTATTTTGTGTGGGGATTTTCCCAAGTTATCATCTAGCGATTGGAATTACTAAATGTATTTTATGTATAAGCATTGTCTAATACCATTTCTTACTCTTTGATACTACGCCATGCAAAAGCTAATCGCATGACTATTAACTTGATTCCAAACATTTTTTTCGTTACTGGCACACGCCATTGTTGCGCTAACTAACAAAAGTAAGATCATTATTTTTCACGGCTAGCAAATTACTCACGAAAGGGTGTTATCGCCTGTTAATCCACATCTGACATCCAACTGAACTAAAAGTTCATTGCTTTTCGTAACACGATCACTCACCAATAAAGTCAGTTGTGAATGAGTGTAAGTGTCATGTTTGCGCTCGTAATCGCCAAGGCTGCATGAGAAATGGATTATTAGCTTTCTCATAGCCGATTGTGGTTGGCTCTCCATGTCCTGGGTAAACAACCGTGTTTTCTGGAAGAACAAGTAACTTGCTTTCTAATGAGCTTATCAACTTTTCAGTGTCACCACCCATTAGGTCTGTTCTTCCAACAGACATTTTAAACAAGGTGTCACCTGTAATGACAGAGTCTCCAAATTGAAAACATGACCCGCCTTCAGTGTGTCCTGGTGTTGCTAGTAATGTAAAACTTAGGCATGGACAAAGTTCCACCAAGTCAGAGTCGGTTAAAAGCTCATCCGGTTCCGGTGATGCTGAAAGACCCAAATAGCCTGCCATATCTTTCATCTCCGGATGTGTGAGCAAAGTTGCGTCAGCTAAATGGATTGAGATTGGTGCGTTGGTGGATTTTTTAATCTCGGAGTTAGCACCAGTATGGTCTGCATGACCGTGCGTATTGATTATTTGCCTTATTTCCCAGCCATGTTTTTTTGCTGTATCCAATATTTGTTTTGGTGAATCCCCGGGATCAAAAATGGCACACACTTTATGTTCGGTACAACCGACAACATAACAGTTAACTTCCAAAGGGCCTACAGCAAGCGTTTCTATCTTAATAGTCATGAATAATAAATTTGGATTAAAATAAAACAATAAACAGCATTAACCATATTACAAGTGATACATTGTACAAAAAATAGTTATTTTTTAAATCATAAATTGACCGTAGACGAAATGTCAATCGTGCTTGACTATGTCTGTTTTATGTGTTGACGTAAAGGAATAGATGTTGGAATTACCCGGTGAAACTGCACCAAGTGCTCAAAGTCATAAACTTCGCAAAAGAAAAATATATTTAAAGCTAGCGACATTTGCATTAATTATTACACTTGCTGTGGCTATCTTCTATACCACTGGAGTGAATGTATATTTTCAACAAAATTACCTCGACAAACTTGTAACGGATATGGGCATATGGGCTCCACTAGGCTATTTGTTCATTTATATAGTTGCTACTTTGCTTGGCGTTCCCGGTACAATTCTTTCGATAATTGGTGGTATAGCATTTGGACCTTACTTAGGAACACTGCTAATAGTAATTGGAGCTACTTTGGGGGCATGTGGAGCGTTTATTCTTGCTAAGTTTTTAATAAGGGATTTTATTGAAAACAAATTTGGTAATGCTTTATGGTTTAAAAAGTTAGATGACGGCATGAAAAATAATGGACTCAACTTTGTTTTATTCATTCGACTAGTTCCGGTGTTTCCATTCAATGCGATAAATTATGCCTTTGGACTCACAAATGTCAGGTTAAGAGACTACTTAATAGGCACGTTTATAGGAATTATACCAGCAAGCTTTGTTTATGCAAACGCTGCCTCCAAGGCATCCGACGCGGTAATTGGCGGTGAAATTGGGGCAGGGTTTTATATATCACTAATTCTTTTGGCGATAATCGTTGCAATGCCTTTATGCTATAAACTATACAAAACATATCTGTCTCGAAGGTAGTAATGGCTCTTATTTACAAAGAATATAGCGTTAGAGTTATAGCGATTTATATTTTGGTGGAGAGATACTCTGGCAAATTGGTTGAGTAGAACCCGTAGAATGATGAAGGGAATAACAGGATGTACGATTGTGTGATAATCGGAGCTGGGCCTGGAGGTATTTGCGCTGCAATATACGCTATTAGGGCTGGGCTCAAAACGATTATATTAGAAAAAAGAGGAGTTGGAGGCCAGATAGCTGTATCAGATATAATCGAAAACTACCCAGGTTTCCCATCTGTATCTGGTAGTGAGCTGATGCATAATTTTGAGGAACATGCAAAGTCGATTGCAGCAGAAATACAATTTGCAGAGGTTAAAAGTATAGAAGTTCTTGGTGATAAGCGGATAATCCATACCTCTACCGATAGAATAGATGCTAAAACGGTTTTGGTGTGTACAGGTGCTGAGGCAAAGAAACTTGGATTCCAAGGCGAGACTGAATTTTTTGGAAGGGGGGTTTCAACTTGTGGTACATGCGATGGTCCTTTTTACAAGAACAAACCAATTGCTGTAATCGGTGGCGGCGATACCGCAGTAAAAGAATCAATTTATCTCTCCAAGATTGCCAGCAAGGTATACCACATTCATCGTCGTGATAGGTTTCGAGCCGAGAAAGTGCTTCGGGACCGAATAAAAAAACGAGATAACATAGAGTTTATGTGGCTTCATACGGCTCACAAAGTGGTTGGAGATGATATGGGTGTTACTGGTCTTCAAGTGAAAGCCTATGAAACTAACGAGATAAAAGATTTGCTGGTAGATGGGATATTTATTTTTGTGGGAATAACACCAAATACTTCTTTTGTAGACTGTGAAAAAGATGATCAGGGGTTCATTATTACGAACCAGAAAATGGAGACTTCCATCCCTGGTATTTACGCTGCTGGTGATTGTCGATCCACTCCATTGAGGCAAGTAGTTACAGCAGTCGGTGACGCAGCCATTGCGGGCTTTATGGCTGAAGAATATATCTCTTCCATAGAGGGTAGGTCGTACGATGGGACAACTAAAGTTTGAAAACGGGGAAATGAGTGGGGTGATAGGTTAGGTCTTAAGCAATCATTGGTGCTGTTGATTAAACTTTTTTTGCTGCCTATAACTACAAAGTTCTAAAAAATAGTTGGTAACCGATAAATGAAACTTGAACCGGTACTGATTTCTATAGTTATCCCAGCTTGGAAAGAACTAGAAATACAGGGACTTGTTAACAGATATACCTCTCTTCAAAACGTTGAGGTCATAGTAGTTCTTGGCGAGGATGATAATGTAACTCCGTTACCCAGTGGGTGTGTTGTAATAAGGGGAGAGAGAGGAAGGGCTTTCCAGATGAACTGTGGGGCAAAAAAATCTAGAGGCCAGATAATACTATTTTTACACGCTGATACATATGTTTTACCTGAATCTTTTGATTCTGTTAGGAAATCAATGGAGGACCGTCAACACTCTATTGGGTGTTATAGTTTGGAATTAAAACCTGCAAATTTTTGGATATGGCTGGTTTCAAAAGTAGCCAACATGCGGACCAAGGTATTTAAGTTGCCTTATGGCGATCAAGCCATCTTTTTACGCAAGTGCGATTTTGTAAAGATCGGGGGGTATAACAACGAGCCGATATTAGAAGATGTATTGCTGGTTAAAGCGGCTAAACAAATAGGCAGGCTTGTGATTCTTCAACACTTAGCTACCAGCTCATCTAGAAGATGGTATAAGGAAGGGATGTATTTTACGACATTACGGAATTGGGGCACAATGATAGCATTTGTGCTCGGAGTTAGCCCCCACACACTCGCTAAACTGTTCAAACGTTAACTTTGGTTGATTTAGATCCTTTTCCGATAAATAAAGATGTGGCCATTCAGCAAATTTAAAGTCATTTAGGCGCCTGTTGGATTTTCTTTGATGCCCCTACTGCCTTGCGTAATGCTTTTATTATCGTTTGGTTATCCCAATTTTCTGGTCCAATGATATGGTGTAATATTGTCCCATTTCTGCTAATCAGAAAAGTTTCCGGGACACCAGTTATTCCATATTGCGACGCAACTTTCTGGCTATGGTCTAATGCGATTGGGAATGTGAGTCCAAAATCTTTTGAAAATTTTCTAACCTCTGCAATGTTCTTGTCGATACTTATTGCGACCATAGCAAAATCGTAGTCTTTAAGCTTGTTATACAGCCTTTCCATTGACGGCATCTCTTCCCTACATGGGAGACACCACGTGGCCCATATGTTAAGCAAAACCAATTTTCCGGAATAGTAATCAAGTGATATCTCGCCACCCCTCAGAGCCGGCAAAGTAAATTTCGGGGCACTCATGCCCTCAATCATAGATTTTGGTTTTGTCTTAACGACCTCTGATGCTGGTTTTATTTGCAACTCACGACTTTTATCCAATTTCCAAAAAAAGAACGATGTGGCTATTACTAATGTTAGTAGCGTAAAAGGAATCCACCTTGCAATATCAGTCATTTTTGAAGTTTCATTTGAAGGTTTAAAGCTTAGGTTAGATAAATGTAAAACACCGCTTAAATTTTATCGAGCAAACAACGAGATCGATACTAAAGCCCTCAAAGGAGGGTCGAATCTTCACTTAGCCTTAAAATATATGCGAGATTTATACTGGTAAAAGCCAACTATATGATATGAAATTACATTGATCCGACATATGTTTATGTTATGACCATGCCTTCCCATTTATCTTTTGCGCTAAGCTTCTGTTTTTTAAGCTGTCTCAGCTCAAAGTCCTCTTCAGGTGTAAGAAATTTTTTTTGTTCTAGCATGTCCACTTTTTCTTTAAGAGAAGTATGTTCGTCAAAAGCCTGCTTGAACTCCACATTTTCATCTAGAAGCTTTACAATAATGGGATCTAATGAATCATCGGTCATCGTCATCTCCTTTATTTGGTATCGATGCGTTTTCAAAATTAATTTCAGCTTGAGGGCGGCCAACATATTTTGGATTTGGATTATGGTCAACTAAGTTGGCTGTACCGATAATTTCATTTGCCAGCATGGCTGCTCCAACAGCTGGCCCACTTCTTATCGAGCGTAGAAACAGTACATTGTGAGGGGTCGATTTTCTTATCTCACCTTCCATGCCTTTGAATCCATCACCAACAAAAATTACTGGTTCATTAATAAATTCACATAAACCACTAGGTCTCACTTCCACGTCTTTGGTGCGTCGTTTGGGCCCATCACAATAATTAAAAGTAGCTAGGTAAAAAAATCCTTTCCTGGCTTTACTGGTTGGAGCTAGTAAGCACCTCCCCCAGTTGCCCATAGCTTTGGCTATGCAATCAAAGGAATCGAATCCATATATCGGTTTATCCAAAGCATCAGACAAACCTAAGAGAGTGCCTAATCCTGTTCTTAGGCCAGTGAATGAACCAGGCCCACGTGATCCTGCTAGCCTATCAATCTTTGCTACAGGAACCTCTGCTTTGTTAAGAAGCTCACTGATCATCGGAAGAAGGTGTAGCGAAGGTTTATTACTATTATTAGCCTGATTTTCTGCGATGACCTCTCCCCTGCAAAGCAGGGCTACGCTTGACTGCTCTGATGATGTATCAATCCCTAGTACGAACATCTAGAAAACCGAAACCACATTTAATATAAGCACACTCCCGCGTACATGTTAAAATTACCAAGTAATTATTGAATACCAGATATTGAATCCAGATGCAATAGGCTTAATCAGGTTTTATACAAAATGTTAAAAGTTATTTTGCCCAAAATGCAGATAGGAGTTAACGTCTTGTATTCTAAGGCTTAAACATCTTAAGGAGATGGCTCATTGTGGGAAACATATCCAGGCTTATTCATTAGGTCTAAATACGCATTTTTTGCCATTTCTCTTCGGGTGTGTATCTTTTGCTCGGCCAACTTAATTTCGTGCTCTGACTCTTTGATTTCGTTCGCAATTTTTATGACAAAATCGTCCGTCAACTTAAATTCTCCATTATTGTGTGACTTATAAAGTGTTTCGCCGAACTTTGTCATTAAAACACTTCTTTTATCAGCAAACCCAAACATCCGAAGTTTTAATAGAACAATTTCTAAAAAACAGGAAATCTGGCTATAACCAAAGCGTAAATATTTTTTTATATTATGCATTATCATTAGGAAATGTTTGTCCTTGTTCATGGAAGGGCTTTAGTGATGAGCTCGGAGAATTTTCAACAGGTGGGGTAGCCTGTTGCGTTGATTTGTCCGATTCCCTAGCGTTACCCAACAGTGAAAGCACTTCGATAATCTCTATTTTAAGGGCATTAGCTCGTCGCTTCAATTCAGGGTCGCCCGTTGCGACAATTTCTTCAAGAATGGCTAAACTCCGAGACAGTTCTGCTCGCGTCACCGCTTTTGTTGTTTGCTGGCTTATCTGAGTCTCTTGAGCCAATCCCTTTGCTATCTGTTCTACGTTGGTGTTCATTGACTTTACTTGGCTGGTGATGTCTTTAACAAGCGACCAAACAGTGAACCCTGCTACTAATGAAAACCCAATGATGAAGACAAGCAATACGTTGATCATGGAAAATCCACCGGCTTTGGATATATAATCGCTTTGCTCACCAAAATCGTCTTTATTTAGGTCGTTTTCTACTTTGGATGTGTAGTCGTAAGGAGTACCACCACTTTCAATTTTTTCAGCCATTACTTTTTGTGCATGCTCCGATGTTGTGTTATCAATAAAAGGCTTTATTGGTTTGGCGTGTGTATTTTTATGTGAACTTACATCGATCCTGGGTTCATCAGCCGGTTGATCCTCTATGGATCCTGCGTAGGCTTCTTTTTTTAATTCACTCATTTGGATAAGAAAAAGTTGGTAATACTAAATTAGCATAGATTCAATTAAACTGCTTTTCTTTATATTTAATCGAATGTTACTTGGGCTTGCGCAAGGTGGTCAAGATGAAAAGGAATATAATAGGAAAACTTGATTGGCTAGTTGTGTCGCGTATAATTCACATTTTATAAATGAAGAGATTAAATAAGAAATATTTATAATGGCAAAAATAATAGATGGCAAAAAAGAGGCAGCCGCAATTCGGGCTCAAATTAAAAGTCAAATTGATAAAATAACCATACAACAGACCGAAAAGGTCAACCTCGATGTTATTCTCGTTGGTCATAACCCTGCCTCAGAGGTTTATGTGAGGTTGAAAGAAAAAGCTTGTGCTGAAGTGGGGATTGTTTCTTGTAAACACACTCCACCAACTGATATAGCGCTAAAAGATCTGCTTTTGTTGGTTGATCAGTTAAACGAAGATTCGAATGTAAATGGTATTCTTTTACAATTGCCTTTACCAAGCCATCTGAATATAAGCAAGGTGCTAGATCGCATTGACCCGATAAAAGATGTGGATGGATTCCATCCAATAAATGTGGGATTGCTTTCGCAGAATCAAGCTAAGCTTTTGCCATGTACACCTGCTGGATGTGTAGAATTGTTAGACCGTTACAACATCCCTATACAAGGCAAACACGCTGTGATAGTCGGTCGGTCTAATATTGTAGGTAAGCCTTTGGCCACCATGCTATTGCACAGAAATGCCACTGTTTCCATTTGTCATTCAAAAACGGTGGACCTCGCTGCAATAACTTTACAGGCTGATATTCTTGTTACCGCTTTAGGTATACCGGAGATGATCAAAGCTGGTATGGTAAAGGAAGGGGCTGTTGTCATTGACGTTGGAATTAACCGTGTAGAGAATCAACTAGTTGGTGATGTGGCATTTGCTGAGGTGGCTGAGAAAGCCTCTTGGATAACGCCAGTTCCTGGCGGTGTAGGACCAATGACAATTGCTATGCTACTTTCAAACACTTTAACAGCTTATCGATTGCAGCAAACCAAATCATAGCCTGAAGCTGGCGTAGTGCCTATTAATACACCTCTTAATCCTGTTCCCCGTTAGCTGTATATACAAATATTGTATATACAGCTGTTAAAGCATATAGTCATGTTATCAAGCAAACTTGTTCTTTTTTATTCGACCGGATAACATTTAACTATGAAAGCAGTAGAAGTCCTTTTTAACCCACCAGAACCACTAACTGTTTCTGAGCTTACATCGAGGATAAAGGTAGAGCTTGAATCTGGTTTTAAAAGTGTGTTAGTTGCAGGAGAGATATCTAACTTACGTGTTGTGCAAAACTCTGGGCATACCTATTTTACTTTAAAAGATGAAAAGGCACAGATAAAAGTAGTTTTGTGGAAAAGGAGACGTGACTATCTAAATCTAAAGTTCAAGCCGTCAGATGGGGACCAAGTAATAGTTCGTGGCAGCATCAATGTTTATCAAGTGCAAGGTGTATATCAAGTCAATGTCGAATATATAGAGCAAGCTGGATTAGGTGCGTTGTTAGCGGCTTACAAAGAACTAGAAAAAAAGTTGGCAACCGAAGGGCTATTTGAACTAGAACGAAAACGTAGTCTTCCTCTTATACCATGGACTGTTGGTGTGGTGACTTCTCAGGATGGAGCTGCATTTCGTGACATCAGAAGCACAATAGAGAGAAGATTCCCCGGTATCCATATAATCTTGCGGTCGGTTAAAGTACAAGGGGAAGGGGCGGGGCTACAAATAGCGGAAGCGATTTCCGACCTAAACAAACATGGCAACTCTGAGGTAATCATTGCAGGTCGTGGCGGTGGATCGATAGAGGAATTGTGGGCGTTTAATGAAGAGATTGTTGTCAGGGCTATAGCAAACTCTAAAATACCAATAGTTTCTGCTGTAGGACATGAGACAGATTTTACTTTATCTGATCAAGCGGCAGACAAAAGAGCAGCTACCCCTACCGCTGCTGCAGAAATTATCGTGCCCAAAAAAGACGATATACATAAACAACTCGATTCACACAGCGACCAAATATGGAAAAGAATGCTCTATTTCATCGAAACAAAATCTCAGACTGTTGATGATATCTCCGAAAAATTACAAAGTTTGATTAAAGAAAAGATCAAGTTTCGAAAAGAAAAGTTGTTTAGTACTAAACGCACCATTGACATGCAAAGCCCAGAAAAAAGATTGTCATATAAACGTGGTAAATTAGATAGAGCTTATGAAGACATGTCTCTCCGCTTAAAAATAATACTCAACTCAAAAAAAACTCAACATATGACAGTTTCTGCGAGTTTGCTCACCAAGTCACTAGAGACGTATTTGAATAAACAAAAAAATTGCTTAAACAATCAACTTAGTAGGCTAAAAGTAATAAATCCAACAAAGATACTAGAACGCGGTTACGCGATTGTAACTTCGACAGATGAGCGAAAAGTTTACAAATTCGTTGGTGAGCTAATACCTGGTAATGATCTTAAAATCCGTTTACAAGACGGTTCTCGCGCGGTAACCGTCAAAGGCGATAAAATAATGAAACAAGACAACTTGTTTAATTGATATCCTTGCCACAGGTGATCAAAACATGTAAAACTTCCAAATAGAAATAGCTTCAATTAAAGCATATAACTAATTGTAAAAATTGCGTTTAATGTCCTTGTTTTGTCATTAGTTGGTCGACTGCTTTTTTTACGTCATCTATCCCAATGTGGGTCATACAATGATTTCCTGTTCTTTCGCAGCGCTTCTGATCACATGGCATACATTCCATGGGTGGAGGCGTGACCAAGGATTTTCTGCTTCCAATCGGAGACCATAAGGCAGGATCTGACGGGCCAAACATTGCCACTGTTGGAATGTTCAGTGCACCAGCAATATGCATAGGTCCGGAATCGTTGCAAACTAAAAGGTCCACCGAATTAATTATGCCAACTAGTTCCCCCAGCGAAATATCGGTAAAATATGGAAGTGCATAACCCGAAGCTTTTCGTATGGCTTCAATTTCGTCTTTGTCATTATGATTTCCGGCCAATATTACAGCAAAACCACGATTGTCAACTAGCCAACGGGCTAACAAGCCCAATTTAGATCCAGGCCAACGCTTTTCATATATGCGTGCGCCAGGATGTAACACTGCCAAAGGCCGGTCTAGCATTAGTCCTATTTGTTTAAAACGTAATTTCACTGAGTTTTTATTTTTATCCGTGGTGTCCAAAAAAAATTCTGGTTTTTTGGGCCATGGAACATCTATGGCACGAGCTATAGCAAATTGTACTTTCCATGTATGGCAGTCTGGCTCAGGGGTTTTGGCGTACTTGTTATAACAAATGGTGTTTCGCATCTTAAACCGGTGTCCAGCACGAATTGGTGCTCCAGTAAGAAGTGATGTTAAGGCACCACGAGGTCCTGCCTGTAAATCTACCACTGCATCATAACGCTCCTGTCTTAACAATTTTATACTTTTCATCTGTTTGCCAATTGACTGTTTCTCAGCTGATCTGGGGTGGGTTATGACTTTATCAATGTGTGGGTTATTAAATAAAATGTCTTCAAAAACATCATCCACAAGGTAGTGAATCTTAGACCCAGGGAAGCTGCCACGTAGTCCCTTTAGTACGGGGTTGGATAGTATAATGTCCCCGATAGACCTGAATCGTATAACCAAGATCTTTTCGATTGTTGTCAGTTTTGATTTCATGAAGTATTTGTACTATATTTTATTAGGCTCATTCCTATAGAAAATCACCCCATCATATAAATGTTTATGACAACTATAAGGACAGCGAGTATTCTCAATAGTTTTTCTAAATAGTGATTCCTTACAATTGACTTCAATCACTGTAAATTTTCATTCTTTCTAGGGCAAATATTACCCTGATAAAAGAGAAGGATGGTAAAATTAATCAAGACTACATAATGATATGTAAATGAAAAAATTTGTTACTATCCTAATACTATTGTTGGTTAGTAGTTCAGTAATTATGCTGGGCTATTCGGATACTGGGAAAAGAATATTAAACATGAGCATTAGTCAACATACCACCAAATCCAATAAAACGAAACTCAACAAACTGGCAGATTCTAATAGTCCTTATCTGCTCAAGCACTCCACTAATCCAATTAACTGGTACGAGTGGGGCGATGAGGCTCTGGAAAAGGCCAAGCGTGAAAATAAACTAATATTTCTTTCTATCGGATACACAGCATGTCATTGGTGTAACGAACTAGAAGAAGAGTGTTTTCGACACGAAGATTTTGCGGATGTGATAAACGATCGTTACATTAGCATAAAGGTTGATCGAGAACAGAGACCAGATATTGATGCAATTTATATGGAGGCCGCTATGGTGTTGCAGGGGCACGGTGGATGGCCCAACAATGTGTTTCTTACACCAAATCAAAATCCAATTTATGCGTTGGGATATCAAAAGCGTGATGTGTTCAAACAAATCCTGGTAAAAGTTGATGAATATTGGAAAAAGAATCGTGATGAAGTGATAGTTAATAGCGGTCGTATAGCAGAAACGCTACGAAAGCAAATGGAAACTGGAAATGTTGGTGATGCACTGTTCGAATTAGATATGGCACAAGTACGAGATACAATGGATCGAAAATTTGGAGGCTTTGGCAGCCAAAACAAATTTCCACACTCTTCTATGCTAGAGTTTTTGCTTCTTGAAAAATCCGATGATAAATTCTTACAGCTAACCCTAGATCAAATGGCAGATGGTGGAATGTATGACCATGTAGGTGGAGGGTTTCATCGCTATACTGTTGATCCAAAATGGGAAATACCGCATTTTGAAAAGATGTTATATGATAATGCTGTTTTAATTTCACTCTATGCGAAGGCCTCAATCCTATTCAATAACGTCGGTTACGTTAAACTTGTAAAAAAATCACTCGAGTTCATTGAGCGAGAGCTTATGAATGAAGATGGCGGTTTTCTATCATCTATAGATGCGGATAGCGATGGTGAGGAAGGAAAGTACTATTTATGGTCCTTAGATGATGTGGAGAGGATTGTGGGTGACTCCAATTTTATAAGAGATTATGGTCTTTCGAAGGAAGGAAACATGTTTGATATTCAGGTAACTGAAAGTGGGCCAGTAAGGGTCAAAACCGGTACAAACACCTTAAGAAAGATAACAGAAAAAAATTACGAGAGGTCTTTGGAAAAGCTATTTGAAGTGCGGCAAACAAGAACAAGACCAATGCTAGACGATAAAGTAATTGCTTCATGGCATTCCATGATGGTTTCTGCTTTTGCACGTTCGTCGATATGGCTGAACGAACCTAATTATCTTAAAACGGCTATTAAATCGTCTAAATTTATTTTAGACAAAATTGCCGACAACCATTGGTGGCGGAAGGGAGATGGTGGTGGTGAGGGAACTTTAGACGATTATGCATATGCAGCAATGGCATTTTGGGATTTGTTTGAAGTAACTGGCTCTGAGGATTACTTACAACTGAGTAAAAAATATGCAGATATAGGGGAAGAGTATTTTTCGGCGGGGGATGGCGGATATTTCCTGGTTCGGAATAACGGAAAACTGATTATCAGACCAAGAGTGGTTCAAGACCGATCCATACCAAGCTCTGCTGCTGTTCTGGGCCGTGTTAACTTGAGGTTGTCTATTGCATTAAATGAACCTCAAAGGGAAGAGATGGCTAGGAAGACGGCGGCCTATTTGTTAAGGGCCCTCAATGGAGCGAATATTTCTTCAGCCGAGACTATGATTTTATGGCGAGAGCTTTCTCAAGACCGTATAGAGGTTGTATATGCTTTTGCCGATGATGAAACAGATAGAGCGTCTTGGCTGACATCCGGGCTTACCCGCTATTTTGCAGTGCTGAGGATTCCACTTGGGGCCGATTCTCTTGACCCGTTGCTCCAACAAGGGCGTTTGCCCGCAAGTAATACAATGGCGTATGTTTGTAAGAATAAAGTGTGTCTAACACCATCTATTACTCCAAATGGTTTAAAGACTCAGTTGGAAAATTTGTGACTAGCATAAATTAACGGTAGAATTTCCTTGTTAGTTAATCAACTGGAACTGCCGAGTTTCCAGTTATGTATGCTTCAATTGTTGTAATCTGTAAGTTCACATCAGTTGAACATGGTAATGTAGTATAATGCAACGGTCTGTACCCAGAGTAGCCAAAGGGGAAGATGATTGTATGTTCACCGGACGGCAGATTAACGTTCGGTGCCTTGGCTTTCTTTCATTTCCCGTTTTGCACCTTCATGTATCTGCTGGGATGGATTCACGGAATTAACTAAGAACTAAAATAAATATACAGGAGTATGTGGTGATGTTAAAACCAACATTTCACGTGTTTGTTTGCTCGAACCAAAGACCAGAAGGACATCCAAAAGGAAGTTGTTCCCAAAGTGGTGCGATTAACATATGGCAAAAATTTGCTGATGTTCTTAACCAACGTCAAATGTACGATAAAGTTGTAGTCTCTGGTGTTCGCTCATGTCTTGCCCCGTGTCAGTTTGGACCAGTAGTGTTAGTCTATCCGGAAGGCATTTGGTATGGAAGGGTTCAGGAGGGAGATGTTGACGAGATTTTTGAACAACACTTTACAAACGGCAAACCAGTTGAAAGGTTGATGATTCCTGAAGAATTGTTTGGAATGTAACTGGGAGCTTTATGTTGAGAGAAAGGCTGGAGTCAGAACATCTGGAAGAAAGGGAACTTGCCCCTTTCGCTGCAACAAGCAGAAATAGTCGAGGCCGAGCCCATAGTGAGGATGAGCATCTTTTTAGAACGCTGTACATGCGTGATAGGGACAGGATTGTTCATTGCGGTGCGTTTCGAAGGCTAATGTATAAAACCCAAGTTTTTGTTTATCATGAAGGTGACTATTACAGGACACGGTTAACCCATTCAATTGAAGTGTCTCAAATCAGCAGAACAATTGCTAGAGCGCTTCGTCTTAACGAGGACTTGTGTGAGTCTATTTCTTTAAGCCACGATCTAGGGCATGCCCCATTTGGCCATTCTGGGCAGGATGCTCTGAACGAACTTATGTCGTCTCATGGTGGTTTTGAGCATAATGTGCACGGCCTTAGGATAGTTGATCATATAGAGAATAGATACCCTAACTTCCGTGGTTTAAATCTCACTTGGGAAACTAGGGAGGCAATTGCCAAACACGCTAAAACTAAAGGTGAGGACTCTCTCATTGAGTTTGCTGCGTTCCCAAATCCCTCAGTGGAAGCACAAATTGTGGATATGGCGGATGCAATAGCATATAACAGTCATGACCTAGATGACGGACTAACTTCGAACTTGATACATTGGGAAAGCCTTGATGATCTTGTGATTTGGCAAAAGGCAAAGTTGTCATCCAACTCAAAAATGGACTTTAGCAACAATGTATTTAAGCACCATATCATTGGGAGAATTATTGATAGGCAAGTGGAAAACCTTATTCGCCAAACTGAAGAAAACTTGGAAAAGTTGTCAATAAACACTCCCGACCAAGTACGGCAGCAAGCAATAAAAGTTGCCAATTTTTCCAAAGAGTTCACGGAAGAACGGAAAGAGCTCTCAGAATTTCTCTGCAAGACAATGTATAAGCACCATAAATTAACACGTATGGAAGAAAAAGCTTCCAATGTAATTGTTCGGTTGTTCGAGGCCTACAAACGCAGGCCGGAGCTTCTTCCGCCTACAGTTTATAAAAAACGTGATACAGAGACAATTGAGCGGTTAATTTGTGACTATATTGCAGGTATGACGGATAGGTTTGCTTTAGAAGAGCATCAAAAGTTATTTGATCCAATGTGGAAAATATGAGGCAATGGGATCAAATCAGGGGCAAAAGATCATAGAGAACAACTGTTTCAGCAAGCATACTAGATAACAATGAAGCCTATTATTGGTGTCATAGGGTTTGGTTTATGTGATGCTGAAACTGCATCGCAAGCTGAAGAAGTTGGAAGCTTGATTGCTGGTAGTGATGCTGTTTTAGTATGTGGTGGTCTTGGTGGTGTGATGGAGGCCGCTTGCCGAGGGGCAGTTGAAAATGGCGGAGAAACCATAGGAATAATTCCTTCATCTGATATTAATGATGCAAATCCATGGGTTACAATACCTGTTGCAACCGACATGGGTCATGCAAGAAATATAATTATTGCTCATACGGCACAGGCTTTAATTGCCCTGCAGGGGGGGCATGGTACATTAACTGAAGTTTACATATCACTCAAACTTAGTAAACCAGTTATTTGCCTTGGTCAGTGGGCCCAGATTAGCGGAGTGTTGATTGCTCATACACCCAAAGAAGCGGTTGAAATTGCCATTTCTTCCATCAACTAAACTATTTTTCATTGCAATTATTACTATTATGGTTGCCTCTATCTCCACTCCATCGTGTGCATCCAAGTCATCTATCAAGAAAAAACCTTATAAACGTGCTTCCTCAGCACCTTCAAAATGGTCGAAAAACCAATCACCAAAAAAACGAACTGTGGAAAAAAGTCAAAAGCGACAAGCTAAAATTTCATTAAGGCTGTCGTGGCCGCTTAAAAGAATAAGTATATCGCGTGGGTTTGGAGTTAGAGAAAACGAGAGACATGATGGAATAGATTTAAGCGCTCCAAAAGGGACCCCTATTTTAGCTTCTTCCGGTGGAAGAGTTATTTTTTCAGGAAATGGACCAACTGGCTATGGAAACATGGTGATGATCATGCACAGCAAAAAAATAATTACCGTATATGCCCATAACTTTAGAAATATAGTTAGAAAAGGTGAATGGGTTAGCCATGGACAAACCATAGCTTATGTGGGAAAAACTGGCAGGTCGACAGGATACCACCTTCATTTTGAACTGCGGTTAAACAGAAAAGCAGTCGATCCTATGATTTATCTAATCAAATAGTAGGCAGTATCGTGGGTATGAAAAGTATACCTCCGGCTTTAATCTTGACTTTTACGATAAAACGTCTCAGAATTTTCCTATGTAGAGTTTAGCTAATAAGTAAGATGGATGGTGTCTTGGATTAAATGCCAAGATGCTTTAATTGTTTTTCGTACCAATAACATCAATAAATTTCTGATTAGAGGCAATAGATGGGACTAAATGTAACTCAAAAGATTCTTAGTAAACACTTGATTGAAGGTGATCTTGTGGCCGGTGGTAGGATAGCGATAAAAATAGATCAGACTTTAACGCAAGATGCCACAGGAACCATGGCTCACCTCGAATTTGAAGCCCTGGGCATACCAAGGGTAAAAACAAAATTATCTGTTTCATATGTGGATCACAACACGATGCAGGCAGACTTTAAAAATGCCGACGATCATATTTATCTTCAGTCTGTGGCGGCAAAGTTTGGAATTCACTTTTCTAGACCGGGAAACGGTATTTGTCACCAAGTTCACTTAGAACGGTTTGGTGTTCCGGGCCAAACGCTGCTTGGCTCTGATAGCCACACTCCAACCCAAGGGGGAGTGGGGATGATAGCCATTGGTGCCGGTGGTCTTGATGTAGCATTGGCTATGGCAGGCCAACCGTTTTTTCTCAATTGTCCAAAAGTGCTAAATGTCAGGCTCGAAGGTAAACTACAGTCATGGGTCTCAGCTAAAGATATAATTCTAGAGGTGCTAAGAAATCTTTCTGTTAAAGGTGGAGTGGGTAAAGTCATTGAGTATTCAGGGCCTGCTTTAAGGTCCCTTACTGTACCTGACAGAGCTACAATTACTAACATGGGAGCCGAACTTGGCGCAACTACATCTGTCTTTCCTTCTGATTCAAAGACAAAAGAATACTTAAAGGCTCAGGGACGTGAAAAAGATTACTATGAATTAAAGGCTGACAAAGATTCTGAATACGACGAGACCCTAGTAATAAATTTGGACAACTTGGTGCCTATGGTGGCACAGCCACATATGCCTGACAACGTTGTCGATGTCAAATCACTTAAAAGGAAGAAGGTTTCACAGGTAGCAATAGGTTCTTGTACAAATTCCTCATATCGCGACTTGATGATTGTGGCCAAGATGCTTAAGGGCCGCACCATTGCTTCCGGGCTTTCCATGTTTGTCTCACCTGGATCAAAGCAGGTGTATAAGATGATATCAGATAATGGAGCGCTTTCTACGCTTATCGATGCGGGTGCAAGAGTTTTAGAGTCGGCATGTGGGCCTTGTATTGGTATGGGTGCAGCACCCAATAGTGAGGGTGTATCTGTCCGCACATTTAACAGGAACTTCATAGGTCGTTCAGGAACAAAGAATGCTGGTACTTACCTTGTAAGTCCTGAGACAGCCGCCGCCGCCGCCTTGTCGGGTGAACTAATAGACCCGAGACAGCTTGCAAAAAAGCTTAACATCAAACATAAAAATATTGGTTTGCCTAACAAATATGAGATAAACGATAATTTAATTATCTTTCCATTTTCACCGAAAAAATCAGCGAAAGTAGAGATTTTACGTGGGCCGAACATTGCACCACTACCGAAGTTTGATGCCTTACCTCCAACCCTTTTGGGAAAGGTTTTGCTAAAGACTGGTGATAATGTTACCACTGATGACATAATGCCAGCCGGCGCAAGAGTTTTGCCATTCCGCTCAAATGTACCCGCCATCTCAGAGTTTGTATTTGAGGCTGTTGACCAATCCTTTCCAACAAGGGCTAAAGATATTGGGGGGGGTTTTGTGGTTGGTGGGTCAAATTACGGCCAAGGCTCTTCACGCGAGCATGCGGCCATTGCTCCCAAGTATTTAGGGGTTAAAGCAGTTTTGGTTAAATCCTTTGCAAGAATTCATATGGCTAATTTAATTAATTTTGGGATTCTACCGTTGACTTTTATTAATGAAAGCGATTATCAAAAAATTGATCAGGATGACGAACTGGAAATTGATACTTCATGTATAGGGGAAAAAATTGTTCTTCTAAACAAGACAAAAAGTCTGGAAATTCCGGTCACACACTCCATGAGCGAACGTGACCTCAACTTGATGTCTGCTGGTGGAACACTTGCATTTGCTGCTAAGACCTCATCGTCTTGAGGCTGATATTTTGTGAATAACTTCATTGTTACATTGTTTGCTGTGCGTTGAGTATTATTGTCCAAATATAATAGTAGGAGGATTATGGCAAAAAAGAAAATTACTGTTGTTGGGGCCGGGAATGTAGGGGCGACAACAGCACAACTATTGGCTTATAAGAAACTTGGGAATGTCTGTCTTCTTGATGTTTTAGAAGGTATTCCACAGGGCAAAGTGCTCGACTTGATGGAATCGGCTCCACTCGAAAATTTTGATTGCAAACTGTTTGGCCTTAACTCATATGAGGAAACAGCCAACTCTGACATAGTGATACTGACTGCCGGCTTGGCAAGAAAACCAGGTATGAGCCGAGAAGACTTGCGAGATAAAAATGCTGAAATTGTCAAAATGTGTGCTGAAGAAGTAATTAAATATTCACCAGACTGTTTTATGATTGTTGTCACGAATCCAGTTGATACGATGACATGGGTAGCAAAAAAATATTCCTGTTTACCCAAAAACCGTATTCTTGGAATGGCTGGCGTACTAGACTCCACAAGATTCCGTTCGTTTATTTCGATGGAGCTAGGTGTGTCTAACGAAGATGTTCATGCCACAGTCCTTGGCCTCCATGGAAATGATATGGTACCAATGCCAAGGTTTTCCTCGGTTGCCGGAATTCCTATAACCGAGCTTCTGCCTAAAGAGAAAATAGATGAGATGATCGAGCGTACTAAGAAAGGTGGTGCAGAAATCGTTCAACTTCTTAAAACTGGTTCAGCCTATTATGCACCGGCTTCTTCAGTTGTTAATATGGTTGCATCCATTGTTCGAGAAAAAAATCGGATCCTTCCAGCTGCTGCTTTCCTTGATGGTGAATACGGAATTAAAGGCATCTTCATGGGAGTTCCATTAAAACTTAACTGGAGTGGTATTGAAGAGATTATCGAACTTCCTCTTACGGAAGATGAGAGAAAGCAACTTATGTCTTCAGCTGAGGCGGTTAGGAAATCTGTAGCTAGTCTAAAGGTTTAGGTTTTTCGAGAAACACCCATCCCGTTCAGGATGTATATGGCATCTCCTCAAAGGGCAATTAATGTAAAGGTCAGGTTAACTCTAATATCCATTAAATATCAATATAGCAGCTGTTAAGCTAGGCAGTTTTAGACTTACATCTTTCGCAAACACCATATAATTCCAGTCTGTGGTCTGTAATGGTGAAGTTATGTTTATTTGCAACCTTAATCTGCAGGTTTTCGATTTCGTTATTTTCAAATTCTTCCACCAAGCCACATTCTAAACACACAATGTGGTCGTGATGTCTGTAGCCTGGGGCACAAAACTCGTAACGCATGAACCCATCGTTAAATTGCCTTTCATGGGCTAGCCCTGCACTCTCAAGTGTCTTCAGGGTCCTATATACAGTTGCTAAACCAATTGAAGAATTTTTTCCGCGTAATTTTAAGTGTAATTCTTCAGCAGTAACATGGCCTTCAGACTTGAAAAATTCGTTGATGATCAGATCGCGTTGAGCAGTAGATCTCAGACCATTTTTAGCTAAATATCTGGCGTATTTGTTTTTTGATTCAGCAAAGGTATCCGATCGTGACATTATCAAGTTTTATAATTAATTGGTGATTTTATTAATGATATATCAAAACGTAAATGAAAAAAAGCTAGTTCCATATTCAATTTGGAAAAGTTATTTTTGTTGTTTGAATCAAAAGTTAATTTATCTGGCTGTTGACTTTTTGCGAGTTACAATATACAAATCGTTGATAACTTCTATCACTCCTTCTGTAGCAATTGTAATATCCATTGCACGTTGTGCCAATTCTTTGCTTTCCAGTTCTCCTGATAATGTAGTCACGCTATTTTGAGTAGAGACCTTTATGATAAAAATGGATATTTTCTCATCACGTAGAAACCTGTTTATTATTCTAGCGGTTATAGATGAGTCTGACCAAAACTCTTTTGTACGTTCCCATCCGGTAATAATAGCTTCGCTTGTAGATTCAATGGTTGCTGTTGAGTCGTCTTCTATTACACCCGGCTCCGGTTGCGAAAATGCTGCGTATGTGTGTAAAATCAGCAGCATGATCACAAAATTAACAACTATTCTCATGTTCATTGGCTCCAAATTTGTCAATTATATCATAATAGTAACTATGGTTTGAAGACTGCTAAAAAACAACATATGTTGATGAAACAATTTATTACAAAACTCACTTTTAAAACAAGGGTTGTAGCTTTATATTAGGCTTTCATATATACGATATGTCATACGAGTGGTTCATTAGTCTGCGTTACCTCAAAGCCAAACGAAAACAGAACTTCATATCACTTATTACCTTCATTTCCATTGGCGGAGTAGCTATTGGCGTTTCTGCACTCATTGTGGTGTTAGCAGTAATGACCGGGGCACAAAATGATATACGCGATAAAATTGTAGGGTCAAGTCCCCATATTATTATTACAGGGGCCGAGCGACTAACAATCAGAGAAGCAAATGACATTATTGCGGATGTGAAAAATCTTAGAGGTATAAAATCAGCCACTCCATTTATCTATAGCCAGGTAATTCTTAGCTCTAAGGAAAGGGTTTCTGGAGTACAGATAAGAGGGGTAATGATGGGGTCAGGGATAGATAATAACGAGTTCAGTAAATATATGGTTGCCGGAACATTGGATGGCTTAATGCATGATCAAGTGATTAAAAGCGTGGAGACAGATGAATTTGGGATTGTAAAGACTGTTTTGCGAGCCCCGATTATCATTGGTCGTGAATTAGCTATTCAACTTGGTGTGAACTTGGGTGACAACCTAACCGTTATAAGTCCTGTAGGTAAAATGACCCCATTGGGTTCTGTCCCTATATCCAAAGAGTTTTATATTGGAGGTTTGTTCCATGCTGGTATGTGGGAATACGATACTGGATTTGCACTCATCTCGATTAGCATGGCACAAAATTTGTTTAACATTCACGGTACAGTTTCCGGTGTAGAAGTTAAAGTCGATGATGTTTATGAAACATCTGGAATAGCGCAGACACTGCGGCAAAAACTTAACATAGAATACATTATAAGAGATTGGCAGCAACAGAACAGAAACTTATTTTTTGCGTTGGCTCTGGAAAAAACCGTTATAGGGCTTATTCTTATACTAATAATTTTTGTTGCTGCTTTTAATATCATTTCAACTCTAATAATGGTAACGCTAGAAAAAACGAAGGATATTGTTATCCTTAAGTCTATGGGGGCATCGCAGCGATCTATAATGAAAATATTTTTCTATGAAGGGTTTACTATCGGGTTAATTGGCACGCTATTGGGAGTTGTAGGTGGTATGGTTTTATGCGAACTCTTGGATCGATATCAGTTTATAAAACTGCCTAGTGATGTGTACAACCTGGAAACTCTTCCCGTAAGCATGAATCTTGCTGACATTGCAACCGTTTCATTGGTTGCAATGGTAATAACAGTATTGGCGGCATTGTACCCAGCATGGAACGCTGGGAGAGTTGACCCATCAGAATCATTGAGATATGAATAGGGTATTAAGTGCTGAGACTGAAACTGGTCGGAATGGACTGATTTATAGAAAAATATTTCACTTAATAGCCGCACCAATTATCCCTGTAGCCTATTATTTTGAGTTTTTACCAAGAGAAACCGTTTTTGGACTTGCAGGGATGACACTTTTAGTTTGGCTTCCAATCGATCTTATACGCATTTATCACAAAGGGTCTAACAGCTGGGTCAAGAGACATTTCTGGCGGTTTTTCAAGGACACAGAATCAAGGAGTATATGTGGAGCAACATTCATGCTGATAGGGATTTTATTTTCGCTTGCCTTGTTTGAACCTGTCTTAGCTTGTGCTGCAATTTTGTTTAACGCAATTGGTGATCCACTAGCTGCAATTGTAGGCACTCGGTTTGGCAAGCTAAAGTTTTCTAATGGCAAATCATTTGAAGGTTTTGCGGCAATGTTAGTCGTTTGCTTTGCTATTTCAGTGCAAATAATCGGGTTTGGGGCAGTTGCTATCGTAGGTGCTTTTAGTGCTAGCACGATTGAATTTTTCACCGGTAGAGTGGATGATAATTTGAGTATTCCAGTAGTTTCTGGAACTGCCATGACAATTGCGGAGTATGTATTGTGAAAAAAACACCACTACTAAATGCTATTAATCTCACTAGAAGTTTTGAAATCGGTGGCCGGAAAATTGTTGCTTTGGATAATGTAAGCATGACCGTCAACCATGGAGAGATTATTGGTATTGTGGGTAACTCTGGAGCTGGTAAAAGTACATTGCTGCAACTATTGGGAGCATTGGACCATCCATCAGATGGGAGAGTTATGTATTTGGGTGAAGATATTTATAAAATGAATGATTCACTCTTAGCGCTATTTCGCTCTCGGTCCATAGGATTTGTTTTTCAGGCTGGAAACTTACTTCCAGAATTCTCTGCTGAAGAAAATGTAGCTCTAGCTGCAATGATAGCAGGAAATGGTAAAAAACTAGCCATAGATAAGGCTAGGGTGCAACTCATAAGAATGGGGCTTTCCAATCGCTTAAATCATCGCCCTGGAAAATTATCCGGAGGTGAACAGCAGCGTGTTGCTATAGCTAGAGCTTTGGTTAATGAGCCGGATATAGTTTTGGCAGACGAACCGACTGGAAACCTCGATACCAGCACTAGTAAGACAATTATGAAGATGATTCATCGGCTTACTACGGAACAAAATATGGCATTTGTTGTGGTGACACATAATTTATTGCTAACTGACAACTTCACGAAAGTTGTAAAAATTAAAGATGGTAGATTTGTTGACAATGCTCAGGATGTGCTAGAATGAACACAGTTAATACATTTAGTAGATCAGAAGTTGCAATGGTTCTGAGTCTTTTGGAGCTATTGCCATATGGTTCTTGTGTTCTCAGGAGTTGACTAATGTTTAAACGATTCACCGAGAGAGCCCGTAAAGTAATAGTGCTTGCCCGTGAAGAGGCCGAAAAAAATCAGCATGAGTATTTAGGTACAGAACACTTGTTGCTAGGTGTTTTGAATGATTCCGGTGGTGTGGCAATTGCGGTGCTACAAAAACTTGACGTTGACTTAAAAAATGTTAAGGCAGAGGTAGAGAGGTTGATGCCTATAAGCTCTAACACTCTTATTGTAGGGGATATTCCTTTTACCGCTAGAGCCAAAAAAGTCTTGGAATATTCGGTTGAAGAGGCTCGTTCCATGGGTCACAGTTATATTGGAACTGAACATTTGCTATTAGGTCTTGTGCGTGAGAAGGATGGATTAGCAGCAAAGGTCTTAAACAGTTTTGGTGTGTCCTATGTTGATGTCCGAGAGCAGTCGATCAACCTTCTTCGTGAGCCGACATCTGGGACAACTCACGAAAAGCAGCAAGCAAAAACCCCAGCCTTGGATGAATTTGGCCGAGACCTTACTGAGCTTGCCCTAAAGGATAACCTTGACCCGGTTATTGGACGCGAAAAAGAGATTGAGAGGGTTATTCAAATTTTGGCCAGAAGGACAAAAAATAACCCAGTTCTAATTGGTGAGCCAGGTGTTGGTAAAACTGCTATTGTCGAGGGTATGGCCCAACGGATATTCTGTCGTGAAGTTCCACAACTACTTCACGATAGGCGAGTTATAAGTCTAGATTTGGGGGCGGTTATTGCAGGCACAAAGTACCGAGGCCAATTCGAACAGCGAATTAAGGCTATAATGAAAGAGGTCACCCAGACTGGCAATATAATCCTTTTTATTGATGAGATTCATACGCTTGTGGGCGCCGGTGCAGCTGAAGGTAGCGTGGATGCATCTAATATGCTAAAACCGGCTCTTTCCCGCGGGGAGATTCAGTGTATTGGCGCTACTACTTTGGACGAATATAGAAAATATATTGAGAAAAACGGTGCACTTGAGCGTAGATTTCAGCCGATTATTGTTCAGCCGCCAAATGTAGACGAAACGATTGAGATTCTAAAAGGTTTACGACCAAAGTATGAGGCGCATCATAAAGCAACAATTACTGATAGTGCAGTAGTTACAGCAGTAAAGCTAGCCGATCGCTATATTTCTGACCGCTTCCTGCCTGATAAGGCGATTGATGTTATTGACGAGGCAGGTAGCAGGGTACACCTGAAAAAGTCAACGTATCCGCCAGAACTTCGTGAACTACAAGTTAAGATTGATAGTCTTGCGCTGGAGAAGCGCGAGAAGATAGAAAAACAGGAATTTGAGCTTGCGGTAGAGATTCGTGATGAAGAGGAAGGATTGCGTGCTGAATTGGAAAATATCAATCAAACATGGGAGCAAGAACAAGAAGCTAGCAGACCTACTGTATCTGAAGAGGATATTGCATATGTAGTTTCCTCAATAACTGGAATTCCTCTTAACAGGATTGAAAAAAAGGAATCCGAAAAACTACAAGTTATGGCAAAAAAGCTCAAAGAAAAAATTATTGGACAAGACGAGGCAGTCGATGCAGTATGCAATGCAATTCGCCGATCTCGCATGGGCCTGAAAGAAGTTTCAAGGCCAATGGGAACATTCCTTTTTTTGGGTCCTACGGGGGTTGGGAAAACAGAACTTGCTAACGTATTAGCCGAATATATGTTTGGCGACCGATCTGCTTTGATAAGACTAGACATGTCCGAATATATGGAAAAATTTGCCGCTTCTAGGTTAGTAGGCGCCCCACCAGGCTATGTTGGATACGAGGAGGGTGGACAACTGACAGAGCGTGTGAGGCGGAAACCGTACGCTGTTGTGCTGTTGGATGAAATGGAGAAAGCCCATGCTGATATCTATCACATGCTTCTTCAAATCATGGACGAAGGTCGGCTGACGGACAGTTACGGTAGGTCTGTAAGCTTTAAAAACGTTACCTTGATTCTAACCTCCAATCTGTCGGCCCGTATTATAGAAAAAGGATCAGTTATGGGTTTTCAGCTCGATGACCCGAAAACGGCTCACGAGAAAATGACTGACGGTGTAAAGGCAGAACTTAAACGAACTTTTAATCCTGAATTTTTAAACAGGCTTGATGAAGTTGTCACTTTTCATAAGCTTGGAAGAGATAATATAGAATCTATCTTCAACCTTCAGTTAGTTGAACTTGGTGTTCGGCTAAAAGAAGAGGGGCTTTTGTTGGAATTGGAGGAAGACGCCAAGCAGTTTATCATTAGCGAAGGATTCGACTCCCAATATGGCGCTAGGCAGCTAAAAAGAACGCTACAAAGACTCATTGAAAACCCGCTTTCTGAGGAGATGCTTTTTGGCCGTTTCAAACGAGGATCACGAATATATGCAAGACTAGAGGATGACAAACTCATTTTTGATGAAAAAAATCCTGTGGTTGAGAGCGTTTAAGAAATAGATCTTTGTTTAAATGAAGTGGTTTATAAATCTGGAAGCACTTTGCACTGTCTGTGCCCTAGCACTTTTTGTCCTGCCAGCTCAAGCATTTGATTTTTCAAAAGCAATTTCTGCCATCAACATTGAGGGTATAAAAAGGGCTGATGAAAGTACGGTAAGGTTTTACATTCACACCAAAGCTGGTCACCTATACAACCCTGTAACTATCCAGCAAGATATACGCCGCATCTTTAAGCTAGGTTTTTTTGATGATATAAAAATTAAGTTAAATGAAGAACCCTCAGGCTTGATAGTTAGTTTTGTTTTGGTTGAGAAACCTTTTGTCAGAGAAATTTATGTTAAGGGAACTCAGAAGATAGACTTGAACAAGGTTAAGGATCAACTCAAATCACGTAAGGGAACGTTTTTTCGTCAGGATCTAATACCGTGGGACGAAGGTAGAATAAAGCAACTTTACAGAGGCAAAGGGTATTTTTTTACTGATGTCAAGACTGTGCTTCATAAACTTGACAACAATCAAGTTGATCTTGAATACATCATATCTGAAAGTGATAAAATCACAGTTTCTAAAGTTGCTTTCAAGGGAAATTACGCTTTTTCAGACCAAGCGCTGAAGGGCCAGATTGAGACCAAGGCTTCCAATTGGGGGTCTTTTGTCACTTCCACAGGAGCATTGAATCAGGATGCTCTTAAAACCGATACCCTAAGACTTGAGTCATTTTACCATGATAGAGGGTTTGTCAAAGTTAAAGTAAGAGATCCTTGGGTTGAGATTGACCGTGAAAACCAAGCAATTTATGTGACTTTTTCTATTACAGAAGGAGAAAGATATCACGTTGGCAGTGTAATAGTAAGTGACGATGAAGTGTACGATGAAGACGAACTTAGATCTGCAATTAAATTAAAGGAAGGGGATGTTTATAATCGTAGCCAGTTACGTCAAGACATATTCCGTATCAATAAGATGTACGCCGACAAAGGCTATGCATATGCTATCGTTTCACCAAGAATTAACCTCGACGATAAAAATAAGGAGGTGAACATTAAGGTCCTATCCAACAAGGGATCGAAAGTTTATGTGGGTAAAATAACTATTAGTGGTAACAACAAAACACGAGACCGAGTAATAAGGCGACAGGTTCTTGTTGAGGAGGGTTCACTTTTTAATGCAACCAAGCTGCGCAAAACAAGGACCAATATCAACAATTTGGCATTTTTTGAGACCGTTGAGATAAATCAAAGAAATAGGCGAGAAGAAGATCTAATTGATATTGATATAGTAGTAGTTGAGCGCAATACGGGTCAGTTTTCTTTTGCTGCAGGTTATAGCTCGGTAGAACACCTAATTCTTCAAGGAAATGTTAAATGGATAAACTTGTTGGGCCGTGGGCAAGAGCTATCTGTGACTCTAGACACATCAAGCGTGAGAAATGATTACTCAATAAGTTTTACAGAACCGGCGATTTTCGACCGTAGAATGTCAGCAGGGTTAGATATATTTAATAGGGAGTATGAATATGATGCTTTCACCTCTAGAAAAGAGGGCGGGTCAATTAGGTTTGGCAAAGGCATAAGTGAGAACACTTGGGGTAAAATTGGTTACAAGTATGAGACATCTACGGTAACGATAATCGATTATGATGAGGCGAGTTCTTTCTTAAAAGAACAAGAGGGTGTTAGCACTGCAGGAGTTGTGTTTCCTTCCATTGTGTATAACACAAAAAATGACCCTTATAGCCCAACATCCGGTGTTCGTTTAGTTGCATCTACAGAGGTAGCTGGATTTGGAGGTGCCGAACGGTTCTATAAAATAACTGGTGAATATACTCAATATAGCCCACTTTCTAGTGATTTTATAGGAATGATCCATGCGAAGATTAGTCGTGGCGAAGGTTTTGAAGATAAACACCTGCCGGTTTATGAACGATATTTTCTAGGTGGTCCCAGAAGTTTGAGGGGTTTTACTTTGCAGAATATAGGACCGCTAGATGAGAATGGAGAGGCTATTGGCGGAGAGGCTTTACTGCTTCTCAACCTTGAACTACAATACCGGTTCACAAGATATTTTAGGGGTTTTTTGTTTTACGATAGAGGGAACATTTACGGTAGCGGTGACCAACTTGGTAATACCACAGACCAAATATATGACTTAAGTAATATGAGACACAGTTGGGGTTTCGGTGTTCATTTCTTTTCGCCCATTGGTCCAATTTCGATAGTTAACGGATTCAAGTTAGACAGGCGTGACGGTGAGTCACATAGTGAGTTTCATTTTACAATTGGAGGAGCTTTTTAAATCAATGAAAAAGATTATGGCGGTTACAGCTGTTTTAGTGATTATGTTTGCCATTACAATGAATAAAGAAACTAGAGCTCAGGACACAGCACTTAAACTTGCTGTAGTTAATATGCAGACAATTTTAAATAAATCCGAAGCAGGTGTTGCTGCAGTTAAAATGTTAAAAGCATTGGCTGAAAAGGAGACCAAGGCTCTTCAAGAAAAGCAAAAGGCCTTAAAAAAACTAGAGACTGAGTTTGAAAAGCAGAGAATAGTGAGCAAACCCGCTGTTTTGGAGAAAAAAGAGCGTGAAATAATCAGAGCTCGTAGAGAGTTAGAACTTTCAAAAGAGGATACTCGGAGAAATGTTCAACGCACTCAGGCGAGAGAGACGCAAAGGGTTGTTAATGAGGTTCGTAAGTTGCTTGCCGAGTACGCTAAAATAAATGGCTACACTATGGTACTAGAAAAGAATGATAACGCCTCGCCAATTGGCAGCGCAGTTTTATTTGCCGATCCTACGTTGGATATAACCGCAGACATTGTGCAACTTTATAACAAACAATATAGACAAGGATCTCTTGGTCCTAGACGTTAACAATTTAGGCCCTTGACAGATACAGGGGAATAGTCATGAAGCTTGGTAAATTGGCCAAAACACTAGGAGTTGAGGTTTTTGGTGATACCGAAACCACAATCTATAAAGCAATGCCTCTGGAGTTTGCTGATCAGGGAGAAATTGCATTAGTCCGTGATAAAAAAGTTGCTGAATCAATGCACTCTTCAAAAGCCTCTGCTCTTATTGTTCCTCCAGATGTAGAACCGGATCGGCCTTCACTAATTGCTGTTGATCCTTCTTTAGCATTGGCAAAGACATTAGAGATTCTCGACCCAGAGAACAAACCACCAGTAGGCATTGATAAATCTGCTGTTATCGGTAGCAATGTAATTATTGGTGAGGATGTGCATATAGGTGCACATGTTTCCGTTGGGGATGACACGATTATTGGCGATCATGCTTCAATACGCGCGGGAGTGCGTTTAGGCTTAGGCTGTTTCGTTGGTAGTTATAGCGTAATTTTTGAAAATGTTGTGGTGTATGAAGGTTGTAGTATTGGTGATAGGTGTAGAATACATGCCAACAGTGTGATAGGGGCTGATGGCTTTGGATATCATCGATTACCTTCTGGCTTTAGTTACAAAATTCCACAAAGAGGTGTTGTTCGCTTGGAAGATGATGTGGAGATCGGAGCGGCAAGCACTATTGATAGAGCCACTATGGGTGAGACGATTATAAGGCGAGGAGTGAAAATAGATAACCAGGTTCAGATAGGTCACAACTGCGACATAGGCGAAGACACAATTATTGCGGGTTGTTCTGGTATTTCTGGATCGGTAAAAGTTGGAGCACAAGTTACCATGGGTGGCCAAGTAGGTGTTGCAGATCACGTTAATATAATTGGTGGGGCTATAATTGCGGCAAAAACCGGTGTTCATAAAAACATTAAAGAAAAAGGCATATGGGGTGGACCACTGGTGATGAAAAACATGGAATATAAACGTCTACTTTTATCTAGTAAAAGGATAGACAAGCTACTGGAAAAGATAAAGTGGCTTGAAAAGAGACTTGGTTAATAATGTGGAGAATATTGTCAAATGATCATTGAGCATCAGCAGATTAAAGATTACATACCACACAGAGATCCCTTTCTTTTCGTGGATAGGATAATTGAAATTAAGGCTAACAATGGAGCCATTGGCATAAAAAAAGTGACAGGCGCAGAGTTTTTCTTCCCTGGTCACTTCCCTGAGATGCCAATAATGCCGGGGGTCATCATCATTGAGGCTATGGCACAAGTGGCATCAGTACTAGCAATCTACTCAAGGCCTGAAATAAAAGGAGAAATACTCTATTTTGCTGGAATAGATGGTGCTCGTTTCAAAAAACCAGTTGTGCCAGGGGATATTCTAAGATTAGAAATTTCGGTTATTAAGATTAAGAAAAGGATGATCAAAGTAAGGGGAAAGGCGGTAGTCGATGAGGGTTTGGTATGTGAGGCTGAGTTAACCGCTATGATACAAACTGGGAAAAAAGAAAGTTGAAAGTTTTATGCCCATCCACCCAACTGCGATAGTAGACCCAAACGCCAAGTTAGGAGATGGGGTGGAAGTGGGTCCTTTCGTCACGATTGGTCCTAACGCAGAAATTGGTGCTGGAAGTGTCATTTCAGCCTATGCAATGGTTAACTGGACTTTGATTGGCAAGAACAGCAAAGTAGGGGCAAAATCAATAATTGGTGGTGATCCTCAAATTTATGAATGGCAAAAATGTCCATCTTGGGTGAAAATAGGGGATGGTGTAACCATTAATGAGCTTACCGCCATACATAGGTCGATGTATGAGGGCAAATCTACAACTATTGGCGATGGCTGCTATATTATGACCCAAGTGCACGTGGGCCATGATTGTCAACTAGGAAAAGAGGTTACGCTAACCACTTTTTCAGGTTTATCTGGACATGTTGAAATTGATGATTACGCGGTTATTGGCGGGGCGACAGGGATTCATCAGTTTGTTAGGATTGGCTCCATGTCGATGGTTGGAGGAATGAGCAAGGTAATTAAGGATGTGTTACCCTTTTTCACGGTGACTGGAAACCCATGTATGCCCCATGGATTAAATACTCTTGCGTTAAAGAAGAGGGGAGTTTCCATACAGGAACGTAAAGAGATAAAAGAAGCCTACAAAATAATTGTTCGTGAAGGGCTTACTAGTAAGGCTGCACTGGAAAAACTGACGGCAAAAGGTTTAACTAGTCCAGCAGCCTCTAAGATTATTAGCTTTATGAAAAGCTCGAGAAGAGGGCTTGCTGTATAACTGCATAAAGGCACAATCTCTTTACTTTGTTGATCTGGTTAGCTCTAAAATAATTGCAACTATTTGTTTATCAAAGTATAACTGCTTTGCGATAAAGCTTGATTGAATTTTTGATATAATGTTTGGCCGAAAAGGTCAACAGTTCATTGAAAACCATGGAAAATAAAGTAAAAGTCGGAGTCATAGGCGTTGGACATATGGGACGTTACCATGTTGGTGCGTACTCAGAGATAACAGATGTTACTCTCGAAGGTGTAGTAGATTTAAACAAAACCCTCGTTAATAACGTAGCTGAAAAATACAGGACACGCAGTTTCACAGACTATCGCGATTTCCTTAAATACGTAGATGTGGTATCAATATCGGTACCAACAAAGCTTCATTTTGAAGTTACCCGTGAATGTCTTTTAAGGGGAAAACATTGTCTGGTCGAAAAGCCAATTTGCGAAAACTTGGCGCAAGCTGAGGAGTTGTTTGAACTTGCCAAACAGAAAGGCTTAGTACTTCATGTTGGCCATGTAGAGAGATTCAATGGTGCGGTACAAGAACTTCGTAAAGTTGTTCAGGATCCGATTTTAATTGAGTCCCGCAGGCTTGGTCCATTTGATCCACGAGTCGCCAATGACAGTGTAGTGCTAGATTTAATGATTCACGACATAGATATCATTTTAAATATAGTCGACTCACCAGTGGAGCATCTTAATGTTTTAGGTACATCTGTTTTTTCGGATAAAGAGGATGTGGTTAATGTGCAGATCCAGTTTGAAAGTGGATGTCTAGCAAACATAATTGCATCACGTGCAACGCAGGAGAAAATTCGCACTTTGGCTGTTACACAGCAAAGTGAGTACGTGGTGCTAAACTACACGAATCAGGATATTCTTGTTCATAGACGTTCTTCTTCGCAAAGTGAACTTACCAGACAAGAGTTACGCTATAAACAGGAGTCTCTAATCGAACGGATTTTTGTTCACAAAGAAAATCCGCTCAAATTGCAGCTCAAACACCTGGTTGCCTGTGCCGCAAATGGGGAAAAAAGACTAACATCAGTTGGGGATGAATTGAAGTCACTTAAGGTAGCACTGAGTGTTTTGGACTCACTGAAAACGGGCAGGACCGCTAAAGTATAACCAAATTATGGTTAAACCCATTGGATTGATCGCCGGCAAAGGGCTACTACCAGTCATTCTTTCTCGAAACCTTAGGTTGAGGGGCTTCGCAGTCGTAGCAATTACCTTTGATCGTGAAAGTGAGCAAAAAATGCTGCCCGAAGCAACTCAAACACACTGTATGGACGTTGGTCAAGCAAGCAATATTATAAAAACTTTCAAAAAAGCAGGGGTAAAAGATATTGCTTTAGCAGGTAAAGTTGACAAACGCATTCTGTTTAATAATCCACAACTTGATGCAAAAGCATTGTCTATTATTGGGGAATTACAAGCGAAGAACGATGACTCTCTATTGCTAGCCATAGTTAACGCATTTGAGAAAGAAGGATTTACCATCTTGAGTCAAGTGGAATTATTTCGTGACCTTGTACCCACAGTTGGAGTGTTATCAAAAAGGACACCTGACGATAGGGAGCGCAAGGATATAGACTTTGGAATGAAAATGGCCAAGGGTATTGCCAGTCTAGATATTGGCCAGACAGCCATTGTATACGACAAAGCTGTAATTGCTGTAGAGGCCATTGAGGGCACCGATGAAGCAATAGAGCGTGCTGGAAGAGTGGTAAAAAAAGGAGCCATAGTTTGTAAAGTATCTAAACCTAACCAGGATCCACGTTTTGATGTTCCGGTTATTGGAGTACAAACCATTGATAAGATGATTGAATCGGGGGCTACAGTGATTGCCATTGAGGCAAACAAGACACTTATAGTAAATATAATGAACACTGTGGCTAAGGCAGATGAAAAGTTTATTTCGATCATAGCTATCTGAAGAAGCCTATATGTTGTAAATACCTCCTTACGTTAATCAATGCGAGTATAAAAATGTATTTTAATTTATGCCAAGTAAATTAGATGCAAAGTTCTGGTTTCCGTTGCCATTTGCCATCACTGCTGCTATCTGACTTCGAAACGCTGTCAATGTATTGTGTACCATTCTTTGTAAAATGGCATCGCATGAGTCTGTTTTAAGTTTGCAACAGGAGCACCTGATTAGTCGTATTGCAAGCCCGCTAGTATTCGATTCTATTGTTGATTTCAGCTGTTTTAAATCTTTTTTTAACTTGGCACAAAGCCCCTGCGCAGCTCTTTACGTTGACATTAACTTATTGATAATATATTATCAATACCGGTAAAGCTGTATGTGGAAATGAGCAACACAGTGTGCTTAACACATTATTATCAAACAAGTTTACGTGAAATTATGATTGATGGGACTTAAGTTATGCATATAATGGAAGGGTATTTACCAGCTTCGCATGCTTCTGGGTGGTGGCTTGCTACATCCCCATTCCTTGCTTGGGGAATTCGGTCCGCTGGTAAGATAATGAAAGGGAATAAAGAAGCAAAGCTCCTGCTTGGAGCTAGCGGTGGTTTTGCATTTGTGCTTTCAGCGCTGAAGCTGCCTTCAGTCACTGGCAGTAGTGCACATCCAACCGGCATTGGTTTAGGGTCCGTTCTATTTGGACCACAAGTGATGTGTACCATTGGGTTTGTCGTCTTACTTTTCCAAGTAATGTTTCTAGGTCATGGTGGAATAACCACTCTAGGAGCAAACACATTTTCCATGGCTATTGTTGGAGCATGGGTTGCTTGGGGCGTTTTCAGAAGCCTTAAAGCTTTAGGACTATCTTTAGCAGTGTCAGTTTTTTTTGCAGCAACATTAGCTGACCTAGCAACATATATTACTACTGCCTTACAATTGGCGCTTGCATTTCCTGACCCTGTAAGCGGCTTATCAGGAGCTCTTGCTAAGTTTATGGGGATTTTTGCTTTAACACAAGTTCCATTAGCCATTAGTGAGGGATTGCTTACCACTTTAGTCGTTAATGTGTTTCACAGCCATGGCAGAGAAGCACTTTTAAACCTTGGTGTTATTTCAAAGGTTGGAGAGTCAAAACCATGAAAAATGTGTTAATAATTGTTGCTTGCATCATGCTTTTGTTTGCACCCTCAGTGTATCAAATAGGTAATGGACCAGAAGAGCCTTTTCGTGGCACAGATAACCAGGCAGCGGATCAGATTACGGCAATTGTGCCAGATTATAAACCATGGTGGGATCTCCATTGGGCGCCTGATTCATTTTTGGAGGGAGTGTTGTTTACAATTGAAGCTGCTTTAGGTGCCGCTGTAGTGGGTTATGTGATTGGTTTTTTCAGGGGTAAAAATGAAAAACTGCAGGAGAAGCTTCAAAAGTGAACAACAGTTCAGGGGAAATAAATGCGACTGATTGACACTTGGGCTAATATCAACAATTGGCGGCACCATCCCATAGAGGTGATATATCTGTCAATGGGCTTACTTTTGCTAGCAATGATTCTGCCACCTATGCCTGGTGCTGCCCTTGTATTATTAACTGTTACACTGTGTGCACTGTTTGGTGCACGTATTCCTCCCTTTATATTTTTCAGGGTGTTACTTCTACCATTAACTTTTCTTCTAGTTGGATCTTTAGCGTTGGTTTTTTCAGTTTCTTTTGACCAGTCAACAGGGCTTGAAATAGCTTTCTCTGACCAAGGGATGCAAACTGCTAAAACTGTAATTCTACGCTCCATCTCAGCGGTCTCAGCTTTAATTCTGTTAACACTTACTGTTCCCCTAACAGAAATAATAACGCTGATGCGGAGAGTACGTGTACCTAACGCACTAATTGAATTGATAGAGTTAATGTACAGATTTTTGTTCATATTTGATGAAATTTTTGCATCTTTGTTAAAGGCTCAGTCTGTTAGGCTAGGATATAGGAACTTGTGGTTAAGCTATCGGTCGTTGTCCTCTGCGGTAGCCGTCCTGTTTTTTCGGGCTATGGATCGTGCCAGACGCCTTGAATCTGGGCTTGAATCAAGGGGGTACTCAGGCGAACTAAGAGTATTGAATGTACGCCGTAAAATCTCAAGTAGATTTTTTATTTTTGCTGTATTGGTCCATTTTATTATTTTGGGGATAACTTTCATTACCATTTAATGGTAGCAAACATGAACAAGTTTATATTAGAAGCACGTAACTTAACGTACGAGTACAATGCAGCAAGCGTTATAGAGTCTTTAGGAGTGAGACCTCAGGCACTTTCAGGAGTTAGTCTGATGATAAAGCGTGGCTCTAAAGTAGCTATATTAGGTGGTAATGGTGCTGGTAAAAGTACGTTAACAATGCATTTCAATGGAATGTACAAACCAACCTCAGGTGAGTTACTTTTAGATGGCAAACCAGCCGATTATTCGCGTAAGGCCCGTCTAGACTGGATGCAGCGTGTAGGAATGGTACTACAAGACCCGGATGACCAAATATTTTCTGCAACGGTTTTTAAAGATGTCTCATTTGGTCCTATGAACCTTGGTTTGCCCGAAGATCAAGTTAAAATAAGGGTTACTGAGGCATTAGAAGAAATCGATATTAGCTTTCTTGCTGAAATGCCAACACATATGCTTAGTTTTGGGCAAAGAAAGAAAGTTGCCATTGCCGGTGTAGTTGCTATGAGACCAGAGGTGCTAGTTCTCGACGAGCCGACGGCGGGGCTGGATCCTAGTGGTGTTGACCAGTTGTTAAACATTCTTGCTAGGTTACATGCTAGAGGAGCTACATTGATAATAACTACCCATGACGTTGACTTAGCGTATGGATGGGCCGATGAAGTGATCATTATGAAGGATGGTCAGGTGGTTAGACAGGGTGAACCAAATGAAGTAATGAGCGACATTCCTATGATGGAGTCTGCCAGCTTGCGCCAACCTTGGCCGCTTGCTATGGGACAAGCCTTAGAAGAAAATCTAGCCTGCCTTAGAATTAAACGAAAGGCCAATGAACCAAACTCACTAGGAGATTTTATTAAAGCAATAAATACAAAGTCAAGGTTACCGGTCTAGAGGTATTCCACATAGCCAATATAATAATAGGTCTAGTAAATGCCAATTGTAGCTTTACTTTATTAATTGTATTCTAGCGTATAGATGGAACGGGTATCTTTAGTTCCTGCTCAATTCGGTAAAACATTCGTTTTGTCACAATGAGATTGGGCCTACCGCTTTGCCAGTTGTAGTTTTTCATAATCTCTAGAAATGGGATTACTCTTATTCTAGTTCCAACGCCTTTGTCCATCACCCTTATCGTGTATTTATAGCGAATCTGGTTAGAGTTTTGAGAATCCAAGTCTACTTTCCAGTCTGTTATAATTATTCCGCTAGAACGGTCTACCGATACTAAAGGAAGTTGTAGCATCGCCCCCATTAGACGCTCCCAAACAACTCCGTAGCGCATTTTAAAGTCTTTGCTTTGGCTATTATCACTTAAGGTAATGGTTCTGATCGGTAGGGCAGCTTTATCAATACTAGGCGTTAGTGAGGCATTTTTTTGCTCGTCAACTACATCGAAATATTTTTTTCCTAGACCTGATATCCCTTTTTCTTCTACATTTGTTATCGATGGTCTACTAACCGCGGTAATGTGCTCTCGCTCAGGGGTAATAGGAGTATCTATGCCACCCTTTAAGTCTGAAGGGGTTACCTCACTCTGCTTATTTTTTTGAAGTTGAGCCTGCATTTTATCAGTGTTGGAGGAAGTTGAGCATCCAAGCACTGTTAAAAGGATCAGTAGTGGTAGCAAATTAATTCGGATGGTTTTAATAGGTATCATGGCTAAAAACAATATTAGTTATTGCTAATTTCTAAGGTCTCCATAAAATAATATTTAAAACGCAAGTCTAAAAAGGTGATGTGTTCGCGTCAAGTGTAAACTGCAATAAAGTTTAGCTCATTTTTCTTGCAAATTTCTAGTTGGTTGCTCTAATCCATGTAATCAAGTCGGTATTTTACATAGCTGTCGGAAAACTCAAGTAGCCATGAGCATTCTTTTTCTGTGAGCTTTCTCTTGGGTTTAGCTGGTGAACCAATGACTAACCACCCTTCTTCTACTTCAGTTTTTTCAGTTACCAGACTTCCTGCGCCAACTATTACGTTTGGTGCAAGTATGGATCCGTCCATTACTATACTGCCCATTCCGATTAAAGCTGGACCCTCTATTGAACACCCATGAAGGGTTACGGAATGTCCCACGGTAATATCATTCCCTAAAACCAAAGGGTATAGATCCCGGGTTACATGCAGAACAGACCCATCTTGTATGTTGGTCCGTTCCCCTATCTTTATATAGTTAACATCTCCTCTAATAACTGTATTGAACCATACGCTTGATTCAGCACCGATAGTTACTGAGCCAATCACTTGGGCAGAGTCTTCGATCCACGCGGTTTTACTGATTTTTGGGGTATAACCCTTCCAAGGTGTAATCATGATTGCTAAGGTTATAAAAGAAGTTTTTAGGTGCTCACTTTGCAATGAAGGTTAATAGCTTGGATGGTCCCAGTCAAATTCCGCACGTTCAGACTCAGACCAAACACCAGGAATACCAGGGTTGTTATTTTTATTTTTTAGCTCTACAGGCAAAAATTTGTATGGAATTCTAGCCGCCTGCAAAAATAGGTCTGCACGTTCACCTTTAGAGTCAAGGTAGTATTCAATTTGTTCCACAACATTGTTGCGTGAAACTGCATTGACATAGATGGTGGAGTAAAAACCATTAGAGGAATACGATTGTGACTCATCAATCCCATATCCACGAACATCGACTTTCCAGCAAATTATGCCAACTTGCTTATCAACCACACTAGAGTTCTCACTGACTTCAACGTCGTAAAGCAAGTCATACCTGTCAGCCAGTTCCTCAAACGCTGTTAAGTAGTCTTTACTATAATCATTTAACAGAGGAATGGATTTATGGTAATGAGGTTGATCCCAGTACATTTGTAAATCGAAGACAAATGGGATCCCTAAATGTTCCAGTAAGTCTTCCATTAGTTCTGGGTTAGTGTGGTAAACGTGAATGGTTTTATGCTCATCTAAAAAAACCTCAACGATAGGCTCTTCAAAAAACACGCCTATACCGAAAAACCCATCATCTAAAACCACATCCTTCCATTCATAAATCCATCGTTTTACCGAATTCAGGTTAGTTGCTTCACTGCTTATATGGGTGTCGTTTTCTTGGTAATGATCATCAGTATGGAGTTGAGCCACTACAAATCCCTGCTCAGGCATTATGTTAAATAATTCTCCCATAGTTGGAAGAATTTGTTCATGTGAAACAGCGATTTGATAATAGAAATAGTTTTCATCTCGAATGTACTTGGAGTCGTATCCGGTTTTATTTGCAAAATCCTTTTCTGGATAGGCACCAAATGGATACGTAAAACCATTTACACATTTTCGCCTTCTGGACTTAATGTTGTTCGAACTTGGTTTTCTGAATCTCTTCCTATCATTCATGGCGTTATTATTAGACCGTAAAAAAAGCATTCAGGCAAGCAACTACTTGTTACCTGAAAAACTAAACAGTTATTTTGTGCTATGAAAACAACACACCCTTTTATATCATTGTTTTGTTAAAGCATCATTAAGCGTTTTGGAGCGTAATGATTCTTGGAATGAAGGAAAAACGGAAGGTACGAAGGACCATTTAGTGAAAATGAAGGCATTCAGCCCAGCAGCTTGCTGGCTTTGGCTGGCTATTACATCGATGCTATTCATGGGTATATACGCCTTTTTAGTTGCACTAAGTCGTGTCCCTGCTCTTAATCTTTTGTTTACTGATCAAAATTTTTTTAAAACTGCCCTTGTTACACATGTGGTTTTGTCTGTTGTGATTTGGTTTTTGTCATTTTATTTATTTGTTACCTACCAAACGACATCAAAATTTAGAACTTCGACAATTGAGTATATCCCTATCATTGGTGCGTTTGTTGGAGCAGCGTTAATAATAGCTACACCTTTTACAGGCCCTGCATACCCCATATTAAATAACTATATACCTGTGCTTAACAGAGGAATTTACTTCGTAGGCCTCTCTATATTTTTCTGCTCAGTTAGTTTTGGAATATTGCTTCGTTTTGGTATCTTGTGGCGTCAACAAAAAGTTATTCAAGGAGGTTCACTAATAGTTAGTGGATCTTTATTTTCTGCTGGAGTATGTCTGCTAGTAGCCATACTCCTTTTTTTGATTTCATATTTTAGGATTGAAACATCTCTTGTTGGTAGTGGGACCATATATTTTGAGATGTTGTTTTGGGATGGAGGACATGTTTTACAGTTTGTAAACACTTTTGCAGCTATGGCTGTCTGGACTATGCTATCTCATCAAGCCTACTCACTGACTCCCATTTCGAACCATTTTGCTGCCCCACTGCTAATATTAATTACCACGGCTGTGATGATTACCCCTTTAGAAGGGTTGTTGAATACTGTAGAATTCGCTGATGGCCGAAATTTCTTTTTAGAGCATAAACAGTGGATGGTTTCCATTGGCCCAATTGCTATTGGAATTGGACTGCTAAGAACCTGCAAGAGCCAAACATTAGATAATATTGCATCAAGTGGCCTTTGGGTATCTCTTGCACTATTTGCACTTGGTGGGGTGATGGCTTTTACTATCTTAGGACAAGACACTAGGGTTCCGGCTCATTACCACGGGGCAATAGGGTCAGTCACTCTTTGTTTCATGACCTACGCAATGCTGATAAGTATCCAAAACGGTTGGTTATCACCAAAACCAAAATGGAAAATTGTGCAGATTTATTTGTACGGGTTTGGTCAGGGACTCTTTGTTGCTGGACTTTTTGTTGGTGGTTATGCTGGACTACCTAGAAAAACATTTGGTGTGGAACAAAATCTGGACACCGCAATAAAATACACTAGCATGGGCATAATGGGAATTGGTGGTCTCCTGGCAGTCACTGGGGGAGTGATCTTTGTTGTTATGATGATAAGAGCATTTTTAAACAGTAGAACCAGTAGACTTGAATAATGGTTCGTGTTATTACTGTCTTAAGTACGCTATTGTTCATTTTTGCCTCGCTTTCTTGGGCGCAAATTCCTCATGTGTACGGCAAGTGTATTTCTTGCCATGGAATACCAGGCAAAGGGAATACAAAGATAGCTCCCGATTTGGCGGATTCAAGTTACACGCTTGAACAAATGAAAATGCAAGTTTATAAAGGGTCGAATTGGCAAAATAAACCAAGGGAAAAAATGCGGTATCGCAAAAAGAAGATGCCTGCGATTACGAAAATTAATGACGAAGAAATTGAAGCTATATATAAGTATGTACGCAGTAAGAATTAGTAATGAAAATGGCAGAAATTTTCTATCTCCACTGGCAATACAGGTCTCGTTAAATTTTTTTGACCACTCTAAATAGAATTGTAGGGTTATAGGAGTTCTACGATAATGGAACATGTTACAGCTTTATTGCAGCAAGAATACGCTGGAATAACTTTATTCCAGATGGCCTCGAGTTTCATCATTCTATTTTTCACATTGACACTAAGAAAAGTGATTACAAATTTCCTAATGTATGCGCTAGAGCGATACGCTAAGAAGTCCAAAACTGAATGGGATGATAAATTGATTGAGGTGGTTAAACAACCCATTAACGTAATGATTCTAGCATATGGACTATGGTTGGCCATAATCGTCTTACCTCTTCCCACAGACCCTGTAAACATTAAGTCGATAGTTTATATGGCTGGCGAGATAATGGTTCTGGTACTAATAGCGTGGCTATTGCTCCGGTTAGTCACAGTTTTCGATAACCTTTTAAAGAAAAAGGCATCTGATCCAGAGCATTGGTTAGATATTAGTATTACTCCAATGATAGGGACATCAATCAGGATACTAGTAATTATTATTTCTGCAATCGTTATCGCGCAAAATATGGGATATTCTGTCAGTGGACTTTTGGCATCACTAGGACTAGGTGGTGCTGCAGTGGCACTTGCCTCCAAAGATACCCTCTCAAATCTGTTTGGTTCGATGATGATTGTGGTAGACAAACCGTTTAAAGTTGGAGACTGGATAAAAGGAACTGGCTTTGAGGGTGTTGTAGAGGAAATTGGATTGCGCTCCACTAGGATTAGGACATTTGGCAAGACAGTTGAAAACATTCCTAACAACTTACTGGCTAACGTGATTGTTGATAACATTGATCGGCGTAAAGATACTAGCTTGAAGGGTGTACGTCGGATTAAAATGACAATTGGTGTTACCTATTCAACAACCGCCACACAGATGCAGGATACCATTGAGGGTATTCGGACAATTTTAAAAGAAGACGGTGGAGTCGATCAAAGTATGACCACCCTTGTATACTTCACAGATTTTGGTGGGTCTTCACTAGATATTTTTGTTTATTATTTTGCCAATAGTGCAGATTGGGCCTACTATCTTAATGTTCGTCAGACTGTAAACCTAAAAATTATGCGCAAACTCGAAGAGTTGAGGGTCGAAATTGCATTTCCAAGTCAGTCTCTTTATCTTGAAAGTGTACCTAAAATGTTAACTGATGGGCATGGCGATGTGCAGAAACATGACGCAATATAGAAACCCAAAAAGCATTTACGCTAATTTTGGTAAAAATTAACACAAGCTTTTGTTGACCTTTTTGATGTCCAAGTTATAATTGCAGACTTCGGGGCGTAGCGCAGCTTGGTAGCGCGCCTGCTTTGGGAGCAGGATGTCGGAGGTTCAAATCCTCTCGCCCCGACCAAATAGTCCACTTTGATGGTCTATAGTAAATCAGAAACCAGTGAACAGTCTAAGTCTGAATTCTCCACTCTGGTTGATAATTTCTTTGTCGTCCCCAAATGTCGTGTATTGGGGTTGTATAATCAAGCGGTCTGACATGTTAATCCAAAGTCCAATTGTTGCAGACTGCTCCATGCTCGATGAACCGAGATTAAATATTGGCCCTTCAGAGTTTCTATAAGTTCTATACGCAGCTGATAACCCAAATGAGTTAGTTATGCCAACTTGTGCTTCTGCACTGAAAGAACCACTCTTAAAGGGGTTAGGTAAACCTCTTCCTCTATTATTAAGATTGCTGTTATCCATGTAGACTGCGTTAAAGCCAAGCGTTAAATCACCAATCGTATTTCTCAAATTTGCATCCACCCCGTACGAGTAGATTTCCGAGGTGCTTAGCAGTTGTTGGTTTGCTCCAGTAGCGGATAATCCAAAAATACCTAAAGAAAATCCGAGATCACCGTGCCGTGGTGTTAATGCTAGCCTGTACCAGAGTGATGTAGCACTTGTGCTATCTGGAAAAAGGTATTGACTGAAAGTCGGATGCAGCGATAAATCAGGTCGAAGTAATCCAAAACTGGCACTAAAGTAATCGGTTTCTAGATATCCTGTTACCCCTGTTATTTCAGGTGTTTTTTGTAGAGTACTATTTTTATCCGATGATAGATAACCGTCACCCACCCTGTTGTTTAACAACTTCGTGGTAGTTTCGCCGCTGTTATTTAGAACGTTGGTGCGAACCCTAACTCCTGCTTTTAGACCGGGTAAAGGGATGGAGTATAGTTCACTGCCAGCCAAACCGAGTTCTTTAGAACTTCTCGTGAGAGAATTGAACTCTGAAGGGGTCATCGTGTGGCATGTAAAACAGGTGCTGCTATTGTAACGAGCGTAACTAGGAAGTGCCTGGCCAATTGATGGCTTAAAAACAGCCAAAGCCATGGCAAGTGCAAACAAGCCAGCTGGAAACTTAAACGTTTTTATCAATATTTAATGTAAACCTCAATATCTCAGAAGATTATAGGTAAAAACAGAGATTTTGTCTATAGAATATAAGGGCTTACAACTTTACTATAGAAGTTTTATTAATGCTGCCGACATAGGGTCTCGTTAGTGTGAACATTCGACACCAACCGTTGTGTCGCAGTTACCACAATTGTTACCTTTAAGAGAAGTGCCCACAACCACAAATCCAGATCGCATTACAACAATTTCGCCACAGTTAGGACAGTGTGTATGGTTAGATTTAGAAGAGATGTCGTTGCCGATATAAACATGTTTAAGATGCGCACGTGCTATTTTATAGCCTCTCAGGAGAGTTTCGGTTGGTGTAGCGGGTAAATCTAGTTTGTAGTCAGGATGGTATCTAGAAAGGTGTAAAGGGATGAGTGGGTTTATATCCGCAATAAACAAAGAAAGCCTTTCAAAAAGTTTATTCGTATCATTGAGCCCAGGAATTACCAAGTTAGTAATTTCTAGATGAGTAAGCTTAGATGCCATTTTCACACTCTCAAGCACAGGCTCAAGTTTTCCTTTGCAAACTTTCTTATAAAACACTGGATCCATCGATTTAATATCAATATTAATGGCGTCTATATGTGGCAGCAAAATTTCTAGTGGTTTTGAGTTGATGAGTCCATTTGAAACCATTATATTTTTCAAGCCGGCCTCATGTGATGCAACTGACGTATCGTAGACATGTTCGTACCATATAATTGGTTCAGAGTACGTGTAGGCGATTCCGATAGAGGCACTAGATTTTGCTATCTCTATGCACTGTTGTGGCGATAGAAGTTTTGTAATATGGTCTAGTTGTGAAATTTGATAGTTTTGGCAAAATTTGCATTTAAGGTTACAGCCATTAGGCCCGATGGAGAGAACTGCTGATCCGGGATAGAAATGGTACAAAGGTTTTTTTTCTATCGGATCAATATTTATAGATGTGGCTAGACCATAATTTGCTGCCCATAGTTTTCCTTTGACGTTTTGTTTACCTTGACATATTCCCACCTTGCCTTCAGAAAGCTTACAGTTGAAAGGGCACAAGCAACACTCTACCTGGTTATTGTCTTTGGCTTTCCAGAACATTGCCGATTTAAATTTTTTAGAGTTGACCTCAGGTTTCATGCCGCGTTCCTTTTAAGACAACATAAACTCATATAACGTTAGTGCTTATTTTACAAAATTATGGTTAATTTATGTTTATTCTAGGTAAAATCCTTATTGGAATAATGAAACCTATTTGGTTTAGATGGCCATACTTCGACTCAAACCTGTCCAGTCTGTTCATTGTATGAGTACGGTTTTAAATGGTCAATATTGTAGATTTATATTGGTGGTTTCTAGTTTTTCCTAAATCGGTTATACTGCGATCCTAATGACTAGAAAGACTATACTATAGATTCCCACGAGTTATGCCCCGAAAGTATTATCAAAAAATTCAATCACTCATAGAGTTGATTGCAAATGTGACTGATTCTTACACTTCCGCTTTGTTTTTGGTTGACGATACGAAGAATGACCGTCTCATACTTACAACTTATCAATCGCTCTCAAGGAGTATTATCCCAAATGCAGTTGTACCAATAGGCCATGGCTTGGTCGGTTGGACAGCAAAGTTCGGAAAGGAGACGATTGCAGACAATTTTACCAACAACACAACTACCCTTCAATTTTATAGTAGTGATGAAGGTGTCAAAAGCTTTGCGGCCCTACCAATATTTGATGGAGAGCGTCTTTTAGGTGTTTTGTCTGTCGATAGTAAAACAGAGTATGTGTTTTCTGAAAAAAAGATCAAGTTGCTAGAACAGTTTACAACTATTCTTGCAAGTGTGATTTTAACTGGTATTAGACGAATAGAACTTGAAACTGATGCAGTTAATGTAGCTGCCCTTGGAGAAATAGCGGAAATGGTTGGGCGCTGCAAGGACCTTTCAGAGTTTTTACATGAAATTCGTCGCCTTACGCAGCCATTGATTCCCCATGAAAGTATGGCGCTCGCAATAAGGAGTCCTAGTAGCGAGGAATTCCAGCTTGTACAGTTCCATTCAAACAGAGATGGAAAAATAGTACAAGAGCCACTTCCGCTTTCGCACTACAGGATTGGTTGGGTAATACGGCAAGCTAGAGCCTTGTGTGTGCCAAATTTAACTTCCTCTGCAATTCCAGGTGACGATGAACGATGGCGCTCTTTCATTTCAGCCCCAATTTATTCTAAAATGGAAGTTACAGGTGCGATAGCTTTTCTTGATAGCAAACCTGGCGGATTCAGGCAACTGGACCTAAAGGTAGTGAATATTCTTGCTTCCCTCTGCTCCTCAACAATAACAGAGCTTTATAACGATAACAATAGAAAGAGTGACATCGGTCGTGACCCTGTTACTGAGACAAGCTCTTGTACAGAACTCGTAACGCGCATACCAACGATAGAGGATAAAGGTGCTGTCGCAGTTGTTGATTTAAAAATGTTTGGGAAAGTGAATATGGGGCTAGGACTTGTTGGAGGGGATACAGTATTGAGGGAATTAGCAACACGGCTTAAAAATGTTATTGGGGATAATGGCGAAGTCAGTCGATTTGGTGGAGCAAAATTTATTATCGTAATATTAGGATTTGGCAAAGACCAGACTATTGCTTTGCTAAATAAAACTATGCAGATGATTGAGGACGAGCCTTTCAACTATAAAGGTACGGATGTTTACATTACACCGGTCATAGGAGTTTCCACAAGCCCAGAAGATGGGATAGACACAGAAAAGCTACTATATAATGCCTACGGATCCATGCAATTGGCTAAAAAATCCGCTGGTGCACAATTACGAATTCACGGGGATGACAATCAACAGTTATACGGCGAGTTACGCTCACTCAAATAGATAAAAAGAAATTACGCTTTAGAGCAAATCACCAAAAGGATTAGGTTTCAAAGAGTCGAGTTTGGGGGCACAATGACAGATCTTGCCATGGATCTTGGGACAGCCAATACTTTAGTATATGTTCCAGGTCGGGGAATTATATTAAATGAACCATCAATGGTTGCCATTTCCTTACGGGATAACCAAGTGGTTTGTGTAGGTAATGAAGCTAGAGCGATGCACGGCAAAACGCCAGGTCTGATCAATGTTGTTAGGCCAATAAGAGACGGAGTTGTGGCCGATTACGACGTTACAAAGCATATGATTACTTACTTCATTAATAAAGCTATCACCTCACTTTTTAGAGTTAAACCGAAGATTATAATAGGCGTGCCCTCTGGTATAACACAGGTAGAAAAGCGGGCAGTTATTGACGCTGCAATAGATGCAGGAGTGAATGAGGTGCGTCTTGTGGAGGAACCAGTCGCTGCAGCCATTGGTACGGGCATGCCAATCGGAGAATCGTGTGGAAACCTCATAGTTGATATTGGCGGAGGCACAACTGAAGTTGCCATTATATCAATGTTAACTGTAGCCTATGTCGAATCCATTCGTGTGGCAGGCGATGAGCTAGATGAAGCGATGGCAAGGTTTATAAAGACTAAATGTCACCTTGAAATAGGCGCTTTTGAGGGAGAACGGGTAAAAATTGCGATCGGATCTGCATTCAAACTCGAACAACGTCTTAAATTAAAAGTAAAGGGAAAGGATATTGTGTCTGGATTACCTAATGCCATTTTGTTAACTGATTCAGATGTTCATGAGGCTTTAATAGAACCAATAAATGGCATTGTAAGGGCCGTGCGGAGAGCAATGGAAAATACGACACCAGAGTTTGCTGAAGATATTGGCACAAAAGGAATAGTGCTAACCGGCGGGGGTTCAATGATAAAGGGTATTGGAAAGCGATTAAACGTAGAACTTAATGTGCCTGTATATAGGGCAATAGACCCATTGTTGTCTGTAGCTCTTGGAGTGGGCAAAGTGCTAGAAGAGTGGAGTGTTTATAAAAACGTCACAATTAATTGATTGTGAAAGTTTGATTTAGTGTTTTTAGCTATTAGAAAACGTGTTTTTTCTTAGCATTTGCTACTTGCTCCAGCCATGTTTTCCAATCAGTGGCACAAAAGAACAGTCTGCCTTTTTATCAACCTTAAAATGCATTCCTTTGGTGCGAGTCACAACAGTCATTATTTGCCCTGTTCCGTTATCTAAAGGTATCACCATTCTTGCTTGTGGTTTTAACTGTTTGGCGAGGGGTATTGGTACCTTTGGGGCACCTGCAGTCACTACAATAGCATCATAAGGAGCATGTTTTGCGATACCAATAGTACCATCGCCAGTAAAACATACAATGTTGTTGTAGCCTAGCTTATTAAATATTTTGCGAGCTTTATTGGATAAGCTGTTAATCCTTTCTATTGTATATACCCGTTGACAAAGAAGTGCCAGTATAGAAGTGGTATAACCAGACCCGGTTCCAACCTCTAAAACGCATTCATCACCTTTAAGTTCAGCCTCTTGGGCTAAGATTGCCACAGTGTAAGGTTGTGTTATAGTTTGGCTACTACCAATCGGAGTAGCATGGTCGTTGTAAGCTAGTTCGGCGAGAGCAGGTTCCACAAATAAATGTCTAGGAACTTTAAGCATAGCTTCTATTACTCTTTTATCGTCAACTCCCTTTGCCATTACGTAATCCTCAACCATACGTCTTCTTTTTGCATCGGTCGGGTCTTTTATTTTTCTAGTTAGGCTCATTGATCGTGAGATATGCCGAAAAAATGGGAGGTTCTGATTGTTTTACACATCAATAGTAACAGTGTGATGAGTTTTAACAATCGACCGGGCTATAAACCACAGGTAACTGGTTACAAGCTAGCTGCTTTACCAGTGTATCCCGGAGGTTTAGGTAGTCCTTCTATAGCCGATAGTGCCCGATTGATTCCTTCTTTGTCCATACTATCGTCCACCAAGTTACCAGCAAAGTAACTGTCGTAAGCTCCCATATCAAAGTGTCCATGCCCTGAGAGGTTAAAAAGAATTGTCTTTTCTTTGCCTTCTTCCTTTGCCTCTAGTGCTTCTCTAATCGCGTGACAGATTGCGTGAGAGGATTCTGGCGCCGGAATAATCCCTTCACTCCGAGCAAATGTAACAGCTGCCTCAAAACATTCGATTTGTTTGTATGCCATCGCATCAATGATACCATCGTTTAGCAGTTGGCTAGTTTGGGAGGCCACTGCATGGTAGCGGAGCCCACCAGCATGAATTCCTGGTGGAACGAAGTCATGACCCAATGTGTGGGAGGCCAGCAAAGGTGTAGTTTGTGCGGTGTCGCCAAAATCATAGGCATATATGCCCTTCGTCAGTGTTGGGCATGACGCCGGTTCAACGGCAACGATTTTACTGTTTTTCCCGTTTATTTTATTTCTAACGAATACATTGCTTATACCAGCGAAGTTTGACCCACCACCGCAGCATCCTATAACAACATCAGGATAATCTCCGGCATTTTCCATTTGTTTTTCCGCTTCCAATCCTATGATGCTTTGATGTAGTAAAACATGGTTCAAAACTGACCCGAGTGCATAGTTAGTATCTTTACTGGTTGCTGCTATCTCGACTGCTTCAGAAATTGCTATACCAAGACTGCCGGTAGAATCCGGATCAGCTTCAAGTATCTTTTTACCAGCTTCAGTTGTTGTTGATGGGCTAGCTATTACGTTAGCACCCCAAGTTTCTATCATTGATTTTCTGTACGGTTTTTGGGTGAAACTAACTTTCACCATATATACAAGAGCTTCAAGCCCAAATATGTTTGCCGCAAAAGCCATTGCTGAGCCCCATTGACCAGCTCCAGTTTCTGTTGCAATTTTGTTTATTCCCGCTTGCTTGTTAAAGTATGCCTGTGGAACGGCTGTATTTGGTTTATGGCTGCCAGCTGGCGACACACCCTCATACTTATAGTAGATTTTGGCGGGAGTATTTAAAACGGCCTCAAGGCGCTTTGCGCGATGAAGTGGAGTAGGTCGCCACATGGAATATATATCGAGAACTTCTGCAGGAATATCTATCCACTGTTCGGACGATACCTCTTGCTCTATTAGCGCCATTGGAAACAGGGGCGCCAAAGCATCTGGTCCTACTGGCTCACCAGTGCCAGGGTGTAATGGTGGCTGAGCCATATTTGGCATGTCGGCAGCGATATTATACCATTTGGTAGGCATTTCAGAAGAATGTAGAAAATGGCGTGTTCGATCTGACATAGTCGTTATTCCTCCGTTATTATGTCATCAATCCACAGGCTTCAATCAAGCACCACATGGTGCATGAGACTGTATCCTGCCCCTATTTTGGAAAGTGGAACAGATTGTACCATATGATTTGCAGATTTGAAAACAAGTAGTTGACTTAGCAACTATCATACGACTAAAACACTACTTTAATTTCTTCAATCTGGAAAGGCGTTTCCGCCTGAACATGTATGCTGCCACACACATCCCCCCAGTCAGCAAAAACTCCTGTATTAATGCAATCAAATTTGTTTGTGCTAGCAAGTTGGCTCTATCAAAAGGTGTCATTATTGGAAAATAAAAGTACTTCTCTGTTAGGGGCCATAGCATTGGCAATCCTACGCCGTTTATTTCGTAACTATCAAACAATAAAGTATCTAGAAGGAGATGTGTGCTTGCACAAACTAGGGTAATGGAAAACACTGGTTTAGCAAGTTTTACGTCTATAAAACTCGTGCAGATAGAAACAATCATAGCTAGAACCAAAGTAAACCCAATAGAATGTACAATACCGTGGTGATAAACACCAGAGACGGTAAGTCCACCTGATGGAGCCAAGTGAATAAAATCAATATCCGGTACATTTGCAAAAAAAATGCAAAGAATTGCCCAAAATACATTATTGGAGTTCATATAAGGTATATGCCGAACAATTTTACTTCTTGGTTCAAGCCTATCAATTGAGGCAATCCAGATGGCAAGTCCGGCTATAGAATGACCTAAAGGGGTTGGCATAAAAAGCTTCTCTTTAAGGTGGTAATTAGTATCCCCAGCCAATTATTGGTCCTAATATCAATTGAATATAATCTAAAATTACACTTTTGGTTTTTTATGTCTAGAGCAGTTGGTCAAGACCCTCCTTTTTCAGCTGATCGGATATTGATCTCACATCTTGGGCTTTATCCTTATTGAGAACAAGAATAGCATCTTCGGTTTCTACAACTACCACATTTTCGATACCAACAGTGGCAATCACTCGTTTGCTACTGTAAGCAAGTACACCGCTTGAATTTATGGATATATGCTTACCAACGCTTCGGTTCCCATTACAATCGGAATCCAATAGGTCATACATCGATCGCCAAGAACCAACATCGTTCCATTGAGGGTTGCAAGGTGCAACAATTACCTCTTTGTTGACACTTGAAGGCTCTATTACACCATAGTCTATCGACTCTGATGGCAAACCTGGGTAAATATTTGTTATTGTTTTGTATATGTCTTTATTCTCGCCATTGGCCCTTAATGGTTTCATGCAATTGAAAAGTTCTGGCATATATGTTTCAAATTTTTCAAGAATTGTTTTTGCTTTCCAGAAAAACATTCCAGAATTCCAAAAGAACTGATTTGATTCAAAATATTTTTTGGCGACTTTATAATCAGGTTTTTCAGTAAACTCCTCGACGATATAAGTATTGTCATCCATTAGTTCGCCTAGCTTAATGTACCCATATCCGGTCTCTGGCAGAGATGGTTCAATGCCAATTACACCTAACTTATCAGGGTTCTTATCAATGGTATGAACAAGCTTGACTATTGTGTTTATGAGCTTATCTGGTTTTCCTATATGATGATCGGCTGGAAACACGGCCATCATTGCGTTTGGATCTTTTGCCTCAATAAGCATAGCGGCTAACGCAATGCAGGGTGCAGTATTCCTTCCGATTGGTTCTGAGATGATATTTTTATTTGGTAGTTGAGGAAGTTGCCGTCCAACCTCGTCATAAAAATCACTGCCAGTCACAATAAATATTTTTTCTGGTGAAGACAATTGAGCAAGGCGATCAACTGTTGCTTGCAACATTGTGAGTTTCCCTGTTAATGCTAAGAGTTGTTTGGGATTGTCTTTTCTCGATAATGGCCAAAACCTAGTTCCCTTTCCACCAGCCATTACAACGCTATATAATTCGTTTGTTAAATACATGTTTAGTTAAATAAAAAAGTAAACAATAGTTCCAGTAGCAATACAGTAAAAAGAAAACCAGGCAAGTCGCCCTTTTAAGACAAAGCTTACCAAAACGGCCAATGATATGTAGCCAGTAACTAGTGCTGCAAAAAATCCAATTGATAATGTGGACAATGTCTCACTATCCCCTATAGCTCCAATATTTAATAGCATTGCTCCTAAAATGGCTGGAATAGATAAAATAAATGAGTATTTTGCTGACATCTCACGGTCCAAACCTAATAACAATGCTGCTACGATAGTAACTCCTGAACGACTGATTCCAGGAGCGATGGCAAACCCCTGTACAACACCAATTATCAATGAATCTACCGCTGTCATTTGTAACAATCCATGTCTTTTCTCCCGTGTGAAGAATGTGAGGAAAAGAATGATGCCTGTAACGACGAGCATAATACCAACCATGGATGGGTTTGTGAATAGAGACTCAAAATTGTCCTTAAAGGATATTGCCATGAGCCCAGTTGGTACAGATCCTAGAATCACAAAGTAAAAAAGTCGCAAACCCTCACTTTTAGACATCTCTTTAGTTAATCCACCACTTTTAATTATCGCGGTAAATGATTGTTTAGTTTGAAGTAATAAACGGCTTAATTCCGAACGATAATACCAGACAATTGCTGTAAGAGTTCCAAAATGAAGAACTATATCAAAAAACAGTACAGGCTGGGTTAGCCCAAATAGGTGCTGAGTAATTACTAGGTGGCCAGAAGAGCTTACAGGTAGAAATTCTGTAATACCCTGTATCACACCTAAGGCTCCAGCGGTTTCCATAGAAAGCATAACAATCTTATTGATTGGTCAAAATAGTTAAAGCAGAAAAACAATACACGAATAGTTGTAGTAGAACAACCTTTTTGAAACAAGAGGTTGATTGTTTGGATGCGGCTTTATTACGATTTTATACACTTAAAACAATATCAAAATCGATCACCAATTTACTCGAATTCACTTGCCTTGATTGTAAACCAAACCATACAATACGCCATAATAATACTGTAACCAGCCGATAAAAAGTCTTTTAGAAACATATACTGGTAGAAGTGATTGATAAGATAAGAATTGTAATAACTGGTGTCGGTTTGACTGCCCCTAATGGAGATGATTTGGTCAGCTATCGAAAAGCACTGCTGGATGGGAAGTCCGGTGTTAGCAGCCATGAGGTTCGTTACATGCCGCCAGTTCCCGCTGGTCTATGTGACTTTGATCAGTTTAGACACCAGAGTAAAAAAGCTGGAAGACGTGGCACCCGTGCAGGTGCAATGTCAATTTACTCTGCCAACGAGGCAGTGGTGGATGCTGGATTAGCCATTGGAAATTTAATTCGTGATAGAACAGGTGTTTTTATTGGTATAACAGAACATGGAAATGTGGAAACTGAGAATGAGATTTATAATCTTAGCCAATACGATTTTGATGTTAAATACTGGTCACATCACCACAATCCTAGAACCGTAGCAAACAATCCGGCAGGTGAAGTTACCCTAAATATGAATATTACGGGGCCGCACTTGTGCTTAGGTGCAGCATGCGCTGCTGGCAATATTGGGCTTATTTATGGTGCACAAATGCTTAAGCTAGGTGAAGTTGATCTAGCATTAGCTGGTGGAGTATCTGAGAGTGCAAGAACATTTGGTATATACGCTAGTTTCCAAGCCCAGAACGCTCTAGCAAGGCATAAGGATCCTACAAAGGCTAGTAGACCATTCGATAGAGAAAGAAATGGAATAGTAGTTGCCGAGGGTGGGTGTATATTCGCAATGGAGAGATTGGAGGATGCTAAGGCCCGTGGTGCAAAGATATATGGCGAATTAGTCGGCTATGCCTACAATTCTGATGCAGCCGATTTTGTGTTACCTAATGCCACTAGGCAGTCAGAGTGTATGAGGATGGCATTGCTTAGAGCAAAAATGCTTCCTGAACAAATTGATATACTGAATACACATGGTACAGGTACTATGCAGGGAGATGAGCATGAATGCGAGGCGATTAGGCGTGTATTTGGGACAATGACTAACACTAATGTAAATAATACAAAGAGTTTTATTGGGCACGCCATGGGAGCGGCTGGGGCATTGGAGATTGCTGGAAACCTACCATCTTTTCAGGATAAAACTGTGCATCCAACAATAAATCTGGACAATATTGATCCTGAATGTAACCTACCAGGGTTTGTGATAAAAAAGCCTAGGAAACTTGACCGAGTTGAGTCTATCATGAGTAATTCATTTGGTATGCTTGGTATAAACTCAGTAGTTATCATCAAGCGATTTGAACAATAACTTGTTTATTATTATTTGCCTTTCAAATTTGTTACACAGCTATAATTTTCACAGCGGTACAATTTTTTTTGCGTTAGAATGTCCATCGGCCTAATTTTGGAGAGCATTGAATGACCAGAGAAAGTATCAAAGCCGCAATTATTGAAATTATCAACGAGATTGTGCCAGATGAGGATCTTTCAGATCTTGACCACCAGAAACCATTAAGAGATCAGATAGATTTAGATTCAATGGATTTCTTAGATATTGTAATGGAGCTTCGAAAAAAATATAGGATAGAAGTCCCCGAAGAAGACTATGATGAACTTTCAACAATGAACAGCACAATTGATTATTTACTTCCCAAAATGGAAAGTTTGTAAGTCTCAACAACTGTAGGGCTTAGATCAGTTTTCCAGTGCGGCTATGGTCTTAAAGTCATTCGAACAAATGTATTGAGCCAAATGAGCTCAAATTGGTGTGCCTTATTGAAATACGATGTAATTATTATTGGGGCAGGACTATCTGGCTTAGCAGCCGGGATCAGGCTTGCTCATTTTGGGAAAAAAACCTTGATAATGGAACGCCATTATCGAGTCGGTGGCCTTAACTCTTTTTACAGAGCAGGTGGGTATGACCTTGATGTTGGACTTCACGCCGTTACCAATTTCAATTCAAAAGGCCTAAAGTCAGCTCCCTTGTCGCGTCTAATGCGACGTCTCAGAATTAAGGAGGACGATCTTGAACTTTGTCCTCAAAAGGAGAGCAGGATCACTTTTCCCAATGTGTCACTAAACTTTAATAATGACATCAGGTTTCTTACTCAACAAATTGAGGAAAGTTTTCCAGACCAGCGGGATGGTTTTATCAGGCTTATTGACAATATCATAAGAATGTCTAAAGACGGATTTCTTCAAAAGGCAGATAGCGGTAGAAAATTTTTAAAGCGCTTTATAACGGATCCATATTTACTAGAAATGATCATTTGTCCGCTGATGTTCTACGGTAATGCACGTGAACACGACATGGATCACGATTTTGTTGCACTAATGTTCTTTTCGCTGTTTATCGAAGGACTTTCTAGACCTCAAAAAGGTATTCGTGCCATATTAGATTTGCTCTTGAAGCGTTACGAGGACTCTGGAGGCGAACTTCAAACTCAGTCTGAAGTAGTAAAAATAAAGTTGAAAGATGGATCAGTGTCTGGGGTGATTACTGGCTCGGATGAATTAATAGAATGTGATGCCGTTCTATCTTCAGCAGGCATTGATGAGACATATAATATTTGTCGGGAGGTTGGAAATAATAAGCTGATAACTCCAGGTGTAATGTCTTTTGCCGAGTCCATTTATATCTTAGATAAAAAGCCATTAGAACTTAGCATCGACCATTCGATTATTTTCTATAATCGCTCTACAACCTTTAAATACCAAAAACCCCTTGAGCCCATCAATGTCGACAGTGGAGTAATTTGCATGCCTGGAAACTTTACTTACAATGAACCACAAACAAAGGAAGAAATAAGGGTTACACACATTGCAAATCCCAATTACTGGATTGATGCTGATCAGGGCGAATATACTAACAGTAAAATGCTGTGGCATGACCGCTCCCTTGATGCGGTTAGCGAAATTATGCCTAGCTTCCGAGAAAACATCGTGTACCGTGACATGTTCACCCCAAAAACTATCAAACGGTTTACCGGACACACCAGCGGTGTGGTTTATGGAGCTCCCGATAAGATTAGAGATGGCATGACTAGTGTTAATAACCTGTATATTATAGGGACTGATCAGGGGTTTGTTGGTATCGTCGGGGCTATGATAGGGGGTGTAGAGGTTGTGAATCGGCAGCTCTTAGTTTAATACACAAACTGACTTTACCGTAAAATTTCCTATGAGTTAAATATATGGCTTTACGCGGTATCAAAAATATTAAGTTGGAATATGACTGTGTTGTAATAGGTGCTGGTCTTGGCGGGCTTACTTGTGCTAATAGGCTTGCGCAATCAAATCATAGTGTTCTATTGTTGGAGCACCATGTTCAGCTAGGAGGCCTTGCAGCTTGGTTTCAACGAAAACACCACATTTTTGATGTAGCTTTACACGGTTTCCCAATTGGAATGATGAAGACCTGCCGTAAATACTGGACAAACGAGATTGCTAAAAAAATAGTTAAGCTGAAGGGCATACGATTTGATAACCCTCAGTTCTCCTTCACTACAACCTATGATAGAAAAAGTTTTACTAAACTTATGACCACTGAATTTGGAATAGACTCCTCATCTGTAGAACAGTTTTTTAACTATACTCGGAGCATGACATTTGTTGATGATACGACTATGACTACTAGGGAATTGTTTGAAAATTTCTTTCCAGGTAGAGAGGATGTGTGGCGATTACTTATGGAGCCGATTACTTATGCTAATGGTTCAACGCTCGAAGATCCTGCTGTCAGTTATAGCATCGTGTTCTCAAATTTTATGAGTAATGGTGTGTACACCTTTAAGGGAGGTACAGACCTGATCATTAAATTAATGGAGGAAGAGCTAATTAAAAATGGTGTGGAAATAAGAACGCGAGCCACCGTTGAAAAGATTACCCACAATAAAGATGTTATAACGGGTGTAGTTGTAAATGGGCAGCACATTGCTGCTAAGGCAGTAGTATCCAATGCAAACCTTAAGACTACCATCCTTGATTTACTTGATGATGGACTTGTAAGTGAAGAATTTAGAACAAAGACTGAAAAGGTGAGAATCAATAATAGCTCTTGTCAGGTTTATATAGGTATTAAAGAAGGAGAAGAAATAGAATATATTGGAGACTTGATTTTTTCTTCTACTGCAGATAGGTTTGATGCTTTAAAGATGTTGGACAAAAACGTAACTAGTCGCACATTCTCTATTTACTATCCATGGATGCGTCCAGGGCGTGAAAGATATGCGATTGTATCCTCTACTAACGCAAGGTTTGAGAATTGGAATGAACTCTCAGAAGGTCAATATAAGTTGGCAAAGAATGCTTTAGCCGAAGATACCTTACATTGTCTTGAGAAGTATGTTCCAGATATAAGGTCTAAGGTTGACCATTTAGAAGTGGCTACTCCTTGCACATTTAAAAGATACACACTGCATGTTAACGGATCGTCCTTTGGAACAAAATTTGAGGGTCTGCCTGTTAGCAGAGACATTTGCTCAAAAGCCCCCGGTCTGTTTCATACCGGCTCTGTGGCAATAATAATGTCTGGTTGGCTTGGGGCAGCCAATTACGGTGTTATTGTGGCCAACGAGGTAGACCGATACCTATTTGGAATATCGGAGGGTCAAGAGTAATGGGAAGAGAATTTGAAGGCCAGGTTGCCGTTGTGACAGGTGGTACAGGTGGTATTGGTAGGGCTATTTGTGAGTCGCTACTTGATAATGGGGCCTTTGTTGTAGCCATTTACTCGAGAAATGATCAACAAGCTATGAATATGATCAGTGAAAATAGCAGGCTTGGAGATAGGCTAAAAATGGCCAAAGTTGATGTATCAAATTATTCCGCCTGTGAAGAGTTTTTCAATTCACTTCACGAAGAAAAAGAAAAACTGGATATTTTAGTTAATTCAGCAGGAATACGGCGGGATTCCATTGTGGGTATGATGAAAGAAGAATATTGGCGGACTGTGCTCGATATCAACCTCACGGGAACGTTTAACATGAGCAAACTGGCAGTAAGAATGATGATGAGTAAAAGGTACGGTAGAATCATTAATGTGACTAGTCCAATTGGAAGAATCGGTTTCGCTGGTCAAGCGAACTACGCGGCTAGTAAGGCAGGGCAAGTTGCCATGGCCAAATCATTAGCCAAGGAAGTAGCCACACGTAAAATAACAGTTAATTGTGTTAGTCCCGGTTTTATTAATACTGGTTTTATTTCAGACTTGCCTGAAGAACAGTTAAAAGAATTTAAAAAGCAAGTTCCAATGGGCAGATTTGGTACTACAGTTGAAGTTGCTTCTGCAGTCAAATTTCTTGCGTCGACAGAAGCGGCATATATTACTGGTGCTGTTCTGGAAGTTTCTGGGGGGATCTAGTATCTATTCCGTATAATGGTTTATTACGACTTTCTTTATTATGTGTGGGTTATTCTGTGGTATTGGGTTCAGTGATTATAACTTTAGTAACGCTTGTTGAACTTGGAAAAAATTATGATTGATATTTTAAAAGCTATTCCACATCGTGAGCCTTTTTTGCTAATTGACAAAATTGTAGAATTAAAAGGTGATTGCATTGTTGCCATTAAACGTCTTAACCCAGAAATGGATGTGTTAAAAGGACATTATCCTGATTTCCCTATAATGCCTGGTGTCTTAATCTGTGAAGCTATATTCCAGGCTGCTGCTGTTCTGCTTTCATGGAAAATAGGGGGTAACCAAATGGGCCTACCGTTAGTTACCAGAATCAAAGATGCTAAATTTAAAAAAATGATAATGCCTACCGATGAAATTTCTTTGGAAGCTGAGCTTACGGATCAAGTTGGCCCTGCCTTTTATATGAAAGGAAAGGCGAAGGTAAACGGTGAGACAGCTGCATCAGTTTTGTTCACCTGTAAACTGTCGAATAAAATTTAAATATGGATTACCTGAAATTTGCAGGAAAAAAATACCTTGTGTTTGGTGTGGCTAACCGTAAGTCAATTGCCTACTTCATAGCAGATATTATCCGTGCTGCCGGGGGCAACCCTCTTTTCTCGGTACTTAACCAAGAAAAGAAAAAAGCAGTTGAAGAGCTTTTTCCTGACTACCCAGTATATATATGTAACGTATCATCTGAGGAGGAAATAGAAAGACTGTCAAAGTTAATAAAGTCTGACCACGATAAAATAGATGGTATTGTCCATTCCGTTGCATTTGCAGATTTTTCAGATGGAATAAAACCATTCCATGAAACTGATAAGGAAAAGTTTCTTCAGGCCTTAGATATATCATGTTTTTCTTTGATATCCATATCAAATGCTTTTAAAGGTGTTATTGATCCAAAAGGAACGGTAGTTTCAATTTCTATTTCAAGCACAAATATGGCCGCTGAAAATTATGGATATATGGCACCTATCAAAGCAGCATTAGACTCCTCGGTGGTGTTCCTCGCAAAGAGTTTCAGTGCTTTTAGTGAAATACGCTTCAATTCAGTGGCGCCAAGCCTGCTAAAAACATCATCATCTGCTGGAATTCCTGGGTATATTGATTCCTACCTTTATGCAGAGAGAGTAACGCTTAGGAAGAAGGCAGTTCATACTGAGGAAGTAGCCAATGTTGCAGCTTTTTTACTCAGCGACGCTTCTTCCGGGATAAATGCCCAAAAGGTAGTAGTAGATGCTGGGATGGGGGTCAACTATTTTGATCAAACTTTGATTAACAGAGTAAACCGTGAATAAAAAGACATGCATGCAACATTGAGCAGATGACGAAGATAAAAAAGGCGCACAACTGAGTTGCGCGCCAAGAACTGCTAAACCGAGTTTACCAGATAATTTTTGTTAGAGAAAGTAATCGCGTTACATCACCGCATCCTTACAAGCCTTGGCGACACGAAACTTAACCACTTTTTTGGCAGGGATTTTTATTGCCTCTCCTGTTTGTGGATTTCTTCCCATTCTGGCTTTACGATTTACTAATACAAGTTTTCCAATTCCTGGAAGTGTGAATCCAACTTTTGCTTCTTTGTGTGCTAGCTTAGCAAGACAATCCAAAATTTCTGAAGCCCCCTTTTTGGTTATTCCTCCTGCACATGTTGAAACAACGTCAACAATCTGAGCTTTTGTCATAGGTTTTTTCGGCATTCGGTTCTCCTCGGTCGGTTGTTATTGATGTATGCTACACTACAAGTAAATATGCTTTGTTCGTTGGATTCTCTCATAACAAACTTGAGAAATTCAATAGAAATAAATCATGAGTTTTTTCTACCTTTTGGGTGTAGACTTGTGAACGAGAAGATTAGGGTGTTCTGTTCTGTTCCAATCAAAAGTAAAATCTAATTGACGTCCTGCAAAGTAACATAATGATTAAAATCGTAAATGCTGAACAAATGCGGGAATTAGACAGGTTAACTATTGAAGATGTTGGTATTTCCAGCATTACACTAATGGAAAATGCTGGGATGGCTGTTGTTGAAGCCATTAAAGAAACATTTCCTAACCTTTCTGGTAAGCGGATTAGTGTTTTTGCAGGAAAAGGAAATAATGGAGGAGATGGTTTTGTTATAGCAAGAGGACTCTCAAAGCTTGGTTCAAACACAACGGTTTATCTTGTAGGTAATAAAGATGAAATAGTTGGTGATGCAAAAACGAACATGGAATCTTTACTAGCTGTGGGCGGGTCTGTGAAAGAGTTGTCTGATTTACGAAAACTAAAAAAATTTAAGCTCAAGTTCATGCATAGCTCTGTTGTCGTTGACGCATTATTAGGAACTGGGTTTAAGGGTACACCTAGCGGGTTATACAAGGATGTAATAGAACTAATAAATAATATTGGTGTTTTTACGGTATCTGTTGACCTTCCATCTGGGATGAACCCTGATACCGGCGTAATCTCAGGTTCCTGTGTAAAAGCTGATCTAACGGTAACCCTTGGGTTGCCAAAAGTTGCCTTGGTGACATCACCTGCCAGGAATTTTGCTGGTAAGATTTCAATTGCTGATATTTCCATCCCCGAGTTATTGATTACGCAGTCTCCAAGTATAGCAAAGTGGTTGCAACATGAAGATATATCAGAGGTTCTTCCACCACGCAAAAGAGATGCGCACAAGGGACAATTTGGGCATCTAGTTATATCTGGAGGATCTCCAGGTTTGGGCGGTGCAATTGCAATGGCAGGAATGGGTGCTCTTCGCATGGGCGTTGGACTAGTGACCGCTGCTGTTCCCAAATGTTTAGCTGCATCTTATGTAACCACCCCAGCTGAAATGATGACATTATCACTAGAAGAAGACTCTAATGGAGCAATGATTGGCTCTTCGGCTGACAAGTTTTTAGAATTTGCAGCAGATAAAACTGCTGTACTTTTAGGGCCAGGGCTTGCTGCAGGTAAGCCTCAGCAAGAGTTTGTGTATAAGCTTTTATCTAACCTAGAGGTTCCAGTCATAATTGATGCTGATGGTCTTAACTGTATCGGTGCTAATAGAGACTTGATCACAAATAGGGCGGCACCTACCATAATTACTCCTCACCCTAGGGAGATGGCACGTTTGGTTGAAACAAGCGTGGATGAGGTTCAGGCTGACCGTATCAATGTAGCTAAAGAATATGCCAGTTGTACAGGTTCTGTAGTTGTGCTTAAAGGATCTGGTACAGTCATAGCACCACCCGACGGGGATGTGTATGTTAACCAAACTGGGAATGATGGTTTAGCTACAGGAGGGTCGGGAGATGTTCTGTCTGGGATGATAGCTGGGCTGCTTGCCGGTGGTAGTAGGCCAGAAGATGCTGCAATTGCAAGCGTTTATATCCATGGGCATTGCGCCGATATTTATGCCAAGGATCGGGATACTAGAAGTATGCTCCCATCTGACATTCTAGAAATGCTTCCAAAAGTTTTACATTCACTTAATGAGAGTTAGAATATGTTCACTTGGTATTTTGCTAACTATGCCGTGGAGCGTTAAGATAACCAGTTAATTTGCTAGTTTAATCATGTGGACAATGATTTTTCTTTAGATAATGATGGATATTGATAGGGGGGACTGGATATGATCAAAAGGGCTCTTAATGGTTTAATTGTAATTATTGCGGGGTTGGTGTTTTCAGGCTGCGGTGACCTCGGGGGGTTAGTTGGGACTGATACCAGCTCTACTCTCGCAAATACGATAGCTGGAAGTTTTTGCGGAACAATGCAAAACCCTACCTCTGGTACCGTTAGCTCATATTATATTAATGTAGCTTACGTAACTGACACAAGTGTACAGATAAGTCCTTCTTCAGGATCGGCTTCAGCAACATTTATGGCTGATCTCGAGGAGAGGTCAGACGGAAACGGGATGAATCTTTTAGTGGCATCCGATGGTCTTTCTGTTAATGGTACTTATAGCGATGTATCAAAAGCTATTTCTTACACCATTTGGCTATCATCTGATGGTGAAGATCTTGAGGTGTTTTATGGTCGTAAAGACTCATGCATTTAACGATAATGGTATATGCTGAGAAGGAATAGACAACCCATTTCTAATTTTGATACAAGAGCAACAATAGTTTGTGCAAAGGGTTACTTTATAAACGTGAGGTTTTGCTTTTATTTAAATAGTTTTTATTGTTGATTTCTCACGTCTGATGTTTCATTATCTGGGACTTCTTATTCCGTGCATTTTTGGAGATAGTAGCCGTGGGAATGACCATAACTGAAAAGATTCTTGCTGCTCACTCTGGTTCAGACCGTGTGACTCCAGGTGAGCTGATTACCTGTGAAGTGGATATAGCTCTAGGAAATGATATCACTGCGCCAATTGCCATAAAAGCATTTGAGGAGCACGGTGCCAAACAAGTTTTTGATAAAAAAAGAGTAGTATTAGTTCCTGACCATTTTGCACCAAATAAAGACATAGCTTCAGCTCAGCAGGCAAAGGTTATGAGGGATTTTGCAAAAGATAGAGAGATCGAAAACTACTTTGAGGTTGGTAAGATGGGCATTGAACATGCCCTTTTACCCGAGGAGAATCTTTCGTTGCCTGGTGATGTTATTATAGGCGCCGATAGCCATACTTGTACTTATGGTGCCCTTGGAGCTTTTTCGACAGGCATTGGGTCAACTGACCTTGCTGCAACAATGATCACAGGCCAAATCTGGCTGAAAGTTCCTGAGACAATAAAATTTATGTTCAAAGGAAAAAAGAAGAACAAATGGATTAGTGGTAAAGATTTAATCTTATACACAATAGGGAAAATCGGTGTATCTGGTGCCTTATACAAAGCGATGGAGTTTTGCGGTGATGTTATAGATGAACTCTCTATGGATGATCGGTTTGCACTAGCCAATATGGCGGTTGAGGCAGGTGCAAAAAATGGCATTATGAAGGCGGACAATAAGACTCTAGCATTTATCGATTCTCAGGAGGTTAAACCTGTTCGTGACTTCAAGATATACGAATCAGATTCTGACGCCAAATACCAAGGTGTTCACGAATACGATGCTGAGGATATTGAACTACAGGTGGCTTTTCCAAGTTTGCCTGAAAATGCCCGCCCAGTGGGGGATGCCAAAGACATTGTACTGGACCAAATAGTTATCGGCTCATGTACTAATGGTCGCTATGCTGACTTAGAGATAGTCGCGACTTTGCTAAAAGGAAATAAGGTGGCTAGAGGTGTGCGTATGATTATTATTCCTGCAACACAGAGAATTTACAAAAAAGCGATGAATACTGGATTACTCGATGTTTTTATAGACGCTGGTGCTGTGGTATCTACTCCGACATGTGGCCCATGCCTTGGTGGCCACATGGGTATATTGGCTGAGGGTGAGAAGTGTTTGGCTACTACAAACAGAAATTTTGTTGGCCGCATGGGGCATCCTAAGTCTGAAGTCTACCTTGCCTCACCGGCTGTTGCAACGGCTTCAGCAGTAACCGGGAAAATCACTGACCCGGCGGTAATTTAAGATTACTGAACAGGAAGGGAAAATGAAATTAACTGGTAAAGCTTGGAAATTTGGAAACAATGTTGATACTGATGTAATTATTCCAGCACGCTACTTAAATACTTCCGATCCATCAGAACTTGCCAAGCATTGCATGGAAGATATCGATCCGGAATTTGCTGATGGTGTGAGAGAAGGTGATATCATAGTTGGTGGAGCGAACTTTGGTTGCGGGTCATCTCGCGAACACGCCCCAATTTCGATCAAAGCAGCGGGCGTTTCATGCATTGTTGCAGAGTATTTCGCTCGTATCTTTTACCGGAATTCATTTAACATGGGTTTGCCAATTGTGGAATGCCAAGAAGCTGCTAGAGAAGCAGATGCCGGAGATATACTGACTGTTGATTTAACCTCTGGTAGAGTTATCAATGAAACGAAAAACAGAAGTTACGAATCTGAGCCTGTGCCGATTTTTATGCAGGAACTCCTAAGCGCTGGTGGGTTAATGCCTTACACTATGAAGAATTTATCCAAATAAATAAGCAATTTTGCTTTTTTTGATTATGACTAGCTTTAACTGTTTTTGTTAAATGGGAACAAGAAAATAACCATGAGGATTCATGAGTAAAACTAATGACATTGAAGAATTGACAAGGATTGCTAATGAACTTCGCATAGATATAATTGAAATGTTGCACAAGTCTGGTTCAGGTCATCCAGGCGGATCACTTTCAGCTATTGATATATTAACCGCTCTTTATTTTAGCCGTATGAGTCATAGTCCTGGCTCAACAAACGATAGCGATCATGACATATTTATTCTTAGTAAAGGGCATGCGGCTCCTGCAGTTTACGCTGCTTTGGCTAAATCAGGGTATTTTGATAAAAGTCACCTTGGAACACTTCGACAGATAGACTCTATTCTCTCTGGTCATCCCTACTCTCAATCTACTCCTGGCATTGAAGTGACCACTGGATCACTGGGACAAGGGCTATCTATGGCTAATGGGATTGCAATAGCGCGAAAGTTGGATAGACGGTCATCTAGAGTTTTTTGTATGATGGGTGATGGCGAAATTCAGGAAGGTCAGATATGGGAAGCAGCGATGACGTCTGCACATTACAAGCTGGATAATGTTGTAGGGATTTTAGACAATAATGGTTTGCAAATCGACGGTTTTTGTCACGATATAATGAGTTTGGAGCCAATTGGTGATAAATGGAGAGCTTTTGGTTGGGAAGTCATAGAAATAAATGGCCATGACATGAGCCAAATTTTGGACTCTCTGGATGAAGCATTGACTATAAAATATAAGCCTACTCTTATTTGGGCACACACAGTTAAAGGGAAGGGTGTTTCTTTTATGGAGAATGTGGCAAAATATCACGGTACAACGCCAACGGATGAGGAACTTCAGCGAGCCTTGTTAGAGCTTACTGCCTCAGGGAATTAGAGTACTTAGACTGAATTATGTCCAAAAAAGAAAACCTATCGTTGAGGGATGCCTACGGCGAAACCCTAGTTGAATTGGGCGGAGAAAACCCACATGTGGTAGTTCTCGATGCTGATTTATCAGGTTCAACTAGAACGTCTAAGTTTGCAAAAAAATTCCCAGATCGGTTTTTTAACATTGGGATTGCCGAGGCTGATATGATGTCAACGGCTGCCGGTTTAGCAGTTGCTGGCAAGATACCTTTTGCTTCCACATTTGCCGTATTTGCTTCTGGTCGAGCATGGGATCAAGTTCGCCAATCAATATGTTTTTCAAAGCTCAATGTAAAAATTGTTGCTTCTCACGGTGGTATTACTGTCGGAGAAGATGGTCCTACTCATCACGCAATGGAAGATCTAGCACTAATGAGAGTTATGCCAAATCTTACTGTGATAGTGCCGGTAGATGCAGTAGAAACAGCATCTGCGATACGGGTTATGGCTCAGACAAATGGACCCATGTACCTCAGAACTGCTAGGGAAAAATTTCCGGTCCTGTACGATAAGGGAGAGAAATTTAACATTGGCAAGGGTAAGGAGCTGAAAAATGGGTCTGATGTAGCGATAATTGCTTGTGGTTTAATGGTGTCTGTGGCGCTAGAGGCGGCTGAGCAACTGGAACAAGATGGTATATCAACAGCGGTTATAAATATGTCCACAATAAAGCCGATCGATTCTGAGCTTATATTACGGGTTGCGGCAACAACTGGATCAATTGTTACAGCAGAGGAACATTCTATCGTTGGTGGGTTGGGTTCTGCTGTAGCCGAGGTGGTGTGTGAGAATGAACCTGTAGCTGCGGTAGTGCGTGTTGGCATGAAGGCCCAATTGGCTCAGTCTGGTAAACCTAAGGAATTACTTGAACTATACGGGATGAACAAATCTAGCATTGTGGGTGCTGCGCACAGGGCTATTGCTCTTAAAAGAGAACCTGCACACAAGTCAGGTTCCTCTTCCTAGGATTTCTGCAAATGAGTAGGCAAACTAATGGCAATCGAAGTAAACACTCTCAGAACTTTGTACGGGTTTCTACTCTAATTCTTTTTATTATTCTTTCTATTGGTTTAATTTTTAGTGTTGCAAAGTCAAACAAAGTTATGGCTTTAGTTAGTACGTATGACCACTTGGAAATTTTTGCTGATGTTCTCTCCCTCGTTGAGCAAAACTATGTGGAAGATATGTCACCTAATACTCTTGTAGATGGTGCTATCAAGGGTATGCTCCGTGCTTTAGACCCCCATTCAAGCTATTTAACTCCACAACTTTACAAGGAAATGCAAGTGGAGACTGATGGCGAGTTTGGTGGGATTGGGATTGAGATAACAATTAAGGACGATATTTTAACTGTTGTCACACCTATAGAAGGAACTCCGGCATGGAGTTCCGGTGTTAAAGCAGGTGACCGCATAGTCAAAATTGACGGTCTGTCAACTTTTGATATGTCCCTAATTGAAGCCGTTCGTCATATGCGGGGAAAGATTGGCCAACCAGTTACAATTACAGTGGTTCGTGCTGGCCTTAGCGAGACAAAAGACATAATAATTATACGTGATGTAATTCGTACGACTTCTGTAAAAAGCGACATGCTTTCTGGAGGTTGGGGCTATGCCCGTATACGAAACTTTAGCAAAGACACTTCCAAGAACCTTAGAATTGCCCTTAAGAAAATGGAAAAACAAAATTTCAAGGGACTTATTTTAGATTTACGAAATGATCCTGGAGGTCTGCTAAATCAGGCCGTTGCTGTTTCTGAAATATTTTTAAAAAAAGGGGAGCTGATTGTATACACGAGGGGTCGTTCACCAAGCCAGAATATGGAGTTTACAGCTAGAGGTGAAACAGGAAATAGTAGTTATCCCATGGTAGTTCTAGTAAACCATGGGTCTGCATCAGCTTCTGAGATCGTTGCTGGGGCGCTACAGGACTTGAAAAGAGCGGTCATCGTTGGAACACAAACATTTGGAAAAGGCTCTGTACAAACGATAATTCCGCTCAAGGGAAATGCTGCACTTCGATTGACCACTGCAAAGTACTATACACCTTCTGGAAGGCAAATTCATGGAGTAGGAATTACCCCTGACATAGTGGTGAATGCCCGGTCAACGGATCAGAAAACAAGGCGCGGTAAAAAAGATGATAAAAAGTCTTCTGTTAGAGATAAGCTAAAAGCAAAGGTTGATGGTAACAGTGGGAAAGCAAAATTAAACAAGCGCTTGATAGTTGACCTAGAAAATGATTACCAACTCCGAAGGGCGATTGATGTACTGAAGAGCTGGGATATCATCAAAAGTATCCAGCCTAGAAAAGTCACCGTTTCCAGTAACTAGCTAATCCCTGAAGATCATATCCAAACAAATTTACCAAATTTTTTTATGCCCAGTAAACCCATTCGCTAGCTTGTTGAGGAGACAGCCTGTCGATTTCTTTTAATAGACAATTTGAAGCCCTGCTAGATGGTTTATGAAAAACGGAGTTTTGCTTATTCTAAAAGATTACTTCATTGAAATAGTTTTAGTATTAGCGTTTCTGGTATTGATAGGCGCAACCTATGGGCTTGTGTATGACAAAATGGTGGACCAAGGCAAACAGGAGGTGGAAAGCCTAACGGATCTAACTTCTATTGACATTAAAGAGCAGGAATTATCCGGAGAAATCTACGAAGAAGTATATAAAGAAATCAAAACCCCAAGTAACCAACATGATGATAGGCCTAAGTTCAAGGAGTTCAGCAAGAGTGCTAAAGTGGCAATTATCATAGACGATATGGGAAAAAACTTGTTGATAGCTAAGCAGTTGTTAGCCTTAGATGTTCCACTTGGCATTGCTATTTTACCATTTAAGGAATTCTCCAAGTCCACAGCCTTAATCGCAAAAAACAGTGCTGCTACAGTTATTTTGCATTTACCAATGGAGCCTAAGTTGTCTTCAAATAACCCGGGACAAGGCGCATTGACCACAAGCATGTCTGATAGTAAGCTGTTGGAAAGCTTGAAAAAGGCGCTTGAAAATGTGCCAAGTGCGGATGGTGTTAACAACCATATGGGGTCAAAGTTTACTGAAGATAAGAAGAAAATGAATATTGTTTTAAATGAGATTAAAACACGAGGCCTATTCTTTGTAGACTCTAAAACTACCCCCAACTCTACTGCATATAGGGCTGCATTTGCGATGGGGTTAGCTGTTGCTCAGAGGGATGTTTTTCTAGACAATACCCGAAACATTGATCTTATTGAAGGAAATATATCTAAACTAGCAGAATTAGCAATAAAAAGTGGGTCAGCTATAGGAATAGGGCACCCTTACCCGGAAACACTAGAAGCTTTGAAACGTACACTCCCCAAATTAAATAAACTTGGAGTTGAAGTTGTCCCTATTACCTCTCTGCTACGAAGCAAGCCCACTCACTAGCTGCACTTTTTACACTTTTTCGTTATCGTATGTCAAAAGCGAACGTAACTTATATTTTTCCAATCTTGCACGTCCTGGTAAAAAAGTAAGTTCTACAATACATGCAAGTTCTAGAATGTTTCCTCCAACTTTTTCTACTAGCTTTGCCGCTGCTTCTAGCGTTCCACCTGTTGCTAGCAGGTCATCAACGATTACCACTTTCTGCCCTGGTTTGATAGCGTCTTGATGAATTTCTATTTCGTTTGTTCCATACTCTAACTCATAGGATTCTTTGTACGTTTTATATGGTAATTTACCAGGTTTCCTTACCAAAATAACTCCAGTTTTGAGGGCGTACGCTAGCGCAGATGCTAAGACAAAACCTCGTGCTTCGATGCCGACAAAAACATCAGGGCGGACGTCTGTATAACAATTAACGAATATGTCAATAGTTTTTCGAAAGGCTAATGGATCTGAGAAAAGTGTAGTTAAGTCATAAAACAAAATGCCCTCTTTTGGGAAATTAGGGATTTCTCTAATTGCTTTTTTTAACTGTTCAGGCATATAGACGCTCCATATTCTCAGGCTGTTATTTCAATCCAATTATCGAGTTATGTTTTTCTGCTTTGGTTAAAGAAATTACAATAAACACAAGATCTGAACTGCTAATATTCCTTGAACGATTTTATGTCCTCAACCACTATTAAGGCAACTATTATTATGTGTAAACAATCATGTGTTTTAAGTTTAGTTGTATCTCTTATAAAATTGGAAGCAAAGACTCAAATTATTCTTTTGAATGGTTATATAGAAAAGTGCGAACTTAGATAAAGATCTGGAGTATAATTTTATTGGGATAAATTCAAAACGAACATTCCAGTTAATAGCATATAAAAACTAATAATATGTAACGCTATAGTGTGGTTAGCTTTTACATCAGTACAGGTGGTTTGCCTAAACCATATAACGATTATGTAGATCTGCGATTGTGTAGAAAGAGTGCCGTTTTTTTTATAAGAAAGATTTTTCGTAATAATTTCATTGATTTCTTAAGGTGATTATCGCGCATGATAACCAAAAGAATGGTTTTTGCCCTTCTTGCCCTTCTTGCTTTTTTAGCTTCCTTTGCATCTGCTCAACCAATTGCTAGCTCCAACGTTGCCGAATTTTCTGTAGTGCGTGACCGTTTATATTATCCGGCTGGGGGATCTTTTAAGCTGTTGTTTCGTCTTGATATAGCAGATAAATGGCATACTCAATCTCATGATCCAAGCATGAAAAGCCTCATAGCAACTGAGGTAAAACTAAAGCCATCTAAAGGTGTAGTGTTTGGGCGAATAGTATATCCACCTGGGATAGACGAAAAATTTGATTACTTCGAAACACCATTGTCAACATATAAAGGTGTCACGTTTATAGGAGTTAGTGGAACAGTTGACTCATCACTAAAACAGGGTCCACATACGGCACAAGTGGAGTTGATTATTCAGGCCTGTAATGACAAGACATGTCTACCTCCGTCGACACTGAAATCGACTATTAATTTCAGAGTGGTGGCAGAAGGCACAAAAATAAACTTTGAAAACCGAGCACTCTTTAAATCCAACAAGGCCCTGTTTTCATTTAATACTAATGATTTGTCAAGCAATGGTGATATAAAGACTTTACTTCAAAGTAGTGGCTTTATGCTTACCTTTGCCTTTGTGTTTTTAGGGGGCTTGGCATTAAACCTAACACCATGTGTATATCCATTAATCCCAATTACAGTTTCATATTTTGGGGGGCAAGAAAATTCCACCAAAGGTAAGTTAGTATTAAATGCATTCATGTATCTGCTTGGTATTGCTACTATGTATTCGACGCTTGGTGTTCTGGCCGCTATTACAGGAGACATGTTTGGTAGCCTGTTACAGCACTCAGCTGTAATTATTCTATTGGCCATGATTATGGTTTGCCTTGGTTTGTCAATGTTTGGATTATACGAGATTAGGTTCCCCTCTTTTATTATAGAGAGCGGAAGCAAAAGTAAAGATGGGATTTTTGCCTCACTCTTTATGGGGTTAACCGCTGGCATAGTTGCGGCCCCATGCGTGGGACCGTTTGTCCTTGGCCTTTTAACATTTGTTAGTGAACAGGGTGATCCAGTATTAGGTTTTACGTTATTTTTCACGCTAGCTATGGGGTTAGGTATGCCCTTTGTGTTGTTAGCAATTTTCTCTGGATCATTAGCCACACTTCCCAAATCTGGCGAATGGATGTTATGGATAAGGCACGTATTTGGGTTTGTACTTATCGGAATGGCTTTCTACTTTTTGGCACCTCTAATTTCAAATACCATTTATTGGATTTGCTTAAGTGTCTTTATGGTAATAGCCGGAATATTTTTGGGATGGATTTCGAGAGTTGAGGTTGCAACTAGTGGGTTTAAGTTTTTTAGGAAAACATTCGGATTATTAGTTGTAACTATTGGCGTGTTTTTTCTTTCATTTGCCCAGGCAGATCTCAAAATTGGTATAAGCTGGGAAGAGGCAACAATTGAATCTGTCGAGGAAGCAAAGTTATCTGGTAGACCGGTGATTCTTGATTTTTCTGCAGATTGGTGTTTGCCGTGTAAAGAGCTTGATCATTTTACATTTACCAATTCAGAGGTGATCCGTCTATCAAAGCGATTTCTAACTTACAAAGTGGATCTTACAAGTTCCAACAACGCTGAGGCAGAAGCTCTTAAAAAAGAATTTGGTGTTCTTGGAGTTCCAACTATTGTATTTATAGATAAAAATGGCAATGTGCTTAAACCTATTTCCTTTGTTGGGTTCATCGATGCTAAGGAATTATTAAAAAAAATGGCTATTGTGTTAGGGTAAGTACAAACACCGTAATTAGGAAAGTAATTGTATGGGAGGAATGTTTATCACTTCAAACCTTGCCATTATTCTTGGGGGAGGAAGAGGAACAAGACTTTACCCCTTGACTGAAATGCGGTGTAAACCTGCTGTGCCCCTTGCTGGGAAATACCGCTTGATCGATGTCCCCATAAGTAATTGCATTCATAGTGGTCTAACTAATATATATGTGCTGTCCCAATTTATGAGTGCGTCATTGAACCAACACATAGCAAAAGCGTACCGGATGGATGTGTTTACCAATGGGTTTGTCACAGCTCTAGCTGCTGCGCAGACCGACAGTGGGGCAGAAGATTGGTTTCAAGGGACGGCAGATGCCGTTCGTAAGTGCCTAAGTTTGGCCCATCTAGAGAGGTATAAACGGGTTGTTATTTTAAGCGGAGACCAACTCTACAAAATGAACTTTCAGGAATTGCTAGCCACTCATCTTTCAAAGAAAGCTGATATTTCTGTTGCTGTGTTACCGGTTAAGCGAAGCATGGTAAATAGCCTTGGGATTATGAAAATAAAAAAAAATAGAAGAATAGTCGAGTTCGTTGAAAAGCCTAAAGACTCGGCAGTGGTTGAAGACCTTAAAATAAATGAAAACTTAAGAGTAAGTTGCGGAATCGAGGATAAGAATAATCGCTGGCTGGCTTCTATGGGTATTTATGTTTTCGAGTCTGAGGTTTTGCGGGAAGTGCTTAGGGACGAGGGGAAAATCGATTTTGGTAAAGATATAATTCCATCATCACTGACAAAATATAACACAGTTGCTCATCTTTTTAATGGCTACTGGGAAGATATTGGAACAATACAATCATTCTTTAACGCCAATATTAAACTGGGGTCAAAAAACCCACCTTTTGACTTTTTTGGTTCAGAAGATACAAAAATTTTTACTAAGCAAAGGTTTTTGACCGCTTCTAGATTTCAAGATTGCCATGTGAGCGAATCCGTGATTAGTGATGGATGTTATTTTGAGAAAGGCTCAAGTGTTGAAAAGTCAGTAATAGGAATTCGATCGAGAATTGGAGAAAATACAAAAGTGACGGAGTCAATAATTATGGGAACTGACTCACCAGACCGTGTAGGAAAAGTAATTATAGGAAAAGATTTCGGTATATGCAGGGATGTTGTTATTAAAAAAGCCATTCTTGATAAAAACGTTATTGTTGGTCCAGGTGCTAAAATTGTTAATAAAAAGCAGGTTGTTAATGAAGATGGGGATTGTTATTTCATAAGAGACGGAATAGTGGTAATACCAAAGGGAACGTATATTCCTGCTGGAAAGGTAATTTAACAAAAACTTAACAGCGAATAAAAGGTTTAAACATTTTAAGTACAATATCTTAAGCTATAAAATTGTATTTTTGCTTTTTTTTCGTTTACTTTTGTTTTCTTTTACATTAAATTATTAAATAATTGTTCTGATATCGAAAATAGCAACCCCATAGGAGGCCCGATGGTCAATGCAACTGACGAAAAATCCAGGATGCTAGAACAAGCATTCACCCAAATTGAAAAGCAGTTTGGCAAGGGCGCTATCATGAAAATGGGTGACAGCCATGACAGCATGGAGCCGATTTCCGTTATCCCCACAGGCTGCCTTTCAATAGATACTGCTCTAGGCATTGGTGGTTTCCCGCGAGGACGTGTTGTTGAAGTATATGGCCCTGAATCGTCTGGTAAAACTACATTGACCTTACATATAATAGCCGAAGCTCAAAAACTAGGTGGAAATGCAGCTTTTATCGATGCAGAGCATGCCCTGGATCCAATATATGCTAGAAACTTAGGCGTAGATATAGACAACCTTATAATTTCACAGCCTGACTCAGGCGAACAGGCTTTGGAAATCGCTGAAGTGTTAATTCGGTCTGGAGCAGTTGATGTAATTGTAATTGATTCAGTTGCAGCTCTTGTCCCAAAGTCTGAACTGGAAGGTGACATGGGTGATCCGCAGATGGGAATGCAAGCCCGTTTAATGAGCCAAGCACTGAGGAAGTTGACGGCAATTATTGCAAAATCAAGAACATCACTAATATTTATTAACCAGATTAGGCAAAAGATTGGCATTACTTTTGGTAATCCAGAAACCACCACTGGTGGAAACGCCCTTAAATTTTACTCCACAGTAAGAGTTGATATTAGACGAATTACCTCTATCAAGGATCATGGGGATGTAGTTGGAAATCGGACTAGAGTTAAGGTAGTAAAAAATAAGATGGCACCACCGTTTAAGGAAGTAGAAGTGGATATTGTATTTGGGGAAGGGATATCCAAAGAAGGGGATCTAATCGACCTTGGGGTAATCAATGGACTTGTAGAAAAATCTGGATCATGGCTATCATATGGTGAAGACCGGATAGGGCAAGGAAGAGAAAATGCAAAAAAATTCTTGCGTGACTACCCGGAGATATCCGAGGAGCTTGAGAATAAACTTCGGGAAAAAATTGGTCTGCCACAAGTTTCAGTAGATAATATTACACCAGTGGAAAAGGTAACTACTGATAAATCAGAGGTTGATAACCAAGTAAAAGCAAAAAGCAGGTAAAATACTTGACAAGATCAATGGAATGGCCGGGATTCAAGCACGAGCTCCCTAGTCAGTAGTAATTGGCAAGGATCAAAAAAAGTCGTTGATCTTACTTTACAATCAATTTGCAAGTTGTTCGGGCGACTCAGAAGGCAACACTTTGGCAGAAAAATGACGCAAACAGGTTACTGCGACACCTTATCAACCTTTGTGAAGTCTGATGTCACTTCGGTTGTAGATGCTTTTAAATTATTTGTACCGGATACCGGTGAAAGCCAAGTACGAGCCTGGCGAGATTCTATCCGTCTACTTGGGCAGTCGCTAGACTAGAGAAACATTCAAATTCCTAAAGGACTGCGAATTTTCTGAGTTGAGTAAACACTAACCCTACGAAATCCGAAAGTTCTGAAAAATGAAACGCTGCCCTTGGTCAGAAGGAAGCAAACTCTATCGCGATTATCATGATAATGAATGGGGTGTGCCAGTGCACGATGATAGGATATTGTTTGAATTCTTAATTCTTGAGAGCATGCAGGCCGGTTTAAGTTGGATAACCATCCTCAAAAAGAGAAAAAGATTTAATCAAGTATTTGACAATTTTGAGTTTAACAGGATAGTTGAATATAGTGATCAAAAGATTGATAATTTGCTTCAAGACAAAGGTATTGTAAGAAATAAATTAAAAGTATTAGCTGCAGTGAGAAATGCAGAAGCCTTCATCAGAGTTCGGGAAAAATTTGAATCATTCGATAAATATATTTGGCAATTTACTGACGGCCGACAAAAGACAAATCGTTTTAATAAAATTGCCGAAATTCCAACAACAACGGCTGAGTCAATTGCAATGAGTAAGGATCTAAAGAAAAAAGGGTTTCAATTTATTGGTCCCAAAGTATGCTACGCCTTTATGCAGGCAATAGGAATGGTCAATGATCACTTGACTACATGCGATCGGCATTATCAAATCGAAAAAAACATAACGAGGACTCAGAAATAGAATCAATACAATTAGCGGAGATGGCTTGTCTGTTTCTGCTTGGGTTATGCGTTGGTAGTTTTTTAAATGTCGTAATTTACCGCATGCCTAAGGGACTTTCGGTCATGAGGCCGTGCTCACATTGTCCTCAATGTGGTGAGCCGATAATTGTAAAAGATAACATTCCTTTGGTGAGTTGGTGCGCATTGGGTGGAATTTGCCGCTATTGTGGAACAACCATCTCACTGCGGTATCCTTTTGTGGAGCTAATAACCGGGATATTAACCTTGCTAGTATTTGCTCAACACGGCTATAACGCAACTAGTATGGCATATGGCGTTTTCTTATGGATTCTTGTGGCTGCTGTGTTCATCGATCTAGAATATCAAATAATTCCAGATGAGCTCTCCTTTGGTGCGCTAGTATTTGGTGTTTTAATATCGCATTTCACTTTACTTGGCATCGCTGAATCTTTATACGGTATTCTTCTAGGAGGGGGATTGTTTTTTATTCTAGCCATTTGCTACCCAAATGGATTAGGCGGTGGCGATATAAAACTGATGGCAGCCATAGGTGCTTTTCTAGGGTGGAAACTAGCTCTACTAGTCATAGTGCTTGCCTCGATTACAGGTGCTTTATTTGGTGTAAGCAGTATACTTTTCTTTGGTGGTTCACGTACAGATAAAGTCCCATTTGGACCATTTTTATCGATTGGAGCATTGGCAGCTGTTTTTTACGGTGAGAGGTTTATTGGTTCATATCTAATCCCGTAAGGCAAATTTAGAGTAACAAGAGGTACAGGCAACTTGAATTTGTTTTTATAGATATCCCTTTCTATAAATTTTGAGTAAAGCGTAGTATTTTGTTGTGGAGATATTTTGTTCAACAGCAACCTCCCGTCATCAGCTTGTTTTTGCCTAAACTTACCTACCACACATTGTTTTCCGACGCTGGTCAATAGTTTCCCATTACAATCCGCAAATAGGAAACGATAATTTTCGGTTATACTTTAATTGCTGTTTTTTTCTTATGGAAAAATTTACTATTTAATTCTCGAGAACCTTACAAACTTGTGACGATCTTTAAGGATGCTGTGTTAAAGCTGTGGTTTTTTTTGCAGCTTGGATATTCTTGAAACACACAATACAGAATGAGGAGATCAATCAAATGGATTGGAAAGTAATATCAGTATATGCCACTCCTGGTATTCTTCCAGGCGGGGCGGTTGATGGCGAAACACCACAATACTTTAGACTGGCCGATGCCAAGAAAGTTGACCTAAGTGAAGCAGAGGCAAATAACAGTGATGATTGGGACATTGCGTTTAAAAGATCTGTTGTATATCTCAACAGTGGTGTTGCTGGTATTGGTTCGGTCCAGGGATGTTTGCTTGACCCACCCATCAACGCATCTAGAGACGAATTTATTAAGATGACCGACAAAGAATGGGCTCCAAAGTTTGATGCTGTGAAGGATGTAGCTCCTAATGTTAAATGGAAGGAAGAAGCAGTAGAGCCAGCGATTTTTGGATGGCGGGAAAAAGATGCGGAGCATTGGAAAGCTCCTGTTGCTAAAGGTTGGAAATTACGTTTGGCGAATGGAAAAAGCTACGCAAAGATGCGAATTAGAAAAATTGGAGCTGATGGTGAGTCAATCACTTTTCAGTATGCATACCAAGATGGAAAAGATAAACCTTTGTGTGATGATTCAGTGGACATGCTCAAGCCAGGCGAAGCATTTAAGTTCTCTTCTGGTACAGTTGTTGAGGCGAACGGGGTTGGATGGGATATTAAGCACCAAGGCCGAAAATTAATCACAAATAGTTCTGTCAGTGGCGGCGGAAAAGGCGGTGCCATTGGGTCAAATAAATTTGGTGCAAAGTGGTCCACAATTGATAATCCAGGGGACTCCATTGCTTATTTTATGGATGAGTATGGTGAAATATTTAGGACTCCAAAATGGTATCGGTACAATGTAGATGGTAATCACTATGTTCACCCGAACGGAGCTGTTTATGGAATAAAGGTCAAAAATCAGGTTTATAAGGTACAGATCTTTTCCTATAATATTTTTAAAGGTGAATTAGGAAAAGCCTTGGGAGTGGAGGAAGCAACGGATGAAGCTGAAAAACTTGAAATGAGAATTGCTAGGCTTTGATTTATCGGGCGCGTAGTGGCTAACAGCAAAAATTAACCAGCATTTTGTGATAATAGCTATTTAAAGAATTGTTTCTTGATCTCCTTTGCCTCCTCCGACCCGATGTAGTACACGGTTGAGATGTAAACAATAGCACCAACCAATACTGCAATTATTAAGTGGCCTGCGCGAGCAAAAGTGGATGCTTCATAGGAGAAAAAAGCTGTGATATACGAATAGACTATTACAAGCATTAATGCAGAGGCAGCTGTCATTTTAAGGGAAGACTTTACTAGTTTATATCCATCCACTCCTTTGTGTTCTCTCCTGTAAATCTGAAGTAGCATAATAAGGTTGACTATAGAAGAAATCGATGTAGCTAATGCAAGACCACCGTGTTTTAGTGGTCCCATAAATAGTAAGTTAAGTACTATATTCAAGAGCATACACCATGAGGCTACCTTAGTAGGGGTTTTAGTATCTTTCATAGCATAAAAAGCGGAAGCTGCGATTTTTACACCTGAAAAAGCAACTAATCCTATGGCATAAAATACCATAGCGAAGGCGGTCCCGGACCTGGCAACAGCATCGAACTGGCCTCTCTCAAATAGTACATTGGTTATTGGGTCAGCTAACAATATGAGACCGAATGTTGATGGAATCGCTATAAAGAAAATTAGCCTTAATGAATGCGATAAAATGTCTGTAAGTTGAGCCTGCTTTCCACGAGCCACAATGCTCGACATTGAAGGGAGGGCAGCAATACCTACGGCTATACCAAATACTCCCAGGGGAAACTGAACAACTCGATTACCATAATAAAGATAAGAAACGCTACCCTCGGGGAGTAATGAGGCTAAAAGGGTGTCGATAAAAATATTTATTTCTGCTACAGCCATTCCAAGTGCTGCTGGCGCCATTAGAAATCCAATGCGACGTGTGGCGTAATCTTTTAGATCGAATGTTGGTATGTAACGAAATCCAAGCTTGAATAGCGGCCATAGCTGAACAAGCAGTTGGGCTATACCACCAACAAGCACTCCAACCGCTAGTGCCACTGTAGGCTGCGAAAAGTAATCGTGCATGGTAAATGCACAGATAATAACAGCTATATTAAATGACGCAGGGGCCAGGGCAGGGATAAAAAACTTCCCAAGTGTGTTTAACATTGCCATGAATAGAGCGGTGACGGATATGAAAAATAGATATGGGAACATCATCATAGTGAGTAATGATGTAAGCTGAAAAAGTTTGTCATCACCAATAAATCCTGGTGCTATAGCATAAACAATTTGTGGAGTGAAAATCATTCCCGCGGATATAGTGATTGCCAGAACTAAAGCAAGAATGCCAAGAACGTTGCATGCCAGTCTAAAAGCTTGTAATTTTCCACGACTTTCCAATGTATTCGAAAAAATTGGTACGAATGCTGCTGTTAAAGCGCCTTCGGCAGTGAATCGGCGGAAGAGATTTGGTATTCTAAACGCGATAAAGAAGGCATCGGCCGTGGCTTTAGCGCCAAAGAGGTCTGCTATCACCATGTCACGGACAAAACCTAGAATACGGGAGAGCAAGGTAGCTAAACTTACAGACCCGGCGGCCCTAATAATTTTGCCTTTAGCTTCAACCTCATGAGTGGAGAGTGGTGATCGGATTAGCTTGAATCCTCCAGCAAATCGGAACTGATTCCTTCCACAAGCGATTCTTCGACTTGAGAGAACATATAGTTCTTAACTTCTTTTGTAGAGCCAAGCAACCTTACCGTGCTTGCAATCTTCCTTGCTTTTTCTAATGAAATGGTTCGGATGAATTGTTTTATTTTTGGTATTGAATGAACGTCCATCGAGAGTTGTTGTACATTCCCTAAACCTATTAATAGGAGTGCATATGTTGGGTCCCCTGCCATTTTCCCACACACAGAAACAGCAATACCAGCATTATCAGCTGCCTTTATACAAGCATCAAGCATTCTTATAATAGCTGGAGATAGTGGTTGATATAGGTAGGCCACCTTCTCATTCACCCTGTCAATCGCCATTGTATACTGTATAAGATCGTTGGTTCCGATGGAAAAAAACGAACAGTGCTTAGCAAGCTCTGGGGCTATCATTACGGCGCTTGGGGTCTCAATCATGATCCCTACTTCGATAGTGTTGTTAAACTTATGTCCTTTCAGCCTCAGTTCTTCCTTGCAACTTTCTAAAATAGCGTTGGCATCTTTTAGTTCTTGAACATCGGTAATAAGTGGATACATTATTTTTAGAGATCCAAATGCCGACGCTCGTAAAACTGCCCGAAGCTGAGTTTTAAAAAGGTCAACATAGCGAAGGCAAAAGCGTATTGCGCGTAATCCTAATGCTGGGTTAGGCTCATTAGTGTCACTGTTCATATAGGCGGTTAGCTTGTCACCACCAAGATCAAATGTACGAATGATCGCCGGATTGGGGCTTAAGGTCGTGGCGACACGTTTATAATCGTCAAACTGTTTTTCTTCATCAGGGAGATTATTACGATTTATGTACAAATATTCAGTTCGGTAAAGACCAACTCCTTCAGCTCCGTGTTCCTTAAGATGTACAAGGTCGTGAGATGATTCAATATTAGCCAGCACACTGATTTTTTTCCCATCTAAGGTCTTTGCTTCAAGATGTTTATTAGCCTGCAGTGCTTGATCAAAATATAGATATTTCTGTCTTTTAGAATTATATTCAACGAATTGGCTCGAGGTTGGCTTTAGGATAACCATACCATTGTTACCGTCGACAATAACCGATTCGCCGGTTTTTATATCTTTTGATAGAGTTTTTAATCCCACCACCGCAGGAATATCCATGGACGCGGCTATAATACCTGCATGAGATGTTTTACCGCCAACATCGGTTGCTATGCCGATAACTTTACCTGTATCAAGCTGCAATGTGTCTGATGGAGTAAGGTCATGGGCAACAAGAATGATGGACGTATCTAAATCCGCAGGTACCGCTGTATTTGTAGCATCACGCATAAGGTTTCGCTGGATTCGCGCTAAAGTCTGTTCTATATCGTTAACCCGTTCGCGTGCATAACTATCCTTAATCCGTGAAAAACGGTTTCTATATCTTTCTAGGAGGAGTTTAAGAGCCCATTCAGCGTTACATTTATTTGCCTCTATTAAATTACTAACTTCTTGGACTATTGACGGATCCCTGAGTATTTCAAGGTGTGCATTAAAAATCATTAGGGGAACATCTTTTTCTAGCTCCTCCATGATTTGTTCTTTAATATCAGTCATTTCGCTAAGTGAATCTTCTACCGCCAACTTGAAACGCTGCATTTCATTTTCTAAGTCGTCCACTGCAACTGGCCGTTTAGGCACAACAAAAAGTTCTCGATCAAGGACATAAGCTCTACCTATTACGATGCCAGATGATGCAGAAATACCTTTGTAAGTATTTAATTTATCAACTGCTTTATTTCTATTGTTCATTTTCCTATGAATTTACTTTAAGCATGGTACAGGAGTGTTATCAGAAGCTCACTTTTACATATTGCTTTTATTATTATGCCTAGGTGTAAAAGCTTACGATATAGCTTTATATTTCTCAATGATACTATCGCCGATTTATATTTGAAAGGTGCGCAAAGTATATTTAGATACTACGCATTCCTACGAATAACGCTCTGACCTAGTATTGGCTAAAATAAGCTATTTGTGAATCATTAAACCCCACAATTAAGAAAAGTAATCAACACAAAAGAAGTATCGCTTATATTGATTAATCTTGCTTGGTCGATAACACTTCTGAAGCAACAAATATATTCTTCGCTCCATAATCACGTAATTTTTTTGCCTTCTCCTTCAGTGGCAAATCGTCATCAAAATGTGCTGCATAGATAAGCATAGGAAGATTAATACCTGCCACAATTTCTATGTTTTTATCATCTAGCAAAGAGAGTGCTATATTAGATGGTGACCCGCCAAACAAGTCGGTAAATATAAGCACCCCTTCATCGGTCATCAGTTCATCCACCGCGGTTTTCACAAGGTCGCGGGCATGTTCTGGGTCAAGTACATGCTCAACGCCAATAGCTATAAATCTTGGCTGAGGCCCTGATATAAATTCAAGTACACGCAAAAGTTCTTGGGATAAATTACCATGGGCAATAAGAAGGTATCCGGTTGATGGGTTTCTGTGGTTTTCAGGTTTGTTGTTAATGTTTCTGCTCATGGCCACTATGCTAGTTTTCTATCCTCTTCTTCAATCAAATTATATACTTCGGAAGAGCTTTTTGCATTTATTACTTGATTATGAAACATGTCATTTTTTAAAAGACGTGATATTCTGGCTAAGGCTTTAAGGTGTTTGCTAGAAGAATCAGAATTAGCGAGGATAAGGAACACCAAATTTACTGGCTGGTTGTCCACGGCGGCAAACTCTATGCCCTCTCTGGAAATACCAAAAGCGGCAACTAAATCTTGGACGTCTGCGATTTTGGCATGTGGTATAGCAATATTATTACCTATTCCAGTAGAACCAAGCTTCTCCCTTTCTAACAACGCGGTTAATACATTATCTTTGTTTGAAATTTCCCCAGTATTGGAAATATGCTCGGTAAGCTCAATGAGGATGTCATCTCTGGTTTTACCAGTGAGCGAAACTATACAATTCTCTTGTTTAAGGAAGTCTATGATTTTCATGCCATTAGCTTGTTAAGTCAATTATTTCCTCACCCAGTGGTTTTCCTTTTCTTTTTCTTTTCAACGTCTTACCCTTTACCTTTTCAACCTGTCGGTCGATCTTAGCAATTACATTGTCTATGGCGGTATAAGGATTATTGGTTTTTTCTCTGCCGTGCAGATCTACCCCATTGGCATGTACTGAGACCTCGGCGACATAAGTAAACTTTTCCACTTTAAAAATTACGTCGGCATGTATAGCAACACTAAAAAACTTACAAACTTTTATTAACTTTTCCAGCGTATGTTTTTTTAGTGCTGGAGATACAGAAAAGTGATGGCCAGTAATGTTTATTTGCATTGTACTCCCTCCTTACCAACATTTACGACAAAAGGTTTAATAAAAAAGACGTTTTCGCTTGGAAGTTGACGGAATGGCTAATTTTGTACGGTATTTGGTAACAGTCCGACGCGCAATTTTGACGTTTGTTGACTGAAGTTTAATAACGATTTCATCGTCGGTATATGGGTTTGCAGGATCTTCTTCTTTGCAAATCACACGAATCATTTCTTTGACCCGCACTGAAGACATATCAGAACCAAAGTACGAACCAACTGCCGAATGGAAAAAGAACTTTAATTCATATAAACCTTGGGGGGTATGGATATATTTGTTTGTTGTGACCCTCGAAACCGTCGATTCGTGCATACCGATATCATCAGCTACGTCTTTCAAAATTAACGGCTTTAAGTAGTTTACCCCTTTATCTAAAAATTCTTTTTGAAAATGGCAAATGCTCCTGCCAACTTTTAATATTGTCTGTCGACGCTGCTCTATACTTTTGATCACCCATATTGCTGAGCGAAACTTGTTTTCTAGATAATCACGAGTATCTTTTTTCTCACTTTTCTTGTTTTTAAGAATGCTTTGATAGTATGGATTTATCCGTAGCCTTGGGGTGTCATCATCGTTCAGAAATACTTGATATTCTTCGCCTATTTTAATTAAATGCAAATCTGGTGTTATATAGTGGGTTTCATCGTTGCTGAATTCAAGGCCAGGTTTGGGATCAAACTCACGGATGGTTTTGGCTGCCATTATTATTTCATCTAAAGATGTGTCTAACAGTTTAGCAAGCTTTTTAAAGTTTCGCTCATCAATAAATTCAAGATGGTTCATAACTAAGTTTTCAACTAAAGAATTTTTCATGCCATTTGCACGTACCTGGAGCAATAGACACTCCTTCAGATTTCTAGCTCCTATGCCCGGTGGGTCAAAACTATGAACTAAGGTAATAGCGTCTTCCATCTCATCTAAAGTTGCACTTGCTTGACTTGCGAGTTCTTCCAATGTCTCTTCTAGGTAGCCCTCGCTATTTATGTTGCCAATAATTACTTCACCCAGTTCCTTTTCACGTTCATCCATGGCAGAGCACTTGAGTTGCCACGATAGATGGCCTTCTAAATCTTCTTTTTGTTTGAGGGTGTTTTCAATGCTTGGCAGTTCTGGGGGGGCTACTCCAGTTGCACCTTCGTATAAACCGGACTGCATGTATGCATCCCATTCGATTTCATCCTTTGTGGGTTCTTCTTTTGTTTTAAGAGTAGACTGTTCCTCAAAAACCTTTTCTTCTTCCCTCTCCTTTGTGCTTGTATCAATTTCTTCTGCTTGTAAAGTTGCAGTGTCTTCTTCTTCTTCCATCCCAGTTTCAATTTCATCAAGCAATGGATTGTCTTGAACCTCAGTTCTTATAGCTTGAACCAGTTCAAGGCGAGTCATAATGAGGAGCTTTATCGCCTGTTGAAGCATCGGTGTCATAACCAACCGCTGCTGGGTGTTCATTTGAAGCTTTAATTCAATATTCATATTCTGCGACTTCTAAAGGTTGAACACTATTTTAGTGAAAAATTCTGGCCTAAATATATGTTTCTAGCCTTCTCGCTTGATGCAATAACTGCTGGGGTTCCTTCTTCAATTATTTTACCATCACTTAGTATATATGCCCTGTTGGTTATCCCAAGAGTTTCTCGCACATTGTGGTCTGTTATCAGTATACCAATTCCTCGGCTCCTTAGTTGTAAAACTATATTTTGAATGTCGGTCACTGCAATTGGATCGATGCCAGCAAATGGCTCATCAAGTAATATAAATGACGGTTTGGTACATAGCGCTCTAGCTATCTCCAGCCTTCTTTTTTCACCACCAGATAGTGTCAACGCAATTTTGTTGGATAAATGAAGTATTCCAAGCTCTCCTAATAACTTTTCAGCTAGTTGCTTTTGCTCATAACCCGAATACGAAAGTGTTTCTAAAATTGCTATAATATTTTCTATAACAGTCAGTTTGCGAAAAATAGATGGTTCCTGTGGTAGGTAACCGATGCCCACTCTGGCCCTTTTGTACATAGGCATATAGGTAAGGTCTTCATCATCTAAAAACACTCGACCACTATCACTCCTTGTCAAACCAACAGTCATATAAAAAGTGGTTGTTTTCCCAGCACCGTTGGGACCTAAAAGTCCAACAATTTCACCGGTTGTTAAATGAAACGATAAATTATTGACAACAATTCTACCGTCATAGCTCTTAACAAGGTTGGACGCTCTAAGTGTTTTAGCCATTTGATTTTATTATAGCAATTATTTGTGCGTTGTTAGCTAGTGATGAAAAGCTTTATTTACTTGCTAGCCCGAATGTTATTTTTTCTCCTCATTAGGGAAAAACCTCAAAGTTGGACGTTTTTTTTTGTTGCCGGTCACAATCATATCCTCTTGATCAAAGTAGTACACAACCTTTTCCCCTTTAGTATAATTTTTACCATCGTAGAGTATTGAATCGCCAGTCAGTTCAATTTTCTTTTTGTTGGGGAAATAATGTGCTTGTCGCCCAGTTGCAATTTTCTTCCCTCGGGTTATTTTTACCGAACCGATTGCCACAATTTTTTTTAAATTCAATTGGTCTTTAGTGCCCCATACAACCATCTTATCAGCAATAACTGTTAGCTGTTCTTTGATAGCAACCACATTGCCGGTAAATTCAATAAAATTATTTATATTATCGGTCACCATTTCATTTGCTGTTATTGTTAGTGGCGTTCTGGTTTGTAACTTTTTCTCCATAACTGATTCTTTCATATCTGTTATTCCTTTGGCAGGGAGGAATACGAGCAGTGATAAGATAATTAGAATGTATCGCATCAGTATGCTACCTAAAAACAGCTTTTACATTATTTAAAACTTTCAGTTGCCCCGTTGTCAAATTTAGCAACATACCATTCCCATAAACTATAAATCTATCGCTAAACAAGCGCACAATACTATCTGTCCTGATTTCATTTTTTCTTTCAAACCATCTGAGGTGATCTGTGATTAGGGTTCTCCCTTTCATGTCTTTAACAAGAATATTACCGTTTGCAGTCATTTCATTATTGTTTTTATCAATTAGCCCTGTATCAGCAAATATCGTTACAGAGTTTTGGTTGTTTCCGAATGAGATTATTGAAAAACTAGACAAGTTAGTTATAGAATGGTTTGCCGATACCGTAGCAGTTAACGCTTTGATTTCTAAGGACTTATTGTTACTCTTTTTTTCGATCAGGTAGACACCATCAAGAATCATATCCTTTGTCCCATTTGGTGTTAATGCCGTGATAACGTTAGACTTAACGCCTCCAGTGCTAAAAATGCTCCACCCGATTAATAGTGATAAGGAAATAGTTAGCAACAATAACACTATGCGGAGCGATTTAGCATTCATGTTCATACATAACCAAAAGAATACTAGTTACAAGTTTTTTCATTTAAAAGCTCTTCAATGGTTAATTATTAACAACTTTTAAATCAAGCGGACTAAGTTCCACTAGTGTTTTTATCAAGTTACTGCGAGCAGTTAATTTTATCTCACGGCTGTTTAAATCAACATCGTCTAAGAAGATGCTAATTGTGTCATTTGTATGCTCTAAATTAAATTTATTAGCCCACTCAATGACCAGGACTCCTTTGAAGTTCTGGTCAAAGAAACCTATATTTTGAAGTTCTTCTTCGTTTTCAATTCTGAATAAATCAACGTGTCTTACTGGTAGCTTTCCTCTATATTCGTTGATCAACGAAAAAGTTGGAGATCGAACGTGAAAGTTTTTATCGACACCTAAGCCAGTACACAACCCCTTTGCAAACGTAGTCTTGCCTGCTCCTAGTTCACCATTTAAAAATACAGAATACCCCGCTACTAGTTTAGAACCAAGAAATTTGCCAAACTCAATCGTCATCGACACAGAATTAGTTAACACAATGGCCTCTAAGAACATGTTCTTCATTGTAGTAAATATCACTTATTCCAACATGGGTTAATAACGCGAATATGTTAACGTAATAATAATAATGTCGCCCAAAAATATACAATTATTAAAGTGAATGTTTAATATAATTAACTAATAATGAATACATTGATAGTGTTACTTATACGCCATGGCCAAACCGTTGCAAATGTAAAAGGTCTCATTCAAGGTCAAGGAGATACACCTTTAACTGATATTGGTAAAAAATCCACTATTATAAAATCAAACAAACTTCGCTTTTTTGATATCAGTGCTGTCTATTGTAGTGATCTTGGCCGTGCTGTTAGGACATATGAAATTTTACATGAGACTCAACAAAGCCTACCTGAAGCTAATTTCAATAGCGAGTTGAGAGAGATTGATTTCGGCGATTTAACTTTCGGTAGAAAAGATGAGTTGATTGAAGCCATATTTCATCATAGGGCATGCCCCGAGCAACGATATCCCCATGGTGAAGGTGGGAACGATCTTGCTGCAAGAATACAAAAATTTTATGATGACCTATTCAATCGCCATATGGGACAGACGCTGCTCGTGGTTAGCCACTATGGTGTAATTGAGTCCTCGGTAAGGCTGTACACTGATTACCCTGCAGAACAACCGGTTATTCTTAAAGAAGAAGATGTGTTAGAACTTAAGTTTGATGGCAGTAGACGTGCCACTTTATCAATATTCTAAGTTTACGGTTGTTGCAGACCTATGTATTGAAGGGTGAAGACCAGTAGTACAACTCCCAAAGCCAAAGTTCCCATGTTGAGCAACATGGAAATGCCATGATATTTGCTGAACTTCATTTTCAGCTGAGCAAGATTTTCTTTGTCGGTTTCTACTCTAATTTGCTGTTTGACTTGGCGAGTTATTGGCCAAACTACATAAGTTGAGCAAAGTGTAGTGGCTCCCATAAACAGCAATATCAATATGCCCGCTTTAGCATGAAATGAATAACTAGTTCTATGAGAAATCAAAATTAAAGTTATAAGCGATGTAAATGAGCAAACCAGAGAAATCGTATAATATTGAGGAAAAATTGCTCCAACAACATCCCCAGCCGTTGAACGATCCAATAATCGAAATATTGTTGGAGCCCCCACAAACGAAAAAAAAATGATTGCACCTATCCACACTGAAATGGATAACAAGTGAATGTATTTTAAGAATATAAACATAATTGGCGATCCTAATTGTATTTTACTACAATACTTCGGTAATTAAAGTCACTATTAATCTGAAGCAGGGCTGTTTGTGCTGTGTCGTGCGATGAGAACTCACCAACTCTTACTCTATACCATGTATCACCATCCTGTTTGAAAACACGAATGTAACCTTTGTATTTATGCTTTCGGAGGCGGTGAAGTAGAATATTTGCATCAGCTCTAGCTTTAAATGACGCAAGTTGGATGGCAAATTTATTTGCTAGTGCCTCGAAGTTTCTGCCTTTTTTGGTAACCTTATTGCTTTTCGAAGTATCGCTCGGCGACGGTGCTTTATTATTTTTTATTCTTGGAGATGCGATTATCAATTCCGGGTTTGTGTCACTTTTCGGTAATGGTTTTGCTGGAGCGGTTTCTAGCTTCAGTTTTTCATGAAAAGTGAAGTCAGCATGGTTGGTTTGATTAGTAGATGTTTCTCTTTTTACAATCTCTGGATCAATAACTTTTCCACCTTCAACTAGCAAATTAGGCTCGATAACTGGTAACTTAGGATTAATAATGCTCCGAATTTGATTTGATGGTTCGCTAACAAAAATTCCAAATAGGTAACCAATTGATAGAGTGCTACCTAACAACACAACAATGGCGATACCCAGTAATTGAGTTTGTTTTTTTGTGAGTGTAGCTACTGGCCGGTCTTTACTTTTTGCCATATGCAGTTACATTTGTTCTGGTGCTTTGATGCCCAATATGTTTAATCCATTTTTCAAAGTAATCATAGTGGCCTGGATTAAACATAGCCGTGCTTGCGTTGCGTCCTCATCCTCCGTTACTACTCTGTTGTGCCTATAATAATAATGAAGTAGGGTAGCCACTTCAGTTAAGTATTGTGTAACTGGATGTGCTTGAAATGACCTTGCACAAATACTTACAATATCTGGGAATTGTAATATTTTGCGAATCAATTTCTGTGCGTCCGCGTTGTAAAGGGCTTCTCTTTTAACTTTTGAAAAGGCTATTTGTTTGATGTTTTTCTCTTTTGCCGTAACAAATAAATTGCAACATCGAGCATGGGCGTACTGTATGTAATAAACTGGATTTTCACTGCTCTGCTTTTTCGCCAATTCGACATCAAACTCCATCTGACTATCTGAAGAACGCATTAAAAAGAAAAATCTAGTGGCATCGACACCAACTTCATCCATGATTTCACGGAGGGTGGTAAATACTCCATCCCTTGTTGACATCGCAATACCCTCGCCATCCTTTTTTAGGCTTACAAGCTGTACTAGTCGTACAATCATGTTGTCAGGGTTTTCCCCTAAGGCTACCATAACAGCACGCATTCTGGGTACATAGCCATGATGGTCAGCGCCCCATATATTTATAAACTTAGTAAACCCTCGGTCAATCTTGCTTTTGTGGTATGCAATATCTGCTGCAAGGTATGTGTTTATGCCATTAGCCCTTTTGACCACGCGATCTTTTTCATCGCCTTGGGAATCAGTTTTTATCCACAAAGCACCATCCCTGTTATATATTTGTCCACTGCGAGTCAACATTTCAATAGCTTGTTCAATTTTGTTGTTTGCGTGCAGCCAACTTTCTGGATACCACTTATTAAAACTTATCCCAAATTCATTTAAATCAGATGTTATTCCCTTAAGAATATTTTCAGCTGCAAACCGTGCGGCGTCACTAATAACATTCTCGTCATCTTCATTAACTAAAGTTTTTCCCTGACTGTTTTTATACTCATTTGCTATTTCTGTTATGTAGTTGCCTTTATATGGAGGTTGTTCTTTCAAGACTTCTCCTTTAAGCTCACTCAAACGAACTAGAATAGATCTCCCAAGATTCTCCATCTGAAGGCCAATATCATTTATGTAGTATTCTGTATGGACTTTATACCCAGCATAATCCAATATACGAGCCAAGGCGTCACCAATAACAGCACCACGCCCATGTCCAATATGTAGCGGACCAGTTGGGTTTGCAGAAACGAATTCCACAATTACTTTCTCATCGTGTCCAACTTGTACCCGACCATAAGATTTTCCAGAGGTGAAAATTTCGTTCATATGCTCAACCCAGAAATCTGGTTTTATTCTAATGTTTAAAAACCCAGGCCCGGCACTTTCTACCGATTCAAATAACTCATTTTGTATTAACTTTTTTTCAAGCATGTTAGCGATTTCCTTAGGAGATCGCTGGAGCAAGCTTGCTTTGACCATTGCAAGGTTTGATGAGAAATGACCGAATTTCTCATCTTTTGGGATAGAGATCTCAAAGGGCTCAGTTTTTATTTTTTTGATTCCCTGTTCAACTGCAATTTCGTGAAATGCTTTTTTTATAGCTCTTTTTACAACGTGTCGCATAAATACTCTCAATCAAAGGAAATGTAGTACAGAGTAAATAAAAGTTAAAATTAATCAATTGAGTATTACAAGCTAAATTAACTCAAACGGTAGCATGTTACCTGCAAATTAAACGATAATACACATCTGACCAAACGCTGTAAGTTTATCATGCCTAGGCTTTAACTCAATACAAGAGAGAAGATATACTTATCCTATATAGCACAAACAGCTTTTTACAAAATGCAAATCAGTATTGTTTGTGATAACGTTTTTCTGAGAAAGGAGAAAAATCAGTGATTTGGTTTCTAAACGACCCTGTGACCGTGCGCATCTTGATTTCAAAACACAAGAGGGGTTAGAGGAAACGTTGAGAAAAAGAAAAAAAGCAGAGACACAAAATTTGACAAAAATCGGCGTTATCGCTTGTGAAGTTTTTCGCAGGGAGATGGAAACTGCATTAAAAAGTTGCCCAGAGGCGAAAGAAGTTATATTTCTTCCAAGTAGCTTAACCTTTAGACCGCACGAGCTAAAAAAAGCAGTTGTAAGTGCCATCGATAAAATAAAAGATAGCGTTGATGGTATTTTTTTAGGATATGCTGATTGCAAGTCACTCAAAGGGATAGAAGATAAGTTCGATATCACAATCGTTCATCCAAAAAGTCCTAGTTGTATAACACTTTTACTCGGTCAAGAACGTTATGATGCCGAGATGAAGAAAGAGCAAGGAACATGGTTCATGACACCGGGCTGGACAGATATTACCCCAGAATCAATGATATCGGACATGGGGCTAGATAAATTTGAAGATAGCCATGGAGTAAGCCCTAAAGAATTAATAGATATGGCCTTTGAAAGTTATCGAAGAGGCCTTTTTATTGATACTGAGGTCAGTGATTCGGATTTATGTCAAGAGCAAGCTGGAAAAATCTGTAAATATTTGAACCTCAATCTGGAAACAACTAGTGTTAAATCCAATGTCCTTCAAGACGGTTTGAAAGAATGTTTACGGCTATCTTTGCAAAGGAAGCAAAAGTAAAAAATCTATTACTCTTACCCACCATGCCCAAATAAAAACCCATGGGCGATTGGGGAATGCTGTGAGTTAAAAGTTCTCAAGACTGGGCATGATCCGAAGGAGTATCCGGTTCTGGAGTTGGTTCTGGTTTGCTTTTGTTTGATGACTCATCAGGTAATGATGACTCATCAGGTAATGAGTCCTCTATGATACTACCCATGCTCTCAATCGGGTCTTGGAGCATCCTTCGCTCCTCTTCAAATTCAGATGTCATATTGTCAAAATTACTTCTAACACTGCGGAAGGATCGACTAAATTCGGCGTACCCTTTGCCTAAGGATTTAGCAATTTCTGGGAGTTTTGAAGGTCCAATAACAATGAGAGCTACACCTAAAATTACTAGCATTTCAGGCATTCCGATTCCGAACATTTAATCTCCCGTCAATTTACAACGCTTCTATTCTCTCAAAATATACTAGTGGATTCAAGGGTCTTTAGCCACAACACGCTTTATGGCGGTGCTCACTTTTCATATATTGATTATCAATTGTAACCTCTAAGGTTGTGCCATCTTTGTTTATGCTAAGGTGTTTTTGTGGTATATACAACTACAGTTTTATAATTCCAACAATAATTAAACCACCTACCATCATACCGAACCCAACCTGTCGAAGGGTTTTGCTTTCCATGGTTGAAAGTGTTTCCATTGCAGACTTTACCTGCTCAGGCATGGCAAAGCATGGGATGCCCTCAACAATCATCAGAACGCCGAAAAATATTAACAAAGTTTTCATTTTGCCCCTCCCTCCAAAAAATACTTGTTCCTATATGGCAGTGTGCACTTGCTCAGCAGAATAAACTTGTTAATTTGCTGAGCATGTAACCGTAATTCGTTATTCCTGTTGTATCAAACCGCCAAGCTTGATGACTGGCAAGCATGGATTATTTAGGTAGGTAGCTACTCGAAAAAATATAGTAATATTAATTATGTTACTCACCGTTTGCTAAAGTGGTATAGGATTGCGGCGATGGCTACTGTGCCTGCAGTCTCAGTTCTTAGTATTGTGTTGCCAAGAGAAGCAGTCTTAAATTTGAGTCTTTTAAGTGTTTCAACTTCTGTTTCAGTTAAACCACTCTCTGGTCCTATTAGCAATGCTATCGGCTCTGGTTTCTTGCAACCAGCTACTACAGACTTTAATGTAACCGTTTCCATTTCATAAAAAGCTATTCTGAGTTCAGGCAGATGCAGGAGATCTAAATTGCATAATTCAACAGCTTCATGAATTGTTGGAACGGAAACATGGGATTGTTTAGATGCGGATTCCGCAATTTTTCTCCACCTTTCAATTCTATGACCTAAATTAGTCTTTATAGTAACCTTGCGCGTAATTATTGGAATAATATTGGAGACACCCATTTCGCAGGCCATGCGAACGATACTATCCATTTTGCGGCCTTTTGGAATGGCTTGTATAATTGTAATAGGAGCGTTAGTTATTACTTTAGTTTCTCTAATGATTTCACAAACTACACAATTCCGTGATACCAATTTAATGGTGCATTCGTAAGAATGGCTGGTTAGTGAACTTCTTGGTGTGACAATGATAGAATCACCAACTTTGAGTCGTAAAACATTCCTCAAATGATGGATTTCGTCGTCCCTAAGAGTGATTATACCTTCACTTACGTCACTAAGGTTGCAAAGAAATCTTTTCAAGTTTTTTTTGCCATTGACTCCGACCCGGTTTTGATGGAGCAAAGAGCTGCGCACATGGTACACACGTTATCATCTTCTGGGCTAGTTTCAGCTCTACGTTTTCGGGCAGTTTCCGGGTCGATAGCAAGATCACATTGGGCTTTCCAATCTAAACTTTTGCGGGCAATAGCCATTTTATCATCCCAATCCCTGGCCCCGGGTATTCCTTTGGCAACATCTGCTGCGTGGGCTGCGATGCGGGTTGCTATAACGCCTTGCCGCACATCATCAACTGTTGGAAGTCTCAAGTGCTCTGCAGGGGTTACATAACAAAGGAAATCAGCTCCAGCCCTAGCTGCGATAGCACCACCAATAGCTGAAGTTATGTGGTCGTATCCAGGTGCAACATCTGTAACCAATGGTCCTAAAACGTAGAATGGAGCATTATTACAAAGTCTTTTTTGAAGTTTCATATTTGACTCGATTTGGTCCAGTGGCATGTGTCCTGGCCCTTCAATCATTACTTGAACACCAGCATTACGGGCCCGGTCTGCCAGCTCGCCAAGAATAACAGTTTCCTGTACTTGTGCTCTATCTGATGCGTCGGCCAGGCAACCAGGTCTTAGCCCATCACCAAGACTTAAAGTCATGTCATACTCCCTCGCAATTTCAAGCATTTCGTCATATCGGGAGTAGAGGGGGTTCTCCTCACCATGGTACTCAATCATTTTGGCATGGATTGAGCCACCCCGGCTAACAATGTCTAGAAGTCTTCCTTCATCATTGAGTCGTTTTATAGATTCTCGGGTAATACCACAATGCACCGTTATAAAGTCAACTCCATCTTTAGCGTGATCCTCAATAGCGTAAAAAAGATCCTCAGCAGTTATGTCCAACAAGTGTTTATCGGCTGCCAATCCTTCAGCAGCCACTTGGTAGATTGGAACGGTGCCTATTGGAACAGAACACTCCGACATTATGGTTGAGCGTATAAGCTTAAGGTCGCCTCCAGTAGAAAGGTCCATAATTGCATCTGCCCCTGCGGAAACAGCAGTGCGCACTTTATCAAGCTCATTTTGTAAGTCGTGATCGTCTCTTGACGATCCAACGTTGGCATTAACTTTAATTTTTAATCCTTGTCCAATAGCAAGCCCGTCTATTGAATGGCTATTATTTTTGGTGATTACTATAGAGCCATCTAAAATGCCTTGTTTAATGAAGTTCGGATGTACGTGCTCACGCTTTGCGGATATTTCCATTTCGGGGGTAATTTTTCCCGACCTTGCTTCAATCAATTGTGTTGTCATATGTATGTATAAACCTTTGTAGAGGACAGAATATTCTTTTATTAAAGTCCAAGTTGTCCATCAGCCCAATTTGTTTCAAATGAATAGGCTCGCTTTTTAATGTCAATTAGTATTGTGTTTACTTAGCACATACTCCTATTCACTAATAAAGCTAAAACAGGCCTTCGTTGATTAAACCTGAAAATCATTAAAGTTTTCACGAGTTTATTATAACATTTGTAGTAAAAAATTAAATTGAGGCCAAAGATTTTTCTGCTGCCACAAGTGTAAGCTCAATATCTTCTTTTGTGTGTGCCGTTGAAATAAAGCCGGCCTCGAATTGTGATGGCGCAAGGTAGATACCATTTTCCAACATTGATCTAAAGTACTGTCCAAACTTTTGCGTATCGCTAGTTTTTGCATCAATGTAATCAGTAATTCGTTTTTGCGTGGAAAAAAACATGGCAAACATCGCTCCCGCTCGATTCAAAGTACTGTTAATACCAGCATTTGCTGCGAGTGTTTCAAGGCCGTCGTTTAGTATCGCCGATATAGATTCGAGATTTTCATATGTCCCGGGCTCTTTGAGAATCTTTAGTGTTTCAATTCCTGCAACCATGGCTAGCGGATTTCCGGATAGTGTACCTGCCTGATAAATTGGCCCCTCCGGGGCAACCATTTCCATGATTTCCCTTTTACCGCCATAGGCGCCAACTGGTAGTCCACCACCTATTATTTTGCCGAGGGTAGTTAGGTCAGGAATAACACCATATTTTTCTTGTGCCCCCCCATATGAAACTCGAAAACCTGTCATTACTTCATCGAAAACTAGTAGTACGTTATATTTGTCGCAAAGTGTTCTTAAGCCTTCTAAGTAACCTGGTTCCGGTAATAAAACACCCATGTTTCCAACAATTGGTTCTAGAATAATACAAGCTATGTTTCCGGAATAATTTACAAATGCATTTTCAATTGCTTCTAAGTTATTGAAGGGCAAAGAAATGGTTAGTTCAGCTAAGGTGCTCGGCACCCCTGGGGAGTTTGGCAGACCTAGTGTTTCCACACCAGATCCTGCTTTTACCAGCAATGAATCACCGTGGCCATGATAGCAGCCATCAAGTTTGATGATCATATCCCTCCCAGTATAGCCTCTTGCTACTCGTATTGCGCTCATGGTTGCTTCGGTGCCAGAGTTAACCATACGTACCATTTCAATGGAAGGAACTGCTTCAATTATTAGCTCTGCCATTTCAATCTCAAGGTTTGTGGGTGCACCATAGCTTGTACCTTTACTAAGTGCTTTTGACAAAGCATCGATTATAACCGGGTGTGCATGACCAATAATCATGGGACCCCAAGAACCAACGTAATCAATATATCCCCGACCGGTTAGGTCATAGATTTTTGCACCCTTTGCTTTATCGATGAACAACGGACTGCATTCAACCGATTGAAAAGCTCGGACCGGGCTATTTACACCACCAGGAATAATATTTCTTGCTTTCGCAAATAACGCTTCTGAATCTTTCATGGTAATTATAAGAATTCTTACGACTTTATATATTTGCCAATAATTATGTCCAAATCGTTTTTAGTTTGCTGTGGAATTAGTTGTGGGTTTGTCACAATGCCAAATTCAAGGGCAGTAGAGCATGGACAGTCGCGTTCTTCTTTTATTTTCGTCACTACGGCTTTCACTGCATCCTTAGACTTTTCTATGTTGGATGCCATAACTGTTAATACTTGATCTACGGTTACGTCTTCTTCGTGCCAACAGTCATAATCAGTGGCTAATGCAATGGTTGCGTAACAAATTTCTGCTTCTCTAGCTAGTTTGGCCTCTTGTAAATTTGTCATACCAATCACGTCAGCTTTCCATGATCTATAAAGATGTGACTCGGCCCTACTGGAAAACTGTGGGCCTTCCATGCATACATATGTTCCGCCTTTGTGGGATGTCCATCCGATTTCTTTTGTAGCCTCGTAAACTTTGCCAGCTAAATAATTACAAACGGGATCGGCAAATGTAACATGGCCAACAATCCCGCTACCAAAAAAAGTGGCATCTCTGATGCCCCTGGTGCGATCTATGAACTGGTCTATGACCACAGCATGTCCTGGTTCTATCTCCTCTTTTAGCGAACCAACAGCCGACAAGGAAATAATTCTGTCTACACCTAGTTTTTTCATTGCCCAGATGTTTGCACGAAATGGTAGTTCTGATGGAAGTATTTTATGACCTTTTCCATGCCTTGGCAGGAAAGCCATTTCTATACCATTTAGTGAGCCTAAAATAAACTCATCAGAAGGTTCTCCAAAGGGTGTGATAACCTTTTCAGCACGGATGTTTTCCATCCCTTCCATTTCATAAAGTCCACTACCCCCAATAATGCCTATTCTCATTTAACAGCCCCCACTTATCACTGAATTAATACCTATTTTTATTTAGCGGCTCCCACTAATAGCTTCATTGTGTAGCTAAAATTGCAAATTGAATCGTACTTATCGCACATGTAAGTTGGTTTGGCAATAATGTCATGAATCACAAACAAAATTTAGTTGGTTTTATGCTAGAATCCGTCCTTAAAGTAATCACTAGCTTTTTGTGGGGGATTGGCTAATGCCAGAAAGATTGGGGATAACGGTAACTAAGCACATCATGGAAACCCAACGAAAAATAAAGGGTGTTTCAGGTAATTTTTCCAGTTTGCTAAGCGAACTTATAGTAGCTGGAAAGGTTATTCATAGGGCTGTTTCAAAAGCCGGGTTGATTGATGTACTTGGTAAAACAGGCCTAACGAATACCCAAGGCGAAGAGGTTCAAAAACTTGATGACTTTGCCAATACAACAATTATTCAGAAAATGGATCACACTGGCTTTCTCTGTGCTATGGCATCAGAAGAGGTGGAGGATATAATTGAGATTGATGCCAAACATCCACAGGGTGGTAAATACACACTTGCATTTGATCCTTTGGATGGCTCCTCAAATATTGATGCGAATGTTTCCGTAGGAACTATCTTTTCAATACATCGCAAGATAACAGATGGCAAAAAGGGTAGCCTTAATGATTTTCTTCAGCAAGGTAAGCGCCAGGTTTGCGCTGGTTATATAATCTATGGTTCTTCAACCATGCTCGTTTACACGGTAGGAAATGGAGTTCACGGTTTTACTTTCGACCCATCTGTTGGTGAATTTATTTTAAGTCATCCTTTTATAAAAACACCGTCACGCGGAAAGATCTTTAGTTGCAATGAAGGGAATGCTAACAAATGGAACGAGAAAACTCGTGAAGTTGTAGATTACTTTAAAGCAATCGACGAGGATACAGGAAGGCCTTACTCAGCTCGCTATATAGGTTCGCTGGTATCTGATTTTCATCGAAATCTGCTTTATGGCGGAGTATTCATTTATCCTAATGATCAGAATTATCCGAACGGTAAACTAAGATTGCTTTACGAGGCAGCCCCGTTAGCAATGATCTGCAAGCAAGCTGGAGGTGATGCAATTTCGGATAGTGAAGAAATTTTAGAAATAAAGCCTACTGAACTTCATCAACGTGTGCCATTGTTTATCGGGAGCAAAGAAGACGTGAAAGTGTGTCGGAGAATCTTAACTTCTGGATAATTGACCTGGTGGTATTTCGCGTAATCCTTCGGTTATAGTGGGGCGACATGCCGCCGGACGGTAATGGCGCTTGAAAATAGCCGCTAATTGGAGCAAATTGTGTGTTGGTGATTGAAAACAGAAGAGAGGAGTGATGTGAAACAGACAACGGCAGAGTTGTGGATCTGCTGATGGCCCAAAGCCCCGCATCTGCTAAAAGCAAATTCCTATCCCTGGGGATAGTTCTATTTTTTATAGCATTTTTTCTCTTTGTATTTGGAGGAAAAGGTGTACCTGTTGAGCAAAACCAAGCAGACAAAATATTCTTAGGTGGGACTATCATAACTGTCGATGATAACAATCCTGAAGCCCAGGCCATTGCTGTTCAT
>DLRR01000013.1:2325-2593 GCA_002500605.1 Nitrospinaceae bacterium UBA7883 | reverse complement strand
AAACACTGGTGTACAAATGGGTGGATGGTTCCGCAAAGAAATTAACTCTGCTGATGACCTAAAGGGTCTCAAAATGAGGATTCCTGGACTTGGAGGAGACGTGATGGCCAAGTTGGGAGCTTCACCTGTTTCGCTTCCTGGAGGTCAAATTTATGAAAACCTGATTTCCGGAGCAATAGACGCAACTGAATGGGTTGGACCATGGAATGACGCATATTTAAAATTCTATGAAGCAGCCAAGTATTATTACTATCCTGGCATGCACGAG
>DLRR01000013.1:0-2014 GCA_002500605.1 Nitrospinaceae bacterium UBA7883 | reverse complement strand
TTACTATCCTGGCATGCACGAGCCTGCATCTATGTTGGCTGTCGGCATGAACAAGTCATGGTGGGAAGGACTTTCAAATTCTGATCAACTCACCATTAAAGCTGCTGCCCACACTGAAAATGACGTCATGATGTCTGAGTACAATATGAAGAATGGCTCATCTCTAGAGAAACTGATACGTGAACAGGGTGTTCAGTTGAAACGCTTCAACGACGATGTATATGACAGTTTTGGCGAAGCATCAGAAGAAGTTTTTGACGAGCTCAGACAACACAGTAACCTCGCTAATCGTATTCATGAAAGCTTTGCCGCTGCGCGCAAAGATGTAGGTCATTGGATGAACATTTCTGACCAGGAATACCTCAGTCAGCGTAACCGCGTACTTGGCGTTTAGTGTCTATGACAAGAGCTAAGATTAAAGGCGGTGTCTCAATCTAAACACCGCCTTTATAATACTTCTTCCAGTTTAGTCCTCTAAAAGACACATAATATTACTTTTAAAATTAGATTTATAAAGGAAGTTTAGGGCTAAGTTCAACCACTAGATTTCAAAAATTTAAGCATATCTATACATTGACTGACTACGGCCAAAATAATATTGTAACTTCTGCTCTGCTAAGAGTTTTTGCATGGTCAATGGTTAGCCTATCCATCTTTTTTTTATTCAACAATTATTTAATTTTCTGGAAAGGATGGCCCGGTCTCTGGAATTTTTTTGCGCATCATGAGATGTTTGGCATATCACCTCTCAGGAAGCCACTTGATAGTAATGATTTGACTTTGGGATGGGTTCAGTGCTTTGCTCTTGTCTCAATGTTAAGTATTATTTCCCTTTTTGTTTTTAAAACACCAAAACGAACTCTCATTGAAGATGCAGATATATTAAGAAGATTTGCAGCCTACCTCACAAGAGCTAGTTTTTGGGCCGTCTTGCTTGTGGGCGTTGTCGATATCACAATTTCTTTTCTGCGTGTAGAGGGTTTTTTGAATTCTATGTTTGGCAACTCAGTTGCTATTGAACTGGGTCGTGCTGTTTTTAGAGGTACTTACGTGCACTACCCGCTCATAATTATAAGTTTTGTAATCGCATTTTTTGTAAGAGGACTTGGCTTTACATGGCTAGCACTTTTGGTGGTAATAGCAGAGTTTCAAATTGTGATTTCGCGTTTTGTATATTCGTATGAGCAGGCTTTCATGGGAGATTTGGTAAGACTGTGGTATGCAGGACTTTTCCTTTTTTCAAGTTCTTATGCATTAATAACCGAAGGACATGTGAGAGTGGATTTATTTTACTCAAAATTCAAAACAAAAACCAAAGCACTTTCTAATGCAATCGGCTGCGTTCTTTTGGGACTTCCTCTATGCTGGGTTATTCTTTTAACAGGAATGTGGGTTAGAGGCAGCAGTCTCAATGGCCCTTTACTCGTTTTTGAGATCTACCAACAGGGTTTCGGAATGTATGTAAAATATCTTATGGTTGGTTTTCTCGTCGTTTTTGCTGTATCCATGCTCGTACAGTTTATGGGATATTTCCTACGTAATTCAGCAGAAGTGATAGGAGAAAATGTTACTCAAGACCAATAAATTTTTTTAAACACCTGATTTAACTACTTTAAATAATTTACATGGAAGCTTTTTTTCTTCTTGTTCTCGTGCTCCTGATGGTAATAGCACTAACCTCAGGTTTTCCCGTTGCCTTTTCTCTACCAGGAGCAGCAATTCTAAGTATTGGTTTAGCTGCGCTGACGGGTTTTATCTTTGAAGGTAATCCTTCAGCTTATTTTACCCAGGATGGGCCTGTGGAATGGTTAACTGCAGGAGTAACTAATTTTCGCAGCCTCTACTGGGATGTTGAACGAGACACGCTAATCGCTATACCACTTTTCGTTTTCATGGGAATAATGCTTCAGCGCTCCAAGATTGCTGAAGACCTGCTTGTCTCAATGGCTCAGTTGTTTGGTCCTATCCCTGGTGGTCTCGGCATTTCTGTAGTTTTTGTAGGAGCTTTGCTTGC
>DLRR01000019.1 GCA_002500605.1 Nitrospinaceae bacterium UBA7883 | reverse complement strand
CATTGGCGATTGCCTTAAATTCCTCGATGATGCGCTCATCATGTATTCCTAATGCGGAGATAACGGTGATGATCTGTTTAAATGCTTCGTCACTTGGTTCATCTACTTCTTCATCGAGAACAACGGGAACAATAATGTAACCATATTTTTTTCCTTCAAACTTGCGTAATGCGCGACCTGCCGCCTGAACAATATCAATCTTACTTTGTTTCGGATCCGCGAATAGAACCGCATCAATAGCGGGAAGGTCCACACCTTCTGTTAAGCAACGGGCGTTCGTAATCAAACTAGGTTCAGCTTCTACAAACCTCTCAAGTTCTGCTGCACGTGCTCCTGTGCTATCTTTTCCAGATACGTGGAACGAGCTCAGACTGCTAAATTCACCATCTGCCTTATTTACTTCCGCATTAAGGTGCTGAAACTCTTTGGAGCGTTTAATACTGCTGTGAAAAGAAACAGCATGCTTGAGACCATATTGCTTGATCAACTTTCTTAGAACAATGAGTGACGCTAGTGTTGATGCACCCCCTTCGACAGTCCAACCGCTTCCGTCAGTTTTAACAAACTCATTGTCGTCAATCAGTTTTTGTATTTCTGCTTTGGTAACAATTGTAGAGACAATTTTATAGTCACTCAGTATCGGTGGCTTTTGTTCGAGTGCAGCCTTAAATGATAGTTGATGAATCATTGATCCATAAATATCTTCATCATCCATCGACAGATATTCATCGGAATTCCCTTTGAACTGACGTTCTGTCGCTGTCATAAACACACGTTTTTTTACTTTAATATTCTTATCAAATAAAAGATGGGAAAATTTTTTATCTTTCTGACCAACCGTCTTGTGTGCCTCGTCATACACACCAAGATCAAAGGTGACGCCTGCTTCCCTAACACCTTCACTAACTGCCAGACCACTTTGGTAGGTTGTGATTATAACTTTTGTGCCTTCGGCGGGTTTGGAGAGAAAAGCACTAATTGCTTTTGGATCTGTATTCACCTCGATACCGAGATCAACAGCATGCACTGATGGATCATCCGTGTTTTTAACATCGTCGTCACTACACACCGCGATCCAGTCCATGTCGACACCTGTAGCGACCGCCTCTCTTGTCCATGATCCTAAGGTTTGCCGAACGAGAGCAAGACTGGGAACCGCGAGCAGGACAGTTTTTGCCTTCACCCTTCGAGAAATCCAGTACCCCGTGAGACTTTTGCCAGATGCACAAGGGTGAATTATTTTTCCACGAGTATTTTCACGATCCTCAAAATATTCTACACATTTCTTTAATGCTAATTCCTGGTGAGGCCGGGGCGTAAATGGTTCTGGTTTATGGTGACCGCCTTGGAGCAATTTCCGAAATGCATCAAAGTCTTCTTTGCCTAATTTAGCAAAGTTGTCCGAGGTAAGAAAACCGAGTTTTTCAGGGTAACTTTTCCCAACCGAAAGACTAACACCATTTGCAGAAGTACAAACAATTCGATGGGATAGTTTCTCGTAGGTGTTCTTTCTCCCGGTTATACCAAAAAATGAACTTAATTCATTGAGAGTAACATTCTTACTGCGGTCTTGATGAAATTTACATTGAATTGCATAGTAATCTCCATTCTTGAGTTCAGCAACAAGATCCACGCCAATCTCGGGTCGGGATAACTGCAGACAGTCAATTATCTTCTGAGGAATCTTTGAATGGTTCCAAACGTTTTTAATTTTAGTTGAAAATGTGGGGTCTGTTAATAGGTAAAGACGCGTAAGTTCCTCAAATGCATCCCCCTTTTCTTTGCGAAATTCCGCATCGGGTCCAAGTTTCAATAACTTGTTTTCAAACTCTGCCCACGAATTTGATGATGTTATAACTTCCACTTCAAAATGCCCCTAAACCAGTCTGATTCCTCCAGAAAGTATACCAAAAAAGACCTGCTTTTGTGTGTTAGGGTAAGTTTGCATCTGATTGCAAGTGAAGTCTGAAAAGAAACAGAACTTTGCTTTTAGAGATACGGGTCTTGGCCATCAACATCGCCTGAAACTTGGCGTTATAAATGAAAGAGTATAAAATTAAACTTTGTCATCATCATATTTAATAGAATCAAAGAACTGACAATAAAGTTTGTGAATGTAGCGGAAAATATAAGCCGTTAGAGGCTTGGAAGTGGATTAAAGTTAGTGATTAACCTCACAGGCTCAAGTAAGACAAATGAATCTAGAAAACCTTGTTGAAGAGAAGCAACACCTAACAATTGGCGAGACTGCAAAGCTACTTTCTGTGAGTACAGCTACTATTAGGAACTGGATAAAGACTAATGTTATTCACCTTTCCGGAAATGGTATTAACCTTAAAGTCGCCAAAGAGGTAAAAGCTGAGATTGAGGAAAGAGGAACTGATCGTCTTAGGTCAAGGGCAAACAAGCTAAGCTCAAATATAACAAAGGAACATAAAGAGCTTGGAAACCACGCCGTTAACACCCTTTTCCGTCAACTACTATCCAACACAACCGCTGATGATGCTAAGCACATTATCTCTGCGCTTGCAATCAGATATCTAATGGTAAACCAAAGATATGATTTACTCGACTTATTAAAAAACGACTTTGAATTGGATTCAAATATTGAGCTCACACAAAAACAAGATGCTTTACTTCAAAACGGAATGAATGAGGACTTTTTTGGTTACCTTTACTTGTCATCGCTGCCTGAAAAAGAAAAAAACTCTTATGGAAAATTTTACACTCCAATTTCCGTAGCAAAGAAAGCGGTTCAGCACCTTGACAAGACCGAAACCATTGCAGACCCTTGCTGTGGAGTGGGTGAATTCTTGATAGCTGCCACTCGGCAATGCTCAAATGGCAGTATTCCCAAACTAATAGGATGTGACTCTGACAAATTTGCTGTTTCATTATGTCGGCTTAATATTGGTATTTTTTTAAGTCCAGAGTGCCTGGAAGAATCCGATATTTGGTGTGCAACATTTCAAGATTCTATCGACAGAATTAGGAGCCACACTCCTGCCACTATAGTAACCAACCCTCCGTGGGGAGCAATTAGAAGCCATAATATCAAGACTTACCATGATACGGCACATGAGTTTATATCACTTATTTTAAAACATTTTCCAAACGCTCAGGCTAGTTATCTACTGCCAGAAAGTTTGTTTGAAGTCGCAAAACACAAGTCATTTAGATCGGAGATAGCAAGCCTACGAGGAGCAGTTGAGATCCGATATATTGGCAAACCATTCAAAGGGATGTTAACTAAAGTTGCAAACCTTGCTTACAACAGTAAAAAAGCGACCGGAGCAATCCATATTGTCAAACCCACGGAATTTTTAATAAACAAGGAACGCATTACTAAAGCAAGAGGCGTCTTCCCGTTCTTTATAGGTGAATCGGACGGTTTAGAATCATTTTGGCGTTTACTGTCAACAAGACCAACTTGGCACCTAACAGATAACTGCCAGTTTGCGCTGGGAATAGTTACGGGGAATAATAAAAAATATGTTCGGAAAAGTATAAGTGATGGGTGTGAACCATGTTGTATCGGTAAAGATATTGTAGCATTAGAACGGTTGATTCCTTCAAAATACATACGATACCAGCCAAGTTTGTTTCAACAGTGTGCCCCCGAACACCTATTACGCCACCAAAATCAAATCGTATATCGTTTTATATCCGATAAGATTGTGGCTACTCCAAGTGATGGAAAGGCGTTATGTTTGAATTCGGCAAATTTAATTTGTCTCGAGAACAACTCGAACATTGCTGTAGCTATGCTATTACAAAGCGTGGTCTCACAGCTTTTCTTCCGCCTCAAATTTCAGAGCACAAAAGTTTTGAAAAGTCACCTTCAGGCTATCCCTTTGCCAATATTAAATAAAAAGGAAACTATTACTTTTGAAGCAATGTTTTTGGACTTAATGCATCAATCAATTTCATCGAGCGAGGTTCTTCAGTTTGTTGATGACTTCGTGCTGAAATACTTCAGGCTTGACCCTGAATTAGTTGCCTGTATGGTAAGTCAGGCAATGTTTAGTAAACAATGACGGAAAAAATGATCACGAAAATTGCACCTGTAAAGTCATTTCATTAAAGAGAGCTGATATGGTCAATCTAGAGGATTCTATAAAATTTCCATGTGGCTTAAGCATGAAAAACCGTTTCATGCTAGCCCCTTTAACAAACAAACAAAGTTACGAAAACGGTAAGCTTTCTGATAAAGAGTTCTACTGGTTGGCCATGCGAGCCAAAGGGCAATTTGGTCTAACGATGACTTGCGCTTCACACGTTCAAGTCAATGGAAAAGGTTTCTCAGGACAACTAGGGATATTTAGTGATGACCATATTGATAGTCATCGCAGGATAGCAGAAGAAATCAAATCACATAACAGTATAGCAGTAACGCAATTACATCATGCCGGTATGCGATCACCCGTAGAGTTGATTGATGGAAACCCTGTTTGCCCCTCTGACGAACCAGGAACTGGCTCGAAGGCATTAAGTTTAGATGAGGTCGTAACTCTCCGTGATGATTTTATTCGCGCTGCCGAAAGAGCAAATGAAGCAGGCTACCATGGAGTAGAGGTTCACGGAGCACATGGATACATTTTGTGCCAATTTTTAAGTGCTTCCATTAACAAGCGCAATGATATTTATGGAGGCTCGTTGAGCAATCGAGCCCGCATTCTATTTGAAATCGTGCATGGTATTCGAGAGAGTTGTGGCAAGGATTTTCTTATTGGGGTTCGTTTATCGCCTGAAAAGTTTGGAATGCAGTTAAGTGAAGTCAAGACTGTATGCCAAGAACTTATCAATAAAGGTGAAGTAGACTTTCTTGATATCTCCCTCTGGGACAGTTTCAAGTATCCTGAAGAAGCCGAGCACCAGGATAAAAAGCTATTAGAACATTTCACTTCGTTAGACTTTAAGAATGTATTGCTTACTGTGGCTGGCAACATTAGAACTGGAAAGAATGTTATGGAGGTTCTTGCTTCAGGAGTTGACTTTGTAGCGATAGGGCGATCTGCCATTTTGCATCACGACTTCCCCAAACAGGTTATCAACAATCCAAATTTCGAACCAATCAACCTACCAGTAACCATTGAACACCTTATAAGTGAAGGACTTAGCGATAATTTTATTGATTTTATGAGCACTTGGCCTGGCTTTGTAACAAAATAAACCGCAGACATGGCAAGTTTAAGCGTGTTGATTTAAAGTTTTTTTAGACCCTGTGGATACCCCCCCCATCAGTTTTTTTTCATCAAAATAAAAAAACTTATTGCCTTTTTTTGTTGGTTTGGGTATCACTGTTTTCATTTTAACGTTCACACTAATTACACGGTGAGAAAATGGGTCATCCAAAATACGGAAATAAGTTTACTTGCTACGAGTGCGGCGCAAGATTTTATGATATGAAGGCTGCCAAACCTATGTGTCCGAAATGTGGTGCAAACCAGAAAAAAGCTCCCAAAAATACTCTAAGTAGATCAAGCAAGTCAGTGTTTGCCGATTTGCCAGCTGATAATTTAGAAGAAGACTTTGAACCTGGCGATGTACCAGAGGTGCCAACTGAAAGAGGACTAGACGAATTCCCTATCAAGGAGGGAGAAGATGAGACATTTGAAGCTGAGGATGACCAGATCCGAATTAATGATGTTTCTAGCGATGAATATTAGTGTGGAAACCGCCCATTAAGCAGACAAAACCACAATACTGCTAAACAAGTCTAAAATTTCTGGATTGCCATCCTTCACTTGAAAGCTGTATGGGTGTATCCTAGGTTATAATTCAACGGAGTTACCAAGCTTGAAACATAGTGAGTTTGTACATCTACATTTGCATAGCCAGTACAGCTTGCTAGACGGGGCCATCCATTTTAAACCATTACTTCAAAGGGCTGAAGAGCTTAAAATGCCAGCCATTGCCGTAACTGATCATGGTTCCATGTTTGGGGCGTTAGAATTTTTTAGTGCGGCAATGAAATCCCCTGTTAAGCCCATAATTGGTTGTGAGGTTTATGTGGCACCAAGCTCACGGTTTGAAAAAACCCCAATATCTTCTGAAAGTGGCTACGACAAATCATTTCACCTGGTACTTCTTGTTATGGATTCGACCGGATACAAGAACCTTTCTACCCTAGTATCAGCTGGCTACACAGAGGGCTTCTACTACAAGCCTAGGTTGGACAAAGAACTACTAGAGAAGCATAACGAAGGGTTAATAGCTCTTTCTGCATGTTTGGGAGGTGAAGTTCCAAAAATGCTGGCTTTGGATAGAATGGACAAAGCTCGTGAAGCTGCTGGCTTTTATAAAGAGGTGTTCAAAGATCGATTCTATCTTGAGATGCAAGATCATGGCATACATAAGCAGCAAGAAGTAAATAAAAAAATGATCCCTTTTTCCAAAAAAATGGAACTTCCACTCGTTGCAACTAACGATGCTCACTATTTGAGACGTGAGGATGCTGAAGCTCACGATGCCCTACTCTGTATAGGTACTGGTAAGTTTATCAACGATGAAAACAGGATGAGATATGAGGGGGATCAGTTATATGTAAAATCAGCCGAAGAAATGGAGGCACTTTTTGGTGATGTGCCCGATGCATTGAAAAATACCATTCGTATAGCTGAGGAGTTAAATTTTAAATTCAATGAAGGAAAGTACCATTTACCTAAATTCAAGGTTCCTTCAGACACCAACATTGCCAACCACTTGGAATCCCTCGCAATAAATGGTCTTGAAAAGAGAATTTTCGAATCCAAAGGAAACAGTAATTTCGATTCTGTGGCTAATAAAAAAGACTATATGGCTAGGCTTAAAGAAGAACTGGCAATAATTATAAAAATGGGGTTTGCAGGCTATTTCCTGATTACTGCTGACTTTATCAATTATGCTAGAAACAGCAAAATACCAGTTGGGCCAGGGAGAGGTTCGGCTGCAGGATCTATGGTGGCATATGCCCTTCGCATTACTGATCTCGATCCAATTAAGTATGGTCTAATATTTGAACGATTTTTAAATCCAGAGCGAATATCCTTGCCTGATATCGATATCGATTTTTGTATGGAAAGGCGTGGTGAGGTAATTGACTATGTGCGCGAGAAATACGGTGGTGCGTCACATGTAGCGCAGATAATCACTTTTGGAACAATGAAGGCCAAAGCAGTGGTGCGTGACGTCGCTAGGGTCATGGAGATCCCATATGCACATGCTGATAAAATTGCCAAGCTTATTCCCAACGAGAATAAAATGACTGTTGATAAGGCTTTGGAAGAGGAGCCAAGACTACGGGTGATGCAAAGCGAAGATCAAAAAGTCGAAAAGCTTCTTCGAATATCAAAGTCGTTAGAAGGAACAGTTCGTCATGCATCCACTCATGCAGCGGGGGTTGTTGTAAGCCCAGAACCATTAATAAACTTTATGCCAATCTACAAGCATTCTGGAGGGGAAATAACAACTCAGTTCCAAATGAAGGATGTGGAAAAGCTCGGGTTGCTCAAAATGGACTTCCTTGGGCTTCGAACACTTACAGTTATAAGCAATTGTCAAGAAATGATCAGAAGGAATCACCAACCAGGTTTTTCCATAGCCAAAATAGATCTAGATGATGCGAAGAGTTTTGAGCTGTTGTGCTCAGCTAAAACTCTTGGAGTATTTCAGCTTGAGTCATCTGGCATGCGTGACCTTATTAGAAAAATGAAGCCTACAACATTTCAGGACATAATTGCTCTCGTGGCTTTATTTCGACCAGGCCCCATACAATCCGGAATGGCAGATCAATATGTAAAGAGAAAACATGGACATGAGAATGTGGAATTTGAGTTCGAGGAGCTAGAGCCCATTTTAGGAGAAACATTTGGTGTTATGGTCTACCAAGAACAAGTGATGAAAATCGCCAATGTTCTCTCGGGCTTCTCATTAGGAGAAGCCGATGAACTGCGGAAAGCTATGGGCAAAAAGAATATGGATATAATGGCGGAGGTCAAGACACAGTTTGTAGATGGCGCCACCAACAGAGGCCATAACAAGACCAAAGTAGAAACCCTTTGGAGCCAAATGGAAAAATTTGGTGAATATGGATTTAACAAATCACATTCTGCCTGCTACGCTCTGCTGGCTTACCAAACTGCTTATCTAAAATCGCATTTCGCAGCCGAATTCATGGCTGCTCTGATATCATCGGAAATGGATAACTCTGATAAGGTCTTACGGTATATTCAGGAATGTCGTGACTCCAATATTTTGGTAACACCTCCAGATATAAATCAATCAAAGTCTGATTTTGCCGTAATCGATGGGACCATAAGGTTTGGTATTGCCGCTGTTAAAGGGATAGGTTCCACAGCAGCCAATTCAATTGTGCTTGCGAGGGAGCAAGGTGGGGAGTTCCAATCCCTTGTAGACTTTGCAGAACGAGTAGACTCTTCAGTCCTCAACAAGAGAACGATGGAAGCCCTTATAAAATGCGGTGCATTTGACTATACAGGGTACTCGAGAAGGAGCTTATTTGAAAACTTGGGGGCAATAGTTTCTGCATCTCAAAAGGCCCAACATGATAGAGAAATTGGGCAGACGGATATTTTTAGTGCTATGGGCGCTGAATCATCAGAGCCAGGAACAATTAAGATTACTAGATTTGACGAATGGAACGAACGGGAGCGACTCGCTCACGAAAAATCCTCACTTGGTTTTTTTATATCCGGTCATCCATTGAACGAGTTCAGCCGAGAATTAAAACGTCTCGCCACTTACGATACCTCTAGTCTAGAAGGGGCAAACCACAAAGCTAAAGTCCACATTGGGGGAATTATCATTGGCAAAAGGGTTAGGTTGATTAGAAATGGTGAGAGAATGGCAAATCTAATATTAGAAGATCTCAAGGGCACTGTGGAGGTCATAGTTTGGCCAGATGTGTTTACTAAGTTTGCTGATGAAATTGATAGCGAAGAACCCATCTTCGTAAATGGGCAAGCAGATGTTGATGATGAGAAAGGAACAAAAATAATTGCCCAAGAGATTTACAGCATACCAACAGCTAGAACTAAGTTTACAAATATGGTTAGAGTAAAATTTTCCACAACCGGATTAGAAAAAGAAACCTTAGAAGAACTTAACCAAATATTTGTTAAATCTTCTGGGCCTTCAACTGTAATTTTGGAAATTAGAGTTCCCGGTCTTGCCTTGCTCGACATAAAAGCCACCTCTACAAAAGTTTCGGCTAGCGAAGAGCTAGTTAAAAAAATAGAAAGTCTAATAGGAGAGGATACTGTAATTTTCGAGTAGCCTTCACACCAACAACTTAATTGCCCCACTTGCTGATTAGTCAAATTTATGTCCGTTAGGTTTTTACGTCGTTACACTATTTTTCTGATAGCCAAACAGCGATTTGTTTGTACATAAGGAAATTTAAAGGCTATTTATACCGCTAAGCTTGTCTTATGATATAACTATCTCTACAACAATAAAAAGACTTTCGAAGCAGGGGATATTAGAGGTGTCCATTAAAATATTAGTAGTTGGATGCGCCGGGCGAATGGGAAGAAGAATAATTTCCGTTATAGAAAACTCTGACGGGGTAGAGCTTGGGGCAGGTTTGGACATGCCAGGAGGACCATATATTGGCTTGGATGCCGGAGAAGTGGCCGGGGTAGGGAAAAAAAATATACCTATATCCAGTAATATTTCCCAAGTTGTAGATGACTGTGATGTGATTATCGATTTTTCAGTTCCGTCCGTTTCACTGGAAAACTTTTTAACCGCACATGAAAAAGGTAAGGCGATTATCATTGGAACAACAGGAATGAGCGAGGAACACTACAAGACTTTTGATGCTATGGCAAAAACGTCCCGAGCCGTAATAGCACCTAATATGAGCGTTGGCGTCAACGCTCTATTCAAACTGGTAAGCGAAGCATCAAAAATATTAGGAGATTACGACGTTGAGATTGTGGAGATGCACCATAACCAGAAGGTAGATGCACCTTCTGGGACAGGAGTCCGTTTGGCTAGTATCGTGGCGCATGAGATGAATCGTGACTTGGACAAGGTTGCTAAGTACGGGCGTAATGGCAAAGAAGGTGTAAGACCAAAAAATGAGATTGGAATAATGACTTTGCGTGGCGGTGACGTAGTTGGAGAACATACCGTAATATTTGCCGGGCTTGGTGAAAGGGTAGAATTAACTCATAGGGCAGGTTCTCGCGATAATTTTGCAACTGGGGCAGTTTTAGCCTCAAAATGGATAGTTAAACAGCAGAACGGAATTTATGATATGCAAGATGTCTTGGGATTGAGGTAGGTAGCACGCTGGATAACCTAGCATCCCAAATAGCTAAATCTTATCCACGTCTCCCAGCAAGGGAACAAACCGCACTGCATTTAAATGAACATAGGTGGTTTTATTGTTTAGCTTTCTACCTAACACCAATTCTTGATAGGTTGTATCCCCAACGGGCATAATTATCTTCCCGCCTTCAGCAATCTGTTCTTCCAGAGCACTTGGAACACTTGATGCGGCGGCAGCAATAATTATTTTGTTGTAAGGTCCATTTTCACTCCAACCAAAATTTCCATCACCAACTTTTAGGTGAATGTTGTTCGATCCCAGCGATCTAAATCTCTCTATTGCTATTGCTGCGATAGAGTCTATGATTTCTATAGTGTAAACATCGCTTGCTAACCTGGCCATTACCGCGGCTTGATATCCCGAACCACAGCCTACCTCAAGAACCGTGTCACCTTTTGTAAGTCGCAGTTTCTCCAACATTAGAGCAACAATGTACGGCTGGCTGATGGTTTGCCCTAAACCAATTGGTAGCGGATTATCATCGTAGGCACATCCACGTTGTTCTTGCGAAACAAACATCTCGCGGGGAGTGGTTTCTATAGCACTCAAGACAGCCTCATCCCTTATGCCACGGCCTATTAAATGCCTTTCCATCATAATACGCTTTCGGCGAATCAAATCATTGGATTTTGCCATCCTAAACCAAGTACTATTCAGTGGGTTTTTAAAATGCAGAGGTATGGATCAATCTAGATTTAGCCCATTACTACGAAGCCACTCACGCTGATTAAATTTTTCTGAAAGGAATTTGCGGAATGCAAGTTCCTGTGGAGTTTCCATCTTACCGTCCACAATAAACCGTGATTTTCTTTTCCAGTTATCGGATGATTTGCTAATTTCGGACTGCTCCTCAACCTCATCTAGATCTAGTTTGATCTCTCTGGTGATTCTCTTATCATCAGGGTCGATTGAATCAAGGAGATGTTGCACTTTAAGCATTAAGACCATGAACGACTTTTGGTTGGTTTTATCGGATTCTGTCAGCATTTTAATTGCCTTTCGCACTTCCTCTGACTGCATAATGGCATTTACTATTACTCTAGACAGAAATTCCATGTCGTCTTCATTATGGTCGTCTTTTCCTGACATACTATAAGGCCCCTAAAGCGCTTTTGTTAAGCTGATTGTATCATATGGTTACCAGCAAAAACTAGCATTCCCTGAAATTAATTGTGGTTCACCGCTGGTGCTGAATCTAAACCTCCACAAGACCCTGCAGAACAGCTAGGTTGTCAATATCTTCCAGCCCATCAGGGCCTTTTGGCGTCTCTAAGATCATTGGTGTTTCCTTGAATCTTTTGTCATTCACTAACATTCTAAAAGCCTCAACTCCTAAATGCCCTTTACCTATATGTTCGTGTCGGTCTACTCTTGATCCAAGTTCCTTCTTAGAGTCGTTGATATGAAACATTTTTATTTTATCAATTCCGAGGAGACTATCAAATTCACGAAATGTTTCTTGATATCCATTTCTAGTATTTATTCCATACCCAGCGGCGAATATATGGCAAGTATCAACACACACCCCAAACCTTGTAGGGTCGTCAACTAGTTCCAGAACGCTTGCAATCTCCTCAAAACGATACCCTATTGAGGTTCCCTGACCAGCAGTTGTCTCCAATGTAAGAGTAGTTTTTAAATCTTGTCGTTTTGATAGCGCCCAGTTTAGGTTATCGGCTATACTTTTTATTCCTTTTTCTACCCCTGCACCCACATGGGACCCAGGGTGAAAAACCAGACACGGAATATCGAGCAAGTCTGCTCTGTCAATTTCGTCCAGAAAAGCTGCTCGCGATTTTTTTATTATCTCTTTGTCTGTGGCGGCAAGATTTATCAGATAGCAGTCATGTGAAGCGAATGCCCAAATATCATGCTTTTCGCATTCATCAACAAACCGTTGCCTCTGTTTTTCCGATATTGGTTTTCCTTCCCACCTGTTATTATTTTTTGTAAATATCTGAATAGAATGGGCACCTACTTTTCCTGCCCTACTTGGCGCATTTTCCACTCCTCCTGCAATAGAAATATGCGCACCCCAAGGCCTTAGCGTCTGATTATTAACTTTGGAATTTGACTTTTCCATTTCTCTAATTGCTTTTCACAAATGAAAAGGCGATCCGACCATTCGGTCGAATCGCCTTCTATAAAAAACGGCACACACCGATAATTAACCGTGTTTGCCGAAATATTCCTGAGATCCTTTTGGGTCTGGCTTCATTGTGTCAGAACCGGAAACCCAGCCAGCTGGGCAAACCTCACCTGTTTTCTCAGTGGTCTGTATTGCCTCTAGCACCCTGAGAACCTCATCAACGCTTCTTCCTACACCAAGATCGTGTATGAGTTTGTATTTTATATTACCATCAGGCCCAATTATGTAAAGTCCTCGCAGCGTAATCCCGCCAGGTAAGAGAACATCGTAATCCTCGCCAATTTTCTTGGTGATATCGGCAAGTAGTGGATAATCAATGTCACCCAAACCACCTTTGTTCCTAGGTGTTTCAACCCAAGCTAAATGGGAGAACTTACTATCAACAGAGCAGCCAATAACCTCTGCATCAAGTTTTTTAAAATCGTTCACCCTATCTGAAAAAGCAGTAATTTCAGTTGGACAAACAAATGTAAAGTCAAGTGGGTAGAAAAAAAGCACAACCCATTTACCTTTGTAGTCCTCTAGGCTAATTTCTTTAAATTTTTTATCAATTACCGCCGCTGCCTTAAATTTCGGAGCAGCTGTTTGCACTTGAGCTGGCATAGTAGTCTCTCTCCTACGAAAAATTTGTTCTGACCTGATTTAAAATTACTCTAAAATATGGAATCATTATAAATCAAGCTTGATTAAATATCCAAGGAAATAACGCTTTTTGCTTCCGAATATGCCTACATTCACAATTGGTCACAAACCCCGCTTAACTCACAAGACCCACACCGACTTTTGTCGACTTCTTTTACACAGTACCCGAGTTTTCCATAGCTGCAAAGTGCAAAATCGTATTTTATTGGGTCATCTGCGTCTAATTTTCTCAGAAACCGAGTAATTTCCATGGCCGCTTTCCAGTCTGGGCTTTTGCGTTTTAATATTCCAATGCGTCTAGCAATTCTACAGACATGAACATCTAGGGGAATAACCAGCCTTGCTGCAGAGACTGATTTACTCCAAGGCCCCGGATCGACCCCATCCTTTCTAACCATCCAGCGCAAATACAAATTCCATCTTTTTGATGCCCCGCCGGCTTTCGGGTCGGCTAGTAATGTTTTAAAAGTTTTAGTTGATCTCCCAGAGAGGATCCGTAACTCATGGACGAAGCCACATAGAGCTGTGAAAATTGTATCGTCATTTAAGTTATCGTGTGAAATGAACATTTTCTTTAAGGACCCATATTTGTTCCGCGCCCTGCCAATACCACGCACAAGAGAAACTAGGTCATCTCTACGGTTAAATCTATAAACAAACCCTCGATTCCAGCTTTTTTGTTTTGCAGGTATAAATTCTGTGCAAAAGCTTGCTGGGGATTGTTCCATCGACTCAACGATGCGTTTTACATTTTTCTGAATTTGGTTAGCACGACCATACGCAAACAAAGCTGCAATAAGGCAAGCAACCTCTAGATCAAGAGGATCTTTAAAGTGATTTACAGCAGCTAGGGGGTCGGGCTCAAGGAAAGAAGGATCAAATTTAGCAAATAATCGGTCGAGGTGAGGAGTTAGGACACTCACCGAAGGATAACTGCCATCGCCAACCCCTGTACAGCTAGAAGTAGGTTTTATCTTTCCGCTGGACCTATTAATCACCACTACAAAATAGGAAGTCCAAAGTTTAAATCATTCGTTATTTGTCGATTTCGTCCACCTACTTGGCAGCTGGCTCTTTGGCAGCAACCTTTTTCTTTGCTGACTTTTCTTCTATCTCCTGAATGTTTTTCAGCCGATTTTCTTCTTGTTTGTCGCGTTTTGCTTGCTTGGTAGATGAAACTTTACCAGCTCTTTGTGCTCTTTTAACTGCCTTCCTTGCTAAACGAAGCCTTTTATTGCCAGTTTTATCTGTCGTGTTATCACCAACTTCAGACTTCATCTTCTCGAGCTTAGCTTTCGATTTATCTATCTTCTGCTCGACTGTCACCACCATATTAGTATCCTTGCATTAAAATAAGGTCAAGTTCTTTAAACGTAGAATGAGGATAATACCACCACAGTTTGAAAATGCAAAATAATTTGAATATAATAAAGGGAGAACATTTGTGTTAATCAAACGGTGAGTTAGTTAAATGCCAATCTTTGAATATAGCTGTTCCGACTGTGACCTTGGGTTTGAAGTAATGCACAGAACCCTAGAATCTTACAACAACATAGTTTGTCCATCATGCAACGGATTAAACGTGAGCAAAAAGTTTTCTACTTTTGCAGTAACAACCCAGGCCCCGGCTGGCGTCCTGCCGATGTGCGAGACAACTGCTGGCTGTCAGACCCCTAATCGACCTGGGTGCAAAAATGGAACTTGCGGCCTGGTGTAGGTTATGAGTGAACTTGATATAATAAATACCAAATACAGAACTGAAGCAATAAAAACCCTGCTACGTAACCATTCTCCATTATTGTCAGATGTGCTAGACGCAAGTGGCGATGGCATGAATAAAAATGCGACTGTTGATGCTATGGACCTAGACGAGCCATTCGAAACACTTCTAAGGGTAGCGTGGGATATTTGGAACGGCACTGGAGAAACAGAGTTTAGCAAGGTTTTGGAAAGCTTGTGTACGGAAGATTTCATGGCTTTTATCGACTCTATGGAAAAATGCACTGAGTTGCGCAGAAAAATCCATGGCGCTCACATTTCCGGCTCTGAAAACGACTGAACCTAGTAACCATTAACGATTACATCGAGGACGAGAGTGACCTCAAGCCTTCTGAAATGCTCTTGACCTTATCGGCAGCAACTCTGGGTAAAGAGACGGATAGTTCTTCCAAAGCTATTGCCTGACGTCCAAGATCTGATTTTATTCTAGTCTTATTAATTTTCACCAGCCTACTGCCAAGAACTTCTATGGCTTCCTGGTTTGAATTAATCTGGTTTTGGTTATTAATTATGCCAGAGTTTGCTGCAGTTAACTTGCTTGTCATTGCAGTAACTGACTGCTTTGTGTCAGTCAGCGCGTTAGTGTTATCAGCTATGCTACTTTGGAACAAGAAAGCCACTAGCAAGGCTGCAGTGGCTAAACCTATGGCTACGAGAGAAAGCAAGGATTGAGCAGGCAAACTTCCAAGTCTCTCTTTTAACATTGTTAAGAGAGACAGTACTGTGTCTTTTGTTTTACGACCTGTCTCCTGTTTAGAAGCTACAGGTTTCTCTTTTGGGGTATCTAGTCGTGGTATTTCAGTCTTTGCACGTATTTGTTCTGGCTTATTCTTATCATTGGTTTCGCCTACTTTTTCTGAAACTTCACTTATATCTCCTTTTTGATCAATAGCTTTCTCTTGCTCTTGTTGTGACACAATGGCTAAATTGGTGGCTTCCTCTTCCATTTGCTTGCCATTGTCATCAACAGCAGCAACTGGACTAAGTGGGAGCACTTTACTTTCCTCCAAGCCCTGACCGTCCCCTTTGCTGGATGATATTGAATCTAGAACAGAATCATAGTTGGACTGCGTTATAAATGATATGGGACTTTTGACCGTTATACCCATGTTGTTGAGTATGGCCATAAGTTCCTTTGTATCAACGTTTAGCTTTTCTGCCGCCTTGTATATTCTTATTTTACTCATGATATCTTTTTACAACATCTCTGCTACCTGATAGTATCCCACATTATTAACTAGCTGCAATAACATTGCTGATACAGTTGACTTTAGAGAGGTGTTTTTATGTCAGCAGGCAAACTTATCGTTGGCATTACCGGTGCTTCTGGTGTCATCTACGGGATACGACTGCTCGAGGCAATTTCAACTGTTACAAAAGTAAGTACCGAGTTAATTCTCTCCCCCTCTGCGGAACAAAACATTGGTTTTGAAACGGACCACACTGTAGATTCAGTAAAATCACTAGCTGACGTGGTATATGAACACGCAAATATGGCCGCAGGCCCTTCAAGCGGCTCTTATATGACTAAAGGAATGGTTGTGGCACCATGTTCCATCCGAACACTATCAAACATTGCCAATTCCAATTGCGAAAACTTATTGGTACGAGCTGCAGATGTAACCTTAAAGGAGGGAAGAAAGCTTGTGCTCGTGCCGAGGGAAACCCCTTTGAATAAAGGACACATAAGGCTGATGGGACTTGCTGTTGAAATGGGCGCAATAATACTTCCACCCATGCCAGCTTTTTATCACAAACCAGAAACGGTAAACGATATCATTGATCACATTGTTGGGAAAATTTTTGATCAGTTCGGCATTGAGCACAGTCTTTTCCGTCGATGGGGAGGAGACTAACCCTACGGTTTCGCTTATTTTGATTGTGTATATTCCAATAGGTAATATTTTGATAAAAAAGTGTCCTTAATATTGAGTTTATCCGAACAAACCGGCAATACAGCCGGTCATCATTGTCGCCAATGTTCCTGCTACAATTGATTTAAGGCCCAAATTTATAATCTCGTCTCGTCGTTCGGGAACCATCGATCCTATACCACCTATCATAATCCCCAAACTGCCAAAGTTCGCAAAACCACACATGGCATAAGTCATAATCAGTTCAGTTCGATAGCTCAAAGTACCTTTAGGTAATTGTGCCATTTGAAGATATGCCAGAAATTCGTTTAATACGGTTTTTACTCCCATCATAGACCCTGCCGTGACAGCCTCACTCCAGGGAACACCCATAAACCATACCAGAGGAGCCATAATCCATCCTAGGACTCGCTGTAATGTAAGCACTTCGCCAGCCACATACGGGAGGAGACCAAAAATGGAATTTACAAGGCTTACTAAAGCTACTAACACAATGAGCATGGCAATTATATTTATTAACAAAGCAATTCCATCTGTTGTCCCTTTGGTGATAGCGTCCATTGTACTGCCATAGGTTTGTGTAGAAGCTAAACTAGCAGATGTACTTCCCATCGTTTCCGGAACTATCAGTTTGGCAATCATTATTGCGGCTGGAGCACTTATCAAAGAAGCGGTCAGTATATGGCCCATAGAAGCGGGAATTATTGGAGTAAGAATGCTAGCGTATAACACCATCATATTTCCGGCGATTGTTGCCATGCCACAAGTCATTACCAAAAACAGTTCGCTCCTAGTCATTTTCCTTAAATATGGTTTAACTAGTAATGGCGATTCAATCATGCCAACAAAAATGTTGGCTGCAGCTCCGAGACCGGCAGCGCCACCAATGTCCATTAATTTTCCAAGGACAAAAGCAAAACCGCGTACAATTAGCGGTAAAACTCCCCAGTAAAAAAGCACTGCTGATAGTGCACTCACCACCAAAATCAGTGGTAAACCCTGTAAGGCTAGTACAAAGCTAGCACCAGGAAACTTCTCATCAAACGGTAGGGCTCCACCACCAAGATATCCAAACACAAAGCTTGTCCCTGCCCTTGTCGAGGTCTCTAAAGTAATAACAGCTTTATTTAACCATAAAAATAAATCTCGAAATATTGATATTTTTAACAGTAGTGCTCCGAGTACAAGTTGTGCTGCAATGCCAACAAAAACTGTTTTAAGCCGCACATCCCTACGGTTTTCGCTTATTAACCATGCAAAGAGAGGGAAAGCAAACAGCCCTAATAAACTTTGGGAATTCATTTCCACTTGCTGATAAATTTACGAAATTTTTGATCTAATAAAACCTTCGACCTCGTCCCTTTCGGGAAATCTCTCTCCTGCCTGATGCTTGCTAAATATAAGCTCTCCGTCAAGCTCTACATCAAAAATACCCTCGGATCCAGGCAGTAACTCGACTTCCAAGCCAAACTCTTTTTTTATCTTATCCGCCAGACTGGCGGCTCTAGGTAAGTAGTTTCAAACTTTACAGTATTTAATGCTTATTTTCACTTCCGTTCCTTTCACTAAGCTGTATTTATTAGTATCATGAATCATATGATGCCGGCGCTTAGTATTATAGCTTTTTACTTGATCAAATCCAGAACAGCTTTCCCACGTCCATCAAACATCTTGACTACTTTGGGGAAATAACGAGTGGCAGGCACATCCTTACGCTCAACAAACATGAGATGCAACAGTTTTGTTGAAAGCAACAACAGAAACGCTTGATTTTCTGCGTAGCTAATTTCACCCCGGCCTACTCTGCTGACCTTTGCAACTAACCTACTTGCAAGCTCATGATTGAGGAAGTCAATTTTTTTCAACTCACTGAGAGAAATGGCATCGTTTAAATACTCCGGGCATCCCTTACCAAAGAAGGCAGCAGCACCTGGTGAACGATATGGTTTTTTTGGAATGCTTTCAACTCGAGCTGGTAAGAAGTCTTTGAATGCTTCACGGACTACATATTTCCCGCTGACATAATTTTTCAGTTTGAACTCAAGCGGAAACTTTGCAGCCAAAGAAAAGAGTGATGGATCAAGAAATGGACAACGGTTTTCTACTCCGTGTGAAAATGCCATTCTATCCCCTTGACTTGACAACAAATATCCACTAAGAAGTGTTAATATTTCAAGACACTGTGCCTTTTTCACAGTGTCTAAGTTAGTAAATGTAGGATCGGCTTCTGCTATTGCACGAAGACGCTGTTCAGCATTGTAGTCACTATTAAGAAGCCTTCTTGAAAGAGTTGAATTGTGAAATCGTATCTGGTGGCTGAATAATACATCTTTGGTTTTACTGGAGAAACGGTCAAAAAAAGCGGTTAAGGCTCTAATGTTGTTATTGGTAAAGTGGTTTAGGTATTGGTATATAGACTGGAGCAGCTCATGCTTACGGTTTTTGCCTAGATCTTTTTCCCACAAAGAACGTATCAGAGTCTCCTTGAAAATATCATACCCTACAAACACCTCATCTGCCCCTTCTCCGGTAATTACAGCTTTGAACCCTTTCTCTTGCACCTGCTTTGACATTAGCCACATTGGGACAATAGCAGTACTAAACATTGGAACCTCCGCATGCCACAAAGCCGACTGGAAGTTAGCAGTGATATCTGTATCATTTATCCTGATTGCAGTGTGGTCTGTTCCAATTCTAGAAGAAACTACTTGCTGCATATCAGATTCATCAAAAGTGAGATCATCAAATTCAACAGAAAAAGTATGGACCTGATTTCCAGAAAGTTCCTGCACTACCTTAGTCATTAAAGTCGAGTCCATCCCTCCGCTTAAATAGACACCAACAGGGACATCGCCCCTAAGCCTGATTCTTACACTTTCAGTTATAGAATTTCTGGTTGCGAAAAGTGCTTCCTCTAACGATCCTTCATATGGCATTTCTTCCAGTTCTGCTCGTATTAGACATTTTAACTTCAGTTCCATTTCAGGCCCTATGCTAACCATAGAACCGGGGGGCACCTGCTTAACCCCTTTAAAGGCAGAACCATCTGGAGTCGGTGTCCAAAAAGTAAAAATTTCTGTTAGCATCTCTAAATCTAGAGCTGGGGAAAAATATTTATAAGGCAAAAAAGATTTTATCTCTGATCCAAAAATAAATGTTCCATCTTCTGCGTTAGTATAATAGAGTGGCCGTTTACCAAATCGATCACGAACGAGAGTCAAGCTACCTTCAACTCTGTCGTAGATGGCAAAAGCAAACCCACCGTTCAGTTTTTCTAGCACCGCAGCTCCCCAAGTTATCCAACTTGCTAAAAGAACCTCGGTATCAGATTTGGTTTCAAATTGATAACCTTTGGCGGTTAGTTCCTGCCTCAACTCAATATAATTATAAATCAAACCATTAAAACACAGCCAGTAACGTCCCGATTTGTCGTGAAATGGTTGCTTCCCATTGCCTGGATCAATGATGGACAGGCGAGTTGACCCAATACCAATTTTATTGTCAAAATAAATTCCAAGTTCATCTGGCCCTCTGTGTGAAATTTTGGCAAGCATTGCATTTATTAGCGCAACTTGATCATCTGGAGGCGATGAGTTGTTAAAAAATCCCACTATTCCACACATGATGCTGTAAACAAACCCTCAAGAGTTGAAAGAAATAAATTTACTGTTTCGATCTATAAAAAAACCGAAATTACTCAACATGCTTCCGTGCCCTACTTCCAAAAACGTATTGATCCCATTCGCTATTAAAGTATTAATTCCATCTTCCCAGCGTACTGGCAAAATCAGATGATCCGCTAACTGGTCGCGTAATCTAACCGGGTCATCCGGTAACAATTCACCTGTGCAATTGTCTATTACAGGGATAGAAACTGGTTGAAAAGAAATGTTGTTTAAATATTTTCTAAAACTATTCCTTGCGTTTGTCAAGAGCGAGCAATGCCATGCCCCCTCAACCTCAAGTGGAGATAATTGTTTTGGACCGAGAGCAGCTAAACGAGCTAAGATCTCTGCCTTAAACTCACCAGCCACCGACAGTGTAATGTTTCCAAAACAGTTAAAGTTGGCTATACGACAATATTTGTTCTCTGTTTCCAGTAATACGCAAAACTCCTCAATTGCTGAATTAGAAAGTCCTAGGCATGAAATCATCCTGCCATTTGCTGAAGAGTTCATCAACTCCGCTCGATGAGCAATGACCGATACTAGCTGATCGAACGGCAACGCCCCTGCTGCGTAGAGGGCTGTCCATTGCCCTACACTATACCCAGCATAAAACGACGGTTTTCCATATCCTTTTTTAGTGCACTGCTCTAGGGCTATGGCACTTGCAGTGACTATGGCCAATGAACTAATAAGATTATTTTGCAAATACTCTTTTCCACTGGTTCGAATCCCTGTTCGCAAGTCTTCTCCAGTGATTTTGCGTACAATGTCGTGTAATTGTTTTGCGGGGTAATCTAGTTTTCCTGCAAACATTTCAATATTTTGTGACCCTTGCCCTGGAAAAAGATAGGCTATTTTATCTAGAATCATAGGCGTGTTTGTATCGAATGTTATCTCTAAAATCTACCTTTTATTGGGATAGAAATAAAGATCATTGGTCAATATCTTTCCCTAGAGTTAATCACTCGCTCTAGTTAATTCCTCAACAACAGTAATAATAGATTCAAGGGAGGATAACCCCCCATTCAGGAGACATTCGTCTCCAATACGCACTACAAACTCGCTTTCCAAAAAAGTAATAAGCGCTATAAAACCAAACGAATCGATAATGCCAGAGGTAAACAAATTCGTATGGGGTGTAATATCATCAGTAAAATCTATAAAAAAGTTATTGGAAAGATAAGAAAAAACTTTCTCTCTAATTTCTTCCCGTTCCAATCTGTCCTCCATCATGCTTTTACACGTAATAAACGTTAACACATCCAAAATAAAACCCATTAACATTCGGCACCATACTCACCTGTATATTACTTTTATAACTTTGTCTTATTTTATAGCCTAGAAGATAACACTTTCCCATACCTTTCCACTCTCATTTTACAGTGCCTTCTACACCAAGCTGATATAAAAGATATATTTCAGTAGATTACCATTATCACAGTCTGCAAATAGGATATTAGGGCTTTTTATTTACTAGGCAAAAAGTGGTTTACTTTCACTTGCAAACTACCATTGATTAAATTAACATTACCATTTTCTCATATTGGAATATTATGCTTAACGAACTGATTAATAGGTATTATGTGTCTTTTGCTCCAGCGCCAGAGGGGGCCCCAAATTCAGAAGGACACACAATTGTGCTTATCCTGTTTTATGCGGCCCTTTTTGCAGTTTTCTATTTCCTGCTTATTAGGCCACAAACTAAAAAGAACAGAGAAGTGCAAAATATGCAAGAGAGCCTTAAAAAGGGCGATACAGTTGTAACTACAGGTGGAATATATGGCGTTGTGCACAAACTGAAAGAAGATATCATAACTATTCAAGTTGCTGATGGAGTGAAGATAAAAGTACAAAAATCTGCCATAGGTGACAAACTGAAAGAGGCTGAAACGAACAAACTGGATGACTAAGAGCAACATTTGGCGACTTGCAATTATTATAGGCGTAATATTAGCCTCCACGTTCTTCGCATGGCCACTTGAAAAGCAAATACATCTTGGTCTTGATCTTCAAGGCGGCATGCACCTCAAATATGAAGTCGACGTAAAAGAGGCGTTAGAGTCAACGCTGGATAACATAATTAATGATCTAAGTAAGTTTCTAGGCTCCCACAATATAAAAATCCGCTCTATTGGTAAAGAAAAGGGGAAACTACTTGTTCGCCTGCGGTCTGACACAGATATTAACAAGGCCGAAGAAGTAATAACATCCGATTACCCTATTTTAACTAAGACGCGCAAAGTGGCAGATGGAGGTGTTCTGATATATAAATTAACTTCAGACCACGAAGAATATGTTTACAAAAATTCCGTTAGTCAAGCACTTGAGACTTTACGTAACCGAATAGATCAGTTTGGAGTATCTGAGCCCTCCATTCAGCGCGAGGGTGAAAACCGTATTATCATACAACTCCCAGGCATAAAGGATCGTCAGAGGGCTATTGATTTAATAGGCAAAACCGCCAGACTTGAGTTTAGGATGTTGAACGAAGCCATTGACCCGGCCTCAGCTTTTGAACGTGGAATTCCAAAAGATTCCGCCGTACTTTACGAAAAGGAGTTCGATAGGATCACAAAGAAAATTATCGGGCGGAAACCATATGTAATAAAAAAGAAAGTTGAACTTACTGGTGATAAACTTGCCAACGCTGAAGTTCGGTTTTCTCAAATGAATTTGCCTTACGTAGCAATTGACTTCAACAATGAAGGTGGAAAAATATTTGCTCAGCTAACAAGTGATAATGTTGGCAGACGGATGGCCATAGTATTAGATGACAGTGTGTATTCTGCTCCGGTTATCCGTGAAGCTATTACTGGTGGTTCGGCCATGATTGAAGGCAATTTCAGCTATGAAGAAGCCAATGATTTAGCTATTATTCTTCGCGCAGGTTCACTTCCTGCCCCCCTTATAAAGCTTGAAGAACGCACTGTTGGGCCTTCTCTAGGCCGTGACTCTATTGCTAGAGGGATAAACTCGATTGTTATTGGCAGTATTATTGTGTTTCTATTCATGATTTTTTATTATCGCTTAGGAGGTATCATTGCAGATATTGCCTTAGGTCTTAATATAGTTATACTCTCTGGTGCACTAGCTTATTTTGGAGCAACGCTTACCCTACCTGGAATCGCTGGAATCATCCTTACCATTGGAATGGCAGTGGATGCGAATGTACTGGTATTTGAAAGAATCCGTGAAGAAATCAGAAATGGTAAAACCGTTCGAGTAGCAGTGGACTCCGGGTTTTCTAAAGCCTTTCTAACAATTATCGACGCAAACGTAACCACATTGATTGCAGCTCTAGTCCTTTTCCAGTTCGGAACTGGCCCTATAAAGGGCTTCGCTGTCACACTAAGCATTGGAGTAATTGCATCGATGTTTACCGCAATTTTTGTGTCAAAAACCGCTTTTAAATATTTCCTTGGAAATCGCCGCATAACAGAGCTTAAAATATGAGAATAGTAAAGCCAGAAACCAACATCGACTTTATCGGCAAGCGATATTATGCTGCCGGCTTATCTATTGTTATGATTTTTGCAGCTCTGGGATCGCTAATAATACATGGTGGCCCCAATTATGGCATCGACTTTAAAGGTGGATCCATAATTCAACTAAAGTTTGATCATGTTGCCCCTATACCTGAATTACGCAAAATCATTAATACGCTTAATATAGGCAACTTCTCAATTCAAGAGTTTGGTACCCCAGAAGAGATTTTAATTCGGATACAACGAGCCGAGGAAAATATTGATGGAGACACATATACACAACAGGTAGAAAGTCGATTACGAGAACAGTATGGTAAATCATTTTCTGTTGAGCGAGTCGAGATGGTAGGACCAAAAGTTGGGCGCGACCTTCGTGAAAAGGCTGTACTGGCCATGGTGTACGCTTTGCTTGGAATTCTTGCGTATATAACAATAAGATTTGAATTTCGTTTTGGTTTGGCTGCTATCATCTCACTGGCCCACGACACCCTGGTGACTGTCGGGTTTTTTTCGATACTTGACAAGGAGTTCACTCTAACTGTCATAGCAGCATTGCTTACTGTTATTGGTTATTCTCTAAACGATACAATAGTTGTTTTTGATCGCATTCGTGAAAACACACGACTCAAACGTGGTATTGATATTGAGAAGGTTTTTAATATTTCCATTAACCAAACCCTTAGCAGAACCATCCTAACTTCTGGAACTACATTGGTAGTGATTCTATGTATCTTCTTTTTTGGTGGTGAGGTAATACATGATTTCTCTTTCGCATTGCTGATAGGGGTGCTGGTGGGCACATATTCCTCGATTTTTGTCGCAAGTCCTATCATCCTAAGTTGGGACTCTACGTTGCGTAAAGCCCGTTCCAAAAAGATACTAACTAAAAAACCCTAGCCAGCAAAAGAAACAGAAAAAGCGGCTTGATAACTCACAATAAAAACAACCCAGTCATTGCTTGCTTACTTATCATTTGGCTGCCTTTAGCCTGGCTGGTTTTGCAGCCAATTTGCTTACCGTTTTACTCTTTCCTGCTATCGGCTTCTTAAATTTCTTTTTCACACCACCATTTTTTTTACTAGCAGACTTTTTTATTTCTGCAAGCTTCATCGTCAATGCAAAGTTAAGAACTTGATCGGCAGTCTTGACAATGTGAAACTTAATGGTATTCCGAATGTTTTTTGGTATCTCTTGCAAGTCTTTCTTATTTTGTTCCGGGATAATGATGTTTTGTATCCCCGCTCTTTTAGCTGCCAATGATTTCTCTTTCAGACCACCGATAGCTAACACTCTACCCCTAAGTGTGATCTCACCTGTCATTGTTATATCGTTGCGGACTGGAACATTGGTGAGTGCCGAAACTATTGCAGTAGCAATGGTCACCCCGGCTGAAGGCCCATCTTTGGGGATAGCACCTGCAGGCACATGAACGTGCACATCTGTTGTTTTAATAAAGTTTTCGTCAATGCCAAAACTCGCAGCTCGCGAGCGAATGAAAGATAAGGCCGCATGGGCTGATTCCTTCATCACGTCTCCCAGTTTGCCTGTTAAGGTTAGTCTTCCATTCCCCTTGGTAGTAGTGGCTTCCACGTTCATTATTTCACCACCAGCCATAGTCCAGGCTACACCTGTGGCTACTCCAATCTTTGGTTTTTCATTCTCGATCTCTTGTTCAAAAATCCGCACACCCAGATACTTCCGTAAATCCTTGGTTCCAAGCCTGTAGCTTTTTTTGCTGGCTAAAGCTACTCCTTTAGCCACCTTTCGACATAGGGAAGCAATTTTTCGCTCAAGGTTCCTAAGTCCTGCCTCACGGGTATATTCTCGTATTGTTTGGTGTAAAGCATCTTTTGTTATCTTGAATTGTCTTGCAGTCAGGCCATGTTCCGTCAACTGCCTTGGCACTAAGTACTTCACTGCAATTTCAACTTTTTCATCTTCGGTATAACCTGATAAGTTAATAACTTCCATTCTATCGAGTAATGCCGTTGGTATCCCTTCTGTAATATTTGCTGTGGTAATAAACATTACATTGGTCAGGTCAAAAGGAACACCAAGATAATGATCAACAAAAGAGTTGTTTTGAGCAGGGTCTAAAACCTCCAGCAAAGCTGAGCTAGGATCACCACGAAAGTCGGAACCTAGTTTATCAATCTCGTCCATCATAAACACTGGATTAGATGATCCCGCCTGTTTGATTCCTTGCATTATTCTCCCCGGCAAAGCACCGATGTACGTCCTGCGGTGTCCTCTGATTTCAGCCTCATCCCGCACACCACCCAAAGATATACGAATAAACTTGCGACCAAGAGCTCTAGCAATAGACTGCCCAAGTGATGTTTTACCAACCCCAGGAGGACCAGCGAAACATAATATAGGGCCTTTCATTTTCGCCTTAAGCTTTCTCACAGCCAAATACTCAAGAATACGTTCTTTAACTTTTTCCAAACCATAATGATCTTCATCAAGTATTTTGCTGGCTGCTTTAATGTCTAACTTGTCTTCGGTTAGTTTTGACCATGGAATCTCTACCATCCATTCAAGAAAAGTGCGGACTGTTGTAGCCTCCGCCGATTCGGAATGCATTTTGGAGAGACGATTTAACTGCTTTTCTGCCTCCACTTGCACCTCTTCTGGCATCCCTATCTTTTCAATCTTTTCGCGAAACTCGCTTATCTCCTTGCTCTGATCATCCATATCACCCAGCTCTTTTTGAATAGCCTTCAATTGTTCACGAAGATAATACTCACGTTGTGATTTAGACATTTCCTCTTGGGCAGACTCTTGGATTTTTTGCTGCATGTCTAGGAGTTCTATCTCCCGGCTTAATAGTTCGGATGTTTTCATCAATCTGGACAATGGATCATCCGTTTCCAGCACTAACTGTGCATCATCAACTTTCAAGCCTAAGTTTGCTGCTACTAATTCGGCTAGTTTGCCTGAGTTATCAATGTTTTCAGCTATAGTTAGGATGTCTGGCGAAATCCGTTTACCCATGCTAATAGCAATCTCCAGTTGCTTCCGCACATTGCGCATCAAGGCCTCGGACTTTAGTTCTGCCGAAGACCCTTTCGTGACTTTTTTTGGTGTGGGTTCAACAATCCTCTTGAATTTGACCTTGTGAAATGGTTCTTTTTGCGTGAAGTCGGTTAGGCTGGCTTTGGCAATGCCTTGGACCAGAATTTTCACACTGTTATCAGTCAGTTTAAGCATTCGGATCACCATGGCCACTGTGCCAACTTTATACATGTCATTTGATGTGGGATCATTCATGCTTGCATCCTTCTGAGCCGCAAGCAAAATCATTCTGTTCCCTTCTAAAGCTGCTTTTACTGCATTAATGGATGATGCTCTGCCCACATAAAGTGGAAGAATCATAAATGGGAACACAACTACGTCGCGTACTGGCAGAAGGGGCAATTCCATAGGAATTTTAATGTCGTCTGTAAGCTCAGAAATTAGGTTCGCTTCATCTTCTGGGCCCAAAAGGTCATCCATCATAGTCAATCAGCTTTAAGCTGCCTCAGTTGTTAATAATTCCAATCTAAAATAACTTACCCCACTGAGTTTTTCGGCCACAGTGTCCTTTCTTCAAATATAAAACCGTAAAACCAATAGGTCAAGTTTCTTCAGAAAATCAACCGAACATCCGCACTACATTTAACAAATATAAGGGAAAGTTCGAACACACTTTTTATTTTACGTAACTACAGTACGCGATTCAACTATACAGGTTGTTTGAACAGCTACTAGGTCTCTAATGAACTAAGATACGAGCGGAACCTATCCCCTAACTTGTCACTTCTAAGTGCATACTCTACAGTGGCTTTTAAAAACCCCAACTTGTCTCCTGCATCGTAACGAGTACCCTCAAATTCGTAGCCATAAATCGGACCATGCTGCAAAAAATCGTTCAGCGCTGTAGTCAGTTGAACCTCACCTTGTGCATCAGGGGCTGTGCTCTCTATAAAGTCGAATATTTCCGGTGAAAGTATGTATCTACCTATGATAGCTAGGTTGGAAGGGGCTTTGTCTAAAGGTGGCTTTTCAACCATGCCCTTGATTTTATTAAGACGTCCTTCTGCTGACTCCGGGTCAATGACACCATACGCCGACACTTCGTTCTCAGGAACACGCTCCACTGCTATTACAGGCGAGTTGGTTTGTTCGTGTACCCTTATTAATTGTCCAATTGCAGGATCTTTTTCTGTATGGATGATATCGTCTCCTAAAAGCACAGCAAACGGCTGATCCCCTACAAGGTTTTTTGCCTTTAGTATTGCATGACCTAGCCCCTTTGGCTCCTTTTGGCGCACGTATGAGAATTCGCACATTTCTGAAATGTGACGTATTAGATCAAGTTTTTTTGTATCCCCTTTCCGCTCAAGTAATAACTCCAATTCCACTGATCTGTCAAAATGGTCCTCAATGGAATTTTTACTCCTGCCTGTAACAAAAATGATCTGTTCAATTCCGGCATCGACAGCCTCTTCCACCACGTACTGAATTAGAGGCTTATCCACAAGTGATAACATCTCTTTAGGTGAAGCTTTTGTCGCTGGTAGAAACCTAGTTCCCATTCCAGCTACGGGAAAGACTGCTTTGGTTATCTTCATATTAAAATAAAACAGTTGTTAATAATATTAAGTTACATGAAGTGCGAAAAAACTCTATCCAATTATTACTTGAGTGTCAACTTTAGCCAGCAATAATGTGTCTCCAATAATCGTCTTTTTGTTTCTGCTATAGTTTGATGACTGTTAAGTTTTATTTGCAAAGCACGAAATTGGTCAATAAGCATAGGTCATTGTACTTGCTAACAAGAACAGGAGTGCAGCTTAAGCCTTAATGTGGAAAGTATTCAACCTTCCCCGAAGCGTCGCCAGACGGCTGTTGCACCTGCTTAACAGGAGGTTTAACTGTCATATCATTTAGATCAGTCATAATCAGCTTCCCTTTTTCCCCTGACAAAAAAGAGACAGATGTACGGCCAACCAAAACATTTACACCATTGTATATAGTTAGGCCCTGTATAGCATTAGCTTTCATTGGTGCAACACCTGTTCTATAAAGTGAGTTTCCATCACTTTCAAGAAATACAATCTGTCCTTCGTAGTATGTTGGGTTGCTAATGAACCTAGACAGTGGTTTATTGTTTACTGCCATTATCCTGCCATTGGAGTCAAAAAACTGAATAGAGGGGGTAAACATATGGAATTCTTTTGTATTAATCTCACCCCCCGTTTCAGCTTCGGTAGAAAGAGACATTCGCACATTGGAACCACCAAAGTCGCCATTTACCATTTCCCATGCACCAGAAGAACTGGTCTGATAGATTAGTTGGTTACCCAAATAGGAGATAACATCGTCCTTTCCGTCCTTGTCAATATCACTAAACCCAATTCCAGCTTTATGCCCCCTCTTCGGCAAAGATGTATAAAATTCACGATGCATCGATCCATTAGCCCAAGTAATCCTGTAAATGTCGTTTTCTAGTCCTAATCTAAAGCCATCTAATTGGTTTCGACCATAAAGATGTTTATCACTATTTACATAAAATATAGTTTTCACCTGATCTTGCAGTAATAAAAAGTTCGACCCATTACCTTCAAACACCATGCTTCTTATCCAAGATGAGACAGTATTGTTTACATAGATCTCACCTTTCCCATCACCATTGAAATCGCCTGTACAAACCCCTACAATAGTATTGTCCTTTGGAAAAGTACGCTCCCAAAGCAACATCAAACCATTTCCTTCTTCATTGAACACTTGAATTGAGTTTCTCAAGCTCACAACTATTTCGTCTTTACCGTCATTGTCAAAATCGTATGTTGCCAAGCCTGAGATGCCTTCGTCAAATTCGTGCAATACTTTTGTTTTGCCGCTTCTTTTCTGAAAAGAAGATTGGGTTTGTGTCTTCCCTGGTTTCTGCTCAGAGTAAGGAAGTTTTTGGTTAGCGGGTACTTTTTTTGCCACCACGGTTGAAGCAACACCAGGTATCGCAACCAAGCCTTTAACCACTTTTTTCGCGGCACTTCCGGTAGTTGTATTGTAAAGAGTGGCGTCGGTTAAAACAGAGCCGTTTTCTTTTTTTAAGTGCAATAACACTATGAAATCAGACCCAAGTATCTCTCTCCCCAATTTAATAATATTGGGTGGAAGTGATTTCTGGTTATGTTCAATACCCTCGTCATGCATGAAACGATTTACCAGGTATTGATCAACCCATTCAATCTCTCCCCAACTCTCAAGGGCCGCTCGTAAACCTGGTATCACCAGACCCTTGTCGAGTGATGTCTGAATTAAAGCAACCTTTGGCTTTTGTTTAAAAGATGAACCAACACTGTCTCCTACTTTTAGGTTGTTCTCCTTGTTTACTATTGTTGCTGTAATAAGTTTTTTATTTGCAGATTTTACCGTAACAGTCCCCACATGCTCTGAAATTTTACCTAACACTTCCCCTGTGGTTGGGTGTTTAATCACCTCACCTGCGCGTGTTATATCAAGATTAATCCCAATGGGAGGCAATTCCCCTGTGTCATTTGATATAAATACTTTATTGCCTGATATTTTTGCAACTACCCCAGATACTTGCAAAATGTATCCACGCAACTTTAAAAGTCCAGTTTTCTGTAAAACTTGCGTGTCGTTCGCTATAGAAAAAGTGGTCGTGGCGAATAGAAAGATAACGCTTAAAGCAGTATTTATTATTAATCTCATTACAAACTAGTATCAACAAAAGTGACTTATTATTAACTTTACCTGGACGGTAATATAACACACGTCAGAAAGTCGTTAACGCAAAAAAAGGGCTCGACCAACCTTGGCCAAGTCCATCTGAATAGTTAAGCTATTACAAGTAAAGCAGTCATCACGCTCCTGATTAGTTTCATGTATAGCTCCTCATCTTTAGGTTAGTTAAGCATAGCCAAAGATTCTTTTCTCTGGCTTTCTGATAGTGGAATATAGCCAGCTTTTTCAGCCAACTGTTGTCCAATTTTTGAAAGTTCAAAAGCTATAAATTTTTTGGATAAACCCTCGGGTTTATTAATCGTGTATTGGTAAAGATTTCTGCTTATAGGGTATTCCCCAGCTGAAATTGTTTTAGCTGATGGCACCACGCCATTAATTCTGGCAAATTTTATTCCCTCGCCATAAGAGATTCCACCAAAACCGATACCATTTTTATCTTTTGAAACTGCGTGCACAACAGACGCCGTCCCTGGTAAGTTCTGACAATCCGGTGCATACTGTTTTCTGTTCAAAACCTTCTTCTTAAAGAAGACGTACGTGCCAGAGTTGTTCTCACGGCTATACCGTATAATCTTGGCATCTGACCCTCCGACTTCCTTCCAGTTGTCAATTTTACCCAAATAGATATCCCTGAGTTGATTCATGCTCAAATCACTCACTGAGTTTTTTACATTCAGGTAAACGGTTATGCCATCCAAGGCAATTGCCACCTCAAAAACTTTGCCTCCGTCTTTGGTGATTTTTCTTCGCTCTTTCTTTTTTATTTTCCTTGAGGCATTAGCAACGTCAACTGTACCGTTTAAAAGAGCGGCGATGCCTGTACCCGATCCACCACCTGTAACCTGAATGGAACTTTGACTGTGGATTTTCATGTATTCTCCAGCCTCTACAGCTACCATTTCTAGTAACGTATCTGAACCTTGGACAGTTATGCTGTTGGTAGCAACTACACCGCCTGCAAACACAACCATAAGAGTCATGAATACAATGGTTATTTTGGTTGTTTTGGTCATCATGTACTCCTTATTTCCACATCAAAAGTATTCGGTCCTGTTTTTATTTTTTATGCTTTTATTGTTAATACAAAAAGCTTACCTGTCTTCGCAGGCTTTTGGGGTTAGATAACTGTTAGTTTTTGGCTAGGATCCCGACGCATTATTAACTTTACCATGGAGGGTAATGTAAAACAGTGTAGAAAACCGTTAATGCAAAAAAAAGGCTCGGCCAACTCTGGCCGAGCCCTATAAAGTAGCTAAACTATGCTACAAAAAGTGGACTAGAAGCCCATCTGTAGCTGCATACGAAGCAACTTAGGATCAGTAGCGCCCCATACAGAGCCGGCCTCACCGTCAGTTGTCACATACTCAATTGTAGTCTTTAGGTTACCCATTGTATGCATCAAAGCAACTGTTAGATCAGTGTCTTTGGTGTTTAAAGTAACGCGCTCGAAGCTAGCATGGCGTACTGAAAGCAGTAAGTCTTTCGAAATACTGTAACCACCTCTAACCCAGAAACCTTTCAATTCGCTTTCCCCACCAAAGTCACTTGAAGTAGCCTTAGTGGTTGCATACTCACCATCAACCATTATTGCGCCCATTGAAACTTTACCACCAACAGCTGTGGACGTGCGATCGATGTCGATTACACCACCAGTGCTCAATTTAACATCGTCATGCTTGTTCGATGTGAAAGCAGCATGAACACGAACACCGTCTGCAGGTTTAATGATTGCGCCAATGCCATACATGGCTTGGCCAAGCTGGTTGCTCTGAGCCAATTGACCAGAAATGTGCTCTGAATCAGCCTGAGCAGCATCACCAACACCGTTAGTTACGGTAACTCTAATCTGAGCAGGACCTGCGTTAGCAATGAACCTTAGGCCCAAGTCACGCCATGCACGTGTGCCACCGGCATACGGTGCACCAGTCATCTGCAAAGTAGGCGTAGCCCTTTGTAGGGAAAGTAGGCTACCGGAACCTTGAATGGAACCGTCATAAGTAACCATAGGTGCTAGTTTACCAAAGTCAACTTGCAGGCCAGGTAGGAACACCGAACCCCAAGCTAAGATTGAGCTAGCTGCACTTGGAGGTCCGCCCATGCTTTGAAGCAAATAGTAACCAAGGGCACCATCTGCTAATTTGCCGGCAACTCCAAAAAAGATACGTCGTTCACGAATACCAAAAAGAGAATCACCCGAAGTGTTCCCAGTCGCGGCATCAGTGACAACCGCTGCATCAGTATCCAGATTTATCCAGAGCTGATACAGGCCAAACATTCTGTGATCGTCGTTTATGTTGTATGCAGATGCGTTGGTGGCGCCACCAAAGACAACCGCAATCGCAAACATAGCGATCACCATACTCCTAATTAATTTCATGTATTTCTCCTCATCTTTTTTCGTTAGATCTTCACGCGCTACAATAACGCGAGCTGAAGAAATGGCCCCCCTTTAGGGCAAACCCCAGTCTTAAGACGCTAGCATCCTATTTCAACACCATAGTGATGTCAAGGAATATTAACCAAAAATGAACATTAACTTGTGTTTATCCAACGATATGCAAAAGAATGTTTAATTCACCATTTTCTTGGTTCAAGATGGTAATAACAGTTCTAGTTTGCAAAACAACTTCTTTTTAAACAATTAGTTAACATATAGTGTTTCTTTAACTTGCAGCATTTTGCTCTAAATTACTAATATAATTCAACTTGTCACTCAACTATCATTGAATAACCCCTATCCACGGTCAGATTCCTTGCGTCATATCTAAGGCGCAGCGTGAAAGTGTATGTCCCTGCTAGGCTTGGTGTTCCCCTAACCTCACCTCCTGAATTTACACTAATACCAGGTGGAAGGGCTCCCCCAGAAAGTTCGAAGGTTAAATTATCAGCTATGCTGCTACTATGCCAGTAGCAATCACTAGTGCTTGTAAGGTCAAGGCTGTATGCTGTACCCACCGTTCCATCAGGGAATGCATCCGGTGATATATCAATAGTTTCACAACTGGTCCCGCAGCCGTAAGTAGGAACCACAACAATCCCTACAAGAAGGGTAAAGGCCAAAACCAGAAGTGCTGAAGTCCTGCTTTTAAAAATCTTTTGCCAAAAAGAATAAGGGTGTAGTAAATTCGTATTTAAATCTCTTAATTCATTTGGCCTTCTTGTCATCATAGATTAATTTCCCACCCAAATGGAGGCAATAACTAACAGAGAAAAACTAAGCTCTTGTCCTTTTGCGGCTTTTACTTTTACTATTAAGTTCCTTTACAAGCTCGTCTGGGTCTACACCATGCATCTCAGCACCCCACTTAACCGATTCTAATTTACCGCCAGAGCAAGATTTGCACCCCATCCCATGCGAATCAAGTATGTTTGCTGAATTGGGATTGGCTTTGATAGCCTGGTGAAGTGTCATGTCTTTTGTTATTTTGGTCATGAACCTGTATTTTAATTCCTAGTATTGGTTACACGTCACCCGTCCACACTGCATTTAGTAGGAAGCAGCAGATGAACAAAAAAATGTTGCCTTTTGTTGTTCACATGCTATCATTGCTCCTTTTCCAAAACAACCAGTAAACTTTTACTTTACAGGCAGTACCATGGCTAGGGTTTGCGATATATGCGGCAAAAAGCCGATGTTTGGCAATAATATAAGTCACGCCCATAATGTGACCAAGCGTAGGTGGAATCCGAATCTAAAAAAGGTTCGTGCTGTTCAACCTGGGGGGGGCGTAAAGCGTGTCACTGTATGCACAAGATGCATCACATCGGGCAAAATAAAAAAACCAGCGTAAAAAAACCTCTGAATTGTAAATACCTCCAACAATTCTAACTACTTCCTGGAGTAGGATAAAGATTGGATAAGCCTGTTTCAACTGATGACGAAATCGTTCTGCGTCCAGCGGAAATCACTGATATTCCAAAGCTAGTTAAATTATTACACCAACTTTATTTGATTGAGCCCCAATTTAGCCCCAATTCGGAAAAACAGAAGACTGGGCTTATGATGTGTATGGATCATCCAAAGCTTTGTTTGTTGCTGGTTGCTCAAGTTACTGACGAGATAGTGGCCTTTGCCAACCTACAACACAGTGTAAGCACAGCCCTAGGTGCTAGGAGCGTACACGTGGATGACTTCATAGTTGATGAAAACCATAGGGGTAAGGGTATTGGTACAAAACTAATGGAATATGCAATGAAAAACGCTCAACAAATTGGAGCGACAAGAATTACCGTGAACGTTGATCTTGATAACAGTCAAGCCCTTAGTTTTTATAACAGATTTAATTTTATTAGCGTTAATTTGCTTAAGCACCAAAGACTTTTGTAATCCTTAGTAGAAACTCATCCCTCCTGTTATCTTAACGTTTAGGTTTGACTTTATCCCTACCAAGGGGATAGGATGTTTGGATGATACACGAGTCACATCCAGAGATCCTGAAACGTTTAAAACGTGCGCTTGGGCACCTACAAAAAGTTATAAATATGATGGAAGAAGGTTCTCCTTGCATAGAGGTTGCCCAGCAGATGCATGCAGTAGAAAAAGCAGTTTCATCTGCTAAGCGCACCATGATCCACGACCACATTGATCATTGCGTTGAAAGTTCAATTACGGATGAAAGTGACCTCAAAAACCGTAAACATTCCATTATGGAGTGCAAAAATATAACTAAATTCTTGTGAAGAAGTATCGATAAATGGATTTAGCTTCGATGGTATCTTCTGGTGCTCCAAACCCAATTTTTTTATTTGGTACTGCTTTAGCATTGGGTGCTTTGCATGGATTGGAACCTGGTCACTCGAAAACAATGATAGCGGCTTTTGTTATCGCCGTACGCGGTACCGTACCTCAGGCCATTTTGCTCGGTTTGTCAGCGGCCACTTCCCATAGCATCATTGTGTGGGTTTTAGCTCTAATTGCACTAGCTTATGGTGATGAGCTCATTGCCGAACAAACCGAATCCTACTTTATGCTCACCTCTGGATTAATTGTAATAGGTGTTGGAATTTGGATGTTTTATCACAATTACCCAAGACAAGTAGGTCCTTTAAAAAAGCAGGTGGCTGACTCGCAAAATCATAACCACGAACATCACCATAGTTATGGTAACGAGGATGCACATGCTTCTTTTCATGCCCAGCAAATCAAAGAGCAGTTTAAAGATGGGAAGGCCACAACAGGACAAGTTGTTTTATTTGGACTAACAGGAGGGTTAATTCCATGTCCAGCAGCAATTACAGTTTTAATAATTTGCTTATATTTACAAAAGTTTTGGCTGGGCATAACCATCGTCGGGGCCTTTAGTATAGGCTTAGCTTGTACTCTAGTGGCTGTAGGGGCATTTGCTGCACTTAGTGTTAATTACGCTAGCAAGCGTTACAGCGGGTTCAATACTTTTATGACCAAAGCTCCGTATATTAGCAGTTTGCTGATCATAGCCGTGGGCGGCCTCATGGTTTTTGCATCAATCCAACACATCTAAGAACTCCTAAGTGAAAATTTAGTTTTAAAAGTAATCAAATATCAACTTATGTAAAAGCAAATCAAACAATTATTATCACAAACTTGACCAACTCGAATTCAGGGGAATCATGGACAAGCCTGCAAGAAAATATGTTTCAATTGATGTAGCACAGGCAACACTAGACCTACGTCATAGCTATTCCTACCCGACTGTTAACGAGTTAATTTCAGAATCTGTGGCAACCCATGGCGTGATAAACCCCATAACTGTGGTTAAAAATAACGAAAATTCATTTAATGTAATCGCTGGGTTCAAACGGGCAGAAGCAGCCAAAGCAGCCGGCCTTAATAAGATAGATGCAACTATTGTCACCAGCCATGATCATAGGAAGCTTTTTATTATTTATTTATCTGAAAATCTGTCCCACAGAAAATTAAACTTGGTGGAATGCTCTAAAGTAATTAAAACTGCGGTTGACAACCTGAAGTTTGATAACAAAACAGTCCTTGGTACTATTCTACCTATGCTCGGATACGCGAAATCAAGTTACGTACTAGCCTCTTTGATGAAAATATCAAACTTTGGACCGGAAGCGCACTTTTTTCTATATTTAAGTAAGTCACAAATATCTGTTGCAAACCATCTAGCTAGGATGGGAAACGAGCAACGAGAAAGTGTATGCAATTGGCTGCTAAAAAATAAATTTAGCCTTAGTCGCTCAACTAAACTTCTTGAAATGATATCCGATTTAGCAGAAAGACACAGATTGTTGCCAAAAACCATTATTGACGAAGCTGAAAATAAAACTCAACAACACGATGAAAAAAAACCCAGAGCTAACAGATTGTATGAGCATATTTTCAGTTGGCATAACCCTTCGCTGATGAGTATGGAGTCTCATTTTGCAAACGCGGTCTCTTCCATGTCACTGCCAAGACAGATTAGAGTAATACACCCTACAAACTTCGAAGGGACTACCATCCGTTTAGAAATAGAAGCAAAATCAACCCAAGAAATTAAATCGGCAGCAAAAATTCTCTCCCTAGCAGATGATAAATTACTAAAAACACTATTCAACTGGCTATAAGTTAACTCCTGTCTAGTCAATTTATTACGTCAGTAACTTTCAGTCTTTTGCTAGTTTGGTGTAAATTAAATGAATGTCAAACATTGTTATCGAAAAAATTGTTTTAGCTGACGGAAGTCTAAATAGCGACCTGGTGGAAAAAGCAATAGGTGCTTGGCCAGACGCAAAAATATTTAACGAAAGTGAATTGGAGTGGCCAACCGAGTCAGAATCCATAGAAGATTTAATTGGCATTGGCAAAAAAACTCTTTATCTAGCCCCTAATAAGGGTAAGTTTGTGCGCAAGTGCCCAGGCACAATGGGGCTTGTTTGCTGCAATTATTGGGTAATTGACCTTGTGGAAGGCTGCGTCATTGACTGCTCATACTGCATACTGCAGGACTATCTGACAGATAAGCGCATACGCCTAGCCACAAACATAGACGAACTAGCCAGACAAGTAGATTTTGAACTATCACAATGTAATGGTCCTGCCAGGTTTGGTACTGGCGAACTTTCCGACTCATTAATGTTTGAACCAGAGTTAGGTCTTGGAAGTATGCTTATAGAAATGTTCCGCCACAAGCCCATGGCCAGCCTAGAACTTAAAACCAAAACAGGCTTTATTGATTCCATTCTAGAACTGAACCCTGCAAAAAATATTGTATTAGGATGGTCATTAAACACACCGCAAGTAGCAATGACTGAAGAGATGGGTTCAGCAAGTATAGAACAAAGAATTAAAGCAGCAAGCGAAGCTGCTCGGGCTGGATGGAAGGTAGCTTTTCACTTTGACCCGTTAGTTGTCCATGACGACTGGGAAAATGGATACAAGGAAGTGGTTGAACAATTGTTTTCAAATGTTCCAAGGGAAAAAGTTGCGTGGATAAGTCTAGGTGCTTTTCGATACCAGTCATCACTAAAACCAATAATAAGGTCCAGGTTCAGTGGCAGTAAAGTATTAAACCAAGAATTTGTGCTGTGCCCTGACAACAAATATAGATACGTAAAACCAGTTAGGCGAATGCTTTTCAAGGCAGTATTGGAGCACATCCGCTCTATTAGTCCAAGCACTCCGGCGTACCTTTGTATGGAGGGCATCGAGATGTGGCGTTATGTTTTGGGCTCATCCCCGGCTGGGCAGAAAATGCTTTGTGAAATATTTTCATGAAACTAAATCAGTATACCGATGTTACGGCCCATCCTGAGGCTTCCAAAGTTGGCCTTGAACAGGCTATAGATGTTTTTCCAATGATCCAGTCTAACTCTACAGTGTTACAAGGCTTATCCCATGTTTTTGCGATAAGCGAGTTTTTGAAAAGCTGGCTAAATTCACGGCCCGATGAACTTAAATGGATAAACAGTGTAGATAATATCTTTGCACATCGTACAGCAAAAGAGATAAAGGCTAACCTCGGTAGTTTAATGGAGAACCAAAATATATCAATTGCGTTGAGGCGTTTTAAACATAGGGAACTATTGTGTATTTGCGCAAGAGAAATTTCTGGTATTGCATCTCTGGAAGAAACTATGGGAAGTTGGTCTGCAGTAGCAGACACTGCTATATCCGCAGCGGTCGATTACTCTGTATCGCAAGCGACAAAAAAGTATGGGCAACCAATATACAAAGATCGAGTAAGTAATGAAAAAGAAATTGCCCAGTTCGCCGTCCTGGCAATGGGGAAACTAGGCGGAAGAGAGCTTAACATATCATCTGATATTGATGTCATATATGCCCACTCATCAGATAATGGAACCACTAATGGTGGTAACAGTATTTCGCTACATGAGTTTTTCGTAATCATTGCTAGGAATGTTACAAAGCTACTAAATGATGTGACAGATGAAGGTTTCGTGTTTCGAGTAGATTTAGGCCTACGACCAGAAGGTCGTGCTGGAGAGATTACTAATTCCATAGGAGCACTGGAAACATACTATGAGTCGTGGGGTCAACAATGGGAGCGGCAAGCACTGATAAAAGCACGGTTTTGTGGTGGATCTACAGAAGTCGTCGATGATCTGATCACCAGGATAAAGCCGTTTATTTATAAAAAATATATCGACAAAGGGGCTCTTAGCGAAATAGCAGCTATGAAAGATAAAATTGACGAATCTTTTGCTCAAAAACCATCAGAAGGTGGCATAAACAATATAAAGCTTGGTCATGGGGGTATAAGAGAAATTGAGTTTGTCACGCAGGCTCTCCAGTTGTTATACGGAGCTAGACATAAGGAGCTCCGTACAACGTCAACATTAAACGCTCTAAGCGCTTTTGACAGCCTCGGTTTGCTGTCCAAGCCACATAATCGTGATTTAAAAGAAGCATACCTCACGTATAGAAAACTTGAAAACAGGATTCAATACTTTATGAACCAACAGACCCATCAACTGCCCAAAGACAAAAAAAGAAGAAGAACTCTTGCCAAATCTTTGGGCTTTGCAGGAGTTACTCCTGAAAAAAGCATGGGGCAAAAGATAAAAACCCTTAAGGCCAGGGTTCGAAATATTTTTGACATGTTTTTTTCTAAAAAGGATGAAAAGGTATCAGAAAAGTTTCCTGTTGACTTAGATGATGAGAAGAGTACCAGTGAATGGCTTGACTCACTTCTGTTCGACCATCCAGAAGTATCAGCTAAGGCACTAAAACTTCTAAGGGCAGGAGGTGAACCGTTCCATCCAAGTGAAAAAATCAAAAAAAGGTTCGGCAATTTTGGTCCTTTCTTGGTCTCTGAAGCCATGCTTACAGCTTGGCCTGACCGCGTTGTACTTGGGTTTTCAGACTTTGTAGTTGCACACAAAAGTCGGGACATTTTATATGATTTGTTAGACGCCAATAGGCCAATTATAAAATTACTAGCATCTATTTTTTCCTCATCAGAAAGCTTGACAGAAGCTCTGCTCAACCAGCCAGATTTGTTCGACCGATTAATTATTGCCGATCCAGTTGGTAAAACATTAGACGGAGGAGATTACGCGAAAGAGTTCACTCAAGTTACCAATGGAACAGGATCCACTGAAAAAATTATGATGGGAATAAACTCCTACCGCGCTTATGAAAGCCTTCGCCTTGGGCTACGGTTGATATTAGGCTTATCAAACCGTTTTGAGCTGATGATTGGGCTCACCACACTAGCCGAACAGTATTTAATAGCACTAATTAACATTGCAAAGAGTCATTTAGAATCGGCTGGTTTGGAACAGCCCGTTGGCAAATGGGCGGTTGTAGCTGCTGGTAAAGTGGGAAGACGGGAAACTAATTACGGTTCAGACTTGGACCTTATTGTGTTTTATGAAAACACTGACGAGTCATACGAATCTTCTCGATATGTCACTAAGTTGGTTCAGGAAACGATCCGCTTATCATCCCAGTTCACCCCTCATGGACCCGGGTATCATATAGATATGAGGCTTCGTCCTGAAGGGGATGCCGGTCCTCTTGTCACGTCTTACTCTTTTGCGGAGGCTTACTACAACAGCAGGGCAAAGGCGTGGGAACGCTTGGCTCTGGTTGGTGCAAGAACAATAGCTGGCGATGAGAAATTTTGTTCCAAAGTATCCAAGCTATTGAGCAGATTTATTTCCAACAAAAAATTAAAAACCTTAGAGTTGAAGGAATTCTTGGATATAAGGAAGCGTATTGCTATAGAAAAAATAAAGCCTGGCACTACAGATATAAAGTTTAGCCCGGGTGGGTTGATCGAAATCGAATTCATATGTCAAGCGTTAGCTATAGAGCACCCAGAGGCACTCATACAGAAAGAGCCATTTACCATTTCCATGCTTAAGACCTCTAAAATAAAAAAGTGGCTCAAAGAGAAGGATATGAAAGAGCTAGAAAAAGCATATTCAATATACAGGTCTCTGGAAGACACATTAAGAATGAACAGGGAGCAAGCTCAGGACATAATTCCAATAAAAAACACTCTACTTCTACGCAAGCTCTCACATTCAGTGGCTAGAATAGATGTTACCCCTAACAACCTAATAGGGTTTGTCAACGACTTAATGAGACAAGTAGAAATCGTTTACAACCGGTTTTTTCATAACCTTATCAACGAAAGGCGTTGAGTTCAGTTAGGAGGTAATACCAAAAATTGAGTGATATCGCTGGTTTACTAAGCAATGTGATATCTGCTATACTCCACAGCCTTGAAATTAAAGGCTTAGTTAAACATAGGCCTATTGTTGTGTTTTCTGGTTTCATATGGAGGTTTTACTAAGTGCCAAAATCTTTAGTCATTGTAGAGTCACCAGCTAAAGCTAAAACTCTTAAGCAGTACTTAGGCAAGGATTTCAGTGTCATGGCTACTGTTGGCCATATAAAAAACCTTCCGAAGTCCAAATTAGGAGTGGATTTGGAGAACGGATACCAACCTGACTGGATAACAATAAAGGGTAAAGGTGAAACATTAAAAAAGATCAAGGCTGCGGCCAGAAAAGCCGACTTTATTTATCTAGCCCCTGATCCAGATCGTGAAGGTGAGGCGATCGCCTCCCATATTGCCGATGAAATTGGAACTGAGGCAGTCGTATATCGCGTACTGTTCAACGAGATAACTAAAAGTGCCGTCTTAAAAGCAATATCAAACCGGGGTAAAATTGATGCTAGCCGTGTTAAAGCACAAACCGCAAGGCGAGTTCTAGACCGCCTAATGGGTTACAATCTCTCACCGCTACTGTGGGAAAAGATTCGAAGAGGTCTTTCCGCTGGTAGGGTTCAATCTGTCGCATTGCGATTAGTAGTAGAACGCGAACGGAAGATACAAGCATTTGAACCAGTTGAGTATTGGTCCATAATCGCCAACGTGATGGGTAAATCCGAACCTCAAATTGAAGCTAGGTTAATGCACTACAAAGGGGAAAAAATAGAAGTTGGTTCTGCCAAACAAGCAGATAAAATTGCCAAAACAATAGAAAGTGCCAAGCTCAAAATCACCAAGTTAGAAAGAAAAGAGCGAAAGCGAAACCCATCAGCTCCTTTTATCACATCCACAATGCAGCAGGAGGCAAGCAGAAAGCTGCGTTACTCTGCTCGTCGTACTATGGGGATCGCCCAAAGGCTTTATGAAGGACTTGACGTTAATGGTGAAGGACCTGTTGGTCTCATTACTTATATGAGAACAGATTCCACTAGAGCTTCTGATGAAGCCATCACTCAGCTACGAGAGTTTGTGCAAAAAGAGATTGGTATAAAATATATCCCAGCGACCCCAAACACTTATAAAACCAAAAAATCAGCTCAAGATGCTCATGAGGCAATAAGGCCAACATCTGTTGAAAGGACACCGGAAACTCTCAAAAATAAACTTTCTAAAGAAGAATTTGTCTTATATGAGCTCATTTGGAAGCGGTTTGTATCTAGCCAGATGACTCCAGCTATTATGGATGTTACCACCGTTGACATAAAAGCCGGGCTGTACAACTTACGAGCTACCGGATCGATAATGAAGTTTGATGGTTTTTTACGAGTTTACGAAGAGTCAGCCGACAATAGTACTAACAACAAAGAAGGCGAGGCGAGACCAGCGCAAACTGATAAAGAAAAATACCTGCCTGCAAATATTCAAGAAGGCGATATATTAGAATTACTCGGAGTAGAAAAAAAGCAACATTTCACCCAACCACCTCCACGATTCACTGAAGCCATGCTCATAAAGGAAATGGAAGAAAATGGAATAGGCAGGCCGTCAACGTACGCTCATATTATGGAAACTATTCAAAGTCGTGAATACTGCAAGCTTCAAGAGCGTAGACTCCATCCAAGTGAATTAGGAATATTAGTCGCTGAACTTTTAGTGGAAAACTTTCCTCGTATCGTTAACGTAGAGTTCACTGCAAAAATGGAAGCAGAGCTTGACGAAGTAGAAGAAGGTCACAAACAGTGGACAGTCGCACTAGACGACTTCTACAAACCATTTTCCGCCGACCTTGAAAAAGCCAAAATCCATATGAGAAATGTGAAAGAAGAGCTTGAAAAAACTGATATTAAATGTGAAAAATGTGGAAACCTTATGGTCATTAAATTTGGTAGGTACGGAAAGTTTCTTGCCTGTTCAGGCTACCCCGAATGCAGAAATACAAGTCAGATCCAAGAGAATGGAGAAGCCGCTAAAGTTGATGTCCCAGATGATGAACCCACCGATGAAATTTGCCCCAAGTGTGGTAAAAACATGGTCGTCAAGACTGGTCGGTTCGGCAAGTTTATAGCATGTTCTAATTATCCGGAATGCAAAACCACCAAACAGATAGGTACTGGTATCTTGTGCCCCAAAGAGAACTGCGGCGGCGAGTTAGTTCAAAGAAGAACCCGTTTTGGAAAGTTCTTTTATGGATGCAATCGTTATCCTGATTGTGATTTCACTGTTTGGGGCGAACCTGTGAAAGAAAAATGCCCAGAATGTAACAACCCGATACTGATAAAAAAGACGCTTAAAGCCGGGAATTTTGTGGCTTGCCCCGTCAAAGAGTGTGATTACAAAAAGGAAATTGAAGATTCAGCCTAATTTACCACCGGACTGAGAATGATTAAAGGATCATCAAAGTTTCCACTTTTCTGCTATAAATTTTCGTCCATAGCCTCATTAGCCAGCATGTCAGCTCTTTCATTTCCTGCGTGGCCAGCATGGCCCTTTACCCACGTCCATTCAACTAAGTGTTGGTCTGCTATACTTTTCAACTCCTGCCAAAGTGACTTGTTCTTAACTGGTTTTTTACTTGCAGTTTTCCATCCGTTATTACTCCAGCTAAATATCCACTCTTTCATTCCTTGTACTACATAGTTTGAGTCTGTTACTACCTTAACCACACTTTTTTCTTTCAAAGTCCGCAGGCCCTCTATTGCTGCAGTTAATTCCATTTCGTTATTAGTGGTTTTCTTTTTAAACCCGTTAAGTTCTTCTTCGTGGTAGCCTCTGCGCAATACAACTCCCCATCCGCCTGGGCCAGGGTTTCCACGACATGCCCCATCGCAATAAATTTCCACTTCAAAATCATTCATGATCGGATAAGACAATAGGATTGTTAATAAAACTATTAATCATCAATATAAGTTGCCCAACATATTGGAAGATCCACATAGGGAAAGTTTCTAGAAACTAAGTTAAACACCAAGCCGCAAAAGTCTTTTCCTCAATACAACCATGGAGGCTAAAAATCTATATCTAACTGTATGGTAAAAGTATCTTCACCTGCCACATCATTGTCGTTGTAAATGCCATACCCAAACAAAGTACTAACCTGCGGGGAGAATCTCCATGCCAAGCCGAAAGATGTTGCCCCATAAGCATTGTCCCCGCCCATGTAGTCTATTGCCATCCACAGCCTATCGTCAATCTCGGCTAATGTACGATCGAATGATGCCAACCAGCCATCGTTTTCTTCATTGCCATTTTTATCCACAACCAGACTGGAGTTGCCAACATAATATCCTAACGACAGTCTTCCTAGGTAGGGGAGCGACTTGGCTGCTAGTACATAGACAATTTTATAATTGTTGTTGTCATTATCAGTGCCAAAGTCATATATTCCAAAAGCAACAGCTGGAGAATTTAATGTAAAGCTGTCTTCTTTAACCACGATTTTTGCGTTAAAATACGTCGGGTAGTCGCTTTGTTCTTTAATGTCTATTCCAAGTTCAACCCCTATTAGGTCATCCTCAAAAACTCCAACGGTCAATCCAAACACAGTTGGTGATTGGCGCCCTCCATTATCAACCTTCCTAGATATAGTCGTAAAATTATCAACACCAAAGTGTAGTGTGCCAACTGTCTGAGCGTCTGGTGAAGGTATCCATACTTGTGAAGAAGGAGTAGCTACAGATTCTGTTGCAAGTAACACAGTCGTAGCCACAAATGGGATCATAATTACTGCAAAAAATTTCCTTATCATGCCCAAGTATTCCTTAGATGAAAGTTAAATACGGAAATAAACCCCTGCAAAAGCACCTTCCCAATTTAAATTCACTAAAGTTTCTTCCTTGTCGACATCAACCGTAATCTTTCGAATGCCTAAAGTTACACCAATGTTTTGTGTTGGGGAATAGTCCAGATATCCAGTAGCATCAAATAGATTGGAGCCTTCATAGCCTGCCCAGTTCAGTTCAAACCCTGCACCCAAGTGTGGCACAAACCAAGTCCTTCCAACTAATCCCAGCATCGGAATTGTGGATTGAGCCTTTGCGGAACTGGACAAGGTGGCATTAGCAACTAGTGTAGTTTTAGCTTCCATGTTATTAGCAGCCAACTGCATGCCAAAGTATCCACTATCCGATACAACGAAATCAAATTCATAGATAAGTTTGGTTGACTGGTAAGTGATATCCGCAGCTACTTGTGTACTTATTGGGTAAACCACACCGTTAAACGTTACACTTTCTGTTAAAGCTACATTAGAGTTGTAGGAAACTGCCATGTGCGATAATTTTAGCTTATTGCGCTGACTAAGACTCAACGACAAGTCAATACCAATAACGCCATTTTGGGAATCTATGCCAAGGTCTTCAGCAAGATTAATGCTTGTTCCACTAAGCACGCCTTCGTCAGAGCGAACTGTCGCTCCAAGTCGTGACGACCAGTAAGTTGTTCTAAGCTCAACTCTGTAATCAAGCCCACGGCTACCTTGATTGCCATCATTACTAGCAATTGCTCTTCCCCTCAGAGCAGATTTTGCGAATATGTATCTATTTTGGTTTGGTTGATCGTAACCGTTTAACAGTCCTAAGCCTTCAGGGTCACCAGAGTTTGTTTTGTGTATTTTAATGGATTGTGGCTGGCTAAGTGCATAAGCGTTAGGGATAAAGACCACACTCGTTATGGCCAGGATCACTGTAAACAAACTGTATTTATAAAATTGCATATGCTTCACGGCATTTTGGTCATGTTACATTCGTTTGATAGCCTAATCAAGAAATTTCCCTATCTTATTAGAATTAAATATCTAATGCTTAACGTCTTGCCAACCTTTAAAAACCAAGTATTCACCAATCTAAATTGAGTTCCATCATGGTAACTCCATTAACTACTTTTCTAGATGACTAACTAAAACTTGCATTTTTCACCTATGAAACAAAGACCTCCCGAATCTGAAGTACCCTCACTTTTCTATCGAAGCATATTTATAAATATTGGTAACAATAGTATCCTCGATTTGATCAGCCGCTTTGTAACCGCAGTTAACGTTGTTCAAGAAAATGGCAAACGAGTATAGTCCCCCTTTTGCTCCAGACACGTATCCAGCCAATGTACTAACTTTTGAAAGCGACCCAGTCTTCACTCTCGACAAAACCTTGGAGTAAGCCCCTTTCATCCGGTCCCTTACTGAGCCGTCAACCCCCATGATCCCTAAAGTCGCTACAAAATCTGGCCCAATATCAAACCTTTTATAAACCTTAGCAAGAAAATCTGTAGTTAGAGCAGCTGTCATTCTATTTTTCCTCGATAATCCAGATGCATCGGCAAGTTTTACCTCCCCCATATCAACACCAAGGTTGTTAAGAAAACTCCTTAGTATCTGCAAGGCTTTAGCATGGCTTCCAGGTGATTGACTAGATTCGGCAGCCATGCTTTTGGCTATTTGCTCTGCAATGAAATTATTTGAGTATTTGTTGAGATAACGCAGGATAACTGCCAAAGGCTCAGATTCATGTACCATCAATAAAGCAGCATGGCGAGGTGTGTGTCCCATAGCTACTCTACCTATCACTGTAACCCCTGCTTTTGCAAGATAGGATTTAAAGACCTCCCCAGCATATCTTCCTGGGTCCTCTACGCTCAGGTAAATTGTTTTACTCTTTATCCCTGTCCCCATTTTTCCTGATACGGTCACCATCACCTTGCCATTTTTATACGAGTGCCACGCTTTAATTGCATGTTTTTTACGTCCAATTGTTACTCCGTTGTTAACCAGCCTTACATAGTCTGTTTTTGGCAGTATTGCAGCATTAAGTTTGTCCCCTGGCTTTTCACCCGGGCTAACAATAACTGCAATTGTATTGAAATTTACTGATAAAGCTCCCAGACGCGCGTCATGTGGCCTTTGTGAGTTCCTGCCATTCCATGATGGAACTATTTTATGGGTATCAAAGAAAGTGTTATCCACCACTAAGTCCCCATCAATCTTGCTGATTCCCAGATGGTTAAGATGTTGACTTATAAGCCATACTTTTTCAACCACCAGTTTAGGATCACCACCACCACGAATAATTAGATCACCCTTTATTACGCCTTTTTCTACAGGACCAGTTCGGTAGAAAGTTGTTTTAAACCTGTAATTTGCCCCCATCCTTTGGAGGGCTGCTGCTGTAATAATAACTTTTTGGACCGACGCTGGTATCAGCAACTTTTTCCCCTTACGGTCATATAATACCCTTCCAGAGTGCACATCGACAACCCGCACTGAGGTGCTTTCCTTGCTAACACATTCTGATAATAGAGCCTGGTTTATGGCGCGTGATAAATCTCTCTGTGCCTCTGATGGTAGCGCTGTCTGCAAAGCAAGTAGTATCGCGATAACAAACATTTTTATCTTCATGTTCAACGTTATACCAAATTAGTTAGGTTTTAAAAGTGGTCTTCGTCGTATAGGAAGTAAAGACCCACCTTGGGCAATCACATATGATATTTTTGCGGCTCGTAGTGCCGAATCAACCTCAGATAAAAAGCTTTCCTTCGACTCCGCCGAGGTAATACCCATCGCAAGAATGTCCTCACTGGCAATTCCATCACACAGCATTGTGATACAAAACTTTTGCGCCTTTAAAGCCACTGAATACGCAGTTTGCCCGTTTATATGGAAATTTCGCCTCAATTCATCCTCTATCTGGTCTGGCGAACCATAGTCGAACCATTTTCGGAAATATTCAGATCCAAATTTGTCTGGACAAGCAGCAAGTAAAAACAATTTACCACCAGTTTTGAGGGCACTAGTCACATGCTCTAACGTTTTGTGGACTTGCACCATATTTATATCATTTGGATACCCACCACAGGAAGCTACAACCACATCCGCAAGCGAGTCTATCATAACCCCTGATAGCTTCACTACGGATCGTCTTCCCAGGTCAAAAACTGATGCGGTTTCGCCAGCGAAGATTTCAACAATATTGCCATGTGCATCCTGTACTGTGTTTATGGCAAACGCAGGATTTACTGCTCGCATAACCGAATTTGCGTACCAATGCATTTGATTACCATCGATGTTCCCTGCTTTAGCATTAGGATGCCTTCCACTTCCAAATTTGTTTAATGAATAAAAATGAAACTTTAATGCGTCGTCAAATGATGAAACTCCGGGCATTATGGCTTTTCTTCCGCCGCCAAATCCTGCCAAGTAATGATAGCTTATCACTCCAGTGATAATAAGTTTATCGCACTGTAAGACTTTCCTGTTTAACATGACTTTACTGTCAATTTCAGGCACATAAATACTTTCCATCTCGCTATTATGTGAGTCGTGATCAACAAGTAGTATTCTTCTAGCCACATCAGGACCCACAAGTGCCACCCGTTCCTTTTCTGAGTGACCTCTGTGAATTCCTGTCGCAAAAATAATAGTAATGTTGTTATCTGGCACACCTATCGTATTGAGTCGATCAATAACTGGTAGGAGAAAAATCTCCATTCCTGAGTATCTAGTGACATCTGGAACAATTATTGTCAATTTTTCACCAGGCTTAAACACTTGATCAAACGGCTTACAACCCACGGGATTGGCCAAAGCAACTTCTACTTTTTCACGGTCAAGTTGCTGTTTCGGCATGCTGGCTGCGCTGAGTACCTGGCACGAAGGTGGTCCAGGGTGGGTCAGGCTCAATCCAACATCACCATATCGAAGTTCTGTCGTCAAATTCATTTGACGATACAAGCCACTCTGTGCCCTGGTTCTCTTGCTTCCAGTTGTGGAGTTATTTTTTTGCAGTCAAAAGTTGCTATGGGACATCTAGTATGAAAAACACACCCATCCGGTGGATTCATAGGGCTAGGCACATCACCCTTTAGTAGAATACGGTTTTGTGTAGATTTAGGGTCTGCCTGTGGTGTGGCTGAAAGAAGCGCCTCGGTATACGGGTGTATAGGGTTAGAATAAACATCATAAGATGACCCCTCTTCTACGATTTTGCCCAAGTACATTACAGCCACTCGGTCGCACATGTGTTCTACGACTGAAAGGTCATGAGAAATAAATAAATAAGCCATGTTTTGCTCTGCTCTTAGATCCATGAGAAGGTTTGTAACCTGGGCCTGAATGGAAACATCCAAGGCCGATAACGGCTCATCACATACAATTAGTTTTGGCTTTAATGCTATCGCTCGGGCAATACCAATTCGTTGCCTCTGCCCACCGGAAAACTCATGGGGATAACGATTAAGGCTATCTGAACCAATACCCACTTTCGCTAACAGCTCAACAGACATCCCAAGTCGCTCATGGGGATTTCCAATTTTATGTATGTGGAATGGTTCTGATACTATGGATCCGACTGTCATTCGTGGGTTGAGTGATGCATAGGGATCTTGAAAAATTATTTGCATCTTTCGTCTAAGCCTGCGCATGTCTTCGCCAGAAATAGACATTATATCGATTCCTTCGAATATGACCTTACCACTGGTTGGTTTTATCAATCGTAAAACCATTTTACCAGTGGTGGTCTTTCCGCAACCAGACTCACCTACTAGACCAAACACTTCTCCGGGTTCTATTGAAAATGTCACATCATTCACAGCCCTGATATGACCCATAACACGAGAGAAAACACCCGCCCTCACTGGGAAATGTTTTCTAAGATCTTGAACTTCAAGTAAACTATTTACCATATTAGGTTTATTTTCAGCTCACATTAACTTTGGGGTTTGATATTACCTGATAACTACCTTTGATCAAATTTAAAACCGCTTCGCATAATTTACACCAAAAAATGAATCAAATATTTTTAGTCAGTTTCCTCACAAAGTTTATTTTGACTTTAAATCCTCAATCCATTTGCCGATTATACGAATATACCCCTGCCCACCCACATGGGCGACATCATTATGGCCACCGAACTTTACAGACATAAACTGCTTTGGGTCTTGGGCTAAAGCAAAAAGTTCCCTGGCATGAGCAAAAGGTATCGTAGTGTCATGCGTTCCATGAATGATAAGTTTTGGAGAAGCCAGACTGGCCATTCGGGCCCCACTATCAAGTGCATTGCTAATAAAGCAAGCAGGGATTATAGGATAATAGTAACGAGCTATTCTACGAAAAGAAACAAAGCCAGATTCTAGTATTACTCCACCGATATTAGCATATCTCTCCGCTGTAGCCATAGCCATAGCAACACCCAAAGATCTACCCCACAAAATAATTTTTGTGGGGTCAACCTTGAAATTGTTAATTAGCCACGCCATAGTAGCAATTGCATCTTCCTCTACCCCATCTATTGTCGGGAACCCATCACTTCGACCGTAGCCCCTATAGTCAATCATGAGGAGATTTACTTTATAAACCTGAACCATTCTTGCAAATTCTAGATTGTTAGACACATTACCGGCGTTGCCATGGTAAAAGATGAGGTATACGTCGCTACCCTGTTCTGGCAAAAACCAGCCGTGAATATTAAAACCTTTTGATTCTATAATTACATCACGAAATTCCAAGCCGAGTGATAAAGGAGTACTGGCAAGGTCTTTTGAAGGATAAAATAAAAGTCGCGGCTCCATTATTTTCACGATCAACAGTAATGCTGTCGCTATTAAAAAAGCTATCAGTATGCCTATAAGAAAGAGCTTTAATGTCATATCTCAAAATCATTGTTTAAGTGAAAAAACTCAGATGGTCCATTAAAGCTTCATTTTCTGATAGGTAGTATTTATAATCAAATCCTTTTGGGGATATACTGGTTAGTCAATAAACTGGACATTACAAATGTTATTACTGCTCGATAATTATGATTCGTTTACCTATAACCTAGCACAATACCTGATTGAGCTTGGACAGGACGTAAAGGTTTACCGAAATGACCAGATCAGCATAGGAGAGGTTAAAAGGCTAGACCCAGAACATATTGTAATCTCGCCGGGCCCTAAAACACCCAGCGAAGCTGGAATTTCAATGGGTCTTGTTCGTGCTTTCAACGGCAAAATACCGATACTTGGAGTATGCCTTGGGCATCAATCAATAGCGGCAGCTTTAGGTGCAACTATAGTAAAAGCTAGGCTTCTGATGCATGGTAAAACCAGTCCCATTTTGCATGATGGGGAAGGTGTTTACAAAGGAATTAAAAGCCCTTTTGATGCAACCAGATATCACTCGCTAATTGTAGAAGAGGACTCTCTACCTAAAGCATTAGAAATAACGTCAAGAACCCCTGAAGGGGAAATAATGGGGATACGCCATAAGAGTGCTCCGACAGAAGGAGTACAGTTCCATCCAGAATCCATAATCTGCCAGAATGGAAAAGATTTGCTAAAAAATTTTTTAACGTTTTAAAGGGGGGCAAAAAAATATGATCAAACAGGTCATTTCAAAGCTTGTCGATCGGCAAGATCTTACAGAAAGTGAAATGATTTATGCCATGGACATTATTATGACAGGGAAGGCATCAGAGGCACAAATAGGCTCCTTTCTTACAGCCCTTAGAATTAAAGGTGAAACTGTGGACGAGATCACTGGAGCTGCTAAAGTTATGAGAACAAAGGCGTTATCTGTAAACCCTGGGAAAGGCCAAGTGGTGGACACTTGTGGAACTGGTGGTGATGGAACAAATACTTTCAACATTTCAACTACTGCTGCTTTTGTAGCATCAGGGGCTGGCCTAACAGTTGCTAAGCATGGAAACAAGGCGGTTTCCAGTGCCTGTGGGTCAGCCGATGTACTAAGGGCACTCGGCGTTAACATTGATGTAAAAATTGATACAGTCGAGATGTGTTTGCAAGAGGCGGGTGTCGGATTTTTGTTTGCCCCTCTGATGCACAGTGCAATGAAACACGCTATTGGGCCTCGAAGGGAAGTTGGGATAAGGACTATTTTTAACATACTGGGGCCCCTTACCAATCCAGCAGGAGTCCAAACACAGATAATTGGAGTGTACGATAAATCACTAACTGAGCAATTGGCTAATGTGCTTTGCAAGCTTGGGTCAAGGCGCGTGATGGTTGTTCATGGAAATGATGGACTTGACGAGATCACGGTGACAGGATCGACCCATGTTTCTTTGTGCGAGAAAGGAACTGTTAAAACATTCGAATTGAATCCGGAGCAATTTGGAATTCCAACTTACGACATAAATGAGATTAAAGGGTTGGACTCTAAAGCCAATGCGGCAATTACACGATCGGTTTTAGATGGCGAAAAAGGTGCCAGACGAGATATTACTTTGTTAAATGCGGGAGCCGCAATTTATGTTGGTAAAGAGCTAGACACAATACAAGATGGAATTGAAAAAGCAAAAGAATCCATAGACTCTGGTGCAGCTAAAGATAAGCTTATTAAATTAATCGAGCTTACCAATAAATGATTGATAATAATCTGACGCGCCGCAACGAATTACTTTCGTCCGTTAACCGGATTGTGGTTAAAGTGGGCAGCGGAGTGCTTACAGAAGAAAATCACCAAGGTGTCAATAAGGAAGTTGTGTCCCAAATAGCGAGTCAAGTCTCAACGCTATCCAAAATGGGTAAGCAAGTGGCCATAGTAAGCTCAGGGTCCGTGGCCATTGGCTCACGAGTATTACAAGTTCCTCGCCATGGTTTATCGATACCTGTTAAACAGGCCGCAGCATCGCTAGGACAGGGAAGCTTGATTTCATTGTGGGGGCAGGCCCTAAATACGGAAGGGCTGAGGGTTGGCCAAATCCTGTTAACTCATGACGACCTTGCAAACCGTCGAAGGTTTTTAAACTCTAGAAACACAATCAATACTTTATTCGATTTCAATGTGATACCAGTGATCAATGAAAACGACACTGTAGCGGTACACGAAATAAAGTTTGGTGATAACGACACCCTTTCTGCCCGTATCACAAACCTGGTGGAGGCAGATCTCCTTACCATCCTATCAGATGTGGATGGCCTATACACTTCTGACCCAAGGTTGGACACTATGGCAAAAAAAGTTGCGTATGTTGATGATGTAAACAGTTCCATTCTAGCAATGGCAAAAGACTCCTCCACTAAGACGGGGCTAGGCGGGATGGTATCGAAAGTAAATGCAGCTTCAGAAGCGGCTCGGTTCGGAGTATCAACCATTATCTTGCATGGTACAAAAAAAGGAAGTCTTGTTGATGCGATTAAAGGAAAACCAATTGGAACTTTCTTCTTTCCCCACGATGATCGCATAAGCAGCAAATTGCACTGGATAGAATTCTCCCTCAAAACAAGTGGAATCATTCATGTTGATGATGGTGCCTGTGAAGCTCTATTAAAAAAAGGGAAAAGCCTCTTGGCTTCAGGTATAACACTAATTGAAGGTGAGTTTGAGTCTGGTGAGGCGGTTGAAATATGCAACAAGGAAGTCGGTATTTTTGCCAAAGGACTCTGTAACTACCACTCGTTTGAAGCTCAACAGATCAAAGGACACAAATCGACGGAGATTGAAAACATTCTAGGCTATAAGTTTTATGATGAAGTAATGCACCGCAATGACATAGTTTTTTTCCAAAAAAGTGATCCATCAAAAGACTAACTAACCTTTGATATCCATTTGCCTTTTTACTAGGTCACCTTTCCCCTAGTTAACCACATCAAATCATGCTACAAATAATTATGCAGCTATTGACAAAGAGATAAATGAATCAAACAGCAAAAAAAACAATTCCGGTTGACATAGAAGGTATATGTAAGGCAGCACTGGAAGCATCTCGCGCTATGGTGACCATTGACACTGAGACAAAAAACAGGGCGTTACATAAAATGGCTGATGCCCTTGTAGTAGGACAAAATAAAATCTTTCAGGCGAATGGTCTAGATTTGAGTGAGGGCAAAAAAAACGGGTTGTCACTTGCTATGCTGGACAGACTTAAACTAGACGAAAAGCGTATTAGCGACATAGCCACAGGATTACTTCGAATAGCTGATTTACCGGACCCAGTAGGTGAAGTAACATCTATGAAAACCAGACCAAATGGAATCCGTGTGGGAAGAATGCGGATGCCCCTTGGGGTTATTGGCATAATTTATGAGTCGCGCCCAAACGTTACGGCTGACACTTCAGCACTATGCCTTAAATCTGGTAATGCGGTAATATTGCGTGGTGGTTCCGAAGCAATACACAGCAATAAGCTGATTTCCTCAATGCTTATGGATTCTGCATCTGAAGCTGGAATTCCAGAAAATACAATTCAGATCATTCCAGTAACAGATAGAACGGTTGTGAGCGATCTTTTGTCTATGGATAGATATATTGACTTGGTTATCCCTCGTGGTGGTTATGAACTCATCCGTTTTGTTATAGAGAATTCAACCATACCAGTAATTAAGCACGATAAGGGAGTATGCCATGTGTATGTACATTCCGATGCGGATATCAACATGGCAACTAGAATAGCTGTGAACGCAAAAATTCAACGCCCTGGAGTGTGCAATGCCATGGAAACTTTGCTTGTACACGAGGACATAGCTAGCAGCTTTCTTCCTAAGGTAGCAGCAGCCCTTGAGGGAGGTGGGGTAGAACTTCGTGGATGCCAGAGAACTTTGTCAATTTTAAATAATATAAAAGCAGCACATGAGCAAGATTGGGAAGAAGAGTACCTTGACCTAGTTCTTTCAATAAAAGTTGTTGAGTCCATCGAAAATGCCATGGACCACATTTCTACCCACGGTTCAGGTCATACCGAAGCTATTGTCACCAGTGGGTTCCGCCCAGCCCAAAAGTTTGTGGCTAGAGTCGATTCATCAGCTGTGATGGTAAATACTTCAACCCGTTTTAACGATGGCGGACAATTCGGACTAGGTGCAGAAATAGGTATATCCACACAGAAATTACATGCCAGAGGGCCTATGGGCCTTGAGGAACTAACCTCGCACAAATTTATCGTGTTTGGCGATGGCCATATCAGGCAGTGATACCAAGCTTAATAATATGGATATTTTGGTTAATGTTCGGTCAACGTTCATTGGTTGACGGAAAACTGTTATGAAAGTTGGAATTTTTGGTGGTTCATTCAACCCTATTCATATCGGTCACCTTTCCATGGCATGGGAAGTGGCTCAAATTATGCGTTTTGAAAAAGTTTTTTTTGTTGTCTCGTCAAGACCACCGCATAAAAATAGTATGGAAATGGTGGATGCCAAATCCCGCCACAGCATGGTAAAGCTGGCTTGTGAAGATAACTTGATTTTCGAAGTGAGCCCAGTAGAACTGGAACGGAAAGGCTTAAGTTACACCATAGACACAATGCGTTATTTTAAAGATCGTTACGGCGATGATGTTCACTTTATAACTGGCGAGGATTCGTTTGCGGATATTGGCTCGTGGAAATCTGCACGCTCTCTTATTAAAACCAGCAATTTCGTTATAGCCACTCGTCCAGGGTATGATGCAAACACAATGCTAAATGTTATTCAACGAGTAATTGGAATGGAAAAATCTAGATTTGAAGTAGAAACCAAAAGCAAAGGTTATGGAGAACCAGTAAAAATCATTAAAGTTCCTGGGGCTTCTTCGCTTATTCATTTGCTAAAGGTCACTTCACTTGACATCTCATCGTCAATGATACGTAAAAGAATTGAGAAAGGCATGTCTATAAAATACCTTGTTCCGCAAGCTATTGAAGGATACTTCGCCAATAATAGTGGGACTTAAAACTAGCCAGTAATAAAAACGAATTGGGGTGTTTTTCCATGAATACTGATCCGACTGAAAAGGCAATCATTTGCTACAATTCAGCACTGTCTAAAAAAGCCAAGGACGTGGTTATTCTGGATGCGCGAAATGTCTCCGACATCACCAGTTTTTTGCTTATTGCAAATGGTACTTCAACTACACATGTAAAAACTGTTGTTGATTCTATCGAAAGCGATCTCCGTTCCGCTGGTCAAAAGAGATACCACATAGAAGGGTATCAAAATGCTTGGTGGGCCTTGATTGACGCTGGAGACATTATTTGCCATATATTCATAGATGAGGCTAGAAAGTATTATGATTTAGATCGACATTGGAGAGACGCAACTATCATTACACCAAACTATGCAGTTTCTTCAGAGGTATAAGGATGCATGAGGATTCATTGTTGTTCCCATACTTCTCATTGTATGGTCATAATACAAAAGAACTGGAAAGGGAATAATTGCTAAAAACGAGGGAAAAATTTTAGCGGTGCAAGAACTTCTTTTTGAAATCGGCACAGAGGAAATACCATCTGCTTACCAAATTCCTGCAGTTGAATCACTTAAGGGTTTGCTAGTCAAGAAGATGGAAGAAAGGGCACTTCCACATGGCAAGCCCAAAGTGTACTCCACTCCGAGAAGGCTGGCCGTCTCAATTCCGGATATACCAGAAGCTTCTCAAAAGGAGCTCCACAAAGTATTTGGGCCTCCTAAAAAAGTAGCAGTAGCAAGCGACGGTTCATATACTGAAGTGGCAGTTGGGTTTGCTAAGAGTAAAGGTATGGACATTTCTGATCTCAACATAGGACAAACTGATAAAGGTGAGTACATATATGTGGAATTGGAAAAGGGCGGGATGCGCACTAAAGATATACTAAAGTCCATTCTACCTCAAGCCGCTCTTTCGCTCTCTTTTCCTAAATCTATGCGCTGGGGAAACTGTGAGTTTCGCTTTACCCGACCCATTCGTTGGATTGTGGCAATATTTGGTGGCGAAGTGATTCCGTTTGATTTAAATGACATACAATCAGGAGATGAGACGCGTGGCCACCGTTTCCTTGGCTCACAATCGATTAAAGTTACTTCCAGCTCAGATTATCTGGCTGCCTTAGAAAAGAATTTTGTGATCGCTGAGTTAGATAAAAGAATAAAAAAAGTGTTAGAAGATGCACACAAACAAGCCAACCAAAATAAAGCTAAGCTGGAAATAGATGAAGAACTTCCAACAACCGTAGCTTGTCTGACAGAATGGCCGATAGCCTTGTGGGGGTCATTTGATAAGAAGTTTCTAGACTTGCCGGAAGAGCTTTTAATTACATCAATGAAAACACACCAAAAAATGTTTGCTGCCCGTGGTTCCGACGGAAAACTGACAAATGGTTTTGTGGGCGTGTCCAATATGAAGGTAAAAGATAATGATGTTGTGATAGCTGGGTATCATAGAGTGTTAAGCGCTAGACTTTACGATGCTAAGTTTTTCTTCGATGAGGACACTAAGCATTCCCTAGAAAGCTATACAGAAAAGTTGTCTAAAGTTGTATATCAAAAAAAAATTGGGACTGTTGGTGAAAAAATCAATCGGTTTACAAATCTTGCTGAAAATTTGGCAGACAATATAAAGCCAGAATTGAAAGAACTCACAATCCGCGCTGCCAAGCTATGTAAGGCTGATCTAGAGACACTCATGGTTTATGAGTTTCCGGAATTGCAGGGAATCATGGGTCGAGAATATGCAAAGATAGCAAAAGAACCGGATGACGTGTGTGTTGCTATATTTGAACACTACTTGCCAAGATGGGCCGGTGACAACACAGCTTCCACTGATATCGGCGCTTTTGTGGGGTTAGCGGATAAGATCGATACTCTTGTAGGATGCTTTGGAATTGGCCTAATACCTACAGGGACTGCTGATCCTTTTGCCCTGAGGAGAACCTCACTTGGCATTATTCAGACTATAACTAAGAAAAGATACCGTATTAGTCTGTCTGCATTACTAGATATAGCCATCATACAGCTAAAAGACAAACTTGAGTCATCTGTTGATGAGGTAAAGGAAAAACTCTTAAACTTTTTTGAGTGGAGATTGAAAAACCTTTGGGTTGGTCAAGGGATTCCCCACGATGTGGCAGACTCCATCATCGCCGTTGGGTTTGACGATTTAGCTTTAGCGGACTTACGTGTTAAAGCAATGAATGAACTAAAAGAACGTGATTTTTTTGAGGCACTAGTCACAACTTTCAAACGAGTTAGCAATATAACCAAAAACCATAAAAATGGTAATCTTTTGAAAGTCGATGAATCACTTTTTGAATCGAACGCCGAACGCGAGCTGTACAGTGCCCTAGTATCCACCACCGACGAAGTAAAAAAATTAATAAATGACCTTAAACACATCGAAGCACTAGAAGAAATCGCCAAAATCAGGCCTGTTGTTGATAGGCTCTTTGATGACGTTATGGTTATGGCACAAGACAAGAGTGTAAGAGAAAATCGTCTCAACCTTTTGAAATGCCTAGCATTGCTGTTTGAAGAGATAGCGGATTTCGCAAAACTGGTAGCGAAAGCACCTGGTTAGAAGTTAACTGTCTTCTAGAGTTGTGTTGAAAAATAGTTTCTCTCTGTGGATTTAATATTAATTTCCTTGCGGCTACTATTGAAAATTTTACCCGGAATGACAAAATACGCCTTGCTGTGTGGTAGACATTTGGCTAAAAGGAAGGGTGAAAACAAAAACTTTTTCCACTAATAATATTTCGGTTTAACAATAATTAATTTCGTTCGGCATATTGGTTTTGGGGGATCGTTAAATGGCTCGTAAAAAAAGGACATATTTCTTTGGACCAGAGGGTGCCGAAGGAGACGCTGGAATGAAAAACTTGCTAGGTGGCAAAGGTGCCAACCTAGCTGAGATGTGCAATCTTAACATAAATGTTCCGCCCGGATTTACAATCACAACAGAAACCTGTGTTGATTATTTTAATACCAGTAATAATTGGCCAGGAGGTCTAAACAGGGAAATATACACTAACCTTTCTCGGCTCGAAAAAGAAACTGGCAAGAAGTTTGGTGGCGAACAGGATCCACTCCTACTATCCGTCCGTTCTGGCGCCCGTGCTTCCATGCCAGGCATGATGGACACAGTGTTAAACTTAGGATTAAACGATTTATCTATAAAAGGTCTAACAGAAAAGTCAAATAACGAGTGGTTTGCCCAAGATTCATACAGAAGGTTCATTATGATGTTCTCAGATGTGGTACTTGGTATCAATCGAAGTGAATTTGAGAATGCTATTGACATTGAAAAGAAACGTACTGGTGTTACCTCAGATGCCGACCTCAGCATAGCTTCCCTAAAAAGCCTTGTGTCTAAGTTTAAAAGTATCACCAAAAAGAACACTGGTAATGATTTTCCGCAAGACCCCAAAAAGCAACTTCACTTGTCAATTAGTGCGGTGTTCACATCGTGGTTCAATAAACGAGCAAAAGAGTATCGCAGGCTCTACGATATCCCCGATTCATGGGGCACTGCTGTTAATGTGCAGTCGATGGTATTTGGCAATATGGGAGAAGGTTCGGGTACGGGAGTGGCTTTTACTCGTGACCCTTGCACAGGTAAACGGGACTTTTTTGGTGAATTTCTGTTCAACGCCCAAGGCGAGGATGTTGTGGCCGGAATTCGCACCCCTCTGTCCATTGATGAAATGGGAAAACGGATACCCAAAGCACGCAAAGAGTTAGACAGGACATATAATAAACTTGAAAAACATTACCGGGACATGCTCGACATAGAGTTCACAGTAGAAAACGGTAAACTCTTCATGCTCCAAACCCGGGTCGGCAAGAGAACTGCTGAAGCTGCCGTGCGTATCGCAGTTGAGATGGTAGAAGAGAAGATGATATCTCGTCAAGAAGCTTTAAACCGCGTTCACCCTGAACAACTTGACCAACTTTTGCATGAAACCATAGATCCGACAGCCAAATTAGATGTCTTGACTAAGGGCTTGCCTGCATCGCCAGGAGCCGGAGTTGGCATGGTTGTCTTTACAGCTGAAGAGGCTATAGAAAAAGCAGCAATTGGCGGGAAGTTAATTCTTGTGCGGAAAGAGACTAGCCCGGAAGACATTGGTGGTATGAATGCAGCTCAAGGCATACTCACTGCCACTGGTGGTATGACTTCTCACGCCGCAGTTGTAGCAAGAGGTATGGGGAAATGCTGTGTGGCTGGTGCTGCGGGGCTTAAAATTTCTCATAAAAACGGTCTTTTTACTGTTGGTGAAACAGCCATACACAGGGGGGATTGGATCACTCTGGATGGTTCCACAGGCCGAGTAATCAAAGGCAAGGCACCGCTTGTAAAACCAAAACTTTCCAAAGCATTTAGGACTCTAATGAGCTGGGCTGACAAAGTGCGAAAACTCAAGGTTCGCACCAACGCTGATACCCCTCACGATTCAAAGATCGCGAGGAAGTTTGGTGCTGAAGGCATAGGACTTTGCCGCACGGAGCACATGTTTTTCGACAGTGACCGAATCGTGGCAATGCGAGAGATGATTTTGGCCAATAATAAAGCAGAAAGAGGGGAGGCTCTAGAAAAGTTGTTACCCATACAGAAAAACGATTTCATGGGAATATTTAGGGCTATGGAAGGATTACCCGTCACTGTTCGTCTACTTGATCCACCTTTGCACGAATTTCTACCCAAAAACAACGATGATTATGCAGTCTTAGCCAAAGATTTGGGCATTAGCGTCACCGACTTAAAGTTTAGAGCCGATAGTTTGGAAGAATTTAATCCAATGTTGGGACACCGTGGATGCCGGCTAGGTATGACCTTTCCAGATATATATGCAATGCAAACCCGCGCCATAATCGAGGCAGCCTGTGAATTAACCAAAAGCGGTACCAAAGTAATCCCAGAGATAATGATTCCCCTTGTAGGCCATTACCAAGAGCTTAAAGTAGCCAGAGAGAACGTGGTGGCTGTTGCAAATACAATAATTGCTAAGTACGGCATAAAATTAAAATATAGCGTGGGCTCAATGATTGAGCTCCCAAGAGCCGCTATCACAGCAGACAAGATAGCAGACTATTCAGATTTTTTCTCTTTCGGAACAAATGACCTAACGCAAACCACTTTTGGGATTTCCCGCGACGATAGTGGAAAGTTTTTACCCTTCTACGTTGAAAATGAAATTTTTTCAGATGATCCTTTTGTAACTATAGATAGTGATGGAGTTGGAGCACTCATACAAATTGGCATAGAGAAAGGCCGTTCTACAAAACCTAAGCTAAAAGTCGGTATTTGTGGGGAACACGGCGGAGAACCTAAGTCCGTACAGTTCTGTCATGAGTTAGGTTTTGACTATGTTTCATGCTCTCCTTACCGAATACCAGTTGCTCGTTTAGCTGCAGCTCAGGCAGCAGTGGCTAAACAAAAACCTAAATCATTAACCCCTAAAAAAGGGAAGAAAAGTTCCATATAAGAAATTCTTTTTATATGGAACTTTTTCTTAGGAATATTAATGAAGCCAACCGAAAAGGATATTGAGTACATGCATAGAGCGGTGACCCTTGCAAAGCGCGGTAAGGGTCGCACATCTCCCAACCCTGCAGTTGGGTGCATTGTGGTAAAAAACGACCAGGTTATAGGCGAAGGTTACCATAAAAAAGCTGGTGGCCCTCATGCAGAAATTAACGCGATTAAATCCTGTAAGGTACGACCTAAAGGTGCCACCGTATATGTGACATTAGAACCATGCAACCACCACGGCAAAACCGGACCCTGCTCCCAAGCACTCATCGAAGCAGGAGTCTCGGAGGTAGTAGTAGGGTGCAAAGACAGCTCAATTGCAAGTAATGGTAGTAGCATTGAAGAGCTGCGCAGAGCGGGAATAAAGGTGCGATATGGTGTACTCCAAAATGAGTGCGCATGCTTAGTAGAAGATTTTCTAAAACATAAATTCACCGGAATACCTTTTGTTATTTTGAAGGCCGCTTGGACACTTGATGGTAAAATAGCCACGGTAACGGGAGATTCAAAATGGATCAGTTCGCCTGAATCAAGACAACTTGCTCATAAGATCCGTAACCAAGTTGACGCTGTGGTTGTAGGCTCTAATACTGTTCTGGCAGACGATCCAGAACTTACTGTGCGCTACGGCAAAAATCGTAACAGCCCAATGCGTATAGTAATCGATAGTGGTCTAGTTACCCCGATCAAATCAAAAATAGTTCAAATGGCTGGAAAAATTCCAACCCTAATTTTCACTGCAAAAGATGCAAATCAAAATAGACTTAGAAAAATAGAAGGATTTGGAGTTCAAGTTGTTCAGTCCCCCAAAAAGAAAAAGCAACTTGACCTCAAAAGGCTACTTGTTGAACTTGGAAAACTCGATGTTATGTCGGTTCTGGTGGAAAGTGGCGGAGCGCTAGCTTCAGCACTCATTGCCAATGGGCTTGTTGATCGAGGAATTTTCTTCATTGCCCCCAAGTTTGTAGGTGGAAAGTACTGCGCACTTGGTGATCTTGCTATTAAAAAAATGGAAAATTGTATAAGACTTAATAGTTCCAGAACATATTGTTGTGGGCCAGATATAATCATCGAAACAGACTTTCGTAATAACCAGGGTATTTAATCTCCAATCTGGAAAAAATATGTTTACAGGAATAATTGAAGGGCTAGGGGAAATTAAGTCTATTCGTTCTGAATCAAAAAGCTTTTCCTTAGACATTGACACTGGCGACGTGCTCGAAAATCCCTCTCTAGGGGAGAGTGTTGCCATAGACGGAGTATGCCTAACAATCGAAGCATGGAAACACTCTATCATGTCATTTGATGTGTCTAAAGAAACTTTAAACCGCACCACTTTTAATGACCTTAGAGAAGGTAACAGAGTAAATTTAGAAAGGGCAATGCGTTTGGGTGACCGCGTTGGCGGCCATATTGTTCAAGGGCATGTGGATAGTGTTGGAACGCTTGTAAAAGTTGCTACATCTGGAAATGGATATGAGGTTGAGGTCGAACCAAAAATAGAAGCCATGAAATACATCATCGAAAAGGGTTCCATTGCCATAAGTGGTATAAGCCTAACGGTAGCAAAAAAGAATAAAAGAACATTTTCTATTGCAATTATCCCACACACATGGGAAACGACAACGTTGAAGTTCAAAAAACAAGGATCTAAGGTAAATATTGAATGTGATATGATAGCAAAATACGTTGAAAACCTTGTAAAACCTTTCAACGTTCGTAGCGGTAACGACATAGATGAAAGTTTTCTGGGTAATCATGGGTTTTAATTATTATAAATCGTATTTACATCGAATGAGAATTGAACATGGAATCTAATAGCAATAGAAAATTTAATACCATTGATGAAGCTGTTAAAGACATTCAAAGCGGGAAAATGGTAATACTTATCGACGATGAGGATCGTGAAAACGAAGGTGACCTTGTAATTGCTGCAGAAAAAGTTACTCCTGAGGCTATCAATTTTATGGCCAAAGAGGGACGTGGGTTAATATGTCTTGCTCTCACACCACAACGGTGCGACGAGTTGGAGTTACATATGATGACAAAGGATAACACATCCAACTTTGGTACTGGCTTTACCGTATCTATAGAAGCTAAACAGGGGGTCACCACTGGTATCTCAGCAGCTGATCGCTGCACGACAATACGCACCGCCATCTCAAAAGATAAGGGGGCTAATGACCTAGCTAGACCAGGACACGTTTTTCCCCTACGGGCGAAAGAGGGTGGAGTTCTAGTTCGAATCGGGCAAACAGAAGGAAGCGTTGATCTTTGTAAAATTGCCGGACTGTGTCCAGCTGGAGTAATCTGTGAAGTAATGAGCGATGACGGCACTATGGCACGTGTTCCCGAGCTGTTGGAATTTTCTAAAAAACATAGCATTAAGATGATTACCGTAAAGGATGTTATTGAATTTAGATTGACGAAAGAAATGCTTGTGAAGCGCTCTGCTCAAACGAAAATTCCCACTAAGCACGGTGTGTTCAATTGCATCGGCTACGAAAATATTATTAACAAAGATGTTCACGTAGCCTTAAGTCTTGGTGACATTGATGATGGTGATCCGGTTTTAGCACGTGTGCACTCCCAGTGTCTTACTGGTGACGTTTTTGGATCCCAAAGGTGTGATTGTGGTGACCAGCTTGATTACGCCATGGAAAAAATATCTGAAGAGGGTCGTGGTGTAGTAGTTTACCTTGCACAAGAGGGACGAGGTATTGGTCTAATAAACAAACTTAAAGCTTACGGCCTGCAGGACGAGGGAGCAGATACCGTGCAGGCCAATAAGGAATTGGGTTTTAAAGACGATCTTCGTGATTACGGTATGGGGGCACAAATATTACGTGACCTCGGAATCTCCAAGTTAAGGCTGCTCACCAATAATCCACGCAAAATTGTAGGTCTTGACGGATACGGACTTGAGATTTATGAAAGAGTTCCAATTGTGTGCAAACCGAGGGAAGGTAATATTCGCTATCTCAACGCCAAACAAAATAAGCTGGGTCATATGCTGAATATAAAAAAGGCACAAGATCTTTAGCAGTTTATTAATAAACCAATAGGGAGAAAAAATGGCCAACTATTTTGAGGGTGACCTAGACGGAAGCAAGGCAAAGGTAGCCATAGTCGTTAGCAGGTTTAACGACTTTTTAAACGCAAAACTCCTGGAGGGATCAATTGATTGCCTTAAAAGGCACGGTATGCCGGATGAGAGCATAGATGTGTATCGGGTACCTGGTGCCTTTGAAATACCACATGCTGCAAAAAAGCTTGCTGCAGGAAAAAAATACGAAGCTGTCATATGCTTGGGATCTGTGATCAGGGGTGACACAAGCCACTACCTGCACATCTCATCAGAAGTAACAAAAGGTATTGCACAAGCCATGATGGAAACTGGTATACCAGTTTCTTTTGGAGTATTAACCATTGATACCATAGAACAGGGGATTGAACGCGCCGGCACAAAGTCAGGAAACAAGGGTTGGGAAGCTGCGCTTGCAGCCATTGAGATGATAAACCTCGATAAAAAGCTCTAGGCTGCTGTATAGGGATAGAGGAAACTGCAAATGGGAACTAGACGCAATGGGCGCGAGGCAGCCATCAAGATCCTCTACACTACCGATATTACAGCAGAAACTGAGTTTGAAAAGCTGATAGGTGAATATTTCACAGAAAACCCATCAAAATCAGACACCATGCAGTTTTGCACTACACTTGCTATGGGAGTTCTAAATAATAAGGTGATGATAGATGCCACCTTGGAAGAAACACTGAAGAACTGGGACCTCGACAGACTTGGATACATGGAAAGGGCAATACTTAGGCTTGGTTATTACGAAATATCACAAAGTTTGGACACTCCTAATGCGGTTATCATTGATGAAGCAATAGAATTGGCCAAAATTTACTGCGGGCCTGACTCTGCCAAACTTGTCAACGCTACTTTGGATCGACTCAGTAACCAAGGCAACGGAACCAAACAGCGCCCAACAATCTGATGTAGTTATTTATGCGGTATGCATTAATCTCAGATATTCACTCAAACTTGGAAGCTCTCGAACAGGTTTTAGCTGATATAGACAAGTTTGATTGTGATCAAATACTTTCTTTAGGCGATGTTGTAGGGTATGGACCAAATCCTAACGAGTGTTTAGATCTTCTTTTGCGGTCGACAGAATTGACACTTGGTGGTAATCATGATTGGGCCGTTGTTGGAAAAACAAATCCAAGTAATTTCAACCGTCTAGCTAAAAAAGCATTAGACTGGACAAAAAACATTCTGCGTGGTGATTTAAAAGACTTTCTCAAAAGTACGCAATCAACCTGCACATTTCACGGGTTTCAATTAGCCCATTCGTCGCCAAGCAACCCAAGAGAATGGCATTATATAATCACTAAAGAAGAGGCAGCAGCTAACTACCCATTTATTAAGCAAAATATTTGTTTTATCGGGCATACCCACATCCCAGTTATTATAGAACTAGCCAATTGTAAAGCCAGTAGAGCTTTGAACCCTAGAAAACTTATTATGGAGAAAGGGAAAAAATATATAGTAAATGTCGGCTCTATCGGCCAACCAAGAGATAATAACCCTAGCTCCTCATGGGTAATTTATGACGATGAGGAGTATTCTGTTGAATACAGACGAGTTAATTATGACATCGTTAAAGTCCAGGAGAAAATGCAACTAGCTGGGTTACCCGATTATTTAGTAAAACGCCTAGCCAAAGGGCATTAGTTGTTAACAATGACAACATTTTCTACAGGTGCTTTTAAAGGTGCTATTAAAAATATTGCTGAAACGGGAGAGTTCTCTCCTGTTTATTTCATTTATGGACCTGAAGAAAGGCGGGTAAAGGATGCCGCTTTACTGCTAAAGAATGCATTATTACCACATTTCGGTGGAGTAGAAAACTACTTTAGATATCAACAAATTGGCTCCAGTCCACCGGAAGAAACTGAGTTTTCTGACGTAATAGCTCAATTGAATACAATGTCGATCTTCGGTGGGAAAAAACTTGTCTGGGTGGGCCCATTAAAGTCAATTGACAATAAACTAGGTAACAGAATGGCAGAGTATTGCCAAAATCCCAATTCCAATAGTGTCCTTTTGATATTACTCTCACCAGGAAAAGGTGATAATCGAACTCTCGCCGCATTTGAGAGATCTGAATTTTCACGTCCCCTTTTGGAATTTGCCCAAAGCATTAAATTAGCTAAGTTGACAGGTCAGGGGCTCACTAACTGGCTAACAACAAGGTTCAGGACTCTAGATAAAAGCATTGATCAGGATGCCGCCAAAGCTTTAATCGAGCTATGCAGCGACGACATTGATCGGCTAGATGGCGAAGTCGTAAAACTTGCCTGTTATGTAGGAGACTCCAAAATGGTAACTACTGATGATGTCGAATCAACAGTTGGCGATAACAAGACTGAAAAGATATGGGATCTAACACGAGCATTTGGCCAAAAAGACTTATCCGCTGCCCAATTAACGTTGGCATCATTATTGGATTCTGGGGTTCCTGCCCAGGTCATATTAAAAACAATTACAATTGAATTAAACAGGTTGGCTGCTGCGGTCGAAGCTAAAAAGATGAGATTAGGACAGGAATCCTTTGCAAATAAACTTGGCGAACCACCATTTATGGTGCGCGAAGCCTGGGCGAATGAAAAAAACTGGACCACCAGACAAACCAAGCATGCACTTGCCATCGTACTGGAAACTTCGGTAACTATAATGAAATCAAGTATGGCACCAGAAATTGCACTTAACTCATTGCTTGTTAAAGCTCTGCTTAGGTAACGTTGCTATGGAGAGTTTATCAGGTAAAAACGCGGTTTGTGATTTAGCTTTTTAGCAATGTTTTATCACCTTACTTGACTCTCAACCAAAATATTTTCATGGAGTCACGGTAATGAATTTACCTGTTTTGTAAGTCGTGAAACATGGCGCGCAGCATTGTTGACGTGTATTACTCCCTTGCTGGCAGCAGAATCAAGCATTTTTGTTGCAAGTTTTAGCTCGCCCAAAGCGGTTTCCTTTGATCCAGATACAACTGCCTCGCGAACTTTTTTCATGGCTGTTCTATATGAAGATCGAACAGAAAAGTTTTTTGCTTTGCGTACCTTGTTTTGCCGAACCCGCTTAATTGCGGACTTATGATTTGGCACCTGTCACCTCAATGTTATTAGTTACTAAGCTAAATTAACGGTTAATTGAGAATTAGAGTTATTCCTCTAAATCAGAGAGAAACCGTGATAAGTCAGCAATTATCTATAGCTAGTGCCTACACGTCAACATCAAATGTTCAACTCAAAGAGAATACTTATCCAATAAGTATTTAATTTATACTCTCTAGTGCGGCATCGATGATCTTACAAAAGTCGGATGCTAAAAGGCTTGCCCCACCAACCAAAGCACCATCCACATTTGGTTTGGACAACAGCTCTCCAGCATTATTCGGTTTAACCGAACCGCCATAAAGTATACGGGTAAGATCTGCAACCGACTGATTATACATTCCTATCAGCTTTTCCCTTATATAACAGTGGACTTCTTCCGCTTGTTCGCTACTTGCAGTGTTTCCAGTTCCTATTGCCCAAATTGGCTCATATGCAATGACAATGGAGGCCATATCATTATCATCAAGACCTACCAATCCTCCCAACAACTGTCTGTCTAGTACATCGAATGTATTTCCAGATTGCCTCTCTTCTAAAGACTCGCCAATGCATAAAATCACTTTAAGATCTGACTTAATACATGCGGCTACTTTTTTATTAACCGTTTCTTCCACCTCACCAAAAAACTGTCTTCTCTCTGAGTGACCTATAATTACCCACTGTCCACCTACCTCTTTAACCATTTGAGGCGACACTTCACCTGTAAAAGCACCATTCTCTTCCCAGTGCGCATTTTGGGCCGCTACTTTAATAGAAGATTTAGAAAGAAGGTCATTCACCACTTTTATGGCAGTAAATGTTGGAGCAACAACAATATCAATTTTATGTGTTTCACAGTTTATTTTGAGCAGGTCTTTTACAAGCTCAGCAGATTGCACTATCGTATTATTAAGCTTCCAATTCCCAGCAATTAGAAGTTTTCTGGTTAATGTACACATTATTGAGATTATTGCTGGTTATTAATTCAGGTTAGATTTTGAGTTAATTCCATCGCTTTACCGTTGACATAATATGAGCCCACGACATCTGTGCCCTTGCGGGCTAAATCTAGAATCGGGCTGTATTTGTCGGCTGTGGCAATCAGTTCCTCTATTTTATCCAACTCACCATCGCATAGAATAGCCACCTTATATTCAACTTTTTCATACCCAATACGAACCGACTGGTCTATGCCTAGCACCCCCTTTAAGTCAGCAAAACCTGTTACATCGACAGTAGCTTTTTCTATCTCTAGCCCTTTCGTATCTGCAAAAACCTTAATCCCGGTAACTAGGCAGCTTCCAATTGAGGCCAGGTACATTTCACCAGGCACCATTCCTACTTCGTGTCCATCGTGTTCTAAAGAACAACCAAGACCTAAATTTGGGCCTGCTGCTTCATCGAATGTCATCGGGTTTGAGCTTTGGGCGGTGACCACACTTTTCACACCACCAGCTGATTCCACTCTTACACGATAAACTGCCTTCGCTTTAGATGGATCTTTAATTATGGCAGTTTTCGTGTTTTTCAAAATTGTGGCTAGCTTACCTTTATCCACTTACGTCTCCGTGATGATTAATAATATTTTTGCAGCGTGGCAATTGATCCCCATACTATATAGCACGTGTCGTCTTGCTATCTGTTAGTGCTGCTATCCCTGGCAACTCCACATCTTCAGTGAGCTTGAGAAATGCCCCACCGCCAGTGGACATATAGTTCATCTTGTCACTTGCTCCTAGCTTGTTTACAGCAGTCACACTGTCTCCGCCTCCAATCACCGTCAAGGCATTGGAATTAGCCAAGAAATTTACTAAAGAGTTAGTGCCATTTGCGAATGGTTTTTTTTCAAAAACACCCATAGGGCCGTTCCAAATAACGGTTTTTGCTTCCTTTAGCGCTGTGATATAGAGTGTTATCGTGTCTGGGCCTATGTCGGGTGAAATTTTTCCACTGCCCAATTCGTTACGTGTGACCACATTTGTTTTTGCATAGTCAGTGATTTCGTCAGCAACAATAAAATCAATTGGAACGTGCAAAGCCACACCTTTGTCACGGGCTTTTTTCATTAAGTTCCCCGCCTTTTCAACCATGCTATTTTCAACACGGTTTTGGCCAGTATCGAACCCCATATACCGCAAAAAAGTAAAGGTCATAACACCGCCTATCAATATTGTCTCACATTTATCAATTAGGCTATTAATCACGCCTATTTTAGTCGATACTTTTGCTCCACCAAGAATTGCAACCATTGGCCGTTTGGGGTTATTAACAAATTTACTATAGCATTCTATTTCTCTTTTTATTAGGTAACCGCATGCAGATTGCTCCACAAAAGCTGCTATACCAACTGTGGAGGCGTGTGCTCTATGAGCAACCCCAAATGCGTCATTTATATAAATATCACAAAGTGAGCCTAGCTTTTTAGAGAATTCTTTATTATTATCAGTTTCTTCTTTATGAAATCTGAGATTCTCTAGCAGCAGAACATCACCTTCATTTAACTTAGCTACCGCTAAATTTGCTTTCTCGCCGACACAATCTTCACAGAAATCAACCGATTTGCCTAGCAGGCTACTGAAGGTTCCAACCACTTGACTGAGTGATAGCTCTTCTTTTATCTCGCCATTTGGGCTACCAAGGTGTGAAGCGACAATTATTTTAGCACCAGAATTAATAGCTCTGTGAATGGTGGGAAGCGCTGCTTTTATTCTCGAGACATCAGCAACCTCTCCATGATGAAGAGGAACGTTAAAATCAACGCGGATGAAAACCTTTTTCCCATTCAAGTCTACATCATTGATGGACAACTTGTTCATAGCACCCCACACTACACTGTTCACATGGTGAAAGATTTCTCGGTTCTTTTAGATCATGTTTTCTTTTTTGTACTCTCTGTGAACAGTACCAATTCTATTGCATTTCCTTTGTAGCAATTAACTTTACCAGGTCTCGTACTCGAGATGAATAGCCCCATTCGTTATCGTACCAGCTCATCATATTGGCGGTACTACCGTCAATAACACGTGTTGCTAAAGAATCAAAGATTGAAGACGCTGGATTACCACAAAAATCAATTGAAACCAAAGGTTTATCACAGTACTCTAATATTCCTTTCAGGCTGGCATTTGAAGCTTTTTTAACTGCCTTGTTCACATTTTCAACGCTGGTATCTTTTTCCAAAATGCAAGTCAAGTCGATCAGTGAAACATTTGTGGTTGGCACCCGAACGGCTAACCCATCAAGCTTACCCTTAAGTTCTGGTATAACCAAGGTTACGGCTTCAGCTGCACCAGTGGATGTTGGTATCATGGAGACACCAGCAGAACGAGCCCTCCTGAGATCTTTATGTGGAGAGTCTAAGAGTGCCTGATCACTGGTGTAGCTATGGATGGTTGTCATAAACCCGTTTACTATCCCAAACTCATCTTTAATGACTTTAATTAAGGGTGCCAAGCAATTGGTGGTACACGAAGCATTGGATATCACTTGGTGGGTTTTTGGGTTGTACTTTTCCTCGTTAACACCTAACACTATAGTAATGTCTGCTCCATCCGCAGGGGCAGAGATAACTACTTTCCGCGCGCCAGCTTCTATATGTTTTTGTGCATCTTTACGTTTTGTAAAAAGACCTGTAGACTCAACCACAACATCAACGTCAAGCTTTCCCCAAGGTATGTTACTTGGATCACGCTCGGTCGTTATTATTATTTTTTTTCCCCCTACATTGAGAGATCCGTCACTAGCGGATATGTCTTCTTTCATTACTCCAAATGTGGAGTCGTATTTTAGTAAATGGGATAGAGTGTAAGAATCAGTAATATCATTAATGGATACAATATCTAGGTCATCGTGGCCCAAACTAGCACGAAACAAATTGCGACCAATCCTCCCAAAACCGTTGATACCAACCCTGATAGGCACTGCTGACTCTCCTTGCATAGTTTTCTTAAGGTAAGAGGCAATAAGTATAAACTTTTACAGTTTTAAGTCAACGGATATGAAGTTATAATTATCTTCAATATCTGCCGCATAAAATTATCACTATTAGGAGTATGGTTTATGTCAGATGAACTGTTGAGTGCAGGAAAATGGGCAAAGGAATTGAGTGTACCAGAAAAAAAATTTAAAGAGGCGCTGAAATCAGCAGGGGTGGAACCAGATAAAAAGAAAGGGGCATGCGCATATTACTCGCGCAAAACAGCTCAAAAAGTGGCTAAGTTGGCTAAGTTGTCAAAATGCTAGAAAAAATAGTCCAAATAATGCCATGGGGCTACTTTGCTGATTATTATTTTAACCAGTTAGAAGTCCATCCCTAACTTGTAATATTCGTGAAGCGTGCGTGGCAATCTCTTGGTCATGGGTAACCAGTAGTACTGTCGCCCCTAATTCGTTTAGCTCCTTAAATATACCCATTATCTGATCCCCAGTAGCGGTGTCCAGATTGCCAGTGGGTTCATCGGCTAGGATTATTGATGGTTCGGTCACAATTGCTCTTGCTATAGCAACTCTTTGGGATTCACCTCCTGATATCTGATTTGGGTAATGACCACCTCTGTGATCTAATCCAACACGGCTAAGTGCCACAATCGCTGACGATATTGGGTTGCTGATTTTCCTATAATAAAGAGGAAGACACACATTCTCCAATACAGTGTTTCGTGGCATCAAATTAAAACTTTGAAAAATAAATCCAATTTCATTGTTGCGTATGGAGGAAAGCTGGTCTTCATCAAGATCAGAGATAACCCTACCATTTAGTTCATATTGACCACTCGTTGGAGTATCTAAACATCCTATGATGTTCATTAAGGTTGTCTTGCCAGAGCCAGATGGTCCCATCAGGGCAGTGTAAGATCCCTTTTCGATTACAAAACTAACCCCCTTAAGCGCTTCGACAACGAAACCGTCCAAGCTGAAGCTTTTACATAGGTTAACGGCCTTTATCATATATCTTAGGCGGTTTAATAAAAATCATATCTCCTGATTTTATACCCTTAACAATTGCAGTGTCGAACCCGTTAGTTGGCCCAATTTCAACAGTACGTTTTTGAGGGCCTCCGTCAATCATTAAATATACGAAGTTATTTCCACTTTTCGAATCTTTAAATATTGACTCGTCCGGTATAAGTAAAACGTCATTAAAACTTTTAATGATAATGTCAACATTAGCAGTCATATTTGGTCTTAGTTTTTGGGCATCATCTCCTGAAACCTCTACTTCCACCTTAAATGCAGTGATGTTTTCACTGGATTCGCCGACTGGGTGAACGCGTTTTACCACACCCCTAAATATACTGTCAGGCCAAGCATCCACGGTTACATTAGCTACCTGCCCAGGTTTTACCCTGCCGATATCAGTCTCATCCACCATAGCAGTTATAACTAGCCGTGAAAGGTCAGCCACAATGCATAGCTTTGTGCCACCAGTTACAGACGACATACCAGAGGTTATGATCTGACCACGTTGCACACTTTTCTCAACAAGTGTTCCATCGATGGGTGACGTTACGATTGTATTGCTAACACGCTCCTCCGCATCATCAACACTCAATTCTGCCTTGGCGACAATAGCACGTACCTCACCAATTTTTGCCCTTGCCATAGCTTCAGCTGCCACAGCAATATCGCGCGCCTGATCAGAAACCAATTTCTGGTTATACAGTTTAGTTGTTCTTTTAAGGTTGAGATTCACCTCCATCAGCTTTGCCTTAGCTGAATCAAGTGCTGCTTTTGCACCTGCCAAGTCTGCTTGTTTTTGGGCAAAGTTTCTTTTTTCCATTCGCCGGTCTAGTTCGATTATAGTCTGCCCTTTGCTAACAAAATCGCCGGGCTCAAAGTTGAAGGAAAGAATTTCACCCGATGCTTTAGATTTAATCTCGACAGATAACCATGGTTCTATGACCCCAGTGGCCGAAACAGTGATAATTAAATTCCCTAGGCCTGCGCTGTAGGTTTTCGCGTCACTAACGTCCCCCGTGTTTGTTATATTAAAACATACGGATGCAATCCCAGTGGTTAGCACAATTGCCGCTGTTGCTATTAATACTTTTTTCATTATCACAAGTGTATCATTGCTATGTGCTCAGTAATAGATGAACAAGATAGATCAGTAACATTATTGTTAAGCCAGTTTAATAGGTAGGATATGTAACTTCGTTAAAAAGAAGTGTGGATATCTGTTAAACTTGTGCATAAAAAAACTTATAGGTTTTAATCATTTTTGCATATATTGATAGTAAGCATATTAACAAAATCTGTTTGTGAAAGGCTTCAGTGGGGCCATGGTTAACAAAGTTGTTTTAGCATATTCAGGTGGGTTGGACACCTCAGTTATTGTGCGCTGGTTAGTGGAGACATATAACTGTGAAGTGGTCTGCTTCGCAGCCAACCTTGGGCAAGGTGCTGAGCTAAAACCGCTTAATAAAAAAGCTAAGATAGCTGGGGCCTCCAAGCTTATAATAAAAGACCTTAGAGAAGAATTTACCAGTAGTTATGTATTTCCATTACTTCGGGCCAACGCAGTTTATGAAGGATCGTACCTATTAGGCACTGCCATCGCCCGACCGCTAATATCGAAAGCACAGTTAGAAGTTGCCAGCAAGGAAAATGCAGACGCTGTGTCCCACGGTTCCACTGGAAAGGGTAACGATCAAGTTCGGTTCGAGCTAAGCTACAGCGCCTTGAATCCAAAAATTAAGTGCATAGCACCATGGCGCGAATGGAGTTTTAATTCGCGGCAAGCATTGGTAGCGTATGCCAAGGAGTGGAAAATCCCGGTCGGTTCAACGAAAAAAGAGCCATGGTCGACTGACAGAAATCTACTCCATACTTCTTATGAAGGCGGGGTTCTAGAGGACCCCTGGGTTAGTCCACCAGAAGAGATGTTTGTGCTCACAAAAGCACTAAAAGCTGCACCTAACCGTGAAAAGATAATTACTATAGATTACAGAGAAGGTAATCCTGTAGCCGTGGGTGGCAAAAAAATGTCACCTGCCAAGTTACTGGCACATCTCAATAAGCTAGCTGGTCAAAACGGAATTGGTAGGGTGGATTTAGTAGAAAACCGATATGTGGGAATGAAATCTAGAGGTGTATACGAGACACCTGGTGGAACTATCCTGCACAAGGCACATAGAGCTGTTGAATCGCTAACTCTAGATCGTGAGGTGTTAGAATTGCGTGAGTCTTTAATTCCAAGATACGCCAAAATTGTGTACAACGGATTCTGGTTTTCCCCAGAGCGTGAAGCATTGCAGGTAATGATGGATGAAATCCAAAAACCGGTTACAGGAACAGCGCGCCTAGGGCTATATAAAGGCAATGTGACAGTGTTAGGCAGAAAGGCGTCAAAATCACTATTCGACCCACGTTATGCGACTTTTGAAGAAGATGACGTTTACGACCAAACTGACGCTGCAGGATTTATAAAACTTAATGCGCTAAGGCTTAAAATTCGAGCCCTAACAAAAAAAGGGTGATTATTTAGTATATTAAATTGCATATGTGAATAGAATGCCTCGTGTATTAATTATTGCTGGATTAATTCTTGTTGTGGCTGGACTTTTGTGGCCTTTATTAAAGGTTATTGGCTTTGGTTCTTTACCAGGTGACATAACTATTAAACGGGATAATTTTTTGTTCCACTTCCCTATCACAACGATGATCATAATCAGCGTGATGATCACAGTAATACTGAACATATTGCTCAAACTGTTCAAATGATACCATTATAGTTGAGTACGTTGTGTTCAGGCAACGTATCTAATCTGATCGCAATATGAGTTATGATTGAATCACTAGACAAAACCAGGTTGGCATTGCTTATTAAGCCATCCTCTTTTGGAGACGTGGTGCATGCTTTCCCAGTAGTATCTGCCCTTAAACGTTCAGTTCCAGATATAGAGATAGATTGGGTTGTAGCTGATCAATATGTAGACCTAGTTCGCATGTCACCCAATGTGCGAAAGATCTTCCCATTTCAACGCAAACAATGGGCAAAATGGTGGCAACCTAAAACAATTTCTAGTATCAGTAGATGTGTTAAAAAGATTAGAGAACAACGATATGGTGTTGTATTAGACCTTCAAGGTTTATTTCGATCAGGAGTTATTACATTTCTATCTCGGAGTAAAACAAAAGTCGGTTTCAAATCTGCCAGAGAGGGTGCGCCTATAATATACAACATCAAAGTTCCAGTAGCGGACAAAGATTCTCATGCCATAAAAAAGAATATGTCTGTTTTAAATGCTATTGGCTTAAACACAGGTAGTAAAATTGAATTTGATCTTGTTATTCCAAAACCGGAAACTATCTGGGCAGAAACGGTAATTCCAAAGAGCCCTTTTGTGGTAATTAATCCTAATACTAGGTGGGAGTCAAAAAAATGGCCTTTAAAGAAATTCGGTTTGTTGTCAAGACGACTCTATGACGAACGAGGTTTATTAACAGTAACAATAGGTGGTCATGAAGACAGAGAGATGGGCAGCCAAATAAATGCGATAGCTGGCAATTGTGTTACAGACCTTACCGGTAGGGGGGGGATTGTCCACCTAGCTGCAATATTGAAAAAATCTGTTGGGCTTGTCACCAGCGATTCAGGACCATTACATCTTGCTGTGGCACTAGGCGTTCCTACTGTCTCAATTTTTGGGCCAACTAACCCACTTAATACTGGGCCCTACGGGAATGGTCACAAGGTGATAAGAAACAACATTATTTGTTCTCCTTGTTATAGTAGAGAATGCCACGTTGAAAATCATGTTTGCATGGAAACAGTAAGTATCGACAGCGTAATAAAAGCCTGCGATTCTTTTGTTAACTCAACATCTATCAAAATATAAAACAATGGACGAGGTACTATTAAGAGCCTTAAATGCCGGTATTGCTGGTCCAGCAAGCGATTGGCTGTGGGTACTGATAACAACACCCGAAACTTGGTGGGGACCAGTGGCGGCCCTTGCAGGTGGATTAACTTATTTTGATAGGGTGCGTGGTGCAACAATAGTGGTATTGGCTGTTCTTGTTGTACTAGTTGCAGATGCCGCGACATTTTATTTAATTAAGCCTTATTTTGCAAGGCCTAGGCCTTGTAATGCCCTTGAGGGAATTCGAGTGGTTATTGGGTGCACAAATTCATTTTCATTTCCATCAAATCACTCTGTAAACTCTATGGCAATGGCAGGGTTTTTGGGCTGGTTGTACCGGCCACTATTCCTTATGCTGCTAACCATTGGTATTCTTGTTTCTATTTCCCGAGTGGCTGTGGGAGTTCACTATCCATCAGACGTGATAGCTGGAGGGGTGCTTGGTTTTAGTTTCGGATGGATAATGGCTATGGCTTGTAAAACGTACATGCTAAACAAATCAAAGACAAATTTGGGTAGATGAACAAAGCTGTTTTTTTAGACCGTGATGGGTGCTTAAACGTAGAGGATGACCACATAAGAAACATCTCACAGTTTAGGTTGTACCCTCAAAGCCTTAACTCAATTAAAAAACTAAATGCTGCTGGCTTTTTAACTATAATAATTACCAATCAGTCTGGGGTGGCAAGGGGTTTAATAAGTGAAGAGTTTGTTGTCGAAGTGCACAAAGTATTACTGCGTTGGGTTGCTGAACACGGTGCAAGGATAGACTGGATAGAGCATTGCCCGCATCATCCAGATGGAGTTATAGAGAAATACACGATAGAATGCGACTGTCGCAAACCTAAACCAGGCATGCTTTGGCGGGCAGCCAGTGCACTGGATATTGACTTTTCCAAATCGTTTGTAGTCGGTGATAAAATAAGCGATATAGAACTTGGACCTGCAACAGGGGCTAAATCCGTACTTCTAAGAACTGGCTTTGGTGAAAATGAAATTATCAAACTCCAGCAAAGCACGATAGAGTACCCTAATTACATAGCCAGCGGAATAGGTGAAGCAGTTGAGTGGATTTTGAGAACAAGTAGTAGCTCAAAGCCATAAAGTTTTTAGGGTTGTCGGCTATTATTGTTTACCAGCGTTAACCTATAATGCCAAAAGCAGTATAATTCTAACTCCAATCACATAACGAAATCAAGGACTTGTTATGCGATCTTACGGAATAAGGAAAAGCTTGTATCAGGTTAAGATTTGGATTAAATGAACCTCCATAACGCCAGCAAAAGTAGAAAAAAAATGGGGTATACTCGGGAGCAAATAAGACAGCTTGAAAACCAGGCAAAAATTTACCGGTTTGGGGGGAGTAAAAGTGATTGTGTATTGTATAGCATAACAACTAAAGACATCTAGCTTCACCTTATAACTTATCATGACAGCGAAGATTTATATGCGCTCCCTTGGTTGCCCTAAGAACAGCGTCGACTCTGAAAAAACTTTAGAGGCTTTTGCCGCAAGAGGACTCCTAATGACATCCGAGGCGGAACTAGCCGACATTGTGATCATCAACACGTGTGGTTTTATTAACGACGCGAAAGAAGAGTCGATAAATACCATAATAGAACTAGCAGAACTCAAAAAGAAAAGTCGAACAATAAAATTGGTAGTAATGGGATGTCTATCAGAGAGATATAAAGAAGATCTTTTCAAACAGATTCCTGAGATTGATCATATCTATGGAGTAGATGAGCTTAACAAAATCATTAGTGAGTTAACGAGTAATATAGAAATAAACTATAACTCGAAAGTCCCCCTGAGAATATCTTCTTCATCGAAAGGCTGGTCTTACCTGAAAATTTCTGAGGGCTGCTCAAACACCTGTTCATTTTGTATAATCCCAAAAATCAGAGGACCGTATAAAAGCCGTAACCAACAGTCTGTAATTGCCGAAGCCAAAAGCCTTTCAGCGCTTGGCGTAAAGGAACTTATCCTTGTTGCTCAGGATAGTACTATTTTTGGAGCAGACCTTCATATGAAAGACGGCCTTGCAAAGCTTTTGGAAAAACTGTCAGCCCTTGAGGAAATTGACTGGATTAGGGCACTTTATATGTACCCAGCACTAGTAACTGATGCCTTAATAAGCGTCATGGCAAAGGGTAGCAAGGTTTTACCTTACTTTGATATACCAATTCAGCACGGCTCGAACAGTATATTGCAATCTATGGGCAGGCCAGAGCGACGCGATGACATACGTAGACTCATTACAAAAATAAGGTCTGCTTGCCCAGACGCAACAATTCGAACTTCCGTAATGGTTGGATTTCCAGGTGAAACGAATCGCGATTTTGATGATTTAATTTCATTGGTCGAGGAACTTGAGTTCGACAACCTTGGCGTTTTTGAATATTCACCCGAGGAAGGGAGTAAGGCGTACAATCTACCTAAGCGAGTAGACAAGGCTTTGGCTAAAGAAAGGCGTGCAAATGTCATGGAACTACAAAAAGAAATCTCACGAAAAAAACTTTCCTGTAATGTGGGAAAAATAATATCTGTGATTGTAGAAGGTTTCGACGAAGAAAATGTAGTTATTTATGGGAGATCAAAAGGACAAGTGCCATACATTGACGGTGTAGTAATATTGGACGGGGTGGATCAACCCTCTGGGTCCATTATAGATGTTAAGGTTGTAAATTCAACTAGTTATGATCTTATAGCTCAAGCATTATAACTTTTTGTATGGAGATTTCTTAATGGGTAATACTAATAAAATTGTCATTTTGGTTACAGCATCAAATAAAAAAGAGGCCGAAATTATCGCAAAATTACTCATTGAAGAGCGTCTGGCAGCATGCGTAAATATTGTTCCAACAATAAGTTCGATTTATTCATGGGAAGGAAAAGTTCATCATGAAAATGAAAGCTTGATGCTGATAAAAACAACTCGAGATATGTTTGATCACGTTAACGAAAAAGTCGAGGCTATCCACTCTTACGATACGGTTGAAATAATCTCACTTGAAATAACACAAGGATCAACAAAGTACTTACAATGGATTGACCAAAGCATTAAAAATTGACCAAAATTAGATAAAATGATAGTCTCTGGCTGATTTGTTTTGGATAAATGTAATCAAATCCTACAAACTTAATTTTACCGGATCGTGATATGACTAAGATTGACATCGTAAATAGGGTTCTCGAGCACACTGGTCTTCCCAAGCAAGATGCAGACATTGCGGTAGAAACAATAATCACACTCATAAAGGGCGCCTTGGCCAAGGATCAGCCGGTGATTCTTCGCAGGTTTGGCTCTTTTCAAACTAGGGCAAAAAATCTTAGGATTGGCAGAAACCCAAAGACGGGTGAAGAAGCAGAGATTTCGGCTCGCAACGTGGTAAGATTTAAAGCCGGCAAACATTTTAAACAAGCTGTAAATGGGGAAAGCTGAAATTTTTAGGACTTACTTTTTCTTTGTTCCCTCTCTTCCATCCACACCTGATCTTCCTTCTCCTTTTCCACAAAAAAGTGCGCTAAACTCAATGGGGTATTTTTCCTGCAATATGGCACAATGATGTCCCAACCGTGTTAGAGTGTTTGTGCAATAGTATTTTATAATTCAATTAAAACTACAACAAATCAGGAAGATCTATCATGAAAGGTGCGATTCGTCACCTTATCGAAACAATTGGTGAAAACCCAGACCGTGAAGGACTGATTAAGACGCCAGAGAGAATGGAAAGATCGCTGACGTTTTTGACAAGTGGGTACCATATGGACCCAAAAAAAATAATCAATGGTGCCGTATACACGGAGGAAAGCAGCGATATGGTCATAATTAGAGACATCGACCTATTTTCACTATGTGAACATCACATGCTGCCCTTTTATGGCAAAGCGCACATAGCCTATATTCCGGACGGAAAAGTTATTGGCCTATCTAAAATTCCAAGGCTCTTAGAAGTTTTTGCACGGCGGTTGCAAGTGCAAGAGAGGCTTACAAACCAAATAGCCAATACCATTCAAGAACTCATCCAACCAAAGGGAGTGGCAGTTGTAATTGAAGCATTACATCTTTGCATGGCAATGCGTGGTGTGGAAAAACAAAACGCCACTACTATCACATCAGCCATGGTGGGTGGGTTCAAGCTGGATCCTAGAACCAGACAAGAGTTCCTATCTTTGATAGGTAAGTAAACCCAGAAAACAAAGAACTCGTATCAGCACCCGCAATGTTTGCTGACACCGTTCAAACCGATTAAACCATTGACCAGAGTTCATGTGTTAAAATGCCCAAGCTGTTTTGTTAATAGCAACTAACAAACCACGCATGTCCAAAATATAATACTGGGGGCTTAAGGTTTAGATGGTCAGTAAAAAAATGGTGATAACAGCTGCCCTGCCATATGCAAATGGCTCGATACATATAGGCCATCTAGTCGAATATATTCAAGCAGATATATTTGTTCGCTTTCAAAAAATGAACAGACGTGATTGCCGATATTTCTGTGCTGATGATACTCATGGTGCCCCCATAATGATACGGGCAAAAAAAGAGGGAGTGAAACCTGAGGATATTATAGAACGCTATCACAAAGAGCACCAAGAAGACTTTTCTGACTTTTTAATAGAGTTTGACAACTACCATTCTACAAACTCAGAAGAAAATAGAATATTGGCAGAGGAAATTTATACAAAGTTACGTGAATCTAATCACATAGACCGACGTGAAATTGATCAAACTTTTTGTGAAAAAGACAACATGTTTTTACCGGACCGATTTATTAAAGGCACATGCCCCAAATGTGGAGCAGAAGATCAGTATGGTGACGTATGTGAATCATGTGGCACGCACTATGATCCAACTGACCTTAAAGATCCAAAATGTGCGATTTGCCAAACGCCTCCTATTAGAAAAAAATCAATTCATCTATTTTTCCAAGTGGGGCACTTTCAAGATACGCTTGATAAGTTTATGGAAAGTGGCGCGTTACAAAATGAAGTTAAAAACTTTTTGACCACTTGGCTAAAAGAAGGTTTAAAAGATTGGGATATCTCAAGAGATGGCCCGTATTTCGGATTTCAGATTCCTGATGAAGTGAATAAATACTTCTACGTTTGGCTAGATGCCCCCATAGGGTACATCTCATCCACACAAAACTGGGCAAAACGTACTAACGCGGATTTTGAAGAGCTTTGGCGAAATGGCGACACCGAAATTCATCATTTCATCGGAAAAGATATTGTATATTTTCATACACTTTTTTGGATTCCAATGCTAAAAGCAGCAGGGTTTAAGATGCCTAATAAGATCCACGTACACGGATTTCTTACAGTAAATGGCGAAAAAATGTCTAAGACCAAAGGCACTTTTATAAATGCCCGCACCTACCTCGACTATCTAGACCCTGAATATCTACGCTACTATTATGCAAGTAAATTGAAAAACAGTGTGGGCGATCTTGATCTAAGTTTTCAAGACTTTGCAAATAGGGTCAACGCAGAAATGGTGAACAAAATCGCAAATTTAGGTTCTCGTACAATTTCTATGTTTAACAAAAATAAAGCTTTAAATAATAGTTTAGGGTTTTCAGGTAACAAAGAAATGGTTAAGTTTTGCCAGCAATTCATAGATGAGTCTGACAATATTTCAAAAAATTACGCAAATTGTGACTTTGGGCTAGCGGTGAAGAAAGTTTGCCATCTGGCAGATATTGCTAATGCATTTATTGATCAACATAAACCTTGGGAGCTTAAGAACAACCTTGATTCTCAGCGGGCAGTACTGACGGCCGGAATTCACGCATTCAGGCTAATCACCCTTTATCTTAAACCAGTTATTCCTTTGTTCGCGGCAAAGGTAGAGCAGATATTAAAGATTGAGCCTCTGATGTGGGGGGATTCTATTGATAGCATTGATAAGCTCTTGGCAATGGAGGGTCACAAAATCGGAGAGTTTCAAAGGTTAGCTGAGCGAGTTGATATTAAAACCACCGAAAAGGTTATTCAAAAAACAATGGAAAACACAAAAACTGACCAACAATTAAACAGCTAAGTTCATCTAAATTAAGGATTCCCTGGCTTGTAAATGAATCGACTTAGCTTAGATAAAAAATATTAAATCTAAGTATCGGGATGTTATTCATTACCACCTCAGTGCTAGTTTTAGCTCTTCTTTACATCCTTCTAGTGGCAGGCTTGAAAAACCTATGCAGGCCATGAGATAATCCTACGACGGCGTGATTAGTAAAATAACATTTTACCCGCGCTCATGCGCGGATGGAATGTGAAAAAATGATTTTGGATTTTCATTAAATACTGGATAGCGTAAATGGTTAAGAAACAGATCAAAATTTCGGAACTTGTGTTAAGGGATGCCCACCAGTCACTGTTGGCTACCCGAATGAAAACAGAACATATGCTACCCATCGCTGAGAGAATGGATAAAGTTGGGTTCTGGTCGGTAGAGATGTGGGGTGGTGCGACGTTTGATTCTTGTATAAGGTTTCTTAATGAAAACCCTTGGGACAGGGTCAGAGACCTTAAAAAACTCATGCCCAACACCCCGTTCCAGATGCTCCTGAGAGGGCAGAACTTGGTAGGATACCGCCACTATGCCGACGACTTAGTAGACAAATTTGTTGACCTTGCTAGTGATGCCGGCATAGATGTGTTTCGGGTATTTGACGCTTTAAACGACTACCGTAATATCCGGCAGTCTATTAATCGAGTGAAGAAAAATGGGAAGCATGCCCAAGGAACAATCAGCTACACAGTAAGCCCTGTGCATAGTGTTCCACTTTTTGTCGACAAGGCAAAAGAACTGGAAGATATGGGATGCGACACAATTTGTATTAAGGATATGGCAGGGTTGCTGTCACCGTGGAAAGCTGAAGAGCTCATATCGACTATAAAAGAAAAAGTTAAGACCCCTCTTCATCTGCACACACATACAACATCTGGTTTTGCTCTTATGTCAATTACCAAGGCCATTGAAGCTGGTGTTGATATCATAGATACGACAATATCCTCGCTCTCCATGGGAACAAGTCACAGTCCTACGGAAACAATTGTTGCAGCTCTTAAGGACACCGAAAATGATACTGGTCTTGATATGGACAAACTAATTGAAATAGGAAACTATTTTGCAGACGTCCGCAAAGAATATTCAAACTTTTTATCTGCCTTCACTGGTGTTGATGTGAATATTCTCAAATCTCAGGTGCCAGGAGGAATGGTTTCTAACTTAGAATCACAGCTCAAGCAACAAAACGCAATCGATAGGTTGCCTGAAGTTATGCAGGAATTACCACAGTGCCGAAAAGATATGGGATATCCACCACTGGTAACACCAACCTCTCAAATTGTAGGAACACAGGCAGTGTTGAATGTGCTCATGGGTCGTTACAAAATAATTTCAAAGGAGTCACAAGACCTTGTAAAAGGTAAATACGGCATTCTACCAAGTAGTCCTGATCCTGATTTACAGAAGCAAGTGTGCGGTGACCAGCCACCTATTACTCAACGACCGGCAGACTTATTGGAACCGGAGTGGGAAAAATTAAAAGAAGAAGTAAAAGATAAAGCTACCGACGATGAAGATGTGATTATTTTTGCCTTGTTTCCACAGATAGCCGATAATTATTTAAAGAAAAGAGGTACTCCGTCAGAAGAAATATTCAAAAAAGAAGAAACTCTCCCGGCTGAACAAACACAAAAACCTAATGAATTAGAACCTTCAAACAAGTTTCGCGTAACCGTTAATGGCAAATCATACGACGTAATGGTAGACGATATGGAAGGTGGAAACACTCCAACAACAGCAGTAGCACCAACTCCCGAGCCTACATCAGGTGGTGGGGTTGGTGATCCCATAACAGCGCCTTTAGCAGGATCTGTCTGGAAGGTAAGTTGCAAAGAGGGACAGCAAATCAATGAAGGTGATGTGATTGTGGTTATTGAGGCCATGAAAATGGAGACTGATGTGCCAACACCTAAAACTGGTGTTGTTAAGTCTGTTGACATCAAGGAGGGGGATAAAGTGGTACCCGGGCAAACATTAATCACTATTGGGTAGTGATGAAATCTGTTTGATCCTTCATCAAATTTATTTTCTTTTACTAAGCTTTTGACGCTGTTTCCGGTACATGGCGATAGCAGCCTTTACAACAGCTATAATTTCCGGGTCGTCCTCCAATAAGTCCGGTGTAGAGTGCTTAGTGTTTGCGAAAGTCTTCTCAAGTCCAAGTATCGTAAGGTATAGCACTCCTAGAACAATAAATATAACCCCCATTCCAATCAGAGTAACTATCAGCGAATTTACAAGCCACTCCATAGCTTACCCTATTCCCAACAAAATCTTTAAAAAGTCAGATCCTTTTGCGAGTAATAATTCCGCATGCCCAGGTGTCATTTGTCCAGACTTCCCGAATAACGCTAGCATTACACCGGCTGCGACCGCAGTGCCAATTACCCCCGCAACGTTTGGACCCATTGCATGCATAAGGAGGAAGTTATGGGGATCTGCCTCCGCTCCAACTTTTTGGCTAACCCGTGAAGCCATAGGAACTGCGGACACACCTGCAGAACCAATTAATGGGTTCACCTTGCCACCTGTCATCACCATTAGAAGCTTGCCTAGCAATAGACCGCCGGCAGTGGCCATGACAAAGGCGAATAACCCGAGAACTATAATCTTTATTGTCTGCAATGTTAGAAAAGACTCAGCGGTCATCGACGCACCAACAGAAAGGGCAAGGAGTATCGTAACTACGTTAATAAGGTGAGTCTCCGATGTATCGTGCAGCCTTTTAGTAACACCACACTCGCGAAATAGATTACCTAGCATTAGCATGCCGATCAGCGGAGCTGCTGCTGGAAGCATTAGCAGGCAAATGATAGTTACTGCGATTGGAAACACGATCCGAAGCTCACGACTAACTGGTTTGAGTTGCTCCATTTTAATTTTTCGCTGATCTTCAGTTGTCAGCAAACGCATAATAGGTGGTTGAATTATAGGAACTAGCGACATGTAGGAATAAGCAGCTACAGCAATCGGCGCCAAAAGCTCTGGCGCAAGTTTGTTTGCAAGAAAAATAGCTGTTGGACCATCCGCACCACCAATTATACCAATTGCTGCTGCTTGCTGAAGGGAAAAACCAAGGGCAACTGCTATCACTAAGGTAATATAAACTCCAATCTGCGCTGCCGCTCCCAGAAAAAGTGTAACCGGATTAGCCAGCAATGGACCAAAGTCTGTTAGCGCACCAACGCCGAGAAAAATAAGGGGAGGCCAAATTTCACTTTTCACACCCATATAAAAGTAGTTTAGTAAACCGCCTTCATCGCCTACAGCCATATGCGAAAGCGGTAAGTTAGCTAACAAGGCACCAAACCCTATTGGCACCAACAAGAGGGGCTCAAACTCCTTTTCTATAGCAAGGTAAATTAGAAACAGAGCAATTAGAATCATTACAGTAGAATCAAGCGTAAGTGATGTAAAGCCTGTCACAGATAATATCTTTTCAAAAGCTGATGAAATGGTAAGCGTGTCTCCCAAAATAAACGACCTATCAGTAATAGAATTAAAACTTAAAACGATTAAACAATCGCAGAATTTTATCACACACAAAATAAACGGGCAATCGGTTCATTAAGATGATATCTCTACTTGCCAACTGAAAATTTATTTGTTCTGATTGATTTCATTAATGACAACCCAAACATCTTTAAGGTAGCCTAATGTCTGGTAAACGGTCAGTTATTGGCGGCTCCATATGAAGAATTTCTTTTATTTGTTCTTTAAGAGTCTTAAAGATGTGGCTGCACTGATCATTGTGATCATATTCTTTCAAACTGCTATTTTACAAGAGCCATTTGTAAATCCTCTTCAGACTATAGTTGGTATATTCTTAGTGGTATTAGGGCTATTTCTTTTCATGCGTGGACTGGAAATAGGTTTATTTCCGCTTGGTGAATTATTAGGTTATAGCTTCGCCCTAAAAGGTAACATCTGGTGGGTATTAATTTTTGCGGCCACACTTGGCTATGCAACAACAATAGCCGAACCAGCATTAATAGTTATTGCGAGTAAAGCGCAGATTATAACTGAAGGAAAATTATCGGCTTTTACTCTTAGAAATGTAGTAGCCATAGGAGTGGCAGGTGGAATAGCTATAGGTGTTTTCCGGATTATTGTGGGACATCCAATACAACATTACATAATTACTGGTTATGTTCTGGTGATGGTTATAACACTGTTTGCACCTAAAGAAATTATTGGTATAGCATATGATTCTGGCGGTGTAGCAACCTCCACCGTTACAGTCCCACTAATCACTGCTCTTGGTATTGGCCTCGCATCATCGATATCTGGACGTAACCCGATGGTAGACGGATTTGGACTTATAGCTTTTGCATCTCTCGCTCCCATGATCACAGTTATGTGTTATGGATTACTCGTGATATGACAGAAATTATTTTGACAATGGTTTCAGGTTTCGTATCCGTGCTACGTGATACTTTACCAGTGTTATTGGTGGTACTGGTTTTTCAATTCTTTGTTCTACGCCAAGTAATTCCAAACCCACAAAAGATAATAGCTGGTTTTTTGGCCACAGTATTTGGGCTTTATGCATTTTTAATAGGGCTGGATATGGGAGTATTCCCTATAGCAGAAGCAATGGCAGAACAATTTTCTAGCCCAACAAATCGCAGTTGGGCGTTAGTATTTGCATTTTGTATTGGGTATTCGACAACTATGGCCGAGCCTGCCCTGCTCGCCATTACTCAGAAGGCAGAGGAAATGTCCTCTGGAGGCATAGATAGTTATTATCTAAGAAATGCCGTTGCCATTGGAGTATCCGTTGGTCTAGGCATAGGTGTTTACAGAATTTATTGTGGTGATCCGTTATGGGCTTATATTCTTTTTGGATACATTGCCACGGTGATTCTAACTTTTTTGGCTCCTAAAGAAATCGTACCACTTGCTTACGATTCCGGTGGAGTTACAACGTCTACGATTACGGTGCCATTTGTCACTGCCTTAGGACTTGGCCTTGCCTCAAATTTGCCTGATCGAAATACTTTAATGGATGGCTTCGGGCTAATTGCTTTTGCATCAGTATTTCCAGTAATCACAGTGCTTAGTTATGCAACGCTAGCAACACTAAAAACAAAGTATATAAACTGAGTGGAGGAAGACTATGGAGTTTAACATGATTTTTGCCATCTGCCCGGCAGATAAAGTTGATGAAATTATAAACTCTGCTAAGCGTGCTGGGGCCACCGGGGCAACCATTATAAACGCTAGAGGAACAGGCCACAAAGAGGTTATAACATTCTTTGGGCTCACACTTGATATGCCTCAAAACGCTCTTGCACTTTTAGTCGAACGTAGTATTTCCAACAATATAATGAGAGCAGTATACAGTGCTGGTAATATGGAGGAGGCCGGAAATGGAATTTGCTTTTCCTTGAATGTAGACTCTGTATTGGGACTAGAAAGTCAACTGTCCGTTAATAAAAAGTGAGCGGAGGCTATATGTAACATAGCCATAGTTATCCTGTGCCTGCTATAATGTCTTAGCTTTATTTAAGAGGCTAGGGAGGCAACTAAAGGCAGGGCATGAGGTGGCAAATGTTGTTACAACTAAGCAGTAGGATGGGATCGAACAACTGTTCTTTCAAAAATATAAATATATGACAACTGTAACTGCTAGTGTAGATGGAATGACCTGTGGGCATTGCATGAATTGGGTTCAAGAAGCGCTAAAGAAAATTGACGGGGTCCAAGATGCAAAGGTTAACCTCGATAATCAAAATGCTGTTATAAAGTACGATGAAGGAAAAGTAACCGAACACATGCTTGCTGAGGCAGTTAAAGAAGCTGGTTACAAAGTAATCGCATTCGAATAGCCAATAAAAGCAGTTGAATGTCTATGGCCTTAACCGGTGATTTCCTCTAACATTTTACGAACAGCGTCACCAGGATTTTCAGCCGTTATTATAGGTCTACCTACAACAAGAAAATCAGAGCCACATTCGATAGCTTTCTTCGGAGACATTGTTCTTTTATGGTCATCTTGATGGAACCAGCTAGGCCTAATTCCAGGGGTTATGAGCTTAAATCCAGGCGGAAATGCACCATTACTCCTAATCATTGAAGCCTCAATGGGAGAAGCCACTATGCCATCTAATCCTATTTTATTAGCCTCCATAGCCAACTCTAGCACCTGAATCTTCGGTGTGTTACGGACTCCAATCTCGTATAAATTTTTCTGATCCATGCTCGTGAGAACCGTAACAGCTATCAGCGTTGGAGCCTCAACTCCTAGAGTGTTAGATCGTTCCATAGAAGAGTTGAGGGCTTTTTTCATCATATCTGATCCACCGCTAGCGTGGACGTTAAACATATCCGCGCCAATGTTAACTGCAACTGCAGCCGCTTTCCCTACCGTCTCCGGAATATCGTGGAATTTAAGATCTAAAAAAACACTAAAGCCTTTCTCCTTAAAAAGTCGAACCGCTATGGGACCTTCTGAAGTAAACAACTGACTTCCAATTTTTAGCCATTTAACTAGGCCGACCATGGATTCAGCAATCTCTTCGGCATGTTTGAGAGATGACGTATCTAGGCTGACGATCAGTTTACTTGCTGGATCAATCATTTTCTGCGTCCTCGTCATCTGAAAGTGGTTTGGCAATAAAAAATCTAGATATAATAAGGCTAGCTTCAAACAAAAGGATTATAGGACCAGCCATAACTATCTGAGTGAATATATCAGGAGGAGTTAAAATAGACGCCACAACAAAACTGCCTACAATCATATAAGGTCTACTCGAAGATAAGGTTTCCGGTGTAACAAATCCCAGTTTAGTCAAAAACACAATGACAATTGGCATCTCGAATATTAAACCAAATGTGATGATCAGTTTAAAAACAAATGATATATAGTTGCCTACTGAGATCATAGGGGTTAGGCCTTCTCCTCCATAGCTTATAAGAAACTGCAATCCGTATGGCAGAACCACGAAATAACAAAAAGAAGCGCCAATCGCAAAAAAAACTGTGCCAAAAACAACAAAGGAACCAGAGTATTTCCGTTCTAGATTTAACAGGCCTGGCGCTACAAACTCCCATGATTGATAAAGTAACATGGGAACAGAAATGATTATGGCAAAATAGAGGGCAAGTTTCAGGTACACAAAGAAAGCTTCTGTTGGTGCAAGGAACACTAAGTCGGTCCCAAGTGGTTCTCGTACTAACTGGAAAAGATACTCGCTAAAAAAATAAAAAACAAAAAATGTAAGCAAAACTGTAACAAAACAGTATATAAGCCTCCAGCGCAGCTCTTCCAAGTGGACAGTGAATGGAAGTTTCTCATCTTCCCCAACTTTCCGCATAACTTTGTTACGCTGATATATGCTTCCAGTTTCTTCAGAGGCCTCGGATGGCCTCATTTGATTTTCATCGTTCACTTCTATCCTAATCCCACATTATGAAGTTATGCGTTGAAGGTATATTGCCATTTTACTCATTTGTATTATTGCTATTTTTGGTTGTTGAGTCCCCAACAATCCTTTTCATTTGAATAGCATTTTTTAATGATGACCCATTATAATAGTTATTAAAAATCATTATTGTTTTTTCAGCTTTGCTGCTTACCTGTTTTAATGGATCCAATAATCCTCGAAGCTCCGAATCCGAATAGAGATAGTCATGTCGCTCTTTTGCAGCACCATCAAACCATTTCATATTTTTACCATGCAGTCTAATGTACGCTATGCTTGACGTTACAACAGGGTTAAATGGCGCAAGTCGTGGGATGTCTGGTGTGTCAGAAATGCAATAGCTTATGTCATGTTCATTCAGCATGTCGAAAACTGATTGAGCCATCCAACTAGTCCCCTGAAGTTCCACGGCAAGCTTATTCCTACCCATAGCTTCGCACAGCCATTTTAGATGATTTTCTGCCCCCTGACTCCTTTTGAACTTAATGGGGAACTGGGCAAGAACGCAGATTAAACTTTTGTGCTCTACCAAAGGGTCAATTCCTCGAAGAAATGAAGAAACAGCTACCTCATTGCGGACAAAAGAGCCATCGCTTTCCCGTATCCTCTGGGTGAGCGATGAGTGCAATTTCGGCACAAATCCAAACCCCATTGGCACACATTCCAATAACTTGCCCATCTCTTCTGCCTTTGGCATATTTTTATGGGTGTGGCTAAGCTCAATGACATCGAAACCAAGCTCATTGGCGTAGGAGTTTAACCTACTCGCACTTTGGATGGTTTCTGGCGGACCTGACGCTGCCCAATCCTCATATGCGAACCCGGATATTCCAATCTTTACACTTTGGCTCATATTATTTATTATATTACTGCTAACTGTGGATGGAAACGAACATACCATGGTGTTGGATCATGATGGTAGCAAATACGGGGGTCTAAATACTGTTTTTATTGTATTGACGATTACCATCCAAACACTACTAATTACTTCCACCAGTTCGTTCGATCCGGATTCCCATTTCAAAGGATAGAGGGCTGTTCTATTATTGGTTAATTTATAGGAGAAGTAATACTTGCTAGCTTCTGAAAACTTTAATCTGCCCTTCGTGGCTAACAATAGTGAGCAAGCAATAATTATCCTTCAAATTTAACAGCCACCCGCTCGAACCTTTTCACAAATTCATCAACAGAAAGGTTTGTTTGTTCCGCCAGCTTCTTAATATTATCAGAGTCTTGGAAATCCTCAACCTTCAGTCTAATCATATACTCAAGTGCCATCTCGTATGCCTCAGAGTTAATTTCAATCATCCTTACTTTTGTTCTCCCGCTTTTTGCGTCCATCATAGCGTTGAAAGGAATGGGGACAAAGATCCCGTCTTGTATTGAGATCACATCTCCCGAACCACCGCATAACAGATGTTTTGCGGCAGCAAACCCAAGCTCCGAAGTGTATTCTAATTCAAAGGAAGTAGGGGGTGCACACCTAAGCTCATACCCGATGTTTTTCTCAATTATGGTGGCGTTAATTCCAAGTTTTAATAATTCTGCCTTCACTTTGGATTTAACCACTTTACCCAAATCGATTTCAGAGAGCCTTGGGTGATCATGATCATCGTATTCGAGTTGGCCAATGCTAGACAGCTCTTCTGAGGTAAGTTTTTCGGCCAACCCTTCTGCAAGAATACAAACTCCATAATCCCTGTCTAGGGCCCGTCTTTTAATGATTGAGCCAATTATGGTGTCCACCAACCAACTAAAATCAAGGTGCGGGTCTTTACATTCTTCCGGAACAATAGTAATGGTAGCGCCAACAGGACTTCCAATACCAAGAGCTAAGTGTCCGGCCTTTCTACCCATAGCTACAACAAAATACCATCTTCCGGTTGTTTTGGCGTCACTCATCAAGGAACGCACAATGCTACATCCAAACGATCGGGCTGTGGCAAAACCGAATGTTCTAATCCCATGCGGTAGATTAATGTCGTTGTCTATCGTTTTTGGAACGTGCACAACTTGAAGTTTATCCCCTGCCTCTTCTGCAAGTTTATGGGCCGAAAAACATGTATCGTCTCCACCTATAGTTATCAAACATTCGATACCAAGTTTTCTGATACTCTTAACCGCCCTAGCCATATCATCGACACTTTTTGTGGGGTTGGATCTGGAAGTCCCGAGGATAGATCCTCCCTCAAAGTGAATTCTCGAAACATCCTCTATATGCAAATCTTTTTTGTGAGAGATATCACCTTTTATGATATGTGAAAATCCATCTAGAATTCCAACAGTTTTAACACCATTATTAATCAACTTGATTGTTGCAGCGCGAATAACACTATTTATCCCTGGAGCTGGCCCACCGCCAACCAAGATCCCAACCTTTTTAAGCACCATTATCCAACTGCTCCAACCCTAAGAAGAAAATAAAGTGTAATAGGCACGCTTATTAGGCTGAACAAATTACCAATAAGGACTATTGACGCAACCTTCTTTGGCTCTTGATTGTACTTTTCAGCGACCATAAAGTTAAGCACTGCAGGAGGTAGTACAGAAAATATTATTAGTTGTGCACTATTTTGGTCGCTTAGCGTTAACCATGGCAATATCAGCAATACCGAAACGACACCAACCAACGGTCTGCAAATCGCGCTAATAATTCCTATTTTCCAATCATTAAAATCAATTTTAACTAGCCTTACTCCTAGCGAAAACAACATAAGAGGGATTGCAACTTCTCCTAACATTTGAATGGGGGTAATGATTATTTCAGGCACATCGTATGAAGCCAGACTGAGGCCCACACCAAATATGCTAGCCACAACCATAGGTATACGGAGAACATTCATGATTGAGCTACGTTTATCTATTATTTTTATACCAATCGTAAAGTGCATTGTGTTTTCAACAAAAAATAAAACCACCGCGGCAGGAATTGCGACCTTTCCGAATGCAAATAAAGTTAAGGGTAAACCTAAATTGCCTGAGTTTACAAACATAGCAGGCGGCACAAAGGTTTTAGCGTTAAAACCAAACACTTTAGTTAAAGCTAATGCTAGAAGACCCGAAAATAAGACTACAAAAAAACCACCGATGGCTAATGACTGATAATCAAGTAAGTTAAAGTCTTCACTGCTAAATATCGAAAACAACAGCGCCGGAAGAAATATATTTAAGATTAAACTGTTGGCGACCTCCATATCTATGTGATATTTTTTTGCGTACAGATATCCACCAGCAACTATTGCAACAATGGGGGAAATAATAGCAAGTATCTGTAGAAACATAGCTAATTATACCTGCAAATTTCTACTCGCAGAGCTATCATAAAAGAAATATTACTGCAAGAAGACCCATTAGGCTCATGGTTATGGTGTACGGGGCCGCTAAGATCACCATTTCAATATAGGAGAGTCGTATGAGTGACGACATCGCTGAGGTAAGGAGAAACAAAAACGCAGCCTGACCATTTGGGGTGGCAATCGAAGGAATATTTGTTCCAGTATTAATGGCAACTGCAGTCAGATTGTACTGCTCTTGGGTAATAACACCCGCCTCGAAAGCCTTCTGGGCCTCCGATATGTAAATCGTGGCAACAAATACGTTATCACTAATTGCAGAGAGCAAGCCATTAGCCACAAAAAAAGCGACAAGCTGAGTACTGCCTGTCATTGAAAGGGTCCAATTAATAACAGGTTGAAAAAGATGCTGTTCATGTATAACTGCCACTATAGAGAAAAACACACATAATAGAGCGGTAAAGGGCAGTGCTTCCTCAAAAGCTTTTCCAATCTGATGTTCACTTATCACCCCGTTAAGTGCCGTTAGAAGTATTATTACCGTTAGCCCAATTAATCCTATTTCTGCCACATGAAAGGCTAGTGCCATAATAAGAACAACTCCTACTACAGCTTGTGTAATAATACGAGCCTTGCCTCGCTCGTCTCTACTGTCAGCCTCATGGTTTGAATGATTTTCCAACACTGCGCGAACTGAATCAGGTAACTTGGCCCCATAGCCAAATAATGCCAATTTTTCAACAAGCACACATGTTAATAATCCTACTGCCAAGACTGGCATGGTAACCGGGGCCATGCGAAGAAAGAATTCTCCAAAATGCCAACTCATAGTGTGAGCAATGAGTAGATTTTGCGGTTCACCAACTAGGGTAGTGACTCCACCAAGGGCTGTGCCAACTGCACCATGCATTACTATATTTCTAAGAAACGATCGAAATTCTGTTAGATCTTTTCGATGTTGTTCGTTTACGCTAGCGTCGTTTGTATGGTCGTGGTCAACGATCGAATCCTTTGCCGAGGCAAACCGATGATATACACCGTAGAAACCAACGACGACCGAAATGATCACCGCAGTAACTGTTAATGCATCGAGAAAAGCGGAAAGAAAGGCTGCTGAAATTGAGAACATTAGGGAGAGTTTGATCTTTGAATGTATTTTTACAATGAGGTTCGAAAATATAAAAAGCAATAATTCCTTCATGAAATATATGCCAGCCACCATAAACATTAAAAGGAGTATCACTGGAAAGTTGATTAATATTTCCTCGTAAACCTTCTCGGGAGAGGCCAGGCCTAGAATGATGGACTGAAGGGCAAGCAGACCACCTGGTTGAAGTGGATAGCACTTTAAAGCCATTGCTAATGTAAAAATGAACTGGATCATCAAAAACCAGCCAGCAACAAAAGGACCAGCCACATATAAAACGATAGGGTTTATCACCAAAAAGGTGATGATAGTTGTGGAGTACCAGAGCGGTGCATGACCTAAAAAGTTATTAGCGAACGCAGCAGTGAGTTTACTCATATTCATAAAAGAATCATACGATAAAGCTCGTCAGAATACATGGCGTAAATTGAAATTACAATAATTCATTTTCTTTATTTTATGTTGTTGATGCCCAATCGCTAAAAAGGTTATCCAGAATCGTCAATCCCCCAAATCGCTGTAAGGTGGAAGGGTTGTAAGTTTATGGTCATCCACATAACCTCCTGCAGTAAAATGATAAACACTTTGAAACACAGTTGTATACAGGCCGAGCAGCTCATGAAATGAGTCGTCAAAGTAACATCCAATACCGGTTCCTCTAATACCGGCCACTTCACATGTAAGGTATAGTGCATGTCCCACGGCTCCAGCTTCCCAAAATAGACGTCTATACCACCACGGCCCCAAGGATATCGGGTAATCGAACTCGGCCAGCATCCCTGCAGAAAAGCATCCGTCCGATGCTATGGATTGATGGCATGAAACCAACTTGGATGCCTGTTTAAAATCGCCACGGATAAGCAGGTAAAATTCCATTTGTTCTGGTGATGCTACGGGCTTCTCCCATAATAAACTTTTTTTCATTGCGTCCTTCATAACGTCTACAACCCCATTCCTGCGAATTAGGGCGTAGATTCCTTTTTCAAGCCCCTCTACTCTGTGAACAAATAAAATAGGATGAATAAAGGGTTGCCAATCAAAAACAGAAAAAGGCATAGGATTAAATGAAGGTATTGTGGATTTGAGTATTTCAATGAATTGACGGATGGATAAAGTCGTATGCCCATCGTATGTTTGACCACTTCGCCTCGAACTTATTGTTTGCCAGGCATTGACATCCTTTCCAATAGTGCTAGAACTAGCAGTCTGCTCGGCCCTAATTCTAATTTGCGATGTAGCCGGCTTTTTAACAGCTTGGGCAATATTAACTATTTGTGGCCATTCATGTTCGTGAAGCTGGCTCAGTATGTTCGCCTCGCCAAGCCATCGGCCATTGAACACTCCTTCCACAAGAGCTTGGATCGAATCATAAGATGGAATAGTACTCGTTTTATTGTCAGAGATAAAAACAAGGCTATCCACAACCTCGCGTTCAGCAGGTCCAAAATCCTCGTCACGGTCTAGACCTAGAAGTTTTGACAAATCGGAATCAGCTATTTCGCTTATTACGTTCGCTTTCCATCCGAGCATCCTTGCAGCAAATGCTATGGCAGCTATCGCATGGCCTATATCGAGCTGAGTATACCTCCATGCCCTCTCTCCATATTTCCACTCCTCACGCCAATGTATCGAAGAAAGACCAACACAAAACCCTCCTAGTCTGTCAATAATTCGAGTGAAGCTTGCTGAGGGGATAACCCTGCGCTCTAGTCTGTGGTGAAGACTATTGTAGTGATGCACGCCAGCATTTATTTCATCTATGTTCGAACATATAAGGTATGCTTCTTCTGCATGCAGGTTTCCACTTGATGGATTAATACGAAGTGCCCACTTGTGACCATTAACTTTTTTCCAAGCTGAGAGCCCCAAAGACATTCGGAAAAAAAGCGATATCGTTTGACCTGTTAACTCTTCAGAGTTTACTGGATCCATACACAGCTCGTCAAAGCACAAAGAGGGAAAGCTTAATCTTCTGTCCAGTTGAAACAGTTCCGCCCCTTCATATGTTCGGAATGGTTCTGGTTGACTTTTCCAATCAAGATACATTGGTCCATCAGCAAAGCGGTTGGGGAAGTGCTTGCTTATATTATGATAAGCATTTACCGCGTTACTTTTCTTTGAATCATCCATTTTTGCTCGCCGTGCATTGTCTGTAGGCATTGTTGTTAGAAAAAGCCTACCAGGAAGACATAATTATACATCACTTAGCATACGAACCGACTTAAAGCACAGTTAATTGCCAATTGTTTTGTTCTTTAATAGATACAACGCATTGAAGTAAAAACAAAAGCAAAACCAACAAAATGAATGCTACTCAACTCATTTTTTCGGCCATTATTATCTAATTGCTTTACTACTCGTTTTATTAACTCAGTTGGCCATATTTTGAAATAAGCAGTGGGGAATAATGGCTTTTTACATTTTGGAGAATGATATAATTTATTGATCTGTAAAGGAATTGACTATGAAAAAGTTTTTGCCACTGCTATTTATTTTGCCAATGCTATACGCCGTAGCCACAGCCCAAAAACTAGAAACACCAAAAGAGCGAGCTGCACGTATATTAAGCAAAATAGATGACATGTGGCGTGGTAAATCTTCTAGGGGTTTGATGGCAATGAAGGTAAAGACTCAGAATTACACCAGAGAACTTGAGTTGCGCATTTGGTCACAAGGCAAGGAAAAGTCTCTGGTAATTATAGAGTCACCTCTTCGAGAGAAAAACACAGCCACATTAAAATCCGGACCCAATATTTATTCTTACTTACCTAAAACTGACAGAACCATCCGCCTAACATCTGGAATGATGGTTGGCAATTGGATGGGGAGCCACTTTACAAATGATGACCTGGTGAAGGAATCACGAATGTCTGATGACTACAATGCCATTATAACCTTTGAGGGTAATCAAAAAGGCAATGAAGTTATTGAGTTCACATTATTTCCTAAACCAAATGCAGCTGTTGTATGGGGAAAAATAATTATAACGGTAAAATCAGATGGGTTTATACCTATCCACTCAAAATATTATGACGAAGATATGGCACTCTCCAGAACCATGGCCTTTTCCAATATAAAATCAATAGGTGGTAGGATGATTCCTGCAACATTGAGGGTTATACCAAAAGAAAAAACAAATGAATTCACGGAGTTAACGTATAAAGAGATGGAGTTTGATATCGATCTGCCATCTGGTTTCTTTTCAATCGCTAGGTTGAGGCGTAGATAAGCCATGAACCTTGTAAGTTTTGCTATGCGCAACATTTGGAGAAATCGCGAACGAACCATTGTCACTGTATGTGCTATGGCACTTGCTGGTTCCATCATGATTTTTTATGGATCTCTTATGGAAGGGTTCATGAAAGTTCTGGAGCGAAATATGATTCAAATGAGCCTTGGAGATATACAAATACACTCTCCTGGATACCAGAATGACCCTGATTTGTATAAAAGAATTGAAGGGGTAAGCAGTATACTGGCCGAGCTAGAACAGAAAGGATTTTACGCCACACCACGTCTATTTGCATTTGGGCTTGCAGCATCAGGACCAGCATCAGCTGGTGTAAATATCAGAGGCATAGATATTAATCGTGAAGCCAAAGTTACCACTGCCTATAAGCACGTTTTAAAAGGCCAATGGCTTTCTATAAAAGACCCAAAAGGGGTTGTAATAGGCCGCAAACTAGCTCGAAGGCTGGGCATTGATTTAGATAGCGAAATAGTGATAGTTAGCCAAGCCACTGACGGGTCCATGGCCAACGATCTTTATAGCGTGAAAGGAATTCTTAAGTCCGTTGGCTCGGAGATAGACAGTGTAGGGCTGTTCATGGAAATTGGAGAGTTTCAAGAGCTTATGGTTATAGAAAGTGGAGCACACGAAATAGCAGTAAGCAATCCAAACAACAAAATTCCTTTGGCCTCAGCCACTAAGGTAGTGGCCGAATTAGTTCCCAGCTACGAAACAAAAAACTGGCGGGAGTTGAAGCCGCTCATCGCTCAAATACTGGACACTTCCGATGCAGCTAATATCATAATGATGACAATAGTATATTCCGCTGTAGCCATGGTTATCCTAAACGCTACCCTAATGAGCATTTTTGAGAGAATTCCTGAGTTTGGGGTGATGAAAGCATTGGGTTTCTCCCCTATGCAAATTGCTACAATGATTTACACTGAGGCAAGTCTCCAAGCCATGTTAGCATGTTCTTTAGCTATTGGTATTGGAATACCACCTTCTTATTATTTCCAGAATAATGGTTTGGACCTCTCAAATATTGGCTCTGACAGCACAATTTCCGTAGCTGGTGTAGCCTTCGATCCTCTCTGGTTCCCAATACTTACTACTTCTACCATCCTAACTCCAATCATAGCTCTATTCATAATTACAGCATTAGCAGTTATTTACCCTGGAATAAAAGCCGCGCTAATTAGACCGGTGGAAGCCATCCATCACCAGTGATTATATTATAGTTATTATGGTAAAACTAACTTGGCGAAATCTCTGGCGACGCAAACGTCGAACAATGATTACAGCAATGACCGTAGCTGGTGGTCTTTATTTTTCAATCGCATTTACCGCAACCGGAGATTATGCTTACACCAACATGATTAATGCTTCTGCCACAATGGGGTTAGGTCACATCACTGTGGAAGCAGATGGCTACAACGCATCTCCATCGGTTAACAAACGCGTCACAGACAGCAAAAAAGTTCGCGATCTGGCGCTTTCAATCAGTGCCGTATATCAAGCCAGTATAAGGGTTACAGGACAGGCAATGTTTGCTAGCGCAGCCAAAAGCGTAGGAGGGGTTTTCATAGGAATAGACCCGTCCCAAGAAACTGCCAAAACAAATATTTTTCTCCGATCGTTAATTGATGGGGCGCTATTTAATACGGCCAATGGCCGTGATGTAATTATAGGTTCTGGAATGGCGAGTAAGTTGCAACTAAAGCTTGGTCGAAAGCTTGTCTATACAACTACAGATATACATGGGGAGATGGTTAGCGAGGTAGCTAGGGTTTCTGGCATTTTCAACACTGGTGTATCAGAAGTGGATTCAACAATTGTGATCCTTCCAGTAGATAGAGTGCGAAACCTCATTGCCTATGAACCAGATGAAGCAACAATGATATCAGTTTTCATACATGACCAAAGGAAGGCCAATGATGTCGCCAGTACATTGAAAACGAAATTGTCAGATATGCCCTCAGAGATACTTGCCTGGCATGAAACTCAACCTGACATGGCAGGGATGATCAGCATGGACCGACGTATGAACTACATGTCACAGTTTCTAGTTGGCATACTTATATCTGCAGGGATTTTGAATACAATGCTCATGAGTGTAATGGAACGTAAAAGGGAGTTTGGAATAATGCTTGCCATTGGAATGTCACCATGGAGGTTATTCACTTTGGTACTATTCGAATCTTTCTGGTTGGGACTAGTAGGACTTATTCTTGGAGTAATCTTTACCGCGCCAACTTACTACTACATGCACAATGTGGGAATAGATTTGAGTAGTTTTATGGGGGAAGGATATGATATCGCGGGTGTTTTATTAGACCCAGTGATGAAATATCGGCTTTATAAAGAAAGCGTAATATCTATAATGTCCGCTGTGTTAGGGCTTACAACACTAGCCGGACTCTATCCGGGGTTCCGTGCTGGACGAATGTCTCCAGTAGAAAACCTTAAAGTAATTTAAAAGAGTAAATTTATGAAAAGCTCAAGTATATTGATGCAAACAGGTTTCATGGCAGCCATCGCCATAGTTATGTTGGCAATTGGATATTTCCGTGGTGAAGGTCAACACATAGATGGCATGAAAAGTGGTGCGTCTTTAGCACTGTATATAATGCCTCTTATTTTTTTTGCATTTATTATTTCCAGTATGGCTCAACTGCTAATTCCTAAACAGATGGTGGTCGAATGGATGGGACAAGGTTCACAGATGCGTGGACTGTTTGTAGGATCAATAGCAGGGGCACTAACTCCAGGCGGACCATTCGTATGTTTTCCTATTGCGTTGACGCTTATGAAAGCTGGAGCTTCTGTTGGTCCGCTGGTAGCATACCTTAGCGGCTGGTTAACCCTAGCTTTGTTCCGGGCACCTCTCGAAATAGGCATGTTAGGTTGGAAACTCTTTGCTGTAAGGTACATCTGCACACTGTTGGTACCTCCAACGGCTGGGCTCATTGCCCAAATGTTGTTTTCAAACGTAAACCTAAGCGAGATGTAATGGATCAGTAGTGTAGCAAAGTTAAATAGTTTTTACAGATAGCATTTTAATGAATAAAACAGCAAGCCCTTACTCAATTGTCTCCTTGTCAACTGTAAGCAAAATCTACAAACAAGGGAAAATCGAGGTAAAAGCTCTCGACAGAGTAACGCTTAAAATTAAAAAAGGTGAGTTCTCCGCAATTTCTGGGCCATCTGGTAGTGGAAAAACCACTTTACTAAATCTAGTAGGAGCTTTAGACACTCCCACTAGTGGGTCAGTCACCATTGAAGGAATTGATCTTTCTGAATTGACCAAAACCGAACTTTCCATTTTAAGGCGAAACCGTATTGGATTTGTATTCCAAGCATACAATCTTATCCCGGTTCTAACAGCATTTGAAAATGCTGAATTTGTGCTTGCGCTTCAGGGCATACCAGAAGCGCAAAGGCGCAGAAGAGTTATGGGAGTACTGCACGATGTTGGACTTTCCGGAATGGAGCACCGTAAGCCTGACGAACTATCTGGGGGACAACAACAACGTGTTGCTATAGCCCGTGCTATAGTTCCGGAACCTGCGATTGTTTTAGCTGATGAGCCAACGGCAAACATAGACTCCGGAACTGCTGATTCCTTGCTTGACCTAATGCAACTACTCAACAAAGAAAAACAGATAACTTTTTTGTTTTCCACTCATGATAACCGTGTAATGGAACGGGCTAAACGACTTATAACCATGCGCGATGGTATAGTTTCAGCAGACGAAGAACCCTAATGTGCAAACTTTCCAAAACCGTATTCGTCATATCCTGCATCATCCTACCTGCAATAATAACTGCAACCCCCGCTAGTTCTTTTTACCAAAGGCAGACTGGCGATTGGGCTACCGAATTCCGTGGCAATGCACGCCTTTTAGGAATTATAGCCAACAATCCAGCCAACAGTTTTTTCTACCAAAACGAAATGGACTCAACAGGTGGGCTAACTGGAAGGTTTTTATTAGACATTTCAAATGATGACTGGTTTGCTTTTGAATTAAATGTATACAACCAAATTACTTATTCATCTCTCGAAAGCAAAGGCTACCCATCCTTCACCACTACGGAGAAAAAGCGATCCCAAGTATTTGAAAATCAGTATATAGACAATCAAAATGCTGACGGTAGAATTGTAGTTGATAGAATAAACGTCTCGTTATACTCAGATTATGCTGAAATTACACTGGGCAGACAGGCCGTAAGCTTGGCCACCACTTTCTACTTCACCCCAAACGATTTTTTTTACCCTTTTTCAGCGCAAAACTTTTATCGGATATATAAATCCGGTGTGGATGCGGCTCGTGTAGAAACAAAGTTAGGTAATCTAACACAGCTGACATTACTGGCGGTTTTAGGGTATAAAGTCGACTCAGAGTCTAACAATAGAAATTCCACAGCCATGGACAATGATCAAAACTCTTATCTGGTGCGTATATTATCTGTATTGACCAACTTTGAAATAGCGGTGCTAGCTGGAAAAGTATTTGGACAGAACATGCTTGGCATGTCACTACAGGGTGAGTTGTTTAATTGGATCGGAATTCGAGCAGAGGGTCATCAGTCAGTTCTAAGCGATCGTTTAGGTTGGAATCCTTTGTTTACTATAGAATTTGATCATCGATATGCAAATTCGCTCAACCCAAAGATCGCTTGGTTTCACAATGGAATAGGGACTGATAAGCCTTCGGAGTATTTAAAAGTTTTACAAGAGAGCACAACAATACTGCCTTATCCCGGCAAAAGCTACCTTGCCATTGGCACCAGCTATGAGTTTTCACCGCTGTTATCTGGGGATATAGTAGCCATTGTCAATCTAGGTGACAATTCCTGGCAAGTTTCAGCCAACGGAATTTATTCTGTTAATAACGAAACCGAAATTTCATTGCTTGTTTCTATTCCCTTTGGCACAGAGTCAAATGGCCTTGATGTAAAGAGCGAGTTTGGGCTCTACCCGGCAACTGCAGGTTTTGAGCTCAGAAGTTATTTTTGATGGCCACTAAAAAGTGAGTACACCTACTAAGCTAAACTCTACTGTAATATTACTTATTTTTTTCACTCACAATATAGGTGTATTTAGTCTGGTCTTCTAGATGATGCCAATATAACATTCACCATCTTCTATAAAATTTCAATATATTGTTCATTCAACTGTTAGATTGCTTTTACGTAGAACAATCTGGCTCGAGGGCCATCGAACTCACAGAAAAAGATCCCCTGCCATGTTCCTAACAGAAGAATCCCATTTTTTACGATGAGACTTTCTGAACACCCAACCAGTGATGATTTAATGTGTGCGGCAGAGTTACCTTCTAAATGGCTATATGATTTGTCGTTCCAAGGAACTAACTTATCCATAGCATAAGCTAAATCAACTTGAACTGAAGGATCAGCATTTTCATTTATTGTTACGCCTGCTGTTGTATGGGGGGTATACACAGTGACTAGACCATCACTTAGACCAGACTCGGACACTGCACGTCCGACATCAGGAGTGATATCAATAAGCTGTGTTTTTTTTTTGCTATTTACAGAAAACTCAAAAATCACTTAAAACGCCCAAACAAGATTAATTGCACTGTCAGTAAGCTCTTTTCAGTTTAACTTATCAAATAGCTTTCTTTACACGAACGGTTATATCAACTCCAATTGCTGATGTTCCGTCTGGGGTTGTTATTTGGTCCAAAGGAATTGGCCGATCCATTTGAAAGTCTATAAGTTCACCTGTGTCTACATTGTAACAGTGGTGATGGCTTGTTGTCTTTGGCTCGTAGAATATCTTGGTTGGGTCTACGATTACCTCTTTTACAAGCCCTTTGCGAACAAAAAGCTTAAGCGTGTTGTAAACGGTTGCCTTAGACACTATGCTCTTGGCGTCAACATTCACTGCAAGGCGGATCTGCTCAGCAGAAAGGTGGCTCAGATCGCGAAACAGGATACGTCCAATCTCGACTCTTTGTAGAGTAGCAGTAATTCCATGCTCCCTGAGAAGGCAAGCCAACTCAAATGTAGATCGTTCGCAAAGTTCCATAACAGGTCACACCTCCCTATAAAATCCTATATAATTCAACAGCATTGTGCAGATTAAACCTGTCCTACTCTACATTCTCTGTCTAAAATTTGCAAGTTTCCTTAATCAAGAGAACAAAGGCTAGTTTTGACTTGTTCTAAACTAGTTAATATGATACTGTTTATTAACACTTAGTTATTGGCTTCACCTTGTAAGACCAGATTGTGGTCGACTTGATTTGTCGGTCAGGCAGGATGATTTGCTTGGGCTGATAGCCAATTTTTCTAGATCTTCTCAAGAGGTTGGAAAATATGACACACTCACTTCCCGAATTACCTTACGAAAAAAATGCGTTGGAACCCCATATCTCTGCTGAAACCTTAGAGTTTCATCATGGAAAGCACCACAACACATACGTTCTGAACCTTAACAAATTGATTGAAAATACTGAATATGCTGAAAAATCGCTAGAGGATATTATAAAAATGGCACCTGCTGGAGGGCTTTTTAATAACGCAGCCCAAGTTTGGAACCATACGTTTTACTGGAACTGCCTAAGTCCAAGTGGTGGAGGTGAGCCATCTGGGGCAGTTGCAGAAGCTATAAGTGGCGCTTTCGGGTCATTTGACACATTTAAAGAAAAGTTCTCACAAAAGTCAATAACCACATTCGGCTCAGGCTGGGGCTGGCTTGTTAAAAACTCCGATGGAACCGTTGGACTGGAAAGCACTAGCAATGCTGGCAACCCAATGACAAATGGACAAACTCCCCTTCTAACGTGTGATGTATGGGAGCATGCATATTATATAGATTACCGAAACGCCCGTCCAAAATACCTAGAGGCGTTCTGGAATCTAGTCAATTGGGATTTTGTCTCTTCAAACCTTTGATAAATAAAAAATTACTATAGTGATCAGATAACTTTGGAAGGCCGAGGGCAACCTCGGTCGTTCTAAAGTTTTAAAGCAGTAATCCACAAGGTTTAAGCTGTCACTTATTCAATCAATGCTTTTAAATGAGCTTCAACTGATTTGGCCAGCGCTTGTGGGTTGTAGCCGCCTTCCAACAAGGATACTACCCTACCATGCCCAAAATCGCCTGCTAGGAGTTTAATTCGCCTAGTTATTTCACTGTATCCGGTTTCAGTCAGATCTATCCCACCGAGCGGATCATCTCTATGCCCATCAAAACCAGCAGATATCAGTACAAGCTCAGGTGAAAATTTTTTCAGAGTTGGTATTATTTTTGTGTCGAATACTTCCAAATATTCCAAGTTGCCAGAACCGCTGTCCATTAAGCAATTAAGAGTGGTTCCTTCTCCATTTCCTTCTCCACTCTCGCGCTCCAATCCTGTGCCGGGATAGTGATTCCTTTGATGCAACGAAATAACAAATACAGATGGATCACTATAAAAAGCGTTCTGTGTACCATTTCCATGGTGGACGTCAAAATCAATTATGGCGACCTTGCCAAGTCCCAAGTTTTGAACAGAATGCCTGGCAGCTATCGCTACATTATTAAATAGACAAAACCCCATAGATTTGTGCCGCTCGGCATGGTGCCCAGGTGGCCTTATAGCGCAGTAAGCCGCAGGGTATTGTCCCGACAGTACAGTGTGAACTGCTGAAACAGCAGCACCTGCAGCATGCAGTGCGGCTGACCAAGAGTCATGACTGATGACAGTGTCAACATCTAAAGCACCCCCTGAAGTGCAACTTTTCTTAACATGTTCTATGTACGCCATATCATGTATAAGATTTAACTGATCAACTGTGGCAACAGGTGGCACAATCCAGTCTAGCCAATCAGCAATATCTGATGATTTTAGTCTTGTTGTGATCGATTGCAGACGTTCTTTATTTTCTGGATGTATGCCGGTATCATGCGCTAGAAAAATATCATCATAATAAACAGCGATTTTTTCCATTTCCATGCCACCATACTACGGCCTTCGCGCAAAAAACCCAGCTGCTTTAATTCATAATCTTTAATACGCCATGACCAGCGAATAGGAAAACCTGCAAAAGCACCGCAAAGTTAAACAAATCTAATTTACATCCGCCCTACGGGCAGAGTTTTAGCGGGCTCAGCCAAAACCTCCGGAGCCACATCCTCCAGCACCGCCTACAGAAGGTGTAGGTGCGCCAGCAGATGAGCCAACACATACCGTAGATAAAATACGTTCACCACGAATTTTGCCACACTCTGGGCAGCCTCTATTTTCGTGAGCTGTGCTTAAGGCAGCAAGTGCCTCGAACCTATGTCCGCACTCTCTGCACTGATATTCATAGATAGGCATAGTCTAATTCTACCAAAATAAAGTTAAAAGATATAGCTATTGACTTGTAATGGTCATAGGCGCATCGGCATGACTAGACATAAGAGGCCTTCATCGTCCGGCGATTTGGCCACAACCGGGCTTAACTGATCTTTCATTCTGATCTCAACTTTTTCATTATTTATTATACCGAGGAGATCTATTACATAGTTCCCATTTAGGCCTATAGTAATGTCTGCTCCATCAAAATCAATCGGCACTTCATCTCTGGCCTCGCCTACATCTCCACCTTCACTCACCATTTCCAGTTTACCCGAAGTAAATGAAAATCTAATCATGTGTGACTTTTCATCTGCCAAAGTAACAACTCTGCGTAGACCTTGAACAAGTTCCGCTGTGCTTATAACAGCAGTGCTCTCGGACCCTTTTGGAATTACTTGCTCATAGTTTGGATAAGCTCCTTCGATTAGCCTCACACTCATATACAGTGAATCAATGTCTAAAATAAGATGGTTATCATGTTGAACGAACCTCAGCGGCCCCTCGGATTCAGAAATGAGTTTGGAAAGTTCGTTTATTGCCTTTTTTACAACAATCATTTTACAAGGCGTATCAATACCAACGACTCCCTCTCTCTCGATAAAAGCTAAGCGGTGACCATCGGTAGCCACCATCCTAACAGATGACTTACTAACCTCAAGGGATGCACCATTCAAGGTAAGACGAGTCTCATCCTGGCTGATAGCATAACTGGTCTTTCGAATCATCTCGCCAATCATATTTCTGTCTAAGTTTACAAATTTTGATTCATCGAACCTTGGAAAAGATGGGAAGTCGTCGGTGTTTATTGTGGCTAGGTTAAACCTCGATTTACCGCAGTTCAGCCTGCAACGACCATCATCATCTAGCTTAACAAATACATCATCAGGCGGTAATTCTTTGACAATGTCATGTAGTTTTTTTGCTTGAACAGAAACTTGGCCTTTTGATGACACATTGGCTTTATAAGTGCCTTTAAGGCCAATATCAAGGTTGGTAGCAAACATTTTGATTCCGTCATCCTCTGCCTCAATAAGAACATTGGCAAGAATTGGCATTGGACCCTTTGCGGCCACAACACCTTGTGCCCGCTGTACGGCCTTTAATAATTCGTCACGACCAATAATAAATTCCATAACTCACCATCTCGCGTATTACTACAATATGAATATTTAGTTAGCATTACCACGAAAGTTCCAACCTAAGCAGTGGCTAAACTCTAGTCAATTTAACAGTCTCAAATGGTTATGTCAATAACACGTAAATTGTTAGGGAAGTAATATATTGAGTCAACGAAGGGTTAAATGGGTACAAAAAAACTCGGCCTGAAAAACCAGGCCGAGCTCTTAATAACAGTGATGATATCTAATCCCTATGCATTAAACCATCGCGATATTTCACTCGGTTCGCAACATTAGCAGTGGTGATCTGAGTAGCAAACATGTGAAACTGTTTTGAGAAAGGAATATATAATATGAATGCAAAAGAGAAAACTATGTGCACAGTCCAAGCCACTATATAGAACAAGCGTAAAAACGATTTTGATTCAAAGAAAACTGCATTAATCACAATACCGAAAAAATCGCCCACCGGTGACCAATGGTTTGGGAAATCTTGAACGGCTAACCTTGTCCCCTCAAGCACAAAGGCAGAAAGCACTACTAAGGCTAAAAGAATCATGATCATTGCGTCTTCAAAGTTCCCAACAATTCTATCAGGAGTGAAAACGTAACGACGCAACAAAAAAAACATTACACCCGCTAAAAGGAACAGACCCGACATATCCATAACCCATGAAAATATTTGCCAAACTGTACCTTGCAAAATTGCCCCATGCATGAAGTCATAATCAAAAGCAACTAAGGCAGTACCAATCAACAGCAAATAGAATGACCACATTGTGAAAATGAGAAACCATTGGCGAACGACATTCCTAGCTTTTACGCGATATGCAAACAAGCACTCAAATGAAATAAGCGTAGTGAGCGATTGAATGATAACTCCCAGTGGGGTTACACCTTTCAGATCAGGAGAATCTTCTTCATCACTACCAGAAAGCCACACCTGGATTTTCATATAGCTGGCCATTATAAAAACGGCCATCATCATTCCGGCACCGATATAAAAGCCAGTGTGTATAAATTTAGGCAGCCCAATGAATACCTCACGACACAACCCATCAACGCATCCTGGATTTTCCCATAACGACTCTAGCATAATAACAACTCCTCAAATCAGATTAACCCAAAACTTGCTATGCCCGAATGCTACCAGAATGTCTGCTATTCACCAGGCTCAATTGTGCAGGTCAATGGATAGCTCTGTGCCCTTGCAACCTTATGTACCTGCTCTACTTTAAACTCGGCCCTTTCAAAAGGCATTAGATCTATGTAGTCCAAGCCAGAGTTATGAATGTTGAACATCATTTGTACCGATTTTTCGTAATCAATGGCAAAAACTTTCATAAGGATCATCACAACAAAATCCATAGTAGTTACTGGATCGTTATGCATGACAACCCAAAAGAGAGGAGCCAACCTGGCATCAGCCTCGGTTTTTGCATCATTAAAAACATCAAGTTCCGGCGTCTCTATGTGTCGAACTGGCACAACTAAAAGATCCTATTATTTACAACTCGGTAATGATATCACAGCGCATTACCCTCTCCACCCAATTATTGTTATGATAAAAACACTGATTTTACATGACAAGTGTAGTTTGCAATAGTAACAAAAAAAAGCGGTCCCGAGAAGAGCATCACAGGACCGCCAAGCACATCTATCTAGTTTTCCAGATCTAGTTCTGCCAAGTCTATAAATGCGCTGTCACGCGCTTTCCGACAAACCGCCGATGAGGAGTAAAGGCAGTTCGACTCTTCTTGCTGTCATATAGTGCAGAAACCATGCCACTCAGCACAAAACAAAAAGTCTTATTAATCAATGATATATATAACCAGTATGCTCTTCTCTAGTTGGGCAAATGGGGCACTAATTACCTACTGCATCTCCTAAACCATAGCAAATTGTATATACCCTATAAGTTTTCAATAGGTTATACTTTTATGCTACGAAAAGGTTACACTAAATGCCTGTGCAGTAATTACGTTGCACCATAAAAAGTGATTATAGCCAATGGTTTTCTTCTAATAGTTTTTAAAATGATAACAAAGTTAGTTATAAATGGTGTGGATAAATTTATAAAAAAGCTTTTCAATATTTGTGTCCTGTTTTATCTTATTAATCTTTCGCGCCGGCGTAGCTCAGTGGTAGAGCAGCTGACTCGTAATCAGCAGGCCGTCGGTTCAATCCCGACCGCCGGCTCCACTAAAAAATGCTAAGTTCCACGTGCATTAATGAATAACGAACCTGTAGAAATATTTACCCATTTAGATGGCAACTAAAGTTAAAATAGAGAAAATTTTGAGATTGCCCGAGAAGTGACTGCTTATAATATTTTCTGTAGGTGGAATATTCAGAAGCTTATTTTACCAACTCTTTTCCTATCATTTATGGTTCTATCGTCATCTGTAAATGCGGACGAAAGCACTTATTACCAAGTTTACGCGAAAGCTTTTATGGGACAAGCAGACGCACAGACCAAGCTTGGTTTAATGCATAAGTTAGGAAATGGAGTAGCCCAGGACTACATAAAAGCTGCCAAATGGTTTAGCCTGGCGGCTGAACAAGGTAATTCGGACGCACAGTACAACTTTGGCTGGATGTATATCAATGGTAAAGGGGTCAAACAAGATTATACAGTAGCTGCCAAATGGTTTAGCTTGGCAGCTGAACAAGGTAATCCGGACGCACAGTACAACCTTGGTTGGATGTATGCAAGTGGTAAAGGGGTCAGACAGAACTATTCAGTAGCGGCCAAATGGTCCATTCAAGCAGCGGACCAGGGTATTGCAAGGGCCCAGTATAATCTTGGCACTATGTACTTCAACGGTAAAGGGGTCAGACAGAATTATTCAGTAGCGGCCAAATGGTTTACTCAAGCAGCAAATCAGGGGGATGCCGATGCACAGTACAAGCTTGGTTGGATGTACGATTATGGCAGAGGTGTTGATCAAAATAATATAATTGCCTATATGTGGTGGAATATCGCCATTATCAATGGGAACAAAACCGCCACAGAAAATAGGGAGCTTATTGCAAAACGAATGACGAGGTCAGCAATTGAGAAGGCGGGAAAGCTAACAATTGTCTGCATGGAATCAAAATATGTTTTGTGCAATTAAAGAAAACAATAATGGTTGAGCAGTAAAAATTACTATTTTGCCGTGGCACTCACAATAGCCCATTTGTTTTCGCCCAACTCTTCTATCATTGCAGCCACATACATTCGGTGTCCACCTTCCGGTAATTGGATTACCACGGGATCGTTCAGAGAAAGAACGGAAAACTCCGTGAAATCACTCCACTTTAGCCGGTCCCCGGATTCTAGTTTATAAGTTTTGTGCTCTGTCGAAACAAAACTATTGATTATTCCTGCTGCCTGAGCTGGAGGTTTAACAGGACCTTGGCCTTGAGTCATTGTAAAAAGCCTTCGACTCCCATCTTGCAAAAGTATACTCCTTGGGTCAACATAGGTATTTCCTCCCCCACCGGCATATTTATCACCGAGCACATTGTCGTCATGGAACGAAAAATCTAGTCCATTGTTTAGAGAAAGTGCCATTCGAACGTTGTTGGTTCCCCCCATGTCACCAATGTAAAGCATGACAACTTCGTTGTTAAGACCACTGTAAATGTCGTACACGCCAATAGTTCCATTGTCTTCTGAATTGGGGGTATAACGCGTACCCGGGTCTTTTGTGAAGTTAACGCCATCTGTCGAACTTCTGCTGTTCATTTCTTGGGCGGACATGTTGTACTCATAGTATCGCCAAGTAAAACCATCAGGCATCAAAACTCTACGTGGGTCATTAGAAGTGTCGATCGTATTCTGCCCTTCGCCAAAGTTGAGTCCGTCAACTGATGATGTCATCAGTTGTTGCCCTGGGCCTTCCCACCTTCTGTCTTCGTAAACTAGGAATATTACCCCATTGGCATTAACACTTGCATGTGGATTAGATGCATTATCCACCCTGATCCCTGAGTCAGGAAAGAAGCTAGATTTATTTAAATCTGAAATGCTAACGCCGCCACAACTAACCAATGTCGATGCTAAGACAAGAAATACCGATGTTGTTAAAGTGTAACTACTTGTAATGATGTTTTCCCAATTTAGCTTTAACATTAAAAACTCTCTTTTCTCTAGGTCCGCACATAAATCAATGGAAATTTATATTATGTATGACAAGCATGGGATCAAAAAAGTTCCCATCGTACCAACACTTATCTAGTGAAGATTACTTCCTTAATAGTGGCCTAACCAGTGTCCAGTAACAATTGAGAAAAATCTCAATCACTTTTTTTATTTTTAGCAACATTTTTCCGTTAGTCCTGGAGGGAAAAATAAATATCTCTCCTGCACACAAAGTATCTTTGTCTGCTCTTTTTTTTTGGAGCATTGTTTTTCTACGTTTAGTCATCAATCCATTCCAATTTCCAAGCACTAGCTTCCACCCAGAAGTCCATTCGCCAAAGGACCGCTTCAATAATAAGAAAACTACTTGTGATATTTCAAACAGCAACAAGGCTGGTGTAAGAAAAACCAGGGAGCGTAATGCATATGTTTTCAAGATTAAGTTCCATCTGCCACTAACCTGAAACCTTAGTTTTTTTGGATCACGACTATCTTTTTCTATATGGTATATCCTAGATGAAGGAACCTGAATTACATCATATCCTGCAAGGGTGATCCTATAAGTAAACTCGCCATCGTCATAACCAAAAGTAAAGTTTTCATCAAACCCTCCAATTGCCAATGCCGCCTGTTTCTTCACCAGCATTATTCCACCAGACCCACAGACTGTCGGACGGGGTCGAAAATCTGCGTTCGGGGGTAATGTATGGTGACGCTGCAAAACACCGAAGCAAACAAAGTGCAACTCTGCACCATTTGAGTACACCTGATCACGTTTGTAAAAGTCAAGAATCATTGGAGTGGTAACGGCACACATTGGATTAGAAACTATTTCTTCCGCCAACAGAGATAGGCAGTTCGGCGCAAACTCCACATCGTTGTCTGTAACAAGGATAATATCGTGAGATGATTTATTTAACACCACATTTCGTGCGGCGTTTGGTCCCATATTTTTCGGCTGTCTATGGACCACCACTTGAGGAAATTCCGCCATCAACAGCTCAAGGCTATTGTCCTTTGAACCATCATCTACCACTAGAACTTCCAGTTCTTCCGGATAATTACTGCTTAGAATACTTCTTACCGTATTAGCAAGGGTCTCACCTCCGTTGTAATTTATCACTCCTACACTTATCAAAGGATGTTTATGGTCTGCAAACTCATCTTTCATATCGATCCTCGTGTCAGCCCTTTCTAGGCTCATCTTGGTTAGTCAATAATAACACTTAAATAGGATAGTAATTCGCACCTTCATTTGGTAATTATGTATTAGTGCATTAGTTCGAAGTAATTTCCGATTACAGCCTCAGAAACCGAGTCTTTTATCTCAATACCTTCCATGAAGTATCCAATAAAAATATATCCTAATGGTTTTGGTACTTGGTCAAACAATATATATTCATCAAGCGATATATCGAAGTAGTGTTGCTGCATATCTTTGAGAAACTCTTTTGTCTCTGTATCCATATCCATTCCAGGCTCACCATGATGAAAATATGCCTCACCAACCATCCAAGAAACTCCACTATTTGTGGCCGATTGAGCAATTTCAATGTATTGCTTATTAATTAGTCGCCTGAAATCAGGCTTATTTAAATAATGGCTATCGATTGTAAAGGCTAGGTAATCGTACCCTTCAACATTATAATCAGGGTGCGATCCACCAACTTTGGCAATTATTTTGCCAGAGAAAACATTTTCCAAGGAAGGTAAAATGTTTCTCATCCATTCCGAGGCAACCTTTACTCTGTTATTCGTTCCTTCATCAGGTGCATCAAATGGCGTCTCTGGTGGGTTGAAGTTTTGGCTTTGAAGGTAACTTGGGAAAGCTTCATTATCTAATGTGCCTTCAAGCTCATTACTGGGGGAATAGTATTCAACATTGTATTGCTCTCCGATCTCTGCAAGCTCAATTGCAGCCTTCTTGCATGAAAGTAAATAGTTTTCCAAAACTTTCTCTGGGTCGACTTGCTGCTGGCTGCCATTCGAGTAACTTTTAGAGTTCCCACTTAAAAAAACGGCAAACCCAAGTTTTTTATACCGTTCAATTTCGCGCTCTATTGAGTCCCTATGAGGTAAGGAGTACTGACCATCCTGAAGTGCATAGAATGAAGCCACTACTGAAATTGTATTAAGACCTAGAGATTTTAATCTCTTCTCACCGGCTGCATCGTTCGCAAATTCTGCCAGTTGCTGCCACGCTCCTGGCTCCCACAACCCTTTGATTGTCTCATTGTAGATCCTGGGATACTGTTCTTCTTTTTTGCCATAGTTCCCGCTACATCCCATTCCTATCGATGGAAGAATCAGGGCCATCGTTGTTAGCATTAAGGCTTGATAAAGGTGTTTCATAGTCCTTACCTTTGGTCGAGGCCATGCTAGAGTCACTTAGGTGTCGATCAGCGCGCAAAGGCAAGTCTTCACTCTTCATAGGCCACAACTATGCTGAAAAAAGAGTTTTTGCGAGTTTGCCTTCAAATACTAGGCTAGATATTCAGACTGATCAGCTCGGAACAACCCCCCCCCTTTTTTTTTTAAATCTGTGCAATAGGTTAAAGTTGGTTAGCGAGGTCTTCGCGTTGAGTTGGATTGTTTCCGTGGTTCTGACTGGTTCACTTTTAAAACTCTCCCATCACAATCCGATTTATTCAGAGCTTTGATGGCTGCGTCAGCCTCGTCGTTCTCCATGGTAATAAAACCAAAACCGCGGGATCTGCCAGTTTCGCGATCGGTAATAAGCTTGGCCGATTGAACTGAGCCATGTGCCTCGAACATCTCGCGAAGGTCATCCTCTGTAACTGAAAATGGCAGGTTGCCAACATAAATATCCATTCTTCCTTAATCTCCTCTATAAACAATAAAACAATCCGGCGCCAATTGGTCTTTAGGCATCTCAGCCACTTGTGTGTCAAAATGGCAATACAAAATCCCCTTTAAAAGAAAATCTTTCTTTTCCCACCACGCGGCACAACTTAAATTATCCATAATCATATAGGAAAAAAAGCCAAGTGTCAGAAAAATAAGTTCCGAACAAGATTTCATTACTTTGTCAATATGATTTACTCCTTACAAAGCCCGTTTGAAGTTGCTTTCAGTTAAGTTAGCAGGGTCAGTGTCTGTGCCTTAAATTAAAACCTTAGGCCTACAAAAATAAATTACTTTTTTAACAATCGATCCTGCCAATTCTTCAGTCCTTTGCTCATTTCTCCTTTGAAATCACTTATTCCGCCAGAGAGAACAGACACCTTGCCAAACCCATTACTCGCCAAATAAAAAGCTACATCAGTTGCCTCAACTCCTCCATCATCCACTATTGCCAAGTTCCATTCTCGGTCTAATCGATCTAAATTTCTATGAACAACCCTGGCCGGCAAGCAGTTGGATCCTGGGATGTGTCCCGCACCAAAGCTTTTTGGAATGCGCACATCAAGGACAATAGAATCAGGAGAGGCGAGATATTTACCCAACTCTTCTGGCTTAATAACACCGTAACTAGCATCATGGTGAATCACTAGTGATGGGTCAGACTTAAGGACATCTTCTAAAAATTCCAATCTATCTGGCCCCATAAATTCTTCATTTCTAAAACGAAAAAATGGAACCCCTCTTACACCGTTACTATCAGCTAAAACTTCAACCTGTTTTTGCTGTTGAAGGTATTCGGCCGATTCCAATGCTTCACGCAATCTTTCCTCGCCTAACTCAAGAAATTTTAAGCCATTCACAAGGTCTTGTGTAGAGGAAATATCTTTCCCGTTTATCCATCTAGCGGCAAAAACAAGGTTAATATATTTTTGGGACAACATCTTGTTGTCAGCTAAAAACTTGCCTAAACTTGCTTTTGTAGCATCTTGGAATTGCGGCATAAAATTTAGGGTCCTGCCTAGTTTTCCGCTATACCTCAACACATCAGATAAGTAATAAGATGCAAGAGTCTCGTCTGCGCTGAAAAGAGTGTCTCTATCGTAAGCAGTTACAGAAATCATTTCTATATCCACTTTATAATTTTGCGAAAGATTTTTTACCATAGGAAATATCAGAAAACTGTACGGATCATTAAAAGAGAAATAAAAATGAATCAACTCCCGTTTGTATTTTTGATCCACTAATCATAATCTCCAGTTATCAAAACAAATTTGGATGAGCCAAACAACCCAAAACGGTCAAGTTAAACAGATCACCAATAAATGATGAAGTGTCAGTTTTTATCAGCAGCAATGGATTTGGGTGCCTGTACTATCCCATTATTATTTTAATTCCAACAACAAAATCCCAGCCTAATATATAATCAGAAATGTCATTTATTGTTTATTATCAATAATACAAATATACTAAACTATTCTGGTATGTAGTGATTATAGTAATTTCACCACCATCGTGCAGGCTAAGAAATACCACCCACAGTGTTGGGTGGTTATAAATCGACAATAATTTGAGACACTGATCAAATTCGATAAATATTTAGGAGTGATGTTAAAGTGAGCGTTGCCACACAGACAGAGATTGATTACAAAGTGGCCGATATTAAATTGGCCGAATGGGGCGCAAAGGAAGTGGCCATAGCAGAGCAAGAAATGCCAGGTCTAATTGCAACCAAGGAAAAGTATGGCCCCAAAAAACCACTTAAGGGTGCCCGTATTATGGGTAGCCTTCATATGACAATCCAAACCGCTGTTTTAATAGATACTTTAGTGGAATTGGGCGCCGATGTTCGGTGGGCATCCTGTAACATTTTCTCTACACAGGACCACGCCGCAGCCTATATAGCAGCTAAAGGTATTCCTGTATACGCTTGGAAAGGTGAGACTTTAGAAGAATATTGGTGGTGCACATTGAAAGCAATGACATGGCCTGATGGTGGGGGCCCTAACTTAATTGTTGATGACGGAGGAGATGCTACTTTAATGATCCACCGAGGTTATGAAGCAGAAAAAAACCCTGCAGTGCTTGACGAACTAACTACCAATAAAGAGCTCGCTATAATTGATAATTTACTTAAAGAAACTTTGGCCACTGACAACCAGCACTGGCATAAGGTCGTTAAAGAATGCAAAGGTGTATCCGAAGAAACAACAACTGGTGTGCATAGACTTTATAACATGATGAAAAATGGAAAGTTGCTAGTTCCAGCAATCAACGTAAATGACTCGGTTACAAAGTCAAAGTTTGACAATCTTTACGGTTGCCGTGAATCGCTTGTGGATGGCATAAAGCGTGCCACTGACGTTATGGTGGCAGGAAAGGTCGGCGTAGTATGTGGTTTTGGCGATGTTGGAAAGGGCTGTGCTCAAGCTCTTGAGGGACTAAGGGCATCCATTATTGTCACTGAAATCGATCCAATTTGCGCCCTTCAAGCGTGCATGATGGGTTACAGGGTAATGACATTAGAGGATGCACTCTCCGTTGGCGACATCTATGTGACCACCACAGGCAACAAGGATGTCATAACCCTAGATCATATGAAAAAGATGAAAGATCAGGCCATTGTTTGCAATATTGGCCACTTTGATAACGAAATACAGGTAGACTCTCTAAACGAGTATAAGGGTGTAACGAGAGTAAACATAAAACCACAACTTGATAAATACACTTTTGATGACGGACACAGCATATTTGTGCTAGCAGAAGGACGTCTTGTTAACCTTGGTTGTGCTACAGGCCATCCCTCGTTTGTAATGTCAAATTCGTTTACTAACCAGACAATGGCACAGATAGACCTTTGGACTAACAATTATGATATCGGTGTATACACCATTCCCAAAAAACTAGATGAAGAAGTTGCAAGGCTGCATTTAAATAAGCTAGGAGCCAAGCTAACCAAGCTTTCACCTGAGCAGGCTGAATATATAAGCGTTTCTCCCGATGGCCCATTTAAACCAGAACATTACAGGTACTAATTACCCCATTCTAATCAACTTGTGTTCCGGAGGTTTTATTTCTTCGGGGCCAAGAATCAAGTCAGCTTTTGCCTTTTTAGCAATCTCACGCAGCATCCCACGAAAAATATAATAGTGAAATGGGTAGACAGAGTACCAATATAAAAGCCCTGCAAGTCCTTTGGGCATAAATCTGGCAATTTCAACAAGTTTTGTATGACCTCCGTCCATCTCGGTTATGGTGAACTCTAAAGTTGCTTCACCGGGTATCTTCATTTCTGCAATTAACAGCAATCGTTCATTTTCTTTCACATCAACCACACGCCACCAATCCAAAGCATCACCAACCTTTAGTTTGCTTGGGTGAGCCCTGCCCCTCCTGGTTCCATAGCCACCAAATAACTGGTCTATCATTCCTCTCAGTTCCCACAACCAATTCCCAAAATACCAGCCGTTATTTCCTCCTATTCGGCTAATAGGGTCCCATACTGCTTTAGCTGAGCCCTTTATTACGACACGATACCAACAGTCTCTTATGTCGCCTCCAGCGTAAGGAACGTCGTGGTATCTCACCCATTCAGGTACCATTTTTGAACCGGCATCCATCCAGCTAGACTTGATAACTTGTTGATCAATTCGTTTCAGAGCAAGGCTAATAGCTTCACGAGGGGTGAATAGCTTTTGTGGTATTAAGTCTTTCACCTGGTCGTCCTCTGTTACCAAGTCACATCCCATGCCTTCGAATAAAGGCTGTGAAACGTGTTTAGGTACAGGGGTAACCATATGCACTAAATAGGAGGCCATTTTTGTGGTGAAAAACGGAAGTGTTATGGTTATACGCTTTTTTAGTCCAGCCTCCTCCGCGTAAAGCTTCACTAGATCAAGATAGCTCATGATCTCTGGCCCAACTAAATCAATTGTACGCCCTATAGTCTCTTTGTTTTCGACACAACCAATCATGTATAACAATACATTTCGTATGGCTATTGGCTGAGACTTCGTCCTAAGTGCGCGTGGAGCAACAATAACAGGTAGACGATCCGTAAGGTATCTAAGAATCTCAAACGAGATGCTACCAGACCCAAGAATCATAGGGGCGCGAAGATATGTGACAGGTGTGACTCCGCCTCGCATAATCTCGGCCACTTCAATACGTGATTGGAGATGTTTGCTTAGTTTAGCGTTTTGATCACCCAAGCCCCCGAGATAAATTATATTATCAATTTTTGCTACTTCTGAGGCTAGGCGCATGTTCCAAGCTGCCATTCTATCTATCTTGGCAAAATCTTCCACGTTCAAGTCTAAAGAGTGAACAAGATAGAAAGCGGTTTTGCAACCCTGCAGCGCATCTAACAATGAGTTGTAGTCGAGCACGTCACAATCCACAAGTTCAACATTAGGATCTTTTGCCCAAAGTCTTGTTTTTAGCTTTTTAAATGAACGACTAGTTGCCCTGACTCTGTATCCCGCCTCGAGTAGACGCAGTATCAGACGTGCTCCAACGTAGCCAGTAGCACCCGTAACAAGGATTGGTGTTTTTTTTGTTGAACTATTCATTTCCCCCATACCCAGCCATGGCTTTTATTTAATAGGATAAACCAATCCTTTAAGAAAAAAAGAAAAAATCTTCATTTTTGTCCCAACGCCCAGTGCAATGAGTCGCAACACAGCGTTACCGAACAACCCATCATAATTATATTGCCTGCCTATAGTTGATAATAAACTCCGAGCACATTTTTACCAGACATGGTTAGTTCATTACCAAAAGCCAGAAATCCCAATTTGCCTGGGCATTTTTAATAGCAAACTCCGAATACATACTTTCCGGTATGGTAAGTTCATTACCAATAATTCCATCCACAACAGAAGAAAATATGTTGGCACATTGTTTGCGTACTCATACCAGTAACATTACTGTTTCGGTTATTCGTGGGAAATCACCACGTAACAAATTTATAGGAGAACAAGTACGTGAATACCGACAAAATATTGGGCCTTGTTGCATTAACAGGGTTTTTGCTTTATTTATTTGGCACTTTCCCTAATGCACATGGAGAGGTCCAAGTCTTTGCACGGGATCTTGCTTGGAACGATGCATATTCAAGGGGCCTAAATCTTTACAATGAAAATTGCGCCGTATGTCATGGGGATAATGGTCAGGGTGGCGTTGGGGAGGATGCGTTAGGCCTACCGCTGAACCTGCAGAGTTTTCTCGTAATAGCTCCAAAGTCATATATTGTAAATACTATCCGATATGGCCGGGAGTCCAGAGGCATGCCTGCATTTGCCGATGATTTTAGCGAAAGTGATATTAATGCCGTAGCAACTTTTATCAAGGGATGGCAGATCCAGCCCAGTAAAGCAATAGAAGATGGGAAAATAAAGGGCAATGTGAAAGAAGGCGCCAAATGGTACAAGGTGACTTGTGGCAACTGCCATGGCCCCAATGGGGAAGGTGGTCCACAGGAAACTGGAGGCGGCCACATTTCAGCCTCTTTCTCAGGATTTTCAGCTCCAGCGCTTGCCGACATTGGTTTTAAAAAGTCATCCACCGATGGCTTTATTAAGGCCACATTGATCTATGGAAGGATTGGCACTCCTATGACCTCCTATCTGAAGAAGTCCCAAGGCCATGTCGAGCTCGAGGAGCAGGATATTAACAACATAGTCGCATATATTCGTAGCATGCCTGCGATTGAATAAACCTAACAATTAGTGGATTGATTGAGGCTAGTAGATATGGTCTTAACTATATCAAGCTTGATGGTATTACCGGATGTACGGTTAATGGTGCCGGCTTAGCAATGGCAACTAAAGATATTTTCAAGTCATCTGGCGGAGGGCCGACAAATTTTTTAGGTGATGGTGGAGGTGTAAGTGAAGAGCAGATTGAAAATGCTTTTCGAATTATCCTTGCTGACCATAATGTCAAAGGGATTTTCATCAATGTTATCGGAGGCATGTTGCGTTATGACCGCCTTGCGACTGGAGTTGTTAACGCGGCTAGAAAGCAAAAAGTTGCGGTTCCTGTGGTAATTCGAATGGCGGGTGCAAATGTTGAAGATGAAAATCGCATACTTATTAAGTACAGAATTCAGGAGTGATTTAGTATGAGCAAGTGGAGAGGTTTAAATAGAAGAAGCTTCGTGAAAGGGGCCGCTGTATCTATCGCCACAACCCTAGGCAGTTTCAACATGAAACGCGATGGTTGGCTATATGATTTTTCGTCCAATGAGGCACTGGCCAATGAGGGAAGGAAATTGGTGCCATCCCAATGCCCGTATTGCGGTGTTGGTTGCGCCACTTTTTTTGTGGTGGAAAAGGGAAAAGTAGTTGGATGTATTCCAGATAAGGACTCCCCCGTCAACCTTGGCATGCAGTGCATCAAAGGTCTAACCGCTTTTGAACCGCTGTACGTGGACAGGTTGGAAAAGGTTTTAGTTCGAAAGGATATGAGCGATCCTTTGACCGGTTATATTTCCAAAACCAAGGGGAGCTTTAAGGATAGTGATTTTGAGGAGGTCACATGGGAAGAAGGCAGCCATATCGTTCAAGAAAAAATAACGGCTATAATAAAGAAGCACGGTGGTAACAGTATTGGTCTCTGGGGGTCCGGTCAGCTCACTATTGAGGAGCAGTGGGTGGAAAACCAGATGATGAAGGGAATTTTCCAGTCCAACTCCATCGAGGCTAATGCCAGGATGTGCATGACCTCGGCAGTCACCGGATACTTCGCTACACTTGGATCCGACACGCCACCCCAGTCATACACTGAAATTGAGAAAGCTGATTTCATAACCCACTGGGGCCACAACGCCAGGGGCTCACACCCTGTTGTTTTCTGGCGTGTGGCGGCCACCAAGGAAAAACGAAATATTCCTACAATGGTGGTTGATCCCAGGTTCACAGGAACCATGGACGGTTACAACAAGATCAACTCGTCTAACAGCTACAACGTCACAATTCGTCCAAATGGTGACATATCACTAATGAATGCCATTGGACACTGCCTGATAAAGTATCATCCACAGGCCATTGACGAAAAGTTCATCAAGAAGGCCACCGTGGGATTCAACAAATATAAAGAAGTGGTTCTTGCCCGATACAGTCCGGAACAGGTAGTTGACAGGACAGGGCTATCACCAGCCTATGTAAAAGCAATCGCAAAATCTTGGGCCGAGGCAACCATTAAAGGGAGAGAGCGTGGATCCGGCGGTGTCCTTAGTTTTTGGGGAATTGGTTGGAATCAGTCAATGCATGGCCAGAATAGGACAAAAAGCATTGTGGACTTACATCTTATCACGGGCAACATTGGTAAGGAAGGCTGCGGACCATTCTCCATGACAGGCCAGCCAAATGCCATGGGAGAACGGTTAATGGGTGGGTTGACCTCCCGATTACCGTTTAACGAGAGTATTAACAACGTTAAGTGGAGAAACCACATCGCTAAGGTTTGGGGTATTTCCAACCAGAGATTAGCCAAAACAGCCAAGGAGAAAAATGTAGGGACTGGTATCGGCATGTTTGAACGGGCCAAGCGAGGAGATATCCACGCAATATTCTTCAAATACGCCACACATATCGATCCGCCTGAGACCAACACACTCATCAGGCCTGGCATCAGCAGAACGTTTACGGTCAGCACGGAAGCATACAGGCATGCGCCCAACGTTCTTTATTCAGATGTGATCTTTCCTGCCGCCACCGTGGGAGAAAAGGGTGGAACCTATATTAACTCTGAACGCCGCATATATGTTACCGATAAGGCCGTAAAGGAGCCGGCCAATACACGTCCAGACCTGGATATCAGTATTGAGGAGGGTAAAGAGTTTGCCAAAGCATTAGGTCTGGATCCGGACAAGGTATTGCCATATCAGAAAAAAACTGCTGGACCCTACAAGGGCTTTTACGATCCGGAGGATGTCTTTCGAACCATAGTAAAGGCAAGCAAGGGTTCAGACTCGGATCTAAGCGGCATGCTGGAAGTAGAAAAAAAGGACGGCATTAGTCTTTATGATCAAATAAGGCAACTCAAGGGAATGCAGTGGCCTGCGCCAAGTTACAAAATTGCCAAGAAGGGAGGTTCTCCCAGAAGGTATATGAACCAGGAAGGATGGAAAGACAAACCCTACGGTTTTTTCAGGCATAAGGACGGAAAGGCCAAAATCATTCCTTGTGAGCAGGATTATACCAACACCGACGAGATATACAACGAGACAAAAAAGGTTGGATTGGTTGACGACTGGTACGCCCAAGACAACATGGACCTCTTAAGGAAAATGAGGGACAAGGGACTTCCGCCCGAGTTGCCCGACTTTGACTTCATGACCAAATCCTTAAAGGAACAAAAAAAGGCAGATAAGTTTCCGCTTTGGGTTGCCACCGGTGTTGTTTTTGAGCATTTCCATACAGCCAAAACCATCCGTGGTGCCACAACAAGGCGACTTGTGCCAGAGCAGTATGTGGAGATGAATATCGTTGACGCCAAGCGATGGGGCATCAAGGATGGCGAATGGGTCAAGGTTGTTACTCCGCGTGGCGAATACCAAGGCAGAGCTAGCGTGGGAGGTACCAAGAGCAAAGTCAAACCAGCCAGAAATATAGTTTTGCCTGGCCAGGTGTTCTCGCCTTGGAACCTTAATGTGGCCGACAGCGCCGATCCGAAGAAGAACAAGTGGAACGTGAATGCCACATCTGTTCGGCTCATGGATCCTGTTTCAGGTCAGGTGGATTTCAAGCATTGTAAAGCCAGAATTGAAAAATTAACATTCTGGTAATTCTGTCCAAAATTAGGGGATGGGCATTTAGCTTATGCTTCCCTCTTCCCGTCCCCTTAAGGGCAGAATTAAGAAACTGACCTTCTGGTAATTCTGTCCAAAATTAGGGGATGGGAATTTATGAAACTTGATCGGCGTAGTTTTCTACAAACAAGTGTTGGTACAGGAGCCTTCGTGTTGGCAGGAGCGGGAATTGGATCTGGGATAGGCACTACCACACAGTTTGTGGTCCGTCCTCCTGGAGCCAAGCAGGGGAGTGAATTTTTGAGAAGCTGCATCAGATGTTTTCAATGCGGCCTTATGTGCCCAAACATGGCTATAAAACCAATGGGGCTCAAAAACGGATTGGCAGCGATATTTACTCCCCATATAAATCCTAGGGAACAGGCATGCATGCTGTGTATGAAGTGTGGCGAAGTATGCCCCACAGACGCTTTAGAAAAAATTCACAGCGATTACGATTCAATCCAGTCGAAAGTCAAAATGGGCCAAGCAGAAGTAGACCCTTCAGTATGCTATTCATACAATGGAAGGTTGTGCGGCGTTTGTTACGACGCCTGTCCTTTTCCTGAAGAGGCTTTAAAACTCAAGTTGTTCGCCCAGCCAGAAGTGGACACTGACAAATGTGTTGGGTGCGGTTTGTGCGAAAGAGCCTGTATTCATATCCCAGAGGCAATTAGAATTTATCCGAGCGAAAAAAGTGTTACAAATAGCTAGACGATTAACCCAGGCTCTAAGCCTGCTATTTGTTATCCTTGTACCATTTTTGGCATATCTAAATACCCTTCGTCAAGCATATGGGATCAAAGGGTTTCACATTGCCAACATGTCCGGTGGTCCAGTTGTTGGAAAATTTTACGCCGTATACGAAAGAACTTTTGGATTGCTCGATGAGCCTGTGCCACTCATAGACTCGGTTAAAGGCTCATTTTGGTCCTTCACAATATTCGGCTTCAACATATCCGACCCGTTGGCTGCCATCGATTTCGTTCTGGCCTCAAAATCAATTCATGGACCACTTCTGGCTTCTATTTTAATACCTGTGGCGCTAACCATGATTCTTGGTAGGGCGTTCTGTGGCTGGGTCTGTCCTATAAATACATTAACAGAATTGCTAGATAGAGCCAGAAGCGGACTTGCCCGAATACTTCCTGGCATTCCAAACATCAATTTAGGAAGTAAAACCAAACACTGGGTGCTTGTGGGGACAGTGATAATTGTAGTTGTAGCGGGTATCCCCCTTTTCAGCACATACCTACCCTATGTGATTCTGGGAAGGGAATTGCATAACATGTTTCTGTTTCAGGCTGTTGGGGCTGGCGCCTACCTTCTTTTAATCCTAGCGCTTTTCGAGTTTTTCATTTCGAGAAGGGGGTGGTGTCGGTATCTATGCCCCAGCGGGGCCATGCTCTCTTTGATTGGATCTCGCTCCGTTGTCCATATAACAAAACCTGGCTCCGCTAAGTGTCTGGAATCATGCAGGGAGTGTGATAGGCTATGCCCCATGGGCCTTGATGTGCGTAATGGCTCCCCCGGTATTGATTGTACCAATTGTGGAGATTGTCTGACTGTATGCCCCCAAGGCTTGTTGAGTTACACATATGGGTTCAACCGAAAAAGCCCAGTGTACACTGCTGCTGTTGTGGTGGCTCTAGCGCTGATATTATCGACCCCCGCCTCTGCCCATCACATGGGAGGTATTCCTCATTATGGCTATACGGAAAATTATCCGCAGGTTCCACTAACAGAGCAAAGCGCTGATGTTGGAGACTGGATAGTGAGCGTTACTACCATATTTTTCCAGGGTATAAGTCAGGATTTGTCATCTATACCATACGATACCCAGCTTTACATTCATATCAGGGACAGGAACGCAACGTACTCCACCTCCACTGCTAGTTTCAAAGACCCTTTTAATAAAGGTGAGATCAGCAAAACTGATAATACCGACAGTGGAACTAGCAGTTATACTGGCAAGATTTTGTTGACCATATCTGACTATCAGAACAACAAGTTGGTGTCATATTCGCTTAAAGCTCCTTCGGAAGAATCTATTTACCGGTTTAGGCACTACTTTAAACGAGAAGGTGATTACAGAGTGATGGTCGGATTTTTTCCCAAAGGACAGTTAGAGGAGATCCTGTTTGCGGTAACAATAAAAACGCCGGGCAACTCCATATGGCCTATTGCACTTGGGAGTTCAGTTGTTATCTGCTCAACGCTTTTTCTCCTCTACAGAAAACAAAAAACTACTAAATACAGAAAAAGAAAGACAAAAATGTTGGAAGTTAATCCCTGAAGGGACCTAATCAAAAAATGCAGTTATTAAGAAAACGTGTTGATACATTGATTGTGTTGTTTGTTATCGCTATTCCATGGCTTTATTTACACGGCAAAGAGAAATATGTCAGAGATACAGCGAGCTACAAATTTTACATTTGGTGAGTAAACATGTGCCAAGAAATATTTCTGCGATAGGCACGAGAAGAAAGGGTCTTTATGAATAAAGTCATGGCTAGCTTTGTGGGAGTTGCTCTTATTATATCTATAACAATAGTGCAGCCAGCATCAAGCTTGGAGAAATCCCTTGTTGAATGGATGGAGTACTCAGAAGAAACCTTCAAATACGCCAGAAATAATAACAAGCCTATCTTTATGCTGGTTACAGCCGCCTGGTGTTTCTGGTGTACAGTCTATGAGACAAACTCATTAGAGTCAGCTGATGTGGCCTACTATCTCAACAATAATTATGTAAACGTCTTTGTGGATTTCGACAAGAGAAAGGATATAGTAGCCGGACGTTTTTCCCCAACAGGTCTTCCATATACTGTCATCCTCTCACCCACAGATGAGCCCCTGGCATCCAGACCAGGGTATATTGAGAAAAAAACCTTACTTGAGAATCTCAAGAAAACTGCGGAGTATGTGAAAACTAAATATAAACCCTCCACCATTGATGAAGCTGGACAAGTCGCAAATAAACTAGACTTTGTTCCTACAGATAATGACAACCTAGATACAGCCCTTTTATTAATGCAGGCCATAGTAACTAACAACTACGATAAAGAATATGGCGGGTTTGGTGACCGAGAGAAAAAAGCCCATGGGGGCAGCATATCTTTTTTGCTCGAGTTATACAAAGATACAAATGAACAAAAGTGGCTCGATATGGCAACAAAGAGCCTCGACTACGTCGGAGGAGCGATAAAAGCTGGAGAAAGAAGTGATGCAAAACCGGCCTTATCCTATTTGATTAAATTGCACTCGGATAGAGAAGCTAAAGGGTGGGTTAAAAAAATTGGGCTCCTGCAAAGGGAAGATAAGATTTACGGTCTTTTTGACACAGTGGATGGGGGTTTTTTTCGTTATTCCCTTCAAAAAGACTGGTCACTTCCACATTTTGAAAAGATGCTACAAGAAAACGCTGAGTTGATTGAGGCTTATCTCAAGGCATACGAGATAACAGGCAACACGCGGTATAAAGAATTGGCAGGTGCAGCGCTTGATTACGCTATGAATACATTGTATGACAAACTTGGATATTTCTACGGAAGTCAAGCTGCTGATGGAGTTTATTATCACCTCAATTCATCCGAAAGGAAGCTGGTTTCACCACCAAGCATAGATAAAACTGGTTATTCAGCCTCCAATGCCTTGATGCTTATTGCTATGTTAGACGCATGGCAGACATTAAATGATACAAAGTATAAAGAGGTCGCGGTAAAGGTTTTTGATTTTTTTATTAAGAACATGATCACCAGCGAAGGTATGCTTTCGTATTATAACCATAAGAGCAAAAAGGGAGAGCTCGATGGCCAGCTGGTGGACAACGCTATTTTTGCGCTGGCCCTTTTGAAAGGCTATAGGACTCTGGGAGACTTGAACCTATTGGAGCAGGCAGAAAGAATCCTAAAGTTCATGCAGTCTAACCTACATGATTCATCTGGTGGAGGTTTTGTCGGGAGAAAAAGCACTTCAAAAAAATATTACAGAACTGGCGATCATGTCTCGACCAATAAACCGTATGTGGGGAATGGAATAGCCGCTTATACCCTTTTGATGGCTCATTCGGCAACAGGGGAAAAGGAGTATCTTCAAACGGCAAAGGAAACCACCGGGCTATTCCTGGCAGAGTACCCAAACGCCTCCAAGCCTTGGTTTCAGAGGGTATGTATAAAACTAAAGAAATTAAACTATGAAGAGAGGAACAGTCTAAATGAAAACTAACAAAGAAGTCGTAGAGAATGAAATGGACCTGGATAAAGATACAGTAGAAGAGGTTATTATGGGGAAATGTTCGGAATGCGGTTCGGAGCATCTTTTCACCGAGATGCATGATAACGGCAACGACCTTGTCTGCGAAAACTGTTTATGAAAGCAAAATGAAAAATTCAGAAGCCAACATGGACAGGAAAACCTTTCTTAAGGAGAGTTTTCAGTCAATTATCGGTGCTGTTGCCGGTACCATAGAGGGGGTATCGGAGGAGTTTCGAGGAAGGGAACATATCAGGCCTCCGGGAGCCGTAACCGAGTCGGACTTCAGAACCAAATGCACTCTTTGCAATGAGTGCATAGAGGCATGCCCCTATAACGCAATCCAAAAATTAATGGAAAAAGGCCCCGCCCAAGGAACCCCAGTAATAATCCCCGAAGACGTCCCATGCTACCTCTGCGACCCGCCGGTTTGTTCACAGGCATGTCCCGATGGGGCGTTGCTTTCTGTTAAAACAAAAGATATCAGAATTGGTGTCGCAGTCATAAACAAGTCCACATGTTTTGCCCATCAGGGGGTAGATAAAAACTGTGACTACTGCTACGACCGGTGCCCGCTGCATGACAAGGCAATATTTTTTAGCAAGGGCCCCAGTGTAGTAGAAGGGTATTGCGTCGGTTGTGGTATCTGTGCTTACTTTTGCGTTTCCAACCCAAAGTCCATAAAAGTATTTCCAGACTAATCAAACTTTTCATGCATCGCAATTCATACCCACTTCCCAATATATACATGCAGTTTTAATACACCTATGAAAAATAGCTACAAGGGCAGTGCCAAAAACAGATATTCTACATACAGCCTATCCGAGTTCAAGGTTGTAAAGGTGGCGCTTAGAGCCCGAGCCTTCCAGTTCGTATTCACGCTACCTATGGTGTTAATACTTTTCGTCATCCTCGCCTCCGGTATTTACGGAACACAAAACCCGGGGGCGAATTTTGCCACTGTGGCCGTGTGGACCACCTGGTGGATTGGGGTAATATTCCTGATCATACTAAGCGGGTCGAGTTGGTGCCTTATCTGCCCATGGTCAGCCGTAGCGGACTGGACTGAAAGAATTTCTTTCTGGGGAAAAAAAGAGGGGCTCTCCATGGCCTTCAAGTGGCCCACTTTACTCAAAAACAGGCACCTTGCCACAGCCTTTTTCATCATCGTTACCTGGCTTGAACTGGGACTTTTAATAACTTACAACCCACTTAATACCGCCTATCTTGCCTTTGCATTGGTTGTACTAGCTGTTATGACCGCCCTTGTTTTCGAGAAAAAGGCTTTCTGCCGCTATGTCTGTTTTGTTGGGGGAATAGTAGGGATGTATTCAAATTTAGCCCCCGTGGAGATCCGATCGAAGGATAACGAGGTATGTCAAGCCTGCAAAAGCAAGGATTGCATTACCGGAAACGAAAAGGGGTACGGCTGTCCCACCCACGAGTATCCTGGTGGTATGTCGAATAACTCAAACTGTATTATGTGTACAGAGTGTTTTAAAACATGCCCATCTGACAACATGTCCTTGAACCTGAGGCCTTTACTAGCAGATGTATCGCACGGTTATAAGGGTCGATTCGACGAATCAATCCTGATCCTAACGCTTTTGGCCCTCACAGCTTATCACGGGTTCACAATGCTACCCAATTGGACCACCTGGGCCCAAGACACAATGCTTACGAACTACAGCCTGTACCTGTCCACCTTCACTTTACTAGAGGTCGGGTTTGTTGTGGCTGTTCTCTTTGGTCACCTAATTGCGTCAAGTATTGTTAATAAAGTATCCTATTCAAATGGCGCCTCCACAAAGCAAATATTTGTCCAGTTCTCATATGCCCTACTTCCACTAGCCCTGTTCTACCACCTATCTCATAACTTTGGTCATTTCAATATGGAGGGGTTGGAGATTGTTCCTGTCATATCGGATCCACTTGGCCGTGGTATGAACATCTTCGGAACGGCTGGCGAAAAAATCAAAATGATACTGGGCATGAGGCTTCAACTGATCTTTCAGTATATGATGCTAACAACGGGGTTTATATCAAGTATCTATCTTTCATACAAAACTTCGGCAAAGCTATTCAATGGCTCCAAGGAAAGCATGGTTAGGGCTATCCCCCTATTTGCAGTCATCATCATCTATACTGTGTTGTTTACATGGATGACGATGCAACCGATGGCCATGAGAACTTCATAGTTAGTTTATGTAGTGTAGAGGCTGTAACTCGGCCATGATCCAAGCAGTACTTTATTTCCTAGGTTAAAGGAGATTCACCTTTACCAGGAGACAACTTTATCAGGTTAAAACATAATAATTTCGAGAATGGCTGTGGCCGATGCTATTCATGCAATTCAAAACATAAATCTAGAGACACTTGCAATGTTGTCTTTTTGAATCTAGATTATTACTCTTCCTTTTTATCCTTGTCCGCATCCACAAACTCCGCATCTACCACATCATCGGGGGAAGATGATTCGTGGGCTTGATGGCCTGCTCCAGAATCTTCGTTTTGCGGTTCTCCATCTGGTGAGCCAGTTGCTTGCTGTGAAGTTTGTTTGTAAACCTCTTCAGCCAATTTATGGCTGGCTGTTTGAAGCTTTTCAATGGCCTGACTTATATTTTGTGGGTCATTGTTCTCTATAGCCTTCTTGGTTGCTTCTAGCTCGTTCTCTATATTTTTACGGTCCTCTTCCGAAACTTTATCACCATGCTCTTTAAGAGTTTTTTCTGTCTGGTAAACCAGAGCATCTGCTTGATTTTTAACCTCGGCTAACTCTTTGGCTTTCTTATCTTCCTCCTCATTCTCCTTAGCTTCATTCACCATACGGCTAATTTCATCTTCGGATATACCAGAACTCCCAGAAATAGTGATTTTTTGCTCTTTACCGGTTCCTTTGTCTTTTGCAGAAACATGTACTATTCCATTGGAATCAATGTCGAATGTAACTTCAATTTGCGGCACTCCACGAGGAGCTGGCGGAATCTCATCAAGATGAAACCGGCCAAGTGTTTTATTATCATTGGCCATTTGTCTCTCGCCTTGCTGGACGTGGATTTCAACAGATGTCTGATTTTCTGCTGCTGTGGAAAAAACCTCACTTTTCTTTGTAGGGATGGTCGCATTACGTTCAATTAATTTTGTCATAACACCACCCAAAGTTTCTATGCCTAAGCTAAGCGGTGTTACATCCAACAATAAAATATCCTTAACATCACCTGCGAGAACACCAGCTTGAATTGCTGCTCCTAGTGAAACCACCTCATCTGGATTAACTCCTTTATGCACGTCTTTTTGAAAATACTCCTTAACCATTTCCTCTACAAGTGGTACTCGAGTTGACCCTCCAACTAGTATTGCTTCGTGGACATCTCCAGGAGAAACTCCGGCATCGGACATAGCATTTTTTACTGGTGTAAGTGTTTTGGCTACTTTGTCGTCTATCATTGATTCAAATTTCGAACGAGACAGCGAAGTCTGCATGTGTTTAGGACCAGATGCATCCGCTGTGAGAAAAGGCAAATTGATTTCAGTATCAGGTGAGTGAGAAAGCTCTTTTTTTGCTTTCTCAGCAGCCTCTTTCAATCTTTGCAAAGCCATAACATCATTGCTTAGGTCTATTCCTTGATCTTTTTTAAATTCGGCAATAAGCCAGTTAATGACAAATTGATCAAAGTTATCACCGCCAAGGTGTGTATCGCCATTTGTTGCCTTTACTTCCACGACATTGTCACCAACTTCGAGAATAGAAATGTCAAAAGTACCGCCGCCAAGATCATATACGGCTATGGTCTCGTCAGCTTGTTTGTCCATGCCGTAAGCTAAGGCTGCTGCGGTCGGTTCGTTGATTATCCTCTTTACTTCAAGGCCAGCTACTTTTCCTGCGTCTTTTGTAGACTGCCGCTGGGCATCGTTAAAGTATGCTGGAACAGTAATAACCGCTTCGGATATGCTCTCGCCAAGATATGCCTCTGCTGCGGACTTTAGTTTTTGTAGAATCATAGCCGCTATTTCTGTTGGCGAGTAGTTCTTACCACGAATCTCCACCATGGCCATTCCATCAGTACTTTCAACCACATTGTATGGAACCATCTTCATTTCTTCGCTAACTTCACTGTACTTTCGACCCATAAATCGCTTAATGGAAAAAACTGTGTTCTCTGGGTTTGTAATAGCCTGGTTCTTGGCTGCCTGACCGATAAGTTGCTTTCCATCCTTTGTGAAAGCCACAACAGATGGGGTGGTACGGGAGCCTTCTTCGTTGACAATAATCTTGGGTTCGCCACCCTCCATAACTGCCACTACTGAGTTGGTTGTGCCAAGGTCTATTCCTATAATCTTTCCCATTACTTCCTCTAATTTACTTATATTATTAATTTCATAACAAACTGGTTGTTATGAACAAGGTCAAATTTTAGTTCAGTCACCTACGGTATAAAATTGGTTGTTGGACAAGTCAAGTGTGTGCAGGTAAAGATTTTAATAAATATTTGATAGTTTTAACCCAAAGCATTTTTAGTTGGTATAATGATAGAACTAAAAAAGAGTAGTAGTACTTGCCAAGATGTTGCGCCAAAGTAATGTCCGCAATATTTCCCTAAACAAATGGAATCTCAATAAGATGAACATTAGCATAGTTAAAAAACTCGAAAAAGAACTGGAAAAGTTAAACCATGAGCTTCGAGTGGAGCTGCCAAAAGAGCTAAAGCGGGCCGCTGATTTTGGTGATTTGTCAGAAAACGCGGAGTATGATGCCGCCAAAGAGCGTAAATCGTTTGTAGAATTACGAATAGGGCAGCTTCAAAAACGCGTCAGTGAAATATCATCTATAGATATTAGATCCATTCCAGTCGACAGGATTGGCCTTGGATCTAAGGTTACTCTTGAAGACATCAACACAGGTGAGGTTGTTAAATTCACTTTTGTATTCCCCGAGGAAGTAAACCCGGATTTAGGCAAAATCTCTCTTGCCTCTCCAATAGGAAAATCTCTTGTTGGTAAACAGGAAAGTGACGAGGCAATTGTTATTACTCCAAAAGGCAAGCGTGAGTATTATATAGAAGAATTATCAACCTATCACGATCAAAACAAACCCTAAAAAACGTTGATGCGGCAGTAAAACAAAACGGATTGAAACTGACTACTAGAGTCTAGAAATGGATAGTTACCAACCTCCATCAGGTTCAGATTCTAACAACTCCCTATAGTATTTTTGGCCTGACCTATCACCTAAATACTCCATTTCCGGAACTCCAAATCCACAACTTCTCTGGACTTTGTAAACGTTAAAAACAAAGATTTGTCGTAACTGCGTCGAATCCAAGCTTGAGAAGTACCTGTTTGAAATTCCAACAAACTCATCTGTACCAGGTGAAATCACTTCTCCTGTACAAAAGAACCTAACAATAAGAGGTGTTTTATCGAAAGAGATGAAGAGGAGGGTTGCCTTCCCACCTCCCATAATGTGTTCAGAAGTTTGATCTCCTGATCCGTGATAATCTGCATATGCAACTGTCCTGTCATCTATGACTACAATTGGTACTACCCCTTTAGGAGAAATGTTTACATCCCCATTACCAGTAGAAGAAGCGATAAAAAATAACTTTTGCGATGTGGCAAACTGAGCTAGTTTTTCGGGGATTGAATCAAATTCCTTTGACATTGTTTTCTTCCTAACAGTGTTTAACAGTGCAAAAGCATTAAAGATTGGCCTTGCATACAGTTGTATAATATATCATAGGAAATGTTTATTGGTCGGAGACTTGTCATAAGCAGGTTTTTTGTTATCTAACAGCTTAACGACCAGTCATCCTAGTATTTGAAAAATAGTTTTTTCTCTAGGAAAGAAAGCTGAGCAGTTTACTGTTCTGGCCCATGATTATCTTTAAATCTATCAAAATCCTCTAAATAACCGACCCAATTTTTGCCCTTTTTAACTTGTTCTTTATCTTTATCTTTATCTATATGGGGATGTGGTTGTTTCGCTGTAAATTGAACAGGAAGTTGGTTAGGCAAAACCAATAAACCTCTAATTGATGGATTCGACATCATCAAGAGCACGAATTAAGATTTCCCGCGGTTTTATACCATCTGGTGGACCCACTATCCCTTGTTTCTCCATCATCTCAACTATCCTTGCAGCCCGGTTATATCCAATTCGAAATCTCCGCTGAATACTGGAGATAGACGCCTGTCGACTTTTAACTACAAACTCTACCGCCTTGTCATAATAATCATCCGCCACATCTTGAATATCGTCAAAATTCTCTGGCTCTTCATTTGACATCTCCAAAATGTGATCGTCATATATAGGCTGTTGCTGTTGTTTTAGGAAGTCAACTATCCTGTGAATTTCCCTGTCTGACACAAACGGGCCATGTACCCTATGCATAGTAGACGCCCCTGGCGGTAGAAATAACATATCGCCATTGCCTAACAATTTATCTGCACCCATAGAGTCTAGAATTGTCCTGCTATCAATTCGCGAACGCACTTGATAACTTATCCTAGCTGGGAAGTTTGCTTTAATTAGTCCAGTCAATACATCGACACTGGGTCGTTGCGTTGCCACTATTAAGTGTATACCAGCCGCCCTGGCTGTTTGGGCTAGTCGGGTTAGCGAGTCTTCAACCTCGTTTGCAGCAACCAGCATAAGGTCTGCAAGCTCATCTATAACCAAAACAATGTATGGCAGTTTTTCAGGTAGCTCAAAATCATCATTCGCATTTTCTTCATGAGGGTCTATGCTAGATGCTTTAAGTTCATCTATTTTCTCTTGGACTAGCATGTTATATCCGCTGATATTGCGAACACCAACTTCAGACAGCTTTGTGTAACGTCTTTCCATCTCCTCTACTGCCCATCGTAATGCCTTAGCTGCCTTTTTAGGGTTGGTAACAACTGGGGAGATAAGATGTGGTATGCCTTCATATATGGATAGCTCCAGCATCTTTGGATCAATCATTATAAATTTAACCTCTGCCGGAGTTGCTTTGTACAAAATGGAACAGATCATGGCGTTAATACCAACACTCTTACCCGCCCCTGTCGATCCTGCTATTAGCAAATGGGGAACCTTGGCCATATCAAACATGGCGGGATTCCCTGATATATCCTTACCAAGCGCCATTGTTAGCTTGGATGCGGATTGTTGAAATTCATTGGAACTTAGCAACTCTTTCAAATATACCATCTCTCTAGATGGGTTAGGCACTTCCACGCCAACAACGGATTTGCCAGGTACAGGTGCTAATATGCGAACTGAAGTGGACCTTAGCACCATCGCTATATCATCTGAAAGATTAACAATTTTTGATACTTTAATGCCTGGACCGGGCTCAAACTCATACACTGTGATAACAGGACCCGGTAGCACTTGTGTTACTTTACCTTCAACTCCAAAATCTTTGAGTTTTCTTTCCAAAATCTTTGAGCATTTTATCAAGTCCTCTTTAGTCTGCTTTGAAATAGGGTCTGAGCTAGAGTCAAGCAGGTTTATATCAGGGTATGTGTAGTTTTCTGATTCTTTAAATCTGATAATTTCCTGCTGGAAGTTGTCGTTTTCTTCCTCTTTTTCTTTACTATAGCCATGAATTTTGAGTTGAGGTACATGTGAAGGATTTTGAAGATCGGCGTCTGAAATGGTAGGTGCTTTTCGCTGGGCAGCCTTTCCCAGTACCTCCAAGTCATCCTTATCTTCTACCAAAAATCCAGAATGAGCTAATCGGTTTTCTTCAACCCACTTTTCATTTTCCTGTTTGCTTTGTACCAATTTAGTTTTTAACAGAACGGGGAATTTTATCTTGCGGATTTTCTCAATTGAGTTCAAAACAAAATTGAGCAGCAACTCGGTTTTTTTTCTTGTTAGCAATACGAGTTTCCATATTTGCAAAACCGCTCCGGATACAGTTGCACCTGTTATCAATATCAGCGCACAAACAGCGATTGAAATCAAAATAACAAAGGAACCATAAACAGAAAACCAACGAACCATAAATTCTTCGACTATGATCGAGCCAATAACACCTCCTGCCATAACTTTTGAGTAAATAGGATCGTTTTTAAAAATAACGCTTGCTAGAGCAGCACTGGTTATAGTTAGGGGAATTATCCCGGTTAAAAATGAAAGAACCCGACCTGTTTCTGGCCTGTAAATACAGAATCCACCTAGGCAAGCTACAATAATTGGGACTAGCCAACCTATTGCACCAACCCACTGAATCAGTAGGTCTGAAACGCACGCACCTACTATACCGGCACTGTTTTGTACAACGGATGATTTTGAAAGATAGCTGTTAAAAGATGGATCCTGCGGGTCATGTGTGTACAAGCTGATTGCTAACAGAAAAGCAACAGCAATTAGCACAACTCCAGCAACTTCTGATGCTAATTTTACCCCTGAAAAGCCTCTGTCCATGTTTATTTAAAGCTTTCGTTTAACTAATAAGGTTAATTATCTGAAACATAACATATAAAAGCTTATTGGACAAGGCCTAGGGCCAGTTAAGAGTGCCACTTATTATCTGTTTTTCCCCCGACTAACATTTTTTCAATGTAACAGACTTAACGATGCCTATTTACTTACCTTTGTGTTACAACTAAAATATGTCGCTTGATCCGGACAGTCTTGTTTTTCCAAGTTGGACGACAATGACTGAGAAACTTATTAATAATAACCTCACACGTTTATGGATTGGATTGGATTGATATGAGTGATAGTGCCGAACAAGTAATGTTTATAGTTACAACTGGAGATGAGGAAACATTCCGCGCGTCGATGTTAAACGCTGCCAACCTGCTTGCCTCCGATGTTCCTGTTAAATTTTTTATTAGTCAGAAGGCTTGCCACTTCTTTACTAAGTCTTTTCACCAAGATACTCCAGATACGGAGGTATCAGTAAAAGGAAGGCTTGATACGGCTATCAAACTTGGTGCAGAAATAATAGTTTGCCGCACAGCATTAAGCAATTACGGTATCGAACCAGATATGGTTATCGAAAAAGTTGACCCCAGCAAAGGCTGGATGGATATAGTTGATGACCAAACCGATTTAAAAACCAAGGTTGTTTGGGTCGGCTAGCAGAAGCCTTCCGTTGCTTTTAGGTCAATTACTGCAAGCATAAAAACCCTTCTTTTATATCAAGCTAGAGGCATTTGCTTTTCTATAATAGTGTCGCCAAGATACCCACTGTCATCTCGTTGAGGAAAATCCAAATTATAATGTAGACCCCTAGATTCCTTCCTTTTCATAGCGCAATCAATGATTAGTTTGGCAACTATGGCCAGATTTCTAAGCTCAAGTAAATCTGTAGTAATAACAATATTCCAGTAGTATTCGTTGATTTCATCATTGATAAGTTCTATTCGTCTCTTGGCTCGCTCTAGCCTTTTATTGGTTCTCACAATTCCAACATAATTCCACATGAGGCGCCTTATCTCGTCCCATAAGTGAGTGATAATTACCTCCTCGTCTGGATCAACAGCCAAGCCGTGATCCCATGCGGGAATATCACCCTGATATGCCATGGTGTTGCAATTCCATTCTACAATCGCGTCAGAACCCAAATTTGCAAACACTATGGCTTCCAGTAACGAGTTGCTTGCTAGTCGATTTGCGCCGTGAACCCCGGTATGAGCCGTCTCACCTATTGCAAAAAGACCAGGGATAGATGTTTTTGCAGAACAATCTACAGCTACCCCTCCACACATGTAATGCGCTGCAGGAACTACTGGTAGCATGACCTTTGTGGGATCATAGCCATACTGCGAACACTCCTTATAAATATTTGGGAATCGTTCTGTAAATGTTATCGGATCAATCATTGTAGTATCGAGGTAAACGAAGTCATCACCCCGCCTTTTCATTTCCATATCAATTGCCCGCGCTACAACATCACGAGGAGCTAGTGACCCCATGTCATGATATCTATGCATGAAAGAAGAGCAGTCGGATAGTTTTAGTTCCGCTCCCTCTCCACGCACCGCTTCAGAAATTAGGAATGATTTAGCAAAAGGATGATACAAGCATGTTGGATGAAATTGCATGAACTCCATATTAGCAATTTTGGCACCAAGTCGGTAGGCAAGGGCAACTCCATCTCCGCTTGCAATGTCTGGATTTGATGTGTACAGATAAACTTTACCAGATCCTCCTGTGGCCAGGATTGTGGCCTTTGCTTTTATTGGGAATATTTCTGAATTCTCACGGTCCATCACATAGGCACCAATACATCTATTCTCTTCCATAGGAATGGGTTCTTCTCTCTTTTGAAACTTTGCAATATGGACAAGATCAACTGCCATATGATTTTCAAAAATTTCAATTGAAGAGCTTTCTTTAGCCCTGTTCACTAGCACCCTCTCAATTTCTGCACCAGTTAAGTCTTTGGCATGCACAATCCTTCTTCTGGTATGTCCGCCTTCCCTTCCAAGGTCCAACCTTACGGGGTTATCATTGCTAGAACTGAATTTAACTCCCATACCAATAAGGTCTTTAATCATTTGCGGTCCATTCTCAACAAGGATTTTTACAGCGTCATCATGGCAAAGCCCACCACCTGCTTTTTTGGTATCTTTGGCATGGGCATCAAAACTGTCGTCTTCGGCAAGTACGGCTGCAATACCACCTTGGGCATAGTTCGTGTTTGACTCAGCAAGTTCTTTCTTGGTAACAAGTGCTACAGATCCATGCGATGCAAGTTTGATGGCGCAGGAAAGACCTGCCATTCCTGAACCAATTACTAGAAAGTCAACCTCATTTGTTAACATTATGATCCTAGCGTGTAGAGTAAATTATCAAGATAGTTTGGCTGTGTGTTGCAAATTTTATTCGGTCCAAACCTTTCAAAAACATGTTTGAGGACAAAGCAATTTTTCAACAGTTAAATCAGAGGTAATAATGATCGGATAATCCTTTTAAGCCCGGTGGTGCTAGCATTTCCTGCTTTCACAACTCGACTGTGATCAGGAGGGCTATCGCCCCTATCACTAGCCGAATTAACAATGAGGGCCAAAGCCGTTACACGTGCGTTTACGTGTGCAGCCGCCAAAACTTCAGGTATCAAAGACATGCAAACTGCGTCAACTCCTATTTTCCTAAGCCATGATATTTCAGCTGGCGTCTCATATACCGGACCACGCATGCCAGCTAAAACTCCTAAGTGTGACTTTATTCTAGCTCTACGGCATAATCTATCTGTCATCTCATTTATACGACTACTGTAAACGTTGGAAACATCAACAAACGAAGTAAACCTTGTTTTTGAGTCTAACCCAAATATTGGATTGTCCCCCATAAGGTTAATGTGGTCGCGAACAAACATAACATCGCCCACTTTGTAGTCTAAGTTTACTGCACCAGCAGAAGTTGTAAGAACCACATGTTCTACTCCAAGTGAAAAAAATGTCCTTAACGGCTTTGTTACTTCAGACATGGATCCAGTTTCGTAGTAGTGTAGTCGACCTTCGCAAAACAGAGTAGGGACTCCCTCAACCATACCGACCCTAACCTTCCCTGGGTGACCAGGAACTGAAGGCACCTTGAAGCCGGGAATATCCGAAAATGGGATAACCTCTGCGCTGGTAAGATTGGCTACACTGGATTGACCAGATCCAAGAATTACTGCAACTTTTGGCATTACATCCAATCTTTTCTTCAAGTATGCAACAGCTCTCCTGTTCTCTCCTCTAATCGAACTAATATCCACTCTTTTATCACTGGAAGGCTGCTGCATAGGCTTGTACACTTCAAACGCTGGGCCTGGGCCATCACCGTTTGGGTCAACCTGTTCTTTTAACAATAGATTTTTATTATTGGTCTTGTGGTCGGATGTTTTAACTTTAACCTGCGTTCCATCGGGAAACGACTTGATCTCGTATTCTTCGTTTTCAATCACAACGGTCTTAGGAAGATTGGTTGACTTTCTTTTGTCAGCCACCTTTCCCGTTACTTTCTTTTTCCTTTTTACTGATTTTGCAATTATGGGTTTTGTGGGAGGTTTTTTTATAGCCTTTTTGGCAACCGCTTTTTGCGGTTTGGATTCTGGCATAGTGGTAAACCCCTCCCCTTTGTCAGGCTTAGGAAACTGCTCTGTATTAGTGGTCTTTTTCCTTTTCAGCTGAGTGGACCTAGTGCTTTTTCTCTTAAGTGCTCTAGGACGCCTGTTTACTGTTCTTGAGTTATCAACGCCATCAATCTCATTTAATTTGTTTTCACTGTTTAAATCATCCTGAATCATTAGTTTTTCTCTTTTACTTTCATGCTTAATTGCGGATTTTCAAACTTAGGAGCTAACTCAGGCAACCTTATATCGACTAGGACATTTGAAGTCGGCTGAGTTAGCTTAACTCTTTTTTCATTGTAATAAACTTCCGTACCTGCCACGTTCCCAATGCTTAACACAAACCCTAATGTAGCTTCTAAAACAATAGCCTGGCCATGTTTAAGGACAAGCTCTTCGTTTGTTTGACCATCTATAATTGCCCTTATCCATGTATCTTCTATTGCAACAATTTTTATCTTGTGGTTTGTTGACAACGCAGCTGGTAGCGTGGGCTGTTTAACAGCTGCTTTTGTAACAGCAACCTCAGTGCTTAAAACAGATTTTCCATTCAGCTTATCAGAGTCAATAAAGGCTACCGATTTTTCATTTATTTGTCCAGAGTCCGCAGGTTTTAGGTTTGTATTAGTATCAGTCTTTTTAATAGGCAAGGATGGTTTCTCGGTAAATTCAACTTGCACTTCGGCAAATGGCTTACTAATGTAAAGTCCGACGGCAATGAGGACAATTACTACTGCAAACGAAAGAGTATAAATGAATTTTTTTGTCGTGGCGTCGTGTAGCGGTATAATAGTTTCATTTGGTGTGGCTTTCATACTACTTACCGTCAAACTTTCGTATCGCTCAATCAATACTACTGGACTTATTCCAACGGTCTCGGCATATGCACGAAGCAGCCCAATTGTAAATGGTTTGCTAGGAAGCTCATCAAGCTTATCATTTTCAGCGCAGACTATGAAACGAGGGCGTAAATGAGTTATGCTGGCAATTTCCTCTACGGTAAGACCTTTTTCCTCACGACGCTCTACAAGAAACTGGCCTAAAGTTTCAGCCACGGTTTTCGACTATCTCCAAATTATTATTATATTTCTTAAAGTATTTCGACAACTATAATACGCTCGTAACAATAATTCAAAAAAACATGGCAATAATTGAGTAGCACCCTAGTTTGAGTTGTTCAGAAAGTTGGAAACACGCCATTAGCCTGCTTTGCGGGGTTTCACTGGCCACTGCGTACCCCGGTTATGGTTACTGGCCACTTGCCTGGGTTGCTCTGGCACCATTCTTGTTCATCGTTCTCACAAATAACCCAGCTAAAGGGTTTTTCTTGGGGCTCCTAATGGGCATCGGAATGTTTGGTCCCACCTTCACATGGTTAAGCAATTCTATGATTGATTATGGAAACATCTCTCAAATGTTAGCTTTTGCCATTAACTTCCTTGGCATAGTATACATAGCGTTCTTTGTTGGAATTTTTGCTTATACAATTTGTTGGATTGCAAATCGACTAAGTCGAGAAATGGCCTTGGCCAGTGCGCCATTCATTTGGGTAGGGATTGAACAACTAAGGACATGGTTACCGCCTTTTGCGTTCCCTTGGGCTCGAATTGCAGATAGCCAAAGCCAAGTTCTACAAGTGATTCAGTTTGTGGATATCACTGGTGAGGAAGGGCTATGCTTTTTAATAGTTTTTACAAATGCTTCTTTAGCTTCTATTTTATTCTGGATATCCGGTGAACGGCAAAAGAGTAAGTTTCCTGCTAAATGGGTAGCATTGACTATTGGAATGATTTTGGCCGCTCTTGTTTACGGATCTGCTCGCATAGAACAAATAAAGACCAAGGAAGGACGGGATATAAATGTTGCATTAGTACAAGGGAATATTGACCAAAGAAAAAAATGGAACCGTAAGTATTTACAAAAACAATTTTTTATATATGAGCAAAGAACAATAAAAGCAGCAATCGATGGGGCTAAGCTTATTATCTGGCCAGAAACTGCCATTCCATTTTATTTCGGAAGAGACCCTACCTTTGATAACAGGATGTTTAGCCTTGCAAAAACAACTGGGGCTAACATTCTGTTTGGAGGTCTTTCGATAATCGATGGGGAAAAATCGCCTGAAATTTTTAATAGTGCCTGGACATTAACCAGCGAAGGAGAACTGGCAAAGTACGACAAAGTACATCTAGTTCCATTTGGTGAATATGTACCTTTAAAAAGTTTACTATTCTTTGTCAACAGCATGGCTTCAACCATTGGTAATCTACAAGCAGGCAAGATCATAAAACCAATCAAGGTTGATGATATTATGGTGGCCCCTCAGATTTGTTTTGAGGTGATTTTTCCAAGATACTCGCGGATCATGTCATCTGCTGGAGCAGATATAATAGTAAACATAACCAACGACTCATGGTTTGGAGATTCTGCCGCATCTGCCCAAAGTATGGCTATGGCAGTATTTCGTGCTGTGGAGAACAGGAAACCTCTACTTCGTTCAGCTCAGTCTGGAATATCAGCCATTATAGACTCCACTGGAAAAATTACAGGACAGAGTGGACTTTTTGTAGAAACCACACTGATTGGTAAGGTTAAAATTAATCAGAAGATCAACTCCCTATACACTAGCTCCAATGGGCTATTTGGCTGGGTAATGCTTGTAAGCCTATTTGGTTTCCTTTGCCTGGCTTTAAGTAAAGGAAAATCTAAAGTTGGGTAAGTTGTAAATATTGTAGGGTAGAAATAGATCGAAGACCTATGCTACTTTTAGAAATGGTCATTACAATATGGTTGAAATGATTATTTGAAAATCCTAGTTACCGGTGCAGCTGGAAACATAGGGATGCACCTAGTATCTCACCTGCGGACTAAGCACACGGTTTTTGGCACTTGTCACCAGTACAACCCAAATGGTGATTTGGTTTCAATGGAAATCACAAATCTTAATAAAGTGCAAAAAGTCATGGATGAGCTGACGCCTGATATCGTTATTCATTCAGCTGCATTGGCTAATCCTGCAAAGTGCTATGAAAACCCTAGTCTAGCTGAAGCCATAAATGTACTTGGGAGTCACAATATAGCCAAGGCTTGTGCATTAAATAGTGTGCGCATGATTCATATTTCTACAGATATGGTTTTTGATGGTAATAAAGGAGATTATGACGAAAATGAAACTCCTTCACCCATAAATGTTTATGGCAAAACGAAAGCAACGGCTGAGTGTGTTGTGCTAAACACTCTTGCTACCGCAGCTGTCTTACGAACAGCCATAGTTTATGGTACTGGCTCTGGTATGCACCCAAATTTTTTTGAAAGGCTGATGAAAAAAATAAGTCATGGCCCCCATAAAATATTAGCAGATGAATTCCGATCATTTGTTTATGTGGAGGATGTAGCTATAATATGCGATAGGCTGGCGAGCGGGTCACACAATGGTATCTTCCATATAGGGGGCCAAAAGTCTAGCAGGTATAAATTTGTATGTCGCATGTTAGACCACTTTGGTATCGACAAAAGAAACATCCTACCAGTAACAATTCAAGAATTGAATGAAGAGTCTCCACGGCCCGCTGACCTCTCCCTAAACTGCTCAAAAACAATGGAAACGGTTCAATTTTCACCTGCTTCAGAGGTGGAGGGGTTTATAAAATTTGAAAAGTTGTTGGATTTGAAGTAGGTTTCGATGTAGCCTTTAAGGCATTTTTTAATTTTACATCTTACTGCTATGCAACTGTTAATAACAACGAACAGACTTTGTTTATTCAATAACCTTGTTTGTTTGCTCGATATAAAATGAAATAAGAGGCTAAAACATAAACATATCTTCCAGTGAAAATGGATTAATATAAGTCACAAGAGGAAACATTGTATATGAAGATATCCGAATACCTTCCCAAGGAGTTGATACTTCTTGGCATAACACCAAAGGATAAGGAAAACCTTTATGAGGTCATGGTTGATCGTCTGGTAGAGACCAAATACTTAAATCCAGCCAGGAAAAGAATACTAATTGATAAACTTTTAGAGCGAGAGGCATTGGCGTCTACTGGTATTGGTGGTGGCATTGCAATACCACACGCATCTGGCGAAAATATAGAACAGATGATTATTGTCTTTGCTCAGGTGGCTGAAAGCATTGAGTATGAGGCTATTGATAATAATGCAGTGGAGATTGTGTTCATGATAATCGGCTCAGAACGTGTACCAAGAGTTCATCTCAAACTACTTGCGAATATAGTAAGAGCTTGTAAGAATATAGAACTAATTAAAAAGCTAAAAACTGCATCTAGCTGGCCTGATGTATATAGCGCCGTAGAGGGCTTCGACAAAGACAATGGAAATCATCAGTGAGTGACGGCTTTGTCCTTTAGGAAGACGAGAACAAATATGGATACTATATTATAACACGAATGGTGGTGGACGAGATCACGCTGAACAAGTATGATCCTAACAAACCTTTGTTAAATGCAAAATGGATAATTTCTCAGACATTCCAGGTGAAATATTTGACAAACTGCAGGCTGCAAACCAGGTAGTTGTTTTAACTGGGGCTGGCGTATCGGCTGAATCTGGAGTTCCAACATTTAGAGGTAGCGAGGGGCTATGGCGAAATTTTAAAGCTGAAGACCTAGCTACCTTAGATGCTTTTATCAAAGATCCATCTCTTGTTTGGGAGTGGTACAACATGAGACGAGAAACAATTGCACCACTTAACCCTAACCCCGGTCATCTAGCTATAGCAGAAATGGAGCACTTGTTTCCACAGTTTACCCTTATCACCCAGAATGTAGACGGACTACATAAGCTTGGTGGAAGCACAAACCCAGTTGAAATGCATGGCAATATTTGGAAAACCAGGTGTATAGCAGAAGGAACCGTCTTTGAAAACCGGGACACCCCACTTAAGGAAATTCCACCACATTGCCCAGATTGTGGTGAAATGGTAAGGCCACACATAGTTTGGTTCGGGGAGTCACTCGATACAATAGTTCTTTCGTGTGTTTTTGATGCGGCAAAGCGAGCTGACATTTTTTTTGTGGTAGGGAGTTCATCCATAGTACAACCTGCAGCAAGTTTGGCACATTTGGCAAAAAGCAATGATGCAATGATTTTGGAATTTAACCTTGAACCAACAATGGATTCTGATATTGTGCACTCTTCAGTTCTCGGGCCATCGGGAGAGACTCTTCCCAAGTTTCTTGAATCTTTTAAATCACATTGACCGCTCTATTACTGCAAAGTTTATTTATTTACAATTAAGTAATAAAAATGAGACCCAAAACAGATAAACTGCTAAAAATTAAAGGAGTAAAAGATGTTCTCCCTGACGAGGCTTACTTCTGGCAGCAATTGGAGCAAGTTGCTCGTAGTGTTTTTGAGCGCTATCAGTTTGGTGAAATCAGAATACCTACTTTTGAAAAAACAGAAGTTTTCGTGCGATCCATAGGGGAAAATTCCGATATCGTTGAAAAAGAAATGTACACACTAAAGGACAGAGGCGGCGATTCACTAACCTTACGACCAGAAGGAACCGCGCCTGTTGTGAGGGCTTATGTGGAAGAAAAGCTCTTCAATGATCCAAGTGTAAACCGGCTTTATTACATGGGACCGATGTTTCGTGCTGAGAGACCGCAAGCTGGAAGGCAACGCCAGTTTCACCAGATTGGAGCGGAAGTTTTTGGCTCAAATGATCCTAGTATAGACGCTGAACTTATCTTAATGTTGTTCGACTTTTTTTATACTCTTAGAATCGAAGGACTGGAACTAAGGTTGAACTCTCTTGGTTGCCCTAATTGCCGGCCTGGATATCGTGAAAAGCTTTTAGGTTTTCTTAGAAAACACATAGACGAACTTTGTGATGACTGTAATCGAAGAGTAGAGAAAAATCCCTTCAGAGTTCTGGATTGTAAGTCAATCAATTGCCAAAAAGCCACTGAGAAGGCTCCCACGATAGACAACAATCGATGTTCTCCGTGCGAGCAACATTTCACCCAAACCATTTCGTTGCTTGAGGGATCGAAAATCCCTATCAACCTAGACCCAAAGCTTGTTCGAGGGTTAGATTATTACTCTAATACCGCCTTTGAAGTCAAATCAGCTAGTTTAGGAGCTCAAGATGCAATAGCTGGGGGAGGTCGATATAATGGACTTGTAGAGCAGTTTGGCGGTCCATCAACGCCAGCTATCGGTTTTGCCTTGGGCGTGGAACGCCTCTTAACCCTGCTAGATAAGACAAAGTTTGTAGAAAAAAAACCTGACGCTTATCTAATAAGCCTGGAGTCTAGATGCGAGGACACCATCTTTAATCTAACCAAAACGTTACGTGAACAAAAGCTTTCCGTTGAACGTGGAATCGAACATGGCAGCCTGAAAAGTCAGATGAGAAAGGCAAACCGCTCTGGGGCAAAATTTGCTGTCATTGTTGGTTTAGAAGAGTTATCTAGCTCTATGGCTATTGTAAAAAACATGGAAGACGGGGAACAAAAAACAGTTTTACTTGATGAAGTAAGTCGGATAATCGGCCAATAGTAGCATTTTTAATTTCGCCAATAGTTATTGGAACATTTGTTGTTGCATTTCCAGCTACTAAGCAAACTTCTGTCAGCAATAGCGATGATAGAGGCTGGACCAAACTCAGTAGTTCGCCTTGCATAACATGGGATTAAGACTTTTACTGACAAGCTGTTTACGCAAAAGGCCCTTCTTCAAGGAGGCTGATCTGAGTTTCTTGTAGCTCTGGCTTAAGACAATACGAACCATCAAAGCATGCCTTGCAGAAATCGGACTTACGATCTCCCAACACGTCTAACATTCTGTTGATACTAAGATACGCAAGGCTATCTGCTCCCAGGTAATCGGCTATCTGGTCTAAACTATAAGTCGCTGCTATTAACTCAGAGCGTGTGGGGGTGTCTATTCCGTAGAAACATGAGTGGGTTGTTGGTGGAGACGATATACGCATATGTACTTCTTTGGCACCCGCATCCCGGATCATTTTAATAATTTTCTTAGATGTGGTGCCTCTAACAATAGAGTCGTCCACAACGATAACGCTTTTACCTTTCATGACATCCCGGACAGCGTTGAGTTTAATCTTTACCCCAAAGTGTCTTATAGATTGGGTAGGTTCTATGAAGGTTCTACCCACATAATGGTTCCTAATGATTCCTTTTTCAAAAGGGATGCCAGATGCCTCTGCATACCCAAGGGCAGCCACAACACCTGAATCAGGTACTGGGATTACAAAATCTCCATCTACTGGTTTTTCCATAGCCAATGCATGGCCGAACTTTTTCCTTACAGTGTGTACACAGTCACCGAAAATATAAGAATCTGGTCTAGCAAAATAAATAAATTCGAAAATACAATGTTTGGGTTGAGTTGTTTCAAAAGGGAAATAACTATTAAAACCCGCATCATTAACTACGATAACCTCACCAGGCATAACATCACGAATATATTCTGCCCCAATCAGATCAAAGGCGCAGGTTTCTGATGCAAACACGTATGCATTCCCTAGCTTACCAATTGCAAAAGGCCGAAAACCATGTACATCCCTAGCAATAACTAACTCGTGTAAATTCATGAGTGCAATGGAATACGCTCCTTCCACCTTGGAAAGGGCTTCGGTAACTTGGTCTTGAAATCTTTGTTTTTTTGAACGAGCAATCAAGTGGATGATTACCTCAGAATCCAAAGTCGATTGGAAAATGGACCCTTCTTTTTCTTGTTCCCGTCTTATTTCATCTGCATTAACAATGTGACCATTATGGGCAAGAGACAACGGTCCTTTGGAATACTCTATGGCAAGAGGCTGAGTGTTTTTTATACTTGATGTGCCGTGGGTAGAATACCTATTGTGCCCAAGAGCGCTGTTGCCATGAAGTTTTGCTATGCTGGTCTCATTAAATATTTCAGAGACATGGCCGAGGCCCAATTCAACGTGATGCTTTAGTCCATCAGAAGAAACTATCCCCGCAGACTCCTGCCCACGGTGTTGCAATGAGTATAAGCCTAAATATGCGAGGTTCGCTGCCTCTGGGTGACCATGCACCGCGAACACAGCGCACTCCTCATTAAACTTGTCAAAAGTCATTAGGTTTACATGTCCTTAGGTTTGGGGCCACAATTCTACCAGTTTTAGGCTGCTTCTGGTCAATTAAACTTGCTTTGACTCATGTTTTTGATATCATTCTCAAATCTTTTTTCATTCTACTCATCAGGGGATAAAATGGGACGTATTAATTATCTATTCACTTCAGAGTCTGTTTCCGAAGGGCATCCGGACAAAATCTGTGATCAAATTTCCGATGCTGTTTTGGACTGCATAATCTCTCAAGACCCCAATTCGCGAGTAGCTTGCGAAACATTTGTTACAACCGGCCTTATTTTAGTTGGCGGTGAATATTCGTGCAGTCCTAATGTACGAATAAATATTGACACCATTGCAAGGGGTGTGGTTGAGCGCATTGGCTATAATGATTCATCTTTAGGATTCGATTTTAAATCGTGCGCCGTAATGAATGTTATGCATAGTCAGTCATCGGATATTGCCCAAGGCGTTGTACGTGAGCTTCCAGAGGATCAAGGTGCAGGGGATCAAGGAATAATGTTCGGATACGCAACCAATGAAACTAGGGAACTTATGCCTCTTCCAATTCTACTCGCCCACAAGCTCCTCATAAAGTTAGCTGAAATGAGGCGAAGTGGGGAAATGCCTTATTTACGACCAGACAGCAAGTCCCAAGTAACGGTGGAATACGTTAACAGAAAAGTTCACCATATTGACACTGTGGTTATTTCCACACAACACTCAGAAGACGTCTCCAACGAAAAAATGAGGGAAGATATCATTGAAAAGATAATCAAGCCAGTCATACCGCAGGAACTTTTCAAAAAGGACAAGATTAAATTCCATATCAATCCTACTGGAAGGTTTGTTATTGGTGGACCACATGGAGACTCGGGTCTAACTGGACGGAAAATCATAGTGGACACTTACGGTGGAATGGGCTCTCATGGTGGTGGTGCATTCTCAGGCAAAGACCCTTCGAAGGTTGATCGCTCTGCCTCCTATATGGCTCGTTATATTGCAAAAAATCTAGTTGCTGCAGGAATAATGGACCAATGTGAAGTACAGCTGGCATATGCCATTGGCGTAGCTGAGCCCGTTTCTATTCTGGTAGATTCATTTGGAACAAGAAGAGTTGAACAAAATAAAATCCATGACATTGTTAAGAAAGTTTTTGATTTGAGGCCTTACGGAATTATTAAAACTCTAGACCTAAGAAAACCTATTTTTGAGAAAACCGCAGCATACGGTCACTTTGGTCGATCCCTACCTGAGTTTACCTGGGAAAAAACTGATAAAGCCGAAGAGCTAAAAAAAGCTGCTAATCTATAAAGTAATAGGGTGTGATTACCGCAGATGTGATTCTCCAGTCATCGAATGGTTATTAAACTACTGCTCCGTGGTCTATTTTTTAAGAACATCTCTTACCGCTTGTCCAGCACTTCTTAGCTCGTTGTCAATAGCGGAGGTCAACTTAAAAAGTGGTAGCGGGGGAAGGATTTGAACCTTCGACCTTCGGGTTATGAGCCCGACGAGCTACCGGACTGCTCCACCCCGCACCGGAGGACAGTTATCCTACACACATGCCTACTAACTGTCAAATATGAAATATTTAAATAACGCACATGTCTCTCTTGACAAGCGAAATTGGCTTTTTATAATTAGGACTAGCATTGTTATTACACATTTAGTTGCTAGTTAAATGATGGGGTAGCTGAAATTGATTATGCTTAAAGAAAGACCTGCCAACATCTTAAAAGCAGTTGTCGAAAAATACATAAAGACTGGTGACCCAGTAGGGGCGAATTCCCTAACAAAATCGTTCGCTCTATCACCAGCATCGATAAGAAACGCTTTAGCATCACTGGAAAGTCAAGGGTTTTTAACCCATCCACATACTTCGGCAGGCAGAATTCCAACTGATTTGGGGTATCGTTACTATGCTCAAACATTAGTTGACCTGTCTAATCTTAATGACTGCGAGATGGAAAGCTTAAAAGGCGCCACTGGTGATCAAGGGTGGATTGAGCTAGATTATCTTCTACAGTCTGTCTCTTTAACACTATCTAGTCTTTCTAAACATGCAAGCATGGTGGGAATAGCCAATCCTGGTGTAGCCCCTGTGCGACGTATCAGTTTTGCTTATGTGGATGATTACGTGTTTTTGGCAATACTTGTTACCGACGATAGCGAGATACTAAAAAAACTCATTAGAACCGAAAACTGTCATCGCCGCTCTGATTTGGATAAATTTTCAAACTATTTCAATGATCGCTTCACACATTTAAGTATTATGCAAATAAAGCGAATGTTGATCAAAGAACTACAGAAAGAGGAAAACCATTTAAACCGGCTTCTAACTTTTTCTTTGTTCATTGTCGAAGAGATGAAGGAACTAAGCTTGGGGTCACAAGATGGACAGATTGCCGTGGAAGGGACTGCAAACCTTATAGCACAAGCAAAAGAGAAGGCTGATTTGTGGGCGGTAAAAATGATTTTTGAGGCTATGGAAGAAAAGAATCGATTGTTTTCATTACTTGCTGAATGTAGAAAGAAGGAGGGAGTAAGTCTTGTGATCGGATCTGAGTCTGAAATAGAAGAACTCAATGACTATTCGATGATTTCCCATGGCTTCGATGGTAAGAACGGTTTAAAAGGTGCAGTTGGGATTATTGGGCAAAAACAGATGGACTACAGACATAGCATGGCTCTAGTTACATTTGCTGCAAAAGAAATGAGTGAGCGATTATCCAAAAGAACCATGGGGTTATAAGAAAGTTGAAAATAGAAATCAATAACGACAAAACAAACGGTGACAATGATCAAGACAATGGCGGGACAAAAGAACAAGTAGAGAGTTGCCATGGCGATGGTGGGTCAAGCGATTCTAAGTTTGGGGACAGCACGGGATCTGACGAAAGCAATATCGATCCAACTAGCCTACATAAGCAAAAGGGTAACGATATAGAGTTACTAAAAGGACAGGTGGAAATTCTTTCTAAGAAGCTTGCAGAAACTCGTGATAATACTATGAGAGCTATCGCTGAAGCTGAAAACTATAAAAAGCGCCTTGCCCGTGAAAACGAAGAACATGAAAAGTATGCCGCCCTGTCAATTGTAGAGCAGTTACTACCCGCTCTCGACAATCTAACTAAGGCACTGGAGATTGCTGAAAAAGAGGTAGGCGAGCATAGCCGCTTAAGTGAAGGAGTTACACTCATACATGGTCAAATAATGAATATACTTGGCAAAAAAGGCCTACAAAAAATAGATATCCTAGGAAAACCTTTCGACCCAATTCTTTGTGAAGCTTTACAAATGATAGAGACAGATGAATTTAAAGAAGGTCATGTAGTTGAGGAATTTGCATCTGGTTATAAATTTAATGATAGAGTTCTTAGGCCTGCCAAGGTAGCAGTCGCAAAACCTATGTCAAAAAATCAGTATTAGCCATTACGGTTGATGTAACCCGATGTGAAAGAAAGTAAAGACTTTCATCTACGAGTCTTACAACTTTACAGGCCATCTCCACACCTTTCTCTAGAGCAAAGCTGGCAACCACCAGAATAATTCGAGGCAATGATTTCATTACATCCTTAACCGCAGAACAATATTATAAAATGTTGGCCGTCTAAACTTCTTGTAGGTGTACAATCCTTTTCAATTGTTTTTTCTTCATAAGCTTGGAAAGGAACTTATATTTGAAGAGAACGGATAATGTAAAACCTCAAAGGGCCCAATACCGATTATTAAAAAAACTATATGATTGGGTTCTGAGTTGGGCTAATACTCCATATGGCACACCTGCTTTATTCATTTTATCACTGGTTGAGTCATCCTTTTTCCCTGTCCCTCCTGACCCGCTACTCCTTGCACTTGGGATATCCAAGCCAAAGAAGGCACTTTGGTACGCCACCGTATGTACAATCGGCTCTGTAGTAGGAGGGATTCTAGGTTATTGTATCGGTTATTTTTTCATAGAGTCTATTGGTATAAAAATAATAGAACTATACGGTCTTAAGGACCAATACATAGCCATGCAATCTTTTTATGAAGAATGGAACGCATTAGTAGTGCTTGTTGCCGGCATATCCCCAATTCCATATAAAGTCTTCACTATAGCTGGAGGCGCATTTAAAATATCGATCATTACTTTTATAGTTGCATCTTTAGTTGGAAGGGGTTTTCGCTTCTACATCGAAGGTTTGTTAGCATACAAATTTGGCGAGTCCATAAAAATATTCATTGATAAGTACTTGGCTATTATTTCGTGGCTTTTTGCAATTTTACTAATCGGAGGATTTATACTGGTAAGGTTTGCTTTACAATAGCAACAATTTCCAAGTACGCCTCGATCAACAGAATTGGACTTTTGAGGTCACACTTAATATAGTAAGTATTATGGTTTTTCGAAATTCAGGACTGTACTGCATAATTGTAACTTTAGGAACCAAACGCCGAATAAAGGTTGGTGAGCTTGGCATATTCACATTTACACCGGGAACATATTTGTATGTGGGAAGCGCTAAAAAGGGACTTTCGGCACGTGTAGCCCGCCACAAAAAAAGATTGAAACCACTCCGATGGCATATAGACTATCTTCGTAGCTATTCCAGATGGTTTGGTGCAACCATGTATAATGGTTTAATAAACGAATGTATGCTGGTAGATAAAATAAAAACTTTAATTAATGGAAAAATCCCCGTAGTGTCATTTGGATCGTCAGATTGCCGATGTTCCGGACATCTTATCCAAACACGGCTATCGGCCGAAAATATTATCCAACTTTTGCAAAGCATAAAAACCGCAACAAACGCTTAATGGCAACAAATAGATGAATTTGTTAGATAAGTATCTTTTTAAGGAATTCTTGAGAATATTCCTTTTATCTGTAATTGTTATGATCACATTTTACTTGATGGTGACATTCATTGATATGGCTGGATATTTTTTCAAGTTTAAGGCTAGCTTGGAACAAGTCTTTAGATACATGCTATTTAAAGGTCCAGTGGCCCTGCTACACGTAACGCCTATTTGTGTACTATTAGCATCAGTTCTCACCATTAACGGATTTGCCAGAAGCAGTGAATTGGTTGCTATGAAGGCTGCTGGAATAAGCATGTTGCGTATAGCCACCCCTTTGCTTTTAATCGGTTTTGTAATCAGCTTACTTTCCTTTCTAAACGGTGAATACCTTTCACATCAAGCGGAACGAGAAACTAAGCGCATTTACTATGAAGAGATTAGAAAATTACCACGAAAAGCTATGTTCAGCGGGGATCACTTCTGGTACAAAGCCGATGATGGAGCAGTTTGGAACATCGGCAAGATCGACCCAACCAGCCACTCTTTGATAGATATATCTATTTTCGACTTCAATCCAGATGGTACCAAAACATTGAAAAGAACTATGGCACGGAAGATAAAAAGCAAAAACGGTGACTGGATTATGCAAGGTGTAACAATTTACAAGTTTGGGGAAAAGGGTCAGTTTACAGAAGAAAAGTGGGAAAGTAAAAAATTAGACCGAGCAATAATAGAAATAGGTGAACTTACCAAAGTAAGGCTCGACCCAGAAGAAATGAACTTACAACAGTTGCAAGTTCTTATTGAAGATACCAGAAACAGAGGCCATGATACAAGTAAGTATGTAGCTGACATGCATTCAAAAATTGGGTTTCCATTAATAAGTTTCATAATGCCTTTCTTCGCCATACCAATTGGTGTTCGATCTAGCAGGGTTGGGGGAACAATGCTTGGCATTGGAGTGGCAGTCGTAATAGGGGTGGTATTTTGGTTTTCTTTTTCGATGTTAATGGCATTTGGAGCAGCAGGAAGAATTTATCCTGTGCTTGCGGCTTATGGCACCCATGGAATTTTTGGGATGGTAGGGCTATTTATGTTACTGACTGACAGACAATAACGCCTATTACACACTTTCCACCAATCCGGCTGATTGCGATTCGCCCAACACTTCGTAAAGTGAAGATGCTTTATTCCTTAGTTCACAAATCGTTTTTTTGTATGTATTTCCAGAAGCTGCCAAAGTAAGTATAGGTGACCCAGTTTCTATCATTTCACCTTCGTATGGTATGTCTTTGGCTCCTTTGTTGTACCAATTCAGCGGATTCCTGAATACCAAGTTTTGCCGTGCAAATATTCTAGCATTTGCCCAGTAGGTCTTTTGCCCACAAAAGTTTGAAGCTTGCTTTAAACCCCCTTTAACCAAACTGCTTAGATGTAGATCTAAAAGGTCAATGTATACTGCTTGGCAGTATACCCCAATCCCAGCTGGAGGCCTTGGATTAATCTCAATCAGAGTAACATCACCATTGAAGACAAAATCAAATCCCCAGAGCCCCACAAGCTCAAGTTCTAAGGTTAGTGCTTCTGCTATACTCCTTACCTTGGTCGCACATTCGTCAGAAAAAGGGTGTGGGTAAACATTACCCACAAACCTAAAACCATAAGCACCAAAATCCTTCTCTCCCACAAGCTGTGTCATGATGGCCAAAACAGTTACCTCCAATCCACATGACACGATAAGCGCTGAAGAAGGAATGCCGGCATGATAGCGCTGGTAAAACATCTGCTTATCAAAATCAGTTGGGTGAGTGTCGGCAAAGCTTATTGCTTCTCCACCTAAACTCGAAACTGGTTTTATTAGCCAATTCCCAGGATCGTCAATTATCTCGCTTTTATCAAAAACTGACTCCGGATAACAAAAACCCCAATCATTCGCAATGCTGGTAATTGTATTGGGATCACCAGATTTTCTTACAGATTCAATGCTGCAGCCAAGAGGAGTTCCTATCCTATGAAGGCTAGATAACGAATCAAGATCGTTCTCAAAGCCTGGGCCAAACACAATGCCTTTGTTTTCAACTCCCTCCGTAAGCCTGCATAGCGCAGGCATAGAAAAAACTCCATCTCCATCGCGCAAAATAGATTTATTCGGTGATAGCCGCCTAGTATCCCAGTCACCATAATGGTCTATTGTGTACACACTGTGCCCATGGGCTGCTGCGTTCTCTGCTAAAAACCGTATATTAGAACCTATAAGAAGATATGGCCTTTTATCTTTAGAAGCACCCACCTTCTTCTCCTAATTAAACATTAGCATTGTGCAAGCATAGCACGCCATTAGTATGTAACTATGGGATACGACCACCGGAAACATTTTTTTCATTGGTTTGATTGTGCGGTTTACATCATCCACCGTAGAATTCACTCAATACTTTATCAGCCCCCATCGAAAGTAGTTTTTCAGCTAGAGACTCACCTAGCATTTTATTTTGGGCAATTGGTGTTTCCTCCGACAGCCTAAACAGCACCGAACCATTTAATGAGGCTACCAACCCGTTTAGGACCACGGTTCCTCCGCTAGTAGTAGCGTAAGCAGCTATTGGCACCTGACACCCTCCATTGAGCTGAGCCAAAAAAGTCCGCTCCGCATCTACACACACATGCGTTTCGTGATTGTCTAAAAAGTCAATCATGTCCAAAGTTTTATCGTCTTCTTTCCTAGTTTCAATCCCCATTGCCCCTTGACCCACAGCAGGAACAAAGTCATTTGGATTAAGGTGAGTTGTTATCATGTCTTGTAAATTCAACCGTATCATTCCTGCAGAGGCAAGTATGATTGCATCTAGCTGTTGTTCTTTAAACTTTCTAAGCCGTGTATCAACATTGCCACGCACAGGAACTATTTCAACATCAGGGCGCATCGACAAAACCTGAGCTTGCCGACGGAGTGATGATGTAGCCAACTTAGCCTTCTTAGGTAAATCAAATATAGATTTTGCGTCCCGAGAAATAAAAGCATCACACGGATTCTCTCTCTTGCATATAGTTGATATTTCAAGATCCGCAGGTAGCTCTGACGGAACATCTTTCATGGAGTGGACAGCCAGGTGAATATTTCCATCCATCAGCTCTTTCTCGATCTCTTTGACAAAAAGTCCTTTTCCCCCCAATTTGGCGAGGGGAACATCAGTAATTTTATCACCTTGAGTCTTGATTATTTTAAGGACTACTGAAACATCATGGTTTTTTTCTTCTACCCGTTTCTTTACCCAGTTAGCCTGCCATAGAGCTAGCGGACTCCCTCGAGTACCAATAACAAGTTCCATGCTAGTTAATTCTCCTGATTTGATTAGCATCGTTCGACTTATGCACATCAATTTCTAATGGTGTGGCAACCAAGTAGCTAAAATTGGCACACGGATTTTGGTTAATCTTTGAGGTCAAACAGATCTCTTAGTGCCTTAAAGTAATCGTATCCGTGTTTTGTTTTTGCCGTCTTCTTGAGATTATTAATGGGAGTATGGGTTATTTTATTTATTATCGCTGATGTCATTTTTTCTATAACTAATCGGTCTTTTTCACTAAGTCCATCAACTTTCTCTAATGTTTTTTCCAACTCTGCTTTACGAACGTCCTCAAACTTTTTTCGCAGGCCAACTATTGTTGAAGTAACTTCTAGATGATCTAACCTCTGGAAAAACAAAGAGACCTCTTTTTTAACTATTTCTTCAGCCTTTGAAGCCTCTTTGGCTCTTTCAGCCATGTTAGCCAAGACAACTGTATTCAGATCGTCAATGTCATACAAATAGCAGTTGTCCAATTCATTAACAGCAGGCTCTATATCACGTGGTACAGCTATGTCGATGAAAAACATTGGTCTATTGTTACGCTCTAATATCGCATTATAGGCTCGATCCTTGTGCACAATAAAATGTGGAGCATCTGTGGAACTAATGACTATATCACAACGGTTTAGCTCTTCATGTAGCCTTTCAAACTTGACGGCCTCACCGTTGAACTGTGTTGCCAGTTTAACAGCTCTATCGTACGTGCGGTTGGCAACAAGTACTGTTTTTACCCCATGGGAAACAAGATGCTTCGCAGCAAGTTCAACCATCTCCCCGGAACCGATAAGCAGGGCTGTCTTATTGTCCAGCTCTCCAAAAATTTTCTTAGCCAGTTCCACTGCAGCGAAGGATATTGAAACAGCATTTTTCCCTATACCAGTTTCAGTTCGTACCCGTTTTGCTACATTAAAACTTTGTTCAAAAAGCCTATTTAATGTGGTGCCGGTAAAACCTAGTTCTTGAGCCGTCCTGTATGCCGTTTTCACCTGTCCCAGAATCTGCGGTTCCCCTACAATCATCGAATCAAGAGAGGAGGTCACTTTGAACAAATGTTCCACCGCATCTTCAACCTTCTTTACATAAATGGAACTATCAAGCAAGGCATAATCAATTTCATAGTAACCGTGGAAAAAATTTTTCAGGGAGTTTACGCCACCATCTACATCAGATACCGTTGCATAAATTTCCATGCGATTACATGTTGAAAGTATCACTTTTTCTAGTATCTCCGGCTCTCTCTCCTGGAGAGTTCGGAGCCCATCACCTAGTAGCTCCTCCGGGATGGCAAGCTTCTCACGTACCTCAACAGGGGCCGTTTTGTGGTTGACTCCGAAAACTATTAGATTCATTTGTTAATGTATATGTACTATCAATGCGGTTGACAAAATTAAAAATCCAACTATTCCTAAGGTGGCGGTCCTTTTCCCTCGCCAACCGAATGCCAACCTACCTAGACCCAATATCGCGTACACAAGCCAGCCAACAAGCAAAATTGCAACAGATAGCTCTAAATTTATTACAACCCCGTAATTCTTTATTGACCAAACAAATGCAGCTGCCACTGCAAGTGTGGATACTGGAAAACCAAATACAATTCCTTTACGGTTTATATCATCTATAGCATCTAAAGATGGCAGGCGGTAGTACCAGCCACCCAAATGTTTTGATTTAAGCTGCTTCTCCAGTATTAAGTACATTACCCCGGAGGCAAAAATCATCGCGAAGGTTGCGAAAGACATGAAGGACATTGTCCTATGCAGTGTAAGCCAGTATTCTTTTACTGGCAACATTGGGTTAGGGTCAGATGGTAACGAAAACGCTATCAGCATCATTAACAATGCAATTGGAACCATGAATACACCTAAAGGCTTGATTTTATAATATCCCTCCGCAACTAAAAAAACGGCAATAATGGTCCACGCCGAAAACACGCAATATTCGAATGGGCTAGTATACGGTCCATGCCCCGTCTGAAGAGAAATTTGAACAAGGGCAAAAGTCTCCACAAGAAATCCAACAGATATAGTCGCCGTCGCTAAAATGAACATGAGGTTGTTTCTAAAAGCCAAATGTAAAAGATAGCTGACCAAGCCAAGGAAATATAAAGTTATTGAAACTATAAACAGCCAATTCATAACCCAACAATCTCCCTTACCAGATCTTCTGCTTTTTCCACTTCACCACACTTGACAAGCTCAAACAGCTCTGAATCCGCAAGTGCATTAAATATATTTTCTCTGTCTTGCTGATTCGCCACATGTTCAATGGCTAGTTTTCTCGCAAGTCTCATCATTTTAAGATAAACAGACCACTCTTTACCAAACTTCTTCTCTAAGTCTTGTCTTAGTTTTTTGGAAACTGCTGGACTAACGCCTGAAGTGGAAATGGAAAGTATCAAGTCTCCACGTTGAACAACTGAAGGAACAATAAAAGAGCATTTTTCTATTTGGTCTACAACGTTCACAAAAATTCCCCGCTTTTTGGCTTCGTCGCTGATTTTTTTGTTAACAGCGCTATTTGAAGTGGAGGCAATTACCAATGCAACTCCGTTCATATAAGTGCTTTTGTATTCAGCTTTCACCACTTCTAGTTGTGGTGAATCAATCTTTTTAATGTCATCACACAAATGAGGTGATACTGCGCGTACCTTAGCTCCTGAAGATAATAATGATTTAATTTTACGAGCGGAAACCACGCCTCCACCAACTACAAGACAAAGCCTGTCCCTAATATCCAACAGCAAGGGGTACCACTGATTCATTCTCTATTTTTTACCAGGTTGTTTAGTTCGTTTATAAACTGGTTCAATGTACGAAACTCACGATATATCGAAGCAAAACGAACGTAGGCGACATCATCAGCTTTGTGGAGACCTTCCATTACAACCTCACCTATGACACTGCTTTGAATTTCGTTGTCACCAGTTTTCAACGCTGCACGCACCGCCCTTTCAACAATCTCTTCACGATTCTCTGCTGAAACTGGTCTCTTGTGGCATGCCTTCTCGATGCCGTACATAATTTTATCACGTGAAAAGGCTTGTCTACCTCCACTTTTCTTGACAACAAGTGGTAGATTTTCTTCTATCCGTTCATAAGTGGTATATCGCCTCTGGCAAAGTGTGCATTCTCGACGCCTCCTAATCATGTCGCCTTCTTTGGAAAGACGCGAGTCGATTACTTTGCTATCAGGCTCACCACAAGACGGACATTTCATCTTCTACCTATCCGCTTTTCCTGACACCTGGTGCAGTGGGAATTGTTCACAAAGAAGGTGAATTTCTCCACGTACTCTCTCCTTGGCATCGGCGTCATCAATATTATCAAGCACGAAGGCCATCCAATCCCCAATCTTTTCCATTTGTTCTTCACGCATGCCCCTAGTTGTTACCGCCGGTGAGCCAATACGAATTCCTGAGGCTATAAAAGGTTTTTCAGGGTCATAGGGAATGGTGTTTTTATTTACAGTTATCCCAGCATCCTCAAGTCCATTCTGGGCATCCTTGCCGTTAACATTGTGCCCCCGAAGGTCTACAAGAACCAAGTGATTATCTGTGCCTCCTGAAACCAATCTAAACCCTCTTTCTTTCATCCTGTTGGCAAGAGCTCTACTGTTTGAAACTACCTGGCGTTGGTAAATCTTAAATTCTTTGCTCATAGCCTCTTTTAGTGCCACCGCTTTGGCTGCGATTGTGTGCATCATCGGCCCTCCTTGCAGCCCCGGGAAAACAGACCTGTTCAAGTTAGTTTTGTATTCTTCCTTACACAAAACTAGGCCAGCGCGTGGGCCGCGCAAAGTTTTATGCGTGGTGGTAGTTACAAAGTCTGCAAATTCTACGGGGTTAGGGTGCAAACCGGCTGCCACCAGTCCAGCAATGTGTGCCATATCCACCATAAACTTTGCACCAACCTCGTCGCAGATATCCCGGAATGGCTCCCATGGAATTATTCTAGAGTAGGCTGAGGCACCAGCAATAATGAGCTTCGGTTTTGACTCTTTGGCAAGAGCTCGCAGTTCGTCAAAGTCGATAGTCTCTGTCTCTTTGTCAACATTATACGGAACCACATTGAACCATTTACCGGAAAGGTTCAGCGGATGACCATGAGTAAGGTGACCGCCATGTGCCAAATTTAGCCCCATGATAGTATCCCCAGGTTCAAGAACACTCATAAAAACTGCTTGGTTAGCTTGTGATCCCGAATGAGGCTGGACATTAGCATGCTCTGCGCCAAAAAGTTCCATCGCCCTGTTTATGGCAATTTGTTCTACAACATCAACGTTCTTACAGCCACCATAATACCTTTTGCCTGGGTATCCTTCCGCATATTTATTAGTCATTATCGAACCCTGGGCTTCAAGCACTGCCTCGCTAGCGAAGTTCTCCGATGCAATAAGCTCTAAAGTATAAGTTTCGCGATCTTCCTCGGTGTTGATTGCCGCAAAAACTTCTGGATCCGCTACTTTTAGTTTAGATTCACATATATCTGATAACATTATTCTTGCCCATTTCCTTTTTCCATGTCTGAAATTTTATTAATTCTTCTGTCATGCCTTCCACCTTCGTATTCAGCCTCAAGCCATGTTTCGAGGATGTCATAGGCAGTCTCTTCGTCTGTCGTTCGCCCGCCAATTACAAGGATATTTGAGTTATTATGAAGCCTGCTCATTTTGGCAGTATAGTTATCGTAAACCAGTGTGGCACGGACTCCAGAAAATTTATTGGCTGCTATTGACATCCCAATCCCAGTTCCACAAAGAAGCATGCCCTTCTCAATTTTATTCTGGCTAACTGCCTGAGCTACTTTCATTGCAAAGTCTGGGTAATCCACAGGTTCGGTTCCAGCCGGGCCCATATCTTCGACTTCGTAACCAAGATCAATAAGGCGTTTTTTAATTTTTTGCTTAAGTTCCCATGCTGCGTGATCTGAAGCTATGGCTATTTTAATTTTTCGTATTTGTACACCTCTTATTTTAAGCTAGACACATCTACTTTACATCTCATGAACACTAGATTATATATTAACAAGAATAAATTGTGTACTTTGCGTTTGTTTGGGGTTTTTTTCGAGGACGGGAATTATTCGGTATAAACCCACAATTTAATTGTCTTTATCTATGATTTGATGTTAGGTTAACCGCTCTTAATAAAACAGTTTGCTGAGAAGTTAACCTTAGATTTAGGCAGTTAACAAATCTTTACAACATCTTGATTACTTAATAACCGCAAAAAAAGGACGTAAAATTGTTTAGTTTTTTATGGGGACTTTTTTCAACTGACCTAGCTATAGATCTTGGTACGGCTAACACCCTTGTGTTTCAAAAAGGGAAAGGTATCATTTTGCGAGAGCCATCGGTTGTTGCCATACACTCGGAAAGTAAAAAGGTTCTTGCAGTTGGCGATTCTGCCAAGCAAATGCTTGGAAGGACACCGGGCAACATTACGGCGACCAGACCTATCAGGGATGGAGTCATATCAAATTTTGAAATTTGCGAGGAAATGATACGATACTTCATTCAAAAAGCTCATAGCCGTCGAACCATGGTGAGGCCAAGAGTGGTCATTGCAGTACCATCTGGTATTACCCAGGTTGAAAAGCGTGCGGTAAAAGACGCCGCGTTAAGCGCTGGCGTTCGAGATGTTTTTCTAATTGAAGAACCCATGGCTGCTGCTTTGGGCGTTGGTTTGCCGATCCATAAAGCTACTGGCAACATGATCCTCGACATAGGGGGCGGAACAACGGAGATAGCAGTAATCTCGCTCTCAGGCATAGTTTATTCTCGCTCAATCAGAGTCGCAGGAGATGAAATGGATGAAGCGATAATAAATTTTATAAAACGTAAATACAATGTGCTAATAGGTGAAAGAACTGCCGAAGAAATCAAGGTAACCGTAGGTTCAGCCCATTCTTTGGATTCTACGTTGGAAATGGAAATAAAGGGTCGAAACCTTATGACTGGTATTCCTAAAGTGCTCACCATAAATGATGAGGAGATACGTAAATCTCTTTCAGAGCCTATATCCGCTATAGTGGAAACCGTTAAGATCGCACTGGAACGAACACCACCAGAACTTGCAGCAGACATTGTGGATTCTGGAATAATATTAGCCGGTGGAGGCGCAATGTTAAAAGGGCTGGATGTTTTATTACGTAAAGAAACAGAGCTACCTATCATCGTTGCAGAGGAGCCATTAACGGCGGTAGCTAATGGCACAGGTAATGCTTTGGATGATATTGAGTTGTTAAAAAAAGTTTCAATATAATTTTCTGGGCCAGGTAGCTAAAGGATCTATTACTTATGCTAGCCTTGATCAAAAAATATAAAAACTTGGTGATACTGGCTATTGTTTTCTTTTTTGCGACCCAGTTATTGCTTTCAAATCAACAAAACAATAGGCTGGTGAATTTTTTTGAGCAAACAATAACATCCGTACTTGCTCCATTCCAAAGTTTAGTTATGCTGACCGCAACAAGCATTATGGATACTTGGGATGACTATTTCTACCTAGTAAATCTAAAACAGAAAAATGACTCCCTTCGCATACACGCAAACAAGCTCGAATTACAAAATACGTTTTTGAAAGAGGCAATAGAAAACTTTAAACGCACAAATAATTTATTTTCACAGACGACATTTTTTCCACACAAATTTTACGTGGCAAATGTTATTGGGAGGGAACCTGACAGCCGATCGAAGATATTGGTTTTGGATAAAGGGAAAAAACATGGTGTGATGAAAAACATGTCAGTTGTCACACACAAGGGGTTGGCAGGAAGAGTTGTACAAGTTTCTTACTTAACTTCCAAGGTGCTTTTGCTAACAGATATTCGTTCTGCAGTAGATTGTTTTGTGCAACGTACTCGTGACCGGTTGGTTGTAGTAGGAACTAGTTCGGGCCAACTAGAAGTCAAGTATCTAGATGTAAGGGCCAAGGTAAAAAGTGGTGATAAAATTATATCGTCCGGCTTAGGCCAAATATTTCCAAAGGGCCTCCCAGTCGGAATGTTAACCCATGTAAGCCTTCCTGATAAAAACAACCTTTTCAAAAAAGCAGCGCTCACGTCATCCGCTGATCTAAGCCATATTGAGGCGGTTTTGATCGTTGTACAGCCCTCTAATAAACATTGAGGTAAAGTCATCCATCTATGAGACTTTTTATTAATTGCATCATAGTGTTTATCTGCCTAATGATCCAAACAACACTATTCAACTTTGTTACTCTTGAAGTGCATCCAGATATTTTACTAGTGCTAACTATATTTCTTGGAAAACAAAATGGCGGGGGAAAGGGAGCTCAGTACGGAGCAGTGATTGGTCTGTTGCAGGACCTGCTGTCCTTCGGATCAATCGGGATTAACATGATATCCAAATCTTTTGTAGGGTTCACAGTTGGCTTTTTAGAGGAGCACTATTTATTCGACGCCAACCTGACTAGCGTTGTTACAGTGTTGGTTGCCTCGCTTTTTGACTACATATTGTATAGTAGCTTTATCAGCATGTTATACGGCTATCTAATAACAGAACATCTCTCGTTTGGAGTAATAATCACTCTTTTATTTTTCAACCTATTAGTAGCAATCGTTCTATTTCCAACAATAGACGCATTGGAAAGAACTTTTCCTGCATCAATCAAAAAAAACTAATAGTGACTAAAAGTTGTTTTGCTAACAATCCTTAGTCGCTCCCATTTCGCTTGGTGTGGATTACAGATTGTAAAGTAACTGGGTTTACTAGAAACTTCTCCTATGTTGCGCCTTTCGAACCCACCACTTCTCAAAATTATAGCTAACTCCTGCAGGGCCAGGTACAATACCGTTAAATCGATTTGACACTATGGGCAGGGCTTCAGGTACGTACAGAAATGTATATGGCTGCTCCTTTGCTATTATCTCTTGAAATCTGGCATAAAGTTTTTTTCGTTGAGCATTGTCAAATGTTTTCCTAGCATGATCCAGGATTTCGTCTACATGACGATTATTATAACTGATGAAATTTAGTTCGTGCTCACCAGTTTTAGACGAATGCCAAATTATATACTGATCCGGATCTACGCCAAGTGACCAGCCAAGTATAATTGCATCAAACTTACGCTTATTAATAAAACTATTTATAAATGCCGACCACTCTATTATCCTTATTTTCACGATGATGCCTAATTTTTTGAGCCGATGCTGAATAATCTCCGCTGTCTTTTTCCTAGAAACGTTGCCTTGATTTGTCATCAACTCAAATTCAAAAGATTTCCCTTGTTTGTCTAGCACACCATCCGCGTCAGTATCCTTCCACCCTGCTTCGGATAGAAGTTCCAAAGCTCTTGAGGGGTTGTAATTATATTTTTTGACGTTTGAATTGTACGCCCATGTGCCGGGCCTAATCGGGCCCGTAGCTACTACTCCTAAGCCTAGCAACACGCCCTCTATAATTTCTTTTTTATCGATAGCATAGCTCAGCGCTTGCCTAACCCTAACATCTTGAAACAATGGTTTCTTCAAATTGTAACCAATGTAAGTATATGCGTTACCTGTATACTTATATTTATTAAAGTTTGCCTTAATAAACTTTGTGTCAGTTTGCTTTTTGTATTGGATTGGTTGAAGGCTCATACTATCTATGCTGCCCGATTTAAGTTCTAGGAACTGGGTAGCCAAATCTGGGATTATTCTTGTCATTGCCCATCGAACATATGGGCCAACATTCCAAAAATTCTTATTTGCTTCCACCGTGATATGTTCTTGTGATTTCCATTCTTTGAATTTCCAAGGACCATTTCCTACCGGATTTCTGGCTTGACTGGACTTGAGGATGTCGATTGGTTTAATGTCACCCATTAAATGTTTGGGCAATCCGCTCATCCCCCCAACGCGCACAAGCCCAGGTGCGAATGGCTCTTTAAATGTAACTATAAACGTGTACTTGCTTGGGGCGCTCACACCGTCTATCAATAAGAATGTTTCTTTATAGGCCGATGGCACTTCTGGGTTTACCATAACCTCATATTGGAAAACTAGATCAGCAGAGGTCCATGGGTAATTGTCATGCCACTTAACATCGTTTCTAAGATGGAAAGTTATAGTTCTTTGGTCTTCTGATATATCCCACCTTTTCGCCAAAGATGGAATAATGTTTAAGTCTTTATCAAAATCTATAAGGCTGGAATAGATTTTATCCTGAACTGATGAGGAAGCACTATCTGCAGAAAGGTAAGGAATAAGATTAGATGCATCTCCAATTGAACCGTCAATATAACCATCTCCATAGTCTTTTGTTGAAGGGTTTGTTGTAACTTCGGCAGCAGAGGTTATCGGAACATTGGTTGCTTTGCTTGAATTTTCCTCTGCGGTCTTATGACAAGAAATTGTAATCAGCAAAATGAACAAAACTGGTAGCAGCCTGCCGGTCATTACCATCGAAGCTTTTTGATAGTTAATTAGTAGCCGAATCACTATCCACAGGACCAATTGGACCAGTGGGCTCTTCATTCTGCACGGTGGGTCCTGTTGGTTCCGCCTTGGGATTGTCTGAAATAGCTTGGTTCTGGTCAGGCAGTGAAACAGGCAACTCAACAGCATGGTTTTTCACGTCAGATATAACAGAGCTTTCCGGGGCATTGGATAACACCGACAAGGTTATTGCAGTGAGCATAAAAATAACCGCTGCTAAAGTAGTTATTCTTGCCATTGCGGTTGCAGGGCCGCGGGAGCCAAAAACAGTCTGAGATGATCCACCAAAAGCTGACCCCATGGCCGCACCTTTAGAGCCTTGCTGGAAAAGCACTGTAACTATAAGCGCCAAAGCCACCACTATATGTACTACAAGAGTTAACGTTTCAAACATTGCTTATCGCTCATTTAATGTGAACATGTAATTGACAACAAGAATAACAAACTGAGCTAGCAGAGCAACAAATAAATTAGCCATTTGTGCTATATCAAACCATTATGAGTTAAAAAAATCATCAATCCGGTTGCAAGTGCAGCCGTCCAAATTAATAGGTAATAAATGGCAAACCTTTTGTGGATCTTCCGTCGACCACTCAAGCCAAAGTACATTAGAAATCCTAATAAAATCGGAATCTGATAGATGATAACAAAATGAATGTCGCGTATCCACTTGGGTGCTTCCTCGCCTACTGAGTACCCTAAACGCACTAGCACAAAAACAAGGGCTGTGGACACCAATGTTGCAACAGCGTGCAAGGTAGCGGCTTTTCTATGGGCTAGGATATTTTTTTTCCAAGCATTGTAAACAGCCCAAATTAAAAGAACTGTTAGTATGGGCACCGCAGACTCAACTATGTACAATAAAAGCATTTAACTAGCTCCGTGAATTCCTTCCTTGTTCCATTTTTTCTAATGGAACTAAAATCTGTCGGTCACTATAGTCTTGCCCTAATATCTGCTCAAACACAACGCCATCAGGCGCAATTAGCGTAACTCCAAAAGTGTGCAGCCATTCGCCATCCTGGTTTTTTTTAAATGTCACCCCAATCTTTTTAGATAAAGATTTAACTAAAGCGGGATCTCCACTTAAAAACTTCCAATTGGTAAAAGATTTTGTATATTGTTCGCCAAACCTTTTCATTGCCGCCGGTGTGTCATTGTCGTGATCAAAACCAATTGAAATTACTCTATATCGATCACCAAAGACCTCAGCGTTACGTTCAGAAAATGCTAAAAGACTGGCTGTTATCGTTGGACACACTGCAGGGCATTTTGTAAAAATGTAAGAAATTATCAAAGGTTTATCAAACCACTTATTTACTTCAAAGTTATTACCTTCTTGATCAATCAATACATATTTGTTTGTTATTTTATTCCCCACTGCGGCAAAGAGTAATCCAAACGCAGAACTCTGTTTCATTTTTTTTGAAGCTGTGGGGCTTGAGGTTATTACACTTTTTGTGGCATAAATCCCAACAGTTATACTCGCGTAAATCACAAGCCCACCGCAAACAAGCTTTAGAATGTTACTACTCATCAAGTTGTCAATTCATATAATTAAATAAAGAGAAAGTCCAAACTTTGATGACTTCCTATAAAAAGCACTAAACAAAGAATAGCTTTTATAACTTTCCTTTGCCCCTTTCACCATTAATTATTTGGCAAACCTCCATTACGGCATTGTCAATGATGTCATTAACAACCTGGTAATCGTAATTGTCCTTTTGGGCGATTTCGCTCGCTGCTTTAGCCAATCGAATTCTAATTTCATCTTCTGTGTTGTTTTTCCTTCCCCGAAGCCTCTCTTCTAACTCTTCTATCGATGGCGGCAACAAGAAAATAGACGTATTGGCAACTTTCTTCTCTCTGATTGTAGCAGCACCCTGAGTGTCAATTACTAACATTACATTCATGCCTTGTGAAAAGGATTTTTCAATTGTTTGAATTAAGGTGCCGTAATAATACCCATGCACTTTTGCCCACTCCAGAAATCTGCCCTCGTCCACCATCTTATGGAAGTTATCAATACCTATGAAATGATAGTCTATGCCATCAACTTCACCATCGCGCATTGGCCTAGTAGTATGGGATACCGACCTTTCTAACGCTTCTATCTTTTCAAGAACTTTAAGTGCAATGGTTGTTTTCCCGGCACCTGAAGGTGCTGAGAGCACAAAAAGAATTCCATTATTTGATTGTGCTAGCATTACTTATTGCAACAATGCACCTATTCTAGGTTTTGTGCCTGCTCCCTTATCTTTTCCAACTCGCTTTTTATTTCTACCACGAGCTTAGTTGTATCGACGTCATCGGTCTTTGATCCAATGGTGTTTGCCTCACGGTTAATCTCTTGCACAAAAAACTCAAGTTTTCTACCAATAGGATCAGCCCGATCAAGCAATCGGTTAACCTGGTCTAAGTGACTTTTAATCCTGGTTATCTCCTCCGAAATAGCGAAACGATCAGCTAGAATTCCTGCTTCCTGGGCCAATCTGCTGCTTTCTATTTCGACGCCTTCGCATAGCATGGCCATTCGCTCCTTAAGTGCTACAAACCGTTTTTCCACTAACTGGGAAGAAGTGCCATCTATTTCATCAACGTGGTTTGACACGGCAACGATCCTATCGGTTAAATCCTGTTGGATATTTTTACCTTCGGTTTCTCTGGCCAGCAATAGCTGATCCAACGAAACATTCAACGCACCTTCAACCAACTCCCAACAATCATCGTAATCCTTTTTTTTCTCAGGAACTTTGAACATCTCCATGACCCTTATCAGTGAGTCAAAAGATGGCTTGTATTCGATTCCATTATTTTCCGAAAGCTGCTTTGCTACACTAAGGTACTCATTAAACAGCCGCTCATCTATTTCTGCAGTGCTGTCCAATTTACTTTTTTCCAAGAATAAATAAACCTCAAAATATCCGCGGGAAAAGCGCTCCCGAACTGCTTTCCGAGTTCTGTCATCTATCTGGGAAATACGTGCAGATGATTTTACTTTTACTTCCAGAAACCTGTGATTCACCGATTTGCTCTCTACGATGCACAAACCATCAGCAGTTTTATACTCGCCTCGGCCGTAGCCTGTCATTGAATTTGGCATAATTAATATATTACCTAAGCTGGAATAAGAACATTTTTACCACCCTTCTCCGTTGTCGACAACTTGAGCCACCATGTCAATCTCCACCTTTGCACCTAACGGCAGTCCTATCACTTGCACTGTTGATCGGGCAGGGGGAAACTTAGAAAAACGTTCGTTGTATACACTGTTAACCATTTGAAAATCTTCCATGTCAATTAAATATATGGTGGCCTTTACTACGTGTTCAAAAGATGACCCGCCAGCTTTTAAGATTGCAAAAAGGTTGTCGAGAACCCGATTAGTCTGTGATGCCACATCATCTCCAACTAAATTACCTGTTCGTGGGTCCAAAGCTATCTGGCCAGCAGTATATATCACATCATGCAACACAACTGCCTGCGAATAAGGCCCAATTGCATTTGGGGCATCTTTTGTTTTTATAATTTTTCTGCTCATGTTTCCTAATTACTCCTTATTGAAAGTTCATTTTACAGAAACTCAATCCATTGTAAAATGAAGCAGCTCTTCCAACCACATTATTAGTAAATGCTTGTAGCTTTTTACAGCTTTTTGGCACATTCTATATACGATTATTAACCCCTACGGCTTTGAACCATGAATAAAAAAAAGAGCCGTAATTCGAATAACAAGTTTTCTTTAAATCTGCTATTCCCTGTTCCCAAGTTTTCTGGTCAGTGTAAAGCTTTTGAATTGCTTCACCTTTTGCTGTATTTGTCATCGGCACTATGATCTTGTTGACCAAGTCACCCAAAGTTTTTGGGTTTGCTCCGTCACCATATGCCACACAAGGTTTTACATATTTAGTTCGAAAACCAGCTTTATCTAGTAGTTGGAAAAGCCTCCGACCTATAAAAGGGTCATGACCCAAATCCTTTTGCGTTTTTATAAGCCCTTGCCAAACAGCCGCCGACTCAGGCGTTTGTGGTGTCCAAAAACAAGTGCCATGGTCACCTTCAATGACAGTAAGTGATCCTCCTGGTCTTAGTAACTTCTTTAGAGCGATAAGGACATGTAAAGGATCATCCAAATGTTCTAGAAGAAAGCATATAAACACGTGATCAAAAGACCCGCTCACTAGAGGTAGCTCCTCTACATTGGCATTGATGAAGAATATGTTGCTTCCTCCTAGCTTATCAATTGTTGACTTTGCTATGGAAGTCCAGTGGTACGACATATCTAGAGATACTAGCCGTACTCCTGGGTTTCTCTTCATCAGGATTTCAGTCTGGGCTCCGACCCCACAACCAACTTCCAGAACAAACTCAACTGCTTTGTAGCTCGTGCCGTCATGGAACAAATCTTCTAGTATGCCGGACTGTTCGTGTAACCTCTGCTGTTCTCTATCAGTATAACCGTGGATATAATCCATCCCCATGATCTAAATCTTTGTGCCCACATAAGTTTTGTCTAATCAAATTGTAAATCAATTCTGCCTTAAAAAGGGTGATTAGCGGTAAATTATTTAAACCAGTAATCCGAAACCAGTTTATCCGGATTAATATGATTAAATTTATTATATTTTGCCTTTAGGTGAATGAGAAGCATCTTCAAAGTGTGGGTGTTAATATTCTGGTGTTTTGTAAAAAACCATTTGCCGGTATTCAAATAATAAAAAGCCCGTAACTACAATACTGCAATTACGGGCTTTAAAATACTAAGTCGGCGGCGACCTACTCTCCCACCTCGTCTCCAAGGCAGTACCATCGGCGCTGAGAGGCTTAACTGCCGTGTTCGGTATGGGAACGGGTGTATCTCTCTCGCTAATACCACCGACAAACTATAGCAATTAACTAAAGCATAAAAATATCAAACCATAGTTTTTAATTTAGTGAGGTCTTGAATTACAATTGCATGAAAGAAGATAATTTAAATTCTGATCAAGCCAATCGACTTATTAGTACCGGTAAGCTTCACACATTGCTGCGCTTCCACGCCCGGCCTATCAACCTTGTAGTCTTCAAGGAGTCTAAATAGGGATATCTAATCTCGAGGTTGGTTTCCCGCTTAGATGCTTTCAGCGGTTATCCATTCCCAACGTAGCTACCCGGCGATGCTCCTGGCGGAACAACCGGAACACTAGAGGTCAGTCCATCCCGGTCCTCTCG
>DLRR01000017.1 GCA_002500605.1 Nitrospinaceae bacterium UBA7883 | reverse complement strand
TACAATTATTGCTGGAATAATGAAAGCAAGCACCACTTTGCCAGTTGATACGCGCTGCATAAATGATAAAAGTTTCATATATTCACTTTATTCCCACTCGATAGTTCCTGGGGGTTTGGATGTAATGTCTAGGACTACCCTGTTGACACCCCGAACTTCACCAATTATACGGTTTGAGATCTTGCTAAGAATGTCATATGGAATATGAGCCCAGTCAGCAGTCATAGCGTCTTTGCTAGTTACCGCGCGAATTGCAATTACGTTTTCATATGTACGCTCATCACCCATCACGCCTACAGCCTTTACCGGAAGAAACACGCCAAATGCCTGCCATACTTTATCGCACCAATTAGCTTTATTGAGTTCTTCTAGAATGATGGCATCAGCCAGCCTTAATATATCGAGTCTTTCTTTAGTAATTTCTCCTAGAGTGCGTACCGCTAGTCCGGGACCAGGGAAAGGGTGGCGCCATATCATCGACTTTGGTAGCCCTAACTCTTCTCCAACGGCACGAACCTCGTCTTTGAACAGTTCGCGTAAAGGCTCTATCAGATCGAGGTGCAATCGATCACCAAGCTCTAGATTATGGTGTGTTTTAATAACGGCTGATGGGCCCTTGAAGCTAACAGACTCGATGACATCCGGGTACAGCGTACCTTGGGCCAGAAAATTTATATTGTCCAGTTTATTGGCCTCGTCAACAAACACATCGACAAAAGCAGGACCAATAATCTTTCGTTTCGCCTGTGGGTCATCTACGCCTCTTAGCTTTTCAAGGAAAAAGTCGGAAGCATCGACCATAATCACTTTCATTTTAAAATGCTTTGCATACGTTGACATGACCCTTTCAGCCTCACCTTGCCGCAACAGGCCGTTATCAACGAATATACATGTTAGCTGGTCCCCGATTGCTTCTTCCAAAAGCTTGGCTACCACCGAACTATCTACCCCACCAGACAGGGCACACAATACGCCGCCGTCTCCCACCTGGTTTTTTATCGATGCAATACTGTCTTTGACAAACGAGCGCATGGTCCAGTCACCTGTTAGGCCAGAGATATTGAAAAGAAAGTTTTCAAGCATTTTTTTGCCGTTAGGTGTATGGGCAACTTCCGGGTGGAATTGTATGCCCCAGATTCGTTTTTCTCGGTTCTCAATTGCAGCATAATGGGAGCCGTCCGTACTGGCACAGCCAGTAAAACCGCTTGGCGTTTTTTCTATCCTGTCCCCATGGCTCATCCACACGTTTTCTGTTTTATCAAGCCCGTGGAATAAGTCACATTCTGGGTTAAGTTCCATTTTGGCATGTCCGTACTCTCTTTTTGCAGAGGCTGAAACTTTCCCTCCTAGCACATGGGTGGTTAGTTGCATGCCGTAACAAATACCTAAAACTGGAATGCCGAGATCATAGACTGCCGTGTCGATTAAGGGAGCATCGTCTTCGGAGACATTTTTTGGTCCTCCGGAAAGGATTACGGCGCTTGGTTTAAACTCGGTTATCTTTGTTAGATCGGTGGTACAAGGGTAGATTTCGCAATAGACATGAAGTTCTCGAACACGTCTTGCAATAAGCTGGGTGTACTGCGACCCAAAATCTAATATTAATACCTTTTCATGAATTGTATCGCTCATGTCTGCGAATAGTTTGGAGCTTCTTTTGTTACTTGCACATCATGAACATGGCTTTCTTTCAACCCTGATGATGAAATCCGCACAAATCTACTTGTTTTGCGGAGTTCATCAATGTTAGCAGCACCGCAGTACCCCATACCAGATCGAAGTCCGCCGATCATTTGGTGCACCACAAAACCCAAATTCCCTTTGTAAGGAACACGACCCTCTACTCCTTCTGGTACCAGTTTTACTCCATTTACTGTACTCTCTTGGAAATACCTATCGGAACTTCCGTGGCTCATGGCACCAATAGATCCCATACCTCTATACTCTTTGTAAACCCTTCCCTGGAAAAGTATCTTTTCCCCGGGAGATTCCTCAACTCCGGCAAAGAGCGAGCCGATCATTACGGTGGATGCTCCTGCGGCCATTGCCTTCACAATATCGCCTGAATGCTTTATCCCACCATCGGATATAATCGGTATTCCATCCTTATCAGCTTCGTTTGCGCAGTCGTTGACTGCTGTAATCTGTGGGATTCCAACACCAGCAACAATACGTGTGGTGCAAATCGATCCTGGGCCAATACCTATTTTTACCGCATCAGCTCCTTTATCGATAAGATCTCTTGTCCCTTCGGTTGTTGCAACATTTCCGGCAATAATTTCAACATCGAGCTTGGATTTAAGTTTTTTTACTGTATCAATAACGGTTTTTGTGTGCCCATGGGCAGTGTCGACGACTAAGAAATCGCAACCGTAATGGACAAGCTCTTGTGCCCTTTCCAGGCAGTCTGATGCCACTCCAACGGCACCACCGACCCGAAGTCGTCCCTTTCCATCCTTTGTGGCAATGGGGTATTGAAGGGTCTTTTCGATATCCTTTATGGTCATTAAACCGGTAAGCCTGCCTTTTTGATCCACAAAGGGTAATTTTTCAATTTTGTGACGCTGCAGGATTTTTTTTGCTTCGTCTAGAGTTGTTCCATCTGGTGCTGTCTCCAACTTTTCTGCCGGTGTCATTACTTCTGATACTTTAAGTGACATGTCATCAATGAACCGAATATCCCTATTTGAAAGTATCCCCACCAACTTTTCTCCGTCAGTTACTGGAAACCCAGTAAAACCATATTTTTTAACCAGACTAAGCGCGTCGTTCACGGTATGATCTTGCGAAATTGTAATTGGGTCTACAATCATCCCTGTGACATATCGTTTTACTTTGTCGATTTCTTTTCGTTGGCGCTCAATCGATAAGTTTTTATGAACTACTCCTATTCCACCCTCCAAAGCTAAAGCTATGGCCAGGCTAGCTTCAGTGACAGTGTCCATTGGAGCAGAGACTAATGGCAGACTTAGGTTTATTGTTTTCGTTAGCCTAGCGTTGGTATCTACATCTGCAGGCAGAGTTTTTGAATAGTTTGGAACCAAGAGAACATCGTCGAATGTAAGTGCGAGTCGAATATTATTAAACTTGTCACCCATCGCCTTATCCTACTAATAGTTGGACCGAATAGTCCGCGCCGGTCCTACTTCGCGGATTGTAAGGCTATTACTTATAATTAATACTGACAAATAGCGCAAGTACTTAGCATTGAAATAATTGACTAATAAGATGTTGTAGGATTTGAAACTGGCTTGACATTACTAGTAAACTTGGAATAAAACTGGCGCATGGTTACATGTAATGAGACATTATGAGTATTTTGTAACGTACATAAAGAAGGTAATTTATACTCAGAAGTACTCAAAGATTAATTTTTTAAAGAAAAAGGATCAAGATTGTGAACGTTTTTGTTATCCATGGACCTAACCTAAATATGCTTGGCAAAAGAGAGGTGTCTGTTTATGGAGACGTGGACTTGGAAACAATTAATACGACAATTATGGCTCGTTCTGAAGAGCTGGGCTTGGTCACCCGAATAGAGCAGAGTAACCACGAAGGAGCTATCGTGGATCTTATTCATCGTGAAAGCAAGTGGGTTGATGTATTGATAATTAATCCTGGTGCCTATACACATACATCCATCGCTATACGCGACGCCCTGCTTTCCATTGACAAACCGGTAATAGAAGTTCATTTGTCCAACATCTTTAAGCGGGAGTCGTTTAGGAGCAATAGTTATGTATCCGACATTGCAGTCGGTTTAGTTTCAGGATTTGGATTGCATAGTTATACAATGGCTCTTGATGCGGCGGTGTCAATAATCAAGGGTTGATATTATGGTTCTCCAGTCACCAGAGAAAGCTGTGACATTTTATCTGGCCCGTCGAGAAAAGCTAATAGGGAAGATGTGTGCGGAAGAACTACCAGCTCTCCTTATCACCGATTTGGCAAATGTCCGTTACCTATCAGGGTTTACTGGGTCTAGTGGGCACTTATTGGTAACTCCCGAAACTATATGGTTTATGACAGATTCCCGTTATACCACACAAGCTGAAAAACAAATCTGTGATGTGAAAATAGTTGAGTATAAAGAAGAAGTTAAGAGTATTGTCGAGGTTTTGGAAGACAATAATATTAAGGAAGTTGGTTTTGAATCAGAACATATTTCTTCAGCTAAATATGATGAGCTCTTATCAAAGCTTGGAACAATAAAGCTCAAACCGACCAAGAAGTTAGTAGAAACAATAAGGATAACCAAAGATGAGTTGGAGATGACGGCTATCCGTAAATTGATTTTCATGTTGGAACAAGTATTCCCGCATGCTAGAGATCTGGTACAGCCTGGAACTGAAGAAAGACAAGTGGCTATAGAACTTGAATACAGACTTCGTAAACTTGGTGCCGACGGCCCAGCTTTTGACTTTATTGTTGCTTCTGGTGAGCGCTCAGCAGTTGTACATGGAGTAGCTTCTGACAAAGTAATCCAAAAGGATGAGATAGTGATATTGGATTGGGGGGCGAAAGCATGGGGATACCACTCAGACAATACGAGAACACTGTCCACCGGGGAAGTTGGTGAAGAACTAAGGGATATATACAAAATTGTCTGGGAAGCAAACCGTGCTGCTATTGAGTCTGTCAAACCTGGCATAGAATTAAAAGCCATAGATGATGCAGCGAGGAATATTATCAAAAAATCTGGTTATGGTGAGTTTTTTGTCCATGGAACTGGACATGGGGTTGGTTTGAATATTCATGAGCAACCAACTGTTTCATGGAAGGGTAATGCCGCAGCTAAACCTGATATGGTATTTACCATTGAGCCTGGAGTTTATGTCCGCGGTACAGGAGGCGTGAGATTGGAGGACATGGTTTTGGTTACAGAAACTGGGTGCGAAGTTCTTACAGGGCGAATAGCCAAACCATCAGTGCTAATCTGATAAAATTAAATGGTGTTCTCTCTCTACTCTCTACCTCTGCTATTCTGTCCAGCCAATCCAAAAATTGCCCACTCCAGTCATTCTGAAGGGTTTGCTGCAGTTTGGGGAATAAAAACCTCTGACCTTTCATGAAACCTTGCGACTGGTGAATGTTTCGAGTAGTCTTGAGCTAATCTGATAACCAAATACGAACTTATTTGAAGTGAAGAAACTTATAGCGGTATATCCCGGGTCATTTGATCCAGTTACTTATGGACATTTGGACATCTTACGCCGCAGCATCAAAATTTTTGAGAAAATAGTCATTGGGATAACAGATAATCCACGCAAATCCCATCTATTCAGCATAGAGGAACGGATAGGATTTTTGGAGAGGGCCACAGAGGATTTGACAACTGTTTCAATAACTCACTTTAATTGTTTGCTGGTCGATTTTGCCAGCCAGATTGGTGCTAACGCTATTATCAAAGGGCTTAGGGCACTGTCAGATTTTGACTATGAACTTCAAATGTCTCTAACAAACCGCAGGCTCAATAAGGATGTGGAAACCTTTTTCATGATGGCCAGCGAAGAGTCCTCTTTTGTTTCATCAACAATGATAAAAGAAATAGCCGCACTGCAAGGTGATATCAGCTCGATGGTGCCAGATTTTGTTGAAGAGGCTATCGCAGACCGATTATCAAAAAAACCAGGCGATCAGTAGGTATTACTACTTTATTAACCTAATTTGGTTGAGGAAAAAATGAGTTTATCCGAGCGAGTCAATAAAATTAAGCCTTCTCCTACAATGGAAATTACAGCTAAAGCTAAATCCATGAAAGAGAATGGTATAGATATTATTGGCTTTGGTGCAGGCGAACCAGATTTTGATACACCAGATTTCGTAAAGGATGCTGCAAAAAAAGCATTGGATGAAGGGAAAACAAAATATACGGATGCCCCCGGTTTGCCAAAACTCCGTGACGCTCTTATTGACACCTATAAACGTGATGAAGGATTGGATTACAAGAGAAGTGAATGCATTATTTCTCTGGGAGGTAAACATGCCCTGTACAATATTTTTCAGGCAATTGTTTCAAGTGGTGATGAAGTTATAATTCCAACTCCTTACTGGGTTTCTTACCCCGATCAGGTTCTTTTAGCTGATGGGGTTCCTATATTTCTCGAAACCAGAGAAGAGGATAACTTCCTTTTTACCGCAAAAGCGATAGAAGCCTTGGTAACAGATAGGACGAAGGCTATTGTAGTTAACTCCCCTTCGAATCCGACTGGGAATGTATATGACCAAGCAACATTGGAAAGTATTTGCCAAGTAGCAATAAAAAATGATTTGTGGGTTATAAGTGATGAAATATATAAAGATGTTTACTATGGTAAAAACAAACTTCGCTCATTGCCGGCCATTTGCCCGGAAGCTTCTTCAAAAACACTAGTTTGTAGTGGTCTTTCCAAAAACTTCTCAATGACTGGCTGGAGGGTAGGTTGGACGTTAGGTGATGAGAGTGTTATCAAAGCAATGATCAAGATTCAAGGCCAATCCACCTCAAACCCTGTCACTTTTGCCCAGTATGGTGCAATTGCAGCTTTAGAGGCTGGCCCTGCCCATGTTGGTGAATGGCTTAAAGCATTCCGTAATCGTCGTGATACTCTGCTTAAAGTACTAAAGCAAATTGATGGTATATCTTGCCTCAAACCAGAAGGGGCATTTTACCTCTTCCCCAACATTTCTGGGCTGTACGGGAAAGAATGGAGTGGAGGTAAGATTATGAACTCTTATGATGTCACACGGTTTCTATTAGAGCAGGCCAGAGTTGCTGTGGTGCCAGGTGCTCCATTTGGTGCTCCTAACAACATACGCTTTTCCTATGCCTTGAATATTGATGATATAAACAAAGGTATAGACCGAATAAAAGAAGCTGTGGCTTTGTTAAAATAAGTCTCTGGGTTAACAGTTTTATTGGGAGGTATTTACTTATGCTGAAAGAAGGTGGAAAAGCTCCGCTGTTTAATTTACTCGACCAAGATGGAGAAAAAAAGTCGCTTAAAGATTTTGATGGGAAAAAAGTCGTGATTTTCTTTTATCCAAAGGCTAATACCAGTGGATGAACTGTAGAGGCATCCGAGTTTCGTGATGCTATAAAGGAGTTTAAAAAGAAAGGTGCTGTTGTAGTAGGAATAAGCAGAGATAAGCCTGAGGCTCAAAAAAAGTGGGCAGACAAGCTTGGTTTACAGTTTCCTCTGCTTTCTGATCCAGAAGGTAAAGTACACCAAAAGTACGGGGCTTGGGGCGAGAAGAATATGTATGGGAAAAAATCAACCGGGCCTCTACGGTCAACCATTATCGTGGGAAAGAACGGGAAAATATTAAAAGCGTCTTATAAGGTAAAAGCAGCTGGTCAATCAGCAAAGGCTTTAGAGTCTTTATAAAGCAAATTTATATTTTGCTGTCTTGCCCTTACGCGTTATTTGGATCGACCCTTAGCGGCTTTGCCGTAGACTATGTTTGTGTGGAGATAGAGAACGTATGCCTTTGGAAAGCTTTTACTTATAACGGTAGGTTATACGACCTCTGGTTAAATCGTATGGGCTGAGTTCGAGGCGAATTTTATCACCCGGTAGGATGCGTATAAAAAATTTGCGCATCTTACCAGAAACATGTGCTAGCACCTCAAAATCGTTTTCCAAGGCAACTTTGAACATGGCATTTGGAAGTGACTCTAAAACAGTTCCTTCAGCCTCGATAGCTTTGTCACTTCTATCTTTTTTTGGCCTATCTTCTGTATCGCGATCGTCGGCACCAAACACCTTTTTCTTTCGCTTCTTGGCTCCTGGTTTAGCCATACTTTTATTATTCCTATTCTACTATCGTCGCACAAAACGCAGGCGAAGAGTCTAAACTATACCTAACGTAAATTCAACTTTCATTTTGATTTCACGTTATAATATAGAAAGTAACTTATCCCTTAGTTTATACACGGTGAAGCTTAATAAAAGTTTAAGCCGAAGACAACAAATATGAAGTTAAGCAAGTTTGTCACTGATGATGAGGTAACCATCCTTAGGATCAGTGGTAAAGTGATCTCAAATTATCTGGACCAGCTAAAAAGTGGACTAGACTCTGAGATCGACGAGGTTGCTCGAAAAGCACACCTCATAATTAATTTAAAGAATATAAAAGTGATTGACTCAATATCCGTTGGTTTGTTTATTAGCAGGTCTCGATCTGTGAAAAAGCGGGGAGGGAAGATGCTTTTCTGTGAGCCGCAACTAGCAACAAGAGAACTATTCGCCATGGTTGATACAGAAAATTGGCTCGAAGTACACAGCACAGAAGAGCAGGCTCTTATTACAATGAGAAATGGCGAAGACTGAACTAGGTAGTCTAGTGCAAACCTGCCAACAGTAAAACTTGAAAAAAACTTAAACTAGATGTGGTATTGGGTAAGTCAGGAAACTTAAAGAGCTACGTCGCCTCTCTCGCCGGTTCTGATTCTCATCGCCTCTTCTACCGGTACAATAAAAATTTTTCCATCACCTATTCTCCCGGTTTGAGCTGATTCAGATATGGCCACAACCACGTTCTCTACCATGTCGTTGGGCACCACAACCTCTAGCTTAATCTTTGGCAGAAAATCTACCACGTATTCAGTACCTCGGTAGAGTTCTGTGTGGCCTTTTTGCCTTCCAAACCCTTTCACTTCAATGACAGTTAAACCATGGACTCCAATTTCATTAAGCTTGTCCTTAACCTCATCGAGTTTGAAAGGTTTGATTATAGCTTCAATCTTTTTCACTTTTTCCCCTGATTTACCCTTCTTTGAAAGGTATTTTGCGTATACCTTTCTGCTTCCAATGGATAGTTGAAAAAACTAAAAAGCGGCGAGCATGTTGACCCGCCGCTTAACTAATTAGAGTTATCACTTCAATTCGCCATCGCAACCAAAGCAACACCCAATTCACCCTCGAGCTCTTTTATTTTGGAGATCTGCTCCTCGCTGAGCATTGCCGGTTTAAAGTCGTGAATGGTGTAAGCAAGCAAAGTATTCCCAAGCTCTTTTTCAAGATCTTGTACCGATTGCAGACTCTCATCCTGAAGGCTAGATAGGCTAGCTAACATGGCTTTTCTCCTATATCAATTCCTGATTTACCGACATTTTATCACATATAAGGATGACTACACAATGCGACACCGTAAAAAAAGAAAGGAAATTCCTATCAACTTACGAGGTGCATTTAACAAGAAGGAAGACCTGTTCTTTATTCATTTCCGAAGCTGACGGATGATATCGAATATATCGCAGAGGGAATGTCACTCACTGCTACTATATTTAATAGCGTCTCCATAGCCAATGAGCGAATTCCAACAGTTATCTAATCAATTGATGCCATCTTCTGCACAGATCACGCTTTTAACATCATCTGTTCCAAATCTTCTTAGCATAAAGAATGCTGTGTTGTGATATGACGATTAATAACTTTGTGCCAGGGTAATATTGTTTGAGGTGCTTGGCGTTGAACACAAGGCGCTTAGCAAAAAATGTGCTCTTTCTAATTTGTGACTCTGGAATTTTCGATTCCTCTATTTTTACCATACAACTTCTTTTGCCAAGTCTCGAAAGGTATTTTGTCAGCCACTGTCTCATGACAAGACTCACATTCCTGTTTTAGATTATTTCCCTTTTTATCTACCATGCGTTGATTGTGACATCGAAAGCATCCTTCGTCTCTGGAATGTTGATTTTGATTTTGATAATAATCCCAGCCAATGTTCATACGGGGGTAGAGGTATTTCCTTGCTTCCGCACTTATAAATTTAATGATGTTATCCGCCTCTTTCTCGTGGGGCCACGCAGCCATAATTTCGGCAGTAACCTTGGTCTCTATGCGATCCTTAGGTACGCTGGAGGCACCTTCGAGTGCTTTTATTGTGACGAGTTTGGCATATGGCAACGATTGATCCACAACACCCTTTAGCAGCAATTCATTGGCCAATCGCTCAATAGTTTTAAAATTGTGGCCAGTTCTGTTATGGCAGTCCACGCAATCCATTGCGCGCATATTCCCATTGCCTTTAATCGTGTATATAGGACGGCCCTTACTGGTCCTCCTTACCTTCTCGATTGTTGGTGGAGTTTCTCCTTCTTTTGACCATGTTCTGGTCTCACGAGGAGTTATGGCTTCGATCCAAACAATATTTCTTCGATCTGGATCAGTGGTGTAATAACGTACCTGAAGGTCTTTTGAACCATGCGCATGTATACCTCTCGTCGCGCCTTTTTCGGAGGATCCGACATTCAGCACAATGGCTGATATAAGCTTGTTACTACCCTCGTTATCCCTATAGGTTGTGTACAACGACATTCTTTTCGGATGTGTCCTCTTGGTGTCATGGCAATTCTGACATGTGTCTTCGGAGGAGGGCAGCGATTCAACCGGTGCTGGAATGGGCCGTTCGAATTTATCAAGTGCCAGTGATATTATCTGCCAGGTGCCACGCATTTTTGCCACGAAAGCCCCTTCGAGTCCTTCGCCCACATGGCAATTGACGCACTTAACGGTTGCATGACCCGAGGCTGCGTGGGTGACTGCCTCAGGTTCCATAACGGAATGGCATGTCTGACCGCAAAACTTTGATGAATCCATAAAAGTTGCCGCCTGAATGCTGCTTATGGCAACAAAAGCTACAAAAGTGAAAATGGCCACACCAAACAGTATAAGCGCTTTCCTCTCATTCCTTATATTGAATTGGTCAACCCAGAACGGCTCCTTTCCAACGTTCCCTTTGAAAATGAGTTTACCGATAACAACCAGGCCTATCCCAGCAAAAGGAATCATGGGCAGACCTAGAAATCCCATGGCTCCTACATATGGATTGATGGACTCCGCGCTGGTCATATAGATCAAGAGAAAAAAGATACAAAGGATGATTCCGCCAGCCGTCAGCACACCTCCGATTGCGCTTACCGGATTCGACGCAATCCATATCAGTGCCGACCGCAGCTTGCGGTTAAGCCATGAGCTGGGCATCATACTCCTCTAAATAAATTAACGGCATTAGCTGCTTTTGGAAGTTCACCTGTTCTTTGGAATCGGGTCATTTCTTAGCATCTAGTGTTTGCTTTAAGACACGATTCCATGGTGGTGTGGACAGCCCCCGATACAATTTCGCCGCTTCCCCTGATTTGAGCGATTTTATCGTTTCTTTGTTGGAAGCTGGCCTAAACCACTTATGCCAGTCACTCTTAAGCAGAGTTTCGATATAAGCGGTTGCTTTCTTGTCATCGAGTTTCAGGACGGCTGGAATGAACTTCATGTAGAAGTGTTTTCCGACCTCGTACATGCCGTGCCACCACGCATAGTCCGGTCCCATCATGGCCGCTCCATGTCTTGCCCTGCGTCCTTCGTGATGCCACAGTTCCCAGTAAATCCACTCCACCTGGTTGCTGAACTTAGCTTTGTTCTTGAGCGAGCCGTTCCTTTTCAAAATGGTCATAATCTCCTTGGCGGGCAAGCCAAATTTTTGGTCATAGAGATTCACAAGACTATCAAACTGGTAATAGAATCCTTCGACGAAACGCTTGCCATGGCAAGCCTGACAGACGTCTAGCATCTTGTCCCGCTTTTCCTTCCCATTTTCCTTTGGTTTGCTGATGGGAGGTCTTAGATTCCAGGAGATGCGCGCACCCACGTCATGCGTTGGTTTCTGTTTCTGTGTGGCACTCATGTGGCATGTTGCGCAAGTTGGCGCTTTAAAATAGTCTACTCCAACAACCCATTTATCCTTTTTCATGTTCATTTCGTCGTTATCTTTGGCGGCACGATAGGCTATGCCGTGTTTAGATTCCTCATAGATCTCTTTTTGAGGATGATCCGGTCCTAGGTGGCATTTACCGCAGTTTTCTGGTCTTCTTGATTGCTCTTTGCTAAAAGCATGTCTGCCATGGCATGCGTTACATGACCCTTTGGAACCGTCCGGGTTAATCCTTCCAATTCCACTATTTGGCCAACTCCCCTTCGCAAGTTTGTTAGGACTGGTAGGGTCTATCTTGACCTTGGAGCCATGACAGCCCTCACAGCCTGTTGTCACCGCCGGTTGGCCAACCATCACGCCAGCCAGGTAGTTATCCAGCGATGCCAGTATTTCCCCCGCTTTGGCATGATGCGACTGCGCGACTTCGTCTTGCTGTTTTTCATGGCATTTACCGCAGTCCTTTGGTGTCACGAGAGTTGCGATTGTTAACCCCTCATGCATGAAAGCGTCCGGGTCATCATTTGCTGCCTGATGACAGCTGTAGCAGGTCACGTTTCGCTTGCTATGGGCAGACTCGGCCCACTGATTGTAAAGACCGGGATTTTCCTGCTTGTGGCATGTCATACATTTGCCTTTTAACTTTTCAACCGTCGCTTCTCCGGCATGGGCAGGAGAAGTTAATGCTAAGAGCGCAGAAAAAATTATTAAAAGACGTTTCATGCGTACAATCCTTTCATTCAGACTAGTTATAGGGGCTTTCGCAATGTTCTGCTTGATTCAGTCCGATGACTTCTGAGTCAGGATCAGGGCGAAGCCCTACAAGCAGGTCCACTACTTTGAGGATGATCGCGCTGCCCACGAAGCAAAAGATCAGCGTCGCTATTGTCGCTTCTATCTGAATCCATAGCTGTGCCGGATTGCCTTCCAAAAGCCCCCTGGCCCCGGTTGGGCCTGTTATACTGGTCGAGGCGAATATCCCCGTGGCGAGAGCTCCCCAAGTTCCCCCAACTGCATGAATGCCAAATACGTCGAGTGCGTCGTCATAACCCATTTTGTGTTTGTAATACACCGCGAAATAGCATAGAACACCGGCTAATGTGCCGATCACAACGCTTGCCATAGGCGTTACAAAGCCTGCCGCAGGTGTGATTGCCACCAGCCCAGCGACTGAACCTGAGGCTATGCCTATGGCTGTGGGGCTTTTACCATGAATCCACTCAATCCCTAGCCAGCTAAGGGCAGCAGCAGCAGCAGCAGTATTGGTGGCTAAAAATGCGCTTGCCGCCAGCCCATCGGCCGCGACTGCTGATCCTGCGTTAAAGCCAAACCATCCGAACCATAACAAACCTGCTCCTGTGACCACCATGGGGACGTTGTGGGGAATGATTCGCACGTTACCATAACCAATTCGTTTCCCCAGATACATGGAGGCGGCCAGCCCCGATATGCCTGAGGCAATATGCACAACCGTTCCACCAGCAAAGTCAAGGGCTCCTATCCGCGCCAACCATCCACCGCCCCAGACCCAATGGGCCAATGGAGCATAGATGAAAGTAACCCACATAACGGAAAACAGAATGAATGCTCCAAACTTGAATCGCTCAGCATAGGATCCCGAAATGAGAGCAACGGTGATTACTGCGAATACGCCCTGGAACACGACGAATAGCGAGTCGGGGATTGTCAACCCCATGTTTATATTTGGGGCCACTTCAGATCCTGGCAGGGGAATGCCGCTTAATCCAAGATGCGCGAGGCTGCCAATGACTCCGCTAATATCTTCACCAAAAGCTAATGAGTAGCCCCAAAGAACCCAGACAATGCTTACAAGAGCGAGGCTTGTAAATGAGTACATGATGGTGGAGAGCACATTTTTTGAACGGCTCAGCCCTCCATAAAAAAGCGCAAGCCCAGGCAACGTCATCAACACAACCATGGCCGTGGCTGCCAATACCCAGGCGACAGAGCCGGAATCAATTGCCGGGAGTGCCTCCTCAGCAAACGCGATGTCAGTGTTTAAAAGCAACCATATTGATGATATGAAAAAATAGATTAATAGATTCGTCATTTCCTTCTCCGTTAAATAGCTTCTTTGCCGCGTTCGCCGTTGCGAATGTGCACCATTTCTTTAGTTGCCGAGACAAAAATTTTGCCATTTCCTTTTTTTTCCATTGAGACCGCCAGCATTATTTTTCTATGGCGCTCTCAACCGGCTTTTCTTTAAGAACCACATTGTTTTCCATTTTGGTCGGAAACCGATGGTATGCTAGGTGTCCTTTCTGCTCTGCCTCCTAATCTTATTCCTACAAAGTTTGTGCCAAAAATAAATACCTAACATATCAGTATGTTACAAGCAAAAGGTTGTGCGGTTAAGACAAAAGTGACACATATGACAAAGAAAAAAATGACACTTAAGTGTTATAATTGTTAAAGAGATAAAAGAGTGCAGGCCTTAATAAAAACATAACTTCCAACAACAGGTATCTGGAGTTTTTCTTTCAGGCAGGGCAACCGTATTTATATACAACTATTGGACTCAACAACCCTTATATTGTTTTCTCACACATTCTCGAGTAAGTTTCTGTGCAGCAGAAATTTCGGCTGGGGTCATTTTCTTCGCAACCATATCTCTGTTTTTAGCTGCATTCTTATCCCCAGAAGATACG
>DLRR01000026.1:4768-5588 GCA_002500605.1 Nitrospinaceae bacterium UBA7883 | reverse complement strand
CAGGTATTCATTTTAAAAACCTTTGACAAGATGTATTTCATGTGATAGATTGTCCGGACTATCAGGAATGAGACGCTCGGTCTCGTTATTACAGCCTTCTTTTAGTGAGGAGGTCGATAATAATTAAAACAAAAATTGATTCTGAACCATATTTGTTTTTCCTGCGTTTGCCTTAATATATGCGCAGTCTTGATGGGTTAAACAGGCATGGTGCCTGTTTAACAACTAAAAATGAACTTGCATCGCCATTTGCTGTGATGCTATGAAACCAAGGAGATTAGATGAGAATATCTATAAAAGCCATGATTGGTGCTACGTGCGGGTTGTTCCTGCTTGTTGGTGGTACTGCTCAGGCAAAGAAGGTTACAATCAGGGTGCAATCAGTGATCCCAGCAACGGCGGATGAAGTTGTGATGCTTAAGCAGTTTGGGGCTAACGTGAGCACTCTCACCAATGGAGAAGTAAAGATTAAGGTTTTACCAGCAGGAGCTATAGTTGGCGTAAAGGAAACTTTGGAAGCAGTTGACAAAGGCCTGATTGAAGGAGGATTTGCATGGACTCACTATTGGTCAGGATATCATCCAGCAGCTATGCTTTTTGGTTCACCAACAGCCGGTGCCGGTTTAGGAATAGACAACATTGCATGGGTTTCCTGGTACATGTATGGAGGTGGCAGACAGCTCTATGATGATCTGTGGGGTGAAATGGGGATGAATATTAAAGGTCTTATGCTGCAACCAGTAGGTCCGGAAGCTCTTGGTTGGTTCAAAGAGCCGATTAACAGCATGGCGGATTTTCGTAAATACCGGTTCAGAACACC
>DLRR01000026.1:2181-4384 GCA_002500605.1 Nitrospinaceae bacterium UBA7883 | reverse complement strand
ATGGGTGGTGGAGATATTCTGCCTGCACTGGAAAAAGGTGTAATTGATGCTGCTGAGTGGTGTTGTCCAAAACCGGACAGTGTCTTCGGTTTCCAGAAGGTACTTAAACACTATTACCTACAGGGTTTACACCAGGTAGTCGTGAATGCGGATATGTATATCAATGGAGATGTCTGGAAAAGTTTGTCTAAGGCTCAGCAACAAGCGATGCAAATTGCCGCAGATGCTTCTCTCATGCAGTCCATGGCTTATCGTATTTACGAAAATGGAAAAGCACTCAAGGATTTAACTGAAAATCACGGTGTACAATTGCATGACACCCCTGCCGATTACTTTACCGAGTATATGGCTGCGACAGCAAAACTTTATGCTAAACTTAACAATGAAAATAAATTCTTTGCAAAAGTTTATGCTTCTATGAAAGATTTTGCAGACATTGCAGTTCCATATTGGTCAGGTTCTCAAATGACCAATGCCCAACTTGGAATGGCCTACGCAAACAAAAAGAAATAAGTTTATTATTTTATTTTGTGGAGAGGGTGAAAAACCAAATAGTGCTGTTTTTCATCCTCTTTGTTTATTTTATCAAATTTTACCGGTTCTTCTAAAATCAACAAAGAAAATATATGTCTACTGAACCAGAAAAGCTGGAAATAGCTGATGAACTAATTGCTGAAAGACGTGGAGACCCATCAGGGAAACTTCCTGATGACATGCCCAAATGGATGTCTAAAACGATTTCAGGAATAGATATTTTCAGTCTTTGGATTGGGCGAATTGTGTGCTGGGTGACCATTCCTCTTTTTGGAGCAATGGTTTTCGAGGTGATTGCCAGATATGCGTTTATCGCTCCTACTATGTGGGCTTATGACATAAGTAGAATGCTTGCAGGAGCTCTCTTTATGCTCGGAGGAGGATATGCACTTTCAAAAGGTGTACATATCCGTGCAGATTTCATCTACCGGAACTGGTCTGTAAAAACACAAGGTTCCGTGGACTTTTTCCTTTATTTATTTTTTTACTTTCCTAGCTTGATAGTTTTTCTCTGGATGGCTTCAGACTTTGCTTATTTATCATGGATGCGTGGTGAGCGTGGAATGGATACAGCGTGGATGCCTATGATGGGACCAATTAAAACCTGTCTGCCTCTTGGGGTATTATTTCTCCTAATTCAAGGAATTTCAGAAATATTAAAAAGTTACTATGCCGCGAGTAAAGGAAGGTGGCCATGACAAATGAAATTTTGGGAATGGTTATGATAGGATTCATGTTATTTGCTATCTTTGGAGGATTCCCTATCTCTTTTACCCTTATTTTTCTAGGTTCAGTTTTTGGTTATATAGGATTTGGAAAACTAGTCTTTTATCTGATGACGTTTCAATTCTCATCGGTAATGCTGGAACAAACGCTTGCAGCTGTTCCTCTCTTTATTTTCATGGGAATTCTGATGGAAAAGGCAGGGTTAATGGAACGCCTCTTTCAGGCAGTACAACTGATGCTATCCCGTGTACGTGGATCTTTGTTTATAGCAGTATTATTTGTTTCAACGATTTTCGCAGCAGCAACGGGGATTGTCGGTGCTTCTGTTACGATACTTGGGATAATGGCCGCAAAAACAATGAATCGGTCAAAATATGACGTAAAACTTGCAGCAGGAACTATCACGGCAGGTGGAACCTTGGGTATTCTTATTCCGCCCAGTATCATGTTAGTTGTGATGGGACCGATCTTGGAAGTCCCGGTGACAGACCTTTTTGCGGCAGCGATTATTCCAGGTATACTCCTAGCGTCACTTTATACAGGTTATGCTATATTGCGTTGTTATTTAAACCATGAACTAGGTCCAGTCCTTCCCGAACATGAAAGAGCTGAATCAATGTCACATGTTGTAAGGGAGTTTTTCCTTGGGCTTGTTCCACCATCGGCTCTGGTATTTTCTGCTTTGGGTAGTATATTGTTCGGTTTTGCTACTCCTACTGAAGGAGCAGGGATGGGGGCATTTGGTGGAGTATTACTAGCTCTAGCATACCGAAAATTGAATTTAAAAGGGTTGTTTGATGCACTTATAAAAACTTTGGAAATTACAACATTGATCCTTTTTCTAGTTGCTGCATCAAATTTTTTTGGTGCAGTGTTTTCACGCTTGGGAACTCCAATGCTTCTTACTGACTATTTGATGTCTCTAGATATGCACCCAATGTTA
>DLRR01000026.1:0-1748 GCA_002500605.1 Nitrospinaceae bacterium UBA7883 | reverse complement strand
ATTGGGTTTTAACCTAACTTGGTTTGGAATCCTTGTGGCAGTTAATCTTCAAACTGCTTGGCTGTCACCACCAGTTGCACTCTCGGCATATTTTCTCAAAGGGGTTGTACCGGAATGGGATCTAAAGGATATTTATGGTGGAATGATGCAGTTTATGGTTATTCAAGTATTTGGCTTAATCCTGATCATACTTTTTCCACAAATAGTCTTATGGTTGCCGGAATATATTTACGGTAAATAGCTTCAAATTATATTTCATTAATTAACATCATTTTATGAGTTTTTCTGCTTACTTTTCAAATAAACCTGGGGGTGATAGTATATTTTCGGTCGAAGCCCCAAAAATTAAATTTGGTAGGGGCTCGTTGGGAGAAGTGGGAGATGATGCGAAGGCTCTTGGTATGAGTAGGGTTGCCGTATACACGGACCCTCGGGTAGCTCAACAAGAACCGATTGCCAAGGTGGTTGAATCTCTCAAATCCAATCGGCTGGAAGTCGAGGTATACGATCAGGTTGCTGTAGAGCCTACTGACATTTCGTTTAAGCAGGGCTCACTGTTTGCCAGTGAGGGTAAATTTGATGGCTTTGTTTCTGTCGGTGGTGGATCTGTGATGGATACGTGTAAAGCTTCAAATCTATATTCTTGTTACCCCACAGATTTTCTTGATTATGTAAACGCACCTATCGGCAGGGCAGTTCCTGTCCCTGGCAAACTCAAGCCACACATTGCCTGCCCTACTACTTTCGGGACAGCAAGTGAATGTACCGGTATAGCCATTTTTGACCTCTTAGAAATGGAAGCAAAAACAGGAATTGTCAGTCCGATGATTCGTGCGGATCTCGGCGTACTTGATCCTAGTGTGCTGTCCTCACTTCCTCCTCTTGTCAGGGCTGCAAATGGTTTTGATGTATTCAGTCACGCTTGTGAATCCATTACTGCACGTCCATATACGCATCGTCCTGCTCCAGAATCTTCTCAGAAACGTCCACTCAGTCAGGGCGCAAATCCATACAGTGATCTTGCCTGTCTGGAGGCAATAAACCTTATCGGTACTCACATTGTACAGGCAGTAAATGATCCGTTGGAAGAAAGTTATGACGCACTGATGTTCGCTGGCATGCTTGCTGGGATCGGTTTTGGGAATGCAGGTTGTCATCTGCCTCACGGCATGTCTTATGCGGTTGCTGGACTTGTTAAAGATTATTCTCCTGAAGGTTGGCCTACTGATCATAATATGGTACCTCACGGAATTTCTGTTATAGTTAACTCGCCAGCAGTTTTTCGTAAAACCGGACCTGCTTGTGCAGAGAGGCACTGGAAAGCTGCCGCTGCCATGGGAGCGGACCTAACGGATACGAAAGTGGAAGATGGCGGAGATATCCTTGCGGAGCAAATTCTTGGAATGATGCGTGAAACTGGTATTCCTAACGGTCTTTCCGGTGTGGGTTACTCAATAGATGACCTGGACGCGCTTACTGACCGCTCATATGCCCAGAAACGTCTCATAGACAACGGTCCCATGCCTATTTCACGTGAGGACTTAAAGGAACTTTTCAGTGATGCAATGAACTATTGGTAGCAGTTGAGTTCTGTATCTTCAAATGTGTCATACATAGGATAGTTAAACTGTACCCCTCATGTATCTAGAGAAAATTAAAAAATAGAAAAGAAAAAAAGAAATTAATAAACGTAAAATCCAAAAAATACTTATCGTATTATGACAATTGAATACCTGAAAAAAGCAACC
>DLRR01000002.1 GCA_002500605.1 Nitrospinaceae bacterium UBA7883 | reverse complement strand
CAAATATGGTGTATATAATCAGTAGCAAAAGTTGATATTTAAATTAGGAGCTTAATATGGTAACTGAGAAGGAAAAGGAAATAATAGCGGGTCTTCAGGACGCTGTTATCCATTACAAGGTTGACAGGTGCAGAGAACTCGCTCAAGAGGCTCTGGACTCTGGGTGTGACGCATACACCATGACAATGGAAGGATTAGCCGGTGGTATGCAGGTGGTTAGTCAAAAGTTTGACACTCACGAGTACTTTGTCCCAGAGACTCTACTTTGTGCCAAGGCTCTTTACGCTGCCTTGGATCTTTTAAAGCCCCACATCAAGGCCCAAGATGATCGTGGCACAGGCGAGGTTGTTCTTGGTGTTATGCAGGGTGATGTACATGATCTTGGTAAAAACCTGATCAAGGCTATTTTCGAGGCAGCTGGCTGGACTGTACATGATCTTGGTCGTGACGTTCCGCTTAAGAATTTTGTTGAAACTCAGCTAAAGACCGATTCTGACATTGTTATGATGTCGGCAATGATGACCACATCAATGATCGGTATTAAAAAGTTGATACCAATGATTAAAGAGAAGAATCCTAACGTCAAGATTATGATTGGCGGAGGGGTTATTAGTGAAAAAGTTGTGGATGATTTCGGTGCAGACAACACCGCTGATAACGCGCCAAATGCGTTGCGTGAGGCGATGGATATGCTCGAAGCAATTAGGTCTGGTGCAGTTTAGTAAAGACTAAGAAGTTGAGCCCGGCTGTAAAGCCGGGCCGGCTTTTAATTAATAGGTGGGATTAGTAATTTTATGGAACACACAGTTATCTTTCAGCCTTCTGGGAGCCGCACCCAAATTGCGGATGGCACAACCATTTTGGAAGCCGCCCGCAAATCGGGTGTTGGCATTGAAGCGGTTTGTGGTGATCATTTAGTATGTGGTAAATGCAGAGTTAAGATAGTGGAAGGGAATAACCCAAAATTCGGCATTGAATCATCAATAAAAAATATTTGCGAGCCTTCAGAAGGCGATATAAAAGTTTTAAACAAGAAAAGAGACGATGTATCTCAGAATATCAGGCTGGCATGCTCAACAACAGTGCATGGCGACCTCCTGGTTTTTGTGCCAGAGGCCAGCAGAACCGGTAAACAAATTGTCAGCAAGGCGGCCAGAGACTATAAAATCAAAGTTAAACCGGCCGTTACAAAGTATTATGTGGAATTAGAAGAGCCTAGCTTGGATGATTCTTGGGGTGATTTTGAGAGGCTGGAAAAGGCACTGCAGAAAAACTTTAAACTTAAGAAACTCGATATTGACTACTGGGCCCTTAGACAGTTAGCAGATTCTGTTAGAAATGCAGATTGGAAAGTCACCGTCACCCTGCTGAATAAAAAGACAATTATTCGCATTGAGGCTGGTGATACTGTGGCGACTAACTTAGGTATGGCGGTCGATATTGGAACAACCTCAGTAGCCGGATACCTGACCGATCTTAACACTGGGAAAGTTGTTGCAACTGAGTCGATGATGAACCCACAAGTTGCTTTGGGTGAGGATGTTATGTCACGTATTACCCACTGCATGCTAAATGAAGAAACAGGGTTACAAGAACTTCAAGATTCGATAAAAGAAGGACTTAACACACTGATTGAGAAAGCCTGCAAGACTAGTGGATGTTCATCTCACGATATAGCTGAAATGGTGCTGGTGGGCAATACTGCCATGCATCATGTTCTTCTTGGCATTAATCCTGAATTTATGGGTGTAGCACCATTCCCACCAGCAATTCACCATTCAGTAGATGTAAACGCTGAAAGGTTTGGGCTAAATATTCTCCCGGCAGGTAATATCCACGTGTTGCCTAATGAGGCAGGTTTTGTGGGAGCAGACAATGTTGGGTGTCTGCTAGCTGATGAGCCTCACAAGCGTGAAGAATTTACACTGCTGATAGATATTGGAACCAATGGTGAGCTGGTTTTTGGTAACAAGGATAAACTGATGTCCTGCTCATCGGCTACTGGTCCCGCATTGGAAGGAGCTCAAATCGAATATGGTATGAGGGCTGCCCCTGGTGCAATCGAAAAGATTAAAATAGATGAAAAAACCCTTGAGTGCACATATAAGGTAATAGGCAACGAAAATTGGAGTGATGGCAAAACTGATATGGGTGCAAAAGGGATCTGCGGATCTGCGATTATTGATGCCGTGGCTGAACTGTTTGTTAGAAGAATTATCATGAAAAGTGGTTTCTTTAATGAAAAAATCGAATCACCTCGTGTTCGTAAGAATGCATCAGGATTAGCCGAATATGTTATCGCATGGAAACACGAAACATCTATTGGCGAAGATATAGTTGTCAATCAGGCAGATGTTCGTGCAATTCAACTTGCTAAAGGAGCTTTATATGCTGGATGCAAGATGATGATGCGGCAGTTTGGCAAGGAGGTGCCTGACAGACTAGTGATGGCAGGTGCTTTTGGAAGCCATATTGATAAGGTTCAGGCCATGGTTATGGGCATGATACCTGATTGTGATCTAGAGAAAATTGAGTACATAGGAAATGCGGCTGGAGATGGGGCCCGCATAGCTTTGGTGAATATTGATAAGCGTAAAGAGGCAAATGATATTGCAATGAAAGTCGAATATATAGAGTTAGCTCTTAGAGATGACTTTAACGAAAGGTTCGGCGAAGCAATGCAACTGCCTAACATGGTTGATCCTTTTCCACATGTAGAAGCAATTCTACCTGTTGAAGAAGAGGTTGAGGTTTTATAGTGTTTGTGTAATTGTAAATTAGCACTGCACAACTGAAGTAATTTTTTTCAATCGCAAAGGGGGAGATTATGGGAAAGAATCATTGGGGAGAACAAGAAAACGATACCGGTAAATCAAATACGGTCGTTTACAGCTCCAATCGAGGCAGAATGTTGGTTACTTACAATGGTGACTCTAAAGATGTTAAGACCAAAAAAGGAGTAGACGCAAAGTTAGTAAATGGTCAAGAGTACCGTTGCACCGAGAAACAGTACCATTGTGAAATGTTCGTTAACGTAGAAAGTGACGATTTCGAAGGAAAAGTTAGAGTGCCGATAAAGGAACTCGCAAAGGTTAAGTAGATAATAAGGCCCTGCTTTATTAAAATGACTCACTGATAGGCGAATTATTCGCTTAATTCGCGCTCCGAAAGGTTAACAGAAACTGCCTTTCGGACGCGAATTGTGTGAGTGCGTTCTTTATGAAAACTCTAAAACTCGAGTTAAAACAAAAGGTTAATACCAAGGGGTCTTGTGCGATTCCTTGGAAAGATGCGTTTGCTGTAAAAGAAACTGACACCCTCAAGCAAAAGTTGCTGCTGTGGGGGGCTGATCTCGCCGGAATTGGTGACCTCACTGGTGATGCAAAAAGATCTTTATCTAGTGAGATAAGTAACTTTACACGCGTAATCTCGATTGCTGTGCACTGCTCTGCCTTTGAAGATGAACAAGTTGGTATCAATCAACAACCCACATATTATGTCAGGCGTGACGAGGCTGTCCGTATGTTAGAGCATGTGCTTGGTATGGCTGCAAGGCGACTCAAGCGGGCTGGGTTTCGGCGGCTTGTACTTCCACCGGTTGGCAAGCTGTGCCATCGTCCGTTTACTCGTGTTTTGTACGATCTTTTCCCTCACCGAACAGGTGCCACATGTGCTGGGTTGGGTTGGATAGGGAAAAATGGAATGCTATTAAATAGCCGCTATGGTGCTAACCTGATGTGGGGAACTATTCTTACAGACGCACCACTGATTCCCGCTGAACCAATCGTTGGTAACAGCATATGTTCTACTTGTGACAGCTGTGTTCAAGCTTGTCCGGCAAACGCAATTAAAGGGATTAATTGGGATAGAGCTCGTGGTAATATGAGTCTTATTGACGTGAAAGCCTGTGCAACTTATATAGATTCAAAATCAGATGAGCAAGATGACCAGGTATGCGCTGTTTGCGTGACCTCTTGCCCGCTAAGCAGAAGGAGCTTTCCACTATGCTAATTTCAATAACCTACTGTCAGTGTTGCAATTACCGTCCGATAGCTACCAAACTCGCGATGGATTTGAAGATGGAACTTGAATGCGAATCTGAATATGTCATTGGTAATAACGGCGCTTTTGAAGTTTCGCGGGATGGTGAGCTAATTTTTTCCAAACAAAAACTTTCCAGGTGGCCGAAAAAGGGTGAAATCCTTGGAATCCTAAAGGGTGAGTTGGTTTCTAACCCAGATCAATAAATTATGCTGGATTCGGTTTTGACCCGTTAGTTGTGGGAAAATCAACTTTAGACAGAGTATAAAATTTGTGTTATAAACGAAAATACCTGTGACACAAATAAGGAGTTTAAGTTTATGCTGGTTTCGATAACCTACTGCCGTACTTGTAATTTTTTCCCAATTGCAGCTAAGCTGGGAATGGATTTAACCGCAGAACTTGGATGTGAAATGGAGTACACTCCAGGGAAAAATGGTGCATTCGAAATTTTTCGTGATGGTGACCTTATTTTTTCAAAGAACAAGCACGCAAGGTTGCCGAACAAAGGTGAAGTTCTTGGAATTCTAAAAGGCGAATTTCCTTCCAACCCTGAGAAATAGTTTGTTAAAGGTATAGATTGATGACACCAAAGTTGCGCTTAAATAAAACTTTAGCTGGAGAAGAGGTTGATCGCCCACCAGCAGTAATTCCAACACAAAATGCTACTATAGGAGCCATGGAAAGCTGTGGAGTTTTCTGGCCTGAAGCGTTACGTGAGCCTGAAGCCATGGCCACATTAGCCATAGCAAGTCAAGAAACTTGCGGCTTGGAGGCAGTTAGAGTACCTTTTGACATTTGTGTTGAGGCAGATAGTCTTGGGTGTGCTACCCGCTTTGGAGATAAAGTAGACCCGCCAGTTTCAGAACCGAAAGCCAGGGATTCTCTAGGTGATCTTGAGTTCCAGGATGAGGGTGTGGTTGTTGGACGAATGGCAAGTGTTGTCAAAGCTGTAGAAATTGCCTCAATAAAAAAAGATGATGACATACCTTTAATTGCCGCACTTGGAACACCTTTTGAAGTACTTTGTACTGCATACGGTTTTGAAGATCTATTTGAGGATCTTTACTCGCAACCAGATATGCTAAAAGAAGTTTTGGATAAAATGCTTACCATGCTGGTGAATTATGGAAAGCTTTTGCAAAAGGCCGGAGCGGATTTTATTATGGTGGTAGACGGAACCTCACAAAACCTTATGCCAGCACAATTCCAAGAGTTTTCTGCTCCATATACCGAAAAACTGATTAATGTGTTTGACATCCCGTCCATTCTACATGTATGCGGTCCTTGCCATCGTTTGCTTGACGACATGGTAAAGACTGGGCCCAACGCAATTTCAATTGATTCGCCGGTTCCCATTGATTTGGCCAAAAAAGCGGTCCAAGGTAAATGTGCAATTGTTGGCGCTATTAACGTAATTGAGCTGTATGAAGGAAACCCGGAAGATGTTCGAGGGATGGTCAAAGATTGCGAACAAAAAGGTTATGACATTATCGCTCCTGGTTGTGGAGTGGTTCCATCTACATCATTAAATAATATGCTCGCACTTAGCAACACGATAAAATCTATCAATCGGTAAACTAATCAATAATAAGCTGTGAAAAAGTTATTGTTTCGATATTCCACTAGGTAGGGATACAGCACAGGAGGTTTCATGGGGGAAGAAGGTACAAGCTTCGACAAAGATTCTGCAGCCTTGATCATTGGCAAGGACATGAAATTGCATATCAAACTTCCAGATTTGCCAACTGATGGTGCTATTCCTGAAAACGTATTTACGGTAATGGCTTTGGCCTCAGCCTATGATTCTAGACCTGACTTGGTTGAGCCAATTTTCAAATGGTTTATTAAAGAAACTGAGGAATTTGATGAATAGACCTTTGCCAAGGCTGTCGGGGGTTGGCTTTTAGCGGACTACCGGTAGTACGCAGAGAACAAACGGACTCAGTTGGTTTGGCCAGTTTTGTTTTAGACCGTTGAATCAGATGGGATTAACTGATCAAGCCAGTAAGCTTTATCATCGCGGTTAAATATCATGAACCGTCCTTTATCCCGTGAATACTTTGGCCTGTGGTATTTCATGTAAATGTGCGAATTGTCTACGCCGAGAACTTCAATTTTACCCGTGGCATGAGACATTACAAACCGAACTCTTTTGGCAAGGCCAGATAGATCATTAACTGCTTCAGTAAGGATTTTATAACCTCTTACTATGGGCACCCTAAACATTGCGTTGCCCTTAGTTGGTCTACCTTGGAAAAGATAATAGGGTGCTACCCCGATTGAACTTAGTGATTTATAAAGCTCTGATAAAATATCCGGATCATCGTTGATGCCTCGAAGGATTGGGCATTGGTTGACCATAACGACCCCCAGTTTACGAAAAAGACGCAGCTGAGTTATCGCTTCTTGTGTGATCTCCCGTGGATGGTCGAAATGTGCAATTAGGTACAGGGTCTTTCCTGTATGCAAAAAGTCGGTGATTATACTTTGGAGTCGCTTGTCCTCAGTAAGGCGCCACGGATCAAAGGCAGGAACTTTTGACCCTAGTCTTACTGCTTTTACGTGATCTAACCTACCAAGCTCAACAAAAATCTTTTCCAGTTTTCTTGTGGGAAGAGTTAACGGGTCACCGCCAGTTAGCAGTACGTCAGTGATCTCTTTATGGTTTGAAATGTATTCGATAGACCCGGCGATGTTAGGGCTTACTTCATGATTACCATCCAAGAATAGCCTTTTACGAAAACAGTATCGACAAAGTGCAGCGCAGGTATTCGTGACCAACATCAATGCAGTGTCTGGGTATTTGTGCTGTACACCGTTTAGCTGTGTGTTGGAAGCTTCATCACAAGCATCTAGCGTACCCCAATCGTCTAGTTCTTCCAAATGGGGAACAATAAGCCGTTTAAGTGGGTCATTAGGGTCATTCCAGTTGATAAGATCCAGGTAATATTCAGTTGCTTGAAATTTGTACTGCTTGGCAACTTGTTCTAAGGTGTGGCTTTCGTTAGGTAGTAGATTTGCTAAATCAGAGACTCTGCTAACCGTCTTGTTGGTCTTAATAAAAGCTTTTTCTTGACCTATAAGCGGCCGCCAAGCTCTAACTGTATTTCCAACACTCATAAACCATTCCTTTTGTAGCAATCTAATTGGACATTGATAAGGTCTCAATACCAATAATCCGTTACCCTTATTTTTTAACCAAGAAAACGAACCATTTCTATTTAAAGTAATCTCAGTTTCCAGACCACTAATCATCTAATCTGGTTATTGGCGGGCTGCTATGGTGTAGCGTCACCAATCCCCTAATTTAATCCGAAGCGCATTGCGCCGATGCCGCTAGGTTGCAAGCGTGCGTTCCTAGCGGAAAGTCACCCCACCGTAGTCAACTAAAGTTTTTATTTTGAAAAGACTAACCAGCAATCCCTTTGTGGTTAATGGGATTGATGACTTTAGGCTAACAAATATGACTACTTTTCGCAAGCTCCATGATAAAAATTATGAGCTGTATTTTTGTAAATATTTAAAGTACAAAAGGTTATAAAGTAGTAACATAAGCCGGTGATCGGCCATGAAACTGGTAAAAATACCGCCATGGGCATGAAAACATAAAACAGGAAAAACAATTTAAAGGGTTATTATAGTTTTGTTTTCACAGAAAACGCTTGATGTGGTTGAGCATCACCGATCTTAGTAAAACGAACTATTGTAAATAGATTGATAAATGCGTGACACCCAGAGAAGAGTTTCTGCTTACATAAGCCTTGTAGTTTCAAGTGCTATGTTTGCTATTGGCTATATCATAGCCCATCTTATTAACCCAGCAGCTGGAATGGGAATGTTTGTTTGCCAGGCCATGTTTTGCAGTGCTCTACTTTTTTTTATATTCAAAGGCAATAAGCCGATAGGTAAACTAAATTTCTATCTTGTAGCAGCCATCGCATATAATGGGGTTAGCTCACCAATAATTGTATATTTAATTCTGACCGGGTCGCGAATGGTCTCACCATCCCTTGCTGCAATATTAGTAATTTCAAACGTTTTAATGATTGCTGCCATGGCAAGGCTACTTAATCGTAAAAAATTTACCGTTATACAATTGGCGTCTTTGATAGCCGGGTTTATAGGTGTAACTTGGATTAGTCTTGAAAAAGGGGCTTTTAGTGGCGAGGGAGTTGGTGCCAGTTACTTACTTTTGGCAGCTTTTTTAATAGCCACAATAACGATAGCGATTGAAGGCCCAATAAAAGACCGTGGATGGGCCCCCGTTACTCGCTGGTCGTTCTCTATTTCATTTATCGTAACTCTAGTAACAATATATATATCGGGAAATTTTGCCTTCCATTCGCCTGGCCAGTCAGCTCTGGCCATAGTGTTAGGGTTTATAGCACTAGGTGCACCGGTACTTTTATTTAACCGAGGAATGGGTATATTAGGATCAGCCGACGCCGCAGCAACCAAGCTCCTAATACCATTTTTTTCACTTATTTATGGGGTTGTTTTTCTAAATGATATCCCTGGGATTTCTTCACTGTCTGCTGGTTTAATTGTTGTTGGTTCTGTTGGAATTTATCAATATTCGGCCTCCAAGGTAGAGAAATGATTTTTTTAACAAGCATGTTTTAACAAAGTGAGGCTTCTGGTGAACAATAATTTTGGAGATAATTAATTAGTTTAGCCTCAAAGGCACGGTGAAATTTTGGTAAAGGAAAACTTGACAATAAAATGAAAAAAAGGAACCGAAACCCAATCTAGCAAAGGGGAAGGGCTAGATTGGGTTTCTGTCCTTGTAAGAACATATGCCCACTTAGATGCTGATTAACTACAAAAGATTCAAAATAATCTAACAATTTATCCGATTAAAACCTGTTTCGGCTTGGCATCTTCAAGCTTAGCTACCGTAATCTCTAATATTCCGTTCTTATATTCCGCAGTAACTTTATCATTGTCGATATCTGGGAATTTAAGTTTCCTAGTGAAACAACCGTAAATCCGCTCTGTTGAGTAAAGGTTTTCATCCTCATTTTTCTCTTCACTCTTTTTCTCACCGCTGATTGTTAGAATGTCGTTTGTAAGTTCAACGTTGATGTCACTTTTTTTCATGCCTGGAATCTCTACGCAAACCTTGTAACCAGATTTTCCCTCACTCACTTCCAAGGCGGGTGTAAGAGTATTTGTTGCAATTCTTTCAAAATCATCTAACTTATCAAAGATGGATGGTGTCCAATGGACTCCAAAAGCTGGTAATCTATGTCGTTTTAGCATCATGGCTCGATTCTCCTATGTGTGATTTTTAATATCCCAAAATCATAAAAAGTTTCGACTGGTACCATTAGCTGCCGTATCCTTTTCTTCTCTAATTGTGATATAAGATCGTAATAATTATTAGTCAAGTGGTTTCCAAGCTGTATTATTTGACCGCGCGATTATTTAAATAATAAACAGAATACCAACAAGTTAGATAAAACCTTAACGCTAGGCGTTTACTGTGGAGACTTGTTGGGGTATCATTACCGTTTTTTTAACTGGAGAAATGATGACATACGGAAAGGAAAAAAACATACTTTATGTGGGTATTCCATCCGGCAGTCTGAACGAGCAAGTAATACGATTACTGGATAAATCAGGTAGACCTGTAAAGAAGGGTCGTCTTTATGAATTGACAACTCCTTTTGATAAAGAAGTCAGGTTTAGAGTTTTGGATAGAAAAGAAATGCCTGAGAAAATTTCCAAAGGTATTGTAGATTGTGGCATTACAGGCAAAGATTATATTTACGAAGCTGGGATGGAAAATGCGGTAGAAGTAATTGGAGATTTTATTTTTTCTAAAACCACTAACGAACCTTCGCGTTTAGTGCTGGCTAGTAGACCAGAGAGGGGAATAACCAAACCAGAGGACTGCCAAGGAAAGGTAATAGCTACTGAGTTGCCAAACCTGACTAAGCGAATGATGGGTGAACTTTTTGGAATTCATAATTTAACCATATTGCCCAGTGAAGGTAAGACTGAGGCAAAGGTTTTCATGGGTGAATCGGATGCTTTTACAGACATAACAGAAACGGGAGCCACACTCAAAATCAATGGTAATGTTGTGATTGCAGAGTTGTTTGAGTCCAACCCACAATTAATAGCCAACACAAACTCGGCAGGAGATAAAGTTAAACTTGAGAAAATGGAGGATATCAGGGTTGGGATAGACTCAGTTCTGCTTGCTGAGAGAGAGCCAATATATATGACCTTCATGGATGTTCCTGAAAATATTCTTAGCGAAGTGGAGAAAATGGTGCCAGCGGTTATTGCTCCCACTGTAAGTCCTGTGCAAAAGGAAGGTTGGATAAGCGTATCAGTTGTTATCAAGGAATCTGAACTTAATATTCTTGCGCCAAAACTGTTAAGAATGGGAGTGGACGGAATAGTTCCCATTGTTGCGCCAAAAATATTCTCCCAAGAAATGATTAAGAATAATAGTAAGGTTGGTTAATTAAATTAACTGCGAGGTGTAAGGTGGGATCTGAGGAGTTAGAAGAAGGCTTAAAGCTCAATATAAATTTTGAGAAACTAGATGGATTGATTCCAGCCATAGCCCAAGATATACGCGATGGACGTATACTAATGATGGCCTATGCCAACAGGGAGGCTTTGGAAGAATCGATTAATTCTAAAATGGCAACTTTCTGGTCTAGGTCGAGAAGTGAACTCTGGAAAAAGGGAGCCACTTCGGGAGATTTTCTTAAGGTTATAGATGTCCTTGTGGACTGTGACCAAGACACCGTTGTGTATATGGTGGAACCACAAGGGAAGGGTGCATGCCACACTAAAGACCCGAAGAGCGGACAAGCTAGACTTAGCTGTTTCTATCGTAGGGTTAATCTAAGTTCGGGTGACTTGGAGATGATATAAATACAGCATAGCATCATTCCTTCTGTATCGAGAACTTTCCTGGACCAGCAACAATGGTATAAATCAGGCCACCAATTAGGCCTAGATTTTGTAGTGCAGCCCACAGATGGTCAGAGTTGGTAAAGTCGTAATGGTAAAACCATGTAACGGCTACTAGGTAAAGGATCAAGACAAACGCTCCCCTTCTCATTTTCCAACCAAGTATTAGGCAGATGCTTCCAAACAGCAGGAATACAATGGCCCCAAAATAAGCGAGGCTCGGCAGTGAAAAATGAAGAAACTCTAGATGGAAGTAGTAGTTTGGTATTCCTGCTTTTTCAATCATGTTCTCGGTTTCTAATGGGTCGCGCAATTTGTAGAAAGCCGATTGCACAAAAATGGCAGCAATGAAAAGTCTTCCTAGGAGCTTTAACACGTTACTAAATTTGGTCAATTGATAAACACCTAATTAACAAACAAGCTTATCTCACTAAGCGAAGCGCCAATTTACTTCAGAATGCCTCTTTTATACTAGAATTATACATAAAGTTGGATAGGATAGTATTACAAGTAATTAAAACAACTTGTTCTATGTCTTGTTTTACCAAAAACTTTTTTATAATCACTGGCTAATCAGGAAAAACTTGCTAGGCCTTAAACCTAGTGTTAGGCTACTCTGGTAGACGATGAATACATCCCTCTGGCGTAAACAAATAAATTCAACTTAAAGAGGAAAGCAATGATTGGAATATCAGCCCTTTACTGTCAAGCTGAGAACGAAGGGGACGCTATACGCTATGGCAAACAATCGCATCATATGAAATCAAGGCCTAACGCACATGCCGTACCAAAATCGGCTAGTGAGCGACGGCCTGTTACTGCATGGAATGTAACTCGAACATGTAATCTCAAGTGCATTCATTGCTATTCGGATTCTGAAGAAAAAGCCTACTCCGGAGAGCTTAATACTGATGAAGGTAAAAACCTTATTACAGATTTGGCAGAGTTCAAAATACCTGCACTTTTGTTCTCAGGTGGGGAGCCGCTTATACGAAAAGACATTTGGGATCTAGCTCTGCATGGCAAAAAGCTAGGGATGAGAATGACCCTCTCTACCAACGGTACTCTAATCGATGAAACAGTCGCAAAGCGTATTAAAGAAGTTGGTTTTACATATGTTGGGATTAGCCTCGATGGTATTGGGGAAGTGAATGATAATTTTCGTGGGAAGAAGGGTGCATATAAAAAAGCGATATTAGGCTTCCAAAACTGTGTGAAAGTCAAACAGCGGGTAGGTCTTCGTATGACTCTTACTCGTCATAACTTTGAGAACTTACACAGCATATTCGACTTTATAGAGGCTGAAAACATACAGCGAGCATGCTTCTATCACTTGGTTTACGCTGGCAGGGGTAATGATATTAGTGACGAGGACCTGACTCACGACGAGACTAGGATGGCAATGGATATTATCCTTGAGAGGACCGCAGATTTTCACAAACGGGGGTTGCAAAAGGATATTCTTACTGTAGACAACCATGTGGATGGCCCATACATGTATTTAAAGCTATTGGACTTAGACCCTGATCGAGCTCAGCAAGTTAAAGAGCATTTAGAATGGAATGGCGGGGGCCGTTATTCATCAGGGGTTTCTTTTGGGGATATTGACTTTTTTGGTAATGTACATGCGGACCAATTCTGGATGCACCATACATTTGGTAATGTACGGGAGAGACGCTTTGGTGATATATGGCTAGACGAATCCGACCCGGTTATGAACATACTCAAACACAGGCTAGATAACCTGAAAGGTAAGTGCTCAAAATGTAAGTTTCTTATGATGTGTGGTGGAGCACTTCGGGTTAGGGCTGATCTAGTTTATGGAGACCCTTCTGCGCCAGATCCGGCCTGTTACCTAACCGATAAGGAATGTGGCATAACGCCAGAGGTCAAAGGGGAACTGCTGGCAAATGGTGAAAGTTTCCCAGTGCCCGAGAAGCTTTTGAAAAAACCCACAACAGCTGGCAAGTAGAATTATGCCTGACCGGAGTAAAAGCTTTTGCTGGTTGTTAAAATAACTGAGGATATCAATGACTGACGAAAAAAAACACCAACAGAGTGTTCATCCCGCTAGAGAACATCCAAATGCTGTAATAAAGGATGCCCATAAAGAAATAAGCGGACATGCCGATGCTGATAAAATTGCCCATCAGTTTATGATGAACAAGGCCAACCAATTACGTCTAGTTTTTTGGGAAACCACTGCCGGATGCAATTTGGAATGTGTGCACTGTAGACGCTTAGATGTATCCCACGAGTTAATGAAAAATGACCTTACTACAGATGAGTCAAAACATTTAATAGATGGTATAGCTGACGAATCCGAATGTATTTTGGTTTTATCTGGTGGTGAGCCGTTATTTCGTCCTGATATTTATGAAATAGCTCAGTATGCCTGTGATACAGGGCTGACTGTTGCTCTTGCAACAAATGGCACGCTAATTAACGAAGAGGTGGCGAAAAAAATTTCCGATTCTGGGATTCAACGTGTATCAATATCATTAGACGGAGCCACTTCTGAAACCCACGATCTGTTCCGCAAGCTACCTGGCTCTTTTGAGGCAGCTATTAGTGGAATGAAGCAATTACAGTCCCTGGGAATGGAAACACAGATAAACTCCACGATTGCAAAGCACAATGTTCACGAAGTTAAACAATTGTACCAAAATGCAATTGATCTAGGTGTGCAGGCACTACATATTTTTATGTTGGTACCGGTAGGGTGTGGAGTTGAGATAGCTGAAGATCAGATGCTGGACGCTCAAAAATATGAAGAAGTTCTAAATTGGTTTTACGATATTTCCAGGGAAGAGAAAATACAGACGAAAGCAACTTGTGCCCCGCACTATTTTAGAATCATGCGGCAACGTGCAAAGGCAGATGGGATTACAATTTCTCCCAAGACACATGGAATGGCTGCGATGACTAAAGGGTGTTTAGCTGGGCAGAGTATTTGTTTTGTTAGCCACAACGGTGATGTATTCCCTTGTGGTTACCTGCCTGTATCTTGTGGCAACGTTTTGACAAAACCTTTCAAAGAAATATGGCACGAGTCATCAGTGTTCAACGACTTGCGTGATCAGGACAAGCTGGGCGGGAAATGTGGTGTATGCGAATACAAAAAGGTCTGCGAGGGATGCCGAGCTAGGGCCTTCTACGAAACGCAAGGAGACTACATGGCTGAGGAACCATACTGTATTTACGAGCCGAAAAAAATCACCGATAAAAACGGTTTTTAGAATTCCATTGTCATGTGCACGTCGGGAAAAGGAAACACAGGTGAATCCTTGGCAAAGTTCACTTGGACATCTAACCAAAACTGTTAATTGTTTCCCTGATGAAAAAAATGGAAACAAGTTCACGAAGGAACCTAACAATTTCTAAATGAAACTAACCACCAATGATGCCAGGGTTGACTGACTGACCTAAAAACGTATAATGACCCCTTCAATTATCGTGTATCAGCATGCGGGTGTAACTCAGCGGTAGAGTGCAACCTTGCCAAGGTTGAAGTCGTGGGTTCGAATCCCATCACCCGCTCCACTTAATCACGGAGATAACCACTTGAACAGAAGAATATGGACACTCAAATAGTAATACTTATTGTTTGCGTTTTGGGCGGTTTTGGTGTTCTGGTTTTTTTTATCACAAAACTTAAAACCGCTGTTTTGGCTTTATTTAGTGATCGAGAGCGATTTGAAAGTAATCTACGTGATGAATTTGATAAATATGCTGAACGTGGCAGAAGAGAGTCGACTCAGCATATGGAGAATATGCGTGCAACAGTGGATATGCGTCTTGAAAAAATGCAAAATAATAACAGCTCTGCATTACAAAAAATTGATCTCACTGTTGGTGACAACCTTCAAGAGACTCTTGATAGAAAACTAAGCAAGGCGCAGGAAGAGATAACATTACGCTTAGGTGCAATAACAAACGCTACGGCAGATGTCAGCAAACTCCTAAAAGTATTTAACAATATTACCTCCCGTGGTGCCTTAGGCGAAACTCAGCTTGAGAACTTACTATCTGATAACCTCTCTCCTGATCAGTACTACAGACAGGCAAAGATAAAAGATAACACACGAGAAGCGGTAGATTTTGTCATCAAGATGCCAATTGGTACGCTCCTGCCAATTGACTCTAAGTTTCCATTGGCCGATTATGAGAAAATGGTCGATGCTGACAAAGAAGGAGACCGAGAAGCATCAAAAAAAGCTGGAAACGAGTTAGAGAAGAAAATCAAGGAACAAGCAAAAAATATTCGTGAAAAGTATATTGATCCGCCCAAGACAACTAACTTTGCTGTAATGTTTCTTCCAAATGAAAGCTTGTTTAGCGAAATACTTAAACGACCTGGCTTGTTTGACCACCTGCACAGGGAATATAAGGTCACTGTTGCCGGTCCCATCACATTGTGGGCATTAATAAACAGTTTGCAGCTAGGGTTTCACAGTTTGGCGATGGAGAAACAATCAAGCGAAGTATTTGAGTTAATGATGGAAGTGAGAAGCGAATTTTATAAATTTAAGGGAAAGCTTGATGAGGCAAATAATAAGATTGATAGTGCCAGTAATTCTATTGAACAAGTTATAACCAGAACAAGAGTATTGGACAGGAAAATTAAAAAAATTGAGGAAGTACCTTTAGTGGAAAGGGATAAAAGTAAAGAACAGTGATTGCTGTTATTAAAAGTTGAAAAAGATTAAAACATAGATAATAACAAAAAAGTTTTTATTGTCTACACTATGGCTTTTCGTAACGGTAGGCTATATATCTTGTGATGTGTTTACCCCGTTTTCCCTAGACTCATTAAATCAATTTATTGCAGGCGAAATGGGAGGGATGGACATAACGTAGATATTTAATAGCGCCGAACCGCTAATAAGCGTTTTATTAGAATTTTGATTATATAGCATAGTCTAATTCGATAACGCGCTATAAAGATTGAACTCATTCGCACCCTTAGATCCACGTCCAAAATACATTCGGTACGCTCCAACTTGGTCAATAAGCTCTATAACATCCGGGTCAAGGTTTAGGTGCCCTTCTTCAGATGGAATCACATAGCTTTCCTCTGCAATGAAGTTTATTCCATTACTTGATGTGGCGGCTTTTATTCCTTGTTCCCCAAACCTTTGGCTTGCTTTTGAGTGAGCGAAAAATAATCTATACTCTCCATTTGGCAAAACTATTACGTCAGGGTCAACGATCTTATCCGTTAGATTGATCCCATCAATTGATATTTGGCCCCCTTTAACCCAAGTCACACCGTTATCTGTTGAAGTAGCATAAAAAATACGGTTTAAGCTTTTATTACCAACATAATAAATATAAATCTTGTCATCTACCATGATCATATCTGGAACACTGATAAAGTTATTTGCTTCAACGCTAGCCTCCATCACTGCACCGTTAGTTAAGGGCCCAACCTGATCCGTAAAGGCACTTCCGTCAGTTGATGTGGCACGATGAAATCGACTTATATCGTTTTCATCGACAACCTCGTATATCATCATAAATTGATTGTTGGTTAACTTAATTACTGAGGGGTTTCGCTGAAACACATCTCCATTTGATTTTATACCGGTTTCAATCGGTGTTGAAAATGTACGACCATCACCCGAATTTACGTAGCTGATCCCTGGTGGGCCGAAGAGGCCGAATATACGGTATTGCCCGTTTACAACGATGCTACAAGTGGAAGTTAAACTGTTTTGTATCCAACCTTCTTCAATCCAAGGTGATGAAACAGTTTGAACGCTTCCACCACTTCCACATCCAAACACTACCATTGCCAATATAAACGTAAAAGCAAACTTCTTCATTGCCATTAAACCATTATAAGAAGTGGATCACAGAATAACTAAGCTATCTTATGCTAGAATGGGCAACAATTATAATCAACCATATAAAAAATGCCATCATATCTTTTATGTAATGCCACATCCCGCGAGACGCGTGTGGCGTTAGTCGAGAACAGATCCATAACAGAGCTTTTCATAGAAAGAAACTCTGACCAAGGGATAGTGGGGAATATTTACAAAGGAAAGGTGAATAAAATTTTACCTGGGATGCAGGTTGCTTTCGTCGATATTGGGTTGGAGAAAGCTGGTTTTTTATACGTATCTGAGGTTGACCGTCAGTATCAAAACGGAAACTTCGTTAACTTTCTTGAAAATGCTGAGGAGAAAGAAGAACAAATCCTTGCCGGGATAGAATCCAATGTTAAGTCTCAAGCTAATGCGGAAGATGCTAAGCCAATCGAAGAGATTTTGAAAGAGGACCAGGAAGTCATAGCACAGGTTTCTAAGGACCCAATGGGCACTAAAGGAGCAAGAATCACCAGTTATGTGGCTTTGCCTGGAAGATACCTTGTTTACATGCCAAATATCGACCAGATTGGAGTATCAAGGAGGATAGAAAGCGAGGAGGAGAAGAAAAGACTCAAGAATATTGTCACTAAGTCGCGTAAAAACGGGTCTGGTTATATTATACGAACTGCTGCAGAAGGTAAGCATTCTAAGGAGTTGAAAGAGGATATACGCTTTCTAGACAAGCTGTGGGCCTCAATAAACCAACGTCTAGAGTTGGCGAAAATACCAAGTGTAGTCTATCAAGATCTTAATATTATTCAACGCTCAATTCGTGACTTGTTTACTGCAGATATGTCCAAGATTATAATTGACAATGAAAAGCAGTATGAGGCTGCTGTGGCGTTTTGTAGATCATACTTGCCAGAGGTTGCCAATAGAATAGAGATGTACTCCGATAAAGAGCCAATATTTACAAGGTACGGCTTGGATATGGACATTGAGCGTGCATTGAATCGTAGAGTATGGCTTCGTTCAGGCGGATACATTGTAATCGACCAGACTGAGGCATTGACCGCTATAGACGTAAACACAGGTAAGTTCGTTGGCAAGCGAGACCCAGAAGAGACTGTTCTAAAAACTAATATGGAAGCGGTACAGGAGATTGTTTACCAATTACGACTACGAAACATCGGCGGCTTAATAATTATTGATTTTATAGACATGGAGCGCCAAGAGAGCAAAGACAAAGTTTACGCTGCCCTCGATCATGCGGTGAAGGCAGATCGATCCCGAACCAATATACTAAAGATTTCTGAACTTGGCTTAGTGGAAATGACAAGGAAGCGATCACGCGATTCTCTGTCAAGAATACAAACTTCAATATGCCCTTATTGCGATGGACGTGGCAGGATAAAGTCTAGCACTACTGTTTTACATGAGATCTATAGAGAGATAATCCGTATAGCCGCACAAAGCGAAGATAAACAAGAAATAAACGTATCAGTTTCGCGGGAAGTAGCCGAGCTTATGTTTGAAGAGGAATCAGCGTATCTTGACGAACTTGAAAATGAACTTGGCGTAAAAGTTATAGTTAAAACTGACTATGATCTTCATCAAGAGCGCTATATCGTTGAAACTGTATAAAGTTGAACTATTATTGAAAATTCAATTGATTTAGTTGTTTTATTTCATTGTTAAGAAAATTATGATATGCGAAAAATCGTTAGATATGTGATTCACCCTCTAATTCCTGAAAGGCTGCGTCCATTATCGGAATTGGCCTATAATCTTTGGTGGGCCTGGCATCCAGATGCGATTAAATTGTGGGGTCGTGTTGATTCTAAACTTTGGCAGGATACAAACAATAATCCAGTAAAGATGCTGGGTCTTATTAGCCAGTCACGCCTAGACCAATTGTCTGAGGACGACGGGTTTCTTACACATTTAGATAGAGTTATCCATGAGTATACCAACTATATGGAGTCATCACTCTGGTTTCAAAAATCTTACAAAGGAAAAGATGATGATATATGCATAGCTTATTTTTCCGCTGAATTTGGCATAACTGAATCGATACCAATATACTCTGGTGGGCTTGGTATTTTAGCTGGTGATCATTTGAAATCCGCTTCAGACCTTGGCCTGCCTCTTGTTGGTGTTGGTTTACTTTATTCCCAAGGATATTTCCAGCAACATCTGAATCGTGATGGGTGGCAACAAGAAGTCTACCCAGAAAATGATTTTTACAACATGCCATTGTTTGCAGAAAAAGATAAAGATGGGAGCGAAATAAAAATACAGGTTGAGTACCCCGGTCGGATAGTAACAGCTAAGGTTTGGAGAGTTCAATGTGGCAGAATACCGCTTGTTCTACTAGACACTAATCTGTCGGAGAACTCTGCCGAAGACCGAACCATAACGCACCAGCTATATGGTGGCGACATCAATATGCGTATAGAACAGGAGATACTACTTGGGATTGGCGGCGTGATGGCGTTACAGGCATTGGGTATAAAACCGGACGTTTACCATATGAATGAAGGGCATTCTGCCTTTTCAGCACTAGAACGAATAAGAAAGCTAATGAATAACGAAAATTTATCTTTCGATGAAGCTTACGAAGAAGTAACCACTTCTTCAGTTTTTACCACCCACACTCCCGTGCCAGCTGGCAATGATACCTTTAGCCCACAAATAGTAAACAAGTATTTTTCAGGGTTTCAGGATTCCTTGGGTCTGAGTGAAAAAGCTTTCCTCGGCCTTGGGCGACAAGATGTTCAAAATGACCGTGAAAACTTTTGTATGACTGTGCTCGCAATCAAGTTATCAGCATTTACTAATGGCGTTTCAAAATTGCATAGCGAAGAGTCAAAAAAAATGTGGAAGGAAATTTACAAAGGTCTCGATGTGCATGATGTGCCCATACGATCAATTACCAACGGGATTCATGTACGCTCTTGGATATCTGATGACTTGTCTGGACTTTATGATCAATACCTTGGTGCCAGGTGGGTGCAAGAACCAGCCAACGACAGAGTTTGGGAACACATAGATGAAATACCAAACTCCGAACTTTGGCGTTCCCATGAAAAGCGACGCGAAAGATTAGTTGGGTTTACAAGAGTATTCCTTAAACAGCAAATAAAAAAAAGAGGATGTTCCTCTGATGAAGTTAGAAGAGCTGATGAGGTTCTTCGTCCTGATGCCATGACCATAGGGTTTGCCAGACGCTTTGCCACATATAAGAGAGGTAACCTGTTATTTCATGACTTGGATAGACTAAAGAAAATTCTTACTAATAAAAAATATCCGGTTCAGGTAGTGATTGCCGGCAAAGCACACCCACAAGACCACGAAGGGAAAACTCTTATCAAAAATATTATTCACTGGATCAGAAATGAAGGATTTAGAAACCATGTGGTGTTTCTAGAAAACTATGATATAAACTTGGCCCGTCAAATGGTCCAAGGAGTGGACGTGTGGCTCAATACTCCGCGCCGGCCCCTGGAGGCCTCTGGTACGTCTGGAATGAAAGCTGCTGCTAATGGTGCGCTTAATTTATCCATACTGGATGGATGGTGGTGTGAAGGGTATACTCCACAAACCGGTTGGGCAATAGGCAACGGAGAAGTAGCATCCGAATACCTCGGCGGTGAAAAAGAGCAAGATGATAGAGATAGCATGTCGTTATATGACTTGCTAGAAAAAGAAATAGTGCCACTTTATTACGATAGAAGCCATGATGGTACGCCGCATAGATGGATATCAATGATGAAATCTTCCATGTCCAAGCTAAATGCTGTGTTTAATACCAACCGAATGGTAAGGAATTACACAGTATTTTCCTATATCCCTTGTGCAACTCACTTGAAGGACCTTAAGGAAAATGATCGGGATCGACTCAAGCAATTATCTAAGTGGAAAACGGAGACGAGCAGCCAATGGTCGAATGTCAGCATTGATGAAGTTAAACATTCTACAATTGATGATCTCAAGGTAGGGCAAGTGCTAGATGTCAATGCCCGATTAAGCTTGGGCGAGTTGAAGCCTGAGGATGTTCAGGTGGAAATTTATTTTGGGCCATTAAATGTCAGAGATAATATGCAGGCTGGATCAGGAGTACCAATGAAGCATAAAAGCAGTGAAAATGGGAACCATGTTTTTTGCGGTTCAATTCCATTGACAGATAGTGGGCATCACGGTTTTTCGATTCGAGCCGTTCCATCTAACCCTGATCTGTTCGATCGGATATGCTCTGGAATGGTGGTCTGGAACGAGAATGAAAAAGATTAGCCGTTTGTTATGAGCCCACCAACTCCTCCAGTGCTTCCATAACATTTGATACTTCAACCAACTCTATATTATCTGCCTTGTTGATACCTTTCTTGGCTTTTGGCAGGACAACTTTATTAAAGCCAAGTTTACTTGCCTCGGCTATCCGTTTGTCAATTTGTGGGATTGAGCGAATTTCTCCGCCTAGACCAACTTCCCCCAAGATAACGGTAAATGGATCTATATTAATGTCGCGAAAGCTAGACACCACCGATGCAATTATTGCAAGATCGACAGCTGGCTCATCTATCCTAGTGCCACCTGCGGCATTTACAAATATATCCTCACTTGCCAATTGATATCCACAACGTTTTTCTACAATAGCCATTAGGATAGCCAAGCGATTTGGGTCAACGCCGGAAGTTGTACGCCTTGGACTTGGGAAATGTGTGGATGACACAAGTGCCTGAATTTCTACCAGAAAAGGCCTATTGCCAGATATGCATGCGGCTACAACTGATCCAGATACGTTCCCAGCTCTTCCAGAAAGAAAAAGCTCTGACGCGTTATTTACTTCGCACAGACCTTCGCTTTTCATTTCGAACACACCGATCTCGTTAGAGGAACCGAATCTATTTTTAACACTACGTAATATTCTGAAAGGACTCCCATTCTCTCCTTCAAAATATAGTACTGTATCTACCATATGTTCCAATAATCTTGGCCCAGCTATGGCACCGTCTTTTGTTACATGTCCGATAAGGATCATTGGAATACCGCTGGCCTTGCATAAGCTTAGGAGTCGTCCAGCACTTTCGCGAACTTGGCCTACCGTGCCTGGTGCGGACGGTAATTGGTCTGTGAATATTGTTTGTATAGAATCGATAATTACCAAGGTTGGTTTAATTTTTATCACATGTTGTTCAATAAGCTCAACCTGGGTCTCAGGCAGGACAAGGATATTTTCTGATAAAATTCCTAGCCGATCACCCCGCATTTTTATCTGCCCTGGCGACTCTTCTCCTGTGACATAAAGCGTAAGCGCCTTTTTGGCAATGAAGCCTGCCACCTGTAAAAGCAGAGTTGACTTTCCTATCCCAGGATCCCCTCCCACTAAAATAAAAGACCCTGATACGATACCCCCACCAAGCGTATGGTCTAACTCCCCAATGCCAGAAGATATTCTTTCGCTGACTCCAAGATGTGTAGTAGTGATTGGAGTTGGGTCACCAGTTGTTGAGCTTGGTGTCCAACGTTTTCTAGCAGTGGAGGGTGCTGGCAGTTGCATTTCTTCACTAAAACTTTCCCATTGGTTACAAGAGGGGCATTTACCCATCCATTTTGAGGTCTTGTACCCACATGCTTGACATACAAAACTTATAGAATTTTTCACTATAACTATCCTTATGCTTGTATATGAATCATTCTGGGTATTGAAACCTTTCCACAATGTCAATCCTATATTCAGGTGTGGGGTGGTATATGGAGCCATCGGGATTAACGCGACTTAAAATATCAAATACTAGGTCAATCCCCGTTGTAGAATAGCCGGTAGAAGATAGTGCAGAAGCGGCAAAATAATCGGCTTGGATTTCCATTACACCTGCTAGATCATTGTGAATGTGATCATTACTGTCTTTGTGCTCAAGAACGATATGGCCTGCTTCATGAAGTATAATAAACGCTAATGCTGATGTGAATAGCCTTTCTGCATGGATCTTTATTTCATCGCTTACTTCAGAACCAACCGACACCCCAACTCCATTCGGGTCATAACTTCCACTGTTAGCCATCAAGGTTAACTGTTCGAGGGCAGTTTCAAGTTCATTTCCATGATAAAGTGCATAAGACATTGCTGCATGCTCCATTAGCTCTAATAAACCGGAATATATAACAATGACTTGGTCAGTAGTGTAAGCCACCAGGTTAGGATTGTTGCACACCAAAACAGATGCAGCCCACACATCTGATTCCTCAGGATGGTTTTTGTTGTTTTGGCTCTTGAAAAAATCATTGTAGTTTTTCAGTATGTTATCTATAACCACATTATAGGTTGTGACCATTTCTATGCATGAAAGGTGATCCGTAAAAGTCTTTAGGTGAAGCAAACTACCAATGTCCAACACTGGGTATCGAGTCGGCTTCTTTTCAAAATTCAAATCTAGGTTTTTGTGGTCGTAGAACGAAGCCTGGTTCACTGATGTTACGTCACAAGCCACTAATGAACTAGCGGTAGCAAAAGCTATAATAAGTCTACTGGCCATCTTAAAGTGTTGCATAAGCGTTGCTATTATCACTCTTTACCAAACCACGCTCAACCTTAATTAAATTGTTATGCATATCTATTGAATCTAGACGGCAAAAATAGAAAATTAGCGAAAAAGGTGTATAATTGTACACTTAAATTCTTACATCAAGGGGAGAGCAAGGGAGTCCTGTGAAAATTGGTATTGTGGCCTGCAAAATGATGGTTAGAGAGATTGAAATTGCTCTAAAAAAATTCCCAGAAATTGACGAGGTGGTCTTTCTAAAAGAAGGCGAACATATCAACCCTGAAAGACTTCAAAAGCAAGTCCTCGCCCATCTAAAAGCCATGTCAAAGAAAGTAGACGTAATATTCTTGGGATATGGTCACTGCCACTCATTAAAAGGAATAGGTGATGAGATTGACATACCGGTGGTTCACCCTGAAGCAGATGATTGTATTGGAATAATGATGACACCTCAACGATATAAAGATGAAGTTGATAAAGTACCGGGCACTTTTTTTTTCACACCTGGGTGGGCAACCAATATGAAGAAAATGATGAATTCAGAAGAGGCAAAATCATTTGAAACTCCGGAAAAAGGTCTTTTCCCGGACTATTCGAGGGGATTGTACATAGACACTGGCATTGAAAACAATGAGCACTATGTAAAACTAGCCTCAGAACTGTGCGAAACATTAAACTTCAAGCTCGAACAAACTGTAACTCATTCAACAATTCTGCATGACAGTTTAGCCAAATGCGTGGAAATAGCCAAAAAACTAGAAGCAACATCGAAATCGGTTAGGTAATCCCGCTGGAATTTTCAAGTCAGATTTGTGCCTATGGTTAGTAGTTCCGACCTTATCATCGCGGCTATGAGCGGCGGAGTTGATAGCTCTATAACCGCCGCCTGCCTAAAAGAGTCTGGCCATAACGTGGTTGGAATTACTTTAAAGGTGTGGGAAAAGCCAGAGGGGCTTGAGTCGAGTAATACATCATGCTGTGGCTTGGATGGTATAAATGATGCTAAAAGAGTGGCAGAGCTGCTAAGAATAAACCATTATGTCTTAAATGCTAAAGGCGCTTTTAAGCGCAGTGTGGTTGACTATTTTACTAATGAATATGTAAAAGGTAGAACACCCAACCCATGTGTCCTCTGTAACCAGGTACTTAAATTTGATTTTCTGTTTGCGCAGGGGAAAAAGTTTGGAGCAACGAAAGTTGCCACTGGCCATTATGCGAGAGTAGGAGAGTTTAGAGGATACCCCGTTATTAAAAAGGGTCTTGATCCAGCAAAAGACCAGAGCTATTTCCTTTTTTCTATAGCTTCTAATCGTCTAGGCGATATTTTTTTCCCCGTCGGGAATATGAAAAAAACAGCGGTTAGGGAGATGGCAAGAAAACTTGGATTGAACACTGCTGATAAAGCTGACAGTCAAGAGATATGCTTTGTTCCTGACAATGACTATAAATCCTTTATCAGGCAGATGGAAGATATAAAAAATATAACAGAAGGCGATATTGTTGATGAACAGGATAATATTGTTGGAAAGCACACTGGATATATAGATTACACTGTTGGCCAACGCCGTGGACTAGGGATAAGCAACCCTTATCCCCTTTATGTTGTAAAAATAGATCATACTAATAATAGGTTAATTGTTGGTGGCAAATTAAGCCAGTACAACAAAGGATTGATTGCTGATGGGTTGAACTGGCATGTTCCGCTTGAGGTGACGAGGAACCTTGAAGTAACTGCAAGAATAAGAAGCAGACATATGGCTGCCCCAGCGCAGATAACGCCTAGAGATAAAGACAGCATTGTTGTTGAATTTGAAACAGCGCAGATGTCAATAACTCCAGGGCAAGCAGTGGTCTTTTACCATGGCGATGTGGTTCTCGGTGGTGGATGGATAAAGGATAAGCTTTATTGATGGCAATTAAAAAAATAACTCCAAAAGAAGCTCTTGTGGTTGCTATAAAGGCGACTAGGCTTGCTGGTGATATTATGAATAAGTATTCTTCTAGAGAGTATGCTATTAAGAATAAAGCCCCAAAAGACTTAGTAACGGAAGTTGATATAAAGTGTGAACAGGTAATCAAAGAAGCCATTTACGAGGTTTTTCCAGACCATGGGGTACTCGCCGAGGAGGGGGGAGGAAGAAACATGGAAAAACTTTGTCGGTGGATAGTAGACCCCATAGATGGAACCACTAACTTTGCACATGGCTTTCCCATGTTCTGTTCGTCAGTAGCATATGAGGAAGAGGGCCAGGTTTTAGCTGGAGCTATTTACGACCCAGTCCGAGACGAACTGTTTACTGCCACACTAGGTGGTGGCAGTTATTTAAACAGTCGTCCTATTGTGGTTTCATCTACGAATAGACTTGCCGAAAGTTTGTTAGCTACCGGATTTCCTTATACCATCACAACCGAAAAGATTAATAACATCAGAGAGTTTGCGGATATGTCCATGGAGGCTCAGGCAGTACGAAGACCTGGGGCGGCGGCTCTGGATCTTTGTTATGTAGCTTGTGGACGGCTGGATGGTTTTTGGGAATTTCACCTGCAACCGTGGGACGTTGCTGCAGGAGTTTTGATCGTTCAAGAGGCTGGTGGCGCGGTTACTGATGATAAGCGACAACCGATAAATATTTATCTACGGAAAATTGTTGCTTCTAACAATAAAATTCATGAAGAAATGCTGCAGGTTTTGGGTCGGGCTTAATTGAGTTCACTTGTATGAAGAGTTTATTACCGACTGGACAAGTGTTAATTGTTTCCCAAAATCCTTAGCCATGTTTGAGGTGGAAGTTTTATGGTTTTCTGTTTGTTCAACTACGCCCCTGAAGGTTATTCTATGGATAGGGCATGGGCCATGCTTGGCTAAAGCTTCCATGTGGGATTTTGACCCATATCCTTTATGGTTTTCAAATCCATACTGAGGGTAATACCGAGCAAGTTGTTCCATAATTTTGTCCCTTGTAATTTTAGCTAGTACAGATGCAGCGGCGATTGATAGTGATAGGTTGTCGCCCTTTACGACAACTTGCTGCTTGCCTTCCCAGTCTATGGTTTGATTTCCGTCTATAAGAAGAAAATCTGGAGAATTATTCAACCTGCGTACAGCCTGAAGCATAGCTTTTTTGGTGGCTTGTAGTATGTTTATGCGGTCTATAACCGTTGAGTCGACTATGCCTATTCCATGCGATTCGGCCTTATCTATTATTATCGGGTAGAACTTTTCTCGCTGTTTTTTGCTTAGTTTTTTTGAGTCTGTAAGTCCTTTTATTGTTACTTCTTGGGAGAATATAACTGCCGCAGCTACTACTGGTCCGGCAAGTGGACCCCTTCCCGCTTCATCTACTCCGGCAATAATTGAGTAACCATTTTTTCTAGCCTTGGTTTCATATGCAAGCATGTTTAGATATAAAGGTCTTTATGTTTTTCTTTCATTGCACGTATCTCTTTCATAATTGCATCTGCAATTTTTTGAGACGTCTCTTTACATTCAGGCATTTTGTAATATTGGGTTAGGTCCATTGGATTACCGAACACAACTCTGTATGGCACACCAAACCATGGGCCTGTCCTCCCTGGCCAAAAATAGTGTTGTGTATTTATAACCAATGTTGGTACAACTACTGGTCTGGACTTATACACAACCCAACCAGCTCCTGCACGCCCCTTCAACAGTTTGCCAGTTTTGCTCCTTGTGCCCTCAGGGAAAAGCATTACTTGATAATTATTCGCATAATAAGCGATCCTACGCATTGAGCTTATGTCACGAGCTCTTCGTTTAACAGGAAATGCTCCCCATGCAGATAAAATGTGTCCAAGCAAAGGAACTTTAAAAAGCTCTTCTTTTGCAGGGGCTACAAATGGGGTGGTGGATAATTTATTAATGGAATAAAGCGGTATTAAAGTGGTATCTATGCCAGAAACATGATTTGATGCTATCAACACTCCTTTTCTGTTTGCTGGTAAATTGTTTAGACCTATAGCTTTGGATTTATTGAGTACTCTGTAGAAAAAGTCAAAGAACGGATAGCAGGGAAGTTTTAAAAAATAGGAGAGTATCTGCTTAGGTCTAGAAATTCTAAACTCTTTGTGATTAAAGTCATTCATGGGGACTGAATATACTGTTAAACGAGCCTTAATGGCAAGCAAGGTAAATTGAAAAGTTTACACATTGCTCATATTCTGAGGGGCACCACCCAATTCACCAATTAGTTCAAACATATCTGTTGGTAGTGGCGCTATAAACTCTTTTACTTTACCAGTGGTTGGGTGTATTAGCTTTAGTTTCCACGCATGAAGTGCTTGGCGGCTTATCCGTGAAAGTCCGGAACCACCATATACAATATCACCAATAACCGGATGGCGAATGCTGAACATATGAACCCTAATCTGGTGTGTACGTCCAGTTTTTAGTGATACTTCTAGCAGTGTGGCATTATCCAGTTCTTGTAAGACGCGATATTTTGTAATCGCTACGCGGCCACCATCTTTCATAATCGCCATTTTCTTTCTGTTAAAGTGGCTTCTACCAATATTTTTATTTATCTCTCCGGTTTTTACTTTGATTTTCCCCTTAACTACGGCCAAGTATTGGCGTTCCATTTCTCTTTTTTTGATCTGGTTTGAAAGAGAGGCGTGGGAGTGATCATTTTTTGCGGCAACAATCACTCCGCTTGTGCCCTTGTCAAGTCGATGGACAATACCTGGTCGCGTGACACCGCCAATACCGGAAAGGCCGACTCCACGACCCATCAGAGCGCCCACCAGTGTTCCGTTCCAGTTTCCTGCAGCTGGGTGTGTTACCATTCCCGCTGATTTATTAACCACAATTATCTGTTCGTCCTCGAAGATAATATCTAGAGGGATATTCTCTGGTTTGACTGTTGAAACTTTTGGCTCGGGGATGTTTATCTCTAGAATATCATCTTCTTTCAGCTTATACGAAGGACGTATTTTCTCGCCATTTAAAGTTATATGACCATCAGTTAATAGTCTTTGTATTCGTGCCCTAGAAATACCAGTCAGTTCTTTTGCCAAAAAAAGATCAATCCGTACCCCTCCCCGTACTGAAGTTAGAATCATACGATAGAACCAAACCTTTTTTTGTTCATAATATAACCTCCAATAGCAATTAATAGAGCCATAATTCCAATGATTTGTGATGTCGATAGCAGTCCATCAAAATAAACCCCACGGGGGTCACCGCGGTAATTTTCTACAATGAACCGTCCAATGGCGTACATGCCAACCCAAGCCCACCATATTTGACCTTTGAATGTTTTATAGCGCTGCATAACAATTAGGATAATAAATATCGAAAATTCGTTTATAGAATCGTAGACCTGTGTTGGGTGAAGTGGTATCCCTGTTGGAGCCATTGAATTTATTTTCGTAAAAATGACAGCCCAGGGGACAGACGTTTCTATACCATAACAGCACCCAGCAGCAAAACAACCCAACCGTCCAACGGCGTGTCCTAAAGCAGCTCCAGGGGCGATAATATCTCCTAGTAAAAACAGATCAAACTTATAAACTTTTGAGCAGATGTAGACTGCCACTACAGCACCAAGGAACCCCCCATAAAACACCATTCCTCCCCGCCATATTTTAAAAAACTCCAATGGATGATTAAGGAAAAACTGGTATTCCGTGAGGGCAAACACTGAACGGGCACCAATTATTGCGGCTATTATCGTCCAAAATGCGGTGTCATAAACTATATCCTGGCTTATTCCTTCTTTTCCCCCTAATCGAGCTATTAGCCATATTCCGAGGATAAAACCAGATGCGACCATAAGGCCGTATGTATGCAAAGTTAGGGGGCCAACACTAAACAGCTCGGGCAACATGGCTATAATCTCTAATGGTGTGGTATAACCTGTAAAGACTCTGCAGAACCAGCTACAGGATAAAATAGGCTTTCAGTACGCCAAATTCATTTTTCTATCCTATATAATACAGAAAATTCACCGGTAATTGGAGAGTATAATGCGGGTAATCTCAAGTCCTCGAAAAATGAATAAAATCCTGCTGGAAGAGAAAATGGCTGGGAAATCTATAGGACTGGTTCCCACCTTGGGGTACTTGCACAAAGGACACATAGCCCTTATAAAAAGAGCCCGTAAAATAAACGATATCGTGGCAGTGTCTATCTTTCTTAATCCTAAGCAGTTCAGTGCAAAAGCTTTTAGAAAATATCCAAAAGCTCCAAAGCAAGATCTAAACATTTGCAAGGCAGAAGGTGTAGACTACGTGTTTATGCCTAATGCAGGAAGTATGTACCCGGAAAGCTTTGATTCAAGTGTGGAGGTCCCTCAGCTTATCGGGAAGCTTAACGGTAACAGCATTAGATGGCATTATCGAGCAGTTCTAACGGTTGTGGCTAAGCTTTTTAATATTATTCAACCAAACCGTGCTTATTTTGGGAAAAAGGATCCACACCAACTTGCGCTGATAAAACGAATGGTGTTAGATCTCAACTTTCCCATAAAAATAATCAGTGTACCCACAAAAAGGGCGAAAGATGGCCTCGCATTGTCGTCACGGAACTCTTTGCTAACACCAGAAGAAAGAGAGGCAGCATTAGTAATACCAAAAGTTATAAAAGCAGCGGAGATCAAGGTAAAAGGTGGCTCTACTGATAGAAAGGCAATAACTAAGACAATGACAAAAATGATAGATGGTGTTTCTTCTGTAAAGCTAGATTTTGTAGCAGTGGTTGACGCAGACAGTTTAGATGCAGATAGATTTGGTGATGACACTTTGATCTATGTTTCGGTTTTTGTAGGGGGAAAGAAGTTGACAGATAATCGCGTAGTAAACAGTTCCAGACAGTCGAGAAACAAATAATAATAGTAATAAGATATCAGCTCAGTAAAATGTTTTTTCCCATATAAGAGGAGATAGTGTTGAAATATTCCTTAGGAATAATTGGTTACCCTTTAGGTCATACATTAAGCCCCTTTATGCACAAAGCGGTGGCACATGAATTAGGGCTGGAACTTCAATACAAGTCTTTTGAAGTTAACCCTAAAGCTCTGGGGGATTTCATGAAGCGGTTTCGGGATACCTCGTTGGATGGGATAAATGTAACAGTACCCCATAAGGTGGCAGTCATGGAATTTTTAGATGGGCTAACTGATGAAGCTATAACCATTGGTGCTGTAAATACTATATACCGCAAAGACAATAAGCTGATAGGTGATAACACAGATGGTTTTGGGTTTATTGAATCATTGCATCAAAACGCAAGAGTTGACCCAAGTGGTAAATCCATTTTTGTTTATGGAGCAGGGGGGGCAGCGCGCGCAATTGTGACCAGCCTAGCTGGCTATAAAGCAAAAAAAATAGTTATAGCAAACAGAACGTACAAGAAAGCAGAAAAACTAGCAGTAAAAGCAAAGGAACTTGGATGTGTGGTTGACTGTATATCGAATGAAGACAGCAAACTAATTGGCTCCATAAGAGCCGCAGATATAATAGTTAACAGCACTTCAATAGGCATGGAAGGCGTTGATGAAAAAGAGCTTCCCGGCATATCAGGTATTGGCCCTAGCTCACTGGCCGTAGACATAGTGTATCGGCCTCTTAGAACAAAATTTCTTGTTAAGGCAGATAGCATTGGTGCCGTTACTCTTGATGGTTTATGGATGTTAATTCACCAAGGTGCTAGGTCATTTTTTCGTTGGACTGGAAGGGAGTTTCCAACTCAACTTGCCAGGAGTGTTTTATTAACCAGACTTTCCAATAACTGATAAAGCAGGATATGTCAAATAATCAAAGTAACAGTATTGTTGTGGAAAAAATAAAGACATTTATCACCAATAATGATCGATTTTTACTTACAAGCCATGTTAATCCTGATGGTGATGGAATTGGCTCGGCTATGGCTCTAAAACATGCACTACTCGGCCTAGGCAAACAGGCAGAAATAATAATAGATGGTAAGATGCCACAAACTTATAGTTTCCTTTCCAATTGCAATTGGGTAATGGATGTTTCTAGTGTACATTCTACAGTAGAGAAATTTAAGGCTGTTATAACATGTGACGCACCGAACATAGAACGGCTTGGATTGGCCTCTAAGTTTATAGACGAAGGCGCAGTAATTCTTAACCTTGACCATCATGTTTCGAATGAATCTTTTGGTACCATTGATTGCGTAATTCTTGATGCAGCCTCAACAACCCAAATAGTGGCAGACATATTAAGGTGGCTTTGTGTGGACTTGACTTCTGATATCGCTGAATCCATATACTTGGGTCTGATATTTGACACTGGTAGATTCAAATACTCCAACACCACACCTTCTGTCTTCGCTTTAGCAGCCGAGCTTGTGATTGCTGGCGTAAAACCAGAGAATATTAGCGGAAAGATATACTCCAACAAGACTTACGAGACTGTACAAGCATTGGGTGTTTTTCTAGATTCAATTGAACTTCACTGTCAAGGCAGAGTATCAACTGCGCAGTTCGATCTTGAATATACAAACTCAAAAACTTGGCCAAAAGTTGATACTGAAGGGTTTATAAACTATGCTCTTGATGTAACTGGAGTAGAAGTTGCTTGCTCATTTAGAGAAGTTGAAATGGGCCTCACCAGAGTTAGCTTTAGGGCAAAGCGAGACTTTGATGTTAACTCCCTAGCAAGTGTATGGGGAGGTGGAGGACACCAGAAAGCTTCGGGGTGTACGTTGGAAATGAAACTAGCAGAAGCAAAAAAAACGGTTCTTGATGAGGTAGCCAGAAGACTTTGACGAATCCATATAATTGATACTAGAAGATTAATAGACGTTATAATATTTTGCCACACTTTGCTTTCGTGTTAACATTCTGGTCTTTTATAAATCAATATAATAAAAGTGGTATTGGTTTGGTCAAAATTTGGCGCCGTAGCCAAGTGGTAAGGCAGAGGTCTGCAAAACCTCCATTCAGCGGTTCGAATCCGCTCGGCGCCTCCATACTTTCTGAGCATATCAATGAATGAACAAACCACAGGTCCTACCTTCTTTGGCAGAGTAATTTCCGCTTTGCAGACAGAAGGGTATTCGCTCATACGAAACTTTGTTTGGCAAGTTAAACTTTTATACGAAATTATAGAGAAGTTTTATCAGGATAATTGCTTTATGTATGCCGCATCGCTAGCTTACTCCACATTGCTAGCGTTAGTTCCACTAGCCGCTGTTTCAATTTCAATTTTGTCTTCTTTAGATTATTCGAAAGATACAGTGATGAACTTTTTCTTCAAACATTTTCTTCCCAACGAAGAGTTAGCTTTAATTATAGAGAGCAATATTGACGGTTTTGCAGCAAATGCTGCTTCTGTATCTATGTTTGGTGCTGTTGCTCTAATACTTTTTTGTATCTGGGTACTTTCGGGGATTGAGTCGGCTTTTAACATGATTTGGAAAGTTGACAAACCAAGGCCGATCTTTAACCAATTTGTAGCATATTGGAGTTCTATTACGTTCACTCCTATATTGCTAGCCGTATCAATTATCGTCACGGTCAAGATCCAAACTATGATTCAAAGTGATGCATTGACTAATTTTAATATTCTTCAAAGTTTTACACTTAAGAGCATTCCATTCGTTCTTACTTGGATCGCATTCTTTCTCATATACAAACTGGTTCCAAACACCAATGTACGCTTTTTCCCAGCGCTTGTTGGCAGTCTAGCAGGTGGAACCTTGTTCGAACTTGCTAAGCTTGGATTCAATTCATATGTTAGCAACTGGTCTGTATATACAGTTGTCTACGGTGCCCTTGCCGTTGTTCCAATATTCCTATTCTGGCTTTATATAACTTGGTTGATAGTTTTGCTTGGCTCAATTATCTCGTATGCAATCCAATATCCTAAGGAAATTGACTCTATCAAAAACCATAGATTTGACAGGTCAAAATACATTAATTATTATGCGTTGCGTGTTTTATTTGATTGCACAAGGACCTTCATTGACAACAAAGGACCTTTGACCACAAAGGTATTGCTTAAGAAGCTGGAAATTACAGAGGAGTTTTACGACGATATACTGGAGAAACTTGAGCATCTTGGTTGCATCGAGTTTACCGATAAGCAGGATCAAAAGTTTCTTTTTTCTCGACCACCTCAGAACATTTATCTTGCCGACGTTCTAATTGACCTTAATGAGGATATGTTTAGTGTTTCACCAGCACCCATTGATGAGGACAGAGAGTCTTTGCGGGCAGTATTCACAAAAATGAAAAATTCGTTTGGCAGCGGGATTAATAACATCAACTTGTTAGACTTAACAAAAGAAATAATTAAAGAAGAGAATTCAACACCGCCTGATAAGCTGTTAAAAGACAATGGCTAATTTTAATACTTAATCGTACAAAAATATCTGCAATGCAAAGTTCAAGCGATAATCTTGTAATCATTCCAGTGCTCAATGAAAGAGGGACTATAGCAACAGTTCTAGAAAATATACGTGCCCACCATACGGGCGATATACTTGCTATTGATGATGGCTCTACGGATGGATCTGAAATGATCCTTGATAATACTTCAGGAATTCAAATAATCAGGCATGGCAATAATCTAGGCTATGGGAAGTCCCTTATTGATGGATTTAGTTTTGCCATCAGATGTGGCTACAAATTAGCTCTAACTATAGATTGCGACGAGCAGCACGAGCCTAACTTAATTCCTAATATGTTTGCAGGAATAGGTGATCATGACGTTCTGTCGGGTAGTAGATACCTTGGATCACTTAACGATGATGATACTCCTCCTGCTGACCGGTATAATATAAACATGATAATTACCGATATCATTAATGAGATCACCAGGCTTTGCATTACAGACTCTTTTTGTGGTTTCAAGTGCTATCGGGTATCGGCACTTGCTAGGCTAAGCCTGGATGAGCCTGGCTTCGCACAGCCACTGCAGTTTTGGATTCAAGCAAAAAGGCATGGACTTAAAGTAGCTGAAATTGCCGTGCCGAGGATTTATAAGAACCTTAATAGAAGTTTTGGTGAAAAACTGGATAACCCAAATACTCGAGTTGAATATTATCTCGATGTAATAGTTAAGGAGTTAGAAAGAGTTAAAATACCAATCCCAGAACACATGGTCTATATAGCCAAACATAAATTGGGTAAAGTTAAATTAAGATGAATTTGAATATTCTAATAGTTGGGGCGCATCCTGATGACGTCGAGATAGGGTTAGGCGCAAGTGTTGCCAAGTTTCTTTTTTCTGGACATAAAGTGACAATTCTCGATCTCACCGACGGAGAGCCCACCCCTTTTGGGGATCCGGAAACAAGATCAGCCGAGTCAGCCGAATCAACCCGGATTTTGGGATGTCCTAACCGCATAACCCTTGATTTGAAAAATCGGGAATTGGTTGATAGCATTGACGCTCGGCATAAAGTTGCGACAATTTATCGAAAAGTTATGCCGGATATCTTGTTCATTCAGGGATCTGTTGATGCGCATCCCGATCATGTGGCTGCTAGCTCAATAGCCCAGAAAGCACGATTTGACGCAAAACTTTCAAAATCAAAAATGCCTGGTGAACCATGGTGGACCAAAAAGCTATTTAGATATGATGTCTCACATCTACGTCTTACTCAAAAACCGTCATTTATACTAGACGTCTCAGAAACATTTGAAATTAAATTGGATGCCGTGAGGGCATACAAGAGCCAGTTTCTTGCTGCTGGCCGTGATGGAAAAGTTATTTCAGCTCTTCGCAATAAGGGGGCATATTATGGGGGTTTGATTGGAAAGCCATTCGGGGAACCGGTTTTTTGTGATGAAGAGATTGGATTGTCCGACATAAATGCTATTTGCTTTTAACAATATAACTTTAATTTACCGGACTAAACTTTGAAACGTCGTCATTACACAATTCCTAAGGATAACGAAGGAATAATTTTTGAACCAGCACTGCAAAAATATAATCAATTAATAGAAGCTAATCAGAAATTGCGTCACAGTGTTTCTATGTTTGATGCTCCATTAGTTGATCTTGTAAAAGAAGCAAGGGTGCCGCTATTAAAACTTGCCAATGAATACACGAAGTCGACTCATCAAAGTGGTAAATATGCAATAAGCCAAGTTCAAAACTCGCCTATTTTGGGCACAGGTCACCAGCCTATTATGTTTCATCCAGGGATTTGTATTAAGAATTTTGTAATGGCCAAAGTAGCCAAAGATACTGGCGCTATACCCATTCTGTTTACTGTAGATAGTGCAGAATTTGCGGCAGAAACTGTGCCGTTGCCAGTTGCCAACTCAGACCTTAGTAGGTTTGACTATTATCTTTTTCCTCAGCGAAGCAGGGTGACTTATGAATCAGCAGAAGTTGAACCAGCTGACATTTTATGGGATAGGTTAAAAACGATTGAACGATTCTTTTTTAGTAACGGGCTAGAGGAAATAGATAAAAACTACAAAGATTTTCTTGGTCGACTATCAAACCACGAACTCGATGCTAGTACATTTGCAAAAAGGGTATCTATTATGAGGAGAGCTTGGGAAGAATCTGCGGAAATTGAATACCTAGAGGTCCCTATTTCAATGCTTTGTAGGTCTGGAATCTTTATTCAGTTTTTTTTTGATGCAGTTTTTAGAGCTAAGAATTTAGCTGAAATATATAACAGTGAGCTTGTTGATTATCGGGAAAAAAATAAAATACGTTACCCATCCAATCCGGTTCCCGATCTAGAAATCAAACCAAATAAAATTGAACTTCCATTCTGGATTATTTTTGACAAAAAACGCTATAAACCATACGCAACTGAAGATGGCAAAGTCTTAATTGAAGATATGGGTAAAATATCGCTCTCTTCATTGGAGATTGGAATGTACTCTATCAGGCCTAGAGCAATTACACTGTCTATTTATCTTCGATTGTTTCTTTCTGACTTTTTTATTCACGGGGTTGGTGGAGCGAATTATGACATTATTACAGATATGATAGTTAAACGATTTTATGGTTTTGATGCTCCAGTATATGGTTGTGTATCAGCTACAGTATTTCTTGATATTGACATGGAAGATCCAACAAATGAAATCAAGTTAACTAACAACATTTTAAGGAAACTTGAGCAACACCCAGAAAAAAGTGGTCTGGGGGGGGTTGAAATGGACAAGATGACCAGTGAAAAAAAGAGGCTGATTTTGGAAATAGAAAGTGAAAATGCAAATAAAAAGTTGCTTGGATCTAAAATAGCTGAGATCAACAAGAAGATGGTTGCCTTGCTAGAACCTGAGCGCCTAAGGGTTGAAACAGAGATTGGCAGGCTGATGCGTAGGGGAGATGATTGGAAGGTTGTAGCTGCTAGAGACTATCCATATTTTTTATATTCTCCTGAGCAAATATTAAGGTTGATTTAAAAAGCGGGTGTTTAATAATAGAAATATAGTAAGAGTTGGTGGGCTTATAACAAACAGCTAATCTTTTTCAGGCTGGTTGAGCTATTTTTTAGTTTGAAACTTATGTGGAAGAGTAGGAGGAACATCAATTGGTGGAATTGGCTACACATTTTTTTCTATAGTTGGTAATATTTAACCAATATGAATAGCAGAAGAAGTCATAGGGGAATGTCGGTTAATTATAATAGAATTCTTTTCCCTTCGATTTCACCACTAAGCTACTGGCTATATAGTCAGAAGTCGTCCTTGCAATAAAATTAAGGGTTTTGGGCGATGAAGGTTGAGTTTCACGATTTCTCTTCTTATTCGGCCCTGATTAAGTGCCGTGATGCATGTCCTATCAGTACCGGCGCGGGTGGGTATTGCTGCGCTGTTGGAAATGGCGAATATGAGGAGGCGTATAATACCGCCAGAGCGCCAAATCCCTTCGTATACTCGCTTGGCCGCGTATGCGCCCATCCATGCGAAAATGCATGTCGCAGAGCGCTATTTGACGACGCGGTATCGATACGCCAGCTAAAACGAGTAGCCACTGAACACCACAGCAAGGGGCTTGGTCACTTCCCCGGTAAACAACAAACTCCGCCCAATGGAAAAAAGGTTGCCATCATCGGAGCAGGTCCCGCCGGATTGTCATGCGCGCATGATCTTGCGCTTCTAGGATATACAGTTACGGTTTTTGAAAAGTCACCCGTGCCGGGAGGCATGCTTTATCTTGGCATTCCAGCCTGGAGACTACCGAGAGATATCCTGAGGATGGAGATCGAGGCTATTAAAAACCTTGGTGTCGAAATACGCTTAAACAGCGCCATTGGAAAAGATTTCAACCTGAGCACTTTATGGGAAGAAGGTTACGAGACGGCATTCATAGCAATTGGAGCGCACAAATCAAGAGATATCCCACTTGAAGGAATAGATCTTCCCGGAGTTTATAATGCCGTAGAGTTTCTGTTCGATATCAATATGGGCAAACCAATCACGCTTGGTGAGCGGGTTGTTGTCATAGGAGGCGGCAGCGTGGCAACAGATGTCGCCCGCTGTGTATTTCGTTCATCACAGGACGTTGAAAAGCTTACACCTGACCAGATGAAAAGCACGATTCTTAAGGCGGCAGAGGTTATCCAATCCATGGATACGAAAAAAGAACCGGACCAGGATGAGCTGACCCATGCATTGGATGCGACCCGGGAAGCGAAGCGATTGTCTGGTGTAAAAGAGATACATATGATATGCCTCGAGTCCAGGGATGAAATGCCAGCCGACCCAGAGGAGGTAGAAGAGGCAGAGGAGGAAAGGATTAAAATCCACACCTCACGAGGGCCAAGACGAATCGTGGCGGAAAGTGGAAAGATTGTAGGGCTTGAAACAATCGCGGTAAAATCTGTGTTCGATGATCAAGGCAGGTTCAACCCTTCTTTTCATGAAAACTCTGAAAGTGTTCTACCTGTGGATTCTGTGATTCTGGCGATTGGTCAGCAGTCTGACTTTTCCTGGATCGGTCAAGACGACGGGATTAAACTTACCGCAAGGGGAACACTAGAGGTTGACCCCGGCACTTTAAAAACCACATCGGACCGTGTATGGGTTGGCGGCGACGCCGCTTTTGGGCCGCGGCTTATCGTGGACGCTATTTCCAATGGAAAAACTGTAGCCCTGGAAATGCATAAATACCTTTCGAAAGCTGGAAAAGATTCCAAAATGTTCAAAATGACCAAGCAACCGAACAGGGTAATTTCACAGGATTGTCTCTACATTCCAAGGCACAAACCGGATTGCATACCAGTCGATGACCGGGTAGGGAAAATCGAAGTTGAATTGACATTGAGTGAGTCTGCAGGCCTTAGAGAAGGTGAACGCTGCCTTCAATGCAATGTCAACACAGTTTTTGACAGCAACACATGCTTGTTATGCGGAGGATGTGCTGACGTATGCCCGGAATCCTGCCTTGAGTTGGTTGATCTGGATTCTTTAGAAAAGACAGAACAGGTAAACAAAACATTGCGAGCGAGGTTTGGGGATGGTCAAAATTCAAGCTCTCAATACGAATTTGCAAGCATCAAGGCGACGGCTATTATAAAAGATGAAACTTTTTGTGTCCGTTGCGGCTTGTGCGCCGAGCGGTGCCCGGTGGACGCAATAACTATGGAAAAATTCGATCCGGTTGCAATATGAAAATTATTTATTAGAAGGTGAAATTATAGTCGTGAAGAAGCTTATAACTAGACGCGATGTCCTAACATGGACGACCTCGTGGGGGCTTACAGTATTTGTTGGCGGAGGGGTCGTTAACATAGGAAGGTTCATGGTTCCCAAGGTGCTCTACGAGCCTTCGGAGACAATCATAGCCGGGTTTCCGGAAGATTTTCCTGAAGGTACGGTGGATACTCGTTTGATTAAGGACTACAAAGTTTGGGTAATCCATCACGGAGAACCGATTACCAAAAAAAAAGGAATATACTCGCTTATTGCTGTTTGCACTCATCTTGGTTGCACACCCAGGTGGAACCAAGAGGAACTTTTGTTTCAATGCGGCTGTCACGGATCGGTTTTTGATGTGGAGGGGAACAATATTTCCGGTCCCGCACCATCTCCACTGTGGAGAGCGCCAATAAGAATGACTCCGGACGGCAGGATCGAGGTCGGTGTGGGGATACTCAACGTGGGCAGGCCTCAGCAGGCGCAGTTAATGCCTAAGCGAGAGGATAAGCAGCATCTGCTAAAGCTATAAAATTGCCGCCACAAAAGCTTAGGGGAAACTTTTGAAACTGTTAAATAAATTGATCGATTCACAGGTCTTTCGTTCTATCATTCGTCACGGGTGGCCGAATACCGCGCTTAACCGATCGCTGATTATTACCAGCAATTTTTTCCTCCACGTGTTACCGGTTAAGGTGGACAAATCGGCCCTAAGGCTAGGGTACCATTTTTATCTTGGCGTGATTTCTTTTTTCATGTTCATAATTGTGTCATTAACCGGTGTACTGCTAATGTTCTACTACATTCCGGCGACAGATCGAGCTTATGAAAACATGAAAGACATCATCTTCATCGTCCCGTGGGGAAGGGTTGTTCGTAACATGCACCGCTGGGCAGCGCACGGGATGGTTCTAGCAGTAATGTTCCATATGCTAAGAGTCTTCTTGACCGGCTCCTATAAACCGCCGCGTGAGTTCAACTGGGTGGTGGGTATCGGACTCCTAGTGATAACGCTCCTTTTAAGTTTTACCGGTTATCTTCTGCCTTGGGATCAGCTTTCGTTCTGGGCGATAAGCGTGGGTGGCAACATGGCAAAGGCTACGCCATTTATCGGTGCCAGCGGCCCATTTTCGGAAATGCTCGGATTTGACATTACAAATGATATCAGCTTTGTGCTGACCGGTGGTACGGTGATCGGGCAAAACACTCTCATACGCTTTTACGTGCTTCATTGCGTTGTGCTCCCGTTAATCGCATGCGGCCTTATTGGCCTTCATTTTTTTAGAATCAGAAAAGACGGGGGATTGTCTATCCCTCACAAGGATCTGGAGGAGAGAAGGAAAAATGAATCAGGTAAGATAAAAGAGGCTTCTGCAGCGGCAATTCAACCTGAGCCAGTAAAAACATATCATTTAATGGCGCTGATGAATGATAAGACTCCAGTGGTCGCCACTGAAGATAAACCATATGACGAAATTTTTACATGGCCGCATCTTGTTGTTCGACTGGTGCTATGCTTCCTTGTGGTGTTCACAGCGCTTTTTGTAATTTCTTTCATTGCAGACGGTCCGCTTGAAACAGTAGCTAATCCATCGGTCACGCCAAATCCCGCCAAGGCCGCGTGGTATTTTCTCGGGTTGCAGGAGCTTCTTGTTTATTTTGATCCTTGGCTGGCTGGTGTGGTTCTTCCAAGCTTGATAATCTCCGGTCTTGTTTTGATCTGTTATGTAGACGCGCATCAGGATGCTCAAGGCGGCTTACACTTTTCAAAAAGGGCTTTCAGCGTCATTTTTTTTCTCGTTGGATTTATCGCCTGGTTCGCTCTGATTATATTTGGTGAATTTTTCCGCGGACCCGGATGGCAGCTTTATTTTCCATGGGAAAGCTGGGACATACACAAGTCTCCTTCCGGAGCGCTTCATAATCTTTCTTCTCTGGCAGGGTGGTCGCTTATAATTGGCTACTTCGTTGGTGGAATGGTCCTGCCCAAGTTGTTATGGAAAAGTTTTTACAATAGGCGCGGCGCGGTAAAGTATTCATTGATAATGTTTCACGTTCTTATGTTCGGCATGATTTTTTTGAAAATCATACTCCGACTGTATTTCGATGTACGGTACATAATCACAACTCCATGGTTCAACATTTAATGATCAATAAATAATGAAAGTCCATAAAGCTAAAGAAACTGATCGTGTTGAAGAAAAGTTTTACATCTGGTTTGTGTTGCTGATAGCCATTTCTCTGTCGCTGATTATTTATTACACCATTGATGAATATTATCCGGAATGGGTATCGTATCAGGAAAAATACATCGAGATGCAAACGGAGCGCTCCGCGGCAGACAGAAAAGAGTTTGTACTTGCGACGCCTCTGAAAGTGCGTCAGATATGGCTTCCAAAGTGGAATCGTGCCGACAGGTGCGTTACCTGCCATATGGGGGTAGACAACCCGTTAATGGTCGGCGAAGAAAACCCCTATAAAGCGCATCCTATATTAACGAAAAACGGCTGGAAGAAAACATACTCGTTGGACGAATATAAAAAACGTTTGCGTCATGATTTTCCGGTGTTTGGCTGTACTATTTGCCATGAAGGGCAAGGTCGTGCCACCACAAAACTGGATGCGCATGGCATGGAGAACCTCTATGATCCTTATACCGAAAGTGAAGCGAATGAAAGAGGAATACTCCGGCCGATGCTGCCGGTGGAAATAACACAGGCTTCCTGCGGAAAATGTCACGATCCAAAAGACAGGTTCCCAGGTGCCCCAGAGTTGATGCGCGGGCAGGCGCTTGCGGAAGAGTATGAATGCATTGGTTGCCATACCATCAAGAAGGAAGGAGGGAAGGATGGGCCAGAGCTTACCACCGCTGGAACAAAGTTCTACAATAACGCGCGTGGCGGCATTCATAACAAGAGATTCCAGAGCCGCAGGTTCGGCTTTCTATACGAATCGTTGCTCGATCCTTCAGCAAACATTGATGATAGCATCATGGCCGCCGCTGTCGAGCTTTCTGAGGAAGAAGCTGCCACCATTGTTGTATATCTTCTTAGTCTTCAAGAGCCGATCTCTTTATACAACGCTTCAATGGACCGGATGATTCAATTACCCGGTTACCGTGAAACAGAAAAAGAATCGGTTGAAGGCTCGTAGGAACAGAATCGAGTTACCGCGATCATTGTCCGAGACAAAGCTGCAGGGCACCAGGTTTTATTCTGGGCACAGATCCTTGCAGATGAAATTAAACTAATAATGGAAATTTCTTGGGAAATGTCTGTTAAGACATCCTTGGCTTACTCACGGTGGTACGAGCATGGTATTTCCACAAACCAGTGACCACCCTCTTCCCCAGTGGTCTGGTTCGGGCGCCACTTCTTATTACTTACCTAGGGACTGATCGACTTGAGGATTTTAAAGACCAACCTATCATTAGGTTTGGCGGTGAATATGATCAATAAATCGTCATAGAGCTTCGCTTGCTGTTTCGGCGAGATGGTTATTGCCCTTTTAGGCGATATCGTCGCTTTGGAGATTCTATCAAAGGTAAAGCCCAATTATATGTGGTGCCGGGAGCGGGAATCGAACCCGCATAGCTCTTAGAGCCGGAGGATTTTAAGTCCTCTGCGTCTACCAGTTCCGCCATCCCGGCGTACATTGCTCAGATTAAGTTTTGGAGTACGAATTGTAACAACTTGTTCCCAGTTTTAAAACCTACTGCTTTAGAAAATCCCTTACTTTTACTTAAATTGGGTGAAAATATTACATTATGGGGTATATTGTACATTCGTAAAGTGTTTGTCTGTAAAGACATTTGGCCAGTGAATTTTGCGTACATTTTATTACTCCGAGCCCGCGGTATCAAAGCATGAATATTAAAGCTAAACCTAATTATAATGGCAGAAATGTAGAGAGATGAGTCAAAAAGAGGATGGTACCAATAGCAAACTAGTTATCGCGCTATATCTAATATCAGGCTGGGGTGTTCTTCTTACCATTATAACGGAATTGAGCCATCACATCCCTGTGCTCATGTTGCTTTGTGGTGGCAATACCAGTGAGTGTGCAAATATTGCTAACACCCCTTATGCACAAATATTTGGTGTTTCCGTTGCCTGGTGGGGATTGTTTGGTTATGTGGTTTACCTCCTCGTTCTTCGCATGTTTACAATGTTTACCCTTCCACTAGCCGCTGTATTGCTTGGTGCCGAGTTTTACTTTCTCTGGGTTATGGTTTTTGTTGTTGATATGTTTTGCGCATTTTGCCTTATTCAGTTTGTTACGGTGGTAGTCCTGTTTATTGTCACCGCAATTTATCATCACAAGGCAAAACATTTTTCATTACCTGGAAAAGTCTGGTCAACTCCTATAATAGCACTTGTAGTATTTGCTGGAATGGCTCTGCCAGTTCAAATGAGCACTGATAAAACATTTACCTCTGTTGGGCCAATCATTACCTACGCCGGGGATTTGTCATCAGATTTGCGACTAGAGCTATACTCTGACTTTTTGTGCGGACATTGCAGAATGATGGAGCCTGTAATTGAAGAATTGATGGAAAAACATCCAAATGCTTTACTTGTTTTTCGCGACTTAATACTGCGCCCTGAATCTATTTCTCCCGTGGCGGTTTCATATGTAAACGCTATTGCATTCACTAAAGGGAGAGATGAATTCATAAAGGAGCGAAGAGAGATGTTCAGAAACCAGAACAATTTATATAACTACCTAAAAACTCACCTAAATACAGTGCATTTCACTGATAGGTTAAAAAATAAAATTCAGGTAAAAGTTGGTGAAGATAGGGCGAAAGCCAATGCACTTAACATACACTCAACACCAACGATGGTTGTTTATAAGGGTGGTAAGATCGTACAAATAATACGCGGGTATAAGCCTTATGAAAAGATCGAACGGTTTTTGAAGTGAAGAACAAACAAATTGGAAGCCGGTATCCTGTCGTTGATGGAAATAGTCTTAGTGCAGCCCAGCAGCAACTTTTGAGCAATGAGTTAGAAAACCAATTGGCTGCTAGTCTCAACAAGCATCAGCTCGAGGCGGTATTAGCACCATCTGGTCCATTGATGATCCTTGCTGGGGCAGGATCGGGAAAAACCCGTGTCATTACTTATCGCATTGCAAGGCTAATAAGCGAAGGAGTTCAACCATGGGCTATCTTGGCTCTTACTTTCACCAATAAAGCGGCCCAGGAGATGAAAGAGCGCACGCAGAGTCTGTTAAGAATGCACTCGACCAACCTGTGGATATCTACTTTCCACAGTGTTTGTCTTAGGCTTTTGAGAAAACACCATGAATTTATAAACTATCCTCGTGATTTTGCAGTTTACGATGCGCAAGACCAGAAACGACTCATAAAAACCATTCTGAAAGATTTAAACTTAGAGGAAAAAAAATATCCAGCCCGGGAGATTCTTTCTAAAATCTCAAAATTCAAAAACAAGATGAAAAATCCGGTTGATGCAGAAGAAGAAAAGCGATTTCCGTGGAACCACGAATTTGTATTGATATTCCAAAGATATGAGGACAATTTGCGGGAAGCCAAGGTGATGGACTTCGACGACTTGCTAATAAAGACAGTGGAAATGCTTCAAAATAATCAAAATCTTTGTTTAGAATACCGTAACAAATTCCAGCATATTCTAATTGATGAGTTTCAAGATTCAAATGTTGTCCAGTACAATCTAATACGCCTGTTGGTCAATGGTGATAAAAATATTTGCGTTGTAGGGGATGATGATCAATCGATTTATCAGTGGCGCGGAGCTAATGTAGGCAATATTTTGAGTTTTGAGAATGATTTCCCCGAAACTAAAGTTGTATTGCTTGAGCAAAACTATCGCTCTACATCAAACATTATTTCTGCGGCATCCGCTGTTATATCACGCAACCCTGATAGAAAGGATAAGCGGTTGTGGACAGAGAATGAGGAGGGGGATAAAGTTACCTTAAAAACCGCATTGGATGAGACTGCGGAAGCATCATTCGTCGTTAAAACAATACTTTCGACAGTAAAAAGTGACGGTCTTAGGCTTTCCGACGTGGCAGTGTTTTATAGAACCAATTCCCAGTCAAGAGCCATAGAAGATGGCCTTAGGAACGGTGGACTTGCTTACCAAATATACGGCGGATTAAAATTTTATGAGCGAAAGGAGGTTAAAGACATCCTGGCTTATTTTCGTGCAGCTCTAAACCCATTTGACACAGTAAACCTAAAACGAATTATAAACACACCTCCGCGTGGAATTGGTGCAGTAACTATTGAAAAATTGGAGCACCAAGCTGCTGCTGATGGTGTTCCCATGGGAGTGATGCTAGATAATATTTCTTCTGTACATGAATTGTCTTCTACGGCTAAGGCCAAGTTAGAAGGCTTTCGTGAGGTGCTTTCAAGTATAAGAACCTTTGCCGGATCATACGAGTCTTCCGAAGCTATTTCCAGGGCTATGGAGGAAAGTGGATACATGCGATGGCTGCTAGCCGACAACAACAGTGAATCACTTTCGAGGATAGAAAACCTCAATGAGCTAGTTTCCGCCGCCGCTGAGTTTTCAGAAAGAACCGGTAACATTTCGATATTATCTTTTCTAGACCAGACTGCGCTAATGGCAGATGCAGACATGGTTGATCAGAATACCGGAACAGTAAAGTTAATGACCATTCACATAAGCAAAGGCCTTGAGTTTCCAATGGTTTTCATTACTGGGATGGAGGATAATTTGTTTCCTCACGCAAGGAGTAAGGATGATCCACTGCAGATGCAAGAGGAACGTAGATTGCTGTATGTTGCTATGACGAGGGCCAAGGAAAAACTGTTTCTAAGCCATGCTCTTTCACGTCGTCTGTTAGGGATATCACAGACCAACATGCCCTCTCCATTCCTTGCTGACTTACCCACGGAGACTACTGAGTGCAAAGAGTACTCGGAAGGAATAAAATCATCAGCTTCTATTAAACAATATTCGCCTTGTAACGAGCCATTACAAAAGTTTGTACCAGACCATGGTATTGGCCATCAATCTGAAAAACTATTTGCCAATTCTATGGATGGATATGAACCCGGAATAAAAGTTGCTCATCCAAGCTTTGGCGTTGGTGTGATAAGAGCCATTGATGGAAAGGGAGACAAAAGTAAAATAACCGTTTATTTCCCTCGTTATGGTTCTAAGAAACTAGTTAAAAAATTCGCAAAATTGAAGCCTGTAGGTATAAAGCGCTAAATCATGCTCAATCCCATCAAACGACTAACCATGATTCTTGATGATATTAAAATACAGCACTCCATTTTTGCACTTCCGTTTGCCATTATGAGTTCTTTTATAGCGGCAGGCGGCTGGCCTGGGTGGAGGCTATTTTTACTCATCATTCTTGGTATGTTTTTCGCCCGATCAGCAGCCATGGCTTTTAATCGTTATGCAGATGCCAAGTTCGACCGTAGTAACCCCAGGACAAAAAATCGTGTACTAGCAGCCAACACTGGCTTTAGCCCAGACTATGTAGTATTTATTGTTTTTTGCTCCGCAGGGTTTATTACCACATGCTGGTTTACCAACCAGTTAGCCTTTCATCTCTCAGTACCAGCGCTAGCAGTTATTTTTTTCTACTCATTTACAAAACGGTTTACTATTTTTTCACATTTTTTCCTTGGAACTGCCTTGGCTTTGGCACCGATTGGTGCGTGGATAGCTGTACGAGAAGAGTTCTCTATAGTATCAGTAACGCTAGGAGTGGTGGTCGTTTTTTGGTTGGCTGGGCTAGACACTATTTATTCTTGTCAAGACGTAGAGCACGACAAAAAACTAAAGTTAAACTCTATTCCTCAACGTTTTGGGTTAAATAATGCTCTTATAATGGCCAGTGTTTTTCATTTTTTCATGGTTGTTATGCTTGTCGTTGTGGCTTTTCTTTCCAATCTATCATGGCTTTATGCAGCTGGAGTTATTTTTACTGCATGTATGCTGTTTTATGAGCACTCTCTTGTTAGCGTAAATGACTTAAGCAAGGTAAACATGGCCTTCTTCAGGGTGAACGGTGTTGTTTCTTTAGGTCTTATGGTATTTACAATTTTGGATGTAATGATTCTTGCGAAGGGCTAAATCAACTTAAAATGATTAGCCACCAAAGAAATTTTTAATGCTGACTTGATGGTCCTGCCCTCACTGTCTCTCCTTGTAAACCAAGTGTTGTAGGGCTAGAATTAAACAAAGAGCTTTTTCATTAAAAACTTCTGAGTTTATAGTAGTGAAGTTTACAGACAATAATCTAATTAAAATCGCCGAAAAGGTAGAATCTGGTAACCGTCTTGATTATGAAGATGGGCTGATGATAGATAATTCAGCTGATTTGCTAGGCGTGGGGCACCTTGCAAACATTGTACGGGAGCGGATAAATGGTTCCGCTGCTTACTTCATTTCCAACCGCCATATAAACCACACCAATGTATGTGTGAACTCGTGCAAATTCTGTGCATTTAGCCGTAAAGCAGAAGACGATGATGCATATACCATGATGATCGATAAGGTGTTAGAGGAAGCCCATATGCATGATGGAGAAAATTTCTCCGAATTTCATATTGTAGGCGGATTACATCCAACCTTACCCTATAGTTACTACGTTGAAATGATTAGCAGCCTTCGTGGTGAATTTCCTAATGTTCACTTGCAAGCCTTTACTGCTGTTGAGATAGTTCACTTAAGCATGATATCCGGAAAATCGACACGAGTGGTGCTTGAAGAGCTAAAAAATGCTGGGCTTGGCTCTCTGCCTGGTGGTGGAGCAGAAATATTCAGCAATCGGGTACGGAAAAAGATTTGCCCTGAAAAAATTGATGGAAAAGAGTGGCTTGCAGTTCATAAAACTGCTCATGATATAGGTCTCAATACAAATGCAACCATGCTTTATGGGCATATAGAATCTGCTGAGGACCGCGTGGACCACCTATTACTTTTACGAGAAGCCCAAGACCGTTCGGGAGGATTTCTAACATTCATCCCTTTGGCATTTCACCCAAGGAATACTGCGTATGAGGAAATAGGAAGGACATCTGGCGTAATGGATCTTAAAATGATCGCGATGTCTAGACTGATGCTTGATAATTTTCCGCATATAAAAGCGTTTTGGATAATGACTGGAGAAAAACTGGCACAAATTTCACTTTCGTTCGGTGCTGATGATTTGGACGGTACCGTAGTAGAGGAGAAAATCACCCATGCAGCTGGAGCCACTACCAACCAAGGTCTCACTAAACAAAGACTGGAGGAACTGGTTCATGAAGCAGGAAGGAGTCCAGTGGAACGAGACACTGTGTACAATGTCGTTGGTATTGTATAATAGAAAATGCCAATGCGACCGCGTGTGGGTATTCACGATTTCCTTAATTCGAAGCCAATTATAAATCCAATACTGCACGGGTTGGTGGAAACACCATTCGAACTAATCATTGATTCACCGTCACGCTTGGCAGATAGATTTTCATCGGGTGAGTTGGATATTGCCATGATTCCCTCCGTCGAATATGCACGTATAGAAGAAGCAGTGATCATCCCACAAATATGCATTGCCTCCTTAGGCAGGGTGGATACTGTGCTGCTGTTCAGCAAGATAGAAATAGAGAACATAGAGACGGTTTCTGTCGATCCTAAATCACGAACGTCGGTTTCCATGCTAGAAGTCCTTTTCCACGAAAAATGGGGGAAAAGCTTATCAATCAAAACTGGGGAAGAGAAACCCGAATTGATGCTAAATTCAGCTGATGCCGGGTTGGTGATAGGCGATGAAGCTTTTCGAATCGACCGAAGAAGATACGCTGTTTACGACTTAGGGGAGTTATGGTACCAACATACAAGACGCTCTTTTACCCATGCTGTGCTTTGTGCAAAGAAGGGAGAGAGGTGGGATAGTGCTGTTGAAGCACTAGTGAAAGCTAAGGAGACAGGTTTAGCAAATTTGGACCTGATTGCTAGACAGGAGAGTAATGCAACTTATGCAGCGGGAATCACATCGGAAAAGTTCTTAGATTACCTCACAACTAAAATTTTTTTCGATTTAGGGCATGAACAAATAGAAGGGTTGACTTATTTTCTAAGGTCTGCCGAAGACTTGGGTCTTGTGACTCGTTCTAGCTTGCTGTTCTATTAATAAACACCAACTACCACTAAAGTTGACAGCGGGACTTTTATTAATCATTATCTAACTGTCTTGAAAGGATAGGAGACGATTGTCTTGATAATTCCAACAGAAAGGATTTTGTGACTAAGACATGCATTATTTTGATTATCGCTTAGGTGAACTCTATTGTGAAGAAGTGCCAATAAAGAAAATTGCCGAAGAAGTAGGAACGCCATTTTACTGCTATAGCCACGGTACTTTATTGAGGCACTATAATGTGTTCGACCATTCCTTTGAAAAAGTTCCGCATATAGTTTGTTTTGCAGTAAAGGCTAACAGCAATCTTGCTGTATTAAAATTGTTTGCCAGACAAGGGGGCGGTGCGGACATTGTATCTGGCGGTGAGCTTTATAGGGCACAAAAAGCAGGTATACCACCAGGGAAAATTGTATACGCAGGTGTTGGCAAAACTCGCCAAGAGATAATCAGTGCACTCAAAGCTGGAATATTAATGTTTAACGTCGAGTCGAGCCAAGAGCTGTTGACGATAGACTCAATTGCTTCTGAGATGGGAGTTAAGGCGCCGATTGCACTTCGTATTAACCCTAATGTTGATCCACAAACCCACCCTTATGTATCAACAGGGTTGAAGGAAAATAAATTTGGTATTAGCCATACCACTGTTTTGGAGGAATACAAACTGGCAATTAGCTTAAAAAACATTGATGTGGTAGGGGTACACAAGCACATTGGCTCACAGATAACCATGGTCTCTCCTTTTGTTGATGCTTTAGAGAAAACAATTGATATTGTTGAAAAGTTGAAAGAAGGCGGCATCAACATAAAGTACATAGACATTGGTGGCGGGCTAGGCATCACCTATGAAGATGAAGCTCCACCACAACCAAATGACTTAGCCAAAGCAATTGAACCGCTATTATTAAAGAGCGGTTGTACAATAATTTTTGAACCAGGCCGTGTTATTGTTGGAAATGCCGGCATTTTAGTTGCGACCGTGCTTTACTCAAAAAAGAATGACGATAAAACATTCTTTATAGTAGACGCAGCTATGAATGATCTTGCCAGACCAAGTCTTTATAACAGTTATCATGGAATTGCCCCGGTAGAGATGGAAGTTAATGCCCGTGAAAAAATTGTAGCTGATATTGTTGGACCGATTTGTGAGTCAGGTGATTTTTTGGCTAAGGATAGAACTTTACCCAATTATAAACCGGGAGACCTCATGTCTATTATGAGTTCTGGTGCATATGGCTTTTCTATGTCATCAAACTACAATTCTCGTCCACGTGTAGCCGAAGTTATGGTAAATGGCGATAGGTTCGATGTGGTCCGTGCTAGGGAGAAGGTTGAGGATTTGGTAAATGGTGAAGTAATACCGGAATATCTGGAGTAAGATTATAATGGCGAAGTTGCAGTTTACTAAGATGCATGGCGCAGGCAATGATTTTGTGATGATAGACTCCCGTCACAAGTCGATTCCGAAACTGCGTGAAAAAGCTAGGTCCATATGTGATAGGCGCACAGGGATAGGATGCGATCAGATCATAGTCATTGTTAATTCCCGTAAAGCAGATTACAAAATGAGGATATTCAATGCGGATGGATCTGAGGTGGAGATGTGCGGTAATGGTATTCGATGCTTTGCTAAATACCTGTGGAATCGCAACGATAAAATTATAAGAAAAAAGAAATGTCTGGATGTGGAAACTTTGTCCGGTATTGTACGTGCTAAAATAGTATCGGCAGAGAAAATTCAAGTTGATATGGGTTCCCCAATACTCGGAAGTTCACAGGAGTTCTCTACATTGGGAGACGGAGCGGTTGCTACATCGCTTAAAGTTGGCAATAAATCATACCAAATCACTGCTGTGTCAATGGGCAACCCACACTGTGTAATCTTTACCAGTGATGTTGATAGTATTGAACTTGAAAAAGTAGGCCCATTGATAGAGAATCATAAAGTTTTTCCAAATAGAACTAACGTTGAGTTTGTTCAGCCTGTTTCACGCTCAAGAATTAAGGTTAGGGTTTGGGAGCGAGGCTCTGGGATTACGTTGGCATGTGGAACCGGGGCCTGTGCCTCTGCTGTTGTGGCTTATCTACAAAAAAAAACTGAGCGTAAAATTACTGTGGATTTGCCTGGTGGGTCGTTGGATATCAACTGGACAAAAGAAGGCCGAGTGTTAATGACTGGTCCAGCAGCCGAGGTATTTAGCGGTGAGATTAAACTTTAATCCCACGATAGAGGCTCATTACGATAAAATTTCTGACGGATAGGGTTGTCCGTCACCGTACAAAAAATGATCGGAGACTAGAAAATGTTCAAAGGATCAATAGTGGCACTTGTTACGCCATTTAGCGCAGGAAAAGTCGATGAAAAATCCTACGTTGAGCTTATTGAATGGCACATCGAGCAGGGTACTCACGGTATAGTCCCATGTGGAACTACTGGTGAATCTGCTACACTGACGTTCGAGGAACACAAGAGGGTCGTAGAACTTTGTGTGAATACTGTTGATAAACGAATCCCCGTAATTGCTGGTGCTGGGTCCAACTCCACAGCCGAAGCCACGATACTTACAAAGTACGCTGCTGATGCGGGAGCAGATGCAGCATTGTTGGTGAGCCCCTACTATAATAAACCAACCCAGGAAGGGTTATATCGCCACTACATGACAATAGCAAGTTCAGTAAGCCTACCATTTTTTATTTATAACGTACCAGGAAGAACAGCAATGGCAGTTTCGCCGGAGACCATAGCACGCCTTTCAACTCACGAAAATATTATTGGTGTAAAGGATGCTGTTGGTAACCTTTCGCATACATCTAATGTAATTGGACTTTGCGGTGATGATTTTACCGTGCTTTCTGGCGATGATTTTCTTACTTTCCCGATGATGGCAATTGGCGGCAAGGGAGTAATATCTGTAAGCGCAAATATAGTTCCTAACAAAATATCAGCCATGACAGATGCGTTCTATGCTGGCGAATGGGACAGAGCAAAAGAGCTACATTACGAAACACAAGACCTTAGTTCTGCGATGTTTATTGAAAGCAATCCCATACCTGTGAAGACCGCACTTGCTCTTATGGGTAAGATCAATGGAGAGCTAAGACTACCTCTTTGTGAAATGAGCCAAATGAACAATGAAAAACTTCAGGCGGTACTTCGAAAAATGAGTTTATTGGATAAGCCTTTGTAAGTAAATATTATCGCCCCTAACGGTATTTTCTTTTGTTATTTTTCTAGCTGAAAAAACCTTTTAGGCCATTAGTGCCACACTTTTCACCATTGCGTAGCATTTGTCGCCTCTCTTAATGCTAAGTGCATCCAAGGACTTTTTTGTAATTTTTGATAGCATCGCTACACCATGTGCGTCGAGCTTAACTATCACCTGTGACTCGTTAATTTCAACAATGCCTGTTACTTTAACGCCAAAGACGTTAAGCACGCTGGTATTACGTGGTTTATCTAATGCCAGTGCAACATCTGATGCGTTTATTCTTAGCTTTACATTTTTCCCAATAGTCATGCCGCCTCTGGCGACGCTGATTTTACCGCCTTCGAATTCTAAGATAGAAAGATTAAATTCTTTGTCATGCTCAACAACATCTGCATTTATTACTGCCCCTGCATGGCTACCCCTGCTAATCGGAAGTTCTAGAGATGTGAGGATTGTTTTGATATCTCCGCTAGTTAATAGGGACCCTTTTTCCATAAGAGCAACCCGGTCAGCAATCCTATGAATTTCGTATATGTCATGGCTAATATATAAAATAGGTATGCTCAACTCTGATCGTAGCTCTTCTAAGTAAGGAATAATCTCTATTTTCGAACTTTCATCTAGAGAAGCCATTGGCTCATCAAGCAACAAAAGACTTGGATTACGAAGGATTGCTCTGCCCAGTGCTACACGCTGTTTTTCTCCGCCAGAAAGGCCATTAGGAAATCTGTCGAGCAGTCTCTCCAATCCTAACCAAGAAACTGTGTGATCATAATTTACCCTATAACCGTTTGTGCGTTTACTAGCAAAAGATCTTTTTGCACCATATTCAAGATTGTTTTTGACTGTAAGATGTGGAAAAAGTCTGGAGTCTTGAAAAACTACTCCAACAGGGCGTTTCCACGTCTGCAGGAAAAAAGATCTGTTTTGCCACCACATTCCGTTAACACAAACTTTTCCCACTTTAGCCCTGTCAACACCGCACAAAAGACGCAGGAAAGTTGTTTTGCCGCAACCAGAAGGGCCAAACAGAGCGGTGACACCACTCTGTGGTGCTTCAAGGGTGGCTTCTATGCTAAACGTCCCCCGCATATGGGTAAACTGTGCATAGAGTCCTTCAGGAGTTTCTCCATTGGATGGAAGTACATTCATAACGGGTTTTTTGAACTTGAGTTAAAGTTGATCATTGACACTAAGAATAGGAGTAAAAAAGAAAATATCATTAACCCTGCAGAGTAAAAGTGTGCCTGGTCATAATTTAAGGCTTCAACTAGGTTAAATATCTCAATTGACATAACTCTTGTTTCACCAGGGATGTTGCCGCCAATCATAAGTGCAACTCCAAACTCTCCAACTGTATGAGCAAACCCAAGGGCAGTAGCCGTGAGAAAACCAGGTATGGATAACGGCACGGCAATTGAGAAAAACCTGTCCAGAGGAGAGGCACCAAGAGTTGCAGCCGCTTCCAAAAGTTCGTCGTTTACCGATTCAAAGGAGTTCTGCAGCGGTCTTACTACGAATGCCAACGAGTAAATTATTGACCCAATTAGCAATCCCTCAAATGTAAAAGCAAGCGACCCTATTCCTAATGCTTCCAAGGGAGCTCCTAAAAACCCATTTGGGCTTAATGCAATGAGAAGGTAGAATCCCAATACAGTTGGTGGTAACACCAAAGGTATAGCTACAACAGATTCCACTACAGCTTTAAACTTTCCCTTGTCACGCGATAACCACCAAGCCATTGGTGTAGAAATCAAAAGCAGGATGAAAGTTGAAATAGTAGCAAGCTTTATAGTTATCCAGAGAGGGCTTTGAAAAAGTTCCACAGCTTGACCTAGGTAATATTATTTTAAAAGCTTTTGTTTTGGTAAATCGTATCCAAATGACTTGATGATTGCACGACCCTTTTTACTGGTAACGAAATTAGCTAGTGCTCTTGCCTCTATGATGTTCTTTTGGTTTTTGATAACAACCATTTGTTGGTCAATGGGGTCATAAAGTTGTTGGTCAACTATCAAAAATGAACTGGGTAATGTTTTTTCCACTTTTTTTAAGTCGGATACGGCTACAAACCCTGCCGCCACAGTTCCTGAAATCACAAATTGCATGGTTTGAGAAATATTCTGCCCGTAGACAAGTCGGTTGAAGTGTGCTTTTCTTTTGCCCACCACTTGCAAAACTTGTTTTGCCGCTACACCATAAGGGGCTAGTAAAGGGTTTGCTAACGCCAATTTCTTAAATTTACCTTGCTTAATTGAATCAAGGGTACATTCTATTTCTCTGGCAACACACAGCAAAGCTAATTTACCGAAAGCGTACGATTTTGAATCTCCATAAGCCACTCCAAGCCCAACCAGTTTTTCGGGTCTTGCAGCATCCCCCGCAAAAAAAATGTCAAACGGTGCACCATGGATAATTTGTGCGTACAATTGCCCTGTGGAGCCGGAACTGATTAAAACCTTATTACCGCTTTCTTTCTCAAACTCGATTGCTATTTTTGCCATTGGTGCAAGAAAGTTAGAGGAAACTGCTGCTTTAATAGATCCAGCAAAAGAATGTTGTACATCACTAATCAGAATACAGAAAGCTACCACAACCCAAACCAATGGAAGTTTACATTCAAGCATTGCCACATTTTTTCTTATATTGGGGTTTATTTTATTCCATCTTTTCAGTGAACTAGGTGACAAAGTAAGGGTGTCCTAAATCTAAGCATTAAAACTTATATGGTAAAAGCTATCATGAATAAATACGTTTGGAAAATTTATTTAATTGTATCTGTTTGTTCGATAATGAATTATTTCTCACATTACCATAACCTGCTAAACTTATTTTTATGAGACGCACAGCGATTACTTTGCTGATTACCCTTGCCGTACTCTTAGGAAGTGCGGGTGTGAGTTGAGCGCTGATTACCAAAAGGGGGAGGCTGCTTATGAAAAATGTGATTACGAAGCTGCTCTGCGTGAATTCAAGCCACTTGCCGAACAGGGGCATGCCGATGCACAGTACAAACTTGGTTTGATGTACCACTTTGGAAGAGGTGTTCTAAAGGATAATGTTTATGCTCATATGTGGTTTAGTATTGCCGTGCCTTCTGGGAATAAGGACGCATATGAATTTAGAGACATCGTTGCGAAGAGAATGACCAGTGCCGAAATTTCCACCGCAAAGGAACTTGCTCGAGAATGTGTGAAAAAAAACTTTAATGGTTTTTGAGTCCCCAGCACAGGCGAACCAGATCAACCTTGTCTTTCCGCATTGACGTTTGGCATATCTGATTATCAAAAGCCCGATTCGACTAGGGGTGTGCTCTATATTTTACGCCCCCCATATATACCCCCCTCTATGTGTTTGATACTTTTTCCTACCATGAAGACATATGTTACAATCCTGTAATTTTCGAGGTAGTTTGTTGTACGATCATATTAATAAGCCAAAGCTGGATAAGGATGGCCGTGGGTCTGCAGCTAAAAAAGTCACCATTTTGGGCTTATTTGTAAATTCGGGACTTTCCGCAGGTAAATTCATTGCTGGCATTGCAGGCGGATCGGCAGCTATGATTGCTGATGCAGTCCACTCTTTAAGTGATATCGTGACTGACCTTATGGTCTATATTTCAGTCCACGTTGCTCAGATGGAGGCTGATGAGGGACATCCATACGGTCATGGTAGAGCGGAGACCATCGGGGCAGCTGCTTTAGGCGCATTACTTGTTCTAGTCGGCGTACTGATTATGATCGACACTACATACTCTATTGCTGAAGGAAATATTAGTATCCCTACTTGGCCAGCCCTGCTGGCTGCGATATTATCGATCGTTTTCAAGGAAACTTTATACCAATATACAGCTAGGATAGGGCGAGAACTCGACAACCAAGCCATCATGGCAAACGCTTGGCACCATAGAACGGATGCCCTGTCATCTATAGCTGCTCTTCTGGGAATTAGTGGAGCCATGATGGGATTTCCAATACTAGACCCATTGGCGGCTATTGTAGTAGCTTTGCTTATAGCTGAGGTCGGCAGAGAAATATGCTGGAATGCTCTTAAGGAACTGATGGATACATCGCTATCACCAGATGATCTTAAGGAGATTGGCATAGCTATTTCTCAGACTCCTGGTGTGCTTAGTTACCATGAACTTAGGTCACGAAAAATGGGCGGGGATAAGTTCATTGATGTGCACATAGAAGTGCAATGCAATATGTCAATAACCGAAGCTCACAACGTTTCAGAAAATGTTCGTTCGCAACTGAAAAAATTAACTGGAGCCATTGATGTTCTTGTCCATGCTGATACAGAGAGTGACATGGACTACAAAGTCATTAATTTAGATCGCACTTTACTAGAAGACCAAATAATGAGCATTGCCTTAGAGGACAAAGAGATTCTGAGTGTGTCACATTTGGTAATACATTATATAACCGGAAAAATTCTTATAGAATTTAGCGTAGAGCTTAACAACAGCGCCGATATAAATCATTGTAAGGATGTTGTTAATAGGCTTAGGCAGGAGCTTGAAACGAAGACAAAGATTAGTCAGGCTGCAATAAGACTCAAGCTAACTGATGAGTTGTTCGATTAAAAGAACATATGGAAGGTAACGCTTAACTTAGATGTCATGCGTATGAAAGATTTAGTTGGAGGCCCTATGCCAATCGCTAAAGAAATTGCGGAAATGATTGAAAAGTCCTCATGGATCAGGAAGATGTTCGATGAGGGAGCCATGATGAAGGCCAGACTGGGTGATGAAGCGGTGTGCGACTTTACACTGGGCAACCCTTTCCAAGAACCCTCACACCGTGTTATTAATCGGTTACGTGAGTTAGTATTAGACGATGCATCTGGCACCCACAAATACATGCAAAATGCTGGTTTCCCCTGGGTAAGAGAAAAGATCGCAGAACATCTTAGAATCGAAACAGACCAAAGTTTTACTCCTAACCACTTGATAATGACAGTTGGGGCGGGCGGAGGGCTTAACGTCATCCTAAGAGCCATATGTGATCCTGACGATGATGTTATCATAACGGCTCCTTACTTTGCTGAGTACATTTTCTATACTGCAAATCATCGAGCCAGGGCAATAGTAGTGGAGACAGATGAGCACTTCCAACTGATACCAGAGAAAATAAAAGAAGCCATTGGCCCAAAAACCAGAGCTGTGCTATTAAACTCACCTAATAACCCAAGTGGTGCTGTTTATCCTGAAGAGGCCCTAGCACAGCTTGGGGAAATACTTAGGGAAAAGTCTAGCGAGCATAACAGGCCGATTTTTTTGATTATGGACGAACCATATAGGAAACTTTTATATGACGGAGTAAAAGTTCCTTGGGTCTTTGGTTATTATGATCAGTCCATGGTGGTTACCTCTCACTCCAAGGATCTAAACTTGCCAGGTGAACGTATTGGGTACGTTGCCGTTAATCCAAAAGATCAACATGCCGAGGCATTAATAAACGCTATGGTTTTGACTAACAGGATACTTGGATTTGTAAACGCTCCGGCTCTTTTCCAAAGGCTTGTGGCCGAACTTCAGGCTGAAGAGTGTGATATGTCCATATACAAGAAGAACCGTGATATCCTTGTAAATGGTTTATCGGATATTGGGTACAATGTTATTAGTCCAAAAGGCGGGTTCTACCTGTTCCCAAAATCTCCTGATTCTGACGATGAGAAATTTACCGAAGCGTTGAAGGAAAAGAATATTCTGGTGGTTCCGGGGAAAGGTTTTGGTAGAGCTGGTTATTTCCGGGTAGCATTTTGTCTCAGTACGGATGTATGCGAACGGGCGCTATTAGGGTTTCGTGAGGTTTACAAGGGCTGTGGGATTAGCCAAAAATCTTAGCTAATAACTGGCGCTACTTTTTGTATTAGCATGGAATTTAAAGCTCATTACTCGTATTTGTGGCGTTTCCACGCATATCCTGGTTCGATGATTTCTCCAGGAGTTTCACATGTTTCCAGCATCCTGAAGGCCACATCTAGTACTGCCCTCTGTTGTTTTATAGCACCCGGTTCTCCCAAAGGATGCCCGTAGGGCCATTTGAGGAAAACCGTGCGAGGTGGTTTTACCTCTTCAGTAAATTTTTTTTCTATTGAGATCCCAACTGTTGCGATACCGTTTGCTTCCAAAACCCTTTGTGCCAATCCTCCGGACCGGTTGCACAAACCTCAACCAGGGGTGATTAAGGCACAATCAACGCTGTCTTCTTTCATCATTTTTGCGACTTCTGGCAACCATTTATTCATGTACTCACCCAAGTGGTTCTCCCGAATATGTCCCATCATCCCATAATGCTGGTTAGCCAGTGAACCTATCCGGCCTTCGTCTACATATTCGCGCATTCGTTCAATGGGGAATACTATGTTGATGTCTCGATCGGCGTCAGAATGGTTGTAGTAATTGTGTGTAATAGTAAGCGTGGATATGTCAGCGTCAGATGGAACTATTCTGTATGATGGATCTCCAGTCTCATCTTCCATGTTAAAGGGCAAATCGCTGTTTAAATGCACACCTGAAGTGGTAACAATGGATACTTTGATCTCAGACAACGGTTTGACGATAGGTGCCCAAGGAGTATTTTCAAACGAAAATGGCCTAATTTTGGCTGCCGCTTTATGAGCAAGAAAGGGAAACCTTGTGTATAGCCATGCTCTAAGCTTGGTTTTTAAGTTGGCAGTTTTACTCATACTTGGTTCTCTGCTCTTGGTTTAACTTGATTATATTCTCTTCTCTTTTCACATAAATATTGATGAGGCGGGAACTTTTTTGATTCTATATTGTCATATATTTAACACAAAACAAAATAAATGGTTTTTACCATTAGTAGTATGAATAGGTAAATTGATAGTAGCGACTGAATTTTTGCTGTGGTTTCAGACTTTTCGGGGAATTGGGGTACCATGCAATAACTGGTAAGGGATGGTAAAAGCCAAAATGTTAATAAATTCAGGTGGTCTGCATTCCAAATGTTCTACGGTTTATAGCATGTGAACACATCGACCATTTATATGACCACTGGAATGAACAGGAAAGACACTTTAGCAGACATGGTGGAAAAAATAAGCGATGCTCAGCTAGTTAAAATGGCCGCTTCAGGCGACCAGAAGGCATTTGCAGGGCTATTCGACCGGTACGAGAGTTTCGTTTGGAATGTAACATATAGAATGACATATAACTCAGACATAGCCGAGGATATTTCCCAAGATGTATTTGTTTCAGTTTGGATCGCACTTCCAAAGTTTGAAGGAAGATCAGCCTTTCGCACATGGTTATACAGAATTGTAGTAAATAAAACACTTAACTGGATAAAGTCAAACCGCTTTGAACTTCAATATTCAGATGAAAAAATGTTGAAGAACATTGAGAATCATTTGTTGGCGAATGAAAACCCTGAAGAGGCGATAAATATTATGGATGCTGAGAAAACATTGGCCAAAATTCTCTCACATCTTGTGCCGGAGAGAAGAATAGCAATTATTTTACGTGAAATAGAAGGCTTGAGTTATGAAGATATTTCTGAGGTTACGCTGACTCCTATTGGTACTGTGCGATCACGAATTTCAAGGGCAAAGGATGACTTAAAAAAAGTGGCAATTGATATGGAGGAATGCAGACATGGATGTTGACGGCATAATCAATACTATCAAAAGACTACAACCACCAGATTCGCTGCAAAAAAATGTGGTAAAGGCTGTGGCTACTACACCACAGGAGTACAAACCAGAAGAGGTTCAGCCTACGATAATAGATTATATATGGCAGGTGATTATCGCCAGAAAGATCTTTTTGCCATTAACGGCTGCTGCACTAATTGCCATGGTCTATGTAAATCTAAACGTGACGACCGTGATTCGCCAAGGGAATGAGCAATTAGAAGCGGTAATGACGACAAACACAGAAAAATTTATACGCGAAACCATCGATACCGTCTTCAATTACAACTTGGATAATAACGTCCAGTTATCTCACGAAGAGGAAGAAGTGAACGACTTTGTATCCTCAAACCTCATGGAGATTTACTGGATAAATGGAGGTAAAAATGCGTAAACTGGCAATAATCTTAGCGTTTTCCATGATGATTCCGGTCACGGCCGTGGCCGAGCGGGGGCAAAGAGGGCCTTCGGGTCAGAGTATGATTAAAGAGCTAAACCTAAGCTCAGAACAGATGGATAAGATGCGATCTGTTCGCAAAGAAATGTATAGGCACAGGATTAAAACAAAGAGCGAGTTGGACCTTAAACGGGTTGATTTCCATGACGAGCTTCAAAACGAAAAGCCGAACAGCGCCAAACTGGATAAGCTGATCAAAGAGATAGCGGAAATTGAGGCAGAGATGGCAACCCATAGATTGCGCTCTCAAGTTAAGATCAGCCAAATACTTACCCCAGAGCAAAAGAAGAAAATGCAAGAGCGGATGGGCGGCTCGTTTATTGGTGAGGGCAGAAGGGGTAACGAAAGGTCTAGACCGGGCAAACATTACGGTGGTTCGTCTTATCGCTGATACTTTTTAAAACCAAGTTCTACAGGCCGGTTCTGATCCATAGCCAGCGTTTTACTATTCTACCCCACTATAATGAGTGGGGAAGCCGGGGGTTTTAATTTTGTTCCCTCGTGAACAAAATATGAGGATCAAATATCATGCCCCGGTCGATGCCTTCAAAAGTCCAAGCCAAAGAATGAACCCCAAATAAGCAACCAGCAAAAATGTGCCCAAAGGTCTACCTATTTTGCCGCTCCACTTCATAGGGGCCATGGCCAGAGTGAAAAACAAAAGTGCCGCAACCTCTATCCAAATTATTGAAAGATCAGCGGTTAAAGGTTTTAACATCGCAGTGATGCCTAGAACCATCCCGATATTGAAAATGTTTGAACCAACAATATTTCCAAAAGCTAGTTCTGCATGACCCCGAAATGCCGCCACTATAGTGGTGGCAAGTTCTGGGAGGCTAGTGCCTATTGCAACTATGGTTATACCAATAATGAGTTCACTAACCCCAAAATATCTTGCCATTTCGGTAGCTGACTCTACGAGCAGGTAAGCACCGGTTACAAGGCATAAGGTTCCGAACAAGGTAAGAGGGATTACGTTCTTGGCTGAATAGCTTTTATCTAAGATTTGATCAGATGGAGAATTCGAAATCAAGTTTTCTTTTTTTTGGTTGCTTGCTAATTTAGTTGTGTATACAAGAAATGTTACAAATGGAACAAAAAGGATAACTCCATCAATGCGCGAAATACTTTTGTCCATACAAAGGGCAATGAAGAGGCATGTAAATAACAACATGATTGATAGCCCGGGTGTGGTTTTTCTCCACTGACCGCCTATGGGGGCTAATAGGGAGGCAAACCCTAGAACTAAACCAATATTCGCTATGTTTGAGCCGATGATATTGCCAATGGCAATATCGTTAGAGTCACGGTATGCAGCGATCAGACAAGTAATAAGTTCTGGCGTGCTGGTACCCACAGCTATTACCGTTAAGCCTATAATAACTGGTTTTATGCCAAGGATAATTGCCGCACTAGCAGAACCCTTTACTAACCATTCGGCTCCATAGTAAAGCATTAGAAGGCCAGCAATTAATAGAACAGTGTTAACTATCATTTTTTCAAGAAAAACCCTTTGCGCACATGACTTTTTGGGGTTAAAGTGACCCCTCTATTCCTTAAGCAATTAACGAAGAATCCGTCTTTTTGAGTAGTAATACTAACAGTTAATAAATAAAGTCTGCCTAACTTTTTGCCGGAGCTATTGTTGCGTACCAGTAAGCGGTAGCCATAAAAAGAGAACCGCTAATGATATTCCCAATAGTAACCCATAGAAGGTTGTGTCCCATGCCTGCAATGCTGATTGTTTCAGGATGATTGCCGAGTAGTGCAATACAGAAAAGGGTCATATTAGCTACACTGTGTTCAAATCCTGAGGCAATAAAAGCGTAAAGCGCCCAGAATATTACAATGCATTTAGCTGTGTCATTAGTAGTCCTGGCCGCCATCCAAAGGGCAAGACAAACAAGCCAGTTACACAGAATTCCTTTTGCCAGAAGAGAAATAGCAGAACCATTCATCTTGGCATCAGTAATACCATACAGAAGGTCACTTCCAGCATTCAATAGAACCCCGCCGCCACCAAGGTAGAAAATAAATGCAAGAGTAAATGCTCCCGCAAGGTTGCCCAACCAAGTTAAAGACCAACTTGCCGCAAGATCTTTTGCGCTAGTTTGTTTGGTAAGCCACCCCAATGTCATATACATGGTGTGACCTGTGAAGAGCTCAGCTCCTGCAAAGACTACTAGTGTTAGAGCAACGCCAAAGCTCACTCCCATAGCAGGTTTTTGTACGCTAGGATCCAGCCCGGCTGCAATACTAAATACAAGGATGATCCCAAAACCGACATAGGCACCAGCCATCATGGAACCAATAAAGAAGCCTAATGGTGATCTACGAATCAGCATGGCTTTTTTGGATGCCAGTTCAGACAACTGGTCAATTGTGTTGCTATACATCTTTTAAACTCCAGTTAGTTCTATTTTCTTTTGATACCCATTACAACAATTGAATGCGAACTCCATCGCTACTTCGATAACGGCACTTGGTTGATAAAGAATGGTTTTACCAACATTCTAGTTAATCTGCACCCTACCTTTTCCCTGCATTTTTCCAGTCGCCATAGAAAGCTACGGATACCCAGTAGACGGCGATCGCAATAGCTATTCCAAAAGTATTGTAAGCGAAGTACTCTTGTTGGTTTACAAGGTAGTTGTTACATACCCGCATCGGCGCCTCTAAATACAGCCATCCTAGAATCAAAAGCATTGAAATTCCGTTTGCCCAGACAAAACCACGGGCAATTGGTTTGAGCAAAAACCAGCTAGCCCCCAATGGAACTCCCACTAATCCAGGAATTGTTATAAATTTAACCGCTTCCCAAAATGGATTTGTTAGTGATGCATCAAGCCAGCGGGGAATCATCCAAAACAAAAGAGTGAATAGTCCAACAAGTAGCCCTGGAATACCGTTTCTGTTAATTTTTTCGAAATACGAGCTAGTTAGCTTTCTCCCAACCAACCAACCAGACGTAACCAGGAGTGGGATTTGCACTAGCATGTGAGTTGTTAAGTTAAGCTCGAGGTAATAACGCATTGAGGGTAACGCCAGAAATCCCCACAAAATAACCCCGTATTTCATTGATCCCCTTGCATTGCTGTAAGAGCAAGTAGAGCTACTTCGTGGTCAACAATGCTTATTAACTTTCCCGATCTATCGACAATATGAATGGCAGCATTGTGCTCATATCCGCCATAGCCATCTGGAATGGCAATTATGCCAAATGTATTCAGGAGTGAAGTAGTATCTTTACGATTTTTAACTTTAGCAACTTTCCACAAGTGGGATGGTATATTGAATCGTTCAGCGTACCGCTGAAGATCTTCAAGTTGATCTGTTGGGTCAATGCTTATGCTAACCAAGCGAACTTTCATGCTCTTTGACAAACTATCTGAAATTTCCTCGAAAGCATTACCAAGTTCCACGCAGGTAGTCTGACAACCTGTATAAATAAATTCAACTAGGGTTGGCCCTTCCCTATAATCATTGATCTTAAAAAATGATCCCCCCCGATCCCTTAGCAGGATGGGGGGGATCACAACTGGATGTTTTGCAACAGCTGTGCGTCGACTCCCTTCCGATGTTAGGACAGTGTACCCGTCCGTTCCTTTGCCAAGTGCTAAAAACCCAACACAAAGCAGTGCAATAATCAGAAAGGCATTACGCATTAACCATTAAGCTTTGAGTGACGCCAAAACCCCTCCAAGAAATCGAACTGCAATGAGGGCTACACCTAAAATTGCCAAAGCTGCAAAAGCGGATCCTAAGGTGTCCATCCCTTGCATCCACGGCTGATGCTCAGCAAAGCGGCGTGGAACGCTCGCTGCTCCGGCCATCAAAAAGGTCATGGTGAATCCCATCCCGCCTATAATAAATGCCCAAAAGGCTGCAAGGTCTATTGTAGATCCTTCTTCCTCAATTAAAAAATACATAAAACCAAGGGCCATTGGTACCAACCCTAGAAGTAAGTATGTATGAAAGTGACCTGGCACCCATAGGGTGTTATGTAAAACTGAATTAACCACAATGGTTCCATCAACGATAGCAGGAATGGCGCCCGCAGCCCAGCCAAACGTAGCTAGAAAAAGTAAACTCGGAGCCATGCCCCACTTAATACCAGAACGGTGCACATAAGCAAGAGCGCCTAGGGCAGTGACCACTAGTATGGGGATACCACTCAAATAGGAGATTACTTGTCCCATGACCAGCATCCATACCGGCATTGGGAAATCCATCAAAAGGTGATGGGGATAAACAATTAAGACAGCTACAGTTGAGAAAGACCAAGCTGCCAGGAATGGCCTAGAAGATTTCCAAGGGCGACCTGTGTAACGGGGTAAGATCTCATACACCGCTATTACTGCCATGTATATTGTGGCGTTAATGAAAACGTGCCCAAAGAAAAAGATCATGTTTTTTCCCAGCAAAGCTGATATAGCAAAACTTGGGACAAACAGGTTAACTATGGTGATGACAAGTATTGAAGCCCCAGAAACTAGGCCTAAAATATTCACAATCGTAACCATGGTCGAGGCCACTACTGTTGGAGGCGGTGTTGCTTCGTCAACTTGATGTTGAAACTTGCCTGTTTGAGGGCCACCGAAAAGGGTAGGCCAACCAAGCGCATTAGTCAATGAGCCGTATTTCTTAAGAATTGCATAACCGCAATCAAGATGAACCAAAAGAAACCCCACACCAATAAGCAGTACTCCTCCTAAGTGCAACGCTGCCATTGACGGCCCCCAAGCACCACCAGAAATACGTGGAAGCGGATAGAGGAAAGTCCAAGCACCAGCAAATCCCCCGAGGAATATTGCACTTAATATCATCACCACACCCACTAGAAAGAGGATGAGGTTTAGGACGAATATTTCAGTTGTTAATTGAACATATTGGCTTAAAAAGAACCACATGATAGAAACACCGCAAATGGCGGCAATGCCCACCATGCCGATACCATGGGCCGTCATAAGCTGATAGAAAAGATCTTCTGATAAATCTAGTCCACCAGCCTGTGAATAACGCATCAATAGACCAAAAGTCATAAGCAAAAGCAAAACTACCGCTGCGACAGCTTGGTATATAACTACCGTCAGCCGGCCGCCCGCAGAAATATCGTTACTCATTATTTCTATCCCCCTTAATTAGAAGTAACATTCAGGGTAATTTCCATGGCGTGGTGCTGCCTGCCGCAGTATTCAAGACATAGAAACTTGTAGGTCCCTGGCTTAGTAAAAGTAACTTTTAAGTTGTTTGTGTAACCTGGCATAGCCTGTGTTTGTGTAATCAAAACATTGTCTTCATCGTAAATGGCAAAGCCATGATTAACATCTGCAGCCTCGACCTTGAAAAGCACTGGTATACCAGCCTTTACTTCTTCTTGGTCCATTTCCCAATACCATTGGAATCCTTTAACATTAACTACCTGAGCTTTACCAGTAGATGCCCCTGCGCCGTATGGTAAATCAGCTGTGGTCATCAGGGTCACTGGCACAAAGGCAAATGCCAGCATCGCAAATAGCCAGGTTCTTAAAGATCCGGCTGCACCTGCAACGCTTGATGCGTCAGCAGCGTCCCCCGATTTCATCGCAACATAAAGATATGTAACGGCTAAGATTATCGTTAGCCACAAGGTAATACTCCAAGCAATTTCTTGCATACGCTCCCCCCTTAAAAGATGCATACTAAATACATATTAGTTGACCCACATTATCTGCGTATAAAAATTTAAAATCAAGTTGTATTTAAGGTTATTTTCTGCTTAACAATCCAAAAAAAGAAGTCGTTTTTGTTTAAATATGTAGATTATATGCATCTTATAATGTTATTATTAAGTACATGAAAATGACCTCTTACACAGACTATTCGTTAAGGGCACTTTTGTACATTGCAGGTCACAAAGATCGCCTTGTTACGATTTCTGAAATAGCAGAATTTCACAATGTGTCACGAAACCACATGACAAAAGTAATTAATAACCTTTCAAGAAATGATTTTATTGCAACGGTTAGGGGAAAATCTGGTGGAATTCGCCTTTCCAGAGAACCGGAAGATATTATTTTAGCAGACGTTATTTACAATACTGAACAGCACATGAACCTTGCGGAGTGCTTCGACAGGGAAAACAACACTTGTCCAATCATTGGTGGTTGTAAGCTAATGAAAATTTTATACGAAGCCCGAAGGGGGTTCATGTCCCCTTTCGAAAACGCCACACTAGCAAACATTCTTTAAATGACCCTTGTTTGGTTGATAAAAAATAGTGAGGACAAACTATTTGCAAAGGTTATTCAGTACTGTCATCTACTGCGCCATCTACTGGCCCTTTGAGTAGGTAACCGGTAATAAACTGATCTATGTCACCATCAAGTACGGCACCAATATTGCCATTTTCTATCCTAGTACGAAGATCTTTGACCAGTTGATATGGCTGCATTACGTAGGAGCGTATCTGTGACCCCCACTTAATATCCTTCTTTTCACCAGTTAGTCCTTCGACCTTGTCTTGCAATTTCTGCTGTTCGATAGAAAAAAGCTTTCCTTTTAGCACTTTCATAGCATGAGCTTTGTTTTTATGTTGGCTTCGCTCGTTCTGGCAGGCAACAATTGTACCCGTTGGAAGGTGGGTAATTCGAACGGCAGAATCGGTCACGTTTACATGTTGCCCGCCGGCACCTGAAGAGCGGAAAGTGTCAATTTTTAATTCTTCATCACGTATATTTACTTCAATATCATCTGATATTTCTGGGGTTATTGTGACTGATGCAAACGACGTATGCCTTCTTTTGTTAGTGTCAAACGGGGAAATGCGTACTAAACGATGAACACCTGACTCAGCCTTTAAATAACCATAGCAATAATTTCCGTTCACTATAAAAGTAACTGATTTAATACCTGCTTCTTCGCCGTAGAGGATGTTAATGATTTCAGTTTTGTATTCGCGTCTTTCACACCAGCGAAGGTACATGCGCATCAACATCTCAGCCCAATCTTGTGATTCTGTACCACCAGCGCCAGGATGGATTTCAACTATGGCATTGTTCTCGTCATGCTCACCGGAAAGCATGGCGGCAAGTTCTGCATTATTAATTTTATCTGCTAAAAGTCCCAACTCGGATGCCGCTTCATTCTCCAGTTCTTCATCGCTATCTTTTTCCAGCAAAAAGGCCAAATCGGTTATATCGTCAAGAGACTTTTTCAGATGCCCAAACTCTTCAATACTTTTTGCAAGATAAGACCGACGTTTCATCAAAGGCTTTGTTGCTTCCGGGTCGTTCCAGAAATTAGGAGAGGCTATTTTTTCTTCGAGTCTAGCAAGCTCTTTTTCTCTTTTGGTTAGGTCAAAGATGACCTCGGAGCCTGTCTAACCTGGCTTTGGTTGACGCCAGTAGCGATCTGAATTCTTCGTTCATTTATTTCTTAGCGCTGGGTTTTTTGGTCGAGGACTTTTTAATGGAAGATTTTTTTGCGATCCTTTTTTTTGAAAGTTCTATTTTCATCTTTTCGTTGGCATTTATCAGATCTGAAATGTTCCGTTTTGCGTATTCTGTGATGTTTTTTCTAACCAAAACTAAAACCATCCTCCCGCTTAGCGTAGAAATCCCAGGAAGGCTAGGTAATGGGAATTTTTTTGAGTGATAACCTTCCAGACACTTTTTCAGCTCTTCGTTGTTATAGAGCTCATGTTCTTTAAATCGGTATGTGAATTTGGCATACTCCCGCTCCTTATATTCCATATCGCGTGAATTTTGTACAACGCTTTCCATTTTATTTATCGCTGGCTTTATTGGTGATTTGTTTAACAGCTTAGCGATAAAATTATAATAATTTTTTGCTTTGTAGTTTTTCGGCACTAACTCGTTTGGAATTTTAGAGCTTATATTGTAGGTAAAAGTCTCGCTGTCTACATCACATCTGCTAATTTCATAAGTTATATCTTTGATCAAAAAGCGGTTTTGTTTTTTAACAGTGTGCTTGGAAGTATATTCATCGCGGACTTCGTCTAACGCAACGTTAATTTGTTCGAGAAAAATCTGGTTTTTTAAATCGCCCATTTAAAAGGAGCCACCCAATCATTAAAGCTAACATTTTGATTTTTAAATATTTGGGGAATGAGAATAACAGAAAGTCTGTTGACTGGTCAACGAAATAATACTTTATACTTTTGGCGCTTTGCCTTGAACATTTCTGTTCACTGCCTAATGTGATGTTTTATTTTACGCGGAATTTTCCCATTTACTTTAGTTAGGTTCATTGCCTGCTTTTGGTGATTTTTTCTAGAAATTCCGACCATCGAGCCAAATAGTTGTCTATGGACATTTGGTCATCTGAATTTATGGCAACAAAGCAAAACCGACAAATGAACAGGTTGTTCTCGCATTCTTTTGACTCTTCTGTTTCGGCAACTGCGGTAAAATGAAGCGGCGGATCCCAGAACCGGTCGACAGACAGTAAAGCGGTGGAGCGGTTAGGAATTGGTTCTTGAATAGCCGCAGTAATCCCTAAGCTGTCTATTGAAAGGCAAATAGCATTATCAGGTCGAGCAAAAGAGCTTGACACAATTTGATCTGTGGTAAGGTTCTCTTGCGCAGCGTGATAGCTAAAAATTGCGCTGGCAATGTTTTCCAGTTTTGTTAACCTAGCATCTATTCCTCTAACTTTTTCCACCAAGAATAGGTCAGTTTGCTCACCAAACTCTGGGTTTTTTGGGTCGTTGATGCATTCGCTGGAATCTCCATCAGCTGAGCCATAATCCGTAATAACTTTATTTATTCTTTTCCTGGTCTCGTCAGAAATAAGAAAATAATTGAACCCAAAGTGATCCTTTAAACTCGTGGCATCTGGCGACAATTTTGATTGAGCTTTCCATTTGTCATTTAAACCTGTGTCCAGCACCAAAGGTTCCTCCTCAGCTTCTTCCCAAGCTAGGCTTGTTTTGGGCTCACCAGTAATCGCGCTGTCCGTATCCGACTGCTCTTTTATAATTTCGTTCAGTTCACTTTCTTCCGTGGCAAAATCTAAATGAGTGATGTGTTCATTCACTCCAATTATTTTGTCTCCTATATGATCATTTGAAATATTCTCTATTAAACTGGAGCTTGCTGGCAGTTCCGCACCTTCAATTCCAACTATTGGGTCGTATAACTCGGTCATAAATAAAGTAAGTAGTGGAAATTGTTTGTTTTGGGCGATTTTGGTCTGAATAACATGATTACAATTGTCGTTTTTGTGGTAAATAAACAACTCGTCACCAATTGAGGGGCTAATTTTTGGTTTGTCTCGTCTGGAGATCAAAACAGCCATGAACTTATTCTTAATTTTTTTTACATGACAAGTAAATTGCTCCGTATTCAGATCTAGGGAAAGTCTGAATACAAGCTTTTCGTTTACATTGAAAAAATCGGAAAAAATCAACTGACTCTCAAGATTTAAATTTGTTTATTTTGGAGCATTTTCTTAAACCTCAGTTGAGGTTTAATTTTACTTTGATTGGTTTAAGAGTTTCCTCCCCCATTTGGGATTAAAGTCTATAGTAGTAATGATACAACCATTGGAGTTAACTAAACAACCATTTAAACCAACAACATTTATTACTAAATTACTTTCAATGATGAGATGCTCGAAAGGTTTTTAGTGCGTTTGGATTGCAATCGACAAGAAAATAACCGACGGTAAAATCACTATTTTCACTGAAAGCTAAAACTCATGCCAAAGTTGTCACAACCTTTACAAACTTAGATATATTGGACAATTCTTTATATGCTTTATTGGAAGCTTCACTATTTTCATATAAAGCCATTAATGTTGACCCGCTCCCAGTCATTGTTACGGCAATTGGTTTGGTATTGCCACGTAAAATCGAAGTTTTTAACTCAGCCAGTTCTCGGTAACAATCAAAAGCCCATGGCTGAAGGTCGTTTTGCATGGTAGCTCCGACAATGAAAGGATCTCCTCCACTAAGTTTTTCTATTAAAGTTTTGCCGTTTGGACCACTAACAAAATTAAACTTTGAGTTGGTAAAAGCTGTACTTGAGGATATGGGAAAATCAGGTTTAAACAGTACCATATTCAATGAGGAATTTACAGATACGGGTAGGATAACCTCGCCTATTCCTTCTATCCATGCCGCTGAATAATTGCTAGTGAAAAAAGGAACATCTGCTCCAAGATTTAGGGCAATTTTCAATAGATCCTCATGTCTAACCTTAGTTTTCCATAAATTATTTAATGCCAGCAACGTTGCTGCTGCATTGGATGATCCACCACCCAGTCCACTACCTATAGGTATATGTTTGACAATGTTTATAAGAACCCCTCTATTGCAACCAGTAATCTTTGCTAAGGCTTTAGCCGCTTTTACTGCTAAGTTTGACTCATCGAGAGGGACATTTGGGTCGCTGCATTTTATGGTTATCTTGTTTGCTTTTGTTGGAAAAAAAGTTAACTCATCACACAAAGAGATTTTATGGAAAAATGAGCGTAATAAATGGTATCCATCACTCCTTTTACCGGTTACCTTCAAGTAGAGATTAACTTTGCCATGCGCAAGAATAGTTTTTTCCATTGATGGAGATTAGCACATTGTGAAGTTCAACTACAAAATCAAGGTAGTAATAATATGAGCTTAAGTGCTAGAGAAAAAATGGACTGCAATCTATAAAAGGATATGGGTTTGGCTGAAAATCAAACGCAGGCAGGATTGTGATCCTGCCTGCGTGAAGAGTTCGGCTATTTGTTCTAGCCGGCTGTTATGGCCCCAGCAACTTTCTGAGATATAATCCCAAAAATGCCACCGACTACCATCGCTAGCGTAACACAAATTAATGGGTTCGCAAAAGAAGGCATAGTTACATCAAAAGTGCTTGTAAGTAGAGCGTATCCAGCGGTTGAAGCGAAACCGTAAACCGAAGCGGGAATTGCCGCAAGGGCTGGCAATTTTGCGCCCAACACCAAAATAAATGCTCCTAGCCCAACACAAATAGCAATCCAAAGATTACCAGTAATTCCGAGGAATGGATGGGTAATTAAGAAAAGCCCAACCGATGCCATCACTACACCCCAAACATTCGCTATGAGTGATGCCTGAAGGCCTTTTGCTTCGCCGCCACAGTGATAAAAGCTTGCCCAAGCGATGAAAGCGATCCAGACTAAACCAAGTTGTCCCATGCTAGCAAACAAGAAAGTTGCCACTCCGCCTAGCAGGCCGATTGACACAGCTAACGCCGTAATAAGATCCATTTTTGTCTCCCCCTAAATCAAAAAAAAGTGTTTGCTTAAAAGCTTCGATTTCTAAGCTTATCAGTTTCACGAAAACTATCATAATTACCTTAAAATCTCCAGCTTTTTGATTCTTGCATTGACGCTAAGGAAAAAGCCAAAACAGTTTGAGCATTGTTTGTTAATACGTTATTTTCTTGACAGCATGATTTCCTCAAGCAAACTCTTTAATTAAAAAGTATAATTACCATATCTAAACTAGTGAATGTTATTACCGTATAGTAAATTAAATGTCTGAGCACAGAGTTACCGACCCAGAGCTTGAGTCACCAGATGAGGTGGGGCTGGAAAACAGTCTACGACCAAAAACGCTTGATAGCTACATTGGGCAAGATGAATTGAAGGAGAATCTTGTAATCGCTATTACGGCTGCCAGGCAGAGAGGGCAAGAGCTTGATCACTGCCTATTTTACGGTCCTCCTGGCCTTGGGAAAACCACATTGGCTCATATCATAGCATCGGAAATGGGAACAAACATAACAACTACCTCCGGGCCGATACTACAAAGGCCTGGCGACTTGGCAGCAATACTCACAAATCTTCAAGAGCATGACACCCTTTTTATAGACGAGATTCATAGGCTTACTCCAGCCGTAGAAGAAATACTTTACCCAGCCATGGAGGATTTTAAAATAGACATAATTATTGGGCAAGGTCCAGCAGCCCGATCAATAAATTTAAATTTGCCACCGTTTACCTTGGTAGGGGCAACTACCCGTGCTGGACTTTTAACTGGGCCACTCCGCAGCAGGTTTGGAATTGTTGATCGGCTGGAATTTTACAATGTTACCAATCTTGCTAAAATTGTTAATCGTTCGGCTTCCATATTAAATGTCCCTATAGCCGAGGAAGGTGCCGAAGAGATTGCATCTAGAAGCCGTGGAACGCCTCGTGTGGCGAATCGTCTTCTTAGGCGAGTACGTGACTTTGCCCAGGTAAAGTCAACTGGAAAAATTACTCGGAAGGTAGCAGATGACGCCCTTAAAATGTTAGAAGTCGATAGTAAAGGGTTTGATAAAATGGATAGAAAGCTTATGTTGTTGATTATTAAAGAATTTGCAGGAGGGCCTGCTGGTATAGAAGCAATTGCCGCTGCTATTTCAGAAGACAAAGATACGATAGAAGACCTTTACGAACCATTTCTCATTCAGCAGGGATTTATTCAAAGAACTTCTCGGGGCCGTATCGCCACCGAACAAGCCTACAACCATTTTGGAATTTCTAAATCGGATACCAGTGGAACTGTTTTGCAACTACCCCTTAGTTGATAGCATAAAGTTATTAAAGGTTAAGTTGATAAACTGAAGCGTAGTAGTTTTTGAAGTTATGTTTTTACGGTTTCCCACTCTTCCTTAGCATTTTGCATATAATACCCAGTAGGGCTGAGTCCTTTCTTTGAAACAAGCATTGCTGCTTTGCGAACATCCTCTGGTGGTACTACCAGTGCCAGTTGGCAATTGGAGCCAATAGTTCTTGGTTTTATAGTGGTTCTTACCTTAATATTAGCTTCCTTTAACTCTTTTTCGGCTTTGAGTGTTATGTGTGTTGACTGGAACACAACAATTATTTTTCCTTCAACGATGTTTGACAAAACCATCTAAAACCTTGAGAAATTGTTTCACATCTTTTTTTGTTGTGGCGTAGCCTGGGCTTACCCTCACACCACCCTCTGGATAAGTTTCCAAGAATCTGTGGGCTTCTGGACAACAGTGAAGACCTGAACGTAGCGCTACTCCTTGATTGTCCATTTCCCAAGCTAGCTGCGAAGGATCAGTTCCATCAACATTGAATAAAACCAGATTAGCTTTTTTATTTATATCATACGGCGGATAAGTGATAACTTTTCCGATATCACGTATTTCATCCAATATCATTTCACACAAAACTGTTTCACGTTCCCTGATGGATGCAATTCCACGTTTTAAAAGGTATTGCGTTGCCGCTCCAAGGCCAGCTATACCAGGAGTATTGCAGGTTCCTGCCTCGTGGCGATCAGGCCAGAAAGATGGGCTATCAAACTCCTCTGAGTTTGAACCAGTACCCCCTTCTAGTATGACATCTGGCTCAATACCTTTTTTGAACCACACAAATCCAGTTCCTTGTGGACCGAGCAGGCCCTTATGACCAGGGGCTGCTAAAATGTCACAAAGTGACCCGTCTAAAGGAATAGAACCAGCCATTTGGGCAGCATCTAACATAAAAACAACACCTTTGGATTTGCAGGCAGATGATAAAGCTGCTATATCTAGCACTGCGCCTGTAACATTGCTAGCAGCCACGGTAACAAGCATTTTTACCTTGGGAACCTTTTTTGGGTCTGGAAGACCGTATTCGTCACAAGGAGCATATTCTACAATCACTCCGTTTTTCTTTAGTGTTTCCAATGGCCTTGCAACAGAGTTATGCTCAAGCTTTGATACAGCAACCTTGTCGCCAGGTTTAAGCAACCCCTTCAAAGCAAGGTTAATTCCTTCAGTACAGTTTTTTGTAAAAATAATGCGTTCAGAACTTGGTAAATTTAGCAACTCCGCCAGCGACTCACGAGTTTCAAACAAAATTCTGCTGGCTGCTAACGCCATGGAATGACCCGACCTACCAGGATTTGCACCAATTTTTTGCAATGTTGCATTAATCTTCCTTATTACTATGTCAGGCTTTGGATGCGAAGAAGCTGCGTTATCTAGATAAATAACTTTCTTCATTGTTTTTCTTCATTATTGAAAACTAGTAAAATCATCTTGTTTTTCTTAGTTAGTATTTGGCATCTCGGTATTATCTGTAATTTTATCGTATGTTAACATGTGACCATAGGCGTTAGCACATATTACTAATTAATAATTTAGTGTAAATCCAACAATGTTTGATAGAGACATTTATTTCAACTTCCTTAAAACATCGAGACTTGGTAAGGAGTTGGTGACCTTAGATATAGTGGACTCTACCAACGCTTGGGTTGCTGAACGGCTTGATGAACAACGACTTCACTTTGCTGTTGTTGTGGCTGAAAACCAGACCGAGGGACGTGGTAGACTGGGCAGAAATTGGCTTAGTCCTCCATTAGTAAACCTGGCTTTCTCTTTGGCATGGGGTACCAATATTGACATTAAAAACCTTAACACGGTGACATTGGCAGCAGGAATTGCTCTTTGCTGCGCATGCCAAGAAGTCGCTAAGTTAACACCTGAGCTTAAATACCCGAATGATCTTGTTTTTAATGGAAAAAAATTGGGAGGCATTCTGGCCGAACTTCGTCAGCAAGGAGATCAAAATATAGTAGTTTTAGGAATAGGTGTTAATGTTAACACGCAAAACAACCAATTCCCCGAGGAGTTACAACGTACTTCTACTTCCCTCTTTCAATTAACCGGTATGTCTCTATCGAGAGAGAAGCTATTGGCTTCTATGATAAACCACCTAGAATTGTGGCTAGATTTCCTTTCAGAAAATGGATCAAAGTTAGTAATTGAGGAATACAGAAAGTACTGTTCCACCTTTATACAGCGAGAAGTAGAAGTTATTTCAGGGAGCAGAATCATAGTTGGAGTGGCTATCGGTATTGATGACAACGGGGGTCTGCTCGTAGAGGTTTCCCCTGGGGTGGTGGAAACTGTATACTCGGGAGAAACTAGATTTTTCGACTAAACAATATAAGAGGATAAAAAATGTCACATTCCTTGCTTGTTGTGGATGTGGGCAATACCCAGACAGTGCTAGGAATTTACGAAAATAACAAACTGAAGGCAAGCTGGCGGCTAGAGACAAAGTTGCACCATACAGAGGATGAATTGGCCGTTACCGTCCACCAGCTTTTTATGCTAGATGGTATTGCTACCAGTTCGGTAGACGATATTATCATTTCAAGCGTAGTACCACCGCAGCTTCCACAACTGGTTCGGTTTTGCAAAAAGATTTTTGATATTGAACCACTGCTTGTGATTCCTGGGATAAAGACTGGATTATCAATCAAAGTGGACAATCCAAGAGAAGTTGGCGCTGACAGAATAGCGAATGCAGCTGGGGGATTAGCTCTCTACAACCCTCCTCTGATATTAGTGGACTTTGGTACAGCAATTACTGTTGATGCTATTTCAAGTCAGTCAGAATACCTTGGTGGAACGATAATCCCAGGAATAGGCATAAGTCTCAACGCCCTCAATAAAAAAGCTGCAAAGTTGCCAAAAGTAGAAATCAGCAAACCACCATCAATTGTAGGGAAAAACACTGTTCATGCAATACAGGCTGGTGCCTATTATGGTTATGGGAGCCTTGTGGATGGAGTGGTTAGTAAAATGAAAACAACTCTAGATGGTAGCGTGACGGTAATAGCTACTGGTGGAGAGGCTAGTTTAATTGCCACGGCCTCTTCAACCATAGAGCACGTTGAAGAAAACTTGACCTTAATTGGGCTCCACTCTATTTATAAAAAAGCGCAAAGCTGATAAGACCACCTGATAAAACTACAATGGTTATAGCATGAAGGTTTTCTCTAATACTAAAGGATATTTTTCGGCAAACACTCTATGGCTTAGATCTTGCCTAAGCCATTTAAGTCAGCGTTCATTACTTTCAGCAGTCATAAATTCCAATACCCTTTTAGTAATCTACTTCTGGTAAAACAATGAAAGTAAAAATCTGCGGTCAGACCTCTCTTGGCGACTGCAATATGGCGATGAAGCATGGTGCGGATTTCGTTGGCGTGGTGGTAGATGTGGAATGGTCACCTAGATCTCTGGATATTAACAGAGCAACACCTATTTTTGATAACCACAAAGACCATTGTTTCTTGCTCACTTACAACATGAACTTGAAGCCAGAACTAAAAGATTGCATGGTGGCTTTGAAACCATATGCATTACAATTAACAGGGCAGGAAAGCACTTCCGATGTAGATCAGATAAAATCCAAAATGGATGTGCTGGTATATAAGTCTATCCATTTAAATGCTCAAGGCAACAACAATGAGAACCCGAATACTATACTAGCACGCATGGAAGAGTTCATACTGGCTGGAGTAGATGGTTTTGTGCTCGACACCGCTAGTAGGGGAATGTTCGGTGGAACTGGTGTAAAAAGCGATTGGGATTTGGCAGGACTGATTATAGAAAAATGTCAGGTCCCACTATTCTTGGCCGGAGGAATTAATTCGTCCAATGTAGCAGAGGCAATAGGTATGCCAGGTTTGTATGGGATAGACCTTGCATCAGGAGTTGAAGACAAGAAAGGGGAAAAGTCGGAGGCTAAAGTTAGGACTTTTTTTGACGTTGTGAGGGGTATAACAATAACTAGACCTTAGGTCGACAAGCGGCTAAATTAAAAGGAAAGCAATTGGGGCGCTTGTTGTTAAACATGAAAAGCATAAAATAACTTTATAAAACGTAGTATTTCTCGTCTTAACGTATAGATAAAAGGAGCAATATATGGAACTCACCAGTATAGCGGTATTCATAATATTTATAGTCTTATTGCTTTTTTCTGCCTTGCGGGTATTAAACGAATATGAAAGAGCAGTTGTATTTCGCCTTGGTAGATTGCTCAAAGTCAAAGGGCCAGGACTTATAATCTTATGGCCAATTATTGATAAGATGAAAAAGGTATCGTTGCGTGTTATAGCTTTTGATGTGCCGACCCAAGATATAATTACAAAGGACAATGTTTCAATAAAAGTTAATGCAGTTGTATACTTCCGGGTGGTTGATTCCGAAAAAGCTATAATCCAAGTAGAAGATTTTTTTTATGCTACTGGCCAGCTTTCGCAAACTTCACTTAGATCGGTGCTAGGACAAGTGAGTTTGGACGAACTACTTTCCGAACGGGATAAGATCAACACAGAACTTCAAAGTCTGCTTGATAGGCGAACAGACCCATGGGGGATAAAGGTTGCCAACGTTGAAATCAAACATGTTGATTTGCCCAGCGAGATGCAACGGGCAATGGCCAAACAAGCTGAGGCTGAACGGGAACGGCGAGCAAAAATTATAGACTCTGAAGGTGAATTTCAAGCAGCTGAAAAATTAGCAGAGGCTGCGAAAATAATAGAAAAACGTCCTGCGGCTTTGACATTGCGGTATCTGCAGACGCTACGAGAGATGTCACATGAGAATGCAACCAACACCATTATTCCGTTGCCAATGGACTTTATAGAGCCGTTTATGAGGTCATTAGGTAAGGAAAAGAACAAATGAGCTTAGGTGGTTTTAATTCAACCACTTATAGGCTTGCCTAAGGCACCACGTTTTTTCTGCTGTCTACTTCATTGCGGTAGAAGTGGATAACTGTATCTCCATACTTACGACTATCATATAGTTTGTACTCCTTATTAGGATCAGGCAGGTTAGTTTTTTTGAATGCCTCCAACATTAAAATCCCACTTGGGCTTAATAACCCTAACGCCCTTAAGGCGTTATCACCCATATTTTTTGAGTGCCATGGAGGATCGACATAAATTAGATCATAACGATCTTTCAGATTTAACATCACATTGATCGCCTTTTGGGCTGGACTGTGGATTACTTTGAGTTTTTTATCATTGTTTATACCGCATCTTACGCTATTCTTGCGAATAACTTCCATGTGCTCAAGTTCCACCATGGTAACTACACTTGCTCCACGTGACAAAGCCTCAAGTCCCATCGACCCTGAACCGGCATAAAGGTCTAGAAACAAAGCACCCTTGATGTTTGCGCCAAGAATGTTGAAAACAGCTTCCTTAACCCTTTCAGGCGTTGGCCTTATGTCCTTGTTGTTAGGTAAATACAGCTTGGTGCCTCTGAACTCGCCACCTACTATTCGCACTGCCTACTCATGACTAATTACCTTCAATAAAACTTTCAGCCAATCGTTTTTTCCCAACAATGACTGTGTCGACTAATGCCCAAACCCAAATAACCAGAGCTATGGTAATTACAACAAGTAATGTTCTTAAAGGCATTAAAGTTTTTTCGTCTATAATCGGTGTTTTTCCAGCTAACCACATTCCAAAAAGAGGATATGTAATGATGAAAGAGTGAACAATAATGTCGACAAACAAAAGAGCTGAGATTGCAATAGTAATAACACCTTTTACAGTATCCCCATTTGCCACTTGACCTGCTCCAGGAAACATTACAGATAACATTATAAGAGTTCTAATTGACTCTACTTTGTTTTCGCTATTAACTTTTCTCATGCGCTACTAAACTTCGCTGCTCAGACCTTCGAAACTGGTTAGATGATCGAATTGGCGAAATCGATCGACGATCATTTCAGGTTTTAATTTTTCTAGGCGATCAACACTGAATTCCTCCACTGTGTAAGAGGCCATAACACTCCCCATAATAATTGCCTGACGTAACAGTGTATTGCTTAGTTCTTTTTCATTCATTTTAGCTATATGCCCCATTAACCCACCTGCGAAAGTGTCACCAGCTCCAGTTGGGTCATTTACTTTTTCCAGTGGGAAGGCAGGGGCTGAAAAAATCGTATCTTCATAAAACAACAAAGCCCCATACTCGCCCTGCTTGATTACAATGGTATCTGGTCCCATAGTTCGTATCTCCCTAGCTGCCTTTACCAAGTTTGGCGTTTTGGCTAACATTCGAGCTTCTCCGTCATTAATTATTAGTATATCCACTCGCTCTAGGGTCTTTTTTAAGTTATTGATTGAGCCTTCAATCCAGAAATTCATAGTATCGCAAGCTACCAAGCGCGGGTTCTTCATTTGGTCTAATACCTTGATCTGCAGAACAGGGTCGATGTTAGCCAGAAATAGGTACTCGCTATCCAAGTAAGAATCTGGAAGTACGGGATCGAATCGCTCTAGTACATTTAGATCAGTAGCTAAGGTATTTGCTTCGTTTAATTTATCCCCATATTCCCCTGACCAATGGAAGGTTTTCCCGTCCATTTGCTGTACACCATCTGTATTTATGTTTTTCTGTTTCAGCATGCTCAAGTGATCATTACTAAAGTCCTCACCGATTACAGCAACAAGGTTCACTTGAGTAAAAAAACTAGCAGATATGGAAAAATAGGTGGCCGATCCGCCAAGAGCGGATTGCCGTTTTCCAAAGGGAGTTTTAACCGTGTCATATGCCATTGTGCCAACAACAACAAGGCTCATTTGTTTTTTCTCCATCAATGGTTAAAAGTTTGTGGGAAATCTTACTTATCTATTACCCACAGTACAAGCAGCCCATTAAAGCCACTTTTTCATGTTCTCATTCAACCTTGTGTTTCTTAGGATTATCTATTCGCATACTGGCCAGTTATCGAAATACCGCATACTGGTTTTTTTGAACTCGCGGGTAGAGAAAAGTACGTCGTAGTCTGTAATTCCTACTTCGGCAGACATCTGTTTTGCGATTCCCCTAACCTCAGCTTCTGTTTCACCATGAACCATGGTGTATATGTGGTATGGCCATTCATCAAACGATGGCCGCTCATATCCGTGGCTTACTTCCCGGTGCGATGCAAGTCGCTCGCCTATCTTGGTACGCATGCTCTCATCTGGCACAGACCATATCACCATGCCATTTGCTTTAAACCCAGCTTTCTGATGGCGGAGTGTGGCACCAAACCTCCGATAATACTTCTTATTTCCGTAACTCTGAACTTTTTCGACAACTTCATCCTCAGTCATCTTTAATTTATTGGCAATTTCTTTGAATGGTCTTTTGCTCATGGGTATGCTTCCTTGCAGTTCTGTCATCAACTTAACATCGGCTGCATTTATCTCTTTTTTCATTTCCCTGCCTTCCGTATTTAATCGAACTGAAAATCAACCTTAATTTTAAACTTTTTGATCATCGGCAAGTTATAGACTTTATATCCAGTTTTACTCTCAATTTCTTTGAGCGTTTTACTTACTGTATCTTTGTCCGGTGCTATATAGGTAAACCATAAGTTGAACTTGTGGTCTCTTTCATAATTATGGGTTACACCTGGATGTTCGCTGACAACAGACGCACATTTTTCGATTTTCTCAGGTGGGATACACATTGTGCATAAGGTCGATGTCCATCCTAGTCCACGTGAGTCAAAGCTTGCTCCAAGTCTTCTTATAATGCCAGATTCCATCAATTCCATAACTCGTTGGTAGGCTTCCTCCTCTGATATTCCAACACTCCTGCCAATAGCCACATAGGGCTCAGCAACAACCGGAAACCCGGTCTGAATCATATTAAGTATTTGTTTATCCGTATTATCCATATTTGTAGTTATCCTAAATTTAGCCAAGCAGGCTTTTTAAAGTGTCGCAGACATATTTGATCTGACCTGGTTTAAGTGTTGGATAGAGTGGAAGAGTTATAACTTTGTTCCCAATATTTTCAGCAACAGGGAAGTCTCCTTTCCGGAATCCAAACCTTTTTCTGTAAAAGCTCATTAGGTGTATTGGTCGAAAGTTAATGGCAACACCAATACCTGCGCTTTCCAATTCAGTAAGTATACTATTTCGTTTCTTTGGGGAAACCCATACCGTAAATAAGTGTAGTGCAGAACGAGATCCGGCCACTATTTTGGGTAGTCCAATTTTTGGAACATCACTGAGGTGTTTTAGATAGACATCCCATGCTTTTTGCCGGAGTCTGAGATTCTTTTCAACCCTTTCCAATTGCGGAAGCAGAAGTGCCGCCTGTATGTTGGACATGTTATATTTCCAGCCACAAAACTTCATGTCATAATGCTGAAACTTTTTTTGATATCTCGATGCTGCGTCTTTGGTCATGCCGTGACTTCTTGACTGTCTTAGTATGTTACGCACCCGTTTTGAGCGAACAGTGATAGCACCGCCCTCTCCAGAAGTCATGTTTTTGGTGGCATAAAAAGAAAAGGCCGCTGCATCAGAAAGTTGGCCAACTTTTATGCCATCCCGTGTTGCCTCAACAGCATGTGCTGCATCTTCGATTATCCTCAATTTGGCTGATTTGGCAATGGCGGAGATGGATTTCATGTCACATAATTGTCCATAAAGGTGCACTGGCATAATTGCCTTTGTTTTTTTTGTAATCGCCTTTTCAATGTTTGCTACGTCAATGTTTCCGGTGTCTGGCTCCACATCCACAAACTTTGGAGTGGCTCCGGCATGCAGGATTGAGTTTGATGTGGCAATAAAAGACATTGGGGAGGTTATAACTTCGTCGCCTCGTCCTATGCCTAGGGATTCTAATGCTAAATGTAACCCAGCTGTGGCACTAGTTACTCCTACAGCATATGGTGCAGCAGTGTAATTGGCGAATTTAGTCTCGAAGGTAGCCACTTCGTCACCCGTAGAAATGAACAATCCACGCAGCGTTTTATCGAGTGCCTTTCTCTCAGCAGAGGTGATATTATGTCTAAAAAAATCTACTTTCATGTAAATATTAGCTTTTTGCTTGAGTCGTTACTACAGAGTTAGATTTTTAAAGATACACCTTGGGATAAGGTATGCGCAAGGAATATGAGATATGACTCACTTCATCCGACCTTCTCTAAAGTAGATGAGTGTAAGAAAAGCACCACTGCCATTGCTAATGATTCACGGTTGGGGCCATAGCAAATCTGTGTTTAAGCTCTTGCGTGCGGAGTTGCCTAACTTATATCGGGCCTATGCTTTTGACTTACCAGGTCATGGCGACGCGATGAGTTGTAGGGGCCCGTATACCTACGATCGATATGTAAAAGATATCCAGAGGTTTACAGCGAATGAGCTTTCCGACGGGTTTCATTTACTTGGATGGTCTATGGGAGGTTCGATAGCCGCAAAATATTTGCTTGACGGGTTGAAACCTAGCCCGAGATCATTAATACTTATTTGTGCGCCCGCAAGATTTGCAGAGGAAGGGGGAACAGGCTTAGGTTATGGGCAAAGCCGCGTAGCGCTGAAGAAAATGAGGAGATCTATCAGTTCCAACTCAAATGAAGCGCTTCGCGAGTTTATATACACTCTTTTTGATGCCGGGGAAATTATTGATGGACAGCAAACAAAACAAATTGAATCACTTTTAGTTGCTGATCCATTTCCACCCCCGACCGATGTCTTGATGCAGACACTTGATGAGCTGGAAAAAATAGACCTTACTTCCCAAAACTTCACCGATAATAATTGCCCCGTATTGCTAATACATGGAGCTCTAGATAAAATTTGTCCAACTGGAGGGCAGAAACTGTGGGATGCCCTATTTCCAAGAATCAGTCGAGTTACATTACCAGGTTGTGGCCATGCACCACATCTTACCAGGCCTCGGGAACTGGCTCAGGAAATTTCACAGTTTTTAGGCAGACTGTGATTCATACTAAAAAAATAGAGAGCTCGCTTTGAACTCAAATTCCAAGCAAAAGATCCGTAGATCCTTTGATAAGGCTTCTCTCCTATATGACAGATATGCTGATTTCCAGTCTGAAATAGGTAAGGTCGTAACACAGCGAGTTATTACCGAGTGTAGAGGAGGTGGCATTGCACTTGATATAGGATGTGGAACAGGAGAGATAACCATGGAACTTGTAAAGTTAAAAATATTTAATAAAGTTATCGCATGTGATATATCTGAAGGAATGCTAGAACTCACTTCTAGAAGGCATGGTGGATCAAGTAACCTCCTCCCTATTCTGGCTGACGTAGAGGATTTACCAATTCAAAGCGGTTCTATAGATTTAGTGGTGTCGAGTATGGCGTTGCAGTGGGTTGATGATCTATATGTTGCCTTACAAGCAATAGGGCAGATACTAAAAAGAGACGGTCGGTTCGTATGCGCTACACTAGGACACGGGACATTTATTGAATTGAAAGAGGCGTTCTCTGCAGCATGGCCTGAGGGCAAAACTAAGCTTGACAATGTTTTTTATGAATTCGTGGAGTTAGAAGAGTTGAAAAAAATCGTTGAAGCCTGTGGTATGTCTGGGACTGTGAAGTGTAAAGCGTATAAAAAAAAATATACAAGTTTCAGGCATTTCCTTAAAACCCTTAAACAGGTTGGTGCCCAAAACAGCAATGGTTTTTCATCTTTCGGTTTGGGCAGAAGGGAAATAATGTTTCGAATGGAAGAAGAATATCATCGGAGATTTTCATTGGAAGGTGGAGTTATAGCTACTTATCAGGTGCTATATATAGATGCTGAACGGCAATAAATTAGATTAAATTTAAATAAAAGAAAATTAATGATATGAAGGGTTTATTCATTACGGCGACAGATACTGGTGTTGGTAAAACTGTAATTACAGCAGCTTTTGCAGCTATCTTACGCGAGGAGGGTATCGATGTTGGTGTTATGAAGCCAGTTCAATCTGGCTGTGATGGTGAGTCTGAGGACGCCAGGTTCATGCTAGATACTACCGGTCTAGATGACCCAATGGAGTTGGTTAACCCTTATTTGTTTAAAGCTCCTCTTTCTCCATATCATGCTGCCAATGCAGAAAATAAGACAATTGATGTTGAAGTAATCACAGATGCTTGCACAACCCTAGCCGCAAAGCATGAGCTTGTTTTGGTTGAAGGGGCGGGTGGCCTTATGGTTCCCATCACCCGAGACCTCTATATGATTGACCTTGCTATTATGCTAGGGTTTCCAAGTTTGCTGGTCGCTCACCCATATCTTGGTTGTATTAACCATACCATACAAACAACTTTTACTGCTCAGGCAGTTGGCATGGATATACTTGGAATAGTTTTTAACCAATGGAAAAACCATAAATTTCCAGTGCCTGATTTCAACCTTATTCAGCAAAAATGTGAAACAGATGTCCTTGGTCTTGTTTCTTATGCAGCCGCACTTGATCCAAATCGTCTTGTTTCTCATGTACGTTCGTGTATTGATCTAAAACAATTATTGAAGATCATTTCTGGTAGCATGAAAAAACAGGGTGTAAAAAAAAGGTCATATGAAGAACGTGATAAAAAGTACACATGGCATCCCTTCACCCAGATGAAAGGGTGGATGGATGGAACAGTAACAGTAATTGAATCTGGCCGTGGGGTAACACTCAAGGATATCAATGGAATAGAGTTTTTGGATGGACACTCTAGTTACTGGTGCAATATGCATGGCCACGTTGATAGAAGGTTGAATGATTCAATAATACGACAACTGAATAAAATATCCCATTCTACATATCTTGGCCTTTCCAATACTGTGGCAATTGACCTTGCTGAAAAACTGGTAGAAATAACACCTAAAGGCTTGGATAGGGTCTTTTATTCTGATGATGGTTCCACTGCAGTGGAGGCAGCGCTGAAAATGGGTTACCAATATTGGCGACACATTGAAGCGAACACAAAACGTGATCTATTCATATCTGTGCGTAATGCCTATCACGGAGATACCATCGGCGCCGTGTCTGTGGGTGGGATAGATCAATACCACTCCACATTTCATAATCTCTTATTTAAATCGCTAAACGTTCCATCTCCCTACTGTTATCGTTGCCCTATAGAAAAAGAGTTTCCCAGTTGCGGTTTAGAGTGCACCGAATTTATCGATCAAACAATTAAGGAAAATAAAGATCGCGTGGTTGCAATGATCATCGAACCTCTAGTTCAGTGTCCTGCGGGGATTATCACTGCACCGCACGGATATCTCCAGAAAGCTTACGAGATCTGCCAAGAAAACGATGTATTGTTTATTGCCGACGAAGTGGCTACTGGGTTTGGTAGAACTGGTCGAATGTTTGCTTGTGAGCATGAGGATGTAACCCCAGATATAATGACACTATCCAAATCGATTACTGGAGGCACGCTACCATTTGCTGCAACAATAGCAAGCTCAAAACTATTTGAAGCCTTTTTAGGCGATTATGAAGAGGAAAAAACTTTTTTCCATGGCCATACCTATACTGCAAACCAGCTTGGATGTGCAGTTTCCCTAGAGAATTTAAAGATCATGGAAGAACGCAGAACAATCGAAGAGATACAAGAAAAAAGTGCAAGGGTGTCTGATATGCTCGCTCGTTTTGAGGACCTTCTGCATGTAGGAGAAATACGCCAACGCGGTCTAATTATTGGAATCGAGTTGGTTGAAGATAAGAAAACTAAAAAACCATATGGCTGGAGCCAACAAATAGGCGTACGGGTATCTATTGAAGCTAAAAGAATGGGGGTCATTGTCCGACCTCTTGGAAATGTAATGGTTTTTTTCCCAGCACCTGCAGCTACTATTTTGCAGATGGAAAGTATGCTTGATGCCTTGTACAAGTCTATCAAAATGATTACAGAAGTGCAGGAGTAAAAACTTGGGGAGGACGCTTGCACTTGACCTAGGTGAGAAAAGAACAGGCGCTGCTGTAACTGACAATCTTGGCATTACTGCTCAACCAGTTGGCTTCAACGAACGGACAGGATACAAGTCCGACTTAGCTTGGGTTCGTAAACTAATGGAGAACTATACTATAGAGCGAATTGTAATTGGGTATCCGTTAAACATGGATGGAAGTGCCGGGGAAAAGGCGAAAGCTTGTGAATCCATTGCACACAAGTTTGCAAACGACTTGAATCTGAAGGTTGTGTTGTTCGACGAACGCATGACATCAATCGAAGCGGAAAAGATACTGATTGAAACCGGTACTTCACGGAAAAAAAGAAAGAAAAAAATCGATCAGGTTTCTGCCCAGTTAATTCTCACAGGTTGGCTTTCTACGGGTGGTAGTGGTGGAATAGTTATAAAATGATTCGCTCTATAGGCCTTCTCGTTATATCTTTGCTAACCTTTTTTCTATGCGCTGCATATTACTCTCTTAACACTGCAAAAGATAACCAAGGTTTTGCTGTAGTCACAATAAAGACAGGGGAAACAACGAGAAGCGCTGCCATCATGTTGGAGAAGGCTGAAATTATAAAAAGTTCCATAGCGTTCGAGTTTGTAGCGCGCTTATTTCGTTCTTCTATCAAAGCAGGAGAGTATAAGATAGCAAAAAATCTTTCTGTAATGGACATCATTAAAATCCTGGAAGAAGGAAAGTCTTTGCTATACAAAATCACCATACCTGAAGGGTTGACTTTGGCGGAGATTGGTATTCGCATGCAAGATGCGAACGTGATTGAAGCTGAAGATTTTTACAACGCTTGCCGTGAGATGTTGACTTCCCGTAAGTGGGTAATTGCAACGGATAGCCTCGAAGGCTATCTATTCCCAGAAACCTATAGTTTTGCCCGGAATGTAACTGCGAAGACAGTTGTTGTATCCATGGTGGATCAATTTTTTAAAAAAGTTGAAGATCACTTGCCAAAAAGTATCGCCAATGATCCTGAAAAGTTACACCAAATTGTGACTTTGGCTTCGATTATAGAAAAGGAGAGCAGTAAAAAATACGAGAGAAAATTGATTTCGGCCGTATTCAACTTAAGGTTGGAAAAAAACATTCCTCTCCAGTCTGACCCAACTGTTATTTATGCATTGCCAAACTTTAAAGGCAACATCCGCAAAAAAGACTTATCCTACAATTCTCCCTATAATACTTATTTGTACAAAGGGTTGCCCCCCGGTCCAATATCCAACCCAGGACTGGGCTCTATTTTGGCAGCTCATGAGCCAGCGAATGTTGATTACCATTATTTTGTTTCAAAAAATAATGGAGAGCACTTTTTTTCCCGAACACTTAAAGAGCACAATAAAGCAGTTAAAATCTATCAAATTAAGAAAAAAAAGCACTAGAATTACAGAAAGACTTTTATAAAAAATACGATTTACACATTACTCAAGTAAACATCATTTATCTCTGTTATTGTTATTAGAAATGAAAAATAATACTTCCCAACCTCCTATATCTGCAATTTCCGGGGTCAGAGTTGGACATTGGTCTGAGAAAAGAGCAAAAACAGGGTGTAGTGTAGTGCTGTTTGATAGGTCATGCACTGCTTCATGTCATGTATCAGGAGGTGCCCCTGGATCACATGAGACTGATCTATTAAACCCGTCATGTCTTATCAATGGCGTTGATGCAATATTGCTTTCAGGCGGCTCGTCATATGGTCTTGCCGCGGCCACTGGAATAAAAGATTATTTAGAAAAGCATGAGAGGGGGTTTAAAGTTGGTAGCCACTTTGTGCCAGTCGTACCAGGTGCTGTTATTTTTGATTTAGCGAATGGGGATGGAAGAGTACGACCTGGTGCAAGAGAAGGATACCTTGCTTGTCTAGACAGCGAAAACCAGGAAGACTTATGCGGGGCAGTTGGGGCTGGGTGTGGAGCAACCATTGGAAAATATATAGGTTATGAATATAATTCTCCTGGTGGTATTGGTTCTGTAAGCTCTGTTGTAGACAATGGAGTTGCTATTGGTGCCCTGATGGTATCCAATTGTTATGGCTGCATAATAGACCCTGCAACCGGCGCTATTGTGGCTGGACCGAAAAATGAAGAAGGAAGTCACTTGCCATTTCTTGACATACAATCCACCCCTCCAGAATTTGGATCAACAGCGATTGGGGTGGTCGTCACTGATGCGGCATTAACAAAAGCACAAGCCCAAAGATTGGCCATAATGGCTCACGATGGTATTGCTAGAACTGTGTCACCTTCACATACACCTTATGACGGTGATATCATTTTTGTAGTAAGTTTGGGAGAGCGTAGCATGGAGATATCTAGGCTTGGCGCATGGGGTGCAGAAATGGTTCAACGGGCTATGTTGGCTTCGGTTGGGTTGTGAGGAATGTAACAGTTTTTAAAAACGGATCAAGTTAGCTCCCCATGTCAGGCCACCACCAAATGCTACAGTTAGCACAAGATCACCTTTGTTAATACGGTTAGCCATGTATGCTTCAGTCATGGCAAGTGGAATGGATGCTGCAGAGGTGTTGCCATAACCTGCAATGTTGTTAAATACTTTTCCTTCGTCAACATTTAGTGATTTGGCAACAGCTTTCATTATTCGTTCGTTAGCTTGATGGGGGATAATAAGGTCTATTTCTGCAGGTGATATTGTGAGTTTTTCTAATAGCGACAGGCTTACGTCGGTCATCTTTTTTACAGCTACTTTGAATGTATGTGAGCCTTTCATCACGACAAAGTAATCTGCTTCAACTTGTGGTTCTGATGAAAAGTTATGACGCTTTGGCATGCCACCAGCTTTAATAAAGCTACCGAACTTACCATCTGAATGAATTTCAGACCCTAATACACCTTCCGAATTATTATTGGCTTGTAGAACTATGGCTGCTGAACCATCGCCGAAAAGAACACAAGTGCCTCGGTCTTCCCAGTTAATCATTTTACTATAGATTTCGCTGGCTACCAAAAGAACGGTTTTCGATGATCCGGAGCGTATAAACTGGTCAGCCACAGATAATGAATAGACAAAACCAGAGCATGCCGCCAAAAGGTCAAAGGCAGGGCACTCTGCTGCACCAATAAGAGCTTGTATGGCGCAGGCTGTGGATGGAAACATCATGTCTGGGGTGGATGTTGCGCAAATTATCAAGTCGAGTTCTTTTGAATCTACACCGGCCATTTTTAATGCGTCTATTGCTGCTGGCGCGGCAAGCTCAGCTACAGTTGTTCCTGGATCGGCTATGCGGCGTTCTTTAACACCAGTTCTTGTGAAAATCCACTCATCCGAGGTGTCGACCATTTTTTCTAGATCAAAGTTTGTTAGCCTTTTCTTTGGAACGGACGATCCCATTCCAACTATTTTTGACATGATGTTCATATTTGATTTTTACTCAATGAGTATTATTTTTAAGTGCCAAACCCTATTTTCTTTTTAAACTGGCCCCATAATCCGTTTTGCTTGTCCTCTTCATCCTCATCGTTGGACAGGTCAACTGCTTTTTCTATACATTTACAAATGTGTTCATTAACATTCTCTGCCACAAACTTTCTTGCCGCAGCTATTGCGCTCTTTATGGATTTTGCGTCTGAAGAGCCATGAGAAATAAATACCGCACCATTGATGCCTAATAACGGAGCCCCCCCGACCTCTCTATGATCTACCTTTTTCTTAAAGTCTCTTAACGATGACTTAAGTAACAAGTAGGCAAATTTTGTAACAATGTTTTTCCTAAACATAACCTTGAGAAAAGCACCGATCATTTCGGCAACTGACTCTGAGATTTTGAGAGCAATGTTACCTGTGAATCCATCGCATACTACAACATCAGCAATGCCCTTATATAATAGCTTGGCTTCGACGTTCCCAATGAAATTCATCTGACTTTTAGAGAATATTTCTAAGGCCTTACGTGTTGTAATATTGCCCTTATTATCTTCTTCTCCAATAGAGAGTAGCCCTACTCTTGGTATTTCCTTTTCCAATGCGTGTTTCGCATACATTGAGCCCATCATTCCAAATTGATATAGTTGCCCTGCCTTGCAAGATACATTTGCACCGGCATCTAATAATACTGTTTTGCCTGTTTGAGTTGGCAGGACAACGGCTATGGCCGCTCGGTCTATACCTTGGAGAGTACGTAGGATAACTGACGCAGTTGCCATTGTGGCACCAGTGTTTCCAGCTGAAACGAACGCATCTGCTGTACCATTTGAAACCAACCTCAGGCCAACATGGACTGAGGATTTCTTTTTCTTTCTAAACGCTATAGAAGGAGACTCATCCATGCCTATCACTTCTTCAGCATGTGCTATTCGAATACGATGTTTACTACCTAGTTTACCAGAAAGTTCAGCTTCCACTACTTTGTTGATACCAACAAGAATAATCTCGATATCATCCATTGCTTCGACAGCTTTAATAGCTCCTTCCACTATTGCCGATGGAGCATTGTCGCCGCCCATTGCGTCAAGCGCTATCCGCACTAATCTGGAATCAGCATGAATTTGCCCATCTAGCTCAGAAGCTTTTTCGGTAATCTTAACCTCGGATATAGGTTTTGGACTCTTTTCAGCCATTTTGACAGAAGTTTCTATTGCCCTAGATCAACTTTCTTCTACAACGATAACTTCTTTACCTTTGTACTTTCCACATTCAGGACAAACTCTGTGCGGTTCGGCGGGAGAGCCACACTCGGGGCAAGTTCCTACCGATGGGGCAGTAATTGAGTCGTGGGATCGTCTCGTGTTGCGTTTTGTCCTTGATGTCTTTTTCTTTGGCACTGCCATCGGAATTACTCCTGTTTTTTATCCTTGTTAATCAACTTATTTAAGACTGCAAATCTTGGGTCAGTAACTACGTTCTTGCAGCCACAATTTTCATCATTAAGGTTTGCGCCGCATTCCGGGCATAACCCTCGGCAACCTTTGCTGCAAAGTGGCTTTATCGGTGCAGCTAGCCACAACTGGTCCCGTACAGCAGGAAACAAGTCCACTTCGTCTTCTTTATACAGCTGGGCGTCAAGATCATCAGCTCCTAGTTGTAGCTCTTCAGTACCGGGATTGATGCTATCAATTGGGAGGAAAGAAACTTCAACTGGTGATTCTACTAATGATTTATGTTGCTTTAGACACCTGGAACACTTTAACCGTAATAGGGTTTTAACCTCTCCCCTAAAGTGGACATTCACCCCCAACTTATAGATCTTACCATGTAAATTTGTTGTCCCCCCTACCGGCAAAGGGTTATCGTCGCATTCAAATAACTCCTCAGGAACATTCCAGCTGTGCTCCATGACGTCTTCAGTTATATCCTCTAGTCTTAACACTAGCAGGCTGTATTTATCCTGAGTCATACAAATATTAGATCCCTGCCGCATTACCATGGCTGTGCAGGGATATTAAGCCTCCGGAAAGCTTGATTATTTGCACCTTGCGACTATTACAAATTGATCGGGTAAGGTATCAGTTTTGGGTTAGCGTGTCAATTTCTGGACCAATACTACCATTGATCAGTAAGCTTACAAATGGGATGCTTATGAACACCTGAGGTCTGCTGATAGGACAGGTTCGGCTACACGAAGCTTGCGGATCGCATGTAGCTAAGAAACTTAGCTTTATTAGTGACGATAAAAGTTACTAGATAAACAATGAACGACTACACGAAATTTAAGAATTATGATTGCGATGAATTGCTATCCCAACCGTCCATCGCTCCTTCACTAGGATCTATTCCGAGTGTTTTCTGCAGAGTGGACCGTAACAGCTTGGCTTTTGCCATATTCATGGTAACTCCTTGGTGAAACACCTGAAAGTGAGTTTCGGTGAATATTGTTAGAGCCGTTTCATACGATTGAATAGAATCGTTTATATATTGAAGTGCCTTTTCTGGTTTAAGACAGGAGGCCGTAAGGTATTGGTTATTACCAAGGTTGTTTTTTGCTGTTGCCCAATCACCGGGATTGCTCTCTTCAGTCCAAATTTCCATAACGTTTTTAAAAAGCTGCGCTGATTCAAGCAGGTTGCATAATTTTTCTTCACCTCGTGTCATCTCACTGATTTCCATCTGGGTTGTAGCCAAACCAGAGGCAGTTTCGGCATATTGCCATGGGGTATCTATTGATGTAAGTATTGTCAATGCCTTTTTATAATTATCTACTGAGGCGTTGAGATGTTCGATGGCTTTATCTTCCTCTTTATTAGTTCCTATTTCTCTCTCTACATTCCCAACTCCTGCCTTAGCAAGAGCCCAGTCCACAGTTCCAAGCTTGGATTTTGCAATAGCAGCTTCGTAAGCTTTCAGGGCTTCCAAAAGACCTTTGTTTTTATCGTCATCGCTTAACTTCATGGCCTTTTCTAAACAAGCGGCCCCCAATGCCAAACATGCTGGCATCAATAAACCCGTAGAGTTATCTTCTTGGAGCATCTGAATAAGGCTTTCATATGAACCTATGGCCTTATCATAAAGATCTATATTGACACCTTCTGAATTTAGACGGGCCATGTGTTGGAGACAGGAAGCGGTATTTAAATACGTGACTAAAGCCAACTCCCCCTGTTCCTCAGAGGCTGTTTCCATTGCCTGGCTAAATTTCTTGAAAGCTGCTTCTAGTTCTTGGCCCATGTTATGGTTTTTTACTCCAATATGGCACAGTGCTAATCCGGCATAGAAACTGCTTTCGCTAGAGCCCATAGGTGTAAATAGGCGTAAAGCTGCTTCATGAAAACCGAGCTCATACCAGGCAAGTCCTCGCAAAAACTGAGATATAGATTCTGCCCCAAGCTGAGTATCGGACAAAATCAACGACTCCATTTCATAGGCCTTAAATTTGTTGCTCCCTGGCTGTCGCCATAAGGTGGTTGGATGGGAGCATATTAATAGTTGCGATTTTAAAACCGTGCCATCGTCAGAATCTAATATTTGGGCAACTAAAACCGCGTGAGTGGCGTTGTCTGGTGAGTTGGCCAGAGAATTTGCTGTCCGCTTAATGTAAGCATTACCATCCGAAGTGATAGTTTTGTTGCAAGTTTTTATGACTAACGGAATATCAGGAGAAGACGAAATACTTATTATGTCTTCTCCTGTTTTAGAAACTGCTTTTTCCTGGCCAGTTGGTTTTGTGATTAGAACCACCAACTTGTCATCTGGTAATGGTATTGTATCTTTTTGAATTACCTTTTTCAGTTTGTCTATTATTTTGCTCATCTAATTTCCAGCCTCTGCTATTTATCTGATAAATTAAAGACTATTTTCCATTCAGCGACAAGACACATGTATAATTAGTTGAAAACAACTATTCGTAAAGGTTAACTGCTCAATCAAATTATAGTAAATGAATAAGACGCTGACCAAACTCAAAAGCCAAATTATAAACAAAGCCTACCGTAAAGGCGAATTCATATTGTCTTCGGGCGAAAATACTGACTATTACATAGATATGAAGGAGGTAACTCTTGACGGTCCAGGCAACCTAATAGTGGGCCGCGCAATATACGAATTAATAGACAAATGGGGAGTAGATGCAGTTGGTGGTATGGAACTTGGTTCTGTTCCTATTTCCACCTCTGTTTGTATTGCATTTGCAACCAATGGGAAAAGTGTAAAAAACTTTGTTGTACGAAGAGAGACAAAAAGACACGGAACAGGCAAGAAGCTTGAAGGTGACATAGGGCCGAATTCTAAGATTGTAGTGGTAGAAGATGTGATTACCACAGGTGGATCATGCAAAAAGGCCATTGATGCTGTGCTTGAGACTGGGGCTGAAGTGATAGGTGTTATAACCATCGTGGATCGTGAAAAAGGTGGGGCAAAAATGTTTGCAGAGATGGGGCTTCGATATCAACCTTTGTTCAAAATTTCTGATATTAAAGAAAGTATGTGATAGGGTCATTTCTCAGTCTATTGATTTCTTTGGTGGTGGGGGGGTATATTTAGATATGAACAGACGGTCCGCAGTTGCAGGTCTATTTTATCCATCTACACGTGAAGAAATCGAGGCTCAACTAAATACATTCGAAATAGAGCCTATGCAGAGATCTCGTTACATGGGTGCAGTAGTACCCCATGCAGGTTATCGGTATTCAGGTTCAGTTGCTGCTAGTGTATATGCCAAAATGGAACCTACTGAAACAATAATCCTAATAGGCCCTAACCATGGGCTAGGCAATCAAAGCTTGGAACCAGCAATATCAATTTATTCCACAGGGGCGTGGGATACACCAATTGGTCCATGTGAAATAGATGAATTACTTGCCAGTTCCCTGCTTGACGCCTCTTCCTTAGTCCAACCGGCAGATTGGGCACATGAAAATGAACATTCGTTGGAAGTGCAGATACCATTTCTTCAACTCATCAGACCGGGCTTAAAAATAGTTCCCATAATTATTGGTAGAATGCCTGATAGTGATATCAACAAGTTGGCGACCGATATTTGTGGTGCCCTTGCCGATTTTGGTAAAACGTTAACTTTTGTAGCCAGTACCGACTTTTCCCATTACGTTTCTCAAGAAAAAGCCAAAATACTTGATTTTATGACCATGAAAAAAATTATAGAAATGGACAGTTCTGGTTTGATAGATGTGGTCCGCAAGAATAATATAAACATGTGTGGTGTTCAAGCCACAGCAGTTGTTATGGATATATGTAAAGCCCGTGGAGCCACATCAGCTGAACTCGTTAGCTACCAGACATCCGGCGATACGACCGGGGACTTGGAAAGCGTTGTTGGGTATGGAGGATTATTAATCAATTGACTTCAACATTTAACAATAGTGGAGAGGGTGGAATTCGAACCCACGGTGCTTATAAGGCACAACGGCTTTCGAGGTCGCTGTTTGTGGATGTGTGATAAAGACTATCTGGGAATTAGCCAGATTTGGAGCGGATAGTACGAGTAATAGCATATACCCCATACAATAGAAACAGTCCCCCAATCAAGAACTCAGGAAAATTTAATGGTGCGAATCCACGCACAATAAACCAACCTCCAAGCATGGCAAGGGTAAAACCAAGAATTAGAGTAAAAGTTTTACCAGTATTACGGTTTACCGAAACCAAGTTATCTTCTTTGTTGAGAGCCTTGCTTAACGACGTAGCGCTATCAAAGGCCTTAGAAGTATTATCAAGATGGTCTGGAAGCGGCTCATTACAAAATGGGCACTTGGAATCTTTGTTTTTACTAGGACATCCACAATTGGGACAATCCAAATATTTAACTGTTTTTTGGGCTTCTTTGTGACCTTTATCATCTCTCATCGGCGTACTCCAAGGCTTGCTTCACTAAAGATATACTCACTTTTCGTCCCAATGTCAACGAGTGTTGGTCAATTTTTTCCAGAAAATTGAGTTGGGATGCAGGGTCTCGAGGTAGATGGGTTAGCATCCAGTTTGCTGCAGATTCCGGCAGGATCATGCCGAGATCCCTGGATATTTTATTTAGAACATCAATTCGCATTTCATCTCCTACAGGCTTTAGATTAGTTACGAACCCCCAAAGAAGACGTGTTGAGAGCCAGTCGGGAAATTTCCAAGAGCTTGGAAACTCTTGTGTGGCCACAGCGATGCGCCCACCATTCTGAACTACAGCATTATAAAGATGAAACACTTGATACTGTGCCTCTTCTATCTTCCGTTTCTTTCTACGACTTTCTATTGATGCATCACCTAGCAGATGAGCGTTTTGATCAGCTTTACAATCACCATAGTCTGTTGGATCGTTTGTGGTTGATTCATTTAGAAGGTTGTCAATAGTATTGTAATCAGATAACTCATGCATGTTATCGAAAGTTAGAAATGAAGCACCCTCAAAACCTGTAATCCATTCTTTTAGTTCTTCGTAGGTTGAGGCTTTTGCCACACTGTTTTTGATATCAATACAATCTAAATACATTGCTTCAATTGTACTATCACACTTTTTGGCCAAGTTACCCATGGCTGCTAGCATATGGGTTTTACCACACCCTTTATCACCATGGATGACTAGGCTACCAGCTTCTTCAGATGATCCATTAGAAAATGCTTTGCAAAGCATAACGGCTTTGGCATTTTTTTCATCGATTGCAAAATTTTCAAACCTATCCTTGCGATTTTTTGGAAACGGAAATTTAAGCTGTGACATTAGCGAGCCTAAAGGTTAGCAAAGGCCTTGTTAATGACCTAACCAACTGAAACCATTTATTTATCAATAGCTTAGACATGCATTCAAAATATTGATTAAAACCTTTAATAACATAGTATTATCAGTTGCTTGATTAGCAGTAAACTGCAATAACTGGTTAATATTTAATCATTTCCTGCTTAAATCTACCTCTACATGAACAGTTTTTCCACAATTTCTGTGGAAGACTTTTCAGCTCTTTGGGTTTCTTTTTTCGTAATGCCATTCTATTGACCAGATTGATTTGTGGCAATAGAATAAATATTGTTAAATAATTAATTTAGGTATCCATCCTATAATGCCAAGCCGAATCCGCTCTTTACCTGACGGTGTGATAAATCAGATTGCAGCTGGCGAGGTAGTAGAACGGCCAGCGTCTGTTGTTAAAGAACTGCTTGAGAATTCACTCGATGCTGGAGCAACCCATATTGAAGTTTCGTTTAGAAATGGTGGCAAGTCATTTATAGAAGTCACTGATGATGGGTTCGGTATGAACAATGATGATGCTTTGTTGGCTTTTGATCGGCACACCACCAGCAAAATCCAATACTCTGAAGATTTAAAAAGTGTAAAGACCTTGGGTTTTCGGGGCGAGGCACTTTCATCTATCGCAGCTGTATCTCGACTTATAATGGCCACTTCACAAAAGGATGTTTCGGAAGGGGTTGAGGTAAGCATAAATGGGGGTGTGTTGCATGATGTAAAAAATTGCCCACCAATAGCAGGATCTAAGATTCAGATTAAGTCACTTTTTTTCAACACCCCAGCGCGCCGTAAATTTCTACGGTCAGAGAAAATAGAAGCGGCTAGAATCCACGAGGTCGTCGCGCGTCAGGCTTTAGGATCACCCTGCGTTTCTTTCAAGTTGATCCGCGATGGGAACTTGGTATTTGATCTGCCGTCTGAAAGCTCCAGTGGTGGTTACAATAGTAGAGTCTCTCTTTTGTTTGGCTCGACTGTGGCAAAGTCGTTAGCCGAGGTTGAATATAATTATGCAGGAATGTCACTAATTGGCCTTGTATCTAAACCTGGTTATGAACGCAGTGGTCGCGAAGCGCAACATGTATTTATTAATGACAGGTATGTTAGAGATCGCTTGCTATTTTACTCTATTGATCAGGGTTATCGTTCGCTGGTTCCTAAAGGAAAGCATCCAGCCGTGTACTTAAGAATTACCATGGACCCTGACAAAGTTGATGTTAACGTGAGCCCTACCAAGACAGAAGTGCGGTTTGCCGATACAAGACCAGTTATAGAATTGGTGGAAAATGGAATTTCCTTTGGGCTTTCAAAGGCCAAAGGTGTCATTATCGATGGTGGTTTGTCCATGAATGAGTCAGATCAAATAAATGATCAGCGTTCTCATGGTGCTCCCAATAATATCAATAGACCTTTGACTGTGGAAGATTCGACCAGCGTAGCATCTGATCTTCCAGAAGCAAAAATAAAAGTGGTAGACATGGTTGGCCATTCTGGACAGTCAATATTGGGAGCCGATAGTGAACATATTGGTGACCTGCTGACCAGGTCTGATTGGGTCATTTCTGAAGGTTTTCGTGCCGTAGGCCAGATTTTTAACACGTTTATAGTGATTGAAGATGGCAATCAAGTACTACTACTAGACCAGCATACTGCTCATGAAAGGATTAATTACGAGAGACTGGTGGAGAAGTACAGTAAGGGGAAAATAGAGTCGCAAGATTTGCTATTTCCTATTAATTTGGATGTTACTAAGGCTGATCACGAAAGAATTATGGACGCGTTAGAGCACTTCAAAGCGCTTGGATTTTCATTGGAAGATTTTGGTGGTCATACCATTGCTATACGGGCAACCCCATCCGTGCTAGGCGAAGTCGATTTTGGTTCTCTTGTTATAGACGTTCTTCATGGAGCATGTGATCTTAATGGTGAGCCTGACTTTAGTAAGTTGGCTGAAAGTACAATTAATATCATGGCATGTAGATCATCGGTAATGGCTGGGGAAAAACTTGATCAAGATGAAATTAATGCCTTAGTCGAAGATCTAAAAAAATGCAGCCTACCGTATACATGTCCACATGGAAGACCAGTGGCAATGAGCATCACAGAAAATGAATTGTTAAAAAAGTTTATGAGAAAATAAAGCAAATGGGGATAGGTCCCTGATAATGCCTTATTTTATGGATATTCCTTGTTTATGTTTTATGGCCACTTTATACAGCTTTAGGTACTCTTTTGCTGAGCTTGCCCATGAGTTATCTTCCTTCATTCCATTGATTACCATCTTGTTCCATATGTTCGGGCAATTTCTATAAAGAGTTACCGCCTCTTCTATTTTTTTAAACGCGGCTTCAGTACTGTATTTAGAAAACTTAAACCCAACGCCAGTTTTGGTGTCTGAACTGTATTCTGAAACGGTGTCATTAAGTCCACCAGTTGCCCTTACGATAGGTACTGTTCCATAAGCCAAAGAATACATCTGGGTGAGCCCACAAGGCTCGTACCTAGATGGCATGAAAAACATATCTGCACCTGCTATCATTCTATGGGCTAACGCTTCGTCGAATCCAATGTGAATAAATACATTGTCCGGATACTTGTATTTAAGGGATTTGGCTAGTTCCTCATATTGTGTTGAGCCAGACCCGAGCAGTGCGAAATTGATTCCCTTTGATATTGCCTGGTCTATGGCAACTAATCCTATATCCACACCTTTTTGCTCAGCCAGCCTAGTAATCATTACAATTAGGGGGTTTTCACCCTTAGGAAAACCAAATTCGTTTAATAGGCTTTCTTTGCATTTCTTTTTTCCATCCATATTTGCTATTTCAAAGTTCTGAGGTATTGTTTCGTCAATTTTTGGATTCCATTGATCGGTATCAATTCCATTGACAACCCCGAATACATCTTTGCTTCTGTTTCGAAGCACCGAATCAAGACCGTAACCTCCGTCCTTTGTTTGTATTTCCTTTGCGTAGGTACTTGATACGGTTGTAATAATATTTGTGTGGATGAGGCCGCCCTTTAAAAAGTTAATGTTTCCATAAAACTCTAAATTGTGCATATTAAAAAGGCTAAAATCGAGTCCGAGTAAATGCCATTCTAGTGGGTTGAAAATACCTTGATAACCAATGTTGTGAACGGTTAAAACCGTAGCAACTTTTCCTAAAGTTTTATCGCTTGAAAATAATTGACTCAAATAAACTGGCACTAGTGCGGATTGCCAGTCATTGACATGAATCACATCCAGCGTAATCTGCTCTTTTTTTAGTGCCAACAGCGTTGCCATGCAAAAAAGAGAGAATCGCTCGGAATTATCCGGGTGGGCACCATCAGTCAAGCCATACAAACCATGCCTATGAAAATGCCCATCGCTCTCAATAAAATAAACATTTACTCCACGCCACTTGATTTTTTTATAATGTGCATCTATTACTCGTGCTGACACTTGAACCTGCAGTTTGTGCCCACGATCTGGTATTTTATGTCTTGCGCGATCCACCTCTTTGTAAAGGGGAATGAATAAGCTCACTTTGTGTCCTAACTTTGCAAGGGCGGGCGGGAGAGAGCCTGCTACATCTGCCAAGCCACCTGTTTTTGCAAATGGTGTGGCTTCAGAAGCTACGAAGGCGATTGAAAGTTGCTTTGTCACGGATTTATATAGCCTCCCTTAACAGAACAGCAGCTTGTTCAGGCGCTGTAGAATTAATATGAAACCCAGATCCCCTCTCAAACCCAGCTTCTTTTCCTTGTATTGGAAAAATTTCTAGGTGCCAGTGATAATAACCTTTTTGGTTAGAGTGAAATGGTGACGTATGTAATACCATATTGTAGGGAACATCACCTAGCGTGACAGTCATCCTTTTCAGCGTTTGGGTAACAGCATCAGCAAGCATTAGAATTGAATTTGGGTGTGTTTGCTCGAATTGGCTGGAATGGAAAGTTGGTAGAATCCAAGTTTCGTAAGGAAACCTGGACGCATATGGTGTAGTAACTAAAAATTTGCTGTTAAGGTAAACTAATCTTTCCCCTGACCCAGATTCATCAGCTATGATATCGCAGTAAACGCACCTACCTTTATCTTTGAAGTACTTTTCGGCCCCATCCATTTCTTCGCCGAGCAACTTTGAAACGAGAGGCATAGCAATTATTTGCGAGTGAGAGTGGGGTAATGACGCCCCTGCCATATAACCATGGTTTTTGAAAAATTGGGCGCATTTAAGCTCAGGGCTTTTTTGAAAGAAGACAAACCTCTCCTTTACAGCACTAAACAGTTGTGCAGCCTGCGGCACGCTCATATTGGCTAAAGTTAAATCATGAGTTGGTGTTTCTATAACAACTTCACTCGCACCAATACCACTCATTGCATCGTACATACCCTCTTTTACCCTTTTTAAAGCCCCACCCATAGAAAGAGCTGGAAACTTGTTTGGCACAACCCTTAGACTCCATCCAGCGCCGTTTGCTGGAGCCCCTTCTTTTCTTCCAAAGCAAAGAGTCTCTGGAGGAGTAGAAGTTTCATTTCCTTCGCAAAATGGGCAGAAACTGTGAGAATCGTAATCGTGAGAATCTGGTATGAAGCCAAAAGGACGCGACACTCTTTCAGTGCTAAAAACTACCCATCTGTCAACGATTGGGTCTTTCCTCAGTTCCATCACTAAGCTTCCTTATTCAATTTGTGCCCAATGCTTATGCAGCAATATTAGCTTTATTTGTACTGGAAATGTAAATATAGAACTTCAATAATTAATGACAAACACTTATGTTTATGATCTCCATGATACAATGACTAAAAAATAAATCATAACAGCGTGTTTTAATGGGTGACAATAAAATCCTAATTGTAGATGACAGCATGGAAAACCGTGAGCTGCTTTCAGCCATGTTAGAAATGCACGGTTGGGAATATGAAACTGCAGAAAACGGAGAATTAGGCCTTCGGAAAATAGAAGCGGATTCCTATGACATTGTACTCGTTGATCTCATGATGCCACTCATGAATGGTCTAGAGTTGCTGGATCGAATAAAAGAGTCTTGGCCTTCTACGGAAGTAATAATTATTACAGCATACGGGTCTATTCCAACTGCTATAGAAGCCATAAAAAAGGGTGCCTTTACATATCTACTTCGCCCATTCGAGCCAGATGAAGTGATACTAACCATAAAAAAGATTTTTGAACTTCAGGGTATTCGCTCAGAAAACAAGATGCTGCGAGAAGAATTATCACGGGTGTTGATGGACGATACTATGGTTTATAAAAGTTTCGAGATGAAAAAAATTCTTTCTTCTCTTGATGATGTGTCGCAAAGCAATGCTACTGTTCTTGTGCTTGGCGAGTCGGGGGTCGGCAAGGAACTCGTGGCAAAAGCCATTCATAAGAAAAGCCAGAGAGCTGGAAAGCCTTTTATAAAGGTTTCATGTGCTGCCTTACCTGAACAGCTGCTTGAATCGGAATTGTTTGGCCACGAAAAAGGTTCATTCACAGGCGCTGTTGGCATGCGAAAAGGGCGATTCGAGATAGCAAATGGTGGGACGCTTTTTTTAGATGAGATTGGAGAGATATCACAATCGATCCAAATAAAACTTTTACGAGTTATACAAGAGCTTGAATTTGAGAGAGTAGGGGGTACGAAAACCATAAAATGCGATACTCGTATAATAGCAGCGACAAATCGTGACCTTGCCGAAGAAGTGAAGAATGCAAATTTCCGTGAAGATCTTTTCTATCGTCTAAATGTCATATCAATAAAGGTCCCCCCACTTAGGGAGCGAGTCGAAGATACTGTTCCTTTGGCATACCACTTTTTAGAGAAATATCGCAAGGAGACTAACAAGGATATTTCAGATATTTCAGATGAAGCTCTTGTGATTATGAGCGGGTACAAATGGCCTGGGAACATCAGGGAACTTGAAAATGTGATCGAGCGTGCGGTTGTATTGTCTAAAAATAAAACTATTGAAGTATCTGACTTACCAGAAAATATGCGTTCTCCACGCTTTAAGTTATATATCCCGCCTCATTACGAGTCGGCAGACATGCTACCACTTAAGTTGGCGAAGGCTAAATGGGAAAAGAGCTATTTGGGAAATGCCTTGAAGCGCCATGCTGGAAACATTTCTAGAACTGCAGAAGCCATTGAGATTGCTCGTAAGAACCTACAAGAGAAAATAAAACAACACGATATTGATGTAGCTAGCTACTTATCAAAAAACCACGATTGAATCAATATGCTAGCACAAATGCCGTGCATTGTTTGTGACGACATAAATTATTAAAGGTTAGACTGCCCACGACAGGAATTTAAGATACACATTCCAACTATTTCCTCACTTAGTGACCTTAGAAGACATATAGCATCGTCGGCAAAGTCGGGAGCAACGAGAAATTCAACAAGGCCCTTTCTTTGATCAATGGTTCTTGGAACCCCTATGGAGTCATATGCCACCAAAATCATGACCAAGAATCCGATATCTTTAGGTTTTAGATGTATAACCAAGCGGATGCAGCTATAAGCTGTTATATTGTGTAGAAAACATTCTCTTTGTGGTTGCATACAACCTATTAAATCATCATGGGACTTAAAGAGCAAATTGCCACATTTTTAGCATTGACCCTCTCATTAACTACCTTCTTGATTTTTTTTTCGTTGGGATGTGCTTCTAAAGAAAGAATCTCAAAACCTAATTACCATGATGGGCTTATTAAAAGATCAAATAGGGACAAGACCAATTATCTGAAAAAATCTAAGCCATACACAATCAAGGGTATAACATACTATCCAATTGGGGTAGCATTCGGATATGACAAGAAAGGGTTAGCTTCATGGTACGGTAAGAAATTCCATGGTAGGCTTACAGCCAATGGTGAAATATATAATATGTATGAAATAAGCGCCGCTCATAAAACGTTGCCATTTGGAACTGTAGTGGAAATCACAAGGCTTGACACTGGACAAAAGTTGGCAGCGAGGATAAATGACCGTGGACCCTTTGTTCATAGTAGAATCATAGACCTGTCATATGGAGCGGCCAGAAAAATTGATTTGGTCAACCAAGGTACTGCTATGGTTAGAGTTGTAGCCCTTGCCAAAGGAAAACCGGATCCATTAGGTGGCGCACCTACTGTGGCAGGTAGTCTGCCAAACTTGGAACAAGGAAAGTTTTTTATTCAGGTTGGAGCTTTTGCTAAAACGAATAATGCTATGAAGGTCAAGACTAGACTCCTAAAATTATCGTGGTTGGTAAGGCTGTTGCCTATAATCTCTGACAATGACCGTTTCCTTACAAGGGTCCAGGTGGGTCCAATTAACAGCATGACTAAAGCCAAAAAAGTCCTTGACCGTGCCAGGAGTCAAGGGCTTGTAAATTCTTTTATTGTTGCGGAATAACAAAGCTTTGCATAATTAGGGCCAAAAACCCACCATATTGTAACTTTAGAGTGGGGAAGTAAATGTGGTGCTCTTCAATTATTATTTTTGTGTTGGTAGTGACTTTATGCTGTGGCTTAACAGATAAAAATTGTTTGTCGGACCTTTGGCTAATCCATGCTCTTTCTTGATAAGTGGTCACTTGGTTCTATTAAGATAATAATTTGACTCCAGATATACCCTGTCAAGTTCTTTTAGTCCTACTTTAACTACAGCAGCTATGGGAACGGCTAGCATAATGCCTAGAAACCCAAAAAGTGATCCGCCAACTAACATTGATCCCATCACTACTATTGGATGTAATCCAACTTCTTTCTCAAGCAATTTGGGTGTGATCACAAGCCCTTCTATGGCATTTGCAATGACGAACAACAACACAACTGATATTACACTGCCTAAAGTTCCAAACTTGACATAAGCTAAGAATGTTGCTGGAATAAGTCCCACAAATATTGCTAAGTATGGAACTACGTTTGCTAAACCAGCAACAAGCCCTATGAACAGCCCAGCTGGTATTTTTAATATAAGCAGCCCAACAGATAAAAAGATGGCTAAAAACAATGCCACCATCATTTGCCCACGGAAAAAACCTTTAAGAATCGAGTCTATTTTCATTGCCAAGGCAAAAACTTTTTCACGGTTTCGCTGTGGGATGCGGTGTTTTATTTTCTCCCTTATGTTATCTAAATCCCTTAGAAAGTAAAATGTGGCCACCGGGATAATCACTAGGTTGATAATGGCGATAATATACCCCATAGTGCCAGTCAAACTGGACCAGAACGCCTCCACTGTAGCTTTTGCCGCACGGGCGGGAAGATCACCAAGAGATGATAAAGCGCTAAGAACCAGCAGCTTATAATTTCCAGACTCTGCTAATGACACATTACTTATAAATGGTTCAACTTTTTCTTCAATTATCCTAATATAGTTCGGCAGACTTTTTGACAATGCATTTGTCTGTTCCAGCACCATTGGAGTTAAAACAGCGAACACACCAAAGCAAAGGGATATTACCAAACCTAGCAGGCCTATTATTGCAATTGGTCGTTGTATGTGAAGCGCTTCTAACCTACTTATTAGCGGGTCAAGTAAATAAGCGAGTGTTAATGCTGCCACAAAAGGAAATAGTATTACCTCGGCCATATACACCATCCACAATAGAATTGCTATGACCAATAAACCTAAGAAAATCTTTCCCAGCCGATTTGTATACAAGTCCATTATCTAACATCATCCTGCACGCTAAATTTTTGAAAATTCTTACGGCTATTGGCGTTGTCTTCTATTTCTTGCCAAATGGATGCCACTGATCTGACTAGTGAACTAAAGAGATTGTGTGCTGTGGTAGATTTGACATGTAGGCTGCCTGCAAGAATATCCTTTAAAATGCCACTTCCACTTTTGCTCTTTTTAGTCATGACGTTCCCATTGGAACCATTCCTAATTGTTACATTTATAGTAACACCTATCACTTCTCCTTTGCTTGAAGGAGTGACTGTGACGTCGGCTGACCCAAGTATCAATATATCCGCTTTTAGGTAAGTTGCAAGATTTACAATAGAAACTATATTTCCTTCCATGGCCTTGAACAATAGTTTGTCAAATCCAGCATCTGTTATGTCGCTTCTGTCGACCACTTCATATCCACGCCGCTTAAAATTACTAGTTAGGACTTCTTCTGTTAGTGAAGTTAGTATAAGAAAGTTGGAGTCGGTAAAGGTTCCAACTTTGGATTCTTTTATCACAACCACAAGTTTTGGCAGTTTTCTTGACTTTGCCTTTATACCTAAGGAACTCAAGATTTTTCGTATGGTGTCGAGAGAGAGAGTTACTTGCAGGCGAACTAGCACATTTCCATTTATTGGATCGATAGTATTCTCTAAAAACTTGTAACTCAACACATAACTTGTTGCATTTGCAAGAAGGTTTTTCTGGATAAGTTTCTTGTTGTGTTCCATTTCACTTGATGGAGTAACACCAGCAGCAGCCAGCCAAACTGCTAATTGAAAGGCTTTAGCAATAGCTCTTTGTCTTGCCGCATGGTTATTCCCGTTCACTATTTCTGAGGTAGCTTTGACTGGAACAGTTATGTGTTCGGCTGGTTGTCCGTAAACTTCAGATGCCACAACCATCAAAATGACTATTATTAAAAGTATTTTATACATGCCAAAGTATAAACTAACCGGTGTTGAAGAACAAAAACTTGACGTGAAACAAATGAATTATACTGTAGAAATTGGTTTCCGTATGGATAACTATTATTACTGAAACAAGCTGACTTGGTCAAAGTCAAACGAATGAAGGATGCTTTGATCACTCTACATCGTAAATGGATTGCGGCTTATCTTCGGGGTCCTTTTTTGCTTCTTCAAGCGAGGCCTTGAAAAGTTCTTCAGCGACTTTCTTTTTATTATCAGCCAAATCCCTCATGTTATCGAAAATGGCGTTTCGTGTATCTCTGTCTTGTTTACTTTTCTTAAATGCGTCTACTAGCCTGTCTCCTGAACTTTCTTCTACCAGTGGTTTGCGACATTCCACTAATTTCCCTGAAACCCTGTCTATAATCAGAACTGAGTCGCAACAAGCACAGGTGACCACTATATCTTTGTCCACGAATACCAATATCCTGTTTTGTGTGTGTCTAGCTTTCCTTTTTTTCTTCAGTGGAATCATCATCAGTAGCAGCTTTAATACTCTTCTCAGCTTCGGTGAACGACTTCTTGAAGTTTTTTATCCCTTTACCAAGTCCAGACCCGATGTCTGGTAATCTACTGGCACCAAAAACAACGAGCAGAATAATCAATATAATTATCAGCTCAGGCATTCCTATTCCAAACATATCTTTCTCCTGGGTAATTCACTCGTTACAATTTTTTTGCTAACATCACAACCTTTGACATCACTAGAAATTAGCTCCTTTCGATTGTAAAAACACCATTTATGAGAAAATTATAAACTATAATTAGCCAATAGGAGCAATTTTCATCAAAATAAATACATCAATTATCCATTTGACTCAGGAAGTGAATTCACTTTTTGCACAAAAAACATAATAATTCCATATAATTTATCGACCTATACCACCTTTTGTGTTTACCTGTTAAAATGAAGCTATGCGAATCTATCTAATGCTAGCGATACTAGTTGCTGTTACTTGGTATGCTGTTTCAAGGATAAAAAGCACATTTTTTAGTAGCAGCCCATGTGTAAATTCTTTGGAGATGGAGAAGGATCCAGTATGCGGGAAATTTGTCGCTCGTGATACTGCCGTTGTAAAAAAAGCGCCTGATGGCTTCCGTTATTATTGCAGTCATAGTTGTGCTTCCCAAGATGCCTTAGCTGAGTAAAACATTCTATGTCGGATACAAAACAATATTCAATTGCTCTTGTTGTAATAAGTGACCGAGCGAGCGCCGGGGTACGCGATGACAAATGTGCCCCTGCAATAAAAAAGTTTCTCGAAGATAACGATCAGAAATTAGGTAACACCGTTATAATACCTGACGAAGCAGATCAAATAGGTAAAACAATTTTGGAATTAGCAGATGGTGGTTCGTACAACTTGATACTTACATCTGGTGGAACTGGATTATCGCCACGCGATGTTACTCCTGAAGCCACCGAAGCTCTGTTGGATAGACTGATACCTGGTATTCCTGAGGCCATGCGTTTGGCATCCCAAAAGGTGACTTCAAATGCTATTTTGGCTAGAGGGGTGGCTGGACTGAGAGGAAATTGCATGATAGTTAACTTACCAGGATCTCCGAAGGCAGCAGTGGAAAATCTAGACTCAGTATTTAAGCCACTACTCCACGGTATGGACAAAGCAGAAGGAGACATGTCAGACTGTCGCCCTCTTCCTCCTTCCAATAAATTATAAAGGGCCCGAGAGGCCTCGGTATGATCCCGATAATCTTTGGTATTCTGTTGCTAATCGTGATGGTGGCTCCTCATTTTTTGGCAAGGTCAGCCATCAATCATCATTCAGAACCTGTAGAAAACTTACCTGGCACTGGTGGTCAATTAGCTAAACATTTGGTAGAGGAATATGGCCTGACTGGTGTTGTTGTAGAACAGTTTAACGGTGGAGATCATTACGACCCAAAGGAAAAAGCTGTGCGACTCTCTTCAAATTCTATGAATGGAAAATCACTCTCAGCTATTGCTGTAGCTGCACATGAGTTTGGTCACGCCTTGCAGGACTACGAGGGTTACCCGCCGCTTAGGAGCAGAACTAAAATGGTTGCATTTGCTCAGCAGGCCGAGAAAATCGGATCGGTAGCTATGCTAGCCATTCCGGTAATTCTCGGTATCACCCGCTCACCCTATGCCACTATTGTGGTAGTAGTTTTAGGACTAGTTTCTCTTGGATCGAATGCACTTGTTCATTTGATAACGTTACCTGTGGAACTGGATGCATCCTTCGGTAGGGCCTTACCAATATTGAAGAAAGGTGGTTATATAACTGGAAAAGATGAAGAAACTGCAGTGCGAAAAATCCTTAAGGCCTGTGCTTTTACCTACCTTGCAAACTCTTTGTTGAGCATGGTGAACGTTTGGCGGTGGGTCACAATTATTCTACGCCGTTAGTTTAGCTAAAATAGTTATGCTAATCGCAGATAACGTAACCGACAAAATTAATTAGTTTAAGATTTGTTGGTTGCCTAGGATAGAATGTTTCACAACAGCGTAATGGGATAAGTACTATCAATGAAATTGTACTATAGGACTTTATGATGAAAATAAGTGTTGTTATGCCATGCTATAATGAGGAGTCTACACTTGAAAAAATAGTAGAAACTGTGTTTAAGCAGCAGTTATGGAAAGAGCATGAATTGGAACTTATCGTTGTAGATGACTGTTCCACTGATGGCACTGCTGAAGTTTTAAGTAGCCTAAGCAACAGATACGATAAATTGCAAACTACCAGGCACGAGGTGAATATGGGCAAGGGTGCCTCGCTTCGAACTGCCTTCCGAATGGTTACTGGGGATGTGATAATCGTCCAAGATGCTGATCTTGAGTATGACCCTTCTGAATATCCAATACTTCTGGAGCCAATTTTGGATGGAAAAGCTGATGTTGTGTTTGGCAGTAGATTTTTGGGTGGGCGTCCTAACAGGGCACTCTTTTTCTGGCATATGGTTGCTAACAAATTTCTCACCCTTCTATCTAACATGGCCTCCAATCTAAATCTTTCTGATATGGAAACCTGTTATAAAGTCTTTAAAACCGAAGTGATAAAACAGATAAAGCTCCAGGAAAACCGATTTGGTGTTGAGCCAGAGATAACGGCAAAGGTAGCAAGATTAAATGTTTCTATTTACGAGGTTGGAATTTCTTATCATGGGCGGACATACGAAGAAGGAAAAAAAATTGGTTTTAAAGATGCGTTAAGGGCTCTTTACTGTATTATCAAATACAATTTTTTTTAATCCATGTGAAAATAAAATATCGTTTAGCTTATTGCTAACATTCTTTTTATTTAAGCCAGTTCGCCATTTCAAGTCGTCTAATCACATTTTGAAAGTCGTAACGCTTCTTTTATATCCCTAGTAGTCACCTTAGTATTTATTGTGCACTTGCCGATCCCTTCTAGCAGCGCAAATCTGATTAGTCCTGAACGAACCTTCTTGTCATATCTCATTGCTTTTATTAAGTCTAATTCGCTAATTTTTTTAGGTATGGCGGTTGGTAACCCAGAATAAGCTATTAAGTCCTTCGCACGTGACACCGCCTTATCAGTGAGACCTTCCTTCATCCGTGACAATTCCAATGCCACACTCATCCCCATGGCTACAGCATATCCATGCCGGTGTTTATTATATTCCGTTACTGCTTCTATGGCATGACCAGTTGTGTGCCCGAAATTTAGTATGGCCCGCTTATTAGCTTCTTTCTCATCTTCAGATACTACTGAGGCCTTTATTCGACAGGAGGCAGAAACGGCATGTATTGTCTGGGGACCTTTTAGATCAATAAGCCCTTTAATATTCCCTTCAAGCCAACAGAAAAGTCTGTTCGAAGCTATCAGACCATATTTTATAACCTCGGCAACTCCACAAAGCGTTTCTGGTACTGGAAGACTTTTTAGTGTTTGAATGTCGGCCAACACCGCTGAAGGTTGGTAGAAAGCCCCTATCAAATTTTTACCCATTCGATGGTTGACTCCGGTTTTACCGCCCACAGAACTGTCTACCTGAGCTAATAATGTAGTTGGGATCTGAACAAGTTGACATCCGCGCATGTACGTGGCAGCAGCAAATCCGGCCATATCCCCTATGATTCCACCACCAAACCCAGCCACAACGGCATCTCTGTCGAATCGTTCAGAAATGAGTTTATCGTGGATTTTCCCTACTGAAACTAAGTTCTTGTTTTTTTCACCATCAGGTAGTCTAACAATTTTATAGTTAACACCATTTTTTTTAAGGCTTTCTTCTAGTGTTTTTCCATAGAGCCCGTGGATCTTTTTATTGGTAACAACAAGACACCTGTCTGACAGTTTCCTAATCACCTTACCAGCATTATCCAGTTGGCCTGGTCCAATTAGTATCTCGTAAGAGCGATTTTCTAATAAGACTTCTTCTTTTTTTTGTCTAACTCTTGCTATGTTTAAATGTTCCTAACTTTTTTATTGGGTAATTCAGATCAGCTAGCTATAAAAACACTATCTCTATCTTTTAGGTCGAGGTCCAGAGCTAAAAGAATTTTGCGTTTAGTGTCTAATCTGCAAAAAAAGCCTTTTTCAACACGATCGATAGTTTGAACGGACAGACCAGTTTTTCGAGCTAACTCAGCCCTGCTCATCATTTTTGATTCTCTGATTTTTTTTACGTTGTTGTTTTGTTGCTGATCTAATATTCGCATTGTACTGACCAAAATCTTGCTTGTCTATGGTTTGGATTAGAGTAAATTATAGATAAATTTTATATGAATTATAGATATTTGGCAATAACACTTCCTTATTTAAATTAAATTAACATAGTATTACCTTATATTTATTATATAATATTTAATGTTAATAACATCTAGTTAGTCTTATTTAATGCTAATTAGGTACTATTAAACAAAACGTGTATTTACAATGTGAAAAACTCACATTCGCCAGATGGTAGGTCAATTATAGCCGCTGTAGCTACGCCGCCTGCACAGCCGCACCCTTCGCCCGGATTTAAAATAGTTGTTTTCCCATTCTTTTCAATAAACTTTTTATGCGTATGACCATAAACTACAAGATCATACTGCCCGGATTCAGTTATCTTTACTAGGTTTTCAGGCTCATGAAGCATAGCTATGGATTTTCCGTTAAAAGCGAAGAACGATGGGCGTTCTCTTAAAACCCAATTTTGATGTTCAAATAACTTTTGAAGTCCAAGTTTATCGCAATCGTTATTACCAAATACTGCATAAAGAGGATGCCTAAGTCTTATAAAAGGTAATAGAGCAAAAGGGGCAACAAAATCGCCACAGTGTAAGACAGCATTAACATTATTGGAATTAAAAATTTCTACAGACCTCTCGATGCATGGAACATTATCGTGTGTGTCAGAAATTACCCCTAATCTCATTAATTTTAGTCCTACATAACACTCTTTTTAATCTGCCATAGCCAACTTATCTTTGAGAAAAAGCTATTCGAAACAATACAGTGCATAGCCTACTATTTGGAGTTATTTCGGTTCGCTATTTCGACTCTATGTTTTTTGCTTGTTGCGATCAAGGCAACAGATATAAAAGTTAAGGCCATCATGATGGAGAAGATTGCGTTTTCGGAGTATGCATATAGCCAACCAGCGACAATACCACCAAAGAATGTACCAGAGAATTGAAATAAGTTATAAACTCCTATTGTCACACCTCTTTTTTCAGGGTGAGATAATTTGGATACAGTTGCTGGTAGAATGGCTTCCAAAACAGAAAATGCGCCAAAAAACAAGGCAAACCCACCCAATGTAGTCAACAATGTTGTACCGACGAATAGCATTAGGAATGCTGAAGATAATACACTGAGAGCCAGAATAAGCATGGTTCGACCATTACCCAAATCGGCTCTACGAGATGAGTACATCATTGCTATTGCGCCAATCACGCTGAGCGGTAGGTAAATAATCCAGAGATCGCTCATGGAAAAACTTTTGGCCAGTCTAAGGGGAACGGTAAAAAAGGTAGCTATCATTGACATGTTAACAATAAATCCAGTGACATTGAGTCGCATAAATTCTGGTTCAAAGATAACTTTTAATAAATGGCTTGAGTCAGTTGTGAAACTGGTGTCTTTAACGTAACCTTCTGTGTTCTCTTCCATTAAAAAGAGTATGATAAACAGGCCCACCATTGAGAAGAGGGTGGTTAACCAGAAAAGAAAACCGACACCCCATATTCCACCAAGTGATGGGCCGAGTATCATTCCAAAGACAATTCCGCCTCCAATAGCTATGCCCATAAAGGCCATTGCTCTATTTCTATGCGATTCTGTAGTTACATCGGCCACCCATGCGAAGCACGCAGATGTGATAGCACCGCTTCCTTGTATAAATCGTCCGATTATTAATATATAAATGTCATCTGTTATTGCACATATAGCACTGCCAATACCGAATAAAGTAAGGCCTAAAGCGACCACTAGGCGTCTACCAAATTTATCAGATAAATGGCCAAATGGAATCTGGAAAAGTGCCTGTGTTAGACCGTATACTCCAAATGCCAATCCAACGAGAAAGCCTGAAGATTTTTGTAAGCCAATGGCATACGTTGAAAAAACTGGTATTAGCATTGACAAACCTAGCATGCGAAAACCAATGACCAGTGAAAGATTAAAAAGGGCTTTCTTTTCTTTGACGGTAAAGATTTCGGTTACAAAGGCTAATTTTTTTAACAAAGCTTTATCCTATATTTAGGGCCCTAATTAATTTTTGCCCAAACTCCCTGGCTGCAGACGGACCTGAGGCTGTGATGATATTTCCTTCCTGTACAACAGACCTATTAACATATATAGCCCCATACGAACGAAGTTTTTCTAGTGATACTTCGTTTTTGTAAACTGTAGATTTTATGCCAGCTAAAATCCCTGCTTTGGCAAGTACAACCCCACTTAAGCAAATTGAACTTACTACACGTCCCAGTCTGTGATGGCGTTTTACAATTTCAACAAGTTTTTCCTCTTCCCAGAGGTGTATTTGTGCCCCCACTCCTCCAATTATCGCAATGGCATCATAATTTTCCCCGGTAATATCCTCAATAGTAAAATCTACTTGTTCGGCATGCCCATTCATGCCGATTGCCACTCCGCGTCTTGTTGATGCAATGGTGACGGAGACTCCAGCGTCTGTTAGAGCCTTTCTAGGAATATTTAACTCTTCATCACGGAAATTTTCTGGAGAGATTATAAATAAAGCTGTTTTACCAGTTGTAATCATTGCCAACAATCTACCGCTACTACCGATATTCTAATTTTTGAGTTTTAGCTTTTTTGCCATTTGAATGGCCAGTTTATAGTGCATGCTGTTGGGATACTTCTCTATGATTTCCATATAAGCTTTTGCAGCTTTTTTGTATGCTTGCTCATGCACATAACTATCGCCAAGTATAAATAACACTTCTGGAATATGTTTGGAGTACGGATTTTTTTCCAAAAACTCTGAAATTCTCATTATTGCTGACTGGTTACGGTTTGTCCTGTGGTAAAACCGTATGATACTCATTTCACTTTCCCTCATTAGGCTAATCATTTTGGCTTTTTTCTCTTCCGCATAGGGCTTAAGAAGGTGGTCAGGGTATTCCTTAATAAACTCATTAAAAATGTTAACGGCTTTTTGGGCGCTGCTTTGATTCCGGTCATATGTGGATGTGTCGTTATAGTGGCACATGGCTTGGTAAAACAATGCCTTAGGTGCAAGATAGTCCATGGGGTATAATTCTTTGAATCTTCCATAGAATAAAGCGGCTTCGAAGAACTTATTTTGTTTGAATAAGCTGTCGGCAATTCCAAGTATTGATAATTTCCTATGTCGAGAATCGGGAAACTCATCAACTAATTTCTGATATTTTTCGTTTGCTTCAAGAAACTGATCCCGGGCATAGTGATTGTTTGCTTCGTTCATCAGTGTATCGTCTTTTTTAATCAAGACCTTGCTGTTACTGCAGCCAGAAAAAGTTGTTACTATCAGGATTGCAGGTAATGCTAAAGAAATGAACTTCCCGTATATTTTCATTATTGTAAGCCAAAAACGAAAGTTTCAGTTTTTATTAATAGGTCAGCAGTTTGACATCTCATTTGTTAAGTTTATAAAACATATTTGTAGGCATTAAAAGTGAATTGTCATTATAATTGTATAAACATTTTAATAGAGCAAAAAACCCAAAGCAAACAGTCTTTTAAAAGGCTGTGTTCAGTGTGGTTATCAAATTGTTGGTACATTTGGTTGTAAATATTCTATGAAGTCCGTTGGTGTTATCGCAAAAGCTGAGAGCCCATTAGCTGCTCAATGCGTAAAAGGTTTACTGAGTTGGCTTTCCGATAGAAATTTCAAACAGCTGATGGATAGCAACACTGCCAAAATAGCCGGTTTAAATTCTAACCTTACAATCCACGATGTAGTGGGGCAATCCGATATTATCGTGGCGATGGGAGGGGACGGAACAATAATTGGCTTGTCACGCATGATTGAAAATAGGGCTGTTCCTTTGTTAGGTGTAAACCTTGGTAGTCTTGGGTTTTTAACTGAGTTTTCGTACGAAGATATGTTTGAAGGATTAGAAAAGATCCTAAACAATGACTTCGCTTATGAAGATAGAATAATGATTGATGCCAGGCTTTATAACGACAGCAAAGAGAAAGTATCATACACAGCATTGAATGATGTTGTTATTCACCGTGGTGCTTTAGCGCAAATGATAGACATTGTTGTGGAAGTAGATGACGTCTTGGTGAACACTTACACAGCCGACGGATTGATAGTCTCCACCCCTACTGGCTCGACTGCTTACAATCTTTCAAATGGCGGTCCTATCGTTTATCCGTCACTTAACTCATTTATAATAAGCCCAATATGCCCTCATACGCTTTCGATAAGGCCAATTGTGTTGCCTGATAGTGTTACCATTCACATCTCCATTTCTCCAAGGGTAAAGAGCGAGGTCGTGGCTACCGTAGACGGCCAAATAGCATTTGGGCTTGGTGTCGGAGGAAAACTTAGGATTGCCAAATCTTCTAAAGTTACGCGAATTATTCGCTCACCTTTTGCAAACTATTATGAGTTGTTACGAGGCAAACTAAAATGGGGTAGCCTTGAAAAATGATGAGCGATGAAAAAGAAAGATAAAACAATTAACACTAAATAAACAATGACTTTATTCGGGTTCAAGAACAAGACTACGTAATTTTTCAATAGAACTATTGAAAATTTGTCTCCGTAATACCAAGGGGGAACTTTATCTTGTGCTGTGATTAACTAAGGCCACACTTTAGAAGTATCAAAAACAATGCTTAAAGAGCTCAGAGCAGTTAACTTTGCCATCATTGATGAAGCGCTGATCGAATTTTCAGAAGGACTAAACGTCCTCACAGGTGAGACAGGTGCTGGCAAGTCCATCCTTATTGAAGCCCTTGGTTTAGCTCTTGGAAGCAGGTCTAGTGAAGAAATGATCCGTTTTGGCTCAGAAGTAGCAACAGTGGAAGCCAGCTTTGATATCAGCAAGTTAGCCACAGTTGAGAATTGGCTTAATGATCTCGGTTATTCATGCGAAGGTGAACTTATACTCAGACGTGTGGTGAACCGTTCTGGAAAAAGCCGGGCGTACTTAAATGGATCGCCGATAACTATTGCCCAAATCAGGTCAATCGGCGAACGTCTTGTGGACATACATGGGCAGAACGAGCACCAATCTTTACTAAACCCTGTTTCACATATGCCACTTTTTGACGGATTCTTAGGTCTTAATAAAAAGTTGTCTGTTTATCAGGCTTCCTATAACGACCTGGTTACAGCAAGGGACAGGCTAGCAAAAGCTAATAGCAATCGAATGGAGCTAGAACAGAAGGTTGATTTACTAAAGTACCAGATAGAAGAAATTAACGGCGCAAGTCTTAAGCCCAAAGAAGATACAGCATTAACGGCAGAAAAAAATAGATTGGTAAACACAAAAAAGCTGTTGGAACTATCTTCTTCCATTGTTAATGATATTGATGAGGCAGAAGACTCTGTGATTAACATAACCAATGCGATAAGGTCGTTGTTTGATCAGATTGTAGGCATTGATCCATCGGTTAAGCCGATGGCTGAGAAACTGACTGAATCGTTTTATGGGCTAGAAGAGGTTTCCGCTGAAGTTAGACAATACGCAAACATGATTGATGATGGGCATCATGGGCGGCTCGATGAGGTTGATGAACGCCTTGAACTGATAAAAAATTTAAAACGCAAATATGGTAGCACGATAGAGGAAATTATTTCGCACGGTAAAAGTGCTGAAATGGAACTGGATACTCTCTCCTACGACCTTGGCAATAATGAAAAGCTGGAAGATGCAGTTGCGGAATTGACTAAGAATGCTGGCAAGCTGGCCAGTGAACTGGACTTAGAGCGACAAAAAGGATCTAAGAAGTTTTCTGCTGCAGTGATTCGTTTGTTATCAGACTTAAACATGGGGAAGGTAAAACTTGCACCGAAATTTTCATATGAAGAGAGTGAAGATGGCTATTTGCAAGATGGTGTTAAGCAAAAACTGGGGCCATTAGGATTTGGGGAAATGGAACTCCTTTTTAGTGCTAATCCGGGCGAGCCACCCAAATCACTAGTAAAAACGGCTTCTGGCGGAGAGATCAGCCGACTAATGCTAGCTTTAAAAACTGTTGCACGGGAGCAACTTGGCGCTGCATCAATGATTTTTGATGAGGTGGATGCAGGTATTGGTGGCGCCACAGCAGATATGTTAGGTAGAAAGTTAAAAGCATTGGCCGGCAGTAATCAGATTTTTGTAATCACACATCTGTCCCAAGTGGCAAAATATGCAAACGCACATTTTAGGGTAGAGAAGAAGGGTGTAAAAGATAGGGTTACTGCAAAAGTTAAAGAACTAACAGAGGACGAGCGTATAATCGAACTTGCACGGATGACAGCTGGTACCAACTCTGCGAGATCGAACAAATCTGCCATTAAATGGGCCAGAGAAGTGCGTCAAGAGGTAAAAAGTGAAGATTGAACCTATATCAGGGGTAACAATTTGCATCTAATTTCTGCATCAAGACGAACTGATATTCCCGCATATTATTCCGACTGGTTCATTGATAAAGTTAATAGAGGTTTTTGTCTTGTAGTTAACCCGTTTAATGCAGTCGTAAGCAAGGTTATGTTAAAACCTGATGATGTGGAAGGAATCATGTTTTGGACAAGAAACTTCAAACCAATGCTCAAACATAAAGACCTCCTCAACGACCTTGGTTTTGCCTTTTGCGTTCAATATACTTTAATAGGGTATCCAGAGCCATTTGAATGCTTTGTACCATCTGTAGATGCTAGCTGCAAAACTATGCTCAAAATATCTAAAATTTGGGGGCCAAGATCGTTAGTGTGGCGATATGACCCGATAGCCCTGACTTCTTCCACTAGTAGGGGGGGTGTGGCACACAAAAAACTTTAAAGGAATGTGTAAGCGGCTTCAAGGCTTATCAGACACATGTGTAATATCTTTTATCGATCATTACAGAAAACTGTTTTGGAATTATTATCCAGTGTTGTCGAGGTCGGGAATTGAAGTCGACCGACCGCCGGTTAGTGAATTGAAATCAATGTTGAGTGACTTTTCTGATATTTCTTTGGAATATGGTTTCGATCTTCGAACATGTTGCGAACCAGACTTTTGGGATGATGGTATTAGCGCTTCATCATGTATAGACCCACAAAGGTTTTCCGATCTGAAGGGCATGCATTTGAGCAAGCAAAAAATAAGGGCCACTCGAAAAGGTTGTCGTTGTTTCGAGAGTAGGGATATTGGTGCATACAACACTTGCCTAGCAGAATGTGCATATTGTTATGCAAATAGCTCAAAAACTAATAGTTCTGTTAACTACGCTCAGGTCAGAGCTGAGAATCTATCGCTGGCACCATTGCCAAAGGATTTCGACCATCAGCATTGATAAACCCTATAAACGGCATTGATCCAGATTCTCTTGGCAATATTTTTATGGCTTTCGAATGGTTAAATAAACACCTTAACCGCCAAACTGTTCCTTAATCTGCTAATGTAATTAGAGATCATTCGGTTTCGTTGTTGATTCTCGAGTTGATCTTTGATTTGGCCGGCCACTTTCTCAAAGGGGATGAATGTTGAGGGCACCTTGTCAATTAATTTAAATATGTGATATCCAAAACGAGTCTCCACCACGCCTGATATATCACCTGGCAATAGAGTTAATGCAGCTTGGGTAAACTGGGCCACGAATTGACTTTTCCGTAAAGATCCAAGATCGCCTGCACGTAAAGCGGTTGCTTCGTCGTGGTTTTCTGTGGAGGCAATTTCATCGAAGCTTGCGCCAGCCCGTATTTGTTTTAGGATGCCCTCTGCTTTTTCTTTAGCCTTAGCCTTGTCGTTTTCAGACATCGCTGCTCCTGCTTTGATTAAAATGTGTGCTGCGTGGATCTTTTCTTCTTCTTCGAATTCAAGTTGATTCAATTTATAGTATTCCTTGACTGCGTTGTCGTTAACATCCACTTTGCTGATTACTTTGTTTTGAAGCAGGGTATTTATACGAAGTCCTCTCTCTATGTCTGACACAAACTCATCAATTGTTAAGCCTTGTTCTGTTATGGCTTTTTCAAAATGAGCTTGATCTTGAAAGTTTGACTGAATCTTTTTTAACCTATCTTCAACTTCTTTTTTGGGGACGTTAATACCTTCTTTCTTTGCTTGGTATAGCAGTGCTTCTGTATTTATAATGCTTTCTACAATCTCCCTTTTTAATTGGTTGAACGTGTTCTCATCCAGTTTTTGCCCTGCCTTTTCTATATTTTCCTTGATCATTATTAAAGTGCGCAGGTATATGGTGCTGGAAATTTTTTTACCTTCAACTATGGCCATTACTTCAGGCACACTGTCCAGATTCACTTCTGCGCTAGTCTCTAAACTGGGTTCGGATTGCTGCCTATTAAGATTAGTGCTTATCTGAGTTTTTATTGGCAATACTGAGGGTGACTTGTTAAGCGTAGGCGAAATAAAGTACGTTGCTGACCCAGCAATGAATAATACTACTGATACGACAACAATAATCCGGCTCATTTTGGCTTAATCTTTCAAATATGGTTACTTTTCTTCTATACGGTCTGTTTAGAAAAATCTAATCAATGAACAGATGATTGCTGTGAATGAATATGTATTATCATTCCTTTTATCACTGACCTAGTTTTATCAGAGTTTGGGTCTGAAGGAAACCCCTCAATGCTGTCTCTACGCATAAAAACCTCAGAACGCCTAGTGCCTGCTTCCAAAGTTAGAATATGGGCAACACGGTCGGGGTTTGTTTCCTTTCCGTTGTTCCACTCGGCTTTGGTAATTTCTATATTCTCTCCGTTGGCAATCTTTTTGGCATACTCAATAATAAGTTCCATTGACTCAAGAAACTCCTGATTCTTCTTTTCGCTCATACTAGGCCTTTATTAATAGGACGATTATTATACATTAGTTCGTATAATAACTCATTTCTGTTGTCTGACTTAAAACACTGCTCAAAAGATAGTAGTTTTTCCAAAATGTGTATACTTGAAGGTGCTATTACTGGTTAATTTTAATTTCTGCCATTTTTTTGCAAGTTAATAAATTCAGTTACCATGTTTACACTTACTAGGATACGATATTAATCGTTTTATTATAAAACTGGATAAACTTGTATGAAAGACCCGATAACATATAAAAACTCAGGTGTTGATATAGATGCCGGAACAGAAGTTTTGCGGCGAATAAAAAAATTAGCAAAATCCACTCACATAGGGGGGTCGCTAGCTGGAATAGGTTCTTTCGGTTCATTATTCAATTTTTCTTCACTATTAGAGAAATACAAAGAACCAGTCCTTGTGCAGAGTGTTGATGGAGTAGGCACTAAGTTGATGGTAGCCAGAATGGCCAATAAATACGATACGGTAGGACATGACATTGTAAACCATTGCCTTAATGATATTCTTTGTCAAGGTGCAAAAGGTCTTACATTTCTGGACTATGTCGCTACGGACAAATTACACCCCAACCAGATTGAGAAACTAGTTGAAGGGTTAGCAAAAGCGTGCCTTAAGGCAGGAGTAGAATTGGTGGGAGGTGAGACGGCGGAACTACCGGGCATATATGCAAAGAATGAATTTGATTTAGTAGGAATGGTTACCGGAGTTGTTGAAAAATCAAAAATCATAGATGGTTCGACAATTTGTGCCGGAGATGCCGTTTTGGGCATGGCTTCCGCCGGCCTTCACACAAATGGATACACAATGGCCCGCAAAATATTTTTTGATAAACTGGGTTACTCCATTGATAGCCACTTGGGTGAGTTAGGCCACACAGTTGGAGAAGAGTTTCTAATACCGCACAAAGATTACTCAACAATTCTTTGGCCGCTTATCCAATCTCATCCTATTAAAGGCCTTGCTCACATTACCGGCGGTGGATTACTTGATAATGTTCCACGCATCCTTGGTGACCATTTAGATGCAGTAATTTCTAAGAGTGCATGGGAGATACCTCCTATTTTCCGGATATTATCCCAGGCTTCAGGTGCAGATGAAGATGAAATGATGCGTACATTTAATATGGGTATTGGTATGGTAATTGTTATTGCGCCCCAAAAAGCTGATTCGCTTGCCAAGGAACTGAAAGACGTAGGTGAGACTGTGTTTGAACTTGGGTTGATAGAAGATGGGAGAGGGATTACAAGGATGGTTTAATCAAAGGCCAAAGTAGTCAAATAGATTTAAGGCTTGAAAACCGCTTTTCTCTGGACAATATTTTTGGTTAGAAAACTCAACAACATATGTATTTGGTGATACTAGCAAGTTTGTAACCCTCTTAATTGCCTTATGAACGATTGCTGCTCTGTTCTGAGCTTGTAGTCGAGTATTCATTATTGTGATAGCAAACTATTTTCAGGGGTGTTTTAGTTAACTGTTTTGCTAAACTCTTCATTTATAAGGCTATTAAAATATTGAATCATTTCTTTACTATCCCAGTTGCGAATGCCCTCAGCTATAGCCTCTAGTCTGCCATCAGGCCCGATCATGAAAGTTAGCGGAATGGTGGTGACACCATATTTGGTGGCTGTTTCAAGCTTTGGATCAAGCAGAATTGGAAAATCAAGTTTTAGGTTTTTGGCAAACTTTGCAACTTTATATGGGTTTTCTTTATCTAAACTAATGCCGAGCATTATAAAGTTTTTATCTTTGAGTTTATTGTACAGATTGTTCATCATGGGCATTTCAACTACACATGGGGCACACCATGTGGCCCAAAAATTAAGAAAAATCCATTTACCCTTGAAATCTGACAGGGAAACAAGTTTTCCACTCAAAGATTTCAGGGTAATGCTTGGCGCCTCTTCCTTAATGCCTTTATCGTTTACCATCCTTAGCCCATCAGTTTTTTGTATATGATCGGTGACTATGAAATGCCCGATAAGGTACCCGCCAACAATAATAACTAAAATTTTTCCTAAGAACTTTACTTTACTTATCATCTGCTACTCAGAAATATAGCCAAAAAGGCCTTTAAACATAGTTGACCTAGATTTATTAGGCTCCACACGTTGTAATATCATAAATATGGTATATTTGGTTACAGATTGTGGCTTTGTGAAAAAAAGTCAGGCACCAAAAAATGGGGATCAAGGTATGAGATACAAGTTTAATTTGGTCATTGTGGTTACAATAGCGTTGATGCTGGCATCAACGGGGGCGTGGGCAAAATCCAAACCAAGAATGGGTGTTTTAGATTTCAAGAATACTACAAGAGCACATTGGTGGGGTTCCGGAGTTGGGCGTGAACTTGCCGGTATGCTAACAAATGAGCTGGTATCCACCGGCAAGTTCAAGATGGTGGAACGCAAAAAGTTAAAAAGTGTTTTACGTGAACAGGATCTTGGGGCTTCTGGAAGGGTTCGTAAGGGTACAGCAGCGAAAGTTGGCCAACTTACTGGTGCTAAGTACCTAATAACCGCCACCGTGACCGCTTACGAAGAAGGCACATCAAAGCGTGGGGCAGCTATATCGTTTGGAGGCGTATCGATTGGTGGCAAAAAGAGCAAGGCCTACATGGCTGTAGATCTTCGCGTTATCAACTCAACTACTGGTGACATAGATTATGTAAGAACAATTGAAGCCACATCTACTTCTGGTGGACTAGGACTTGGTTTAAGCCTTGGTGGGTTTAGTGGTAGATTGGGTGGAGAAGAAAAAACACCTGCCGGTAAAGCTATACGTGCATGTGTGCTCTATATAGCAGAATATCTTGAATGCGCTATGGTTACCAAAGGGTCATGTATGTCGGAATTTGATGCAGCTGAGCAAAAGCGGAAGGGTAAAACAAAAAAAGCTATCGAGTTAGATTAATGTTGGACTATCAACTTACTACCAAACTAGCGATAGGACTCTAAAAAGAGTCAATGGGGGTGTTTAAAACCGTATAGTGTTGAACTTTCCGTGACGGTTATAAGGTTAAATCCCTCTGGAAATTATCAAAAAGATTGTACGGGTGAGATTGATTGTTGCATGATGGTAAGGATAACGTTAAGACTACTCAACCATACCACAACATAATAGATTGATATGCAAAGTGTAATAAGTTATTTATGGCGGAGAGGGTGGGATTCGAACCCACGGTACAGTTACCTGCACACTGGTTTTCGAGACCAGCTCCTTAAACCAGCTCGGACACCTCTCCAAGTGTTGTTAGAGCTAGATTGTATCACCAAGTAAAAGATTTTCAATATTGGTCTGACTTGGGAATAGCTTTGATTACTATCTTTTCCTGCTATACTTGCCATGGTTTAACATGGTTTCAATCATCTCACAAGGCGGATTATTGACCAAGAAGCTTGCTTGCCCTACAATCTCCAAATTATTTAAACTAGAAACAAAGTTTTTGGAAGGGTGTAGCTAAGTTGATTAATGAAAGTTATATACAAAATATTTTTGCCGAGCGTATTGGAGGAGCCAAATTCGGTAAAGACACGACAATATACAAATTTGAAAAGATAAAACGGAGTAAAGCATCTGCCATAGATGCAAACCCAGGTGTAGAGCTAATAGACATGGGTGTTGGTGAGCCAGACGAGATGGCCTTTCCTGAAGTAGTATCTGCTCTACAATCCGAGGCTACAAAACCGGAGAACCGTGGATATTCGGATAATGGAGTGTATGAGTTTAAATTAGCAGCATCCATTTATCTTGAGACCATTTTTGGAGTACCAGATATTGATCCTGACAGGGAAATTAATCATTGCATAGGTGCTAAATCCGCTTTAGCAATGCTACCGCTAGCATTCATAAATCATGGTGATCTGACCGGGCAAACTGTTCCCGGGTATCCAGTTATGGCTACGCACACAAAATATCTAGGCGGTGGAGTAGTGAACCTACCACTTACACCTGAAAATAGGTTCTTGCCGGATCTTAGCTCGATAAGAGAGAAGGACCTGATAAAAATGAAACTTTTGTATATTAATTATCCCAACAACCCGACAGGTGCTCGGGCAACACCAGAGTTTTACGATAAAGTGGTTCGTTTTGCATCGGATAACAATGTAGTTGTAGTACAGGATGCGGCTTATGCTGCGTTAACATATGAAACAAAGCCATATAGTTTTCTTTCTGTTGATGGTGCTAAGAATGTTGGTGTAGAACTTCATTCTTTATCTAAGTCCCATAATATGACTGGATGGAGGCTAGGATTTGTGGCTGGAAACAAACTGGTAGTCAACGCCTTTGCCAACATTAAAGACAACATCGACAGCGGCCAATTTATCGGCATTCAAAAAGCTGGGATTACAGGTTTGGACAATCTAAGCATAACCGAACAGATCAGGCATAAGTATGAACGTAGACTAAAACTTCTTGTAAATGCCCTAAAAACAGCTGGATTTGAAGCTTCAATGCCAAGCGGAACATTTTACTTGTATGTTAAGGCGCCAAAAGGAATTGAAGATGGCCAGGTTTTTAGTAGCGGGGAAGATTTCAGCCAATGGATGATCAAAGAAAAACTTATATCGACAGTGCCATGGGATGATGCGGGGAGTTTTGTACGCTTTTCTGTTACCTTTTCTGCTAAAAATGAGGTAGAGGAGGGAAAAGTTATGGACGAGATAGCCAAGCGGCTATCAGACGTGAAGTTCAGGTTTTAGCCAACAGGTGCATCTTTGCCATGATGATTTAAACACGAAAATGGTAGTTAAATAATGCCGTTGATTTATATTTCACTAGGTTCCAATGGTGGTGATCCTGTAAATGCAATTTTGAGTGCAATTAAAAAGATTGTCGCCGAAAATGACGACTGCTCCTTTGAAGCAGGGTCTTTTTACAAGACCGAGCCGCAGGGGAAAACAGACCAACCCTGGTTTGTGAATACGGCTATTGCAATAGAAGTTGGCATAACACCGGAAGAAGCACTTGCCATGGCAAAACGGATAGAAAGAGAACAAGGACGTGTTCCGGGTGAGCGATGGGGCGCAAGAGAAATAGACATCGATATCATTTTCTACGATGATATTATTATGAACACTGAGAAATTGACCATACCACATAAGCAAGCAGATAAAAGGCGGTTTGTTTTGCAACCAATCTGTGACATCAGCCCTGATGTGGTTCATCCAACATTAGAAAAAAGCGTAAAAGAGCTGCTTGATTCTCTTCCCAAAGATGGCCAGGAAACACGTAGAATAGTCTCATGAATGAGACAGTTCGTTACATTGCTATCGAAGGACCTATTGGTGTTGGTAAAAGCAGTCTCACCGGCTTGCTAGGTGAGCGATTTGGCGTAGACCCTATTTATGAACCAGTAGACAGCAACCCATACCTATCAAATTTTTATGAGAACAAGAAACAATATGCTTTTGAGGCACAAATGTTTTTTCTCGTAAATCGCTATAAACAGTTATCAGGCCTATCGCAAGGTGATTTATTCAACAAGGTTATTCTTTGCGACTATGTTATAGAGAGAGATTATAATTTTGCCAAGCTTAATCTTACGGAACATGAATTTCGTATATATGTAGAAATTTATCGACAATTTATCAGGGAGATTCCCTCACCAGACCTTATTGTTTATCTGCAAGCAGATACATCGGTCCTCATGAAGCGAATCCGTAAACGCGATAGAGAAATAGAGAAAACAATAACCGAAGAATATCTTTCTGAAGTTAATAGAACCTTTAACGAATTTTTCTTTAACTATCGCCAATGCCCAGTACTTATTATTAACACCAACAATATTGACTTCGTAGCTAACAAGACGGATTTTGAAAGCCTTGCAGTTAAAGTCTGCTCAGATGTGATTGGGCTGGAGTTTTTCAATCCACCTGCCACTCAGTTTTAGTAATATTTTTATCATTTCGAGTTTTAATAAAACTACCCGACTTGCAAGCGTGTTGCTAGCTAAACTAACTTTCGTATATAAGTAAACGGAAAGATTTTAACAGTTGTCAATGTGCTCACACATAAGCATTCCGGTCATTTCACCGGAATGAAGTTTTCGGTAAGACTATTTTGTGATACCATGTACACAAATTATTGCCGCTTGGATCTGCTGTAAGGAGTGGACTGGGACGGGAGACAAAATGGATAGCCATCTTTTTAAGACGGGAGACAGCTTGCTTGCTCCTGATCTGTCCCGACGCCCGTGGTGGGCCTTACCCGGATTTTTCCTTAAATTCAAGTGGTTGTGAATGTTTTCACAACGGAAATTTTTGTTATTGGTTATCAAAAAATGGAAAATAAAGTAACAACAAACCATCTTGAGAAGATGAAGCAAAAGGGCCAAAAAATAACAGCCCTGACCGCATATGACTACCCACTTGCCGCACTAGTGGACTCTGTCGGAGTAGATTTGGTTTTAGTGGGTGATTCACTCGGTATGACCTTTATGGGTGATGATAACACCCTCAAGGTAACTATCGAGGATGTTGCCTACCATACTCGTGCGGTACGAAAAGGGATCAAGCGAGCTCTTTTGGTGGCCGACATGCCATTTATGTCCTATCACGTGAGCGAAGAAAAAGCACTCGAAAATGCTGCAAAGTTAATACGTGAAGGTGCTGAGGCCGTTAAACTAGAAGGACGAGATGGTATAACAGAGCTGATCAAAAGTATGTTAGCTGGCGGTATCCCTGTGATGGGACATATTGGGCTTACGCCGCAATCTATTCATAAACTAGGCGGTTTTAAGATACAGGGCAGGGAAGAAGAATCAGCAAAAAAACTAGAGGACGATGCACTTGCCCTGGAAAATTGTGGGATATTCGCGCTTGTTCTCGAGTGTGTACCAGTTGATGTGGCACAAAAGATAACGGAAAAACTTAGCATTCCTACCATTGGCATTGGTGCTGGCCAGTACTGCGATGGTCAAATAATGGTAACGGATGATCTTCTTGGCCTTCAAAACAACTTTAAGCCTAAGTTCGTAAAGCAATATGCTCAGCTTTCCTCAACAATTTCGGAAGCCGTGGCCGAGTACGCAAGTGAAGTAAAGGAAGGTATTTTCCCTGACAATAGTCACAGCTACGGGCCTTCACCGAGGCATCTTAAGGCTATGTAACCTCACCAAAGTTTGACCGCCAATAGCCAATTTAAGTGTAATCGGTTTAGGGAATGCGTTGACTTGGCCTTTATGGTAACAACTTGTTATGTGCTTTATTTTAATTATCAAACTTTTACCCTGACTGGTTAACACTTGATCGTTACATGCAATTTGCCTATAATGCCCAATTATTTTTGTTAGATGTTTGGTTATCAAACCCCATTTATTAGCCACCTTGCCTTGATGATTTGATTTTAATGCGAGAAGGCTAAAAAATCTTTTGTCGGAGAGTTGTTAGTAATGAAAAAAGAGGATTTTTCTAGGCTGAAGAAGATATTAATTCAAAAAAGAAGTTTTCTCCTTAGGGCAGACTCCGATATGGCTAACGACATTAAAGAGGAGACCATGAATCGCCATGGGGATGATGTTGATGTGGCAGAGTCCGACTATGGGCAGGCCATGACTTTTTTGATGAAGAATCGTTGCCAAGACGAGTTGAGCTATATTGATGAAGCAATAGTCCGTATAGACAATGGTGAATACGGAATGTGTGCAGAGTGTGGTGATAAAATAATAAAAAAACGTCTTGAAGTTATGCCATACTCCATTTTATGTATAGAATGTCAAGAGGGAAGTGAAAAATCACGAGTATAGAGTTTGCTAGATTTATAACAATACTTTGAAACGAGGCTTAGACAATTATGTTTGATGTTACCCTGTTAAGTCAGGCAATGGAAAAAAATCCCAAAAAATTTGTAGTAGCCAACCTAGTCACTATTAGAATAAGACAATTGATGAGTGGAGCAGATCCGCTTGTAGATCCAACAGACAAGAAGCTCGTGGATATTGCCTTACAAGAGGTTTGCGAAGGGCTAATAGAACTAAGTAAATCAGACATAGCAACAACCGCTGAGTTGTTTCAAGAGGATGTTAAAGATCTGCCAGATGTTTCAGCTTCAGATGAATAGAATGTAATGGTCACGGTAGAGATAAAGCCGGGCAATAGGGTTTGTTCAAAGGGAAAATAGCACACGATGTATAGCAAGTTTCTGTAACATTTTCTCCGAGGAGTTTTGCGACATGGCTAAGGAAAACGATAAAGAATCATTTGTTTTTCGTGATAAGCGTCACCAAAACGAAGAAGGAGAGGACAACTCGGCTGATGATGCAAATAACGAATTGAGGAATAGTAGTGATAATTCCCATTCAGAAAGTGAACAAAGTAGTGACCAGCCAAGATCGACTACTCGAGAAGAAAAAGTTCAAAGTCAACCTGCTGCGGAAGCACCGCCAATAGATTTCTCCACTTTTGTTCTTTCAATGGCGTCTAGCGCTGTGCACCATATGGGTGGTTTTCAAGATCCTGTATCAGGAAAAACTTCAATTAATCTTGAACTGGCCAAACAGACCATTGAAATTCTTGAAATGTTCGAGAAAAAGTCCGAGGGTAATCTTACGACTGAAGAAAGTAAACTAATAACTCATAGCCTTTATGACCTGCGCATGAAGTATGTAGAGTTATCTAGCAAAGAGGGTAATAATTAGCGACGAACTTCTTCAATTTTAATATTGCTTAATCCTTTTTTGGTGGAAAGAATATATAATCTGTTGCAGGGGCTTGGACTCCTTCAGCACTTCTGAGAGATGTCAGCATTGCAATCTGCCCTCGGTGGTACGCTCCATGAAACAAGCATGTTGTCAAAATCTCGTACTCCTCCTTGCTGGTCTGTTCACCCTTTATATTTAAGTAATTAATTACCCTTGAGTGATTAACATCTGACTGGGAAAGATACCCTTTCCAACCACTCGCCATGGTTTCCATTTCACCAGCAAGCATCTCGGGTGTCTTACCAGTTGGCCAAAGCTTTGGCTCAGGTGCATCAACGCCTAGTTCCAGCCTGCTGTGCCACATCCTATCAGCTGCCATTATGTGGGCAAAAATATTAAGTGCACGAGGCTGGGGGTTTTCTGTGATAAACGACAGTAGCGTCTTATTACTTTGATTGTGATAGTCATACAGATGACTAAAGCCAGCAAAATCAACCATATTAAACTCCTGCTTGAAAAATATTATCCTTTATTCAGGACAACTGCAACAGCCAATGGCACCATTTAACTGTGGCAGAGGAGGAACAGTTACCTCCAACTTCAATTCAATTCCCAACATTTTTATAATTGCTTCATTGTTAGCCACACCACCAGTAACCACAAGACGTTCTGGCTTTTGCTTTTTTATCATTGGTAATAGTCTCATTACCACACTGCGGTTGGCTCCGGCTAATATTTTTTCTATTTCTACACCTTCGGATATTAGACCGATCACTTCTGACTCACCAAAAATGGCACAAGTACTGGAAAGTGTAGCAGAATCTTCGCTGAACGTGGAAAGCTTTTCTAGTGATACACTTAATACCCTTGCGATGTTTTCCAAATATCTACCCGAACCAGCGGCGCATTTATCGTTCATTATGAAGTCTTTTACTGCACCATCCCTTACCGAGATAACTTTGGTATCCTGTCCGCCAATATCCACCAAAGTAAATTCAGTTAGCCCTGTTTGCCAAATTGCGCCTCGAGCATGAGCCATTATTTCGGATATTGCCGACCCACCAATGATATTAATTTTATTTCGACCATACCCGGTAGTAACTATCCGTTTTACGGGAGGGGCTTCTTTGAACTGATCTAGTCTTGTGATGTCTAGGCTTTCTCCACCATTGCGGCATTTAGTGTAAAATTCCACTGTGTCGACACTGCCGCTAAACACCAGACTCTTTCCAGTAAAGAAAGCCAGTTTAACTTCCCGTGATCCAGCATCTACACCACATCTGGTCACACTGCTCATACCAAGGCTGCTTTTTGCTGTTGAATCATTTGAATAAAACTCTCCATTCTGATTTTTGTTCTGGCATCGATTGGTCCAGGAGTATCTCCCTCTATGGTAAGGATTGGCATGTCCAGGCGTTCTCTAAATAGTAGATCTTCCATCTGCATATGACAAAATGATTGGACGTAATGAACAATACCATCCAATTGCCGCAGTTTAACTTGCTCATTAATATCTGTAATTCTTGGGCAGATGTCGTAAGGGTATGTATACCTTAAATACTGTTCAGCAAGATTGCTGCCTCCATTAGGCATAGTGAACTGCCTTTGTGTTTCATTGAACAAAAATCTTGCTTGATGCTGCTCAGCGAACTCATACAGCCCTTCTATGATGGTCGGAACGCCGATCATGCCGAGTCTAACTGGAAAATGGATAGGCTTTCTAAGCGATGCCTCCTCGATAAAGGAATCTAGTTTCTTTTCGAAAGCGTCTGGGTCAGACTCAAAATCAGATGCTGAGACTTGTAAAAGGTGGTTCTCAAATCCACTTACAACGCCATCTTTCCAAGTCATTTTGTCGATACGCCATAACTTTTCTCTCGCTATGTTTAGTTTTTCTCTCCAGTGTTCTGCTTTATCTATATTGATTTCAAAAAAGTTGGCAAGGCGCAGCAAGGAGGCTTTCATCATTTTTATGTCGCGACTAAGCGGGTAATCGAAAGGTGCAGTTTCCACACCCTTGCTCTTTAAAATTTCCATCAGCGAGTGGGTATTGGAGCAATCGCCTTGAGTCACAGCTACCACAGTTTGTATTCCGTGGTCTAAACAGGCAGAGTACATCCCCTTTATCCAGCCGCATGTCGTGCGAGGAAACCCATCCACCTCTGCTTCTTCAATATATCCGGAGGACCCTAAACCGGTTATAAATAAATTGTTTAAATCCACCACTGTTTTGTTTGCAGCGAATATAATCTCTGCTGGTATTGTTGTCGTTATTCCAACTCTGTCCATTTTTTCACCCCAAGCTTTTGGATTTTATCATATAACAACATGGCTCGATGCAACGTATAATGTTACATTAAATCCTAACTGGTGCAGGAGATAATAATTGTAGTGAGTGAGCTATCTGTAATTGGAGCTGGAGCATGGGGCACAGCCCTTGCTTGCTCCATGGCTTCGCAAGGTGATGATGTGGTGATTTGGGCTCTGGAGGATGAGGTTATAGGCGGAGTGAACAATGGTCATGAAAATACTGTGTACTTGCCAGGCGTACCACTATCAAAAAATATCCGTGCTGTCTCGGATATGGCCCAATGTGCTCGAAATGCTAAGATAATGATAATAGCTGTTCCTGCACAGTACATGCGTGCCACAATACAAAAGCTCTCTGGTTTGGTTGAACCGGAAACAATTTTAGTTTCAGCTACCAAAGGGATCGAAAATAAAACCCTATCTTTGGCGTCAGATATCATTGACGAAACATTTCCAGAGGAAGTTGCAAAAAAATGCTGTGTGCTTTCTGGGCCTACCTTTGCAAGTGAACTTGTGGGAAAAGCTCCTTCTGCCGCAACAGTAGCTTCGCGACTCCCTGAGTCAGCTAGGAAAGTACAAAAGATTATGTCAAAGCCATTCTTTAGGCTATACACTCACCATGATTTGATAGGGGTAGAGATTGGAGGAGCCGTTAAAAACGTTATTGCCATAGCTGCTGGAATTAGCGATGGAATGGGATTTGCCCACAATACTAGGGCTGCACTAATGACGCGAGGACTTATGGAAATGACTAGACTTGGTGTAGCAATGGGTGCTCTTGAACGGACGTTTACAGGTTTATCCGGGATGGGAGACCTCTTTCTAACATGCGGGAGTAACCTTTCTCGAAATAGAACTGTAGGATTACGTCTTGGGGAAGGAGAGAAACTCAGCAATATCCTAGATTCGATGAAAGCTGTGGCTGAAGGTGTGACAACATCTCTTTCTTTACATAATTTAGCCAAACGCCACGCAGTTAAAATGCCAATCACATTGGAGGTTTATAAAACTTTGTATGAAAACAAGCCTCCTAAACAAGCAGTGATCGACCTTATGGGTAGAACACTAAAAGAAGAATTTAGCCTAAACTATAAAAGGTAACAATGGTTCATGTTATGGAGATTGGATATTGCCAACGGATAAGATAGAAGAAATTGTCCGGATGTTATTCGAGAAGAAAATAAATCCGGAAGAAGCAATTGAAAGGCTTAAATTTTTTCCGACCGAAGACTTGGGATTTGCGCATTTAGATCACCACCGCTCAATACGCCAAGGATTCCCTGAAGTAGTTTATTGCGAGGGAAAGAGTGATCAAGATGTAGAAGCCATTATTAAACGGTTAATAGATTATGGTACCCCTGTGTTGGCTACTAGGGCAACAAGAGAGGTTTTTGGCAGAATTAGTAAACTTTCAGAGAAAGCAAAGTTTCATGAGCGTAGTAGAACCATTACTATCGATTCAAGCAGAAATGAGAAAATCGGTTCGGTGTTAATAGTTTCTGCTGGAACATCTGATATTCCAGTAGCCGAAGAAGCCGCTGTAACTGCTTCAATTATGGGTTCTGAAGTGAATAGTCTTTACGATGTTGGGGTGGCAGGTATTCATCGATTATTTCATCATATTGACTCTTTTAAAGAAGCCCGTGTGATTGTGGTTGTTGCAGGCATGGATGGGGCGTTGGCATCTGTGGTCGGTGGGTTGGTTGATCGACCTGTTGTGGCTGTGCCAACTTCTATCGGATACGGTGCAGCCTTCGGTGGGGTTGCTGCCCTGCTATCAATGCTCAATTCATGTGCTACTGGAGTAGCGGTGATGAATATAGATAACGGTTTTGGAGCAGGAGCATTGGCACATAAAATCAATGCTTTGCCAGAAAACCTCAAAAAGAAACGTGAGTAAAACAAATAATTTTCCACTGCAATAAATGCAACTGGACATGACAAATGAAAACCATATATTTTGATTGTTTCATGGGCATAAGCGGTGATATGACCTTAGGGGCTATGGTGGACGCTGGCCTTCCTTTGCGATTGCTAAAGTCAGAGATCAAGAAACTTGGACTTACTGGCTACAAAATCACTTCAAAGCAGGCAGTTAAAGCTGGGATTAGTGCTGCAAAGGTAACTGTTACACTTACGAAAACAGTGACGCAACCACAGCGAAACTTAATTGATATTGTGGAAATTATTAATAACAGTGGGCTAGAAAAGAGTATCCGAGAAAAATCCATTGAAATGTTTACAATTCTTGGCGAAGCTGAATCAAAAACACATTCTATTCCACTGGAAAAAGTGCATTTTCACGAAGTGGGGGCAGTGGACTCAATAATAGACATTGTGGGAACAGTAGTGGGGTTTACGGCACTTGGGATTGAGCGCGCATTCTCCTCAGAGGTTAACACTGGGTCGGGTGTTGTCAAAACTTCCCACGGTGTTTTGCCTGTACCAACACCAGTAACAGCAGAGTTGTTGAAAGGAATTCCAAACTATGCTTACGGACCAAAGAAGGAATTGACTACCCCAACTGGTGCTCTAATATTAAAGTCCTTCTGCGAAGGTTTTGGTGAGCGCCCTTTAATGAACTACCGAACAATTGGAAATGGATCTGGTGGGTACGATTTTGAAAACCAGGCCAACATTATGCGAGTCTTCATTGGTGATATGCCGAAGACAAAATCACATTTTGAAGAGAGGCTTATAGAGCTTGTTACTAATATTGATGATATGAGTCCACAAGTGTTTCCAGTTATAACTGAAAAGCTTCTGACATCTGGGGCGTTGGATGTTACCGTTACACCAACACAAATGAAAAAGGGGAGGCCAGGTTTTATAGTTACAGTTTTATGTAACGTCACCCATAGATCAGTACTCGAATCTTTACTCCTTGAAAACACAACTACTATTGGTTTACGACGCAGAGAAGTCTCGCGTGTTTATTTGCCTAGAATGAGCGATAGTGTAAAAACAAAATATGGATTAGTTAAGATCAAAACTGCAGTTTTGCCAAACGGGACTACTCGATCCATGCCAGAGTTCGACTCGGTAAAGAAACTGTCAGAGAGTCAAGGGGAATCTTTTGGTGTAATTCATCGTGCCACTATGGCAGTAATAGAGAATAAGAGGAGTTGAAAAGGCTATTCCTTCAACTAGCTAGTTAAAATTTAATATGGTTTGCATAAGGCTTGCGTTATTGCAACCTGGTTGTAACCAGGTACAATCTAGATTTTATTAGCAGTTAAAATGGTTGGTTGCATTTGAATCATGAACGCAATTACGTTAAATCGCATTAACAAAAGTTTTCGAAGAGTTACTTTGAAAAGTAACTACACCACTATAAAGAGTTCCTTGCTAGGACTGTTGAGCAGTAGGAATAAATCTTCTGACGATGGAGATAATCGGTTTAATGCTCTCACCAATATAAGTTTTGTTATTCCAGAAGGTGAAATGCTTGGTATTATTGGTCGCAATGGCTCTGGAAAATCTACTCTGCTCAAAATAATGGCTGGGATCTACAAGCCGGACAAAGGTAGCATGGATGTAGTAGGACGAGTGTCGGCTCTAATAGAGCTTGGCGCAGGATTTCATCCTGATTTCTCAGGCCGCGAAAATGTTTTTATAAACGCTTCTATCTTAGGAATGTCAAGAAAGCAAATTCTGGAGAAGTTTGATGAAATTGTCTCTTTTGCTGAACTGGAGAAGTTTATTGATAACCCAGTAAGGACGTACTCCTCTGGCATGTTTATGCGGTTAGGTTTTTCAGTTGCTATCCATTCCAGTCCTGACATCTTACTGGTGGACGAGGTTTTGGCAGTGGGCGATGAATCGTTCAGTCATAAGTGCAAGGACCGTATTAATGCCTTTAAAAAGGCTGGTAAGACCATTGTTTTTGTGACCCACTCTATGAGCGATGTAGAGCGACTGTGCGACAGAGTGGTTTGGCTGGAGTCAGGTTCAATTAAAGATGTTGGGTCGCCCCGTAAGGTCATAGACTCTTACTTTTTAGATGTTGCAGAAGAGGAGAATAAGTTAAAAATAAACATAGAGCGTTCTGAAAATAAACCGGGTAAGGATAGTAAAGCTGAGTCTGGTCAGGTTAAGCGATGGGGTTCGAAGGAGGTAGAGATAACCAACGTAGTATTGAAAGGATCAACCGGCGAGGAGCGGCTAGTGTTTCAAACTGGCGACTCCATATCTATTACAATGGAATACGTGGCTAACTTACGAGTAGAGGAACCGGTTTTTGGAGTAGCAGTGTATAAACAGGATGGATCTTTTTGCTACGGAACCAACACCGATATTGAAAAGTTAGACCTTAATTATATTGAAGGACATGGTAGCGTGACCATGAATATTGAGAGACTGGATTTGGTAGAGGATAGCTATACCATTTCTGTTGCTACCCATGCAAGGGATGGACATCCTTGGGACTATCATGACCAATTGTATGAGTTCTCCATCCGATCCAACATTAAAGATGTAGGTGTTTTTAGGCCTCCGCATTACTGGGAGGTTAACGGTGAGCGGAAAATAATGAAAAAAACAAAGGGTTGACTATGAAAGTAGCCTTTGTAATACCCTTCTATGGATCACAGATTGGTGGTGGGGCGGAGACCCAATGCCGTAGGTTAGCTGAGAACTTGGTTTCGCGTGGCTTTGAGGTTGAGGTGCTAACTACCACATTAAAAGATCTTTCTACTAACTGGAACCATCCTTATCATGACCCAGGTGAATATATTGAAAATAACGTTGTAGTCCGCAGGTTTGTTCCCCGTAAAACCGATACAGACATCTTTGTGCCAGTAAATGAAAGAATAATCAATGGAGAGGAACTCTCTTTAGAAGAAGAAGAAGACTATTCCCACAACGCAGTAAACTCCGATGCAATGTACCAGTTTATGGCTGAACATAAAAACGATTATGTGTATTTTTTTATTCCATATCTTTTTGGTACATCGTTAAACGGCAGCAAGATTGCTCCGGAAAAATCTTTTCTTGTTCCTTGCTTGCATGATGAGGGGTACGCCAAAATGACTGTCACGAGGAAAATGTTTCAAAGAGTAAATGGTGTACTCTTCAACTCCCGCGCTGAGATGCGATTGGCGAAAACAATTTACAGAGGCCTTCCCACAACTGAGTCGATATTAATGGCAGAAGGAGTTGACCCTGTGCTAGGAGCAGATGGTCAGCGGTTTAGAGCTAAAATGAGGTTAAACGATACACCGTTTATTCTATATGTGGGAAGACGTGATCCCGGAAAGAACACGCCCACCCTTATTGAATATTTCAGACGTTACAGGAAAATTAACCCATCATCATCCCTACGTTTGATACTTATTGGTCCTCAAGACATAGAAATTCCCAAGGATGAAATTGGCTACATTGATGACCTAGGGTTTGTATCTCTTGAGGAAAAACGTGATGCCATAGCTGCATCCACTTTGCTTTGTCAGCCATCACTAATGGAAAGTTTTTCGTTAGTAATTATGGAGTCTTGGCTTTGTGGTAGACCAGTGTTAGTACACAATGCCTGCGAGCCGACCCGGGAGCATGTTCATGACTCTGGAGGTGGACTGACATTTGACAACTTTCCAGAATTTTATGAAGCAGTGAACTTGTTAGTAAATAATCCTGAACTTGCCACCTTGATGGGGCAAAAAGGTGAGGAGTACGTCAAAGCTAATTTTGGCTGGGATGTGATATGTGATCGATTTGGGAATCTATTGAAATCTTGCACGGAGCTAGTGTTTTGACTCTAATTCATCAAATGCTACCCAACTATGCGTATGGTGATGGCATAGGCAATTGTGCTACACAGATACGACAACTTCTACATTCATGGGGTTATGAGTCAAAGATATTTGCCGAAACAACAGACTCACGGCTTGATGCAATACACTATGCTGAGTTTTCAAATCTGGACAACCCGTGGGTTATCTATCACTACTCAACTGGTTCTCAGGTGAATCACTTTATCTTGGAGAACTGCAATAGGATTATTTTGATGTACCACAATGTTACTCCTGCCAAATACTTTGCGGAATACGATGGTGAGGCCACCAAACATTGTGTGTGGGGAAAGGAACAGTTAAAGCCTTTTGCCAAGGCAGTTAAAGGTGCTTGGGGTGTCTCGCAATTCAATGCGAATGAGCTAAATAATATGGGGTTTAGCTCAGTATCTGTTGTTCCCCCTGTGCTGAACTTTGATAATAAAAAGCTTGTAGAAGGTAAGCAAGAAACATGTTCTGGCCTAAATGATGGCAAAACAAATATTATTTTCTTAGGAAGAATAGTTCCGCACAAGGGCCATGATGACCTGATAAAAGTATTCCATTTCTATAAGAAATATGTGGATGACAATTCACGTCTCATTCTTTTGGGTGGAGGAGATTACTCAGGTCTGTACTTTGAATCACTAACAGATCTTGTTGAACGGCTCGAGGTGCCAGATGTTGTTTTTACAGGGTTTGTAAACGATGAAGAACTTGTCGAATACTTTAACTTGGCTGATATATTCCTTTGCTTAAGCCGCCATGAAGGGTTTTGTATTCCTTTAATCGAAGCCATGCGGCATGAGATACCTGTGGTGGCATTAGCCGAAGGAGCCGTACGCGAGACTTTGGATTATGCAGGGATACTGTTGGGAAGGGTGAACCACCATGAAATATCTGAGTTACTAGGAATATTGATGACAGATAAAAAGTTAAGACAATCTGTTATCGACTCTCAAAATCGCCGGGCTAATGATTTCACTATCGAAAAAACATCAAAGATTTTTAAAGATTCGCTTCGTTCAATCATTAGCCAATCAAGTTAGTCCCTAGTGCGGGCAACCGGGATGTAAACTGGAGTTGGTTTGATCAGTTTTAATCACTTCAAAAATTATTGAGTTTCAGCAAAATGAATTGAACTGTTATGTTACATTTTTGCGCCAAGCCCACCAAAGAAAACCCCCTTTACAAGAAGACTTGAGAAAATTGAAACAACAACCAAAATTAAAAAAATAACTAAAATCTTTTGGCTAACCATGAAGCCCTTTTTTTTTGTCATCTGCAACACTTTTATCCAAACTTCATAACAACAATCTATAGCTTATCGAGAATCATTATGCCGTACAAAACTGGCAGGTGGATTATGGAAAAGTAAAATAATCGCATGTCCACTGACAAACCCGAAACTTGAAACCGAACAGCCATACCTATATGTATAGTGGCCAATATTATAGCGCAAATAATGTAATAAAAGCCTGCCATTCCTAAGGCATAAGGTAAAATGGCAGTTACTGCCATAAGGATCGACCAAATGGTTATTTGGTTCTTAGTCTTTGCAACTCCGCAAACGACAGGTAGGTTTAATACTTCGGCAGTACGATACTCCTCTATATACTTTAACGCCACTGACCAAAAATGGGGATGTTGCCATGTATAAATGATGAGGAAGAGAGTAATGGATTGCTCGTCGATTCTGTTTGCTATTGCTGTGTAGCCTAAAACTGGTGGCAATGCTCCTCCTACCCCGCCAATGAAAGTAGCAATAGGTGTTTTTCTTTTTGTTAGCATTGTATATAGAACTACATATATAAAAATTGTTAGCGCTGTTAGCATGGCCGTTAATGCGTTTATAAACAATAAAGCCACTGACAAAGATATGAAACAAAGAGCCATACCATACCAAAAAACCGTGATAGGCTCTAACATCTTAGAAGGGAGAACCCTACCAGCGGTTCTGGCCATAATGAGGTCAATATCGCGGTCAATGTAGTTATTAAGTGCGGCTGCTCCGGCGGATGCTGTACCAATAGATATCAGGGCACAAAATATAAGATTAAAATGCGAAAGTGCTCCATTGGCTATGTACATCCCGCTAACCGCGGCTACAAGGACCAAAGCTGTTACGGTTGGTTTGGTTACCGTTAGGAGAGCAAATAAAAACCTTGGGTTCAAAGTTTTTTCCTTTCCATTTTCCTTCTCTTGGGAAAATTTGGTTTTCTGTATTACGCCGTTAATTTAAGAATAAAAGGGGAAGACTTATACACAGTCCACCCTAGAATGAAAAATCCGGTTGCTCCATGCAAAACGACATAGGGTAAATACATGTTACTCCAAACTACGAAAGCACCTACTGTTCCTTGAAAAATTACTAAGGTAAAAATGGTCCATGCATTTCCTAAGTCTTTGCCAGTGGTTATTGAGCGCACTAGATGAAGAGTAATATAAAGCAAGATGGCTAAGGCTATAACGCGGTGGAAAAAATGTAGAGTTATCTCAAGGCTGTCCATGTTTGGGAGTAGCAACCCTTGGCAAAGCGGGAAGTCAGTGCCGCATGCCAAAGAAGATTCAGTGTACTTTACAAATATGCCCAAGACAATCTGTAGAGAAATAAGCCCTAGTAAGTGAAAGTAGAAAGTAGGCATGTTTCTACTTGTGGTACTTGATAAACTCCTGAGAGCTAAAATTAGTATAGAAAAAATTAAAGTGGCTAAAATTATATGAAAAGAAATAACCGCTAAGTGTAATGGTCCTTCTAAAAGTGGTGCTTCAATTAAAACGATAATTCCCCCAAAAGCTGCTCCAATACCAAGTAGGCAAAGCGCAGTGAATGTAAACAGCTTTACCCGTTTAGAATCTGATTTTACCCAAGCAAGAATTGTGGAAAATAGTATAAGAATTCCAGTTGCACCACCTAGCAACCTATGTCCCCACTCTAGCCAGATTCCAAGTTTTAAAGGAGGTGTAACGGAGCCATAACAAAGTGGCCAATCAGGACAGTCAAGCCCAGATCCAGTTGTGGTGACTACATTGCCAGCAACCATGAGAACGTACGAAAAAAAAATCGACAATACCAATAAAAGCTTGATCATAGAGAACGATCCAGGTTGTGTTAATCAATCCATAGTCATACGTAGCACTGAAAAATAAAATTCCACAAAGTTATTTGGTTCGGCTCCATCCTTTTTTATACCCACTCAATCACCTGTGGCTTGTACTCGTGGGGATGCCACTTGCTGCTCACTTTGGGAAGTTTTGGGAAATTTCCTGGTCCTGGAGGTGATTGACAATGTGTCCACTCAAGTGAATTTGACCCCCATGGATTTTCTGGAGCCTTTTCACCAAAGATGGCGCTAACAATCCAGTTGTAGAAGTTTAATGCCATGCTCACAGCGACGACGATTGCCCCAACGGTTGCCATTACCTGAAACGGCTCGAACTCAGGAAACATTGCGTAATCGTAGTAGCGCCTCGGCATTCCGAGAAAGCCAATGTAGAATAGTGGCCAAAAAGTCAGGTTAACACCAACAAAATTAAGCACAAACCCAATCACGCCTAACTTCTCGCTGTACATTCTCCCTGTCATTTTTGGGAACCAGTGATAAATCCCTGCGAAAACGGCAAAAGTGGCCATAATTCCCATGATAAAGTGGAAGTGAGCCATGACAAAATATGTTTCCGCCAGATGCAGAGTGAGTGAAGTCATGGCTAACGGAATCCCGGTTAGCCCACCTACTAGTATTAAAAATAAGTTGGATGTGGCATATAGCATGCCGGTCGAATACTTGATTGACCCCCTGAACAAAGTTCCTACAAGGCTAATTATTAGCAACCCAATTGGTATGCTTATTATTAGTGTAGTAACCATCATCCCTATCCTTATCCAGTCGGCCAAACCGGATGTGTATAGATGGTGTACCCACACATCAGATCCAAGCACTACTACTCCCCATACTCCTCCATAGACCGCTGCTTTGTAATTGAAAATTGGGTTTTTGCTCATGTTAGAAATGATCTCCATCATGACACCAACAGCAGGAAGCAGAATGACATAAACAGCGGGGTGTGAGTAAAACCAAAACAAGTTCTGGTAAAGAAGAACATCGCCACCATTAGCAGGGACAAAAAATGCTGTGCCAAAGTATTTGTCTGTAAGAAGTAGAGTTACTGATGAGGCCAGCACGGGGACAAAAATTAGCTGGATTACAAATGCCCCTAGGATTGTCCAGACGAAAAAATTAAGCTGGTTCCATTTCATGCCGGGTGCGCGCATATAAATTACCGTACAAAGGAAGTTTACTGCACCAAGGATTGATGAAAATCCAATCAGGTGCACAGTGAAAACATAGAATGCTGTATTTCCAGGTGAAAACTCTGAGGAATAAGGAGGATAGCCAGTCCACATAATGTCTGGGGGATCAGGGATTACGAACGAGAGTAGTGCTATAACAATAGCAAACCAGAACAACCATACGGAAAATGCGTTGACACGCGGAAATGCTACATCGTGGGCACCAATCATTAGTGGAACCAGATAGTTAGCCAAAAACCCGGTAAGCCCTGGTATTAAAAAAGCTAAAATCATTGCTGCACCATGGAAGTACAGCCAAAAATTGTAATCATCAGGGCCTACACCACCTATAGTTTCCCCTATGCCAGTTAGTTCCCAACGAATAAGCAGCGCCACTATTCCCGCAACTGCAAAAGCTGCCAGTGACCCTACGAGATAAAGGATTCCAACCCTTTTATGATCGGTTGTAAACAGCCATTCTTTAATCATCTCCATTCCTCACTACCTGTATTCAATAATCAAACAGTTTTGTTTCTTATAAGTTTTATATGGAACTCAGCCTTTATTTTTCTCAGACCATTCATCAAATTCTTCTTGCGATACCACCTTAACTTTTCCCCACATTTCAGAATGGTTTGTGCCACAGAACTCTGTGCAGGTAAAAACATGTTCTCCTTTGTCTTTTGGATAGAACCACAAGTAGGTTACCCTACCAGGCATAAGGTCCTCCTTTATCCTGTATCGTGGGATGAAAAAGGAGTGGACGACATCGTCACTTTTCATTCGTAAAACCACAGGCCTTCCCTCTGGCACGACAAGACCCTCATCGTTATCAGATATGGCTCCGTTTTCATACTCGAATTCCCAGCCCCACATTTGACCTGTTACCTCTACTTCCATGGCATTTTCTGGTACTGTTCGTTGGTCTATCCAGAGTTTCCACCCTTGAGCAGACAAATAAAAATCATCAGCCATAAATATAAAGCTTGGTATTAGAGCCCAACCAAGGATCATTCCCATGGTCGTAAATTTAGGCCCATTACCGATCTGGTCATCCCGTTTTCGGCGGTAAGCAAACATAAAATAGATGCTTAATATTAAAAAAATACCACCTATAATTCCAATATCCCATAACAAATGAACCCACACTTTATGAAACTCTTCCGTATGATCGGTAAATGCTCTTTTCACCTCGTCTTCGGCTCCAACGGGCAAAACCCCGAAAACAATAATACCGACGATTGCGGCTAAGAGTAGTACCCGATTTATCATGTTGACATCTCCTTAGATTTACCTCTTTTTATAAAGTGGAAGAGACCTATCCCAAGTGCTCCCAGTCCAGTTAGCAACGAACCCATAGCGAAAAATAGTGGATAATTTAATCCGTACTTACCTTCCTTATAGTTATAGCTGTAGCAAAAACTAATAGCCATAGTGATAATCTGGGAAGGCTTAAGTCTATTGAACATTGTGTCTACTAGGGCAAGTTCCATATCTTTGGAATCTGCAGTTGTATTGTGCAGTATACGTACAATTCTTCCCTCCGGTGAAAGAAAGAAAAATGCGTTGGGATGTAAAAACATATTGTCTTGCGCAGACCAAAAAAATCTATAGCTAATATCTGACATAAAAGGTTTTATTTGTTCTGGTTTTTCGAATACCCCTAAAATCCAGTTATCGTTTAGCTTTGATGGAAAGTTAAGGGTCTTTCGAAAATCGTTAGCGGTTTTAACCCCATCATTTTTATCGAATGACAAAGTCACCACCTTGTAGTCTTTGCCTAACTCGACCCTGCCAAGACTATCTACGGCCAGTAGAAGCCGACCCAGGTCAGCGTTGAAAGCAGGGCATGCTCCATCACAAGTGTAATATGAAAATACTAAGATTGCTGATTTTCCCTTTAGGTCACCTAACCTAAATGGCATACCGCTATCATTGATAAATCCAGTCTGCCGGTTGAATCTATAACCTAAAGCTTTTTCTTCATCTACGGCTAGAATCCCTGGGTCTATATCTGATTCAGTGGGTTTGTAAGATGCTTCTGCCAACCTGCACGTTATAACAATTATTACAACAGCCACAGGGATAGAGGTTATAAACATTCTAATGGCAAACATCTTTACCTTAGTTAAGTTATTACCAGAGATAAATTTGGCTTACGACAAAGAACCACACTATGTCCACAAAATGCCAGTAAATCCCAGCTGATTTGACAAACGTTTGATTTATATTCCCAGCAAATGCAGGAATTAAAACAGTAAGGAAAATACATAACCCGACTAACACATGGGATGCGTGAAACCCGGTTATGGAGTAGAATGCAGTACTTTTTGCGTTAGTGCCCCACCCAAAGCCCTGACTTAATAAATGGTTATATTCATACCCAGTCATCAATAAAAAAACTGTGCCCAGCACCATTGATATAATTAGCCATTTTATAAACCCTGATCCATCTTCAGCTTCCATTTTTATCTCACCAAAATGATAGGTGAACGAAGAAGCCACCAGAACAAATGTCATAATGATTGGGAGTCCAACGCCAATCTCAGGTGACCCTTCAGGTGGCCATTCTGGAGCACTAAGACGAAGCATCCAATAAGATATAAAAAGACAAAGGAATATCATCGCCTCTGACACTATGAAAATGGGTATGCCACTAACCGCATATCCTTGTCCTTGTTTGTCAGAGATGCCTTCTGCCGTCCACCCAGCAATGCCAATAACTATCAGTGGAACACCGATACCGGCGAAGATTGCAGCCATTAATCCATTTTCATATTGAAACATCGAAGCGAACGCCAATGGCACCGCAAAAAAGATTCCAGCAGCTAGTATCAATGGGTAGTAACTGTATTCCCAATGGTGTTCAACGTGAGATTGCGCCATTTCAAATGCTCCAATAAATAACATTTAATACGAGAAACTGTTATCTGTGCATGCCCAAAGTGAAGCAAATGTAATACCTTATTGCCCCGCAGCGTTAGCAACACGAAAAGCTCGTCAAACTTAAAACATTTGTTAGAAATAGTCTAGAGTTATTTTTCCCATTCGTTTGGTGATAATTCGCAAATATTATGCCAAATGGTTTTATTCGGCCATGGAGCACATGGGCGTTTATTGGCAGTTGTTAAAACAATACTAGTTATGGTGGTGAGATTAACCTTTATGGGTGCCATTTCTTTTATTTCATATCAGCAACAAAGAAATACACTAATTTAGGATTTCTGATTTGGTAAAGAACTTACCATACCTGGGAAGATTAAACCCACTAGACTGTAACTAAAGTTTCCTTAATATAGAAATCGTGTGGTGTAACCGGCAGGAACTGACTCACAGTGATAACTGACAATCACAAGTTCATTCGAAACTGGATATGACGGGAAAAGATTAAAGTTGATCACTTAGATATTTTTTGACTGTTTAATTAACCTATGCTATAAGTTACAGTTCCTAACAAAAAAAGAACCACAATAATACGCTATCATTATGAAAATACATGAGTTTCAGGCAAAAGAGATCTTGCATCAGTTTGGTGTTCCAATACCACGGGGTCACGTTGTTGATGAGAAAGTTAATAGCATTGAAGGCATTGTAAATGAACTTGGACTTCCTGTTGTTGTTAAGGCGCAAATCCACGCTGGTGGTCGGGGTAAGGGTGGGGGAGTAAAAGTAACTACCTCGATAGAAGAGGCTGAAAAGGCTTTTCAGTCAATCATGGGGATGACCCTTGTAACACATCAAACAGATGAGAAAGGGCAAGTGGTACGTACTGTTCTAGTTGAAGAAGGGATGGATATTTCCCGTGAGCTATATATAGGGATTGTGCTAGATCGTGAAAAGTCTAAGGCTTGCATAATGGTATCCGAAGAAGGTGGAATGGAGATTGAGGAAGTGGCAGAGGAAACACCAGAAAAGATAATGAAAGAGTGGGTTGACCCTGTAATTGGTATTATGCCTGCCCAAGCCCGCGCACTTGCATTTTTTCTTAACCTGCCATCCGAATGCATTAGGGAAGCAGTTTCATTCATTATGAAGCTTTATAGAACCTTTGAAGCTAACGATTGTTCCCTAGCAGAGATTAATCCTCTTGTGATTACAACAGAAAACAAAGTGATTGCCTTAGATTGCAAAATGAACTTTGATGATAACGCAATGTTTCGCCACAAAGATGTTGTTGAATATCGTGATCTGCATGAAGAAGAAGAACTGGAGATTGAGGCTAGCAGGTATGATCTAAACTATATTAAGCTTGATGGCAATATTGGATGTATGGTTAATGGTGCCGGGTTAGCAATGGCAACTATGGATATCATCAAGTTATCTGGCGGGGAACCGGCGAACTTTTTAGATGTTGGTGGAGGTGCAAGTGAAGAGCAGATTGAAAATGCTTTTCGAATTATCCTTGCTGACGATAATGTCAAAGGGATTTTTATCAACATTTTCGGCGGTATATTGCGTTGTGATCGTCTTGCGACTGGAGTTGTTAACGCGGCTAGAAAGCAAAAAGTTATGGTTCCTGTAGTAATTCGCATGGAGGGTACAAACGTTGAAGATGGAAATCGCATACTAGAAGAAAGTGGATTTGATTTTACCATCGCAAGTGGTATGCGGGATGGCGCTGAAAAGGTCGTTGCAGCGCTTAGCTAGAAGCTAAAGTTATACGGTTTATTTTTATACAATAATCAAACCTGGGAATATGTGGTAGGCAAGGCCGACCCAGTAAAAAAAAGGATCGGAAAGAATGAGTGTCCTCGTCAGCAATGACACAAAACTGATTGTACAAGGAATAACAGGTAAGGAAGGATCATTCCATGCCCTTAGCTGTCGCGATTATGGGACGAATGTGGTTGGGGGTGTAACCCCGGGCAAGGAGGGGCAAAATGTTGAAGGCATACCTGTGTTTAATACGGTAAAAAATGCTGTAGATGCTACGGATGCCGATGCAACCATGATTTTTGTTCCTCCTCCATTTGCGGCGGATGCCATTTTTGAAGCTGCAGAGGCTGGCATCAAACTAGTTGTTTGCATTACTGAAGGAATACCTGTTCTTGATATGATAAAAATCAAACGTTATTTAAAGGACAAGTGTACACGTCTGATAGGCCCTAACTGTCCTGGTGTTATTACTCCCGGGCAAGCGAAAATAGGCATTATGCCTGGTCATATACACAAACCGGGGAATGTTGGCGTTGTTTCACGATCAGGAACGCTCACCTACGAAACTGTAGGTCAATTGGGAGTTCTTGGGATAGGGCAAAGCACGGTAATAGGAATAGGCGGTGACCCAGTCAACGGGACTAGCTTTATTGATGCAATAAAATTATTTAATGATGATGACCAAACGGAAGTTATCTGCATGATTGGCGAGATTGGAGGTTCGGCTGAAGAAGATGCTGCTAAGTTCATCGAAGATAATATTAATAAGCCAGTTGTAGGCTTTATTGCCGGACAGACGGCACCGGCTGGTAGGCGTATGGGCCACGCAGGTGCCATTATCTCTGGCGGTAAAGGAACCGCTGATGAAAAGATGAAAGCCATGGCTGAAAGTGGTATAATCGTTGTTCAGTCACCAGCAGACCTAGGAAGTGCAATTAAAGGGGTTGTATAAGCAAGTATTCTTACTCTGAATTGTTCGATGGCTAATGCTCCTTTCTCATCATTGGCTACCCAAAGCCATATTTATTGCTAAAATATATTTTAGCAAGCCAGATTATGCCTGGAGAGTTGGCATTGAGGTGGTATTTTGATCTTACGCGGGGTTTTTCCATCAATCTTTTTTGTTTTATGTAAAAAAGATGTTTGAGGATAGCTCCTAGTTCTATTAAACTAAGCGTTTTGCTGAAATTGCCTTTTGTCTAGGAATTTTGATTGGGAAATTCTTTGGTTGGCAAAGCCCACGGTAAAGTGAATGGCAAGTACAGCAGCTGAATAAATTGTTTCTGATCGTATAGAATAACAGAATTATGATTATATGAGGTGATAGAAAGGTGGCACTAGCTAAAGACTTAATAATACGCATTGGTGGTGAGGGTGGTGAAGGAATTATCTCTTCGGGAGACATGATTGCTCAAGCTGCCGCTCGTTCCGGTCTTGAGGTTCTAACCTTTAAGACTTTTCCAGCAGAAATTAGAGGCGGATACGCCATGTATCAAATACGCTTTTCAAAAAGTAGAATCCTTTCAGAGGGAAGTGGGTTTAACGTTCTCTGCTGTTTCAACAAGGAATCTCTGGATGTAAATAGAAAGTATCTGCAAGAAGGTAATGCTCTAATTTATGACTACCCAGGTGGTGACATAGAGGAAGAAGTGAATATACCTGGTGTACACTGCTACCCGGTTCCAATGAGTAAAATAGCCAAAACAGAACTTGGAGTTTACCGCTCCAAGAATATGGTTTGCCTCGGGGCAGTGGCTGATTTATTTTCTATCTCCATGGAATCCCTTAAGGAGACCGTAGTGGAAAAGTTTGGCAAGAAAGGACAGGAAGTCGTAGATGTAAACTTTAAGGCACTTGAAGCTGGGCAAACCTACATTAGGGAAAATATTAAAAAAGAAGACTCTTTTAACATGGAACCTGGAACTCCAAAAGATGATGTAATTATCATTAGTGGTAATTACGCTGTTGGCCTAGGAGCTCTACTTGCTGGATGTAAATATTTCAGTGCTTACCCAATTACACCAGCCACTGAGGTAGCAAACTTCCTATCGATTAATCTACCTAAAGTTAACGGAAACCTTGTTCAGGCAGAGGACGAAATAGCCTCTTTAGCAAATGTTATTGGTGCTTCTTATGGTGGTCTTAAGTCGATGACAGCAACATCTGGCCCAGGGTTATCTCTAATGCAGGAGTTAATTGGCATGTCTACCATGATGGAAGTACCTGTAGTCATATGTGATGTACAGCGCGGAGGACCATCAACAGGACTTCCAACCAAGCATGAGCAATCAGATTTGTTCCTTGCTGCCCATGGTGGGCATGGTGATGGTTCTAGAGTTGTACTAAGCCCTGAGGGAATTGAAGATTGCGTATATATGACTGTTGACGCTTTCAATATTGCTGAAAAATATCAGGTTCCTGTATTGTTGCTTTCTGACGGTTCTCTTGGGTTCAGGACTGCTTCAATGAAAAAACCAGACCCATCTAAAATCAAAACCATTAATAGAGATACTTACGATCCAAGTTCCAATGGTAGTGAGTCGTTTATGCGATATAAACTGACTAAGTCCGGAATATCGCCGATGTCTACTCCAGGCCAACCTGACGGGGCATATATTTCTACTGGTCTTGAGCACGGCGAAAGCTCGGCCCCACGATATACCCCAGATAACCACACCGTTATGCTTGATAAACGTTTTAATAAGCTTGATGATTTAGAGGACTTTTTTACGCCAACAGAGGTAGACATTGATGAGGATGCCGAACTTGGAGTAGTGGCATGGGGTTCTACCATAGGCACTCTTCGTGAAGCACTAGCTCTTGCTCGTGAAGATGGCTTAAAAGTTTCGGCCATTTATCCAAAATTAGTATGGCCTATGCCAAAAAAAGCATTAAATGATTTCGCAGCCAAGCATAAGAAAATCCTTGTAACAGAAATCAACAAACAGGCGCAGCTTGCAGCACTTTTGAGGTCTGAAACAGACATGGATCCAATTAGCTACAACATTTATGGTGGGTTGCCCTTTACTCCAAAAATGATAGCAGACAAGATAATGGAGGTACTATGATGGATATTAAGGAAGCGCCCATGAAGGCCAAAGATTACAAGAGCGTTGTTCCACCGACATGGTGTCCTGGTTGTGGTGATTATGGTGTGTTGAATGCCGTTTTAAAGTCTTTTGCCGAACTCGAGCTTGACATTTTTGAGACAGCGCTTGTTTCGGGCATCGGATGTTCTTCCCGTTTTCCTTATTTTGTCAAAACATATGGAATGCACACTGCACACGGTAGAGCATTACCCGTGGCTGCAGGACTAAAAATGGCTCGCCCAGAACTTGAGGTTATTTGCCTTGGTGGTGATGGTGATGGATTTTCCATTGGTGGCGGTCATGTAGCTCATGTGGTTCGGAAAAATACTGATATTACTTACGTTATAATGGATAACGCTATCTATGGCCTTACAAAAGGACAAGTTTCTCCTACCAGTGTACAAGGAATGGTTACGACCACCACTCCGTATGGTGTTCCGGATAACCCAGTAAACCCACTGGCTTTTGTTCTGACCTATGGTGCAACTTTTGTTGCGCAAGCATATAGTTCAAAGCCTAAGCTAGTACAAGAGCTTGTTACTAAGGCAATACAACATAAGGGTTTTTCTTTTGTAAACATAATTAGTCCTTGCCCAACCTTTAATAAATTCAATACTTTCGACTATTACAAAGAGAACATTGAAGAGATACCGGAAGGTCATAACACAAAAGATCTAAATTCAGCCTTGGAAATCGCATTAAGGTCAAAGCAGGGCAAAACACCGGTCGGGTTATTGTATCAAATACAATCACCCACTTTGACCGAGCGCCTTGCCGATATTCGAGAGAAGGCAGAAGCATCAGATAATTACGATTTAAACAAGATTATTGATGCCTACAAACCCTAAAAAATAAAAGTATTTACCTCCAGTCTGTTTTTTTTGGCAACTGAAGGTTTTGTTTGCATATAGGAGCTACTAACATAAAATGGACCAAACTTTAGCAATCATTAAACCCGATGCAGCTTCCCGTGCTTTAACCGGGAAAATAGTTAGCAGAATCGAAAGCAATGGCCTTAAGATTATCGCCATGAAGCTTATTCATATGAGCAAGGATCAAGCGGAGGATTTTTATATTGAACACAAAGAACGACCTTTTTTTGATTCCCTTACCGATTACATGGCTTCGGGACCTTGCTATGTAATTGTACTAGAAGGTGAAAAAGCTCAGTTGCAATGGCGTGATGCTATGGGAGCCACCAATCCGGTTGACGCAGCTGATGGAACCATCAGAAAAGATTTTGGTCAGAGTTTAGAGCAAAACTCTGTTCACGGTTCTGACTCACCATCGTCTGCGGCTCGTGAAATAGCATTTTTTTTCAGCGAGCTTGAGATTATGTAATGGTTGACTAGCAGAGCACATTAAATCGTTAGTTCACCAGAATGAAATGATGATCCCACCAATGCTCCCAAATAGCCAGATTGATCTAGTATCTTTAAATCAGACTGACTTGCCACTCCTCCTCCCGAATACCAATCTTCACCTTTTATTGGTTTTATAAGGCCTTTAGGGTTAAATCTTTTACCGCCAACAGCATCTAGCCTAAGGTGTAAAAACTTTTTTGCACCAGCTTGCCTAGATACTTTCAAAACAGAATCTATGGTCAGGTGACTTTCTGTGGAGATGAGTTTGCCATTTTTAATGTCGATTGAGACTATCTCTTTTGATAAGTTTTTTACCGTTGTCCAGTCTTTAAAAGTTTCCGTTGCAGCAATGGTTGTTATACGATTATTACTCTTTAATTCAGCAGCTATAACAACACCACGATCCAGCCACAAATTAGCTGAAGTCCTATTTATTATCTCGTTAATAACATGCTGATTTGAGCCATTCCCAGTAATCGCGTTAAGGTCGGCAATGTAAAAAGTTTGAAGACCAGTGTGTTTTATTATAGATTGAACCAGTGCAACTGGATCAGGCGAAGGATCAAAAATTGACTTTAGCGGCTGGTATTTTTTACGTTCTCCTCCCATTGCTGCAACAGCTAATCCATTTTGTAGGTCTAAAACAGGGATAACAATCATTTATACTGATTATGCCAAGAGGCCGACCTTATATAGGCCGGCTTAAAAAGTTGTGCCAATACCAGCAAACCATCAAACCACCGAGTTATTGCTGTAGCCTTTTAAGTGCGATCTAGATGCTAAAATAGTATGTTCCTCAATGCTAGCGTTAGGACAGTATGCATTAGATGAACTGCTCACATATACTAAAACTTACCAAAGCCATTGTGGGTTGCATCTTTCAATCACGTAGAAACTCTTGGAAATAGGGTATATCTGCTTGAGCTATGGACAGAACAAAACCTTGGCTATTAGACTAAATTATTATGCTGCCGGATCAAGTTTTCGTAATAAATCACCATAAAGCTCTACATCCATATCACTTTTCTTACTAGGTAGGATCTTTTCTATCTCGAGCCTGGCTAATTTATACGAACCACATTTAAGATATGCTTTAATTAACAGTTTTCTCGTCTCAGTATGGTTATTATCCCATCGCAATGATGCGCGACAACTTTCCGTCGCCTCAGCAAACCTGCCCAAACGATCTAATATTATGGCCCTGAGTCTGTGAAGGCGATCACGGCGAAATGTTATATCATATTCCATAGCCCTAGTAGCAGCCATAAGCGTGATGTCCAAGGCGGTAGAACCCGAAAACTCCTTTACCTTGACAAACAACTCATCGAATGAAGGATTATCGCTGTTAAGGTAACGTAAAACTAGCTTTTCACAACGGGCTATCATTTCTGGGTCATGCCGGTTGTGAACTAATTTGGAACTCAGCCTTCCATCTGATTGCATGATTGTAAGAGCTAACACTATAAAACCTATACTTAGTGCAGCTAGTAATGATATGGGCAACTGAAACCACTCCATAGTTCAAATCCTTTTTACCATTGCTTGATATTTAGTTTCGCAATTACTGTGCCGCAAAACAAGCACTGTAAACACTTTATAAACAATATGTTAAAGGCTGTTGATTTTAGTAGATTAGTCAGATAGGCTAAAAACAACATTTTGTGTGGGAAGATGTACCAATAAAGGATGGTTTTAGGAAAGGTTGTTTTTACTGTTCAGAAATAGGATAAATATTTCCAGTTTCAATCTCTAACAGTATCCATGGCAATATCTATGATTTAATGATGAACAAGTGGCTTGAGCAATTACAACACACCTTAAAAGGTATACCTGCAAAACCCGGCGTTTACAAAATGAAGGCGGGATCAGGGAAAACCCTTTATATTGGAAAAGCAATATCCCTTCGCCATCGGGTGCGCTCGTATTTTCAAAAATCAGCTAGCTTATCGCCACGCATCTCAGTCATGGTGTCTAAAGTGCGATCAATTGAGTTTATGCTTACAGCCTCAGAGGTTGAAGCTCTTATTCTCGAAGACAATCTCATAAAAAAGGAGCAACCGCCGTATAACGTAATGTTACGTGATGATAAGAACTACCCATATCTAAACGTTACAATGGGTGAGACTTTTCCTCGGCTTCTTTTGGTGCGAAAAGTTTTGAAGGATGGGGGAATGTATTTTGGCCCATTTGTTTCGGCAAAGTCTGTTCGTAGGACAATGAAATTAATCCACAAAATATTCCCGCTTCGGCAAAGCCGTGATAACTTAAATGGAAAGCCGATTCGTAAACCTTGTCTTAATTATCAAATGGGTAGATGTTTGGCACCTTGTGCTGGGAAAGTAAGCGTATCAGAATATCAAGCATTGGTAGACCAAGTAGTGCTTTTCCTGCGCGGGCGTAACGAAGAGTTACTTGATGTTATAAAAAACAAAATGCTGGAAGCTGCCGATAATGAACTGTTCGAGCTAGCAGCCACATATCGTGATCAAATAGGAGCAATAGAACTAATTACCGAGCAGCAAATGATAACCGATACAGATCTTACCAACAAAGATGTTATAGCCTCCTACGAAAATGGTGGTAGGTTGGTCATTCAAATTCTCCAGATTCAAAATGGCAAAATGAATGGCGAGAGAAGTTTTGTATTCGACAAACTTGGAGAGCAAGACCGAGCGGAAGCTATTAGTGCCTTTATTCGTCAGTTCTATAATAAAGGGATGAAAATACCTCCACAGATACTAGTTAACCGTATTCCAGAAGATAGAGAACCATTAGGAGAAAGACTCTCGGAAATGTCGGGTAATAAGGTCCGTATAATGGAACCTTTACGTGGGAAGAAAAGAAAGCTTATTGAAATGGCGGAAAATAATGCTAAATCCCGTCTGATGCTTGAGACCAACTCACAAAAGATGATTGAGGAGGCGCTTGAAGAAATTAAAGAAAAGCTTTGTCTCGACGTTATACCAAGGCATATGGAGGCATATGACATTTCCCATACTTCCGGGGTGTCCTCAGTTGGTTCAATGGTTGTATTTCGTGATGGCGTTATGTCCAATGCCGAATACAGAAGATATAAGATCAGAACTATAATCGGAACCAATGATTACGCTTCACTAGTCGAAATAGTTGGGAGAAGGTTACGTCAGGTATTCGAGAAAGGGAGTGACCCACCTGACCTATTAATAATCGACGGAGGCAAAGGTCAGGTCAATACAGTGCATCGGAAATTAAAAGAATCAGGAATCGATCCTCCACCAATGGTTGGTTTGGCAAAAGGAACCGAAAGAAACAAGCCGGAGTCTGATGTTTTTTACAAACCTGAAAACCCAAGCCCAATTAGTTTTCCTACATCCTCACCGGGAAGGCATCTTCTACAAAGAGCTAGAGATGAAGCTCATCGGTTTGCTATTTCCTACCACAAAAAGCATAGGGATTCGTCCATGACCCGTTCATCACTTGATTGCATCCCAGGCATGGGGCCTAAACGAAAGAAGACCTTGCTAAGAAAATTTGGTTCAGTCAAGAGAATACGCGAAGCTACTTTAGAAGAATTTGCGGCTGCAATTGGTCTTTCCGAGAATGCGGCTAAGAAAATGTATGAGGCCCTATGAAACCATACGTGTAAATACCTAACTTTTTATCTAACAGCAATAGCTGAAAGAAACCTTCCTGTTTTATTTCTATCTTTTCGGTGGGAAAAGAAGCTTGCATTATCGCATGAGGTGCATACGCTGCAATCGAAAACATTTTTGCTGTTAACACCGCAGCTTAGTAGTTGCCCAAGGCTAGCAGCAACAATATCTAAATACTTTCCATCTGTGCAACCGCAGTTTTTTGAGAACTTGCTTGCTGTTGCTGCATCCACCTCATAACAGCAATTACGAATACATGGCCCAAGTGCGGCTAAGATTTTACTGGGATTACAATTAAAGTTTTTAATCATAATATTTACCACTTTTGCAGCTATTAATTTTTCACAGCCTCGTCTACCTGCATGGATTGCCGCTACTACTTTGCGTTCTGGCTCAGCGAGCAATATGGGCAAGCAATCTGCTGTCAGCACTCCAGTGTATAACCCCTTTAAGTTTGTAATCACAGCATCACCTTTCAAACTATTTGCTGGGGTAATAGAGTTTATTATTACCACGTTATCTCCATGGACTTGCCTTGGATTCCATATCTCCGTTATGTCTGTGGCTTCCATGACTCGGGAAAAATTACCGGCCACATTTTTTGCAGAGTCACCCACATTTGCACTCAAATTCAGCGAGTTGAATGGTAATGGGCTGATACCACCATTACGACCGGTTACAACAGTGTCAAACCCTGACCAAGTGAAACTTTGGAATTGATATATTTCTGGTTCCACCGCAGGTATCTTCCTGAAGCTTTCAATTAGGGCTAAAGCTTTAGGATTTCTCATTTACACATACCCCTAAATAAACACCACACCGTAAACACTCTACATCTGGAGGAGGACATTCGCTTATTGTTTTTGCTTGCTCACTCCTTTCCACTTCTCGGGTGAGATAATCATCTCTCATGCCATGACCCACCTTTGCCCAAGGCAAAACTTCATTGTTTTCCTTTCGCCTATATACGATAAGGTCAGGATTAACCCCTGATAATCTAAAATATTTAAGTGCCTCAATTAAATCACCATTTAATTCCACAGCCTTTTCAATGAATGACCCTATTTGCTCGTTTCCCAAAGAGAGCAAGGCCTGAATATAGTCTAGACGAGGAGAACTTGTTGATACGGAAACGTTTGGAACTTTAGACAAACCGTTTTTGACTATTTTGAGTCTATTTTTTAGTATCTTTATGTTTTCAAATGGTTCTCGCTCAAACGGGGTATTAGGTTTAGGCACAAAACAATTTACACTAACTTCAATTGATCCTAGTGTGCCACGGGTTCTGGAGCTATCCACCATGACTTTTTGTGATGCTTTAATGAGTGCGACTATAGCTTCCACATCCTTATCAATCTCACTTGGTAAGCCAACAAGAAAGTACAATTTAATATTGAAAGGTCCCGCTTTTGACATTTTGGCTATGGCATTTATTATTGCGCTGTCTGTAATTTCCTTATTAATCTTTTTGCGCAGCGTTTCTGAACCAGCTTCTGGAGCTACAGTAATAGCGTTGGAGCCTCCTTTGGATATAAGGGAAAGCCATTCTTCACTCAGGCTATCAATGCGGAGAGATGAGATGCTAAATTGACCATTACAGCTAATTATGTAGCGGAATATTTTCAAAGCATCTGGATGATCGGATATGGCACTGCCCACAAGCCCAATTTTTCCATTAACTGCAAGCCCTTTGTCAATAGCGGACAGAATGCTTTTAAGCGAGTAGTGTCTAGTAGGCCTGTAAGAATACCCTGCAGCACAAAACCGACAGTGCCTGCCACATCCTTTTCCTGTCTCTACCAGCCACATATCTCCAAACACAGTTTCAGTTGTGTGAATTGTAGTGTGGTTGGGACTATCATCACTACTCCAAGCACGCTTAACCTGCACATCATTATTTGTGTTCTTTTCCTGCAGACTTGGGACCAGGCAACCAGGCACTCTTGCAAACCGCTTCAGCGAAGTTTCTTCATTGATATAAGCATCAATAAATGGATTTATGATTTCCTCTGCTTCCCCGATAAAAACTAAGTCTGCAAAGGGCGACATTACAGCAGGGTTAAGTGTTGGAGCCAATCCTCCTACTGCCACAAGCAACTTATCCCTATTTTGACTTCTAAACGGGATGTTGGAAAGCTTGAGGATTCTTAAAACATTGATGTAATCCATTTCAAAAGTGATTGAAAAACATACCATGTCAAACCTGTTCAAAGGTGTATTTGATTCCAAGCTGGATAAAACATTCCCACTGTTTTCCATGCTTAACAGTTCTTTTGATTCTGGCATGAATGCTCTCTCACATACCACATTGTCACGCGCATTAAGCAGGGAGTAGACTTTTTGGTATCCAAGGTTGCTCATAGCGATGGAGTATAAGTTGGGGTAGACAAGGGCAACACGTACTCTGCCTCCATGGTCCTTTAGGACCGTTCCGTTCTCACGCTGTAGACGAGCCTCAGCTATTAGCCTAAAGTTACCCATTGTTTATTGTGTCAATTTTCTTTTCTTTTCCATATTAATAGTGCCTGTGTTACCTTCTGCAACTAATCCTTAATACTAATAGATTCTTGGCATTAAATGTTTAAATCAACAGAAGAACAGTTAAAAATAATTCGGCGTGGTACTTTGGAGATACTTGGGGAAGAAGACTTAGAAAAGAAACTAGATAAATCGAGGGATACCAAAATGCCCCTCAAAATAAAGGCTGGATTTGATCCCACTGCACCGGATTTGCACCTTGGGCATAGTGTTCTTCTCCACAAAATGCGCCAGTTTCAGGAACTCGGCCATACCATTATGTTCTTAATAGGTGATTTTACTGGTTGTATTGGTGATCCTACAGGAAAGTCAGAGACCCGTCCGCCTCTTACAATGGAACAAGTAGCTAAAAACTCAATAACCTACACTGAACAAGTCTTTAAAATATTAGACTCAAACTCTACACAGGTTTTATACAACAGCCGCTGGTTAAACAACCTAACGCCCCAAGATATTGTGGAATTAGCATCAAAATACACGGTAGCCAGAATGCTTGAGCGAGATGACTTCTCCAAACGCTACTCTGCTGGTACTGGTATTCCGATACACGAATTTTTGTATCCACTTTTCCAAGGGTATGATTCCGTTGTAATGGAGGCTGATGTGGAGCTCGGAGGAAACGACCAGAAGTTTAACCTGCTAGTTGGTAGGGATCTTCAGCGAAGTTATGGCAAATCACCCCAAGTAGCACTTACTTTACCCCTGCTTGAAGGAACAGATGGAGTGAAGAAGATGAGCAAGTCATTCAATAACTACATAGGAATCAATGAGCCAGCAAAAGAGATTTTTGGTAAGGTGATGTCTATATCAGATGATCTGATGCTCCGATATTACGAGTTGGTATCTTCGATTTCAAATGAAGACCTTGCTCAGCTAAAAGATGACATCACCTCTGGTAAGGTTCACCCTAAGGACGCTAAAGCTAACCTTGGTAAGGAGGTTGTTTCCCGTTATCACAGTCATGATCAGGCTGCGGCTGCGGCTATTGAGTTTGCAAACATATTCAAGAAAAAGGAGGTTCCAGATAAAGTTCCAGCGTTTAAGCCAGATTGGGTAAACACAGAATTGGTGTTAGCGAATCTTTTAAATGACGCAGGCTTGGTGAGAAGTAATTCCGATGGGCGTAGGATGATAAAGCAAGGTGCAGTCTCAGTTAATGGGGAAAAAGTAATTGACCAAGATTATAAATTACCCAAAGGTGGAGAGTATCTTATTAAAGTCGGAAAGCGAAAGTTTGTAAAAATATTGTAAAGTCGTCTTGGCTTTTTTGAGTTGATATGTCACTGGTCTTGTAACGCTACCTGGGTTTTAAGGATAGCGTTACAAAGATTAATTTGGTCAGGTGTTGTAACCTTGAGGTTTAGAACCGAGCCTTCTATCACCTTTATTGGCAACCCCATTCTCTCAACCAGTGTAGATTCATCGGTACCATTAAAACCATCACAATTGGCTCGGTCTATGGCTTCGCGCAAAATGTTGAACTGAAATGCTTGTGGGGTCTGTACGTGGTAAATGTTATTTCTTGCAACTGCTTTTTCCACAAACCCATTCTTTACACATTTCAATGTATCTGTAGAGCAAATAGCAGCGATCGCAGCACCGTGCATTATCGCTGCATGTACCACATCGTTGATTAACTTCGGCGTTACAAAAGGTCTTACGCCATCATGAGTGATAACTATATCGTATTTATTTTGTATATGATTAAACCCATTAATGATTGACTCTTGTCTTGTGTTTCCCCCTTCTACCAGATTGACTGGTCTACTAATGTGGTACTTGTCCAAAATGCTTTTTTGTGTTCTTTTTATTTGGCTGTGATGGACTATTAGGATAATTTTATCAATCACGCTGGATTGGCAAAGCCTTAGCAGGGTATGGGCAAGGATTGGTTTGCCGCCTACCTCAATAAACTGTTTCGGCTCATCGGTGTTCATTCGTGTGCCCACACCGGCGGCTGGTATTAAAGCAGCTACTTTCAATTTATATGCTCAAAAATAGGTAATGGATAACACATCAATTTGAAAATTTCCGTTTCTATACCGGAAACATTCAGTAAGATTAAAAATAGCTGCGTCCTGTTGCTTTGTCATCCTTGATCTTTGCCAGCCTCAGAAATAATCTTATCTAAATCCCAATCCAACGATAATTGTGCTGAATCGCCGTTTTTTGTTTTGTACAGCAACTTTTTGTTTTGAAGTCCATATTCAAAAACTTCTTTTGTGATTTCAACGTCCATTTGGCAGTAGTCTGCTACTTTCTCGTGCTTGCCATCTGCCCACCACAGTAAAGAGGTTAGGCCATCTGCAGTTTTAACTTTGCCTAAAGTGGCTTGGGCTATTCGGTTTAGGCCAATTCGAAAATTGAGCCTATCTTTTATATCAGCAAGTATGTCGAAGGAATTTGTCTCTCGAGCAAGGTCTATGCTGGTGTAGCCCGAAAGGACGGAATAGTCAAACTTAATATGATTGAACCCTACGACTAGGTCGGCGGCTAGTAATATGTTTATGAGTTCTTGAGCATCCTTTTCCCAGTAGCTTGTGTATTTTCTTTCAATGGAGTCATATAATACTGCAACTGCAAGCTCCATCAAATGTGCGTTTTCCCATCCACCAACTTGTTCTGCCCCCTTCTGTGTCTCTAGGTCAAAAAAAATTATTCTTTTGCTTGAGGCCATGTTGGAGTCCCCAGTACTACAAAACGCATTCTCACTCGTGGACAAGGATATCATTTAGATCTTAGAAGTGCGATTTCTCAGAACATGATCAGCTAGCACTAAACACATCATTGCTTCAGCAACAGGTACCGCTCTTGGGCATATACACGGGTCGTGCCGCCCCTCAACCTGAATAGCTATTTCCTCGAATTTAGTATTAATTGTATTTTGCTGTTTGGCTATTGATGAAGTTGGTTTTACAGCAATTCTTGCCACGATGTCGTTGCCGTTGGAGATACCACCGTCTATCCCTCCGCTGTTATTTGAGGCGAATGCAGGTTTACCGTCTTTAATGTACATGGAGTCATTATTTTTGGAACCTAGCATTTTGGCCACAGTAAATCCAGCACCGATTTCCACGCCTTTTACGGCATTGATAGACATCAACCCTGCAGCTAGCTCGGCATCTAGTTTCCCATAAATTGGCTCCCCTAGCCCAGCTGGAACCCCTAGCGCTACCACATCTATAATACCCCCAAGTGAATCACCCTCATTCATAATATCTAGGATTCTTTGTTTCATCTTTTCTGCTATAACAGGGTCAGCACAACGTATGTCGTTCTTTTCTATTTGGGTTCGGTCAAAAGTTTTCGCATGTATATCAGAAATGGCAACAGTATGGGCAAACACATCAATTCCCATGGAGGACAAAAGTTCTTTTGCTACAGCACCCCCTGCCACACGACTGGCTGTTTCTCTTGCCGAGGCACGCCCACCACCTCTATAATCATAAAACCCGTACTTAGTTGTATAGGTGTAATCTGCATGTCCTGGTCTAAAACTGGTTTTTATGTTTTCGTAGCTACCTGACCTGGAGTCTTTATTATGAACCATGATCATAATAGGAGTCCCTGTGGTTTTACCTTTGAACACACCAGACATTATTTCGGCTTTATCCGGTTCACCACGGGGTGATGTAATATCACTCTGGCCAACCCTACGTCTGTCCATTTGGATTTGTATTTTCTCTTCTGACAAGGCGATTCCCGCTGGACAGCCGTCTACAATGGCCCCTACGGCAGGCCCATGTGATTCACCCCAAGTGGTTAACCTGAATATCTTCCCAAAAGTATTACTAGACATATGGAGTTCCTAGTATTATGTGTCTATTTCTAACTATAGTTCTAAAAATGTAACAAGTATTTTTGACTGCTAGCTTTGTGGCACCCAACTAGTTTACAGTAAATTCAGTTTTTCCGTAAGTTCGTTTACAACTTCATCAACTGGTTTATTTTCATTTTCCACAGTAATATTAGCTAGGCGATCAAACCCTACACTTCGCTTATCAAACATCTTATCGAAGGAATTACGAGGATTTTTCTTGTCAAAAAAAGCTGGAAGACCAAGTTTCATAATTCGCTTGTACAAAATGTCCCGTCCAACAATGAGATAAACATACATTGGGCCACTCAAATCTATTCCTTTGGTGTAAGCATTTTCAACTGTTCCACCACCAAATGAAATTACCGTGTCATCCATGGCCAGGACTTTTTTAACCACCTGTGTCTCGATCTCCATAAAATAGTCACGGCCGTGTTCTTGGTAAATCTGGCGTGAACTAAGAGTATTACTTGTGATTTCACTGTACCTTATTTCGAGCAAAGAATCGGTATCAAGGAATTTTGTGTTTAGCCTTTTGGCTAATGCCTTACCAACGGTAGTTTTGCCAGAAGCTTTAAATCCAATCAAGACGATGGGTTTGCCCATATACAGTAAAGTTCTCCATCTTTTAATAAAAACTCAGTGTTTGTGCCACCTAATATAAACATAGGCATGTTGATCAGACTACGGAAAAAGCCTTATGTATTAAGCCAAGTGTGTTTTAAAGTACCGCATGGTTTTACATAATGCAAACCATAGTCGGAATGCTGCTTCTTAAGGTTTAGATCAGTCATTTAGAACAATGGTTAATTTTGTCACTTAAAGAGGGCAAACGGATACTTGTATAAGAAAATGATACATGTAATGAAACATGTCTAGATCTTTATGAGATGGCCCTTGTAATTCTTAAGCTTGTAAAATAGAAATTCGTAAATAATGACCCCTTGCCTTTTAATTATTAAAGAATCCAATGAGGTAACTTTCCCAAAAAATGGCTCTATTCGTTTTATGTCATTACGTCTTTTAACAGTAACGTACAATGCATCTTTGCCAAGCAGGTGTTCCACCGACCCTAGATAGCCAAATCTTTTTTCGCCATCTGTCATGTATGTCGCGGTATTGTTACTAGTATAATAAGATAATAACCCAGTGATCTGGTAGCGGTTTGCCAAAATGAAGGTATCTGGATCCATGAGGGATAGAATGTTGTCTACCTCTTTGCCAAGCTTAGACCACCCATAAATTCTTTTGGACATTTCATGCTTAACCTGATCTGGCATAGGAAGCACGGGGTTTATTATCTGAATATGTGCATAAATCACTATAACCCCAGATATAAAAATGGACAATTTGTAGCTATATGTTAGTGCGTTACCCCACAGACTACGTATCTCAGCAACAATAATCGAGATCCAGCCAGGAGTAATTATAACGGCAGCTAAGAACATTATGACTGACCAATTACCCTCCATTCGGGTTCTGAGGCTGTTAACGATAAAAAAGATCACAAGTGAAAGTGACATTACTGACAGGTAAACAAAAACATCGCGTTTGTTTTTATATCCTATCCATCCAATGCTGATTGATCCAGCGAGGAGGAAAAAGAAAAGGAATAATCCAAACAGACCTATTTGCCCAACCCAAAACTCGGAAAAGTTTTCTAGGGCAGTTGATCTGTTGGGATCGAATCCATGGGATAACTGAAAACTCAGAGATACCCAGTCATGGGTCGCATTCCAAAAAATTACCGGACTGAAGATTAATATTGAAAGAATAAAAGCTAAGTAGGGATCTTTGCGAAAAAGCCAATACCGGTTTTCCCTCGAAACAAGAAGAAACACTAATATAGCCGGGACAAACAGTGCCATGTTGTATTTGGAGAGCATTCCTAGGCCAAACACTGCACCTAAGGCATACCAATAGCCTCCTTTTTTTGTGTTGAAAATTTGGTACCCGAAGTAAAGGCTCAGTGCCCAGAATAGACAAAGAGGTGCATCTGGAGTTATGAGCAATGTGCCAATTGAGTAAATGGGGACCACGTTAAACAATATCGCAGAAGCCAGTCCAATACGACGGTCATTGAAAATATCTGAAGCAAGCAAATAGATAATCCATGTAACCGCAGTTGAACTTAACACAACCCCTAGGCGAACCCAAGACTCCCCGTCCGACATAATAGTGGTGAGGGCTATTAAGTAAGCAACCATAGGTGGATGGTCGTAGTAGCTAAGGTCTGGATGTTTTCCCCACATCCAATAGTACCCTTCATCCAATGAAAGGTCGAACCATCCGCTGAAAATAAAACGAAAAGTCGTAATCAATACAAGGAAAAAATAGAAACGGGATTTGTAACTCAATGAACCTAGGCTACCAAGCGGCCCAAAGATAGTAGATTCCGGGAGGAGTGAATACTTTTGCCGGAATAGCAATGTCTAGTTCAGCCAACAACCATTCGAGAAAGTTTGATTTTTTGTCAACTTCTACAATTTCAGGATCATTTCCGATTCCAGCCATCTCTGTCGCTGCTTTCACGCTGTCCCTAAATGTTCCAAGTTCATCTATCAAGCCGTTCGACAAAGCCTGCCTGCCGGTAAAAATACGACCATCAGCCAGTTTTCTTACTTTCTCTAATTCCATATTTCGACTATTTGCCACATCTTCTATAAACTGATTATAAACATCGTCTATAATGCCTTGCATCAGTTTGTGGTCTTCTTCTGTGAATGGCCTGAAGGGTGAGCCCGCATCTTTATATTTCCCGCTCTTAAATACAATTGAAGACATTCCTATTGTATCAAATAGCTTTTCCATATTGGTGAACTGAGCAATCACTCCAATTGAGCCAGTTATGGTTCCCGGTACAGCAATGATTTTGTCAGTCGCTGAAGCAATATAATAACCACCCGAGGCGGCAACAGTCCCCATACTAGCAACTATTGGTTTTTTCTTTTTTGCGAGCAATATAGCATGAAAAATCTCTTGAGATTGAGCCACGCCACCACCTGGACTTACAATCCTGATAATAATGGCCTTGATGTCTTTATTATCAGCCCAGTGTTCAATCTGGCCTACTACATTTGCGCTAGAAAGAATCACTTCCTCAATTCTAACTAACGCAATTTTATCGCTATTCTTTGAGCTATTTAAAATGAAATTTCCATTGCTGCCGGATTGCCAAGAGGCGAAAAGAGCTAGCCCTACTGTGAACATTATTCCCACAGCAGTGAAGAAAAAAATAATCGTCAGAACTTTCCAGGTATTCTTTCCTGTTCTAACCATTTGAGTACTTTCTTAGGCTAAATTATTGCAGCAAGATAAAGGAAGCGTTATTTGTCAGCTTGCTCAGCCTGTTCTACATTTTCGTCATTCTGATCCAAACTATTTTCAGAGTCGTTACTTATAACATTGCTTTCTTCACTGTCAAGTGCTGCGTCTTTTTCCATTAAACGAAGTTCTTTCTCAATCTCTTCTGCGGACAGACCTTCAAGAAAAGCCTTTACAGACAAACCTATTTTTCTGTTTACAAGGTCAACCTTAATCACCTTTGTTGTCACTTCTTGGTTAATACGAACAGCATTACGAGGATTGTCTACCTTATTGGTCGAGAGTTGGGACACATGTATTAACCCTTCTATACCGCTTTCAATTTCGGCAAAGGCACCAAAGTTTGTGATCTTGACAACAGTGCATTTGACCTCGGCACCCACCGGATATCGCACATCAACCTCCTCCCAAGGATCCTTTTCAAGCTGCTTAAGCCCGAGTGCAATCCGTTCGTTTTCCTTGTCTATATTCAGGACAATACATTTAACGATGTCATGTTTCTTCATTATCTCTGAAGGATGTTTGATTTTTTGCGTCCAACTCATGTCTGAGATGTGGATTAATCCGTCCACACCCTCTTCAAGCTCTATGAAAGCACCAAACTCAGCAACGTTTCTAACAGACCCTTCCACAGTCTTGTTAGCAGAATATTTTTCGTCAATACCATCCCAAGGGTTTGGTGAGTTTTGTTTCATACCAAGAGAAATTCGCTTTTTCTCATTATCTATTGAAAGTACAACAGTCTCAACATTGTCTCCAATGTTAACAAGCTTGCCGGGGTGGCGGATGTGCTTGTTCCAAGTCATTTCGGAGATATGCACTAATCCCTCAACGCCTCGTTCTAGCTCAATAAAGGCACCATAATCTGCAATTGAAACTACTTTTCCAGTTACGTGACTATCTGCCTTGTACTTCTCTTCTGCAGCCACCCAAGGATCTGGCTTGGTTTGCTTTAAACCAAGGGAAACTCGTTCATTTTGGAGGTCAAGTTTAATTACCTTTACGGCCACCTGATCTCCAATGGCAAACATTTCTGACGGGTGGTTGACTCTGCCCCATGACATATCTGTTATATGTAGTAACCCGTCCACCCCACCGAGGTCAATAAATGCTCCGTACTCAGTTATGTTTTTTACTATTCCATCTACAATAGCACCTTCCTGAATCTCGGAAAGTGTATTTTCTTTTGTTACTTTTCTTTCTTCTTCAAGGATTACACGGCGCGAGAGCACGATGTTCCCTCGTTTTTTGTTCATTTTAATAATTTTGCACTTAACGGTGTCACCAATAATCCTGTCTAGATTTTTTATAGGGCGGAGATCTATTTGGGATCCTGGCAAGAACGCTTTCAGACCAATATCCACCGTTAAACCACCTTTTATTTTGGAAAAAACCACACCTTCTATGATCTCGTCATTCTCAAACTTTTCGGCCATCTTTTCCCAAATTCTGATCCGATTCACTTTTTCCTTTGAGAGTACAGATACCCCTTCATTGTCTTCGGTCTTATCCAGCATAACCTCAACAGTATCTCCAGGCGCTAGATCTGCCGCCTCACGACCAAATTCACTTAAAGGGATTAATCCCTCACTTTTGTAACCAACATCCACCAAGACAGCATCATCAGTTTTGTTAATGATTGTGCCTTTGATAATTTCCCCTTCTTTAAAAAACTTGACGCTTTCGTCAACCATGGAGGCAAATTCACCTGATGATGGAGCATTCGTTTCTTGTTTTTTATCTTCTTGTTCAAGGAGGCCCATATCTACGTAGTCCTCAGCCTTGACCCTACTGAAACTGACTTTATTACTATTGGCCATTCGTAAAAATTACCCATTCCTTTTAAATTGTTGACTTTTAATCAAGCGACTAAACATAGGAGAAAAACTCCGTAGCATTTGTGGTTTATGTGCTTATCAAATAACGAGAAGCACTATGTTTAGCTACCCCCACCGCCTGAGAAGATGCAATCTAACATCCTTGAAAGGGCTTCGTCAATATTCAAATTGGATGTGTTAATCTCAACGGCACCGTCAGCTTTTACCAGAGGAGAGCTAATTCTTGAACTGTCGAGCCTGTCCCGGTCTTTAATATTTCTCAACACTTCTTCAATAGAGGCTTCTATGCCAGCATTTTTGAGTTCGGTCATTCGTCGTCTGGCTCGAATTTCATCGTTGGCCAACAAGAAAAACTTGAACTCAGCCTTGGGAAAAACAAAACTGCCAATATCACGACCCTCCATTACTATTCGACCCGTTGATCCCATTTCTCTTTGTTTTTCAATCATCTTTGCCCTAACGAGAGCGTAGGATGCCACAATAGAAACCGTATCTGAAATAATTGGATCCCTTATCCTCTCAGTATAATTTTGACCATTAACAATTACCTTTTGCCCATCTGCGTAAGATCGAAAAACAATCTCAACACTATTTGTTTTTTTTACAACTGCACTTTCATTGGTGATGTCTATTCCTGAGTCCATAGCTATTGCTGTAACTGAACGATACATGGCTCCCGTATCTATCACCTTGGCATTGATCTCTTTTGCTAGGAGTTTGGCTAGGGTTGATTTACCCGACCCTGCAGGACCATCTATGGCAACTACAAAACTGTGCGGTAATTTATCCCTGTCCATTAGGATTTAAGCCAGTGTGTTTAATGGAAAGTAATAGGCCATATTGGCTTTATTCACTTCTCCACAAATTTAGCCCTGTGATCTTGTCGATCTCACGCTGCAGAGTAGGCCCTGAAAGCAATGTGATATGGAATTCGCCTGCAAATATAATCGTCCCATTAACCAGGTGACCGCCAAAGGCTTTACCGTTATCGTCGCTGAAAATTATATGGATATGGGCAAATGGTTCACCATCTTTTAGCGATATGTTGCCAATAGCGGAGAGTATCTCCAGGTCTTTTTCAACTGGGCCTATGGTGTGGTAGGTTTGCTCAGCCTGGTTGTAATATGAGTATGCCGCCTGTGAAACTGCGCCAATCAAGGAAATGGTCCCTAGGGTTATTTGCTCCTTGACCAGTAATTCTGTAATCCATTCCAGCAAGTCTGATCCATGTGGCACACGCCCCATGATCACACTACTTTCTTTGTATTTGTTAATTACCATGTCAGCATATATAAATTAATGTTAGTCAAAATAGCCGAAAGTTCTATTTTCGCATCAATCCCATAACCAATGTGGATTTTTTGAGACTCCTCGCTTATAAACTTGAGGCAAAGCATAACCACTGGAATCAATATTGCGAGACTATGACCCTTCAATTGCTATCTGCTATTTGCAATGGTCATCCATGCTCTTGCGGGCAGTTTTTACCAGCTTTAAACGATTTTGTAGCTTATCAAATTCGTCATTGAGGATTGCCTCCTTAAAGCTGGTAATTGACTGTTCAAACTGCTCGATGGATTTAAGAAGTGGTTTACGGTTCATTGAAAAAATGTCACGCCACATCTTAGGGTCACTGGCAGCGATTCTAGTTGTGTCATTAAATCCACCAGCCACAAACCTTTGGATTTCTCCGGATGGGTCTGCCCCCAATATGGTTTCAACTAAAGCATATGCGGCAAAGTGGGGAAGGTGACTAATCACAGCCATTGCTTGATCATGTTCTTCAGGGTCCATAAGCCGAACATCAGATCCTAACGTTTGCCACATTTCTTTTACCTTCGACTTGGCTTTGGCATCGGTATTTTTGGTAGGAGTGAGAATTGTGTACCTGTTTTGAAATAACGTTTCAATAGCGGCACCAGCTCCAGATTTCTCTGTTCCGGCTATCGGATGGCCTCCAATGAAGTGTATGTTATTAGGCAACTCTTTTTCTATTTTTACAACTATCTCTTTCTTTACCGAGCCGCCATCAGTAATTACACATTGGTCAGGCAAGTATTTAGCTGCCTCCAAACAAACATTTGAGATTGATTCCGATGGCGTTGCTGCAAAAAAAATATCGGCATTGTGGCAAACAGATGCTAGGTTAGTAGAAACCTGATCGACTAATCCTTTTTCAAGGGCTAACTCCAGATTAGCCGTTTTACGGCCCACTCCTGTTACTTTACCGAAAACCCCAGCCTTTTTTCCGGCAATACCCAACGACCCTCCAATCAGCCCTACACCTGCGATTACAATATGCTCAAATAAAGGTTTCATTTTCCGCTAATCCAAAAAAGTAAACCTACCTCCGTTGAAGGTAGGAGAGTTTCCTGTTTAAATTGGTTAAAATCAATCGACTCGTCCGGCCGGATAAGAACCAAGGCTCTTTAAAAAACTTGTTTGTAGCTTGACTTTATTCATGACCCACTTAACCCGTGGGTCGTCAAGGTGCCCTGTGAAATCAGCAAAGAAAACGTATTCCCAATCTTTTCCTGGGCTAGGCCTAGATTGGATTTTAGAAAGGTTTACTCCCTTGGTGGCAAATGGGCGCAAAACATTACTAAGTGCCCCAGATACATCTTTTGTGGAGAACATTATCGATGTTTTGTCATTCCCACTAGCCGGAGAATCTTGCATAGAGATAACTAGAAACCTTGTCTGATTTCCTTGTCTTTCTTCAATTCTTTCTGCCAAAACCTTAAGGCCATATATCCTAGCCGCTTCGTGAGCACCGATAGATGCCGAATTTGGCGTTTTTTTGGCATTTATCGCTGCGTCTGCTGAGGATGCTGTTTGAACAACCTTAGCCGAAGGAATGTTTCGGGTAATCCAGCCCCTGCATTGCCCAAGTGGCATATAATGAGTATAAAGCGTCTTTATTTTATCCAGTTTTGAAACATTGGATAGTAAGTTTAAGTGAATCTCATAATAGGTCTCAGAAATAATTTTTACTGGAGAGTCTATAAAAAGATCCAAAGTTTGGCCGACAGTTCCCTCAATAGTATTCTCTATTGGTACTAGCCCGAAGTTAGCTGTCCCTCTCTCAACATTAGTGAACACCATGTCGATGCCAGAACCTAGCATGTGTACGCTGGATTGTCCAAATAAGCGCAAGGCAGCTAGGTGACTGAAGGATCCCGCTGGTCCAAGACAAGAAACTTTCAGTGTTTTCTCTACTGCGCGTGTACCACTAAATATCTCACGAAACACATGGGCTAGTGATGAGTTGGAGAGGGGCCCTTTATTAACCTTAATTATTTTTTTCAAAATCTGGTTTTCTCTGGCTGGCAGAAAAATTGGTGCCCCGGTCTTCTCTTTGACTTTTGCTATGTCTATGCCAAGGCTGGCCCTCTGGTTCAGAAGCTTTATTAGCTTGATATCTATTTGGTCTATTTTTTCACGGATATCGGTCATGCCCGGCTCTTTATTTTTGCTGACTGGCTTCTTATCAGCTGCCATTGACTTTTTCTTGACCTTTGCAGTATTTTTTTTCATAGTAACCACTTTTTCATTTTGGTTATAAGAACTTAATTACTCGCCTAACAATTTCTTTTGCCTACTATACCTTAAGACAACCAAGCCTAAAAAATGCAAAAAGGTAAATATTACTAAATTGCAAATTTGACCCTACATTCCCCGGATAATTTTTTATCCTAACCCAAACCATCAAGTGTGCTAATTATCGTGTCTGTAATGGTTTCTAGTGGAACATCTTGAATTTTACCGGTTTTACGGACTTTTATCTCGGCCTTTTTATTGGCCACGCTTTTTTTTCCAACTATTACCTGAACCGGAAAACCTATTAAATCGGCTTCATTGAATTTAACACCTGGCCGCTGATCACGGTCATCCAAAATTGGATCATGGCCAGCCTTGATAAGATCAGCGTATATCATTTCAGCAGTAGTAACCACAAGCTCTTCTTTTGGTTGCAGTAGTATAACAATGACCTTGAACGGTGCTATCGAAACTGGCCAGACAATTCCTTTTTCATCATGACTTTGTTCAATAGCTGAAGCGATGGTTCTTGCCACTCCAATTCCGTAACACCCCATAAGCATCGGTTTTTCCTTGCCGTTTTTATCTAAAAATGTAGCTCCCATTGATTTAGAATATTTTGCTCCTAACTTAAATATATGTCCTACCTCAATTCCCTTTGCTAGGCTTAATTTTCCAACACCGATAGCCGGGCAACTGTCTCCATCCACAGGGTTTCGAATATCCTTCCACACAACATGTGTCATATCACGGTTAGAATTTACGTTTTTCATGTGCTTGTCTTTCTTGTTCGCACCAGTGATTCCATTTAAAATTGGCTTTATAGAATAGTCTCCATAAACTGAGACTTTTTTTAATCCAATTGGTCCAACAAACCCCACTGGAGCTCCCGTAACAGATTCAATCAACTCTTCATTCGCAAGTGTTACTTCATTGACACCTATTGCATTTGCAAGTTTTACAGGATTGATGCTGTGATCTCCTCTACACACTGCCACAACAGCTTTATTATTCTCATCATCAGTTTTGTACACTAGGGTTTTGAAGAATTTTTGTGGTGATACCCCTAAAAACTCCGATACTTCTCCAATGGTTTTTAGCTGAGGAGTGTCGATTTCTTGCATCGGCAAGTGGTTTCCATCATAAGCGAATTCGCAGTTGTCCAGACTAACCTTTTCGATATTAGATGCAAAATTGCATTCATCACAATAGGCGATGGTGTCTTCACCGGATTCTGCTAAAACCATGAACTCATGGGAAGATGAGCCACCTATCTGCCCCGTATCAGCCTCCACCACTTTGAACTTTAGGCCGCACTGCTTAAAAATTGATTTGTAAGTTTGTTTCATTTGTATATATGTATGATCGATACCATCCTGATCCGTATCAAAACTATACGCATCTTTCATAGAGAATTCCCTAGCCCTCATTACTCCAAAGCGTGGTCTAATCTCATCTCGGAACTTTGTCTGTATTTGGTAAAGGTTAATGGGTAGATCTTTGTAAGAACGAACCTCGCCACGTACCAAGTCAGTGACAGCTTCTTCAGCAGTAGGAGCATAACAAAACTCGCGGTCGTTTCTATCACTTATCCTTAGAAGTTCCTTTCCATAGAAATTCCATCTCCCAGCTTCCTTCCAAAGTTCGGCTGGCTGGATAGAAGGTAAAATCACTTCCATTGCACCTGATTTGTCCATCTCTTTGCGGATAATAGCTTCCACCTTACGTACAACTCTAACCCCAAGTGGCAGTATCGAGTAGACCCCGGCCGCAAGTTTGCGAATCATTCCTGCTCTAAGCATAAGCTGGTGGCTAATCACCTCTGCTTCAGCAGGTATTTCTTTCAAAGTTGGAATGAAGTACCTTGAGTATCTCAAGTGTAAGCCCTTTCGGTTAAGCGGTTGAATTTGCCAATCTTTAGACTTATCCGGTAGAATAGACATTGGATTGTAAACATCAAGCTAAATCCCCAGTACTTTAAACAGATTCGCCTCAATACTAGTAGAACAACCTACTAATAATTGCTGAAAATTGCTAAACTTGCAAATGATTTTGATAGATAGACTAATATGCTATGCAAAACGTCAAAGTAAAAATTAGCGATGAGAAACAAATTTTATTTTCCATTCGTTGGATTACTGCTTTTTATTGTAATTGTGTACTTTTGTGTGGGTTTTTATTTAGCTCACACAATTCTACGAATTGACCATTCATGTGGAGATCACGAAGGATCGCTTCCAAATACTTGGTCAGCACAAAAGGGCTACCAAAAGTACAAAATTGAAGCTAAAAGCAAGCTGAGAAAAAACTTTGATTCTGCAAGGTACCACCTAGATAAGTGGGAGGAGGTTTTTTTCCCATCCAGAGATGATGATATTCAGATTAGCGGTTGGCTGTTTAATTATCATCCAAATAAACCAATAGTTATAGTTGTTCATGGAATTTTTCCAAATGGAAAATGCAAGTGGGAATCTAATCTTGTCGCTAGTCTCTTAATTAACAACGGTATCAATGCCCTTACAATTGATCTACGCAACTACGGGCAAAGTTCAATTGTGAGTGAATATGAAAACTTAGGTTTATCAGAGTACAGAGATGTTTTAGGCGCGTTTGATTTTTTAACTAAACGTGGCTTTTCGAAGGATAAAATTGGTATTCATGGCATATCCCTTGGGGCTACGTCAGCAATTTTTGCAGCAAAGGAAGAACCAAGCATTAAAGCTATATGGTCAGAAAGTTCACTGGCTGAATTTCGTATGATTTTAAAGGACGAAATTTACCGTTATAACTTTCCGCATGATTTTGCACCTGCGGTTAGTTTTGCGGGAAGAATTTTGACTGGAATAGATCCTACAAAATTGTCCCCTGCTTACTCATTATCTAGTAAACAAAACTACTTTTTTACACATGGTGCTAAGGATCAGCGTGTACCTCCACACCATTTTTACTTTTTGAAACAATATGCTAGCAACAACCATATCAAAGCAAATTTTTGGCTTGTCAAAGACGCCTATCACGTGGACGCAATGTTAATGTATCCAACTGAGTATGGCTTAAAGATGAAAGCTTTTTTCGAAAGGCATTTAAATGTTAAGTAAGCCGAAAGAGTCCTAGCAAAACACAAAAAGCAATATTAGAAGCCAATAATTAAGACTAGGCAGGTATTACCCCTTAACTCCTGGCCAAGAAAAGTTTAGCATCAACAATTGGGATGTGTCTTTGTTTAACAAATTGAGTTTTAAGTTTGCTGGTGACCCCTGCTTCTCCAGTGTTAGCATGACTATGTAATCAGCTTGTATGGCGTTGGCAGTTTTACGAAGGGTTGATTTTGGAACTGTGGAAGGTGTGCCATCCATAGATTTTTGAAGCAGAAAGTGACCTATATCGGAAGGCGGGAGCTCTACAATCTTAGACTCTCTGAGTGACTCCTCGATATCAGAAATAAATCTAGCTGCTATTATATCTTCTGTTGGTCCGCCCAGAAAAAGCAGTCTAACCTTTGACCCTACACCAGATACTCTGCTATTTCTCTCAATTACTTTACCAAATTGTTTCAATATTTTGCTTGAGGCATATTTTGGAGCAACTTCTTCTATCAGTCCATACGCAGAAATTTCTCCATTTGTTGACCTTATCACTATCATAGCCCCTTTGTGATACGAGCCATTACTCGGAGATGTTATATATAATCTACCCTTGTATTCTTTGGCCACCACGCTTTCGAAACTTGTAAAAATTTGTGTGATTTGCTTTGCAACCCAGTCAGCCTTAGAGTGGTACTGTCCAGCGTATGCTTGTTTTACCTCAAACCCAAATACTGAGACTGCTATTATTACAGCGATTCCAACATGACTATATTTCATCAACATTCCTAATAAAAACTTTAAAAAATATACCATAAAAAATATTTTTTATGTGGCAACGAATCACACACTAGGTAATCAAAAAACATTATCCATATTATTAATTTTTTCGGCTTGGTCTTGACATCAGCCTAAACGAGAATGCAAAATATTTCTTATGAGAGAAATAAGCATAACTCAAATTATAGAAGCTGTTCGTAAACTCTGCATGGATGCCAACTATAGGTTAGGTGAAGATGTATTAGGAGCCTTTAAGAGGGGGTTGAAGACTGAGGAATCACCCAATGGGAAAGCTATTTTCGAGGCACTGTTAGAAAATGCGGAGATAGCAAAAACCGAACAGGTTCCAATGTGCCAAGACACTGGAATAACAGTGGTCTTTTTGGAAGTGGGACAAGAAGTTCATATTACAGGCGGCTCACTCAATGATGCTATTAACGATGGTGTGCGCAAAGGCTATGAAGATGGATATCTAAGGAAGTCGATATGCGACCCGTTTACAAGGATCAATACCAATACCAATACACCAGCCGTGATAATAACGGATATTGTTGATGGTGATATTTTTAAAATTACTATTGCACCAAAAGGTGGCGGGTCGGAAAATATGTCAAGAGTTACTATGCTCACACCGTCTGGTGGCAAGAATGCCATAATGGACTTTGTTGTCCAACGCTGCCAGGAGGCAGGGTCGAATCCTTGTCCCCCAGTAATAGTTGCAGTTGCCATAGGTGGAACACCAGAAAAAGCGGCAATTTTGGCAAAAAGAGCACTGCTTCGTGATATCGGTTCAGAGAACCCAGATCTCGAGCTTAAAGAAATGGAGAGTGAGTTGCTAGTTAGAATAAACAACCTTGGTATTGGCCCTCAAGGTCTCGGTGGAAGAAATTATGCCTTGGCAGTCCACATTATAAAACATCCATGCCATATTGCAACACTGCCATTAGCAGTGAACCTGTGTTGTCATGCCAGCAGGCATAAAGAAATGGTCTTATAGTTAGGGTTAAGATGAAAAAGATTACAACCCCACTAACTGATGACATTATTGCTGACCTCAGTGCTGGAGACCAAGTGAGTATATCCGGATATCTATATACAGCTCGCGACGTAGCCCACAAGCGCCTTGTCGATCTCCTGGACGAAGGCAAAGAACTTCCATTTAATATAGAAGGATCAATAATCTATTATGTTGGCCCTTCACCATCTAAACCATCTGCAGTAGTAGGCTCTGCCGGACCAACAACCAGCTACCGGATGGATGCATATGCTGAAAGATTAATGGATGTCGGCATGAAAGGGATGATCGGCAAAGGTAAACGGGCCGACAATGTAGTGCAAGCCATGATTAATTACAGGGCCATTTACTTTGCAGCCATTGGAGGAGCAGCTGCCCTAATAGCAAAATCAATAAGAAGTGTTGAAATTGTAGCTTATAAAGATCTTGGACCGGAATCTATTCGTCGTATGGAGGTAGAAGATTTTCGCTGTGTTGTAATAAACGACATTAGTGGAAAGGATTTGTACGAAATAGGTCAGTCTGAATATCAGATAGGCCCAGATAAAACAAATTAGGTTTGTCGTACAAATTTAACCCTTTATAGGGTTACTTGCTCTCATTGAACTTTACAACTTCTTTTTTGTGCATGCAAAATCATCTTTGTAGTCTTTTCATATTTGTAGGTATTGCATTAAAAAAACTTTGGGTATAGAATCCCTCTTCGTTTGCCTTAGATTGAATATAGTAATCTTACGACTAGGGTACGTAACATGTATTCTCACGATGTTGTAATTGTTGGTTCAGGACTTGCGGGGCTTCGTGCTGCTCTTGAGATGGCAGGGCACCTTGATGTAGCAATAATATCCAAAGTCTATCCTTCTAGGAGTCACTCAGGCGCTGCGCAAGGTGGCGTGGCAGCGGCTCTATCAAACATGGATGGGGACTCGGTTGAGGCCCATACCTATGACACCGTAAAAGGAGCCGATTTTATTGGAGATCAGGATGCCATCGAAATACTTTGTAGCGATGCTCCACGTACCATAATAGAGCTTGAGCATTATGGGTGTGCATTTTCGCGTACTGATGAAAATAAAATTGCCCAACGCGCTTTTGGTGGTCATTCTTTTAAAAGAGCATGTTACTCAGCAGACCGCACAGGGCATGCCCTGCTACACACACTGTTCGAGCAAAGCATGAAACGAGGAGCTGAACTGCAGATATACAGCGAATGGTATGTAACTCGCCTCATCATAGAAGATGGCATTTGCCGTGGAGTGGTGGCTCTAGATATAAAGACGGGCAAGCTAGAAATTTTTCATGCTAAAACAATACTTTTCGCCACCGGAGGATATGGTCGGGCGTTTAAAATAACATCTAATGCTTATGCCAATACAGGTGATGGTATTACTGCAGCATATAAAGCAGGTATTCCATTGCAAGACATGGAGTTTGTGCAGTATCACCCGACAGGGCTATATGAGCATGGAATCCTACTTTCTGAAGCTGCCAGAGGCGAAGGAGGTTACCTAATAAATAGTGATGGGGACCGCTTTATGAGCAAATACGCACCAACAAAAATGGAACTAGGGCCACGTGATATTGTCTCACGTTCCGAGCAAACCGAAATAAATGAAGGGAGGGGTGCAGGTCCTAAGAAGGATTATGTGCTCTTGGACTTAAGGCACCTCGGCAAGGCCAAAATTATGGAGCGTTTACCGCAAATATATCATCTAGCAAAGGACTTCATTGATGTCGATGCAATTAAAGACCCAGTTCCAATTCAACCGACAGCCCACTACTCTATGGGCGGTATTCCAGCGGATAATGATTGCCAAGTTTTTTTAAACGAGACAGAACTTTGCAAAGGATTCTTTGCCGCTGGGGAGTGTTCTTGTATCAGCGTGCATGGGGCTAACCGACTTGGTACTAATTCATTGCTTGAGGCGCTTGTTTTTGGGAGACGAGCAGGCAAGAAGATGCTTCATGCTACCAATGAAATGAAATTCTCTCCGGTTAATGAAAAAAAAGAAATATCTGCTGCCAAACTAGAAATTGATAAGTTGCTTTACAACAAAGGCAGTGAGCATTTGGCATCAATTCGTGAAGAGCTTCAAGAAACTATGACCTACAAGGTCGGTGTGTATAGAAACGCAAATGACATGGAACAAGCCCAGCAGAAAGTCAATGAGCTTAAGGATCGGTTTACTAGGGTAAAAGTTAGCGAAAAAGGCAAGAACTTTAATGTTAATATACAAGAGGCGCTAGAGCTTTCACATATGCTCGAATATTCCGAATTGATTGTGGCTGGAGCTAAGGCTCGAAAGGAAAGCCGTGGTGCCCATTCCCGCGATGATTATCCCAATCGAGATGATGAGAACTGGATGAAACATACTTTGGTCTTTCGTCAACCCGATGGTAGTTGCGAGCTAAAGTATAAACCAGTCCGAGTTACCAGATTTGAACCTGAGGAACGTACGTACTGATTATGGAAAAAGTAACACTCAAGATTTTTCGGTATGACCCAGGGAAAGATAGTCAGCCTTATTACCAGAATTACATAATGGAATTAGAACCTGGCATCACTCTTTTGAATGGCTTAAACAAGGTGCGAGCAACACAGGATGCCTCCTTGGCTTACCGTATGTCCTGCGGCTCGGCAATATGTGGTTCGTGTGCGATGAAAGTGAACGGCCACGCATTGTTAGCCTGCAAAACCCAATTATGCGACCTAGCTAAGAATGGTTTAGTGCAAATAGACCCAATTGGGAATATGGAGGTAATTAAGGACTTGGTTGTTGACCTTGAACCTTTTTGGGCATCGCTTCGCAAAGTAAGACCCTACCTAGTTCCAGATACATTGGATAATCCTGAGTTGGAGAGGAAGCAGACACAAAAACAGTTTCTTTTAATCGATGATGTAACTACCTGTATCCTGTGTGCCTCCTGCTATTCCGATTGTAATGTCCTTGAAGTAGACAATGAATTTTTTGGCCCGGCAACGCTGGCTAAAGCCCATAGGTTCATTTATGATTCCAGAGACGCTAAAGCCTATGACCGGCTTGAGCAAATTACCGAGCTCTATGGAGTTTGGGACTGTACCCACTGCGGTGAATGTTCAACAAGATGTCCAACCGAAACTAAGCCAATGGCTAGGATAGAAGAAATCCGCCAAGCTGTAATGGAAGCAGAAATTACAAATAATAATGGCGCACGCCATGTGCTTGGTTTTCGAGAGACCGTATCTAAAAGCGGCAGGCTTAACGAGAATTACTTGCCGGCTAGGAGCGTAGGATTTTTCAACATTCCAGCCCTTCTCGGCCTACTGCCAGTTGGAATAAGGATGTTTGTTAAGGGCAAAAATCCACCTCTTATCCACAAATCTATCGAGAAAGTCAAGGAAGTAAAGAGCATCTTTTCCCGGTTAAAAAAGTACAGAAAGATTAAACCGCAACATATCACTAAAGGTGATATCAATCGTCTTGATGAGGACTCGATATCTGAAAGGAAGGTATAGTGGTGAATTGTAAGTATGCGCTGTTTACCGGATGTGTAGCAAAAGGAGCGGGCCGAGAACTGTTAACAGCTACTGAAGCTGTATGTGAGAAACTTAGTATCGAGTTAGCGGAGATGACCGATGCTTCGTGTTGTGGGGCTGGGGTAATTAGTGAAGATAATCCTATGGCTGCAGATCTGCTTAATGCTAGAACATTTGCTTTGGCCGAAGAACAGGGTTTAGACATAATGAATATCTGTATTACTTGCCAGGGTGTGCACAATAAAACAAAAAATAAACTGGACAATAACCCTGAGTATAAAGCAGAAGTTAACTTAGAGCTAAAAAGAATAAGTGGAAAAGAATACAAAGGGGTTGTAAAGATTCAACATTTTGGTCAAGTAATCTTGGGTGACTCAGTTTTGGAAAAAATGAAAAATATGGTTGTCAGGCCGCTCACAGGCCTTAAGGCAGGTGCCTTTTACGGATGCTACGCAACAAGGCCTCATGAATGCTCCGATCTGGATAACCCAGATAGCCCAGACGAAATGGAAAAGATAATTGAGGCTTTAGGAGCCACCCCAGTTGATTACGCAGCTAGACTCAAATGCTGTGGATTTCCAATTATTATGATGAACAAAAAAAATTCCCTAGCTTTATCTGGAAATGCTTTAAATTCGGCACAAAATGCTGGGGCGGATTGTTTGATAACCCAGTGTCCCCTATGTCACCTAAACCTAGATGCTTATCAACCAGAAATACCGGGTGAGTACAACATGCCGATAATTCATATCCAGCAACTGGTAGGACTTGCCCTCGGGTTGGAACAAAATGAGTTAAAAATGAACACTCACATCGTTAACCCTGCTGGAATTCTTTCTCAGTTTGCTTGACTTTGAATTGCTTAAGTTTATGCCATCTTTTTTCGCCTGTGTACGATGGATTTATTTGCAGGCGATTACAGCATAGTCGGCATTGCTAAAAAGAATATTATTAAGCTTCATAACATTTTCGTTATAATCTTTTACAACCCGCTTAGGAAGGTTGCTATCTTGTGCCAGCGAATCCGGTATCTGAGCTAGCCTGGATGGTTTTGGAAATGGATTGACGTACTCTATTTGAACACTACTATAACCTATCCTCTCCAAAAGAAAGTGGACGGCCAAAGGGTGTAGTGGCTTGTAATGTGACAGGTCAAGATAAAAAGCACCACAAAATGTAGCCAAGCATGCGGCGTTAATTGTCTCTGCCACAATATGTGCCCCTGGCTTTAGCTTGTCATATGCTAACTCAAAGAAACGCGTCATCACTTCCACTGGAAGGTGTTCAATAAATTGTATGGCGGTAATGCCTCCTAGGGAGTCGTTATCAATGTTTTCCATGTATTCCATGGCGTCGGCTTCTACAGCCTCTTGGCCTCGTTCATTACACTCACGGGTCATTTCCTCATTGATGTCTATGCCAGTGGCAGAGATGCCGTTATCAGAAAAAACTTCAAGTAGCTCTCCTCGGCCACAACCAACATCTAGCACATTTTGTGAGTTATTAAACCATTTCAAATATAAACCCATACGGTTTTTGATTTCTAGCCTCGATCCTCTATGGATGTTTTCAAAAAGACGGTAATCGAACGAGTCGAGCTTGGCTCTTTCTTCCTGTGCAACTTGGGATACATTTGACCCTTCCATGTCAGAGAGAACTTTTAGTGCATCAGAAACACGTCGCTTTAAGAAAATCCCTTGTTTGTCAAGGTTGGCCAACGAATTAGATAATTTTTCCACAGAGTCAGCTAAGTTGTTTTCAAGCTTGGATATTCGCTGGTCCAGGTCTTCTACGCGATTTGCAGTTGAGAGGTAGCGGGCCCTGTAATAACTGGTGTCAGCAAGAAGGTAACCGATAGCATCCATCACATAGTTATTATACTTTTCTTGCCCCCAAAGCACATAATAAGCCCTTCTTGAAAGTCTAAATAAGGTCTTCTTTAAAATGGGGATTAGTTTTCCTTGAAAGCCGGACCTATGGGTTATGAAGTCGGGGTCCTGATGTCTGCTCCAATTGCTTGAAAGTCTTTCCATCATTGCAACTTTTTTATCTTTTTCAACCTGTGGCTCTGCGGGAAGGCTAGTTTTGGTCTTCGTATTCGCTACCCGATCAACTTCATCGATATCATAAAAACCGTCGCGCATTTTTATGCGAACCTGCTCCTTGATCCTTTTTGAAAGCTCACTAGGGTCTATGTCGTCGCCGGTTTTTAACACTAAGCCTTCATCATTATTATTAAAGTTAGCCATTTATCGATTTCCAATTACTTGAATTATCTCGTCGGGAATGCGTCGAGGCTTACCATTTTCTCCTACACACGCCATTTTTGTGATTCCCAAAGCATTAACCCTTTCATCACTATCACTAGTTACCTTGTAGCTAAATATAAGCCGTGAACCCTTGGTCTCTTCTAGATCTGTTAGCACCGTAAGGATTTCACCATAGACAGCAGGACTTTTGTAATCTATCTCTGCGCGGTACACCGTGAACGTCACACCACCTGCTGCCCACTTGGCTAAATCCACATCCAACTCTTTGAAATAGTGTGTACGTGCCCTCTCGAAATAGCGAAGGTAATTCGCGTAGTATACTACTTGACCACAGTCAGTGTCTTCATAGAAAACTTCAACTTTGGTTTGTGACATTCAAACACCTACCCAAAATACATACTTTCTTCTCGTTACTAAATTTTTACCATATGCAGTCTTAAAGACCATCTTTTTTAGCCATATCCCAAAGTTCGCCCATCTCTTTAAATGAGATTTTGTCAATTTCTCTGCCGGAATCTGCAACAGCCTTCTCCATATACTCAAATCTGGATATGAACTTGTTGGTAGATTTCCTGAGAGCTTCCTCTGGGTTTGTCTTCAGAAAACGAGCAACGTTTACCAACGAGAATAAAAGGTCACCAAGTTCCATTTCTATAGCATTTGAGTCCCTGCGCGAGTAAGCCTCTATTAGTTCCCCCATTTCTTCTAGAAGCTTATCAAACGTTTCATCAGTTTTATTCCAGTCAAACCCTATTGAGCTAGCCTTGTTTTGTAGCCGCCAGGCCCGCAGCAATCCAGGCATGGAGGTTGGCACACCATTTAAGACAGACTTACCTTTATTTGTTTTTTCCAGCCTTTTAACCTTTTCCCAGTTGGCCAGAACCTTTTCTGGAGTATCTGCTCGAGTATTGGCAAAAACATGTGGATGGCGATGAATCAGTTTTTCGCAAACTCTTTCACATACTTCGTCTATATTGAACTTATTTTTTTCAGTAGCCAATTGTGCGTGAAACACTATTTGCAGCATTAGGTCTCCTAGTTCATTACACATCTCCTGGCTGTTGTTGGAGTCTATTGTCTCTAAAACTTCATAAACCTCTTCGATAAGATATGGTTTTAATGTTTTATGCGTCTGAACTCGATCCCACGGACAACCTTCCTTACCGCGCAACATACCCATAATCGAGACAAGCCGGTCAAATGATTTGCTCATAATGTCCTAGTTTTTATCATTCGTCGATTCTAAGGTGGGCAAATACTCCAAAAGTCCCTAGCATTAATGTTGTTAGAACCTTAAAATGGAGAAGTTTATTATCACACCAGAACTAACTAAAGATGCAATTAAATAAAGTATTGTTGTTGTTGCCTTATTTTATTGTAGGCGGTACAGATAATAGTTGCAATGGTCCTATTGAAGATTGTTTGCTTTGCATTTCTACACAAGTTTAGATAAATAATAAAGTCCTTGTGGTTAAAAACTTTTACTTTTACGGGGCATGTATTAAAATTCCGCCAAATGGCCCAAAAAAAGTGGATTGAAAAAAGGTGAGCTATGTCTGGTAATAAAAAGCGGGTAAATCGGTTTAAGCGAAACATTGATCCATTGCTAGAAAAGTTCAACGCTTCTATTTCCTTTGATCGCAAGCTATACAAACATGACATCAAGGGGTCTAAAGCCCATGTTCGCATGCTAGGTGATTGCGGTATAGTTAAGAAAAAAGAGTCTAAGGCCATAATTTCTGCTTTGGAAAAGGTGGAGGCGGAAATTAACACTGGGAAGCTAAAACTCAATGTTTCTGATGAAGATATCCATATGGCGATTGAAAAACGCCTATCAGAAATCACTGGCCCCACTGTGGGAGGTAAGATGCATACGGCAAGGTCTCGAAATGATCAAGTTGCCACTGCTCTTCGCCTTTATGTTAGGGATAAAATTGATGAGATAAACAATTTAATCTTAAATTTTCAAAAAGTTATAGTTAGAAGAGCAAGAGAGAATGTGGACACTGCCGCCCCAGCCTACACCCATATGCAACCTGCACAGCCTATTAGGTTAGCTCACTGGTTTTTGGCTTGGTTTGAAATGTTCGAGAGAGATATTAGTCGTTTTAAAGACGCCAGAAAACGGGTCAACGTTCTGCCTCTTGGTTCAGCGGCTATGGCAGGAACCAACTTTTCAATTAACCGAAAGCAAGTGGCAAAAGAGCTTGGTTTTGACTCTATTTCAGAAAACAGTATGGACGCGGTATCAGATAGAGATTTTGCAGTGGAGTTTACTTTCTGCGTTTCCATGACAGCTACCCACCTTTCCAGACTTGCTGAAGAGTTAGTTATATTCTCGTCTTCAGAATTTGGTCACATGAGGCTACCAGAACCATTAACGACTGGATCATCGATTATGCCTCAGAAAAAAAATCCAGATGGGGCAGAATTGATAAGAGGCAAGACTGGAAGACTGTACGGCGGACTAGTTTCACTACTTACAATGCTAAAAGGTTTACCGCTTACATACAATAAGGACCTACAAGAAGATAAAGAACCAGTTTTCGACGCTTCAGAACAGATTACTTTAATGATTAGAATAATGACCAAGATGATTGATGAGCTTTCGTTAAACGTAGAATTGCTTTCGGCAAGTTCTGAAAAGGGGTTTATGACCGCTGTAGATATAGCCGATTCGCTGGTCATGATGGGGTTGCCATTTAGAGAAGCGCATGGAGTTGTTAGCAAGTTGGTCAAACATTGCTCAGAAAATAGTCTTCAGTTTACTGGAGCAGATGAAACTACTTTGAGTGGCATTCACCCTTCTCTGCCACAGGCTGTTAGGTACTTTACTGCATTAGACTCAGCAGACGGAAAGGACGTTTATGGAGGAACTGCTAGGAAAAGAATAATAACTAGGATAAAAGCAATTGAAAGAAAACTTAACAAATGAACGGTCTGTCAAAGATGATAATTGCGCTGTTAATGGCCGTGGTCTTTGTTTTATTCTTTCTTGGCTGTGGGCGTAAGGGCCCGCCGGTATTGCCTAAATCGACACCGAAAAGCAGCTCTGACAACATAAAACAGGGAGAAAAAAGCAGGTATTTTTCAAAACACGCGAATGTGCAGCCAAATTATACATAAATTTGGTGAATTTCTTGCATATCTTCTTGACACAGGTGGGTCGAATAAATAAACTGGGCGATTGTTTAAATATGGTGCGATTCATCAAAATGTGCCGGTGTAGCTCAGTCGGTAGAGCAGCTGATTTGTAATCAGCAGGTCATGGGTTCAAATCCCTTCGCCGGCTCCAAGTGTTCCCGGTTTGGTGGGGTGTTTGTGTAAAAATAATAATGGTTGAGGCAAACATATTTTTGCCTTTTCGGACTGGGGAGGTTCCCGAGTGGTCAAAGGGAGCAGACTGTAAATCTGCCGGCTCCGCCTTCGGAGGTTCGACTCCTCCCCTCCCCACCATATGGGCGGGAATAGCTCAGTTGGTAGAGCGTCAGCCTTCCAAGCTGAGGGTCGCGGGTTCGAGTCCCGTTTCCCGCTCCATAATTGATTGATTTAAGAAGGTTTGCCCGCGTAGCTCAGTGGTAGAGCGCTTCCTTGGTAAGGAAGAAGTCATGAGTTCAACTCTCATCGTGGGCTCCATAGTCGTTATAATATATGTCCGGTCTAAGAAGGCCGGGGGGTGGTGGAAGTAGTAATTTTTTTAAAAGGATCGTGCAAAAAAAAAGGCTTTGAAGAACTGGGAGTAAGATGCCATGGCTAAAGAGAAATTTGNNTACTGCATTTTTTAAAATTTGATAATTTTTCTTTAGAAATTTTCATACAATAATAGAAATTTGAAGAAACTTTTTAGTAGTACAAGGGGGTTAGGGGAAAAGGATTCGTTGCATGGAGAGGTTCCCGAGCGGCCAAAGGGAAC
>DLRR01000003.1 GCA_002500605.1 Nitrospinaceae bacterium UBA7883 | reverse complement strand
CCAAACTTAGTTACTAACCATCCGTCTGCGTGCCATCCCCATGCCGCAGCAATACCCCAAGCAGCAGTACCTAGTACAATCGCACAGATTACAAAACCTACGGTTTGTATTCTCTCGATCAGAGCGCCAGAAGCGATAGAAGCGGTAGTCGCAGCAAACAATGCAAAAGCTCCCCAGAATACACCTGACGCGTTGTCACCCATATTCGGACCCATGTATTGAGCAGAATCGCCCCATGGTAAAGCTATAGCACTAGCATACCCTATACCTGAAATTTCCATGTAACCTGCGCCTGCGGCGAGGTCTAACGGCCAAGTTGGCAGGGCCCAATAGAACCACCAGCCAAACAGGTACCACGCAGCAATTGTAAACGCGAACGCGAGTAAATTTTTCATACCCGATGAAAGAACGTTCTTCACGCGAGTAGCGCCCATCTCATAGAGAAGGAAGCCAGCATGAATGAGAACCATCAAGGGGATCGTTACATAATAGTACATCTCAGCAAACATCGTGTTTGTGACCTGAGCCGCACTTTTGACAGCAGCTAAGTCTGCCGTTAAAGCTAATATTTGATCTTCCAAAACATTATCTCCTTTTAAAGTTTAAAAAAACTCTCTCCTTTTTATTGATAGGCAAATTTAACACCTACCAGAAACGAGTATATATGAAGAAGGATTTGAAATCTATAAAAAACATCTTTAATTACTATTCAAAAAAGAAGTTTTATAAAGTATTTTTAAAAAAAACAATTAGCTATTATCTAGCTCGAGCAGATATGGCGCAATATAGCCTTGATAATCTTTCCTTTTATGCTTCGGTAAGTCTACCCAGCCTCCGACCGTTCCTCGACATTCTGGGGAGCCACATAAACATTTACTTGGAAAATACCCTATTTTATAATTTTGCATTGCATAATCAAAGGTGACCTCTTCGCCAGGCTTAATATCTCTCATAGCAACATAATCATGAGCCCCTGTCTTATTAACCTTGATGCCGCAATTTGGGTTACATGAATGATTGACGAGCGCCATAAATCCGACTGGTGCGACATATTCATGTTCACCAATCTGAGAGACGCCGACATGATTAATACTAACAATTTTATCCATAACACCCGTCATTACAACTCGACCTTTGCCATAAAAATTCTTAGTAAAAACTCCAGAACCTCGATCCTCAGAATCCTGCAATTCAAAATTTTTATCTTGCTCACTAACTGCCATAATGTTCAACAATACTCATAACTTGTTCTTTAAATTCTTCTTCATTATTGAGCGCAAACTCATCGATAGTTGTTAATGAGCTGGTATCTCTCATTCTATCGGTAAAGACTAAACCATCAAGATGGTCGAGTTCATGTTGAAAAGTACCGGCACTGATTCCTTTTGAAACAAAATTGACACTTTTACCTTCCCTATCAAACCCCTCAATTATAATTTCAGGACACCTATCGACCTGACCTCTTAGGTTGGGGACAGATAGGCAACCCTCATAAACAGAAATCCTCTCATCTGTTAGAAAGGCAATCTTCGGGTTAATTAATACAGTGAGTGGAATATCAGGTTTGTAAGGGTAGCGAGGGTTTTTATTAACCTCTATTACACAAATTCGCAGAGGTACCGCAATTTGTGTAGCTGCAAGACCTGCGCCATTTGCATTCCTCATTGTTTCAATAAGATCATCAATGAGATTCTGAATTTCATCAGAAGTAATTTCACTCTCATTAACTGCCTTGGCAATTTGACGTAAAGCTGGGTTACCTATTTGTACTATCTTTCTAATCATTTAATTCTCATATAGAAGAAATAACCTATTCAAGGCTCAATAAAATTTCATCAACTATTTCTTTTGAGGTCTCAGGGTTTAAAAAAGCAAAACGAAATACTGGTTTACCTCTAACTAAAGAAGGAACAACAAAACAGACTTGTTTTTTGAGTTGTTCAGTGGACCAGTTTTTGCATTCCTCCCATCCCCAATTTTCACGCTCAAAGGCAACCACTGAAAGTGAAGGCTCTATCAACAATGTTAAATAGGAAGATTTCTTAATTTCATCAGCAGCATATTTTGCAATATTAAGAGAACTTTCAACAGCTTCACGATAAGCCTTTATTCCATAAACCGACAAAGAAAACCACATCGGTAAACCTCGAGCTCTTCGTGTCAGATGGAAGGCATAATCAGAAGGATTATCACCCGCCTCATCATCATGCAGAATATCTAAATAGTTGGCTTGTTGAGAATGAACCTCTGAAGCCAAGTGCTTGTTTCGATAAATTACAGCTGCACAGTCGAATGGTGCAAAAAGCCATTTATGTGGATCCACGATAAATGAATCTGCATGCTCAATGCCACTAAAAAGATCTTTTACCTTTGGAGACAAAAGTCCAGCACCGCCATAAGCACCATCAACATGGAGCCAAATCTTATTGCTTTTTGCATACTCTGAGATTCCATAAATATCATCTATAACACCTAAATTAGTTGTTCCTGCTGTTGCTACAATTGCAAAAATATCAAGTTCTTTATATTTCTTAGAATGAACTTTTAATTCATTTTCAATTGACTCTCGTGTTAACTGAAATGAATCATTAGTAGGAACCACAATCACATCACAATCCATAACCTTGGCGGTACTTTTAACAGATGAATGGGTTTGATCGGAGCAAATAATTGCTAAGCGTTTTGAATTACCTTTATGCTTCTTTCGATGTTCTTCTCTTGCAACAACAAGTGAAGAAAGATTTCCATTAGTACCACCTGCAACAAAACAGCCGCCAGCGTCTTCTGGCAAACCTACAAGATCTGCGATCCAGCGAATCACTTGATTTTCCACCCAAACTGCACCACTCCCCTCTTGCCAAGAAATACCATTTAAGGAACCTGCAGAAACGACTAAATCAAAAATCATTGATGCCTTAGTTGGCGCTGCAGGTATAAACGAAAGGTTTCTTGGAGAGTCTGCAGAAATGATGCTCTGCTCTATAGTGTTTTTATATTGATCAAAAACCTTATCAATTGAGTTACCTACCTCAGTGATGAGGCTTGGCGCATTTTTTTCAAAAAATTCAACTGACTTTGGATAATCAAGAATAGGTGGATCTAAACTTAATCTTTCGATAGTATGTGATAGAACCTTGAGCAATATCTTGGAGGCTTGGTCGTCAAATTTATGCATAGTTTATTTTAGTTAATATGGGCAATTACTACATCCATTATTACAACATTCTCCCTGTTTAATGAGATACCATTTACTAAAAACATGGAGCCCATCTTCTATGGTAAAGTCAACATTTTTAATGAGCTTAGATTGGTTGCGATATGGCTCAGCAAGTTTCTGAAAACCCTCCATACCATTTTCCTCAACAAGAGACTCAATTCTATTATTAATAGCCTCACCGAGACAAGACGGACAGAAACAGTCTTGCTCTATAGTTGGAGCCATAATTGGAGGGAAACTCATACACCAGCAGTTTCCAGTGCCCGCACCACAACCAAACTGTTGTTGGCATTGTGAACAATGTTTAGCTGTCATTGAAATAGTAGATAAATTTTCGATATTTGGATTTTGACATTGATTCTATATCAATGCAACAATATTGGCCAAATATAATGAAACTTTAAGTAATCTTCTAGTTAAAAACGAGGTTACACCAATTTTCAAATAAAACAGAGGATGCCCTATTATTAACATCTAGATTTTCAGTAATACTAG
>DLRR01000022.1 GCA_002500605.1 Nitrospinaceae bacterium UBA7883 | reverse complement strand
CCCTTTTGATACCCAATATCACGAATACTTTCATACACAGCGGCTACGCGCCGCATCTTCGACTCAATGGAAGCATCAGTATAACGTTTTTCAAATTTAGCTGGGTAATCGTACCAGTTATATCGCCACCCCACTTTGTCACTGGCCTGCCATACGCGGTAGTAGTCTGTGTCGCGGAAGCCGCCACTGATAAATAAATGCTCTCCCTCCTCTGCATAACGCTGTAGAAAGGTGACAAGGGGCGAATCGATGACTCGTAACCCCTCCCTTCTGCGGGGATGATCTGTCAATTTGTGCCAATGCCATTCGCTTCGGAACTGGAGATAAAGTTTCTCTAGTGGAACTTCTATTATATCCTGTGGCTCCAGGCCTATGGCATGCAGTTTGCGCGCCTCAAGGGGGGACAGAAGCTTCTTGAACCGCTCGTCAAAAGGAGCTTCTTTTGTAAAAGCCATATCAGTCGTGGACCCAGATGATCGTGGCCTGACGCGACCTAACATTGACCTTATAAGTGTGCGTACGCCCATTTTATCTTCGCCCAACATCTTACCCACAAACTGCTTGCATGCCCGAATCGATGCGAAGGCGTTTATGCCGGAACGATTTCTTCTGTGCCGCTCAAGAACCTTTGGCCCGTAATACGATTTGGCCATATCCAGCATCTCTTCCTCGGTCCGGGTCAATAGGTCCCAATCGGCCCGGAGAATAAAGGGATTAACGTCAGGATGGCTCCCCATCTCGTCGCGGGCTACTTTGTGAAACTCACCGCAGGCGTAATCTATATTCTCCAGAGGATCATTCGCCAAATCGTAAAATTGATGTGTGCCTGTACTGAAATAGTATGCCAGCTTAAAGGCTCCCTTACGGATGGCCAATGCCAAGTCGTGTTGCTCTTCGTATCTCGATTCGCAGATGGCAATATCGTCACTTACATTTAGTGCTTTGTGTGAGTCACCCACAATTTCACGATTGCGTATTTGTGAAACCAGGTCACTATTCACTCCTTTGTCCACACCGTTATATACAAGGTATGGAACAGTCACGACAGGCTCCACTAAAGAGTGGCCATCTTTGCCATAGGCCCACCTACTCTGCTCGAAAAAGGCGTATCCATGATCAGAGAAAATGAATATCTCCGCAGTTTCTTTAAAATGATCAAAAAACCGGCCCACCGCCTCGTCCAGCTCCGCCACCCTGGCGTCATATTCGAAGGGGTAACGTTCCAGATGTTTTTCGGCTGCCGATGACCAACCAACAAGGTGCAGCCAGGCGCAGAGCGGTTTAACTTCCTTGTCGGCTCTCTCTATAAAATAGTCAACCTGTTCTCCGGGTCTATAACTTGCCGCGTCCTTGTCTGCGGCGCTCTTTCCGGCCACCTCGCTTCCGGTCCACCAAAATTCAGCATTTGACCATGTATTGATTTGATTTATCCAAGATCTGATACGACGATTTACACAGACAACAGATTTGTACCCTTTTTCCTCGTGATCAGAAAACACGTTGTCTTCAAACGGAGTAACCGAATCACCATATTTACTCCTTCCAAACTCTCTTGAGTTACGACCGGAGAAAATGGAAGCAAAGCATTGTGCCGTGGAAGTTGACGAGGCCAGCATATCGTCAAACCGAACACACTCTTTGCTAATTCTGTCAATATTTGGTGTTATCAGAGCAGCCTTAGAATTGTAACATGCAAGGCGATCTTTTCTTATCCCATCCACCGAAATCATAAGCCGATGTTTTCTTCTTTGCATTCTAATACTTATTAGCGCTCCATTTGCGCGAGGTCGACCGTTTATCACTTTTGTTAAATTCATAATTAAACTCAGCTGCCAAGTCAGCAACCTCTTGACCCGACCAAAGCCCAGGAACATTAATAACGCCCTGTTTATATGACATTTGAAAAAGTTGTGTTTCAGGGTCAATAAAACCTTGGCGCAAACATTCACTCAACAACTCAGAACCAACTATTGGCGTAACAGCAAAAAAAGAGGCGCTATCGAATCCACTTTCCTTTGCAAACCGATATGTAGCCTTCATCTCTTCGATACTCTCACCTGGCTTTCCAAACATTGGTGGGTTACCAATGATAAAAAATCCATGGATTTTGAGCCCGATTTTTTTAGCATGAGATATTAGATGCTCAGTTCTGTTCAGATTAAGCGGTTTTTTGATCAAATCAAATAAGACTCTCTGTTCAGAACTTTCGATAGCAAAAGTCAACTGATAGGCTCCTGAGTCAGCCATTAGATCTAGTAGTTCCTCGTCCATACTCCACAGCGCTACTCCTTGAGGTGTAGCCCAAGGAAGACCAATATTTTTAAGCTCTTTAAAAAGATATTTAGAATGCTCAATGTTATTAGTGATATTGTCATCTTGGATATGAAATTCATTCACCCCATATTCTTTTCTTAGACGGGTTAACTCTTCTATTACATTCTGGGGGCTCCTAGCACGGAACTTATTTCCCCAAAAATTTGTTGTAGTGCAAAAAGTGCAGTGTGCTTTACAACCTCGGCTAGTATAGATCTGGCCAACTCTGTCCCCTTTAGTATATGGTGATTGATACGCTTTAATTTTAAAGTAGAGTTCCATATTGTACTTGTCCCAGGCAGGGGGAGGAAGAGAGTCAAGCGGCATGGATGATACTGAAATTTCTTGGTCCGGCAAACCAATGAGGGAAAGACCTGGGTTTACTTTGATCTCTCCTTTATTATCACGATAAGCTACTCCACAAATTTCATCCCTCCTATAACAACCATTTAGATATTCTAGATAGAGTAGAAATGTTAGTTCGGATTCACCTAAAAATACTAGATCTAGGTTTGGATCTGAAAGGCATGCCCGAGGAAAGTAGTGACCGTAACTTCCACCTAGAGCTGTAATAATCCCCTTGTCTACTTTTTTGGCCAAATTCAGTACATTATGTATATTATCGGCCTGGTTTGTAAAAATACCGGACACCCCAACTAAATCTGCTTTGAATGTTCGTATTTTGTCTTCAATAGAGCTGTCTGACAATCCATACCGGATAAATTTACCATTTTCGTTTATGGGTGTACTTTGATAATAACCCTCTGCGAAAACATCTAGGATTTCCACATCATAATTATATTTCATCAAAAGACTAGCAATGTACCCTATTCCAAGTGGATAAGTGCATCTTGGTAAATCACGGCTATAAAGTGTCATAGAAGGGGCTATAAGCATTATTCGCTGGAATCGGCGCGCACTAGGGTTGCTAACTTGCTCTGGAAGTCGATCCCATTTAATTTCCTGATTCTTATGTGAGTGCACCTCAGATTGAACTAGTGACCCTATAGTCAGTTTATTAATATCTATAAACAAATCTAACTGCTCTCTCTGCCTACAAAAATTATGTAATTCATAACATTCTTTTTAATAGTGATCTCATGAGTGATTGGTCGACTTGTGTAAGATTATTGCCTAGACGATCAGATTTAAAAATACGGTCGACAATATCTTCAATACCAGCATTGTCAACACCGTAGGCAGATAAATAGGGGTTGACTCCAACTGCCTCAAAAATTGCAAAAAACGCCTTCTCAACTGATGCAGTATCTGCCGCGCACCCTAATCCATCAGCAAGTAATTCAATTGTTTCAACCGCTTCACCTTCGTTAAGTGATACCAGCCAAGGTAATGGAAGCGAACATGCCATTCCATGTGGTAAACCATAAATTGCAGTTAAAGGATAAGAAATACAATGGGCCAGCGCAGTTTGTGTATTAGACATAGCTAATCCGGCCATCAGACTCGCTGTCAACATCTTAGCGCGAATAGCAATATTATCACCGCTAAAGTAGGCTAAAGGTAGATTAGAGCTAATTGTTCGAATTGCACCTACAGCCAAAGTGATTGATAAAGGATTGCGATTCTTATTCCAAATTGATTCTACTGCATGAGAAAGAGCATCAAGGCCAGTAAAAGTAGTGGCTCTTTTTGAAAGCGTTAAACCCAGTTCAGGGTCACAAAGAGCCACCTCTGGGTAAAGGGCTGGATGGCTGATTGAGTATTTCATTTTTTCATCCATATCCCAAATACTAGCCCATTTGCTTACCTCACTCCCTGAACCAGCAGTAGTAGGAATAGTCACTATTGCTGGTGGAGTGAAAGGTGTTGGAAAAGTAGTATCACCTAGTAAAAGGTGTTTTTTTAACCATTCATTATTATTAGAAGTTTTCATGGCGGCAACAACTTTTGCAAGATCAAGAGGGCTCCCACCACCTAAACCAACAACTACTTCACAGTTAATTTTATTTAGAGCCCTAAATGCATCTTCGACAATTTCGAAAGTTGGGTTTGAAGGTGTGTTGGCATAAACACCTACCAGCCTCTCCCCCAATCCAGAACGAATTCGCTTCATTAAACCACGGCGCTCTGTACCTTGTGTGGTAACAACAATCACCCTACGGTTTCCAATTACATCACCTAACTCATCAATGACTCCTGCACCGAATTTAATTTTGACAGGATTATAACTTGTGAAATCATTCATTAAATTAATTTGCTATTCTCTGACGTAAGAATTTACGAAAGCGTTCAGCTATTTGTGTGGGTTTGATATTCGGTCGGCCTAGTGAAACAGCTGAACCGCCCGCCACTTTTATATGGATTAAATGTGGACCGATAACACCAGAGGTTTTATCAAGCGCATCTTTGATTGCTGTTTCAGTATCAACGCGCCAAGCTGAAGCATAACCACAAGCTGCTGCAACAGAGCAAAAATCAACAGTTGATGAAACTGAAAACTGGCCACCTGTTGACTCATAAGTTTCATTATCGATAACGATATGAACAATTCCGCTTGGCCCATAATAACCCAGAGTGCCCAAACTCCCCATATGCATTAAAAGTGCACCATCACCATCCAAAATAACAGTTCGACCAGAAGTACGAGCGAGGGAAAGACCCAACCCCAATGCAGACGCTAATCCCATGCTACCAACCATATAAAAATTACTGTTTTTATCGTTGATGCTAAACACTTCCCTCCCTATCTTTCCAGTTGTAGCAATCACAGCATCTGATTCGTGTGTCGCTGCAGTGATGAAGCGCAATGCTTCCATACGATCCTTTCTTTGGTCCACCTTAAGTTGAAACTGCCCATTTACAGTAATGCCTGGGCGTGGTGCTTTTAAAAAAGTCTTTGTTAGTGGTACAGAGCCCACTGAACTTTTTCGCATAACAAAAGCAAACGGAAGGCCAGTTTGATTCATATGGTTTTTTGCTTTTTCAAATAGAAGTGATACTTTTTCAGTCTCTGTTGGGAACCATTCCCATCCAATTTTCATTGTATCAAGCAAGTCAGTAGTAATAAGACCCATAAGCTCATGTTGCGGCTCATCGCCTAAACCAACTTCGCCTCTCAACGTTACCACTAATAGAATAGGGATACGAAAAGTGAAGCATAATGAGGTTAAGGGATTAACTGTATTGCCTAAACCAGCATTCTGAAACATTACAATAGATTTTCGTCCTGCAAGTTGTGCCCCTGCCCCTACAGCAATAGCTTCTCCTTCGTTTGATGCAGCAAAGTATTCGATATCATCACTTTGTAATGTATGGTTAATAAGTGGCTTTAGAAAAGAGCAAGGAACACCACAATAAAAGTCGTAGCCGAATTCCTTGGCTGTATCAGTAAAAGTGCTAGCCTTTATCATTAAAAAACAGTAGCCTCTTCATAGTCGCCCATATCATCTATATCAAGCCAGTGACCAGTTATATACACAGTGCTTAGTCTATGTCCATTCTTGAGAATTTCGGTAAAAAGGTCAGCCATCCGCAGTCTTTTAAAATCGGGGTTTGTCGTAAGGCGATTAACTGTTTCACGCACGATTTCTGCTCCGTGCGAAGTAACATAGCAAAGTCCAATCCATTCACCATTAATTTCCTTATCTTGGAGATTGTTTCCCATGGAAACAACAGCAGCCTTATTATCCAGTGTTGTTTTATCATATGGATTGTCACAAATAACATAATCACCATAACGACCCTTTCTTCGCCGCTCGGCATAATCGACGTCTACGATGAGTGTAATGTCGTCACCCTCCTCCAACAGAGCCTGAAGAATGAATTTCTTAAAAAGAATATCCCCAAAAGTAATTAATGTAGGCCCGCTTAAAGCATCAAGAGATTTATATAATGAGTACACTTCGCGGGAATTTTCGTATTCATCATTGTCGATAACTTTTAAACCAAGTGCTGAAATTTTATTCTTTTGATACCCACGAACAACAGTTATATCCCTAATACCCATATCATTGAATATATCTATCATCCTATGAAGCAAAGGCTTTCCTGCTATAGTAATCATTGCTTTGGGAGTAGCCTTGGTTAGTTCTCCTAACTCGATCCCCCTTGAAGCAGCTAATATTAATGCGCCAACAGGGTTACTACGTTTCGGAAGATAGCGTTTCTCAGCTTCTTGCAGTTCTTCAGCACCCTGCAAGCGAAAGATTTCGCTCACTGATGCAATTCCATCTTCAACATCAACAAGAGAACGTTTGGAATGAATTGTTAGAGCAGTATTTTGCATTTGCGTTACTGCACTTCGAAGAAGTTGATTCGCCCAGATTACAACCGAAATGCCTATTTCCTCAAAGAGTTCAGTAGGTGTAGAATAATACTTCGTCGGAACTATCACTACTGGACATCGACCATCCCATCTACTCATAAAAGAAACAATTTCATCTGGGCGAGATTTTTTAGAATGTATTAAAACCGCATCTGCACCCGCGGCATGATAAGCCTCGGCACGGTTAAGTGCCTCTTTGAGGCCCCAACCAAGTATGAACGATTCTATTCTCGCCACTACACAAAAATCGTTATCGGATTGAGAGTCTTTGGCTGCCTTGATCTTGCCGCAAAACTCATCTAAAGGAGCCATCTCTTGCCTATCACCATCTATAAAAGAATTTTGTTTTGGAAATATTTTATCCTCTATGCATACTCCAGCAATACCACGGCTCTCAAGCTTTCGAATGAGTCTACGAACAGTATTAAAATCACCATAACCGGTATCACCGTCAAGAAGTATTGGTATACTGGTGGCATCACTCATAAACTCCACTGTTTCAAGAATTTGTGTCCAGGATGCCTCATTATTGTCCCGTACACCCATCGCAGCCGAAAGGCTCAACCCAGAACCCCATATACCAGCAAAACCAGACTCTTCAACAATTTTAGCTGATAATCCATTATGTGCCTCCATCAGAAAACTCAGATTTCCCTGATTTAACAACTTTTTTAGTTCAGTTGTTTTTTTCTTATAGGGTTTCATTTTTCTTACAGTCCGAAAGAAGTTTGCGAGCCATTTCAAGGTCTTTATGTGAATCTATTTCCATGCAAATTTGTTTATTGTAGTAGAGCGGCTTGATAATTTGTTCACTTAAAATATCATTCAAAGCGTCTTCGGCATAACAGTTTACTTCGTTACGTTTAACAAAAACCTCAATAGAATCCATCCAACGGGAAACCGTGTTTTTTGAAAGCTTATATGCTGGCGCCATGAATACAGCATTAGTTCCAATAATATCTACACCGATTTTCTTAATATATCCACTTGATACTTCAGCTTTAAAATCCTTTTCTGGAGGAACAACGATGTTATTAACCAATACAGAGTCAGCTTGACAAGACAAACTCTTCAATAGGTCTTTATGAATTATCATGTCTCCATGAATTAGCAACAAGTCCTCAACTAAATACTCCCTAGCTAGCCATATGGAATAGATATAATTAGTTGAATTGTATAAATTATTCTTTACAAAACGAACATTCAATTTGGGATACTTTTTAGTTATATGTGTTTCAACTTGATCAGCCAAGTGCCCTGTTGTAATTAATAAGCTACTAATTCCACATTCTTTAAGACCATCAATCAACAAGTCAATAATAGTGAGGTCACCTTTAACTTTAAGTAAGGCTTTTGGTGTTTTATCAGTAGCTGGTCTGAGCCGTGTTCCAACACCTGAAGCTGGAATCAGGGCCTGCATTTTTCTGTCACAAGAAGATCAATCATTTTGTTGAACATTTGACCAGCATTACCTTCTGGGTAATTTGCAATGTATTCCCTAGCTGCCTTATCTGTGGCAGTTTTCCAATATTCAGCTATTTCCTTATCCGTGGTCCATTGGTAAAGAACTTTAGAGAGTGAGGCAACATCATCGACCAATGGGAGTCCAAATTGCTCCAAATAGATATATCTGTCTATGCTTCTTGATGTGTCGTCCACAGTGATTGTCAAAACAGGAGTACCAACCGACAATGCGTCGAGATTTGTGGTTGATACCGTTGTTATGCAAAGATCACAAGCGAACAAGAGTTCATGCAAATCGACATTCATATTTTCCGAAATTATTGCTGTCGAATAAGCGTACAACGAATATTCTTCTTTTTTGTTATGCGGCCTAATTTTGATTAAAACATCAATCCCATCCACTTCTTTTATTTTATTAATTATTGCAGATAGTGATGGTTCCAAATATCCATCCACCGTAATAACAATCCATTTTTTTGATATATTTGGAACAATTTCACCCTGTGCTCCCAAAGCTTTAACAATGTGCTTTCGAATTCTCTGCTTCTCATCACTCCCTTTGCTTCTAAATAGCCGAATCACTCTATCCCACATTACTCCACCTGATACGACAATGGATTGTTCATCAATATTAGGGAATAGCGTGGCCCAAACTTTTTTTTGTCCTTCGTTCCAAGCAGTGATACGACTACATACTGAGTCAACTGCCCCTAAATCTTGAACATCCCAATCAATTCCAACGTGACCATGGTTCGCTAATATTATGGGAATTCCTTGTAACTGCGCTTCGCGCGCAAATACATTTTCAACTATTCTTTTTAACCGAGTTATCACCAGCACTGTTGGATTTAGAAATAAAAGAGTCGATTGGGCTATTTTTTTTATTGCTCTAATTTGCGGTATTACCTCCGTTGATAAATATTTCACTGCAGTTGGATCGATTTTTATGCAGTCGCGCAATTCAGCAGGACCATTAGCCATTATTTCTTTCATCTTAGGTGCCCAATTATTCTTGCCCTCATCAATTTCTTCCAAGTATTTTTTTTTAACTTCTGTGGATAAAAATGTTTCGATGTTATAAAACCCTACATCATCGATTTTATTTTGAAAAGCGCCCCATCCATTTGCTGCAGCCGGAGCTAATACGCTTACATTCTGGTTGTTGGATTTAAGTGATTTAGCTATTTCCACAATCATAGAAGCATAACTCTGCATTGAGAAAAGGCACAGCACTCCGCGTTGGTTGATAGATGGTTTGTTACTAAAACCAGTTCTATCAATATTCCAATCAAAATCAATTTCCATTGTTTTCGGTCTGTCAGAATCTTTATTACGTATTTTTCGTAAGGCAAACAGCGCACTCCATGCCAATGTTTCCAAAAATGGAATATTTTCCAGCCATGCATATCGCCGCCTAATCTCTATTCCTTCGGAAATCGGCAACAAATAGTTAGCTGCTTTTGGTAATAAAACCTCAGCAATTTGCTTAGAATCAGGTTCTTCATTTCCTACAAGCCACTCTAAAGAAGTGATAATTTGTTCAAACTGATCTTCTTTCATCGAAGTTTGATATTAAACAGTAATATTTTTCTTTTGCTGACGTAGTAAGTCTGTAACGTTTAGACGCGTCAAAATTTTGCCCAGTGATTGATCACTTTGCCCATATCGTTCGAAATAACTTTCCAACATATCGTATTGGTTTTGTGACGTATAGAATGTCACTTCAACAGGAGAGTCGAATCGATATTGCTCCAACAGCTTAATGCTTGATAACCATGCACCGAAATCATAACTAAATTGTTTAGTATTTATAATGTTTACTCGTTCACTTACTAAAAAGTCTTTAAACAGTAAACGATAGTAGCCGCCAAGCTCCAACAATTTAGACATTGAATCGCGCTCATTACTTAATATGCGCAAACAAACTTTTTCGAATGCACTTATTATCGTTTCATGATGTTGAAGCAAAGCAAGTGAGGTATATTTCTGTATTAGATTGGCCCCATCTTCACCAGAGATAAGCTTCTGAAAGTTGTCATCACTTCTGTAATACTCTAGTAGCGCTTGTTTACTTGTAAATAGTTCTCTTTCGGTGTCAAAAATAAACTTTTCAATGAGCAGTCTGAACTCATGATTTTCAATCAGAGACAGCCTCAACTCATCAAGAAAAGTTGGAAAAAGTTTTTCCTGTTCTTTTAGTAAACGAAAAAACCCACTAAAGGCGCCACCATTGTAGCAAGTGGCAATAATTAAATGTAGTTGTCGTGCCTCGAGATAGTCTGGAAAGGAAAAGTCGCGTGTGGAAACAGCTATTTCTTCAATTTCTAATGACATATCAAGATTATCCATCTTCGTAAAACTTCGAGGTAGGACGCGAAAGCTAGTATGTAGTTTGTGTTCTTTTCTCTTTATTTTATCTGTTTTGAGTTCAGACCCTTCGACTAACATTAGCTGGTAACAAATTATTGAAGAAATCCCAAGTTCCATAAGATTTACCAGTGCTGATTTGTGGGAAGATAGCGTTTCGCCTGGCAATGGTATTATCAGTTCGGATTTGCTCAGAGCTGATTTACCGCTTAGCGCATCCTTTACCGAAATCATGTCTTCAATCCGAATATTTTTACGCTTAATGTTAACAAGCGTTTCATCATTCATTGACTGGACGGACATCCAAATCGGCATCACAATATCATCCAATTCTTGATTTATCGCAATCAACTTCTTTTTTCTATTTTTTGCTGTAGTCGCAAATACAGTTGTGGGATATCCGTACCGCTTTCGACTATCTGAAATCGCCCTGCTCAAAGAAATATCACGATCAAACATTCCAAAATTTGGATCGGCAATCATTAAGTTTTTAACTACTTTCCCTATGCGTTTTGAAATGTAATTAATCTCGTCTTCAATGCGCTTGGTACCAAATCGATTTACCTGTTGATAGCTATCATGGCCTTCATGACAATATGTGCATTTGAATGGACATCCTCGGTGGGTTTCAATGATTGGGGAAAGACGGTTATCAAAAAACTTATCAAGCAAACCATTAAGGTATGGGGAAGGAAAGTCGTCAAGATTTCTATTTCGTTCGATTGGATTTAATGGGATGAACCGACCATGCAGCGTGTAAATAGAACCTGGAACACCCATCTCTTTCATCATTCCAATATCGAAGTTACATGCCTTGCCTTTTGTCAAAAGTGCATCAAATCCACTTTCCCCTTCATACATAATATAAAAGTCTAAATCACTCTCTAATTGCTTTAAAAACTGCTTTTGTTCTGTTGCGTCGTAGGAAATATTTGGACCGCCCATAACTGTTAGGATATTTTGATTGGTGCTTTTTACATACTTTAGAAATGTGCGGTTAAGGCTTGTATTCCAAGGATAATTAGAAAGACCGAGAATATCTGGTAGAGATTGATCCAATGCCTCTTTGAGGCTGTGTGGATACTTAAATATCTGCACTTCAATATCCGGATGTTTCTTTTTTGCATATGCTGCTACCAAACCAGCATTTAGCGGAAACGAATCATTCGACAGCGTAATCGTTAAATGGGTTAAGTCAGCAAGGTATACCGTCGTCATGCTTTATGATAATTAAGTGTCGGCTAGATCATATAAATGTGAAGTTTCACTTAGGAGCCTCTTAGTTTTTTCCTAATTGCACGTTCTGACGGATAAACTCTTTTTACTCCATCACCCATAGCTTTTTCAACTACTCGGATATCTCTAACCAACCTTTTTAACCCTTGCGGTTCCAAAGATGCAGCTTGATCACTTCCCCAAAAAGTTCTATCGAGGGTGATATGCCGCTCAACAACACAGGCACCGAGAGCCACTGCTGCAATCGACACTTGCAATCCAACTTCGTGACCTGAATAACCAACTGGACGTCCATACCGCTCTTTTAAAGTCTGCATGACCTTAAGATTAATTTCATTGTTTTCTGAAGGATAGGCACTTGTACAATGTAGGAAGATCCAGATAGCATCACTTAATGATTTGGCCACATCGTCGAGCTCCGCTTGTGTACTCATGCCAGTCGACACAAGTAACGGCCTACCAGTAGAACGATAAGCTGTAAGTAAGTCCTGCTCAAGTATTTTTGCCGATGCGATTTTATAGAAAGGTGGGTTGAACTTTTCCATGAACTGGACTGATGGAATATCCCAGCATGAAGCTGTCCACATAATATCCCGCTCCTTGCAATACTTGTCAATTTCTTTGTATTCATCCGTACCGAATTCAACTTTATGTCTATAATCTAAGTAAGTAATGTAACCCCAAGGTGTCTCCCGTTTTATGCTTTTTTGATCACTCGGCACACAAATCTCAGGGGTCCGTTTTTGAAATTTTACAGCGTTACATCCTGCATCCGCTGCAACATTAATTAATTTCTTTGCGATTTCAAGATCGCCATTATGATTTATGCCAATCTCACCAATTATGAAACAGGGAGAACCATCACCTAATTCTTTTCCGCAAATTACGGGCAGCTTAACTTGTTTACTCATTTTTTGCTTTTACAATTAAAGACGCAATTTCTCTTATAACACCTTTGCCGCCACCTGCCTTTGTCTGAAAATCAGCTTGAATCTTCACTTCTGGTACTGCATCATCCGGGACAACAGCAATTCCTGCAAAGTTTAAACATTTCTCATCATTTGTGTCATTACCTATATACAAGCAGTTTTTACTGTCAACTTTCTTGGTGGCCAATAGCTTTTTCAGGCAGGCAAGTTTATCACTTTGACCGAAATGACACTCAATTCCCATCTTCTCGCACCGTTTTTTCACCACCAGATTTGTTTCGGTGCTAATACATACAACATCTACCTTTTCTTTTTCTAGTACTTTTACTCCCCAGCCATCACCACGGTTACATTGGACCAATTCTTCTCCTGTTTCGCTAATAAAAACTGTGTTGTTTGTTAGGACTCCGTCAAAATCCGTAACCACCAGTTTGGTTTTGCTCCACTGTGGAAACAGTTTTTCCCCACTTTGTCGTTCATTATAAAGTCGACTGCTCATGATAAGTTCTGCTAGTTCTAAGTCCTCTTGTTCATCAATTTCCAAATTACGCTCCGAGGGAGTTTCATATAAACCGACTCTCCCTGTAAAACGATAGCCACTAGATAGCAGAGCATTTGTTTTTATAGCGTAAACAGCTCCATTTTCCAAAAACTGTTTTCCTATGTTCTGGCGCATCTCACGCTTCGAATGGTCATGGTTTATCCCTATTACAGAAGAATGGTTTTCTTCTCTCCAAATAAAGCCATGAAATGGCGATGCACTGAAGGCACTGTCATATTGACCGGAACGAATTAGTTCAATGGTTCCATCAATATCTTCAGGGATTGTTAACGGAGAAGTACACTGCAAAAACACAGTTATCTCAGGTCTAATGTTATCTTTTACATCAAGCTCGTTCAAAGCATGCAACAAAGCTAATTCTGATGCAATTTGATCCCCGGCCAAATCTGAAGGACGCATAACCACATTAGCTCCAAAATTCCTAGCGCAGACGGCAATTTGTTCGTCATCTGTTGATACGGTTATGTAATCCACTAGTTGGGTTTTTTTGGCCGTTTCTATGCTCCACCCCAACAAAGGCTTACCAGCTAGACTAATTAGGTTTTTTTGAGGAATTCCTTTTGATCCTCCCCTAGCCGGAATTATTGCTAATACTTTCAATTTAATTCATCAGAAAAATTGATTTTACGGTGAATCGAGTTACCATTTCTACTCTCAACTAGGATTCGGCAAAGTACATAGATTGAAGTGTGTCCACTTTTATTATGAACGCACTGAGGCTGAAAGATTGATGAGTCTTGGATCATTTAAGTCTTTCTCTTTTTTCCCCCACCATTTTAAAAATAAAGGGTCACAGACGAAAATCCTGTCACATTTTATTTCTTCGGCCTGCTCGAATCGATAGGTAGGCACATCGGTTAATTTGTTAGTTTCGTCTTTAGTAAGAACACCCACTAGCTCTAATTCTTTATATGCTTGTATGTTCAAAACAGCTATCGCAGCAAAATCTCCTGTACCAGCTACTGCTAATTGAAGCCATTTTTTCTGTACTGCATCATCTAGGACCTGTTTGATCTTGTTTTGGGCTTGTCGATATTCGCCAAATGTGCGAGCCATATAATTTACAGAAAGTCGGCTTTTTTCTAAGAAACCATCTGGAGTTAAAAAGTATAGCCATCTTTTTGCGCTTACTTGCTTAGCTCTTACCCAACCCTTACTAATCACATGTCGCATATAAGAGTGAACTAATCCAGTTGCAAGCCCAGTTTTATATTTAATTATTCGCTGGGTGACCTGTGGACTACTATCTATGGACTCTAAAATTTGAAGGGCAACTGCATCATCTGCTAGGTCCTTGTATTCTGCGAAAAGTGATTTGGTTTCATTATTGTTATCTGATGTGGACTGCATAGACAAGCCTCCGGCCTTCCTTTTTGTCAAGCTGTTGCCAGACCTTTGATTTATTGAGCTTACCAACTAACATTCACCTATACTAAATTAGTTTGCTAAATCTAAGTCCTTTGAGCCTAAAAGCCTCTTTTTTAGTTCAAGGCGTTTGCGAAAGAACAAATGTTGCTCACGTTATGAGCATTATACTCATATCATGAGCATATAGCAAACAGGAATTTTGGCAGTTCGTCTTTACGAAATGCAAATTTCCCATCCAATATAAATTAATAATTGTACACTGTATATAATCATAGACTTAGGAAACAGACTTGTGATACCGTGATCTAAATTAGGCTCGATTTATCCGTCAAAGTGAAATATTGTTTATCTTGCTCCCAGACTAAAATTCCTAATTCCAGAGGTCTAAAGTAAAGCTATGTGCGGTATAGCAGGAATAATCAAGCTTAACGGCGGATTCACCCGCGATAGGCTCACTTCAATTGTTACAGGTATGACCAATGCCATTTCCCACCGTGGACCAGATGATTCGGGAATTTGGATAGACGAAAAGGCAAGTCTCGCACTAGGTCATCGTAGATTGTCAATAATTGATGTTTCGTCTCATGGTCACCAGCCAATGGTCTCAAACTCAGGTAGATATGTTATTGCTTACAATGGAGAAATTTACAACTTTAAGGACATAAAAGAAGAATTAGACAAAATTGAGAGAATAAATTGGAGAGGTCATTCAGATACTGAGGTAGCCCTTGAGGCTATTGAGCAATTTGGAATTAAAGGCGCCCTGGAGCGGTTCAATGGAATGTTTGCCTTCGCCCTATGGGATAAAAAGGAAAAAACTTTAGCATTTGCCCGTGACCGTGTGGGTAAAAAACCGCTCTATTATGGTTTTAACAATGGAATGTTATGGTTTTCTTCAGAACTCAAGTCATTTTTTTCATCACCGTTATTTTCAGGTAAAGTAAATCGTGATAGCTTAGCACTCTACCTACGGTACAGTTATGTACCTGCTCCATATAGCATCGTAGACGGAATTTATAAACTCCCACAGTCAACCTATGTTGTTATCCATACCCCCCTAAAATTTGACAACAAAGTAGTTCCACTGCCCTATTGGTCAGCCAAAGATATTTTTAATAAACCAACAGATAACCTTGATGAAAAGGAGAGTAAGGAGTCTCTGCATAAGATATTGCTTGATTCGGTTAAGATCAGGATGAGAAGTGACGTTCCGTTCGGAGCATTTCTATCCGGAGGGATAGATTCATCTCTTGTAGTAGCTCTTATGCAAACACAAAGTATAAAACCAGTAAAAACTTTTTCAATTGGGTTTCACGAGGATGAATACAACGAGGCAGTACACGCAAAAAATGTGGCTAAACACCTTGGAACGGATCATACCGAACTGTATATGACAGCTGATCAGGCACGTTCTACAATACCTCTTTTACCTGCCTTGTACGATGAGCCTTTTGCAGATTCATCTCAGATTCCCACTCATCTTGTATCAAAGATTGCCAAAGAGCATGTTACTGTATGTCTCTCTGGTGATGGAGGAGATGAGAGTTTTGGGGGTTATAACCGTTACATCTGGGCAATAAAGCTTTGGCACAGACTTGGATGGATGCCACAACGGTCAAGGAAACTGATAGCAAACACTATTTTTTCCGTATCCCCCTCCATTTGGACTGCCCTCTTTAAAACAACTAATCCAATCTTACCAAGATCTTTGAAGTTTTCGAATTCAGGGGACAAAGCCCACAAACTAGCCGAAGTTCTTTCATTGGGTGGACAAGAAGAGATATACCGTTGGCTTGTATCGCAGTTTAAAAATCCTAACGAAATAGTTATTGGAGGAAAAGAACCAGTTACTACATTAAATCGCAGTAGTGATTGGCCAATAGTAAATGATTTCTCAAAGCAAATGATGTTCCTTGACACTGTAACTTACCTGCCAGATGATATATTAGTGAAAGTTGATCGTGCCAGCATGGGAGTTAGCCTTGAAGCACGGTGTCCACTACTTGACTATCGAGTGATCGCGGCTGCAGCAACACTGCCTATGAGCAGTAAACTAAAAAATGGCATCGGCAAGGTGATATTAAGAGATATTCTCTACAATTATGTCCCAAGGAAAATAATAGAGAGACCAAAGATGGGGTTTGGCATGCCAATAGATTCTTGGCTTCGAGGTCCTCTCCGTAAGTGGGGGGAAGAGCTACTTGAAATCAAAAGACTTAAACGAGAGGGATACTTAGAACACTCAACTATTCAACGAATGTGGAATGAACATCAGTCTGGAGCAAGAAACTTTCAATATCCGTTATGGACGGTACTCATGTTCCAGCAATGGCTAGAATCTAATTACATAAAATCGTAGCTTATGCGCAAAAGAAAACTGTTTAGCATTGTTTTGTCAGTGTTAACTACACTAGTACTGATAGAAACAACGACATATTTATTTTTTAAAATGTATGGGTCAAGTAGGCTTGAGTACCACCTCAAAGTGGACGATCATATTTTTAAAAAAAACTTGATAAATTATCCTCCAGCCCAAGTAGTGAATAGGAACTTTGATGCTTTGCTGGGCTGGGACGAAGCCCTTGTTAAAACTGGCTTACCTGGCCCACATGCGTTTGCTTCTAGGACGTTATCAAAACAACATTCAACAACGTTGATATCTACATATGGTGATTCATTTACTTTTGGGCAATCAGTTAACGATGATGAGACTTGGCAACACTACATGGGTGACAAGCTAAACACTAATGTTATTAATTACGGGGCACGAGGGACCGGAGTAGACCAAGCGCTTATAAAACTGGAAAAAAATATAAATCAGGGTAAAAAAACAAAAATAATAGTTTTAGGGATGCTCAGCGAAACTATAGCAAGAATAGTGAACATTAGCCAACAGCACTACTGGGCTACAACTGATAGCAGATCTTTCAAACCTCTATTTCAAATAGTTGGAGAAAAAATCGAGTGGCATTTTGATCCGTTAAAAAAGCTAGATACAATTAATGGTAGAAAAGAATTAATGCTCTTTATTGAGCAACACGACTTCTGGTTTAAGTATAACAAGCTGAGGCCAGTTATCACTTTCCCATACACATTTAGTTTTATAAAATCGGTTAATTATTTTATGCACGACGTAAAAAGATGGAATGACCTTTATGCTGACAAATACGCAACAAAACTCTTTAACAAAATAGTTGAAAGGTTTTATTCCTTAAGCACAAAGGAAAATTTTATACCAATACTCCTTATAATTCCAGAACCGAGGGACCTAAAAAATTTACTCCAAGGGGACAAACCATTCTATTCGGAGTTTTTACTCAATTTACGTAATAAGTATTCCAATAAAGACCTGTTAATCATTGATGCTAGTAAAGGTGACTTTGATTACACAAGGTTTAATCGATTTCCATTCCAGGGACATACATCAGCATACGGGAATAAGCAGATATCAGAATCAATTTACAACGGCTTAGTGGAAGCCAAGCTTACAATGCAAACAGTTCAATGACACTGTCTAAAGGCTCCAATATTCTATTGGTAGCGGAAAGTCAGTTGGTGAAAAAATAGACTTCAGGTCTCCGATTAAACCACCCTCTTTTTTTAACACCGAAGTAAAATATTCTGGTCCAAGTTCTGCAAATCGACTATGCATGACGGCGATTATACAGGCATCGAGATCAACCATATCTTCTATTGGTGACAGCGCTATACCATATTCTTCTACCGCTGCAGCAGGGTCGCAAACAGGGTCGCAAACCAAAACACTAGTGTAGAAATCTTGCAATCTATTATATATGTCAGGTGATAGGCTATTTCTAAGATCTGGGACGTCTTCCTTAAATGTAATTCCAAAAAGTCCAACTTTTGCATCTTTAACCTGTTTTCCCATCCTAACCATATTCTTCACTACCTGATCAACAACGTACCCACTCATTCCATTGTTAATTCTCCTGCCAGCAAGAATTACCTGTGGATAATATCCAACTTCTTGCGCCTTTGTAGTCAAATAATATGGGTCAACACCAATGCAGTGTCCTCCCACTAGCCCAGGTTTAAAATCAAGAAAATTCCACTTTGTACCTGCAGCCGCCAACACATCACTTGTTCGAATGTTTAGTCGCTCAAAGATGATCGCTAGTTCGTTAACGAGGGCTATATTAATGTCGCGCTGGATATTTTCAATTACTTTTGCCGCTTCGGCTACTTTTATACTTGGAGCTTTATGTATTCCAGCGTCAATTATGCTTCCATATACACCTGCAATAATTTCCAGAACTTCTTCATCTTGACCAGATACTACTTTTACAATTTTATCTATACTGTGGAGTCTATCACCTGGATTTATTCTTTCGGGAGAGTAGCCAACTTTAAAATCCTTACCATTTACAAGGCCTGACTCATCTTCAATTATCCTGACGCAAACCTCCTCCGTAAGGCCAGGATAAACTGTCGATTCATACACAACTACAGTACCAGGTTTAATATTCTTCCCTATTGTAGCGCTTACTGACTTGATCGGTGCAAGGTCAGGGTGGTTATGAGTGTCAACAGGCGTTGGAACAGTAACACATATGAAACGTGCTCTTGAAAGCACTGAAGCATCATTTGAAAAAGCAATACCAGACTTACTAAGTGTTTCCTCATCAACTTCCCCGGTTTGATCAAGTCCATTATTTAAACCAGCAAGTCGCTTAGAATTATTGTCATAGCCAATAACGGTAAAGGAAGTAGCCATTGCTACGGCAAGAGGCAACCCGACATAACCAAGTCCCAAAACCGCTATTGTTGCTTCTTTTTTCCTTAGTTTGCCCAAAAGGTTTTTGAACATATAACTTGCAGTCATTAGTTTTTTAAGGTGGCAACGATAGCATAGGTTCGATTTTCTAGCAACAGGTTACCCTTCAACTATTGATTGATATATGCTTTGATAATTCGCTATTGACTCATCAAGCGAGTAATTTTCTTTTATTCTAACTCGAGCAGCTTTTCCAAGTTTAACTTTTGTTTTGTTATCCATTAAATGCGCATCTCGTATAGCTTCAGCCATTTTTTTAGTGTCTCCCGGTGGAACAATTATTCCACAATCACCAATCAAAGCACTTGAATCACCTACATCCGTAGCAACACAAAGCACAGCACAAGACATTGCCTCTCCAATTGTATTTGGAAAACCCTCAGATATCGAGCAGGATGCTAATACATCCAGCCCAGGCATGATTAAACTTATGTCATCTCTTTTACCGGCCAGTGTAAATATATTCTTTACATAACATTCATTCAGCCATTTGTTTAAATGGGAATTCCTTGAATCCATACCATCACCAATTAAAATAAATCTTGCGTTAGGAATTAACTTGCTAACCATGCCTGCAGACTGAATAAAGTTAAATATACCTTTTACTGGATCAAATCTACCAATTAACCCGATTAAGAATTTATCTTTTTCTATGCAAAAGGTTTCATCGATGTAGTCACGAGCATCAGCTTTTGGCCTGAACTTATTAAAGTCAAAACCATTATTAACTATCTTCCACCTTTTCGGTCTGTAACCAAAGTTATGGTGGAACTCCTTACCAGCTACCGAGTTTACAATTACTGTATGAGGTTTATTAGAAATAATACATAGGAGTTTACGAAGCCAAAACAGTTGTTTGTTTCTATTATCACCAACCAAATTCGAGCATCTAATGTTCCATACAAGTTGGCCTTGTGTTCTGGAAAGTAAAATCGCAACGGTGGCCATTAAGTCAGAATGGTAAAGCCATGTTTGGATAATATCAGGATTTTCTCTTCTAATAATAGCTGCCAACCGTAGGAGGGATAGCGGCCCGGCAATACCGCGTTTCATACCTAACGATGTAACTGGTATCCCTTTCTTTTCTAACCAATCCCCAATCTCCTCTTTATGCATTAGAGATACAATACGGTTGTCAAAAGAAGATTTATCCATAGAAGTCGCGAGATTATAAAGAAAAGTTTCCGCACCTCCCACTGCAAGATTAGTAATTACATGAAGAATTTTAATCACTTTGCTGACCGAGCATAATTAGCACCATAAAATAGAGTAGTATATTTAAAACTCTTTAACAAAGCTTGCTTCGACTTGTGTCTGAAGAGATCGTTGAAAGATATCAACGCTAACAATCAGTCTTCCAGTATGTTCATCAGATCTTAGAAACGTACCTATTGCACCTTTAAGCGGGCCATCGCACACTTGTATCTTTTGATTCGCTTTAAGTTTTTTGTATTCCACTTCGTGTACTGGGCTACCGGAAGACCCCAGAATTCTTAGCGTTGCAATTTCTTCTTCAGGAATGACGGCAGCTTTACCAGCTAACCTTACTAGGTTAATAATGCCATTTATCATATAAAATGATTTTAAGTTAAGGTGCTCAATGTTCGCTTTAAAAAAAACGTACGTTTCTAACATCGGTTTTTCCAAAGTCTCTCGCGAGTTTCTATTCTTACGCCAGACTTTAAATGTGGGAACACAAGTTTCCAACCCAAGTTTTTCCTGAATAAGCTCTGCCACCTTAAATTCATTTCTGAACCTTACATAAGCGGCATACCAAACTAAATCTGGCACATTACCTTCTTTACTCATGCTATGAGTATATATTGAATATTGGTTCCTTGTAAATTAAACAAGAAGTGTTGACTGAACCGCAGTAACCATCTTAATATAATAATACAACTTTTTGTTTTTCAATATTTTAATGAGACTTATTAAAGTAAAGCTTTTATTAATATATAAAGCCCTATATCTTTACCGGCAACAAAATTTGCTAGTTGTTGCATTGATTTCTTAATCATCTTGAGAAAAATCTTTTGGCGCTGTTAGCAAAGCATTTACTATAATTCCTGCAACGGCCTTTGCACCTTCAGACGATAAATGGAAGTCTGTTTTGAAAAATAATGTTTCAGGACTTGGAAGTGCCAATATTCGATCTTTTAGCTTAAATTCATCAATAGTACTAACCAAGTTTAGGGGTTCTCTAATTTTAGGATGATAGTGAGGTAATTTGTCCTTATCTATTGACCCATCCCAAGGAATTGTTGCAAAGAGAATATTTTTGTTCCTAGTGCGTACATGTTTTTTATAAAGAAGATCCATCCTGTTTCGCAACGTCTTAGCCGCCACATAGGCTTTTGCGTTAAATCCTATCGGTAACGGTTTTATCCGCTGTAAATATTCCTTGTGAAGCGTAGAAACAGCTTGAAAAATCTTAGAGTTGAGAAACCAGCAGGGCATGTTCTGCCCAAGTGCTGTGGCAGTCAAGTAATTGCAATGAATCTTTGCTGACGGCTTGTCATAAAATGCATCGGTAAGATCATTCACTTCTGTTTGAGTTACTATTACTAGATCACCAGAAGGAATATCGTCCAACACTCCAACATAAGCATGCGGTCCATAGCCAGGAACACCATGGTTGATAAGCTTGTACTTATTGCCCATTTGTTTTTGTATCCAATAAGCCAAAGTCTGGTTGTTTTCCAATCCCCATCCAAGTACCTGAGAATCACCAACCAAGTGGATAGTATAGCTAAAGTTTGTTGTAGGAGAGTTGGGCGTTATACGTTTACCTTCTGGCCCTGTTTCAATGCTCACGAAGCGACCAGCTTGCAGACATGATACTTTTATGTTTGGCAACATGGTGTATCCAGTCTCAGAGTCAGATTTGTGAAACATAGGGCATGCCAACTTGTTACCGCTTAAATATAATGCTAATCCTCCTTCAATTACCCCCAGTAAAATCATGGTTGGCATAATATAAACTAGGAAAAAAGTAAGATATTTCATTCCACCCCATCCATACAGACTTTGTTTCTAAGGATTATGACTTCTCAGCAATTGTTGGATTATATTAGCAATCAGCGCATTTCCTCTCTCTGTTAGATGGCTATTGCTAGCATTTATATACTTTACAAGATCTTCTCTTTCATGAAGATGCTTTGACAATCTAATAACTTGAAATCCTTTCGGTCGAAGTTGTTGCTCTATCAGTTTCTCAACTTTCTCCATAATTTCCGCCGACCGCTTAATATTACCTATCGACTGCCTATTTGCCGTGAGAATATCAGAATTGTTATTCCTTCCTTTTAAATAGTCAGCCTTGGAATTTAAATTGATATTTAGTTTTTTATAGATTGAATATAGCAGTTGCTCACTCGATGGCGTAATTACAATAATATTATTTTTGGCCTGTGGCATGCTATGCACTGTTTTGGTGATAGAGCTTACTGCATTATAAATAAAGTTTTCGTGTTCATCAGCGTTTAGAGCAGAAAAGATAGGAGTAGCACCCATCGGAATCGATGAAACTCTATTGAATATTGTGTCTTGTCCCATTATCAGATACATATACAAAAAACTGTTCATCGACAACCAGTTAACATTGATATCAAACATAGCCTGCCTTCCAATAAACATTTCATCAAGGTCATTGGCTAAATTTAGAATAAAAATTGAGATTAATTGTTCATCATGGAATTTTTTTCGGTAGCTTTGAACTAAAAAGCGCGCCAGTTCCGGGTCGAGTCGTGGAGAGGCTAAAATACGTGATTTGCCACCATCGCCAAGTAAACTGTTAGCTAATATAGCTCCCAAGGTGTTTTGGTAATCTATACCCCAACCTAAAGCTTGATTATCGCCAAGAACAAATATGCATAATTCACATTTCACTTCGCGTAATTCCGTTGACGCCACCCGCTGGCCAAGTAAACCAGTGACATACCTTGTGCTTTTGTGTCCATTAAATTCAGAATAAAAATCAGAATTATGTGGCAAAGTTGGAATGAGGTCCTTTGTAACACTAGGCACAAAAGGCTTATTGTTATCGTGGATTATGCGGAGTGCAACTTCACCAACTACACAAAATACTAGTATTAGTAATGTAAACTTATAAAATAAAGCTTTGTTCATTATCTTGGGTCAGCCTTCGAATGAGAACCTCAGAACCGGTTCTCAAAGTGTATTTAGGTCCAACTTGACCTCAGAAGTTAACCCTTAGTCAATAGCACCCATCTCAACTAACGAATGGAAAACAATTAATATTCTTGTTTCGCTTGTAAGAAAGCCATTCTACTTTAGAACAATGGGTATACAAAAGGCGCAATTGCCGGAACCATTGCAAGGAAAGCGAGAATTGCACTTATAAGCACCAATAGTACTACGAGTGGAACCATCATTCCTAACCGCTCTTGTCTAAGTATTTTTATTAGTCGAATGCTGGTTTCCGCCATTATCGATAATAAAACCGCTACTTTAGAGTACCACGGCCTACCCTTGTTGACTTTATTATCACTCATTTTCTCTCTTTCTTAATAATATGATGATTTATTACCATTATTTCAATCCCGGTTCGCACAAATACCATAAGAGCATCGGAAGGATCACTTGCAACGGGAAATAACTGTTCATTAAGTGATGAGTAGGCTACAGCTGGAATTCCGCCATTTTTCTGAAGTTCTTGCAAAAGCATGTAATATTTTTCATTATCTTCTTTATGACATATATGAGGCAGTATTGTGTTATTAGAGTTAACGACTCCCCTAAACTTTTCCTTTACCTTTCCGCTAACTTCTAACGGCATTTGACCCCACCTCATTCCACACAACTCATCTAGGTCATTTCCAAGGTATTCTGCAAAACCCTCTGGCGTGATAGAAAGTCCAAACGGTAGATACGAAGGTTTATTCTTTAAAATGTTGCGCATCTGGCTAACGGCAGCGACATTGGAAGGGTCAACTAATATCGCCCTATTCCCAAAAGTATGTTGGGAAAATTCAAAGCGCCCCTGATACCATCCAACTATTTTTCCATTCTTTAGATTTTCTGCTGTTTCAGCTAATACATCCTGAAACTTTTCGTGTTTGCAAATATCCAAATTTACGTCATAGGCTGGATAAGCACCATCGCTAGCAAAGTTACGACCCTTCCCAATATTAAAATATTTTAACATCTTAATATCATTACCCTCATCGTGTTGTTCACCTAAATAAGGCTTGTAAGAAAATACTTTTTTTTCAGTATTGTTGTTGTAATAGTTAAATCCTAAAGCGGCCCCCAGAACTGCTCCATTGTCACATGGATCAAATGGTGTATAAATATTGTTATATGCAGTGCGATCCTTTAAAACTTTGACGATTAATGGATTTTCGGCCACATCACCTGTAAAGCAAAGGTTTTCATTGCTTGAGTTTTTATTCATTTCATTAGCTATGGCGACAATAGTATCCTCAAGCACTGCCTGTAAACTTGCAGCAATATCGGCAAATCGTTCATCGTCTGGATTGGAGGAGCATTCCCCATCTTTACCATTTAAATAATCATAAGCAATAGGCATGTCTAAGCTAGATGGTGAACCAAATTCGTTAAGGAATGTCTGTGTAAAATGGATAGATTCGGTATCATGAAATTGAAAGTAATTTTGGTCAATGCTGTAGGAACCATCTTCTTTTAACATAATGATCTTCTTGATTTTCTCTTGGTACCGTGGAGAACCAAAAGCAGAAAGAGCTGCCAAATGGTAAGCCCCCTCATGTTTGGGGAAACCAAGATATCTACCAAATGCTTCTATAACTAAACCTAAAGAGTGAGGATAGTTAATTGAGCTAATTTTTTTTATCTCGATAGAGTTATCTTTTGTTAATTTCCCCGACCAAGTGGAAGTACATTCCCACTCACCGACCCCATCAACAATAAGAATATCTGCATTATCAAAATTTGATTCAAAATAAGCGAGGTTAGCGTGGTTCTGCATATGTTGCGTATAGTGAATTTTGTCAGGAAGAAGGCCTAAATAATCACTAATACTGTTTTTTATCCATAACTTTCTTGTCAGCCAACCCTTTATTACAGATGTAAAGCTCTTCCTTGAACTTGGAAATGAAGCGAAAAGAGAAGAAAGGTCCCTTACAATGCAAGAGTTAGGATCTTCAAAGTATACAACTGCATCAAGCATGTTTTTTTCAATTTTAGCTTGCCTTAGACAGTAGTCTATCGCATGACCTGGAAAGTTAGAATCGTGCCGAAGCCATGAATAACGTTCTTGGGATGCTGCGGCCACCACTTTGTTGTCAGAGATAATAACTGCCGAAGAATCTTTGCAGAAAGCTGAAATACCTAATATATTCATTACTTGATTTCAAACCTGGCAAAATTTTGATAACGAACCAATTCTATCCCACAAAGAAAAGATCAACCGTTATAGTAATTGCAAAAGTAAATAGCTGGTGATTATTTCAGTCGAGCTTTACAACCAAAGTATACTAAAGGGCCAAACAAAAAATACAGGGCGCCTAGTATTAAAGAAACGTTTAGTTGTCCAAACCACTCACCAAAGTGAATCCACGATTCTTTTAGCCTTGTAAACCTTGCTTTCAAAACCGCTAATTTGGCCTTAGTCGTGGATCCCACTACTTTTTTTAGCAATACGAAAGTCAACTTTGCATGTTGTTTTTCATCTATCTGGAAATTCTCAAAGTGCTCACGTGAGTGGTGATTTCCAGCAGCATTGGCATATGCGCTAAATTGGCTCATAACATCGAATTCACCTACATGAGCGTAGGCCAAAAACTCTTTTATACCTCTACCTTTTTGCTCTGGAGCAAAAAGAACAGTCCTCGTATGTTGGCCATTGAGATGCCTCAACCCACCACACCGCAATCTTGCTTCATGAAATTGATCTCCATGATAAAATTCTTCTAGTGCATGCTGAAACATCAAAGCTCGGAACTTTAAGTTGCTAACCTTTTTTAGTGCATATAAAATCTGCCAGCCACTATCAGATTCTGTGACAGCAAACAACTCAATACTTTTTTCCAAGCGTGTTTTTGACTTTCGCCAAACCAATGGAGTGACTAACCTAAGAAATAACAGCCTTGCAAACACATTGCCTCCGAAACAAACAGTTTTTATTAGTTGTTCAAGTTAAAAAATTAATTTAGGTATTAACTTTCACTGAGTATATGTTATCCTTGGCGAAAAAGGCAAACGGATATGTATACAACTAAATAAAAAGTGAATGTCCACGAATGTGGCACTGCTAAACTTACTAATCACCAGTCCAACGAAGCATAACACCTAAATCTCTAGAATCATCGCTTACTCCACTTTCCTCTGGATTGAACACATATTTTGATTCCAGCTTGACCACAGCATTTTCTGCACCGATTGGGAGTTTAAAACTGATGACCTTGAGTTGGTCACTGCTAAACTCGATCGTTTTCACTTGCCCTCCATACCAAACGGTAACTTTTTGTGGATTATGAGAAAGACCCGGCAAAGGGCAACGCACCAAAAGTGTGACTAGTCCATTTTCCCCTCTTACATTTACCACACCTCTTTTACCCATCCACCTATCAACATTCCCATCTGGTTGTAATTCCCAGTTGTAGAATCCAGTGGAATAATTTCTGCTAATCGGTCGTTCGTAAATAAGAAACATTTGCGCAAATAAACCGATAATAAGCAAGAAACAAGATCCTCTTACAAGAGTTTGTCTAAAGTTTAAATTTTCAATTTCACGTGAACATGTGCCAGCTAACATTCCAAGTGAAATCCAAAGCAAAAGCTCAATTGACCTACAAAGAAACACGTGGTGTGTTATGGCTAATAGCATTCCTATTAAGATAACTGACAGCAAAGTCCATATTAAAGCCTTGTTGCTGTTAAGAGTTGACTTAATTGATTTATGCGCTGCAGAGATTATCAATATGAGCACCACCGAAAAGAAAAGAACACCGAGCAGGCCTTGGTTAGCAAGAATCTCAAAATATGTTGAGTGTGCAGTAGCCCCAGAAGCAAACCCAATGTCATGCCAATTATACCAATCTGAGTTATAGAAATCGGTGAACAAATGAGTAAAACGCCCCATCCCAATACCCAGTAGTGGTGCAAATAAAAACATGCGCACGGCCGTATGCCATAGAAAAAACCGAGGTTCGCTTATCCCCTCCCGCATAAAGTAAAGCGGGTCGTCTATATACTGGTGTAAGTTATTCAATACTGTTGAATTATAGTTTGGCAACAGCTCGGTTAATATTCGGTCATAGGCTGGAGTTAGCGTTAAACCAACTCCTGAAATAATAACAGTTATAAAAACTATAACAATGTTCCTTGGATATTTGTGCCAGTCAAACTCGAAAACTAATTTCATTGAGGCAATACTTATCACTAAAAAGATAATGTATAACAACACAGTGGCAGTTCTTAACCCGCCTTGAATTACCAAAAATGAGAACAAAACCACGCATAAAAAAGCAACTATAGAAAGTACATGATTCTTTCCTAAGTTATCAAACAGAAGAAAGAATAAAAAAGGCAGTGTTAATAGTAAATATTGTCCAAAGAAATGAAGCGCAAATGAAAAAGCAGTAATCGAATCCCCAAATCGGCCAACGACAGAAAGCGAAAGGTAGCTTATTGTTCCTTCAGGAACAGTGAGCAAGTTGTAGTACAGGGCAAGGCCACAAATACAAACAAATATAGCAACCGCCGCCATAGATAATACCAAAGAAGTAAATTTTCTATGTGATTCATCCTTAATAAAGTTATATGCGACCCAAAATAGTATCACTCCTGTAAGTGAGTTCATGAATATTCTAAAGTAGTGAACTTTTGGTGCTGGGTGTGCGACTAGCCATTGCCAAAACAAGTCTGTTGGTGATGTTGCCCAAAAATCGTAAATAAACTCCTTGCCATCAATTGGTAAGCTGAAGAGTGAACTTAGAGTAAGAAGTGCCATCGGCCACAAAATGACTAGCTTATAATTGCGCAACAAAACAAACTTATGAAAAATCGCAGAAAGCACTGTTGAATAAACTAGTACTTCAATTATCCAATAATAATGCCAGCCAGATTCACCAAGGAAAAAAGGAGCTGCAAGTAACACTAAAACTAAACCATTGAACGGATTTAGGAAAGTTATAGCAACGAGCGGTGCAACTAGAAAAGCTGATGCATATGTCTCAGGTATGCTGAATAAATAGCAGGTTATGGCAAAAATAATAATAAAAAAGGAAAGAATCCATGGGCTAATAAACCATTTGTAGTTCAATCCGAACTCATATGTATCTACCAATTCTGAATTTAATGAATTGTTCACAACAGAGACTTTTTGCAAAGGTTTTTTGAGTTAATCTAAAGCACAACACTGTAACTTCTCGCCTAAAATATCATAACCTATACCAGAGAAGTCTGGTTTACTAGGCCAGCAATATCGGGTCACCATGTTATTATACACAACAGCCAACAATGAATTACTGTAAAATGAAACGATTATTCGACATTACACTCTCACTTGCGCTAATACCATTAGTTGTTCCAGTGGTAATTGCCGTATCAATATCAATTAAGGTCACTTCGAAAGGACCAATTATATATTGGTCAAAAAGAAAGGGTCGTGGTGGAACAACTTTTCATATGGCTAAATTTCGAACAATGCAAGTTGACACACCACAAGTTGCAACACACCTCATGACAGATTATGCCGAATACCTTACTCCAATTGGTGGATTTCTTCGCAAAAGTAGCATTGACGAGATTCCGCAGATTTGGAACATTCTTTACGGTGATATGAGTTTTGTTGGACCACGCCCTGCCCTTTTCAATCAGGATGACCTAGTATTATTGCGTGATAAATATGGCATAAACGAACTTGTACCTGGTCTCACTGGCTGGGCACAGATAAATGGTCGAGACGAATTATCTATCTCACAGAAAGTTCAACTGGAACGCCACTACTTTGACAATAAGGGCATATTATTCGATATTAAAATTATCTGCAAAACTGTTATTAATACTTTTAGTAGTCATGGAATAAGCCATTAATAGAGCCTTAAAACCTCACTTTGTGCTAAGTTATGTAAGCTAATATTGCTTTTCATATCTAGACAACTCTGTTAGCTGCTCTTTCTTTTTCCAATAGGTCTTCGTAGTTTTATTTATTTTTTCATCCAACAAGTCTGCGCCAAAAATCCGCATAACTAGTCCGAAAGGGGTAATTACAAAGTAGTAAACAATGCAAAGAAGTAAACGTGTATTAAACCACGCCATACCCATTGCAAACTTTACCCAGTACCGGTATAGCGATATAAGAGCCATTGGTGCAACGATGGCAAAAAAGGCAAAAAATACTGAGACTGTGTAGAGGTAAATATGCCAATCTTTGCCTTTAAACATTGCTATGGAAGCTAACACAGCAAATATGGAGGCAAATCCTATCCATGTGTTCCTAACTTCCCGGAGCGTTTCCCCAATTGCCATTAGTCTAGTTCAAACTCCTTTTCCCAATGATTACTGTCCTTATATTCTGGTTGCTCTTTTTTATCTAAGATGAAGGATCCTAGTACAAGATAATCCATTTGGGTTCGCATAAAACAGATATATGCCTCTTCAGGTTTTTGCACAATTGGCTCACCACGAACATTAAAAGAGGTGTTAATAATAACCGGACATCCACTTCGCTTCTCAAATTTTTTTATTAGGTCATAAAACAGTGGATTTGCTACTCCGTCCACCGTCTGCAGCCTTGCAGAATAATCCACATGAGTAATGGCCGGGACATCTGACCTAGGTATATTGATTTTTTCAATCCCAAAGAGTTTCTCTTCAGCATCAGTCATCTTTTTCCTGCGAACATTTTTTACAGGGGCAACCATCAACATATATGGGCTGGTTGAATCAAATTCAAAGTATTCACTAACCTTTTCTTGTAAAATAGATGGTGCAAATGGACGAAAGGATTCTCGAAACTTTATTTTAAGGTTCATTGTAGACTGCATTTCATTAGAGCGTGGATCGCCTAGAATAGATCTTGCTCCTAGCGCGCGTGGTCCAAATTCCATTGCACCTTGAAACCATCCAATTACCTTTCCTTCATCAATATGTTTGGCAACATAATCTAGCATTTTGTCGTTATTATCCCACTTCTTGTATAGCACTTTTCTGGATAAAAGAAACCGCTCAATGGACTTATCAGTATATTCAGGCCCAAGATACGACCCTCGTTGTAAATCAGATGACCCATCAACTTTGCGTTCACCGCCAACAATTTTGTGCCATGTAAATAGCGCAGCGCCCAAAGCACCTCCCGCATCGCCAGCAGCTGGCTGAATCCAAATTTCGTCAAAAACCCCCTGCCTTAAAAGCTTACCATTAGCTACACAGTTAAGGGCCACGCCACCAGCCAAGGTTAGTCTACGCTGGTTTGTTTCGGAAGCCACATGTCTCCCAATGCGCAGCATAGCCTCTTCAATAACTTCTTGGATTGATCGAGCTAAATCCATTTCCTTTTGCGTAATTTGGCATTCCTGTTGCCTTGGAGGTCCACCAAATAAGTTGTGAAACTTCTCAGACGTCATTGTTAGTCCAGCACAGAAATTAAAATAACTCATATTTAGCTTAAAGGAACCGTCAGCTTTCAAGTCAATTATGTTGTCTAGAATTTTGTTTACATATATCGGCTCACCGTATGGTGCCAAACCCATCACCTTGTACTCACCAGAATTTATTTTAAAACCGGTATAGTAAGTAAAGGCCGAATATAGCAATCCGAGGGAGTGTGGAAAACTAATATCATACATTAACTCAAGTTTATTATTTGAACCCACACCAAATGATGTAGTAGTCCATTCACCAACCCCGTCCACTGTAATTATTGCTGCTTCCTTAAATGGAGAGGGGAAAAAGGCTGATGCCGCATGGGACTCATGATGTTCTGGGAAAATCATTCTTCCATCAAAACTTTCTAGGCAATCATAAATATGGTCTCTCATCCAAAGCTTTTTCTTCAGCCATAGTGGTGCAACTTTAAAAAAGGACTTTATCCCCTTTGGAGAATACATTAGATAAGTTTCAAGTAATCGTTCGAACTTTATCCATGGCTTGTCATAGAAAGCAACAAGCGAAATATCGGATGACTTTATTCCAGCTTTATTGAGGCAGAAATCGATTGCATTTTGAGGGTATTCAGGGTCATGTTTTTTGCGGGTAAAACGCTCTTCCTGTGCCGCTGCTACAATTTTTCCATCACAAAGCAGTGCTGCGGCAGAGTCGTGGTAGAAAGCTGAAATACCTAATATATAAATAATCAGTACTCCTTGTAGCAATTATTACTTAAAACCTGAAAACAAAGTTATCAAAAAATTCAATGTTATTAGAACAACAAATATCTAAAGGACAGGATTCAACAAAACAGGCAAAACTTTGCAAAACAATTTATTCCGCACTGAGAAAGACTTGAAGCAAGTTCCTAACCAAAACCACTTTTGTTTTTTTGATCGTATTTTGCCACTAGGAGCTAACTAAAATATCGTATAAATGAAAGGAGCCATGGCTGACCCCTCGGCAAAGATAATAAGTGCACTCAACATCAGCAGAATAGCTAAAATTGGAGCGAGCCAAAATTTTTTCCTTACCCTGAGAAAATCCCAGAATTCTAATATTACTGAAGTTCTTTTCATCTTCTCCCTGAAAGTTCATTTTAAAAGAAGTAATCAGGCTTCTAATTAAAACCACACAAGCACCAAGACTATGAATACGAGCTAGTGAAAAACTTTGCTCATCATCGTCACGATTCTCTCATAATTGTTCAGGAAATTAAACTATTTCCTTGAATTGTATCGTTCAGTATCGATCAAAATACAAGCTCAATTATTCGCTGTTTGAGTGAGTCAAAATCTCCAGCTTGCTTCTTTATAAAAGGTAATATATCTTATGCCTGTTATGCTTGCTATTCAAAAATATAATTATAGTAGCCGGTATTTTTCAGCCTGAAAGTCGAGAAGGAGAAGGATATATAATGAGTGATTTTGTTGTGTTTAAATCAAGCGCAGACGTGTTTTTTGTGATGATTGGAGCTGTAATGGTTTTCGCAATGCACGGTGGTTTTGCTTTTTTAGAGGTTGGTACGGTAAGAGAAAAGAATCAAGTTAATGCTTTGGTTAAAATTCTTTCCGATTTTAGTATTTCAACTGTTATCTACTTTCTCATTGGATATCCAATAGCCTACGGGGTCTCGTTCCTCATATCCGCTGAATCCATTGCTAACATTGACAGTGGGTTAAGCGTCGTTAAGTTCTTTTTTCTTATGACTTTTGCAGCTGCCATCCCTGCTATTATTTCCGGTGGTATTGCTGAACGAGCTCGGTTCTGGCCACAAGCCATATGTGGAGCTATATTTGTTGGAATTATCTATCCACTTTTTGAAAGCACGGTATGGGGCAAATTCACTTTGCTTGGTCAAGATGGCTCTTGGTTAGCAAACTTTGGCGCCTTCCCTTTTCATGATTATGCTGGGTCAATAGTTGTTCATGGTGTTGGAGGTTGGATTGCACTTGCTGGAGTAATCAAGTTAGGCCCGAGAATTGGCAGATGGATTAATGGCCGTTCACATCCTATACCTGTAAGTAACGTTCCAATGTTGGCTCTTGGTAGTTGGATGCTATGCATTGGTTGGTTTGGCTTTAATGTTATGAGTGCCCAAGGACTTAGTGGAGTATCAGGCCTAGTTGCCATAAATTCTTTAATGGCTATGGCTGGTGGTATCATTTCTTCAACTTTAATCTCCCGACTTGACCCTGGGTTTATTCACAACGGGGCCTTAGCAGGATTAGTTGCCGTATGTTCTGGCTCAGATGTATTCCACCCTATGGGCGCACTTGTTGTTGGGGCTGTGGCCGGGATTATTTTTGTAAAAGGATTCGTTTGGGAACAAGAAAAACTAAAAATCGATGATGTTTTAGGTGTATGGCCACTACATGGTTTATGTGGCCTCTGGGGCGGCATTGCCTGCGGAATATTCGGTCAAAAAATATTCTGGGGAATGGGCGGAGTAAGTTTATTGTCCCAAATAATTGGATCAGTTATCGGTGTTACATTCGCTATGGTTGCAGGGTTTGTAGTGTATAGCTTAGTCGATTCGCTTGTTGGTCTAAGACTTTCTGAAAAAGAAGAGCAAATGGGGTCAGACCTTTCCATACACAATGTTGAAGCCTATCCAGAAAAAACTATCAGATAACATAACAATTTCAATGGAAATAACAAAAATGAAAAAAATAGAAAGCATTATCAAACCTTTTAAATTAGAAGATGTGAAAGAAGCGCTAAGCAATTTAGGTATAAAAGGTATGAATGTAACCGAAGTGAAAGGTTTTGGTCGACAAAAGGGGCACACAGAAACATACCGTGGTGCCGAATATGTTGTAGATTTTCTCCCTAAAGTCAAGGTAGAAGTTGTCGTTGATGACGATATTGCTGAAGCGGTAATCGAGAAAATATTAGAATCGGCCAATACCGGGAAAATTGGTGATGGTAAAATTTTTGTTATCCATGTTGAAGAGGCAATAAGAATCCGCACTGGTGAGCGTGGAGATGTGGCACTTTAGCAAATAACAGTACAGACAAAAACTTGCTAAAGGGGTTGTAGCTCCTCTACGCGGCCTTGGTATACGCAATTTTACTGTAGCACCTGCTACTCCAACACTTTGTGTGTTCATGCAGTTTAGATGTATATTGAACAAGGCCTAGCTTTGTGGTGGACCGAGTAAGAGTAGGATGGCCTTGCTTAGGTCCGTACAGGCAGTCATCCCAGCCGCATTCAATGAAAAAACCTACCAGCCGGTTAGCAACCAAGCAAGTGGGATTTGTGAGTTGAAAGAATACCGTGTAGAATGAGTAAAAAGTCGAAATTTAGGTTTGGGTCTTATTATGGACATGAGTTTGGCCGTTAAGGAAACCAAAGAACTTCAACAAGAGGTTCGTAAGCTATTAAAACAACGCAATGCCGTTATGCTCGCACATAATTACCAGCGAGACGAAATTCAAGAAATAGCAGACTTAGGGGGCGATTCCCTTGCCTTGGCCCAACAGGCGGCCGACACTGAATCCGACACAATTCTCTTTTGTGGAGTGCATTTTATGGCAGAGTCTGCTGCCATACTAGCACCAAAAAAAACGGTATTACTACCAAGACTTGAAGCTGGGTGTCCAATGGCCGATATGATAACCGCCGATAAACTGCGGCAACGGAAAAAAGAGATCGGCTCGGATGTACCCATAGTGACTTACGTAAACTCGTCAGCTGAGGTAAAAGCGGAGTCTGACATCTGCTGTACATCTGCTAACGCTTTAGCAGTTGTAAATTCACTACCCCAAGACAAAGTGTTTTTTACACCAGACATGAATTTGGCAAAATATATACAGCGGCATACAGATAAAAAAGTTGATTACTGGAAAGGCTTTTGTCCAACACACCACCTGCTAACTGCTAATACCATAATGGAGATGAAGCAACAGCACCATAATGCAAAAGTAGTTGCTCACCCTGAGTGTCAGCCTGAAGTATTGGACATAGCCGATCACATAACATCGACATCTGGTATGTACAAATATTGTAAATCTGAAGCAGCGCAAAAATTTATTATAGCGACAGAAGATGGAATTTTATATCGGCTTAGAAAAGAAAACCCAGAAAAACACTTTTATATAGCCACAGTAGAAATGATATGCCCAAACATGAAGGTAACAACACTTGAGGACGTCTATGATGCCTTAGTTGATATTAAACACGTCATAACTGTCCCAGATAAAATCCGTGAAAAGGCGAAGCGTGCGCTCGACCGAATGCTGGCAGTCCCCAGGGATCAATAATAAAAAACACCTTGTATATGTTGGCAAAAGCTCCTTGGCAATAATGAGGATCAAGGAGAAATTACTGCAAAATGCTATTAGAAAAACCTAAAACACAAGTCAAAGCAATATAGTCAATAATTTGAATAAATATTAGTAGTTTTGGTTCGGATTACTCGCTTAATTGGTACCGTGTCACGATGGCGGTAGTCTAACTTATTAGCTTTTCAAAAAATCCCTTTTGGTGTGGCTTTACACTAGAGCCATCAAGCTCAGAAAGATCTCTCAGTAGTTTTTCCTGCTCCGCACTTAGCTTCGTTGGTGTCTTAACCACAAATCTTACAATAAGATCACCTTTACCATAATTATTAAGATGCGTCACCCCTATACCTGATATTCTATGCAAAGCTCCAGACTGCGTTCCAGGCACGACACTAACTTCTACTTCTTCATCTAGTGTTGGTATCATGATATCAGCCCCTAAAGCGGCCTGAGAAACAGTTAAAGGCACATCGACAATAATATCATCATCATGGCGTTCAAAGATTTCATGTGCCGTAACATGTAGCACTACATACAGATCTCCAGATGGACCACCATTCCTGCCAGCTTCACCTTCTCCAGTCAGACGTAGTGTGGTACCATCGTTTACTCCCGCCGGAGCCTTTAAATCAATTGTCTTCTCTTCTAACACTTGGCCTGTGCCACTGCACTTTTTACATGGATTACTGATAATCTCTCCACGCCCACGGCATGTCGGACAAGTTGATGAAATCGAAAAAAATCCTTGAGATCGTGTTATGTTACCTGTGCCTTGGCAGTCAGCACAAACAGAGGTACTCTTGCTTGGTTCGCTACACGAACCATTACAACGTTCGCAAATAATGTTTTTTTCGATCTGAACCTGTTTCTCCACACCCTTAGCTGCTTCAAGAAAACTGATCTCAAGATCATTACGAAGATCAGCGCCACGCATCGGCTGTTCGTGCCGTCTGCGGCGACTACCGCTCTCGCCACCCATACCAAAAAAGTCTTCGAACACATCCCCAAAGCTTGTAACAACATCATGGAACCCGCCAAATCCATTTTGCCTTAACCCCTCATGTCCATACATGTCATACAGAGCTTTTTTTTCTTTGTCTTGAAGAACCGCATAGGCTTCAGATGCTTCTTTGAATTTCTCTTCAGATTCCTTATCATCCGGATTTTTATCTGGATGGAACTTAGTTGCAAGTTTTCGATAAGCTTTTTTTAAAGTAGTTGCATCAACATTTTTATCAACGCCGAGCACTTTATAATAATCACGTTTTCCCATTTAAGTATTCCATCAAGTTTTCTGACCAACTTTCACCATAGCATGCCGTAAGACCCTCTCTCCAACCCGAAAGCCGGGAGCAAGCATTTCGACTACTATGTTATCTTTTTTATCGTCGTTAACCGGTTCTATGGCAACCGCTGTGGCCATTTCCGGGTCGAACGGTTCACCTACGCAATCTATCATCTCGAGGCCTCGATTTGATAGCACTTCGAAAAATTGATTCCTAAGTATTACCACACCTTCCAGTGACTGGTTATTTGGGTCGGTATCTTTGGCTGCCTTAATGGCCCTATCCAAATCATCGAGAATAGGAAAAAGGTCAGCCATAAGTTCTCCAAAACGAATTTCAGCACGACGCTCGACATCTTCCTCCAAGCGTTTCCTTACCTGGTCCATTTCACCCATTTTCTCTTTATGCGCACTTATATATTCCTTTAGCCGTTCATCACTTGCCTCAACCTTTCCCTGCATTTCTTCTATAAATGTAGGCACACGGTCAAGGTCGGCCTCATCAGCATCATCGCATGTATCATCGACATCTTTAATACGCCTCTTATCGACAAAGTCAATCTTTGGTTTATCTTCAATCATTTTCTTTTTTTCAAATACCTTTTTTACTTTAGACCTTATCCGCTAATGACTTTTCAAAACCACTAACACTTATTTTTGAACTCGAAACTTTAAATGCTTAAGAGCTGATTTCGATCTACTGCTGAAAGTTTGACAAAACAGAGTCACCATATACTTTAAGCAAAAATCGTAATTTACATCCATTAGTTTTTCAGCAGAAGCCCAATGATATCAATTACGGGATCGACATACAACAGATTGCTAGGTATCACTCTTAAGTGCAATTTAAAGGTTGTAGGCTTGGAAAGCTGCCTCAATCGGACCATTCAATATCTTGAACAATTCCTTCATGGGTTAATTCTACCCAACAAGACTTGAGGCTAAGGTCCTTGTAAAAATAGAATTCGCCTCTCTTGGTCTTTATTATCGTCTCTGGTGTACCTAGTATTCGTCTAACTTGAGCAACAGTTGTACCTCGACCAAGTCTATCAATTTTATTTGCAGAGATAGCATGTTTTTCTTCGACCTTCAAAGTAACACTTGAACAGGCAGAAAAAAGAACAACAAAGACTAATAACAAATATCCTTGAATCTTCATCGGAATATGATTTCACACTCGCATCAATTATAGAATCACTTTTCAAATATGCCGTTAATCATACTTAGGCATCACTATAACTGATACTTTTTTCTTTTTTGTACAGCGATAAGAAGTTGCCAGGCAAAACTTGTCTGGGCGTTTAATGTTTCAAATCGATTACAGGTGATCGGCAGTCAATCCAAAAGAAGTTAGCTAAGTGATTTCCTGTCAATGGCAAGCGGCGAAAGATTAACCCGCATCAGCCTTTCAATTTATCGTACTTTGCCTGAAGCTCATCCTTCGATTCATCGTGGTCAGGATCATCTACAATGCAATCGACAGGGCAAACATCCACACACTGTGCTTCGTCAAAGTAGCCGACACATTCTGTGCATTTATTTGGATCAATCAAATAAATATCTTCTCCTTCAGTAATGGACTCATTCGGGCATTCAGGCTCGCAAACACCACAGTTGACACATTCTTCATTAATCAGCAGGGCCATTTAAAATCTCCATAAATAATTCAAAAAAATCGTTCATTTCGGTGTCGTCCGACTTAACACTCCTTTGACCCTTCGATCATTTTAGTGAATGTTTCATTAGACGCTATATATAATCCGAATCCATCAAATTTCTGTGCTATATCGTGCATATAACCCATGAATAGGTCAAGAGAATTTTTTGGATCTTCCAAATATCGATTTACCGAACTATATCAAAACAAATTGTCATCAGCTAAACGCGTTAAATTATACCTAATGCCGCAATCAAAAGAATAGAGTTAAAGTGAGAAAAACCATCAGATGATGTAGTATGCTATACACTTATAAAATATTCCTAACTAACAATATCAAGTCTTAAAAGTTCATACCATCTTTATGATGAAGATCCTTTTGCTGGCGCCACAACCATTTTTCGAAATACGTGGCACACCTATTAATGTGCGGTTAGTTGCTACAGCACTTTCAGAAATTGGCTATAGTGTTGACCTTTTGGTTTATCCACATGGTAACAACGTGCATATAGCTAACACTTGTATTCTACGTATACCAAAAGTACCTGGTCTCGCCAAAGCACCAATTGGGCCATCAAAAACAAAGTTGATTTATGATGTGGTTATGTTTTTCCACGCTAGCTTACTTCTGATACGTAAAAAATATTGTGTTATTCATGCTGTTGAGGAGTCTGCCCTAATGGCATGGATTTTATCAAAATTGTTCCGTATTCCGTATATCTTTGATATGGACTCTCATATGTCCGAGCAGCTAAAAACCAGTAAATTCATTAAAACAACTTTTTTGTTAAATCTTGCTAAGCATATTGAAAATGCCGCTTTTAAATCTGCCTCGGCAATAATAACTGTGTGTCCACACCTTACAGCCGTGGCCAAAACAGTAACTGAACCACGTAAAGTGTTTCAAATTGAAGATATCCCAATGGAGTTCCCCTCTCCCCCAAATGACATGACTGTAACCTCATTAAGAAATGAGTTGGGCATAACTTCTAATGACATGGTAATTCTATACACAGGCAACCTTGAAGCATATCAGGGAATTGACTTAATACTTGAATCCGCCATGCAAGTTGCTACAGAAAATAGTAATTCTAAGTTCGTTATTGTTGGTGGCGAGGATGAACAGATTGGAAAATACATAGCCAAGAGAGACCAACTTGGTCTTGAAGAGAAAGTTTTATTCACTGGCACCAAACCATTAGAGCATATGCCTGTATTTCATGATTTGGCAGATATTCTTCTTTCGCCCAGAATACAAGGTGAAAACACACCCTTGAAACTATATACGTATCTTAAAACTGGCAAACCAATTGTTGCTACTGACCTCCCAACACACACGCAACTTCTTAATAAAAATATTGCAGTTTTGGCAAAAGCTGAAAAAGTGGAATACGCCTCCGCCATTCTGCTACTATTAAGCAACAAAGAATTACGCACGGAAATTGGTAGAAAAGGCCGCGAGTTTGTGGAAGATCAGTTTAACTATCAAAAATTCAAGCATAAGCTTGGGCAAGTATATAAAACTATCGCTACATAATTGGAATCTTGCCTTTAAAACTATTAGCGTTTTCTGGCATAGCCCAATTTTATACCGTTGAGTCGGTCAATCATTATTATTGTCCTTAGTTTTTTGCCATTTCAGCTATTATGAAATTATACAAACATCTGTTAAACCTTGTCAGGTTCAAGTTAGGCGCTACGGAACCAGCCTGTGGTCCAATGAAGGTACAGTGGGAATTGACTTACCACTGCAACCTCAAATGTCGACATTGTCACATTTGGCAAATTCCGCTTGCTGAAATACGCAGAACAACGTTAGACATTAACCAACAAAAAAAGATTCTAGAGGATCTTGCATCGAATGATGTTGCGCATATTTCATTCTCAGGTGGTGAAATGTTTCTTCAAAAGACTGTGTACGATTTGATTTCCTACGGAAAAAGCCTTGGGCTTAAAATTGGTGGAAACTCTAACGCAGTTCTTATAACTCCTGAAATTGCCGAGAAGATTGCCTCTACAGGTCTTGACAGCCTTTACATATCAATTGATGGTGATAATTCCGACACGCATGATAATATTCGGGGCGTAAAAGGTGCTTTTGATAAAGCCATCGGTGGAGTTAAGAATTTACAGGCCGCAAATCCCGATATTAGTTTATTTTTTAATACAACTATAAATTCAGACAACGCAGGGCAATTGTTGGGTATCGCAAAAATGGCCAAGGACCTAGGTATTGACGGGCTAACAATTGAGATGACCAATACTTTTGTTAAATACTCACCTGACAATAATTTAATCCTGAACAACGGAGAAATGAAGTTGGTCAAAGATCAGATAAATACTTTGTTTGATCAGTACCCAGAGCTAATTCCACATCCAAAGGGATATTTTGATGAATTTGAAGCATATTTAGCAGATCAGAACAGCCTCTACAAATACAAATGCACGGCTGGTATGTTTTCTGCCCAGATTCACCCAAATGGAGATTTATTTTCTTGCCCAGTGGCATTCTCACGAATTGGAAACCTAACAGAAAAAACATTTAAGGAGATCTGGTTTGGGCAAGAGGCTAACTCGCTGCGGTGTTCGATCAAAGAGGGGCATCACCCAATATGTTGGGTAACATGTGTGAGTCCGCTTAACCTGTATCTCAGCTATCTTACGCCAACACGGTTGCATAAACTAATTGAGCCAAAAACTCTCAAGCATATTCTTCAAAAAATCTAGGCATGAACACCCTAAAGAACATATCTAATCTGTCCAAACTCTATATGAGTTATATCATGCGGAAAGAAACTGTATCTAGACTTCCATCAAGAGTCTGGATAGAACCAACACCTTCATGTAATTTTAAATGCGGTCATTGTCCAAATGGTATGGACACCAAGTTTCCAAAAGGACTAATGGATTTTGACCTTTTTAAACGAATTGTCGATGAGCTGGAAGGACATGTGTACGATGTTAACCTGTTTCACCGAGGTGAATCGTTGATTCATCCAGACCTTGAAATGATGGTTGAATATTGCACACAAAAGGGCATGTTCACAAGATTACATACGAACGCAGGGTTAATGACAGAAGAAAGGGCAGTAAACCTAATTGATGCTGGACTTAGCTACGTATCTTTTTCCGTTGACGGTTATAACAAGGATATTTATGACAAGGTGCGCTTAGGTGGTAACTTTGATGAAACAGTACTCAATATCCAAAACTTCCTAAGAGCTAAAGAACGATCCGGGAAAACCACTCCCATGACAATTCTTCAAGTCATGGAAATAGGCGAAAATGGTGTAGGCAAAACCACGCGACGTAAGGTTTTTAAAAATAAATTTAAAGAATTGCCGTTGGACAGATTTATCATTCGCACTCCGCATAACTGGGCAGGTGATGCATCAGAATATGGAGAAGGAGTGGCCGATACAGGACAAGCAAAGTTTACTCCTTGCACCTTTCTTTGGTATTCAATGACCGTATTTTTCGATGGCACTATTGTTCCCTGCCCTCAAGACTTTTACGGGAAACTAATAATGGGTGATTTGAAAAAACAAAGCGTTACTGAAGTGTGGGAAGGCGCTGAGTTAAAGGAAATGCGAAAAAGGATGCGGCAGTGTGACGTCAAAGGTCTGGCACCTTGTGAAAAATGCGATATATTAACTCGTAAAACTTTTATGGGGGTACCATCAGACTATCTTTCCACATTTCTGAAGGACAACCTTAGCTTACGATAGAACTTCAAAATAAATATTCTGATGAAACTAAGTCTTACTAATATTTCTAGGGACTAAACTATTGCAAGGTACCATTCTTGTCACAGGGGCCAATGGTTTTCTTGGAAGAAGCTTGTGCCAACGACTTCATGCCATTGGCCAAAAGATTCGTGCATTGGTAAGAGGACCTGGTCATGACCAGTTATTAAATGACATTTGCACCGAAGTAGTTACTGGTGATATCAGAGAAGAGAAAGTAATCGAACGCTCCTGCAAAGGAGTAGTGGGAATTTTCCACCTTGCAGCAATAGTGCAAAAGGCAGGAATTCAAGATAGCGAATTTTACGACATACATGTGAACGCCACCAAAACTCTACTCGACTATGCAATTAAATACAATGTGAGTAAAGTTGTCCATTGCTCTACTATTGGGGTATTGGGCCATATAGAAAAACCACCAGCAGACGAAACCGCTCCATTCAATGCAGAAGATATTTATCAGGTCACAAAGGCTGAAGCTGAAAAAGTAGTGCTACAACATTACAAAGAACATAAAACACCTGTTACCATAGTTCGACCTACAGCTATTTATGGCCCTGGCGATAAAAGGCTGTTGAAACTTTTTAAGATGATACTTAATGGTAAGTTTCACATGGTAGGCAATGGAAATACTTTTATACACCCAGTTTACGTTGACGATTTAATCGATGGAATGTTGTTGGCATATGAAAATTCAAAATCTGAAGGTGAAATTTATATCATCGGTGGTGCAAAGTACATAACATTAAACGAGTGGGTTTCCATAATTGGAAAAACTGGTGGAACAGTAGGTTCTAGGTTTTCTATTCCTTACCTTCCAGTACAATTGGGAGCAATATTGTGTGAAGCAATATGTAAACCTTTTGGGATAGAACCACCATTATTCCGTAGGCGGGTAGACTTTTTTATAAAAAACAGGGCATTTTCCATCGAGAAGGCCAAACGTGAACTTTGCTATAATCCGTCGGTTGATTTGTCTGAGGGAGCTAGAAAAACTATCTCCTGGTACAAAAAACATGGATGGGTAAGCTAATAACGAAGGTGGTTAGACTTTTTATTAGTAAGAGACCCAGATGTCCGTTACTTGTCATGGTTTATTATTGACAACTCCACATAAAATGTTCTACAAACTAACCCCTGAATGCTGGCAGTTCCCCGGTAGCTCAGTTGGTAGAGCAGGTGGCTGTTAACCACCCTGTCGGCGGTTCGAGTCCGTCCCGGGGAGCCAATACACACTAAATCCGAACTTTTGCGCAAAATGCTATCGCCATTCCTTTTAATTGCGCTAGCAGTTCCTTGGTGACTTCGAGCGCTTCATCGAAATCGTAAGACTCGATTGCATCAGTTATTACCGCAACCTTTTCAGATTCTCCAAGGGCGTTTAGTTGTCCTTTCAACCCTTCGAGCAGTTTTGCAGAGGCCTGGGACGGCATATATCATTGCTACAACGGTCTGCTGATAGTAGGATTTCATGGAACGAGAGTTTTATCTGGTGAATATCGGTTTGGGTGGAAAGCAAGTGATTCTAAAATATGAAAGTGGTCAACTAACTGGATCAATAGGTGGGCGTGTGTTTGGAGGCCAGCCGGGGCAAAACCCTCCGCTAATGATTACTTCCATGTTTGCCGCTGGCGATAAAATCCTTCAATCCCGCAAACAATATAAGTTTGATCGCAATGTCGCCAGAAGTCAAATAGAACGAATACTGGAGTTGGAGGCCATAACGGGTCTGCCATCCCTAGTTGATTTCGTGGCAAACTCAACTGAAGAAATTAGAGGCTACATAGAAATGCTTTTGCAAATAACTAATGAATCGGGGCTGCCATTTTCCTCTGACATGTTTTTAAAAAAGGATAAGCTCATAACTGCTAAGTATGTAGCCTCGATTGGAGGGCTGGACCGATATTTATATAATTCACTATCATTTTTTGAAACAGAAAACCTTCAGGACGAGATTGAGGCAGTAGCTAAAATAGGCGTAAAACATCTGTTGCTGGCACTGTGGGACAAGAATACAGAGCTCTCAGAAGGCCGGATGAGGTGCCTTGATAAAATGCTGCCACTTCTGGAGCCATACAGTTTCGAAACTATCCTTTGCGATACCACACCATTAAGCCTGCCTGCTTCGATGATTGGCAACAGAGCTGCAGAACTGATAAAAAGCAAGTACGGTCTGTTGTCCGGCTGTGGGCGTAACAACGGAGTTTTGAACTGGTGGCGAGCATCTGGTGAAATGGGGGGAGTGGATACCTACAAGTCGGTTGACACTGCCATGGAGGCGCTCGGCTCCATGGGCGCGGACTTCGTGATATATGGACCTGCCAGCTCCGCAGATAGGGTTTACCCAGCAGTAGCCATAGCCCAATGCAACTTGGCTTTGCAGGTCATGGACGAGTATAAATCCCTGCCTGAAAACATGAACCACCCAATTTACAAAATGTTCCCAAAAGCTGTGAAGATGTATCGGGACATGATCGCAGGTGTGAAAATAAAAAGACGTTGGCTTATGAAACCGCAATAGCCACAAGTCAATAGCAAAGCGTACTTTCTCATCAATGGAGGGCAATCAGCCAAGGTATAGAGTTAAATAACCCGAACTTTTGTGAACCGAATAGGGCTATCCCATTGTTACCTCATACGCTCCTTATTAACATGCATTAGGAACTGTACATTTCATCGATGATATTACTGTACTTTTCTAATACAATTTTTCGCTTAACTTTCAATGTTGGGGTTAGTTCACCTCCAGCCTCGCTGAATTCATCCGTTAGGAGTTTAAATTTTTTAATCCTTTCGTAGTTTGCAAAACTCACCATAAGTTTTTCCAGGCGATGGGCGTACAGTTCCACCACTTTCTCATTTTCCACCAAAGCATCTTTGTCAATGGTATTTGATATACCAATCCGCTCTAACTCTCGCTCTAGCCTTACGAAATTTGGAACAATCAATGCCGTCATGAAGTTACGATTATTTCCGATTGCTACGGCTTGCACTATAAATTCATCACCAACCAGGCTTGATTCAAGCGATTGAGGGGGTACATTTTGACCGTTCGACATAACAATCAAGTCTTTCTTGCGATCGGTAATTCTAATATACCCATCATCATCCATTTCTGCGATATCGCCTGTGTGAAACCAACCATTCGAATCAATAGCGTCTTTTGTTGCTTTCTGATTATCAAAATAGCCTTTCGAAATACTTGGTCCACGCACAAGCAACTCTCCATCACTAAGAAACTTTAATTCCAAATTACTTAACTTTTTTCCAACTGTTCCAGCGCGTATGTCGTTCGGTGGATTCATCGCGATCACAGGAGACGTTTCGGTAAGACCGTAACCCTCTAAAACTTTTATGCCTACAGCACGGAAAAAAATCGCCAAGTCTATGTTAAGAGGAGCTCCGCCGGAAACGAAATATCGAATATTGCCACCAAACGCAGCTGCCAATTTGCTGAAAACCAGTTTATTTGCAATCTTGTGTTGAATGCCCAGCCAAAGTGAATTTTTATCCAAGTTGGTTCGATCGGTGTATCTTGTACCAACGTCAATAGCCCAGTTAAAAAGCTTCTGCCTTGCTTTTGGTGCATTTGCAACTTTATCTTTTATTTTACCAACCATTTTTTCGAAAAGCCTTGGAACACTGATAACCACTGTGGGTTTAATTTCCTTAATATTGTCGGGTATTTTTTCGACACTTTCAGCGTAGTAAATAGTTGCCCCTACACTAAGCATTGAAATATGACCGGCCATGCGTTCAAACACATGTGACAATGGCAGGAAAGAAAGGTGCCTATCGGAACTGTCAATATGCACTTCATTTAATGTTGCTTCGACGTTATGCATAAAGTTACCGTGCGTAATCATTACCCCCTTTGGCATACCGGTAGTACCGGAGGTATAGATTATGGAAGCGAGTAGATTTTCTTCTACACAGTCTTCTGCTTCTTTTACTTTTCGGACAATGTCTTCATTAACATTTGATCCAGACTCGAGAGCAGACGAAAGAGTGACAACTTTTTTATCACCAATAGGTCCTGTGTTCTCTTTGACTGTGACTACTAACTCTAACTTTTTGAGATCCTCAACGACGTTTTTAAGTTTAATTAGCTGAGCTTCACCATTGACCACCACCACTTTTGCTCCTGAATTATCCAAAATATACTTGGCCTGTTCGTCTGATACTGTGGCATAAAGGGGAACATCAGCAGCGCCAATTGAAAGGGTGCCAAGATCGGCTATGGCCCATTCAGGTGAATTCTCTAACATTAGCGCCACCCGATCACCGGGCCTTATACCATTTGCGTATAGAAATTTAGAGAAACTTGATGCTTTTTTTGCAAGATCACCGTATGTGGTAGCTACCCACTCGCCGGATTCTTTCCTAACTAGTGCGGGTTGCGTCTTATAGTTAAAAACCGATGTGTAGAACTGGCCGGTAATCGTTTTGGTGATTTTTAAAGATCCCATATAAGCCCCTAATTTTTCATTGTCGTTCTTCGCTTTGTCACAAATGCATTGTAGTAGTCTAGTATGGATAAATCTATTGTATATATAAGCCCTCCATCCTTGACACAAATTGAATTGCAGAGTTATTATTCAAAAAATCCGGCCTTTCATTAGTTAGCTAAAAGAATGGAAACAGATGATTTTTTAATGTCCTGTGCATTTTATTTCGTGGCTGGCTTAGAATGAACTTATTTTTTTGCACAAAATCTGTAGAGGCAAGTTCCCTCCCACGGGACTCCTCATGTTGGATTCAGATTTATTTATAGGGATTAGATTTCTTACGAATGGGTGAAACGAAGCAGGTAATAATGGATTCCACTATACTAATAGTCGGGCATGAGGATAGCTTTTCACCCAAACTAATTGAGTATGCCATATCAATGGCAAACCGAATGCAATGTGGGATAGCTGCCCTTAACGTGGTCCCTATCGGGTCTAGGCTTACATCGTTACTGGACTCAAAACTCAAAGAAAGTATAGTTACTGAGGCAAAGAAACAAGCAACTAATTTCGAGGATGCTGCGCAAAAAAGAGGTATCTCTTTTAAGCACATTATAAAATTTGGAGATGTTGATAAATCCATCCGTGATGTTCATAGCGAAATTGACCGCATACACTTTATTATTGCAGAGCCAGATTACGTCCCTGGGAATAAAGACATTGAAACTGCCTTTCCAGTATTTACAGTAAAGCATGACTAAGATACGGAGGGGAAATTGGATATAACAGTTGAAATAGTTTCGGTCATGGCTGTAATTGTTACCACTGTAGTTCTATTCATTATCGGTGGGGATCCTAAAGGGAAGTTAAGATGGCTTAAAGTGGACGTTGTAGCCATTATAGTCATGGTTTCCTTACCACTATTGGGGCTTATAGATCCAAATCAGGCCTTTGTTGGGTTTAGCAGCAATGCCGTTATTTCTATTATTGGCGTAATTATTATTGGTGCTGGGCTTGATAAAACCGGCATTATGAATAAGGTTGCAAAGCCCATTACAAGGGCTGCAAAAAACAGTGAGTCACGTCTTGTAGTGTTAATTTCCAGCACTGTCGCTGTTATCTCCTCTTTTATGCAAAATATTGGTGCTGTCGCTCTATTCCTTCCAGCAACACAACGAATATGCAAGGAAATGTGTATACCTCCTTCGCGAGTATTAATCCCCATGGGCTATCTGGGCATTATAGGTGGTTGTTTGACTCTGGTGGGTTCTAGCCCCTTAATACTTCTGAATGACTTAATGGGCGATTTGGAGCCTTTTCAACTATTTGATGTCACCCCTATTGGTGTTAGCCTCATAGTGGCCGGAGTCGCATATTTTGTGGTTTTTGGAAAGCTTGTTCTTCCGTCAAGAGCCGTTGTAGCGCCAGGGGCAAGAACCTTAGATTTTAAAAAAGAATACCACACTCCTTTTGGACTTTTTGAACTTACTATAGCACCAGATTGTAAAGGTATTTTAACTCTTGAAGACATGTCTATTCGACGCAAATATTTATGCACAGTAGTTGGGATATCCAAACATGTTAGCAAAATTAAGTGGTTTGCCCCCACAAGGAACATGCGACTCGACCCGCAAGATGCAATCGCAGTGGTAGGTTCAGCCTCTAATGTTAAGCTTCTGGCTGAAGCAGAGGGGATGATTGTTAAAAAAGAGTTGGATCTCTTTTCTGATTCACTATCGCCAATGCACGCTGGGATGGTTGAAGCTATAATACCGCCACGTTCAGCAGTTGAGGGTTTTTCCTTTCGAGAACTTCATTTCAGAGAAAAATATGAGGTAAACCCTATAGCTATTAGGCGCGGTGAAAAAATATTCTTTGGTGGATTATCCGATATTCCTATCCAACAAGGTGATGTTTTGTTGTTGCAGGGAATCTATGAAAAGTTCACCATTTTGAAAAAAACCGGAAAGCTCTCGTTTATAACCGAGTTTGAAGAAGAGGAAGCAGAAGAGGAATCAAAAGCAAAATTTGCTTTATCAGCTTTTGCTATTACACTACTGCTCATCATTACTGGGTATGTAGAGCTATCAGTGGCACTAATGGCTGGGGCCACCGGAATGGTCCTCACTCAGGTATTGAGCATCGAAGAAGCCTATCAAGCAGTGGACTGGCGCACAGTATTTTTACTGGCTGGACTGATACCACTTGGCATTGCAACCCAAACCTCGGGGACAGCCGAGTTTATAGCAATTTGGCTTCTTGATTTAGTTGGAAATATTTCTCCAATTTTATTATTAACACTCATAGGGATGCTTACCTCAGTGTTTACCCTTGTGGTATCTAACGTAGGCGCCACAGTTTTACTAGTACCGCTTGCTATCAGCATGGCTGCTTCAACAGGAGTAGATCCACGAATGGCTGCATTGGTCGTTGCTGTCTCGGCTTCTAATACTTTTATTCTTCCTACACACCAAGTCAACGCCTACATTATGGGTCCTGGTGACTACAAAACCACTGACTACTTAAAAGCTGGCTCTATAATGACTGTTCTTTATTTGGTTGTTATGCTATCTACAATTTACTTGTTCTACGGAATTTAAGGTGCCACCACACTAGAGATTGCTGAATGCAATGGATCTTGCAGCCAAGTTTGACTTTTCGGGATTAAGCTAAAAATGTATTAGCCCATTCTAGAGTAAAGAGGATATTAAACGGCACCAATAATCTTGCGCTGTTTCTTGCGATCTTCTTCTTTAAGCAACTTTTTCCTTATACGTATGGCATCCGGTGTTATTTCCGCTAGTTCGTCAGCAGCAAGATATTCCAAGCACTGTTCCAGCGACATGATGCGCGGAGGCTCAAGGCGAATAGTATCATCAGAAGACACAGTCCTCATGTTTGAAAGCTTCTTGCCCTTTGACACCTTCACTACTAAGTCAGTTTCCTTATTGTGTTCTCCAACAACCATACCTTGGTAAACCTTGGTTCCAGGATTTATGAAGAAAGATCCACGGTCTGAAAGCTTATCTATTGCATATGCTGTGGCCGTGCCCTGATCTTGACTTACCAGTGATCCTGTTTTTCTACCATGTATTTTTCCCACCCAAGGGATAAGCCGATGAAAACTGTGATTTAATACGGAGGACCCACTTGTTTCAGTGAGTAATTCAGAATGCATTCCAATGAGTCCACGGGCCGGCATAGTGAATTCAATCCTTACCCTACCATGTTCCAAATTGCACATATTTTTCATTTCGCCTTTACGGGCTCCAAACTTCTCTATGACTTTGCCGGAAAATACTGTGTCGACATCAACAGTTACAAATTCTTCTGGTTCCATAATTTTGCCATTAATTTCTTTTGCTATAACTCTAGGACGAGAAACAGAAAACTCGTAACCTTCGCGTCGCATTGTTTCTATAAGAATGCCTAAATGAAGCTCACCGCGACCGGAAACCGTAAAAGAGTTTCCAGTATCTGTTCGGTCAACACGCAATGCAAGATTAGAGCGAAGTTCGGCCATCAGTCGTTCTTCTAGATGTCGGCTGGTCAGTTTATCACCTGAAAGACCAGCATAAATTGAAGTATTTATGGAGAAATCAATTGATACTCTTGGTTCGTCTATTTCTATAGTTGGTAAAGCCTCAGGGTGTTCTCGATCAGCTAAAGTTTCACCAATGTCGAGATCTTTAAATGCAGCAGCTATTAACACAATGTCACCAGCAGATGCACCTTGGATCTCCTGCCGACCAAGCCCTGCAAATGTGAAAAGTTTCTGTATTTTCATAAACGAGATATCATTTTCACTATTAATACGCGCAATTGTTTCACCAGAATTAACCGACCCTCTTCTAATCTGTCCTACCGCAATACGACCTAGATAATTATCATATTCCACGGAAGAAACAAGTAATTGAAATGGATCATTGCGTGCAACTAATGGTGGTTCAACAACATTAATAATCGTGTCAAGAAGTGGAGCCATTGATATTCCTGGAACATCAAGAGAAGTAGTGGAAATTCCATTTTTTGCCGAAGTGTATACTGTGTGAAAGTCAAGTTGCCGATCATCAGCTCCAATGGCTACAAACAAATCAAATACTTGGTCGAGTACCCATTCTGGCCGAGCGTCAGCTCTGTCTGTTTTATTTATTACTACCACAGGTGCTAGTCCCACTTTTAATGCATTTTTTAGGACATATTTTGTTTGAGGCATAGGCCCTTCGACTGCATCAACTAATAGTAGAGCACCATCTACCATGTTGAGAATGCGTTGAACTTCTCCGCCAAAGTCAGAATGGCCAGGCGTGTCAACTATGTTGATTTTTACATTTTTCCAGCTGACGGCGGCGTTTTTTGAGAAAATAGTAATCCCTCTCTCCTTCTCAAGCTCATTCGCATCCATGACACGATCCTGGATATTCTCATTTGTACGAAAAATACCTGCTTGTTTGAAAAGGGCATCAACCAAGGTTGTCTTTCCATGGTCAACATGTGCAATTACACATATATTCCTTATATCTTCTCTTTTTTCCATCTTAACCACTTTATAAAAGCTGACGAATATAGCACGAATATTAACAAGCAAGCAAAAAAATGGTCGCCGTTGATACTTTTCCACGACCAGTGAAGTATATGTTGGCGCGCCCGTCAGGATTCGAACCTGAGGCCTCTCGGACCGCAACCGAACGCTCTATCCGGGCTGAGCTACGGGCGCGCTGTAAAATGAAGATGTATGGTAGCTGAACTGACATTGGTCATCAATGTAATTGTTTCCTTGACTGTAAAATAAGAGTTTTATATATTGCCAGCCTGTATGGGGCTGTGGCGCAGCTGGGAGCGCGTCTGAATGGCATTCAGAAGGTCAGGGGTTCGATCCCCCTCAGCTCCACCATCTTGTAAGTACAATCAGCTAATCGTTAAAGGAAGTTCTTCCTTTTGCCATGCTCCGATACCGATACTTTAAATTAATGATTTTAAAGGCCAACTTAGTGCAAAACCAACAGCTGATATTTGTTATTACTTAGCTTTAATAAGCCGCTATAACATATAGAAAAATAAGTGGTTATATTGGCAATGTTGTCATTGATAAATGAATGGCTTTAGGAATCTCAAGTGTTATCCCCTCCCCTGCCAGTACCAAAATTTTGACCGTGTTTACCCAAGATCCATTAAAATTATTGGCACTTACATAAACACTTGAAGAGCGTTTAATTACCGAAATTTTTCCCAGTTTGAATAAAGCGCAAGATGTTTTCTAAAGGTGTTGCTGGCGGAAGATCACATCCCGGCATAAGTATGAATGCACCTTTACCCGACACTTTCTCAAGTAAACTGGATGTTGCATCTTCGACCTGATTCGGGCTACCGTTCATTAATATTTTGACTGGGTCGATGTTCCCCGCTACGCACACCTCGCCGCCTAACTCTTCCATGGCAATGGCCATATCAACTTTACTGTCAAGGCTTATACAATCCGCCCCAGTTTTTGGGAACAATTTTAATCTATCTGTCGTATCTCCGCAGATATGTAACAGTGTTTTCACTCCAGTTTGTCTAGCCCAATTTGTAAATCGGTTTAAGGACGGTAGTGCAAACTTCTCAAACTGTTTTTTTGAGATCAGATCACCGGAGGCAGTTGGATCACCAAGTGTAATGAGTTCCAAGTGATGATTTTTTACAAGCGGCTCAAACATGCGAATTAGCAGATCAGTTATAAACTCAAGCGCTACTTCAACCAGTTCTTTGTCTTTATAAATTGCTTTTACGAAACGTTCTTCTCCTACAATCCTTGCCGCCAACGTAAAAGGACCCCAGCCTGTATAACTAACCATGTAATCATCACCGATTGCATTATTAACTCTTTTATATGATTCCCTCACAGAGCTAATATGTGCATTACTGTCAACCAGGGAAATATCCAAACCATGTATCTCATCTGCCGTTCCAGCTATAGTGTCTTCCAGGTCTATCGCGCCATTGTCTTGAAATTTAATTCTAGCTCCTAACGCAGCGGCAGGTAAGTTAGGAAAGCCTGACCCAGCGTAGACAATATCACTATCAACTAGCTCAGCCATATCCTCTATCATGCCTGCTAGACCTTCAGGGTTCGAAAGCATGTCACTAAGCCTTGTGTTTTTTAGCTTGGCGAACCAATAACCACCACCCAAAATGGCAACGGGGACGCGGGGTGATGACTGACCTGCTAAAGCTGCTTTTATAACCTGTTTTGAGTGTATTTTCCTTGCCTCTTAGTTACATATTCTGTCCTGATAGTAGCACTTTTTGGAGTCTTTGCTGGCAAATCATTAACTACCGGTGGACGAAAAGGTAGCATCCCATAGATTATTTAAACAATTTTTTCAGCAATATCAGATGCCAACTTTACGGCTTCAGATAGTCCACTTGGCGGAGGAATAGCCACAAACACATTCCCTGCTTCAATGGCTCTACTTACCGCCTCTTCTGGGTCCATTCCCATTGCTGCTGCCATGCAGGCACATACTGCAATATCCATCGAACAGGCACCAAGGCACATCATATCGACTATAGCCGGGGCAGCAACCGAAAAAGCATCGAGCTTTTCCTTATTTTTACTCATTAACGCTTCCGGCATAGCCTCAGCCAACGCGTTATTTAATACGTGAACTTTACCGTCAATGCTAACTTCGACATCGATCCGCGCATCAAAACCAAAATGTCGATGCGCAAAGTCATGTTTTCTTCTTCCAGACCCGGGTTCAACTTTTAAAAATTTTATGTATTCAACTTTTTTCCCAAGCTTAACACTCATCATGTTTGCAACTGATTTCGCGTTAGAGTCAATGAAAGTGTTTTGAGTTTCTTTAACTAAATCATTAATGGACATTCCACCTTTAAGTTTTTTATAGGCTGTTTTTGCACGGGAAAAGATTGCATTCACCATTATTGGTTCAGTTGTTTCCAAAATAATATCTGTAATGAAACCTGTTTCTGCTTGCTCTGCTTTTCTCGCTAATATGTTATTAGCAACAGCAGAAGACTCTTCCTGAAAATACTGACTCATGTACTTTCTTAAGGCACTTTTGATATGCTCATTACTCTTGCCTTGTCCCAAAAGATTTAAAGATAGAACTGGTGCAGTTAGCCAATGGTGAAGAGGAACGATGACCGGCCCCCCCGCACGACCCACCCCAACCGAACCTCCTTCCGCAAAAATTGAACAAACCTCACAAAACATTATCATTCCAACAACCGTTGGGGTTCCACAGTCCTTTAAAATAATCGCTAAATCTCCAACAAGGTTTGCCGTATTAAGTTTCTGACCTGTTCCGCGAATAGTTAGTTTGTCAGGAAGGCCTGCTACTGCCACAGCCTCTTGAGCAGTAGTTTCTGGTGTACGCATAGAAAGATACTCACCGAATTCTTCCCCAACATAGGCATCTGGATGAATAATCTCAAGCGCAGCTGATGTACCAAAAAGTGCTGACAACCATCGATTCGGCTTCATACCTGCTGAAGTGTATGCCTTCATCATTGCTTTAGTTCCAATGGAAGCAAGTTTTTTCCCCAATTTCGGGAAGAGATGGTCCTCTCCAGTTGTCGAGTGGCCTACTATTGGACCTCCAGCACCGAGTGGCAAGAATTCAGCATCAAATGGGGCTAAGTTTTCTTTGTCCAATGCCTGATAAATAGCAAGGGTCGCGGCAAACCCTGAAATTTTATTGTTCTGTTTCTCTGTAGGGATTGAAGAAACGCGTCCAGATGGAATTCCAGCAGCCATTCGGGCAACAGCACCCAACTTTCTGTTTGGGCACGGCATCCCGCATTGCGCGTTACTCCCGGCGAAATAGAGTAGTGTGGCCGTTATCAATGCTGCATTTGCAGGATCCGCCCCACATGCCATTAACTTATTTACCGATTTTTTTGCTACATCATCAACGTCAGTAAACGGTTCGTTATTAACTTCGAGTTTAATTTTTTTACCTTTTTTAATTTCCTTAGCAATAATGTTAGATGCTGCCCAAACACCTAAATTAAAGGCACCCCAGCCGCCGAACCCAGCGTCTAAGTGTTCCATGGTCAGGTAGTCTGGTTTAGCAGTAGTAGCCCTGAATGTAGCTATAATTTCCTTTTCCATCTTTACTAGTTCCTTTTTGACTTAGCAGATCATAATCCCATTAAAGTTTCACAGCATAGTCATCAATTTGAGCAGTTGAATGCTTTAACGATACTATATGATAACAATTAGCGATAGCTTGAAAGCAAGATAAGCCTGAATTTAAAACTTCGAAAAACCTAAGGTCGTAGCATGGAAGAAAGTAACTTATTTTAATGGAGTCAAACGGCAACTGGATAAGAAGGTGGGAGTAATTCTTCTGTCTAACTGCATCTTCTAAGCACTGGTGGGAATTAAAAGCCGGCCCGGCTTTTTACAGCCGGGCACAACTTCTTGGTCTATACCAAATCAATACTAATTACTGATTATATACACCATATTTG
>DLRR01000011.1 GCA_002500605.1 Nitrospinaceae bacterium UBA7883 | reverse complement strand
GTTATATCTGAAGTAATTGAGTAAGGTTTAAGATGATAGATATTGGACAGAAAATTCGAATAAAACTCAAAGCCTATGACCACAGAGTGTTGGATCAGGGTGTTAAAGAGATAGTTGAAACAGTTAAACGGTCTGGTGCTAGAGTAATAGGACCAATACCACTTCCAACAGTGAGAAACCGTTGGACAGTGCTAAAGTCACCGCACGTGGATAAAAAATCACGCGAACAGTTTGAAATTCGTACACATAAAAGGGTTCTTGATATTATGGAACCATCGCCAACAACTGTCGACTCGTTAATGAAGCTGGATCTTTCCAGTATGATTGATATAGAAATAAAGTTGTAGTAGAGAGCCGTGAAAAGTTTAATTGGAAAAAAAGCTGGAATGACCCATATTTTTGATGAGTCCGGCGATGAGATTCCGGTCACTGTGCTAGAGATGGGACCGTGTCCTGTCACGCAAATAAAAAGCGTAGAAAAGGATGGTTACGAAGCTATCCAGTTAGCGTTTGAGCCGTTTCAAAAAAAGGACCAACGCAAATTTAAAAAACCGCAAATTGGCCACTTTAATAAGGCCAATATTAAGCCATACTGTCATCTCCGTGAGTTTCGAGTTGAAGATGGACCGGAAAAGCTTAGTGTTGGTGATGTCCTAACAGTTGAGATCTTTAATGATGTTGAATTTGTTTCTGTTACGGCTACAAGTAAAGGTCGAGGCTTTGCTGGTGTTGTGAAAAGACACGGGTTTTCTGGAGCAAATATGACCCATGGTGCTCACGAGCAATTTCGGCACCCAGGTTCGATTGGCATGTGTAACTTTCCCGGCAGGGTTTTACCAGGGAAGAAACTGCCAGGACAATATGGTTCCAAAAAAGTAAAAACTCTTAACCTTGAAGTTGTCAAAATTTTTTTGGAGCGAAATATTTTACTTGTTAAAGGCGCCACTCCTGGCCCTAATGGCAGTATAGTTACTGTCGAGCAAAGCTCGAGAAAAAAGAAGAGAGGCAAACTAGAGCCCATTACTAAGAAGACGTAACGAGAAATGCAAATAAATGTTGTAGATGCGAAAAAGAAAAGAGTCGGCAAAGTGGAATTGCCAAGCTCAATCTATGAAACTGAAATAAAATCCCACCTTTTTCACGACGTGGTTGTTTGGCAGATGGCCAACCGCAGACGCGGAACCCATAGCACAAAAACACGAAACGAAGTTAGAGGTGGTGGCAGAAAACCTTGGAAGCAGAAAGGGCTTGGCCGAGCCAGAGCAGGATCAATAAGGTCCCCGTTGTTTAGGGGTGGCGGAGTCACTTTTGGCCCTAAACCGAAATGTTATGGCTACAAGTTACCGAAGAAGGTTAAGCAGGCTGCTTTGAAGAGCGCGTTAAGCCTTAAAGCTAAGGACGAGGCTATGATTGTGCTGGATAAGATAGAATTTGCTGAGGCGAAAACAAAACAGGCCGTATCACTTTTAGCCTCTCTCGGTATTACCGGAAGAGCTCTTATTGTGCAGGGAGAGCGTAGCAACAACGTTGAACTTAGTTTTCGAAATATTCCTGAGGTTTCAGTTGTTACCGCTGACCGGTTGACTGTTTATGATATTTTAAACTCTGATATTTTGCTTTGTCTGGAGAACTCACTGGACAGCATTGAAAAGAAATTAAGCTGATGAAGAGTGCATTTGACCTTATAAGGTCACCAATAATCACAGAGAAGGCTACAGATGCTAGGGAGTTTTACAATAAAATTACATTCTCTGTTGACCCAAGAGCAAACAAGACTGAAATTAGATATGCCGTTGAAGAGGCATTTAAAGTTAAAGTGGAAAAGATTAACATTCAAACCGTTACAGGTAAGAAGAAGCGACTTGGACGGCATGAAGGGAAAAGGTCTGATTGGAAGAAAGCAATAGTTACGTTAAAGGAAGGCGACACCATAGAAGTGTTTGATCAGGTATAAGTCCATGGCACTTAAAAAATACAACCCAATCACCCCAGGCCAACGTAATAAGACAGGTCTTGATTTTAAGGAAATCACGACTGACAAACCCGAAAAGAGCCTGCTTTTGCCAAAGAAGCGGTCCAGCGGTAGAAACAATCTTGGCAGGATAACTTCTAGGCACCGTGGAGGCGGACATAAGCGTAGAATACGGATTATAGATTACAAAAGAGATAAAGATGGTATTCCCGCTAGAGTTGTCAGTATAGAATATGATCCTAACCGTTCCTCAAATATAGCACTGTTGACATATTCAGATGGTGAGAAACGTTACATTATAGCGCCACAAGATATCTCTGTTGGCGACACACTCATGAGTGGTGAAAAGGCGGAAATCAGAGCTGGTAACAGTCTTCCGTTAAAATCCATTCCGGTTGGGTCTGTTGTCCACTGCATTGAGCTGAAGCCTGGCAAAGGAGCCCAGATGATTCGCGCTGCTGGCAGTTCTGCCCAATTGATGGCCAGGGAGGGTTCTAAGGCTTTGTTAAAACTTAAATCAGGTGAAGTAAGGAATGTACCAGTAACTTGTAAGGCCACTATAGGGGTTGTTGGAAATGCTTTACAGGAAAGAATGTCACTTGGAAAAGCAGGAAGGTCACGTTGGTTTGGAGTAAGACCCAAAGTGCGCGGAGTTGCAATGAATCCAGTGGATCACCCACATGGTGGTGGTGAGGGTAAAACCTCTGGAGGACGCCATCCTGTCACCCCTTGGGGAAAACCAACAAAGGGTTACAAAACTAGGAAGAAAAATAAGCGTTCTGATAACGAAATTGTCAAACGTAAAAAATGATGTAGGGTAGGGTTAGAAATATGACAAGATCTTTAAAAAAGGGGCCTTACGTAGAAGACCACTTAGTAAAAAAAGTGGAAAAAATGTCTATCCAAAAAGACAAAAAAATTATCAAAACATGGTCACGTCGTTCCACAATTACCCCTGAATTTGTTGGACTTACATTTGCCGTGCATAATGGCAAGAAGTTTATTCCAGTATATGTGACAGAAAACATGGTTGGGCACAAGCTGGGAGAGTTCTCTCCTACGCGCACTTACCGTGGTCATGCTAGGGGGGACGGCCATAGGACCACTGGGAAATAGCCGTGGCTTAGCTTATTCCACTTATCACAACTTAGACTTGCGTTCTTCTAGTATCGCCAACTCTAAAGAATCACATTCTGTCGAACTTATTATTTTTTTAGTTTCGTTCTTTTTTCTACAAACTCTATCAGTAACCGTACACCTATACCAAGGCCACCCTTACTAAGATAGTGTCTAGGTTTGTTGGTATATGCCGTGCCTGCAATGTCTATATGAGCCCATTTATTTTTATTAATGTGTTTTTTTAAGAACGTCGCAGCCGTTATTGCACCGCCCCAGCGTTGACCTATGTTTTGCACATCAGCCACACTACTGTTTATTTCTTCTTCATAATCTTCCCACAAAGGCATGGGCCAACATCTTTCACCTGTCTCTTCTCCCGCTTGCCGAATTTGCTCCAATATTTGTTTATCGGTGCTGAATAACCCTGAGGCATGATTCCCTAGAGCTACTGCGCATGCACCAGTTAAAGTGGCAAGATCCACGATGCAGTCTGGTTTGTATCTATCGGCATAGGCAATGGCATCGGAGAGGATTAACCTACCTTCGGCATCAGTATTTAAAATTTCCATTGTTACTCCAGACAAACCAGTCAATACATCGCCAGGTTTATAAGAATTGCCACCGGGCATGTTTTCAGTTGTTGGCACAAGGGCAACAATATTCGCTCTGAGATTTAACTCAGAAGCTGCTTTCATTGCACCTAAAACAGCCGCTGCACCCGACATATCCATTTTCATTTCTTCCATATTTGCAGATGGTTTTATTGAAATACCGCCGGTGTCAAAGGTAACTCCCTTGCCAACCAACACGATAGGTTTTTTGTCTGTTTTTGAGTTCATGAATTCCAAAATGATAAACTTGGCTGGTTCATTACTACCTTGGGACACTCCCATAAGGCCTCCCATACCTAGTTTCCTTATTGAACGTGGTCCCAATACTTTACACTTTAGCTTACCCTTAGCTAACTTTTGGGCTTGCGAAGCTAGGTAACTAGGGGTGGCGTAGTTTGAGGGGAGATTTATTAGATCGCGGGCGAAGCATACTGCTTCAGCCAACTTTTTCCCTTTTTCCACACCTCTTCTAACAGCAACTCCATCTGACTCCTTTTCTAACAAAAATGTTACTAAATCGATTTTTCCATCACTCTTTTTTGTCTTAAAAGTATCAAAACTGTACGAGGCAAGAATAATTGCTTCTGCTAACGCTTGTGCCAGCAGGCCGGAAGACAAGCTGTTAAGCGGATGAGCTGCCATAGTAATTCCAAAGGCTTTTATACCAGATGCCCGCATGGCTGATGCACCCTTAGCTCCAGATCTCCTTGCAGTATCTAGAGTGATGTCCTTTTCTATGCCAAGACCGACCAAAACTATTCTTTCAACTTTAGTCATCCCTAGTGTATTTAAAGAGAGAACTTGTCCAGCTTTTCCTTTGAATTTTTCGGTTCTAGCTGTCTTTTTAATATGGCCACTAAGAATTTTGTCTAGTGCCGCAACATTACCATTGTTAATCTTGTTTTCTGTTACACCAATCACAAGGCCTTCCGCCTTAAACTTGGTAACACCTTCTAATTTAGTTGAAAACTTCATTTTATATCCTTAAGCTTAATATTAAGTAACCAGACAGGATCATTGTTGATGTATCCCCCGAGTATAGAGCCAGCGTGCCATCACCTTTATGATTATTGCTTAGATACCCCTTAAGATGCAACTACATCATAAATCACCAATGGACGCATCCATGACATGAAAGTAAAAGTAGGTAGAAAGCTTGTTCAGAGTATGCCAGCATCAGTTCGTTCAACCGGTGAGTGTGGGGTCCAATTTAAAGAAATGGCGGAGAGGGAGGGATTCGAACCCTCGGTAGGCGATAAACCTACACACGCTTAGCAGGCGCGCACCTTCGGCCGCTCGGTCACCTCTCCATGTTAACACTTCGGTGCTAAAACCGGAGTGGATTATAGCAAAGGCCAGCCTAGTTTGGCAAAATAAGACATCGTACCATTGTTATTATTTTTTATCTTTGGAAGGAATTATGCTATGAGTTTTGAAGAAGAGTTTAAAAAACTTGTCGATGAAAAAGGAGAAGAAGGGGTAAAAGAAATCCTTGATGGCATTGAGAAACTTTATGGGTATAAGCCTCTAGTAACAAGAGTATTGGCAGAGAATAAGTTGAGCTTTCTGACTAGCGTTTTGAAAAATAGGGCCTTACTCCACCCAGAAGATGGGGTTTTGAATGACGAGACTATTGAGCTGATTACCATCTCAGCCGCCACTGTGTTAAGGTGTGATTACTGCTTGGAGCACCACATACAAAGAGCTTTTAAGCTTGGTGTTTCTAATGAGGCGGTGTTCCAAACCATTATGTTAGCCTCATCCATGGCCGAGTCAGCGAGTTGGTCTACAGGTTTTAGAAAGTATAGACAGATGAGTGCCAAGTTTTATGGGAAAGAAGAAAAGGAATAAGGTTGTTCGTCAAACCTGCTTAATATGCGAGTTTTTATTCACGAGTTTTTTTGTGGTGGCGGTCTTCTTGGTCAAAACTTAGAACATGCTCCCATTGTAGAGGGTGGGGCCATGCTAAGGGCTACGGTTGACTCGTTTTCCCAAGTACCAGGGGTAGAGACTTTTTCTCTTGTAGACTACCGTATTGCCGATCTGTTTGGTAGTTTGCCAAACGTGACTGTTGTTGAAAAAAACTACAGGTCAAACTATTGCAGTGCTCTTGACAGGTGCGATGCAGCGTTAGTTATTAGCCCCGAAACTGGAGGCGAACTTAAAAATCATTTAACCTCTATCTTGCATCGGGGGAAAATTAACTTTGGCTCGACCCCCGAAACCATTGTTTGGACAGGCGACAAGTTTCTTTTTTGGCAGATGCTGACAAAAGTTGGCATTAATTCACCCCAAACTGAACCAGTAACTTCATTTTTTGAACCTTCAAAGGTATTTATAGATAAGTGGATCTCAAAACCGATAGATGGGGTTGGATGTAATGGTGTTAGTTTGCATCAAAATGGAAGTACGTCGGATTATACAGGCGGGGTAAGGTTGATAGCTCAGGAATATGTAGAAGGAGACCCTATGAGCCTAAGCATTATTTCATCACCTTCTCACGACCTAATTTTATCTGTAAATCGGCAACATGTAACCCAAAGTTTAATTGGTGATCGGCAAGTTCTTAGTTATAATGGAGGTGAAATATTGTCCGTTGAACCAGATAAGCAGTTGAAAAATTTAGTTAAGAGAATAAAATCAACTTTCCCTCAGCTTTCTGGTTATTGGGGACTTGACTACATAGACAGCGTGTTAGGGCCGGTGGTCATAGAAATTAATCCTCGTATAACAACTAGCTTTACTGCCCTAGTTAAAGCCTTGGATCAGAACCCAGCACAATTAATTATGCTTGCAGCCACCGGTGGTGATATTGATGTGGGTGTTACGAGATCAGGTATGCTGTTTGGTCTAGATGGAATGGAGCTAACTTGAAGATTCTTGGACTAGACATTGGAGGGGCCAACACAAAATATACCTCGTTAGATGAAGGTTACGGGGAAAAAATACTTGAGCAAAAAACTATACCTTTGGAGCTTTATAAAACTCCGGAATCGCTAGCGCCTATGCTCAAGAAAATTATAAGAGATACTAAACCAACAGATATTGCGATAACTATGACAGCTGAACTATGCGACATTTTCCATAATCGAAATAGTGGTGTCTTTTGGATTATTGACCAGTTGTATAGTGTTTGTGCTGAGATACCGTTGTACTTTTTTTCGATTGAAGGCGGCTTTATTCAGCCACCTATTAACCAAAGAATGGCCCCACTTGTGGCTTCGGCAAATTGGGCTGCTACCGTTTGGTGGTTATCCACTTTGGTGGAAGATGCCATTGTAGTAGATATTGGATCGACAACCACTGACATACTCCCCATTAAAGGAGGTAAATCTGCAGTTTTGGGGAGAAATGATTTTGAACGGTCTAGATATGGTGAGTTAGTTTATTGTGGGTACCTGAGGACGCACCCGATGGCCGTAACCAACTCAGTAAACATTGATGGTGTGGTGACCCCAATTTGTCCAGAATATTTTTCTACCATGGGCGATTTACATCTAATTTTAGGTGAGATTGACTCGAATGCTTATACAATAGCAACTCCAGATGGAGGTCCGAAATCTAAGCGAGGGGCTATGGCTAGATTATCGCGACTTTTTCTTACAGACCCTGAGCAACTAAAAGAGGATCAGTTGAAACTTATTGCTAAGCAAATAGTTGAGATGCATACCATGATCTTATTTGAAAAAATAGAATTTGTGGCTACCAAAAGTGGTCTTCAACATGATCCAGTTATATTCATTGGGGCTGGAAAGTTTTACAAAGAGAGGGTAAATCAATGGATTGGCAACAGAAACCCAAATAGGTTATTGCAATCTCAATTGATAGGAATTGACCCGTCCTCTTGTGTGGCTCTGCTTTTACAATCAGAAATGAATAACTACCACTATAGGTAGTGACTTATGTTTTAGGGTGAGTGAAGGTTTCGTGCTGTATATACTGAAGAAATATGCGTTTTTGTTTATACGACCGGCCAGCTTTGACTTTTACTCCCGTAAAACCTATCCTGTTGGGCAATCTGGATTTCTGGGAATGGAGAAGTGAATGGGTAATTACTCTCTTATATGTTGTGCAACAGGTGGTAAAGTTAACTTAGCTTCCCCATTTAATTTTACTGCTGATTGTCACAACTCACTTGTTAAAACGCAATTTATCAAACCAACACTTAAAATACGCTCTGAGTTCCCCGGGCTTTGGAAATTCATCGACTGGCTTCCTGTGTCACGGCCAAATAAATATGCATTTGGCCCTGTTACTTATAAAAGCAAAATGCTAGCAAAAGAGTTGGGGCTAAAAAACCTTTGGCTCAGCTTAAATGGCTACTTCCCAGAATTTAAGGCTTACTATAAAACATGTACGTTTAAAGAATTACATGCTGTTGTTACTATAGAGTATGCTAAAGAACATGGGGTGGATAAACTGGTTCTAGCCTCTGCAGGTAATACCGGTGTGGCCTTTACTTTTATAGCGGAACTATTAAATTTTCCAATTGTATGCGTAATTCCTGCCAACTGTATGTGTGGTGTCAACATACCCAGCATGTTGATAAAACATTCAAAAATCATTATGCTCGAAGATGGAGACTATTCCGATGCAATTGATATTGCAAAACGCATTAGTAAAGTTAAGGGTTATGTATTTGAAGGTGGCTGCCACAACTTTGCAAGGAGGGCAGGGCTTTCTGTGCCTTACCTGGATGCAGTGACAAAGATTGGGCAAATACCAGACCACTATTTCCAGGCCGTAGGAAGTGGCACTGGGGCGATAGCGTCATGGCATGCTAACGAACTTTTCATAAAGGATGGTTTTTTTGGTAACAAATATACCAAAATGCACCTTTCCCAGAACCACCCTATGACCCCAATGGTTTCAGCCTGGAGTGAAGGACGAGATCATCTTATAGAAAAACGTGACATACCTGAGGATGAGGACGTTATCAATATTGTGGCTTCTAGGGTGCTCTCTACTAAGTACCCTGCCTATTCTATTGGTGGAGGGGTGTACGATGCTCTGAAGGCAACAAACGGATATATGTATAGTGTTAAAAATAAAGAGATTTATGATGCATTGGCGCTTTTTAAAAAGCTTGAGGGTCCGGATATTTTGCCTGCTTCTGGTGTAGCGCTTTCATCCCTGATGCAGGCTATAAGAGAGGGCAAAGTGGCTAAGGACGATTTGATAATGCTAAACCTTACTGGTGCAGGAATAATACAGAGGCATTTAGACCTTTCTGTCGTGCCTATTAAAGCAAACCACACAATTTATAAAGATGTGAGTGACGAACAGCTTGCAGAATTAAATCTATGACACCTGAAGAAAAAACAATTGATATTCTAAGAAAACATAAGGTTGACTTCCTGGGGGTTTTGCCTTGTGACCGAAACAAAAATCTCTATGATGCCCTTTTGTCTAGATTTTATAGTGTGGAACTTGGCCGTGAAGAAGAGGGGTGTGGAATTTGTGCGGGGGCCATAATGGGAGGTGCCAGACCGGCTATGGTTATCCAAAACTCTGGTCTAGGTAATATGATAAACGCCTTAGCCTCACTAAACCGTCACTACGGATTTGCCCTGCCTATTCTAATGAGTTGGCGAGGAGCCGTCAGTGAGACCATCGAAGCTCAGAAGTGGATGGGAACTTATTCCCTGAAAATTATGGAGGCCTTGGATATACCGTATCATGAAATACACACGATAAATGATGTATCTATAATAGATCAAACTCTTGACAGCGTCTATGCGAACAATGAGTTACGCGGCTATCTATTTGAGCCATTTTTATGGACTCAAAGTGACTTTACTGTTGATACAGTACCTAAACCAACATATTCAATGCCAAAGGTATTTGATGCGCCTTATCTAAAGCCTGAGTTTACTCGTTATGAAATGCTCCAAAAGTTGGCAAGTGAACTAACTGGAAAAGCCGTTGTATGTAATCTTGGAATTCCATGCAAAGAACTGTACAAGGTATGCCATCAAAAGTCTAACTTCTATATGCTTGGTTCAATGGGAATGGTTACACCAATTGCACTTGGAATGTCTCTAGTTTCTGACAAAACTGTGATATCGATAGATGGTGATGGTTCAGTACTAATGAATCCATCTACTCTTGCTACAGTTGCAAAGACAGGACCAAAAAACCTAATTATTTTATGTATAGACAATGGGGCATACGGGTCTACTGGCAATCAACATACAGCTACTTCAGTGTGTGTAGATCTTGCAAAAGTGGCACGGGGCTTTGGTATTAGAAGTGTTTTGCGATCCAATGACCCGGAGGAGATTGCCGAAACGCTTGCTGGTTTCAAAAGCAATGGTCCTTTGTTTATTCACGTAATTTGTAAAGCTGGCAATGCCCAACTACCCAATCTGATCATATCCCCACAAGAGATAAGAACCAATGTGGAAAACCATCTAAAGTCGTAAACTTTTAAGGCTAACAATGACTGATATTAGAATAGGGCACCTCTCTACGGCTTATCATACCGCCATAGTAATGATAGGTTCGAAGTCATTAGAGGATGTTGGAATAGACCCACATTGGAAACTATTTGGCACCGGACCATCAATAATCCAGGGTATTAAAGAAGGGGATCTGGACATTGGCTACATTGGTCTACCGCCTACAATTATTGGAATTGCCAATGGTGGAGCAATGAAGTGTGTGGCGGGAGGTCATGAAGAAGGAACTGTGTTTATTGCTAGATCAAAGTATAAATCCGCCGCGGAAGCAGGAAGCATTTGTAATGCCTTGCAACAGTTTAAGGGTAAGACAATTGGATCCCCAGCACGTGGCTCTATACATGATGTAATACTTCGGTACTTTTTAAGCAGAGAAGGGGTGGATAAGTATGTTGATATAATAAACTTTCCTTGGACTGATTTTGTGGGTCAAGCAATGGAAGATGGAAGCATAGAAGCAGCTGTTGGAACCCCATCGCTACAAGTTTCACTTGAATATATAAGCGGAGTTCTCATAAAATCAATTGTTCCTCCCGCTGATCTTTGGCCACACAATCCGAGCTACGGTATAATTGCATCCACCAATTTTATTGAAAAACAACCAGACCTGCTTATGGCTTTCCTGAAAGCCCATAAAAATGCAATTGGACTTATTAAGGAAAAACCAAATGAAGCAGCAAAAATATCTTCTGAGGTAATGGCAGTTGTTGACCCTGGGTTTTTCATTGAATGCTATAAAGTTTCCCCACGATATTGCTGTGCATTGACAGAAGATTATGTAAACTCTACTATGCGGTTCGTTGAAATATTAAAGGAACATGGTTATATAAATAGAAATGTTATCGCCAATGAAATTTTTGACACTTCTTTAATTGAAAAAATTCATCCAGAACCCCATCATTACGATCACTCGCCCCACTTCGCTAACCATAATATGGATCAGAGTTCATCAGGTGCACCCTGATACTAAGCAAACAGTTACTTTCTTATCCTTATAACCGATGCTTTTTATCTAAATTGGCTATGGAAGCTCTAGTTTGGCTAAGACAACGTAGATGCAGATGCTTTGCATTGAAAATTGTTGCCTTAATATGAGAGTATTAAAACTGTATGAATAAAACAGAATGGCATAGATGAACCAAAAAACTGATGGGGCTCGGTACAAACTTTTGTCCAGAGTGAGTTGTCCCGAGGATATCAAGGGACTATCCATGTCGGAATTAGAGCTTCTTGCCGATGAAATAAGGGAGAGGATAGTATCTGTAGTTTCTCAATCAGGCGGCCACCTAGCCTCTAGCCTTGGGGTGGTTGAGCTTACTATAGCTTTACATTATGCTTACGATATACCTAGAGACAAGTTGGTATGGGATGTCGGGCACCAGTGCTATGCACATAAAATTATCACTGGTAGAAATGATCGTTTCAGTACACTTCGTCAAGAAGGTGGTATATCTGGATTCCCTAGCATTGAAGAGAGTGAATACGATTGCTTTAATACTGGTCATGCAGGAACGTCAATCTCTGTTGCGCTTGGTTTTGCCCAGGCACGTGATATAAAAAAGGAAAACAACCAGGTTGTTGCTGTTATAGGTGACGGCTCACTAACCGCTGGGCTTGCTTTTGAAGGCCTTAACCACGCTGGGTCTATGCACACCAACTTGACAGTGATCATTAACGACAACAAAATGTCCATTTCGCCAAATGTTGGAGCCCTTTCCAAGCACCTCAACCGAATAATAACCGGAAAATGGTTTGTTAGGATGGAAGAAGAGTGGGATCAGGTTATGAATGCAATTGCTGGAAACCAAGCAGTACATCTTTCACACAGGATCCGTTCGGCTGTAAAAGGTTTGATAATTCCTGGTAAGCTCTTTGAGGATTTGGGATATAAGTATATTGGTCCTATAGATGGACACAATATCTCCTTTTTAACGGAGACATTAAGAGCTGTAGCAAAACTTCGAGGTCCTAAAATCATTCATATTGTTACTACAAAAGGAAAGGGGTACAAACCGGCAGAAGAAAAATCCCTTCACTTCCATGGTGTGGCACCATTTCACCGTGAAACTGGTTTGCCACTCAAAAGAAAAGAAAAGAAATGTTATACAGACATATTCTCAGATGTCTTGATTAAGTTGGCCAGTCGAGATAACAATGTTGTTGGTATAACAGCCGGAATGCCTGATGGCACAGGTTTATCGCTTTTTGCCAAAAAATATCCAGATCGGTTTTTTGATGTGGGAATAGCAGAACAACACGCTACCACTCTTGCTGCTGGCATGGCTTCAGAAGGACTGAAACCTGTAGTTGCTATCTATTCAACTTTTTTGCAGCGAGTGTTCGATCAGATTATCCATGATGTATGTTTAACAAGTCAAAACGTAACTTTCGCAGTAGATCGGGCTGGAATAGTTGGAGCGGATGGAGCAACCCATCAAGGAGTATTTGACTATGCATACTTGAGGTGTGCTCCTAATATGGTTGTGATGGCGCCAAAAGATGAAAACGAGCTTCAGCATATGTTCTATACAGCACTGGAGTACAATGGGCCCACAGCGGTTAGATTTCCACGTGGAACTGTGCTAGGAGTAACAATGGACGAAGAACTCAAAGCTATTCCAATCGGAAAGGCAGAACTCTTACGCGATGGAACAGATATATGCTTAATCGCCATAGGTGGGATGGTGGAAAATGCTGTGAAGGCTGCGGACATCCTAGATGGACAAGGATATTCTGTGGCTGTTGTAAATGCTCGGTTTGCCAAGCCCATAGACCAGAAGTTAATCACTGAAATGAGCCAGAAATGTGACATGCTAATGACAATTGAAGAGAATACTTTACCAGGTGGGTTTGGAAGTGCTGTTCTTGAGTGTGTTGAGGTCTTGCCCTCTCCTTTAATTCCGGTTCGCCGTCATGGGATTCCTGACCACTTTGTTGAACATGGAGATCCAAACAAAGTCAGGGCAAAACTTGGCCTTGACTCCGCTGGAATTGCCAAGTTAGCTAAAGACTTTATAGTCTCTGCAACGAAAAAAAAACAAACTAAACCGGCAATTCTAGATAATGCTAAAGAAAAAACGGCTGGATCAGTATCTAGTTGAACTGAATTTAGCCGAGAGCCGTAATAAAGCACAGGCTTTAATAATGGCAGGAAAGGTTACGGTTGATAAGCAAGAGGCCAAAAAGGCCGGTCAGGTCATAACCGCTAATTCAGAAATCACGGTAAAAGAAGGGCACGGTTTTGTTTCGCGTGGTGGAGTAAAATTATCTCATGCCCTGGATTCGTTTAAAGTACTTTCAATGGGTAAAGTGTGTCTAGACATTGGTGCTTCCACGGGAGGTTTTACTGATTGTCTTCTTCAGAGAGGGGCTGCAAAGATCTGGGCAGTTGATGTTGGATATAATCAACTCCATTACAAACTTCGTACAGACTGTAGAGTTGTTTGTATGGAAAAAACAAATGCAAGAACATTGGACCCGACTAAAATAACCGATCCGATAAGCTTATTAGTGGCTGATGTATCATTCATTTCTTTGAAGTTGGTTATTCCTCCACTGTTACCAGCTCTATTGCCAAATGCTGACTTGGTGGTATTGGTAAAGCCACAGTTTGAAGCTAACAAAGAGTGTGTAAGCAAGGGAGTAGTGAAAGATGAGAATGTTCGGTTGGCTGTTGTACAAGACCTCATGTTTTATTTTAGATCCCTTGGCTTAGTTACCTCTGGTGTGAAGCAATCTCCGATTACTGGTGCAAAAGGCAACATTGAGACTTTTCTTTGGCTGAATAATTAAATACCCTTGGGAAAAAACTGTAAATTGAGTTTCTCCCTTCAAACCATCAACTGCGGCGCAATTTATGCCAGAAATAATAGAGGCGCTTTGCAGCAAATACGAAAAGCAAGGTCTGCCAGGGGTTCCCTGTTTCAATGACGGTCTTTCGCATCCTTCAACCAGCTACTAGAAAAAGATAATGAGAAGAGTTGGCCTGAACTGACTTCTTTGATTGATCAACGCCGTAAGCTTGTTGAAAGTGAGGTCAAACAACTCATTCAAACAGGACATATGTTAACAGCAGAACAAGCCTTGTATCTGCTTAATCAGATAGGAAATCTTATTAAAAATGTTGTCAGAGTGATTCTGGGGGTGGGGGTGAAATCCAAATACAATCTTATAAAAACCCACTTATTGTTGCGTTTTATAATAAAAATATGATTAAATCGCCGAGGATTAACCCGTTGTTCCAAATTTAATAAATCAAATTTGGAACGGTGGAGAACACATGTCTTCTGATTTCGCTAAGAAAGTGCGACCCGTTGTGGATCGTGAGCTAGCGGAAGATGATGAAGGCAGAGGACCAACTTTAACAGGAGATGAATTGTGAAAGAAATCACACTCAAAGAAATGATGGAGGCCGGACTCCACTTCGGCCACCAAACTCGTCGCTGGAACCCGAAAATGCAAAAATACATTTTTGGAGCCAGAAACGGTATTTATATTGTTGATCTTGAAAAAACGATCGACCTTTTCAAACGAGCCCAAAAATTCTTTAGAGATATTGCTGCCAAAGGGGGCACTGTTCTCTTTATAGGCACTAAATCACAGGGCAGCACAATCATAGAAGAAGAAGCAAAGCGTTGCAACATGCCATATGTTAATGAACGTTGGTTGGGAGGAATGCTTACAAACTTCGAGACAATTAAAACCAGTGTAGGCAGGCTTCGTGAGCTTGATGGTATGCAAAAAGATGGATCGTTCAAAGTGTTGGCGAAAAAAGAAGCTATCCGCTTACAAAAAGAAATGGATAAGCTGGAGCGATACTTGGGCGGTATTAAAGACATGAAAGACTTACCTCAGGCTATATTTGTTGTTGATACGAAAAAGGAACGCATAGCACTCGCGGAGGCATTTAAACTTGGGATTCCAGTGGCTGCCATCGTGGATACTAACTGTGACCCAGATGGAATTGAGTTTGTTATCCCTGGTAACGATGATGCCGCCAAGGCCATAAAGTTGATTACCTTTGCTATTGCAGATGCCATTAAAGATGGCTGTTTGGAAAGTGAAATGAGGAAAAAAACTCTCGCAGAAGAGAAGATACGGGTTACAGAGGCAAAACGAGAGAAGGATGCTGTTAAAAAGAAAGAGGAAGCTGAAAAAAACGAGAAACCAACCGACAAGGGAGCTCGACCAAATTCTGGCGTTGAGGAAAAAGCGAAACCTGTTGAGGAAATTTCACCAGGGCACGAAAAATAATTTTCTGACAGAAAGTAAAATAAGGTAGTGCTGGCTAGGATGACACAACCTAGTTAATAATAAGATTTCAATTCTCATGTTGCCCTAAATGCAGAGGGTTTGTTGAGGTTGGAATAGATTCCATAGGAGGCTTGGAACTAACAAATGAGTATTAGTGCTGAAATGATCAAGGACCTGCGCCAAAGAAGTGGTGCGGGTATAATGGAGTGCAAAGAGGCACTTAAAGAAAGTGACGGTGATATTAATGCTGCTCTAGCCTGTCTTCGCAAAAAGGGATCGAGCAAGGCGGCAAAAAAGGCAGAAAGAAGTACGAAAGAAGGCGCAATTGGTGCCTCATACACTGACCATGTTGCCTCCCTAATAGAAGTTAAATGTGAAACTGATTTTGTGGCTAGAAATGACAAATTTCGGGAGCTGGTATCTGGCCTTGCTTTACACATAGCTAATTCTGATCCAGCAGAAGACGATGATACGTTTAAACGACAACTTTACTATTCCGACACTTCAAAAACTGTTGAGTCTTTAATCACTGAAAATATTCATGAACTAGGTGAAAATATAACCCTTGGACGTAGAGCAAGGATGGAGAAACCTAGAAATGGCGCTTTTGGTAGGTATATACATGGTGTTGGCTCAATTGCTGTCTTGGTAGAAGTTTTATGTAATGCAGAAAGTACGTTAGTAAAAGATAAGTTCAAGGAGCTATGCAAAGACCTAGCAATGCAAATCGCCGCTTCATGTCCATTATCTGTAGAGCCAGAGGGAATGGCTCAAGACCAACTTGAGAAAGAGCGAGAAATTTACGTAGCCCAGGCCAAAGAATCTGGCAAGCCAGACAAAATAATTTCTAAAATTGTTGAAGGTCGTATTAAAAAGTACTTTACGGAAGTGTGCTTGATGGAGCAGGCTTTTGTAAAAGATACTGATAACAGTGTACGTGTTCATATGCAGTCTGTTTCCAAGACTCTCGGCGACGAGGTACACGTCAGCAGGTTTGTACGTTTCCAGCTGGGAGAATAAACTTATAGGAGAATGACTTTGAGCTCAGACAAATTACCTTTTCGACGGGTTCTACTAAAAGTCACGGGAGAGGCTTTTTGTGAGAAAGATAAGTCGGGAATTAATTTTGATTCTGTAAAGCACTTAGCCCAAGAGATTATAGATGGGTCTAAACTTGGAGTTGAGATTGCCGTGGTAGTGGGTGGCGGTAATATCTTTCGCGGGGCTGTTGCCCATGGATCGGGTATGGATCGGGTGCAAGCCGACAACATGGGCATGCTTGCCACGATGATAAACGGTTTGGCACTCCAAGACGGCATTGAACAACTTGGCCACGAAACGCGTATGTTAACCTCAATTGACATACATCAATTAGCCGAGCCGTACGTGCGGAGACGGGCAATGCGTCATTTGGCAAAAGGGCGGATTCTAATATTGGCTGGCGGAACTGGGAACCCATACTTTACTACAGACACAACAGCTAGTTTGCGGGCCATGGAATTAAAGGCTGATGTTATCCTTAAGGCTACTAAGGTTGATGGGATTTTTGATGCGGATCCCATTAAAAACGGTTCAGCGCGAAAGTACCAAGAGCTGAAGTTCATGGACGTGCTTGGAAAAAATCTCAAAGTGATGGATGCTGCTGCCATCTCTTTATGTATGGAAAATAAAGTTCCAATAATTGTCTTTAACTTGACTGTTCCCGGGAATATCATAAGGGTTTTACAGGGCGAGAAAATTGGGACAATTGTAAGGGGGTCGTAGGTTATGATTGATGAGGTTTATAGTGAGGCAAAACATAAGATGGATGTAACTATTGAACATCTTTGTAAAGATCTTGCTGGAATCAGAACTGGTCGTGCATCCCTAGGGTTGCTTGATGGAATAACCGTGGACTATTATGGACAGGAGAGTCCTCTAAACCAAGTGGCAAGTCTAACTTTGCCAGACCCGCTTACAATAAGTGTTCAACCATGGGAAACAAATCTTGTTCCGGCGATAGAAAAAGCCATTTTAGCCTCGGACTTAGGGCTTACACCTAATAATGATGGTAAAGTCATACGACTACCCATCCCTCACCTTACTGAAGAGCGTCGAATGGAGCTTTGTAAAATAGTAAAGAAATGTATTGAAAACTTTAAGATTGCAATACGAAATGTTCGAAGAGATGCAATTGAAAAGCTGAAAAAGCTCGAAAAGGGTGGAAAAATCTCTGAGGATGGGTCTCATACTGCACAGGACAATATGCAAAAGATCACAGATGAACATATTAAACTTGGCAGTAAAATGGGCATTGAAAAGGAAAACGAGATCCTTGATCGTTGATTGGCAGAATAATTCAAAATGAGTTTTGTTGATCTGACAGCCCACATCGAACTCGCATCCGTACCCAAACATTTAGCTATTATTATGGATGGCAATGGCCGATGGGCGCAGAAAAGGGGACTGCCTAGGGTTGAAGGACATCAGGCTGGTGTAAAGACTGTTGATGAAGTAGTCTCTTTTTTACTACAAATTGGCGTACCGTATCTTACCCTCTATTCATTCAGTTCGGAAAACTGGAAGCGCCCACCAGACGAAGTGAGTGCTCTAATGGCAATCCTTAAGCAGTATCTACAAAGCGATTTAGACAAAATGCTGGAAAACGATATCCGCTTTAATGTAATTGGAAGGTTGGATGACTTGCCAGGTTATATTCACGATGTTGTCTTAACAGCTATGGATAAAACAAAAAATAACGAGAAGATGACCCTTACTCTCGCTTTGTCTTATGGGGCACGTGATGAAATGGTTAGGGCTTTTAAGGGAATGTCGGAAGATGTGAAAAACGGCAAACTTGACCCAGAAAAAGTTGATGAAGCCTTAATATCTGGCTACTTGGATACTTCCAATATACCTGATCCAGATCTTTTGATAAGAACCAGCGGTGAGCTGAGGATAAGCAACTTTATGCTATGGCAAATAGCATATACAGAACTTTTTTTTACCGACAAGTTATGGCCCGAGTTTGGTGCCTCGGATGTGGCAGACGTGATTCGTTCTTTCCAGATGCGTGAACGTAGGTTCGGGATGACCACATCCCAGTTAACCAAAAGGGGAAAATAGTCTATGTTAAGGGTTGCGAGTGGAGTGATACTTTCTGCTGGCTTCATTGTGTTCCTTTTTTCTAGCGATGCCAATTGGTTTTTTTTAATGATGGGACTTTGTGCATTTGTATGCATCATTGAACTTGGTTCAATGATGAAAGTTGGAAAATTTCCGTTCAGCACATACACTTGTGCCATTTTGGCTTGTATAATGCTCCTTGCTATCTATTACGGGGAAGAGTCATATGGTATAGCAATGGCTGGGCTGTCAGTCGCAATAGTGTGGACTATTGCTGTACTGTTCAGTGAACACGATGCTGCCCCAATGGCAATAAATACACTTTTTGGCCTCTTTTACATAACTTTCCCATTGGCTGCGTTGGCTCTTATCCGTTCGTTGGAAGAAGGTCAGTGGATGGTACTTATTATTGTTACCGCAAACGCCTTCAGTGATTCATTTGCTTACTATACAGGCCGGATCTTCGGGAAACATAAATTAGCACCAAAAATTAGCCCAGGTAAAACTGTTGAAGGTTTTGCAGGTGGGGTAGTTGGGGCGTTTTTTGGTTCAATATCTGTAAGTTATATATTTGTGCCTGAATTAAATATTCTTCATGCTATTGCAGCAGGTGGTATTGCCGGGGTAGCAGGACCCATGGGTGACCTAGCAGAATCAGCCACCAAAAGAAAAATGGGAGTGAAGGACTCTGGAAAGATAATACCGGGTCATGGAGGAGTGCTAGACAGAATAGATAGCTTGATGTTTACTGCAGTTTTTTTCTATGCCTACTTGGTGCTAGTAGTTTTGTAATGAAAAATATTGTTATTCTTGGATCAACTGGTTCGATAGGGGTAAGCGTACTAAAGATAATACGTGCTAGACCGGATTGTTTCAAGGTCGTTGGTCTTGTGACCAAATCTAACTTGAAAACTTTGGCCAAGCAAATAGAAGAATTTTGTCCTAGCATCGTGTCTGTAGCTAACAAAGAAAAGGCAAAAGAACTTCGTTCTCTGATAACGCGTAAAGTAAAGATAGTTTTTGGCGAAGAAGGATCTATGGAGCTTGCCTCATGCGACAACGCTGATATGGTAGTTTCAGCAATTGTTGGGGCGGCTGGTCTTTCGCCGACATTAGCGGCTATAAGAGCTGGCAAGACTGTGGCACTAGCAAACAAGGAGGCCCTTGTGGCCGCTGGTGACTTGATGATGAGAGAAGCTCGGGCTAACAATGTGAAGGTTATTCCCATTGATAGCGAGCACTCTGCCATTTACCAGATTATGCGAGGTGAAACAAAAAAATCTGTAAGAAGGATAATCCTTACCGCCTCAGGAGGCCCTTTTTTAAAAACGCCGAAGGATGAGCTACAACACGTAACTGTGAAGCGAGCCCTTAGACACCCAAACTGGAACATGGGTAAAAAAATAACAATTGACTCATCCACGATGATGAATAAAGGGTTAGAGGTAATCGAGGCAAGATGGCTTTTTAATATTTTACCTTCTATGATTGATGTGGTCATTCATCCGCAAAGTGCCATTCATTCTATGGTCGAGTTTTATGATTCTTCTATGATGGCCCAGATGGGGCCAGCTGATATGCGTTCTCCCATAGCGTTTGCATTAAATTATCCTAAGCGTTTAAAAGTAGACCTGCCAAGGTTAGATTTCACACAAATCAATTCGTTTACGTTTGAAGCTCCCGACTTTGAGAAGTACCCATCATTGCAGCTTGCCTATGACGCACTGGAGAAAGGCGGAGGTGCTCCAGTCGCGTTGAACGCTGCAAATGAAGTGGCCGTTGAGGCTTTTCTAAAAGGAAAAATTTCATTTATAACAATACCAATAATTACAGAAAAGGTATTGGGCAAGCTTGGGATTGTTAAGGTTGACTCTGTGTCAACTGCGATTTCCATTGATAAATGGGCTAGGGTAAAAGCTCGAGAACAAGTTTTATAAATTCCTATAGAAAATATTTGACTACGATGGGTAGAAGATCTGAAACCATAAGTAATTTTTTAATCCATAAAACTAGCGAACAATGAAAGTATTGCACATCCTCTTTTCAAAGGGGTGGGGTGGTTTAGAGCGTTATGCCATCACCACTGCAGTGTCAATGTCTAAACGTGGTCACGAGATTTATTTTCTTCATCGAGCAGGGACTCAGACTGCTAGGGAACTTATTGAAATGAAAATTGAAGGTGTTGGGTTGTCTCCAGTTAAATATTTAGATTTAAGAGCCATGAGCACGATCAGACGAATAGTAAAACATCAAAACATAGACATCATACATGCTCATCATTCGGCTGATTTGGGGCTGATTGTTCCTGCTCTTATGGGTTTGTCACATGTCAGGCTAATATTTGCAAACTATATGCTTGTTCCAGGACCAAAAGACGATTGGTACCACCGTATGGAATATAAACGGGTGGAGTGTATCATTTCAGGAGCAGAGAGTATGAGGCAAAACAGTGCTGAGTTTTTGCCAATAGACTTGGAACGAATCATACATATTCCTTACGGGATCGACCTTGAGAAATTTGATTCAAAAAAGGTTGAAGGTGTGTTGCGGAATAAATTTTCTATAGATGTTAGGATACCGCTAATAGGAATCATAGGGAGGCTGGATCCGCATAAAGGACAGGATCAAATGATCCGAGCTATGCCAATGATTCTTAATCATTATCCAAAAGCAGTTCTTGCTTTAATTGGTGACGAATCGCCAGAGTTTGAAGGACGGTACAAAATAAAGCTCGAAAGTTTGGCAAAACAGATGAAAGTGTCCAACTCTGTATTGTTCACAGGTGGTACTACAGATACGCCATCGCATTTGGTAGACTTGGATGTTTATGTGTTGGCCACAAGAAGAGAAAGTTTCTCTTTGGGATGTCTAGAAGCTATGGCAATGGAAAAAGCAGTTATTGGAACGGATTCGGGTGGGACAGCAGAAATGTTGGATCATGGTGATTGTGGATTGCTAGTTGCGCCAGATGACCCAGGGTCAATGTGTGAATCGGTCTTAAAGCTCCTCGATAATAAAAGTTTGGCTGAAAGTTTGGCAAAAAGAGGCAGTGAGAAGGTTAGGGCGTATTTCGATAAAGAAAAATCAATGAATACGATTAGCCAAATATATAATGAAGGACTTTTGGCTATCCTAACATAAGCTTACCTTAATCTCATCAATTACTGTTATAGCTCTTTTAGTAACCTTACACCTAACCGAATTTATGCTTACTCCGCTATCACGTGCAGCGATAAGTGCATCCGCAAAATTAGGGTCAGTTTTTCTGTTTGGGGTGAAAGTTCTTGCATCTGAGCGTAGTACAATAAAAATAATAGCACATGCAGATCCTTCACAACTCATTTTAGAAAGAGCTTTAAGATGTGAAGTTCCTCTAGTTGTGGGTGCATCTGGAAATGTTGCTATTCCTCCACGACAGACTAACGTGGCCGACTTAACCTCAACTACCAATGGTAATAAGTTTTCACCTGTAAGAAGTAAATCAAACCTATGAGAGCCTATAACATGTTCTTGCTTCACATCAGAGTACCCATTGAACAACACCAGGCTTCCTTTTCTTACCATTTCAGCGGCTACGTGATTTGCGACAGTGGAGTCAACACAGACCCACCTGTTGGAGAAACTAACTGCGTGTACAGTATACTTAGTTGCTCTATCCAAATTTTGTGCTTCTGATAGAATGGTCCGTCTTCCTGGAGTCAGGAGTTCTTTTTGTCTGCCTGAGTTTGGCAAGTGGGCGTACTCATCCCGACCATTTATTGAGACTAAACAAAGGAACCGATTGAGCCTCTTTTGAAACAGCCCAGTCACTGGTTTGTGACAAAAGATCATTTAAGTTCTGTAGTCTGCGTTAATACGAATGTAGTCTTGCGACAAATCACAAGTCCAGATTTCCCAGGATGATTTGCCCAGGCCAAGGTTGAGTTCAATTAGTATTTCTTTTAAACGCATTTTTGAGGCAACTTTACCCTCCCAGTCTTGGCTTGCAAGTTTGCCTTTTTTATATATAATCACACCATTTATTTTTAGGGTTGCTTTCCGAATATCGATTTTAGCTCCTGAATAACCTGCCGATGCCAAAATTCTACCCCAATTCGGGTCTTGTCCAAATAAAGCTGTTTTAACAAGGTTTGATTTTGCAATTGCTACAGAGGCCTTTTTTGCATCTCCTTCAGATACCGCATCTTCAACTCGCACTGTGGCAAACTTTGTTGCACCTTCACCATCCCTCACAATCATTTTTGCTAGATTAACAGCGACTTCAATTACAGCTTCTAACAATTTCCCGAATAGTTTACCTTTTGGTTTTTCTATTGTTTTTGCACCAGATGCACCATTTGCCATGATAATTAGCATATCGCTAGTAGATGTGTCTCCGTCTACAGTAATTCTAGAAAAGGACTCTTGGTTTACCCTCTTGACAATTTCCTTAAGAACAGGCTTTTTAATAGCAGCGTCAGTGGTAATAAAGGCAAGCATTGTTCCCATGTTTGGATGAATCATTCCAGACCCTTTGGCACATCCTCCAACTGATACTGTAGACAATCCTAGTTTTATACGTTTGGAACTTTCTTTGCTAACCGAATCAGTAGTCATTATTGCTTTGGCAGCAGACTTGCCTCCATAAGGCCCAAGCACATTTGCCAGATTGTCCATCTCTTGAAGTATAGACTTTATTGGCAAAGGTTGACCAATAATGCCAGTTGATGCAACTAAAAATCTTCCCAGCTTCTCTCCAACAGCATTTGCTGCTGCATTAGCCATCGTATTTGCGTCAAATAAACCAGTTTCAGTTAAGGTGTTTGAGTTGCCTGAATTTATGACAATGCCACTAATATGTTTTGATCTTAATCGGTTTTTACTTACTGTTACCGGGGCTCCGACCACTCTGTTTTTGGTAAAAACACCCCAGGCTACACTTGGAACAGTGGACATTATAATAGCCAGATCCAATCCACCGTTTGCCTTTATTCCGCAATTTGTCCCTCCGGCGATAAAATTTTTGGGAATTGTAACTCCTGTTCTTATTTTCATTCCTAGATTAGCCCCTTAGTCTCTTCAAAGCCATACCTTACATTAAGGCACTGTACTGCCTGCCCACCAGCCCCTTTAATTAAGTTGTCAATTGTTGAAGTGATTATTAGTGTTCCAGTGCGAGGATCAGAATGAGCTCCAATAAATACTTGGTTAGTCCCAACAGCCCATTGCATTTCTGGAAAACCATTACAAACAGTAATGAACTTGCTGTCATGGAAATAAGATTTGTATATGCCAGTTAATTCTTCACTGTCAATCTTCTTGTGGAGTTTAGTTGTGATTGTGGTGTAAATGCCCCTGGCAACTGGAAGCAGATGGGGGATAAACAGCAACTTTACATCCTCACTATCAGTTAGTTTAGATAGTTCCTGTTCTATTTCAGGTGTGTGCCTATGTAGAGGAGCACCATAAGCGTAAAAATTGCCATCTAGCTCACTTAACGAATACCTGCTATCTGGTTTTCGGCCTAAACCACTTGAACCTGATACAGTGTTCACAACTATAGATGTGCGGTCAAACCACTTCTGACTAATTACTGGAGCAAGACCAAGTATGATTGATGTTGGGTAACACCCTGGTATGGCTACTACCTTAGCATTTTTTATCTCACCTCTGTATAACTCGGTTAAACCATAGACTGCCTTGCCCAATAGTTCTGCTGCGATATGCTCCACTTTATACCACTCTGTATATATGTCAGGGTCTTTTAACCTAAAATCTGCAGACAAATCAAAAACTGTTTTCCCATTTTTTAAGAATGATTGGACGATACTCATCGACTCCTTGTGTGGTAGGCATAGAAAAACAGCATCACACTTTTCAGCAATAGCCTCCGGGTTGTGCGATTCGAAAATTAGCGGTTTTTTATTTGCAAACTCTGGAAATACTTCTGCCAGCCCATAGTTACTGTATGTGTTCGAGGTTATGCATGTTAAATTAACATCAGGATGCTTGAAAAGAATTTTTAATAGTTCCCGACCAGTGTAACCGGCTGCTCCTACCACTGCCACATCAATCATGGCCAACTCTCCCAAAAAAGAATAAGTAGTTTAATCAAGTTTACATCGTCAACGCCACGGTTACGATAAAGATTCGTGGCATAACGCAAATGGGAAAGGTATGCTTGGGGAAAGGGCAATCCGACCCCACATTAATTCACCCGGGATTTTATTGGATGCTTTTGATCTAACGCTTAGAAAACTGGAAGCGTTTTCTTGCTCCCGGTTGTCCCGGCTTTTTACGCTCTTTTACACGGGAATCTCTTGTAAGCATTCCAGCTTTTTTGATAGAAGAACGAAGTTCCGGGTTATATTCGCAGAGGGCTCTTGAAATGCCATGTTGCAAAGCACCTGCTTGACCAGACAGTCCACCCCCCTTAACTGTGCAAATTACGTCCATTTTACCAGACAGCTCTGTGAGCTCTAACGGTTTGCTGAGCAACGCCAAAGATGAGTCTCTTTTAAAGTACTCTACAGCTCCTTGCTTGTTTACTGATATGTTGCCCTTTCCTAACGTAAGCCAGACCCGAGCTGTAGCCCCTTTCCTGCGTCCAGTGGCATAATATCTGCCCTCAATCTGTAAAGCCATTAATGAACCTCCATTTGAAAAGGCCTCTGAGCCGCATGGGGATGTTGTGGCCCTGCGTATACTTTCAGCTTCTTTATCATGGCATTGCTTAGCCTATTTTTAGGAAGCATACCCTTCACCGCTTTTACAATAACTTCGTCAGGTTTTTTTGCAAGCATCTCACGAGCTGTGGCAGATTTCAGACCACCAATGTAACCTGTATGTCTATAATAAATCTTCTGGTCTAATTTGTTCCCAGAAAGCTTTGCCTTCTCAGCGTTTATTACAACCACAAACGAACCAGTATCCACATGAGGAGTGTAAGTAGCTTTATCTTTACCCCGAAGCACGTTTGCGGCTAGTACGGCTATTTTTCCTAGGGTTTGTCCTTTAGCATCAATTACATACCAGTTGCGATCGTTTAATGGAAAATCTTCCGCTTTAGCGGAAAAAGACCTTTTACTTTGTTTCATAGCATTATTACGGTTATTTGTGTTCTGAAACCAGACATTGTGTATTTTTCCAAGTTGCTTGTCAACCCTCAATCACTATGGCTAGCCACTTTCATGTTCTAAAACGAATAAGGAAAGCCAGAGATATTCTAAGGTCATAGCTACATTGGGAATTCAGCATATGCTATTAAATAGGGAGTATAAACGCTACTCTATTTTGACATCCAAACTAAGTCATTGTGAATCCATCCATTTTCCCCTTCAGCGTCAACAACTCTTATCCAATCACCTTTACGTTTTTTGACCAAAAAGGGATAACCTTCGTATACCTTAAACTTAATGTTCGACTTAATGTTAGACGATTGTCGTACATTTGCTTTTTTGCTTGTTACAATAGCGGCAATACCTTTTCCAACCACTTGGGAATGAACCCAGCCAACGTCTCCTTCGCTGTCCCTTACAACATACCAATCCTTATAGGTTGCCAAAAATTCCAATGGGTAATATTTTTGAGCTTCCCAAATGATTGCGTAATTAGTGCTTGGCCCAGATCGAAATCTTGCTTTTTCACCTTTAATGTATATGTTTTCAGCAAGGGCAATCTGGGATGTAAGAAGCAATAGCGAAGCTATCGATAATAAAGTCAGTCTAAGATTTACTATTTTTGTCATTCGGCACTCCTCCGGTTCCGTTTTCTTTTCTATTTTTTCGGAATTTTAGCGCAGTTCTGTTCCTTTGGGATCTTTTTACCCGTCTTTGAGGTTTTTCTTTTGATTTAGTATTTTCACTATCACTAATTCGAGGTTGTGTGTATGCCTTCTTATCTTTTGGCTTAGGAACTTGTTCACGAACTACCGATTGTTGCTCCACTTGTTCTTTTGAGTTTACACTTGCTGGTTTTAAGGTGCTATCTTGGTTTGCCATCGAAAGTTTATGTTTAAATTTCTTTTTCTTACTCTTTATAGTCCCAGGATCTGCATGGGTTTTGTTTGCCAAGTTCTCACTTGTGGGTAGGTTTGAAGATATATGAATTGAATTGTTACAATCTAAATGTACTGGATCTCCATTTTTATCAATTTCACCTAGTCCATATTCTGACTTACTATTGTCATTAAAGGTAACGCTTATTGTTTCTGTAATCGCATTTATTTGTGTTACCTTGCCTGTCCTCCCATCTGGGGTTTTTGCTGCGCTACCCACCTTTGGCGAGTTTTCTAATAATTTTTTGTAACTAAGGTGTTCGTACTCAAGGCAACACATAAGCCTACCACAAGCACCAGAGATCTTATCCGGGCTAAGCGATAGAAACTGGTCTTTAGCCATACGAATGGAGACTGGAGAAAACCCTGAGGAATACATCCAGCAGCATAGCTCTTTTCCGCAGGGCCCACATCCACCAAAGAGCTTAGCCTCATCACGCACACCTATTTGTCGCATTTCTACCTTTAATTTGGTAAACCCGGACAACTCTTTAACCAGCTCTCTAAAATCAACTCTCTTTTCAGCAGTGAAATAAAATATGGCTTTTTTGCTATTATAAGGATAGCTCACCCTAGATAGGCTCATCGATAGATTGAGTTTGTGGATTTGTTTGCGGCAAAATGCAAGAGCCAGCTTCTCCTTTTGTTTGTTTTCTTCAGCTTTTGCATGATCGGACGAGTTGGCCTTTCGTAAAACAATTCCCAAGGATTGCTTGCAATCACAATCAAATTTTGTTTTTCGCTTTGCAAGAGTTACCAACCCAAAAAATATTTCAGTCTCCTCTTCAACTACGCACAAGTCGCCCACTTTAAGTTCAATACCATTCCAATAACACTTTTTTGCGTGACCACCTGATATAGGTACAACTCCAACAACAAAACACTTTGAAAGGTCCTTTTGTTTACCGTTCAGATTGCCTTCAGCCTTTATACCTTTTGTGAAGTAAGACATAAATCACACATTAAACTCTTGCAAAAGTAAACTTACGACAAGAAGTGGGTTTATATTCCAAGTTCTTCGGGTTTCTATCAAGTCCCCGGCTAGCGTGAACCCGTTTAATAGCTTTCTTTCTGAGTGTCTTTCCGCTATCTCCCCAATTTGGTCAGTGATATCCATGTTGATTAGATTATCATACATTCCAGTAGTTTTGATGATCAATAGGTCCCTTAATAGCTCTTGAAAAACTGAAAGGAACCTGTCTGTCTCCGTTTTATCTTTTGATTTGTCCATTGCTTTAGCTATAGTATGGATTTTTATTGAAGCTAATTTATCCGGTTTTTCTATCATTGATATGATTTGGTTTCTTAGGCCAAGCAGTTCGTCCCCAGTTTCTCTAATGGCTGTTCCCAAGGACCCACGCGAGATGGCAGCTCTAGCACGGGCCTGTTTTTGCTCCATACCATGATTATTCGTTAGATATTGTACAATTGTTTCATAAGGTGCTGGTCTAAATCTAATCGTTTGGCAACGAGATATAATTGTTGGGAGCAAAGCGTTGTAATTTTCCGAAACCAGCATCACAACCGAATCACCTGGCGGTTCTTCAAGAGTTTTCAGGAAAGCATTAGCTGCTCCTGCAGTCATTTTTTCCGCTTCTTTAATGATAGCAACCGTACGGCTGGATACATATGGTTTGAATGAAAGTTTGTTGATAAGGTCTCGCGTTGTATCCACACCAATCTGTTTTAATGTCTGATTCTTTCCAGTCTCAGGGGCAACAATGTGCAGGTCTGGGTAATTATTTTTATTAATTTTCTGGCACGTTGTGCATACTCCACATGCGTCTGTTGTTTCCCCTTTTCCTTGATTCAGGCAGAGAAGAGCTCTTGCCCAAGCCATAGCAGTTGTTTTTTTCCCAACGCCATGGGGTCCGACAAAAAGATAAGCGTGAGCAGTGTTTGCTGAGGAGATGGCACCCCTCAAGCTTTTCAAAGCGTCGTTTTGCCCAACGATATCAGATATTTTATGCACAATGAACTCTCAGTTGTTTTTACCAATCTATGATATGGCTTCATTGACAAGCTGTATAATTTTTGATGAAACGTTTTCAATGCTCTCGCATGAGTCAACCCTTTTTACTCTGTCCGGCTCCTGTTTAGCAATGGACTTGAACCCATCTTGTACGCGAGTGTGAAACAAAACATCTTCCTTTTCAAACCTGCCCTCAATGGAGTTATTTTGATTCAGCCTTCCAATGGCTCGGTTTAGCCCCACATCCACCGGCAGGTCAAGCCAAATCGTGAGGTTAGGCCAGACCCCTGCGCAAACAGTTCGGTTTATTTCTGCTACCATTTCGATTTCTAGACCCCTACCATAACCTTGGTACGCGAGAGTACTGTCCACAAACCTGTCACAGAGTACGATTTTTCCATCGGCTATTGCCGGTTTAATTACCTCAAAGAGAAGTTCTGACCTGGCAGCTGAAAATAGAAACAACTCTGCAAGTGGATCTAAGCTTCCAGTATTAGAATCGAGGAGGATGCTGCGGAGGTTCATGCCAAGTTCAGTGCCACCAGGCTCCACCGTAGCTATCACATCACGACCGCTGTTCGAAAGGGCTTGTACCACTCTGGATATTTGTGTTGATTTGCCAGACCCTTCTATGCCCTCAAATGTTATTAACATTCCACCCTCTTCACTATTTTAAAAGGTATAATTAAAGATCGTAATTTTCTACCTGCATATTTTTTACTCCAAGATCAACCTTAGTTTATTAACAACAAGCTCCGGATTATCGAAATTTGGTGTGATTTTATTCAGGGCTTTTTCAAAACCCGGGACTATAAGATCAGGAGCGATATCTAGCATAGGGAGATAAACAAATTGTTGGGTTAGTAATTGAAAATGGGGAAGAGTTCCTCCATCTTTTTCATCGACGATAGAATCAAACAGAAGTAGATCAATATCTATAGGGCGTGAGGCAAACTTGTTTTCAGACCTTTTTCGCCCTACAATTTTTTCTATCCAGTTAGTTTCGCCACGAACTGCAAAAATATCTTTTTCTGTTTTAACCATCACTGCTAGATTGAGATAGTCTTCCTGTTTTTCACCAACTCCCCAAGCTTCGGATTTATATACTGGTGAAACTTGTTTAACAAGGAATCTTGAACGCAATAAGTTAAGACAATGTTGAATGTTTTTCTCCGGCTCAATGTTTGAGCCAACCCCAAGAAAAACAGTATGTAAGTCATTAGGGCGGGAAATCTGCACTGAAATGTTTTTTGAACCGCGGATGGCACCAGGTTTCGAGACTGTAACTTTGGCATTAAAAACACCATCATTGGCGATGCAAAGCTCTGATACCTTTTCAGCAATGGTTTCAATAAGGAAATACTTGCTTGACTTTACCAAGTCTACAATCGATTTACTTATAGTTTTATAATCAACCGTATCCACTATGCTATCGCTTTTACTCGCTTTGGAAAGATCACAATCAAGCTCTAAACTAATTTCAAGCTTTTGCTTTACCTTTCTTTCCCAATCAAATATCCCGATAATGCACTCTACCTCTAAGTTTTCCAAAATGATCTTATCTTGCATATATAATCACCTTAATATGACTGCATTTATCTGCTGCTTGCCCTTGATAAGGGTGTTATCCAATTATTCCCACTGAAAGAAGCCTAAATATGTGGTGAATACAAACATTGGAATTTGATTTTACAATACTGATTATTCGAACGGCAACAGTAACTATTAAAAGAGTTCATAGACTTACTAACCAATATGCTGTGATGTTGGAGCAAAGAAAATAACATTTAGCCCAAGAATTGATGTTTCCCTTTGTAACTTTGGTGTGCTTTAGGTAACACAACAGCGTGGTCTTACCAATGGGAATCGTTGTAAAGGGTTCCATCGCTTCATTAAATGTTGCAAAAAAATGCTCAATATTTCTTTGGCATACATAACTTTTAGTAATAGAGTAATCATTAACGTTAGAATATGTTAATTTTTCTTTTCTACACGTGTGACTTGTTTGTTTAATAGTGCTTTTCTGGCATCTAGAATGCAGGGAATTAAATGCGAATAGACAAAGATGCCTCTAATTTCAAGTTTGTGGACAAATTGACAAGGGGATGGTTATGAAATCAAAAGACATTGTTTTTGCCGCCATGGAGATGAAAGACCCAGAGAGGGTTCCAGTTGCTCCCTTCGGTTCAGGAGTATGGACCATACATCGTTCTGGCACAACTTTTAGAGAGTTGTCTACTGATGCGGATCGTATGGCTAAGACAAACATTGATATCTACAATAAATTTAAGCCAGACATCGTCTATGTGGGATCCGGGTTTAACAACTTACACGCTGCGGCTCTAGGGGGAACGATAGTGTTTCGTGAAATTGGCGCTCCTGACTTAGAGAACCCATATATTGCCGAACTAGCTGATATAGAAAAACTTGATTTAAATAAAATACCAAAAGACCAGGTTATTCAAACGATTTGGGAAGCTGCGCGTAAGGTTAAAGCAGAGATTGGTAATGATGTTGTTGTAACTATAACTGCATGGGGACCTTTTACATTGGCAGCCCAGCTTGTAGGGGTGGAAACTTTCATGCGTTCTACCTTTAAAAACAAAGATTTGGTTAAGGCTACATGTGAGTTTGCATCCGAAATGATAAAAAGAGTTTTTGAGCCACTAATTGATGACGGAACAGTTGATCTGCTTAGCCTTGCTGATCCAGTTGCATCTGGTGATTTGGTTTCACGCAAACAGTTCGAACGTTTTGCAATACCGCCACTTAAGTTATTCACTGAGTGGGCCCATAAAAAGGGCAAAAAGGTTTTACTTCACATTTGTGGTGACACAAACAACCGGTTGGATCTTTTTCCAGAAACTGGCGCTGATTGCATTAGTCTTGATCACAAAGTTGACCTAGCGCAGGCAAAAATTAAAATTGGGAACAAAATATGCATTGCAGGTAATTTAGACCCGGTAAGCATATTGGACAGGGCTACAGTAGACGATGTCAAAAAGTTAGCTTACGAGTGCTTGGATGCGGGAGCTAGCGGCGGTGGATTTATCTTGATGCCAGGGTGTGATCACCCCCCAAGCGTTCCAGATGATAATCTGAGGGCGTTTTATGATTCAGCAAGAAATTATAAAAGTTCTAATGATAATTGTTAGTAACCTTTTGGTCAGAGCTTAGTTGAGCCCAGCATGCATTTAAGTTTGATAATTTAGTGTGATACTTAGGAGATATATGATGACTGAAGCAGTAATGACTTCGCGGGATAGAGTGCTCAAAATGCTTAGTGGGGAGAAAGTCTCTCCTGTTCCCTGCTGGTCTGGCGTTGGTAATGTCACAACAGCAGGTTTGGACAAGTTGGGATATGATTTTGCCACAGTGCATCATGATGCAGAGATGATGGCTAAAGCGGCAATGAGCACATACGAAATTTATGGATTTGAAGTTGTTACATTCCCTTTTGATCTTTGTCTTGAGGCGGAAATACTTGGTTGTGAGATGAATCCATATGCAGATACAAAAGAGCTTCTTTATCCAACCATTAAAGTGAAAAGTAAAAATACTGTCGAGGATCTTCGTGCCATGGCAAAAGATCCCTCTACCGCAACCAAAGGCCGTCTACCACAACTTAAAGAAGTTGTGAAAATAATTCGCGAAAAGCACGGTAATGATGTAGCCATAGCTTCGTATGTACTAGGCCCGTTTACCTTGGGAGGACAAATAGATGAGCTTGAACCTCTACTCAAAAACTCCTTCAAAAAACCGGAAGAAACCGCCGAGTATTTAGATGCTCTTGCCGACATAATCATTGTTATTGGAAATGAGCTTCGAAATATGGGGATAGATATAATTACAACGAGAGAAATGGGAGCAACAACGGATGTTCTTTCTCCAAGGGTGTTTAAGAAGATAATAATGCCCCCACTTAAGAAGATTGCTCAAAGTCAAACCGGACCAAGCGTTCTCCACATTTGCGGTGCGGTACTCCCCATCATTGATATGATGGTCGAGGCGGGATTTGACGCTTTGTCAATCGACTCTAAAACTCCGATGAATGAGGTTCGTGAGAGGGTAGGTGATGAAGTTGTTATTTGTGGAAATTTTAATCCATTTTTAGCACTTAATAATGGTGAAGCCAGTGATGCCTATAACATGGTAGCAGAATGCATTAAGAGTGGAGTCAATAGCGTCCATCCAGGGTGTGATATATGGCCCAGCGCTAAATCTGAGAACATGGAAGCAATGATTAGGGCTTGCCGAGAGATTCGCCCCTAACAAAAAGTGAAAGTAATAAACTTATAGATTTTGGAGACTAGGTATGGATCAGGCCAAAAAAGATGAATTAGAGAAGAAACTTGCAGAAGGGGTTGTTGAGTTTGATGATGATGAAGTGAAGGAAGCCTCTGAAGAGTGGGTTGCAACAGGTGAAGATACGTATGACGCAATCTTCGATGGACTTGTAACAGGTATGGAAGAAGTTGGCAGGCTGTTTGCCACACAAGAATACTTTGTTCCCGAAATGCTGATGGCAGCTGACTCTCTCTATATTGGGCTCGATATTATGAGGCCTCATATGGTGCCTAGAGACACAGGGGTCAAAGGAACTGTAGTTATTGGTACAGTGCAAGGAGATGTCCATGATATTGGCAAAAACATAGTAAAGATGATGTTCGATGTGGCTGGCTTTCAAGTCTTCGATTTAGGACGCGATGTGCCGCTGGAAGATTTTTTGAAAAAGCAGCTTGAAACAAACTCGGATATAGTATGCCTTTCTGCCATGATGACTACCACAATGATGGGTATGCCAAAGGTCATAGAGATGATCAAGGAGAAGAACCCTACCTGTAAAATCCTAATTGGTGGAGCCCCTATTACAGACGATGTAGCCGATAAATTCGGAGCCGATGGCACAGCAAATGACGCCACAAACGCGCTAGAAGAAGCGATTAAAATGATTGTAGCGCTCAAAGATATTCAGAAAGAAGCCAGTAAAAATTAGTAAGGTCACTAATATTAATATAAAGACGAGTACTGTAGAAAAATGACTCAAGAACATACCGTAATATTTCAACCTTCAGGTCGTAGAGGGAAGATCTCACATGGTACCAATGTGCTGGAAGCGGCTCGGTCATTAGGTGTCGAAATCGAAGCTATATGTGGTGAGAAGAAAACCTGCGGCAAATGTAAAATTCAGATCCAAGAGGGCTACTTTGAAAAGTTTGGCGTTGAATCAAAAATGTCAAATGTTACTCCATTTACTTCGGATGAAGAACGGATGCTTAGTTCTGCCGAAAAGGATAATAACTACCGTCTTTCATGCTTATCAGAAGTACAAGGTGATTTACTTTGTTTTGTGCCTGAAGAGGCTCGTGGTGGTCAGCAAGTTGTTCGAAAAAAGGCTGGCAAGCTGAAGTATAAGCCAGACCCACTATTAAAAATTTATTATATAGAGATGAAAGAACCGACAATCCATGACCCCGAGGATGACTTTTTACGAATTAAACAAACACTCAGAGAACAACAAGGTGTTGTTATCAGCAGAGTCGATTTTTTCTGTCTTCAAAACATGACAAACAAGATTCGTGAGGCAAAATGGAAAGTTACATGTTTTGTCTTGGGCGATGAATTGGTGCGTGTGACCCCAGGTAAAATTGAGAAATACTACGGTATTGCGATAGATATAGGCACTACAACCGTGGCAGCTTATTTGACCGACATGCAGACTGGCAAGGTTGTGGCTACAGATTCAAAGATGAACCCCCAGGTTCGCTTTGGCGAAGACGTGATGAGCCGAATTAGCTATTCTATGCAGAATCCTGAAGGTCTTGGCCAAATGCACAAGACCATTATTGATGCCATTAACGACATAATCGGCAACCTGACGGAAGAACTCAACATTACCAGCGATGATATTTTAGAAATGGTACTAGTCTGTAATACAGCCATGCACCACATCCTATTAAATTTAGAGCCAAAGTATGTTGGTGTAGCACCGTTTCCAACAGCAATGGCTCCGGCTGTCGATATTAAATCGAGGGATCTTGGCCTATGTATTAATGCGGCAGGGAATATTCATGTGCTTGCTAACGAGGCGGGTTTTGTTGGCGCGGACAACTGCGCAGTGCTGATCAATGAAGAGCCATATAACTCCGATGAGTCGGTGCTCATTATCGATATTGGCACGAATGGAGAACTACTATGTGGTTCGAAAAGTTTAGGAGTGCTTTCATGTTCTGTGGCTACTGGTCCAGCCTTGGAAGGTGCTCAAATTAAGTTTGGGATGCGGGCTGCTCCGGGTGCAATAGAAAAAGTAGAGATAGACGTAGAAACACTAGAGCCTAGGTATAAGGTGATTGGTAAAGCCGACTGGCATACCGATATAGCGGAAGTGGACACCAAAGGAATCTGTGGATCAGGAATTATCGATGTTGCCGCAGAGTTTTTTCGCACAGGAATTATAGACAAAGGCGGGCGTTTTTCCAAATATGCGCCGACCGACAGGCTAAGAAACGACGTAGATACTGGTATGCCAGAATATGTGCTAGCCTGGGAATCAGAGACTTCCATAGGCAAAGACATTGTCATAACACAGGGAGATGTTCGTGCTATTCAGTTAGCCGTCGGCTCAATTTACGCTGGCGCATGGATAATGATGCGTGAGCTTGATATCGAGACGATAGACAAGGTAGTACTTGCAGGCGCCTTTGGTTCTCACCTCTCTCAGTTCAGCTGTTTGCTAATGGGAATGTTTCCAGATTGCGATATAAGCAATATTTTTTCCGTGGGTAACTCTGCTGGAGATGGAGCTAGGCTTTGCCTCGTAAATAAAGTGAAACGCAAGGAAGCTGATGAGTGGGCGAGGAAAGTTCGTTATGTGGAACTTACCGTTTTTGAAGATTTTGAGCGAGTATTCATGAAATCGATGCAGTTTCCTCATATGGATCATCCATTTCCACATGTACAGCATGTTCTGGATGAAATACCTAACTGGAAGAAAATAGCAAAAGAAAAGAAGAAAAGGGACAAGGCTTCTGCAGGGGCGGCAAGCTAATCCTTTTTTAATTAACTGTATGACTCGCCGGGAATTACTCCCAATGAGTCCAAAAAATAGCGAGGTGTTTCCTCGCCTGTAACCTTGATGATAAGGGGAGAAGAATGAAAAAACTAGGTGTATGCGTAGTAGGACTTGGCTTTGTTGGTGGCCAGGCACACGCGCCTTCAATGAACAAAATCAAAAACGCCAATTTGGTAGCCGTATGCGATATGAATGATAAGCTGGCGACCAAGTATTCCACGAAGTACGGTTGTAAGAAATACTTATCAACCAAAGAAGCTCTCAAGGATCCTGAGATTGAAGCTGCTGTTATTGCAGTACCAACACCATTCCATTGTTCGGTGGCTATGGAGTTTATTAAAGCGGGAAAACATGTGCTTTTGGAAATGCCTCTTGGAATCAACGTGGGTCAAACTAAGAAGATTATTGCTGCTGCTAAATCTGCCAAGGTAACACTTATGCCAAGTCTTAATTTCCGCTTCGCGCCAATTTACAAGCGTGTCAAGGAAATGATCAAAAAGGAAAAGGTCTTAGGAAAGGGTCCTGTGGCGGTTCACTATCGCGAGTACATTTCTGCCAACCTTTTGGCCGCCCAATGGCCACCAAAATCTTGGGCTTGGGATAAACAAAAATCTGGTGGGCCTCTTTTTACTCTTTCGGTATGGTCAATTGATTTGATGCGTTGGCTATTCGAGGCTGATCTGAAACAACTCCATGCCGTGGCAGAGAACCACAAATTAAAAAAATACGATGGGACTCACGGTTATATGGGATATGCCATAGCAGAGTTTACCAATGGAACCATCACATCAATGGAATATTCAGGTGGAGTATGCAACGACCAAACTGTGGTAAGCATGGAACTGGTTGGTGAAAATACAAACTTGATTACAGCAATTGATACTCACACCATCAAAATAAACACGGATGATGTGCACGAGACCGTCCATAAAGTGCAAGTAGGTGGTCCAAAGGTCTGGGGGCACTATCAGATGGACGAACACTTCGTGTCAAGTATTCTAAAAGGCAAGGCACCTGAAATTACTCCACGGGATGGACTTATTGCAACTGAGGCTGGTGTAAAAATAGCAAAAATGTATCGACAGCTTAAATAATCACTAAGCTGAAAGAAACATAACCCTGGTTCCGGTGGTACGTGTCTCCTAGCGGAGGAAATGATGGGTGCGGTTTACAGTGGAATTGAATCGGAAGATAATTTTTCCAAATCTAACATCGCTAATTTAGGAACTAAATTTTATGGTGGATTCATCCTCTTTTTGTGAGGTTAACGGAGTTGTTATAGAGGACACGTTCGCTGAGGCGTTTCCAATGGTGTATTCTCGTCTGCTGGTTACTGCGGATGACGAATGGTGGCTAAAAGCAGCTTGTGATGCAAGTGTTGGATTTGCAACTTCTGTGATTGGGTGTGGCGTAGAGGCTGGTGTTGAGTATAAAACCAACGACACCCCAGATGGGCGCCCGGGAGCCTATTTACTGTTTTTTACCCAAAGTAAAAAACAGATGGAAGATCAAATGGTAAACCGAATAGGCCAGGCACTAATGACCTGCCCAACAACAGCAGTATTTAACGCCGTAGAGTCTGAAGAAGTCATGGATATTGGCTCAAGTATTAGGTATTTTGGAGATGGCTTTCAATCGTCCAAGGTCATTGAAGGAAAGCGATACTGGCGGATTCCAGTCATGGAGGGGGAATTTGTTCTTGAAGAGAGTTTTGGGAGGCTAGATGGCATTGGTGGTGGAAACTTTTTAATTCTGGCTGAATCGTCCGTCGCAGCCCTTAAGGCAGCCAAGGCCTCAGTATCAGCAATCGACAAAATACCAGGAGTTATAATGCCATTTCCAGGTGGGGTTGTAAGGTCAGGCTCAAAGGTGGGTTCTAAGTACAGCTTTTTAAAAGCTTCGACCAATACCGAGTTTTGCCCAACTATCAGGCGACAGGTAAACTCATTAGTTCCAGACGGCGTTAACTCTATAGTAGAAATAGTTTTAGACGGTGTGGACGTTGAGACTGTTAGTAAAGCGATGAAGGTTGGAATTGAAGCTGCTTGCAAAGTTGACAGTGTGGAAAAAATTAGTGCAGGAAACTATGGCGGTGATCTAGGCCCGTTCCACTTTAGATTGCATGATTTGCTGTTGGGTAAAGCCTCAAGAGTCACAAAAGCGTAATAATAGGAACCACTTTTGCGGGGTTTGTGCTGTAATTTTCTCGGTATACCACAAGAGTGGTTCTTTATAACTGAAACTGAGAACCGAATTTTATACTACCTACTATCACATCGATTTATCTCTTAGAGTCCAAAAAATCCTATAATTTCATTTAATAGGTTTGTGTAAACTTTCTGAGTTTGCAAAACTTAATATAGGCCTTTTAAGTAGATCTATTGAAATAGGTTTTACCATATGATCAAACGAGTATTACAATTGTTCCCAACTGCCCAAAGACTCATCTATGAGTTGGAAGTAACCTTGGGTAAAGGGAGAAATAAAGCAAAGTTAATCCCGGATATGATCACCATAGGTGCTTTTGAAAAAAAACTATTCACCGAATTTTTTCCAGATGTAAAACCCATAGGCCAAGTAGCTAGCTCACTTCTGTTAGCTGATGTTCTTCGTAAACGCTATTCAAGGTCTCAAAGTGGCCCATTTAAAAAAATCTGGCGATACCCAGGATTTCAAAACTCTTTACAACAACTTTTCAATGAATTAGGGCAAGGTTTGGTTGATGACTCAATACTGTCCAATATCAGTGGGTATGCCTTTGGAAAAGATGGTGAGATATCAGATTTGTACCGGGAATATAAAAAAGAAATTAAAACAAAAGGCTTCACAGACCAAGGTTCATTGAAAATCATGCTGCTTGATGTTCTTGACGATAGAGGGCTAACATGTGATTCCTTTTTAGGTGGCTTTGGTTCTGTAACGCTAAAGGATATTTATCAATTTACTCCCTACCGGTTTGAGATGTTTAGAAAACTTTCCAATCTGATGCCTGTAAAGATTATCGCTCCTTTGCCAGATGGCAGGAAAAAAGCATTTGGATTTATGGTTACTAACCTATCTAAATTCGAAGCTCTGGCAGAGCACGACAGTTTGCTAGAAATTGGATATGAGGTTCAAGAACTTGGCCCCATCTCTCCACTTGCAGATACTATCTTTCAAATAGGGCCCGAGATTAATGATAAAAGGCCTGCAATTCCACAGATCCCAATCCTTTCTTGCACCAGTAGATACAGAGAGATTGAAGAGGTTTGCGCTAACATCAAAGAACGAAGGGAGGAAAATGGGCTTGAATGGAGTGATTTTTGTCTAGTGTTTCGTGATACTCGGCCTTACGGTGCCATTGTAGAGAATGTGTTCACCAGATATAAAGTTCCGTTCACAATTAAAAGGTCCATTCCGTTGAGGCAAAACCCACTAGTGCGCGTTTGTCTTTCGTTACTGGAGTTAGCCGATAGTGGGTTTGATCGAGCAGGTGTTGCAGAGATCATTACATCATCTTACTTCAACAGGTTCTCTAGCCTTGATAAGGATGATGTACAAAGATTTTTTCTCGAAGCCAGGATTATAGACGGTAAACCAGCTTTATGGAAAAACCGCTTAAAGTCGGCTCTTGCTGAAAGAAAAGGTGCCTTGAAAAAGAGCGGTCAGAATATTGCTCGCGTTACCTGCGAACTACTAAAAAGAGTTGACCAACTGACTAAACAGGATAGGGCATTGCAGTTTTTTGAGTGTTATCGAAACCTATTGAACTGGCTAAAATTAACCCCAAGATCAGGCAGTGGTGGTCAAACAGGTGAAAAAATAAAATTTCGTGATTTTCGGGCTTATACAAGTTTCTTTAATTTATTGGAAGAGTTTATAAAATACAGCCACGAGCTAAAAATAGGCCTCACTCCCATCGGTTTTGATAAGGCTCGTTTGCTTTTTAATAGCGCGGTGGATTCTCAGACATCGGACGAAATTTCCTCGGTCAACTCTAATAAGGTTTTTGTATTAAATGCCCACGACATTGTGGGCCTGAGGTTCAAACATGTCTACGTTGGTGGGTTGCATGAGGGTGAGTTTCCAAAAGGAATTTTCCAGAATCAGCTGCTTACCGAAGAAGAACGTAGAAGGTTTAATAAAATCCACTTAAAAATTATTGAGGCAGAAGAAAGCATTAGGCTTGGCAGAAGAGTTTTCGATAGTGATGTCGATAAATGGCAAGAAGAGTCGTTGCTGTTTTTCCAAACTATTAGGATGGCCAAAGATTCCATTACATTCAGTCACAGCTATGCTGAATTGGATGGGAAACCGCTTTTGGAATCTATGTTCCTAGCTTCTGTCAAGGATACGACTTTTGCCAACGCGTTAGATGTCGACCGCAGAAAAAATTTGGAAGAAATAACAGTTGTAACCACAAAACCACTAGCATTGCAAAAACCAATGGAGAAGCTTCTAGATCAAGAGGAGCGACAGGCAAAAATCTTGTACGATCTTTTCAGGCCTGATACGAGTCAAAACAAGCGGTTACCAGCAGACATGGCAATAGTATTTAAAGGTGCGGCAGGAGAAGAAAGGTTTCAAGACCTATTGGGTCGTGCGGTGATTGAGAGAAAACGGAACGGATTTTTACCTAGTGAGCCAAATGGAATCGAGAATTTTTCAAAAGCGTGGCTTGGGTTATTAACAGACTCCATTGGTACCCTTAGAGGATTTGTCGGTAAGGAAAAACACTATAAATATTCCCCTACTTCGCTTGAGAGCTACGGCCAGTGTCCGTTTCGCTTTTTCGTTTCAAAACCACTCGGTTTGCTGGAACCAGACGAAATAGAGTTTGAAATGGATGTTCGAACCAGGGGCACCCTATACCATTCAATTGCCGAAAAGTTTTATAGGAAAAAAATAAAAGAAAAGAGTTTGCCACTGAGCGGAAAAGAAAGCGAATGGGCAACTTTAAAAGAAACGGTAATAAAGGTGTTTAGTGAATGTAATGAAAAGTTGGGAGATCCTAGATTATGGAAGGTTGAGAGCGAGCAAATAATGGCTGTTTTCCGGAGATTTTGGGAAGCAGAGGTGAAAGATCAAAAGCAAACCGGCTACACCCCTGTGGCTGTGGAGTTATCCTTTGACTTTGCAGACAAATGGAAGCCAGATATACCCCCGATAAAACTTGAAATAACTCCCGGCGAAGAACGATTACTAGTTGGAAGAATCGATAGGGTAGATGTTAAACAAGATGGCTCTGGTGCTAGAGTTATAGACTACAAATCCGGATCAAACAGTTCTCTATATAAAAAGAAAATTAAGAAAGAAATGCTTGGTAAAGAGACTTTTCAGCCTCTCATATATAGCATGGCGGCCAAAAATTACCTGTTAGCAAGTGGTTTGTTAAAACCCACTGGTTTTATCGAGTCTGGCTATAGATTGATTGATGAAAAGGATTTCAAGAAGGCATACGTTACTACTAGCTTTGACGACGAAAAGTCATTTAAGGCATTAGTCGCCAAGATGATCTTAGATATAGAATCCGGAAGATTTCCAGTAGACCCAGTTGAATGTGGCTATTGCAATTTTGCGGGCTTGTGCAGGCTAAGTGAAACGGATGGGTAAATGGGAGACGACTTAAAGCGAGCATTGGAACCAGCAGGAGACATAGCGGTCATAGCTAGTGCCGGAACCGGTAAGACTACAAGGCTTATGAAATTGTATTTGGAGGAACTGTGCAAGGAAAGGAATGGGAAGTTTACTGATGTCAACTCTATTGCCGCTATAACATTTACTGTAAAGGCAGCCAACGAAATGATCGACCGCATTCGCGGAGAGATAAAAAATGAAATAGACAACCTTGCTAACGCCGATCCAATAAATGGTTCCTCTGCCAACTTATCCAAAGATGATTCAAGTTGGAATAAAGAAAAACGGCTGTTGGCCCATCTGATCAGGCAGAGGCAAGCACTAAATAGTGCTCATATATCCACCATTCATTCTTTTTGCATGCGCTTACTATATGAGTTTTCCAATGTGGCAGGAGTCGATCCCATGTTCCGGGTAATGGGAGAAAGCGAGTCGAGGGAACTTTTAGATTCAGTAACACTAAAAGAAATCCGTAACGGCCTTGGAACACTTAATGAAGGCATTGAGAGGCTCGTATTGTGTTATGGGTTAAGTAAGCTTCAGTCACATATACAAGATATTATTTTTCTGTCACGATCATGGGGTATTGGGCTTTCTCAAATGAAAACCAAGAGACATGTGACGCTGGTTGAGTTAAGGGAAAAGAGAAAAGAAACTATTGATGGCTTAAAAAATATGTTGCCGGAGCTAAGTGGATACGGTGGAAAAAGCTATGAGGCAAAACTTTACAAAATGATTGAGGAGATTCCAGACCTACTAGATATTGATATTGAGCTAGATCGGAAGACTGCATTTAAACTGTTTAAGGTGGGAAAAAAGTATCTTAAAGGAGCAGGGAATCGAAAAATTACTAGCCCCGAGCCAGCACGCACCGCAAGTAAGTACGTTCTGGATATATGCCTCCTAGCTTTAGAGAAAGATGAATCATATATAGTAAAAGACTTTTCAATGCTGATGGGTAGAGTCAGTCAAAAATACCTAAACGCAAAGGATCGTCTGGCCGTACTTGATTTCACTGACCTAGAGGAGAAGGCTCTGGGTTTGCTAGAAAAGAACCCCTCTGTTGTAGAACTACTCAAAAATCGTTTTAATAGAATATTGGTTGATGAGTATCAGGACATCAACGGACTGCAAGATAAAATTATTTCCTATTTGGCACCGCCAGGCGATAGAAGGTTAGCAATAGCTGGTGATCCCAAACAGTCAATATATTTATTTAGAGGAGCCGTTCCCACAATTTTTGGGGATACAGTGGAGAAAATAAAAAGTGCAAATGGAAGTTGTGAGCGGCTAACTGTAAACTACCGTTCAACACCATCGCTTGTAAAATTTTTTAATGACTTCTTCCAGGGGCCACACGTTCTGGGGGGTCAGTTTAGTAAAGAAGACCTTATAACCCCTGATTCTAGTCTACAAGGTCAACATACTGCTTCTCCCGTCATGTTAATAGATTGTACCAACGAATTGAATAACAAAGACTTAAGTGCAATGGACACACGCAAGCTGGAAGCCAAGAAAATAGCTGCCCACATTTCAGGGCTAATAGAGTCAAAGAGAACAATTTACGGAAAGGAAGAGAAAAAGCCTATTCCGATTGAGTACGATCATATCGCAATATTGCTAAAGACATTTACGAACCACAAAGTTTATCAAAAAGCCTTGAGAGTTCGGGGCATTCCCTGTCAGGTTGTAGGGGGCAGAGGGTTCTATCAAACCAAAGAGATAAAAGACTTTTCAAACATCCTATCCTTTCTTTACTATTCCGGTGATCTGCTTTCGCTTATTTCAGTGCTCCGATCTCCTTTAGTTGGAATAAGCGATGATGGCTTATTGAAGTTGCGCCGTGATGAAAATGGAAACGAGAGGGATACAGTAGATTTGTTTCTAAAACAACTAGATTTCCCTTCTGGTATGCGTAAAGAGGACCAGTATAGGATTGAATTATTTCGTAATAAAGTTATCAGATGGAAGGAATTGCGCGACTGTGTAATGCCATCTGAATTGCTTGAAATGATACTTGTTGATACAGGTTACAACTCAGTAATGATGGGTAGTCTGAATGGCGATCAGGCAATGGCTAATATTTTTAAGCTCATTGAGATGACAAGATTACATGAGGCAAAAGGAGGCAGCCTTGGGAAATTTATATTGCGATTGAAGCAGAGGATTTCCCAAGGATTGGATTCACCTGAAGCAGACATTTCGGCTGATGTAATTAATAAGGGGAAGGTGAGAGTTATGACAATACATCAAAGTAAAGGCCAGGAATTCCCTGTTGTGTTTGTTGCTGATATGACCGGTGGCAGAAGATCTTCTAATTATAAAAGAATTAATATATCTTCAACGGTAGGGCTTGGAGCAAGTATTTACGACTTGGAAGACAAAGAATGGGTTGATGGACCAGCATTTCAAATTAATAAAACTAACGATGCCGAAGAAGAGGAAAAGGAGTTTAAGCGCCTTCTTTATGTTGCCACAACTAGGGCAGAGGATTTTCTTGTCTATAGTGGAGGAAGTGGTAAAGGTACGTGGATGAACCCGATAAGGGAGTTTATTGACTGCAATCACGTTAACGATGTACTGATGATTAAATCACCGACAAAATCTGGGCAAGATATCTCACCTATTGTAGATTTAATTATCACGGGGAACCGGCCTTATTTGGTTGATGAAAAAAAAGCGATAAAAAAACTAGATATGGAAGCACTGATACATGAAGTTAAAGTAACGGTAACCGAACTTGCCATGTTTAAGCAATGTCCAAGGCGATATTACTATCAAAAGGTAATAAGTTCGGACAACGTTTTGACTGGCAAAAGTAGTATAGGCAAAAGAAAAGATGAATCTGCTATAAGTAATGGTAACAATGTCCATTCATTCTTGGAGAAGGCGCCAATTGGCAAAGGGAATGATCTGGTGGAGTTAGAAAAGGCCATACTTTCATACTTTAAGGACTTCTCACAAAAACAAAAAGGATCACTTGCAAAATCAATTACTAATGCATTTGTAGAGAGTCCACTCAGGGGTATATGGAGCGTGGAACCAGGTGCAATAATGCGGGAAATGCCAATAGCTGTAAAGCTTGTTGATGATGATATTATTCTAACATTAACCGGGGCGGTAGATATCATTTGGTTTGATGGGGAAAGATGGATGGTTGCTGACTACAAATACTCTGAACGACCGAAGGATGAGCTAGCTTACTTCTTTCAGATAAAACTGTATGCCCTCGCCGTAATGCTCGCCCACAATATGGATACTTTGGGGGCAGCAGTGGTCTACCTGAAAGAAAGAAGTAAAATGTCGTCTTTTATTAACTTTTCACACCAAGATGGGATAGAGCTAGGCAAGCAGGCATTAGAAACCGCTAGACAACTTGTAAGGGTAGAGGGTAAACCAGAGGAGTCATGGTCTCAGTGTGAAGAAAAGCTTTGTAGAGAGCAAAACTGCAAATACTTAGGATTATGTTGGGTTAATGCGTAGCATGCTGATAGTTAAAGAAGCCAACAGAACCTGTAGTGGAAGCAGTGTTAGCATTGCTGTTATCGACGAAGTCTGCTTACTGTTTTACTAGCCTAATCAATCAAAACAGGACCGTGGCAAGTTGCATTGGAAAATTATCGTCTTTGCAAATGTTTTAGAAATGATGATTTTTCAGTCATTATCATACTGTCTTTTTCAAGCAGTGCTTTTTTGTAGGCTTCTAGGGAGCGAATAAAAGAGTAAAATTCTGGGCTTTTCCCAAAAGCGGCAGCCGTAATTTTAATTGACTTAGCGTCACCCTGACCCCTGATTGTTTGTTCTTTTTTGTATGCCTCGGCTAAAATTATCACTTTCTCTTTATCGGTTGTTGCTCTTATCTTTTGGGCCGCTTCCTTGCCTTCTGAACGAAACTGCTTTGCTATTCTTTTACGCTCTTCCCTCATCCTGTTGAACACAGCTAGCTGGTTTTCTGGTGGCAGGTCAGCGCGTTTTATCCGCACATCCGCAATCTCAATTCCCATGTTTAGTACTTTGACTTTGACATTAGAGCGTTGTGTGACCTCTTTCATAAGTTTGGCGCGATCTGTAGAGACAATTTCAAACAGATCGTGTGCGCCAAAGTCCTGGCGTAATTCCGAATAAATAATGTCGCGTAGCCGATCACGGGCAACTGCCTCGGTTTTTACCCTTGTATAAAAATGTTCGGGATTTATTATTTTCCATTTTGCAAAATTATCAATTACAAGCGTCCTTTTATCCTTTGTAACCACTTCAGTAGGTTGCACGTCATGGTCTAGTAAACGCTTATCGTAATAAATTACAGATTGGATAAAAGGAGTTTTTCTATGGAGACCGGGTTCTTGAATGGTTCTTACAAAACGTCCAAATTGAGTGACAACTCCCTGCTCGTTCTCATTTATGATGAAGAATGCTTCTAGAGCTACAAAAATAATAGCAGCCAAGGCTAAAGGAACTAATATGGACAAGACATTTTTATTTATCATGTGGTGGTTACTTCCCGGTTCCCTTCCGATCTAGTTGTAGCAGCGGCAAGGTTGAGTTTAGAAGCTTTTCATCAATAATGACTTTATCTACATTTGATAATATCTGCTCCATGGCTTCGATATATAATCTCTCTTTTGTAATTTCAGGCGATTTGTTATATTCGACGAGCTGAGCACTAAACCGGTTGGCATCACCCTCGGAAAGTTTAATTCTTTCTTCACGGTAAGCCTCGGCTTCTGCGATGATCTGCGCAGCCTTACCTCTTGTTTCAGGTATAATGGAGTTGTAATATCCCTCAGCTTGTCTGATTAGCCTGCTTTTGTCCTCCTCGGCATTATTGACGTCACGGAATGATTCACGCACCTCTTGGGGAGGATGAACATCTTGAAGTTGTACCAAACTGACGGTAATACCAGCGCCATAAACATCTAAGGTTTGTTGCATTAGTGCATGGATTTCTTGTTGCACTAGATTTTTTCCTACTGTCAATATGTTGTCTATGTTGTTGGTTCCAACAACCTCACGTAATGCCGCCTCGGCCACATTTTTCACGGTTTCATACAGACCCCGATCCTGCAGAGCCCTAAAAGGGTCAGCTACCCCAAAAAGAAATTGAGCTGGATCGTTTACTTGGTACTGTACTGACATGTGGATGTCTATCATATTTGCACCTTCAGTAAGCATTAACGATTCCTTTACCAAGGCTTGTCTGCTCATTCTAGTAGCCCCAGTACGAAACCCTATCTCAACTCTTTTGATTTCCTCCGTTCTTACTTTTACTACTTTTCCGAAAGGAAATGGAACATTCCAGTGAAGACCAGGCGCAGTAGTTTGTACATGCTTGCCGAAAACTAGAACAACACCTTGTTCTTGAAGCTCAACCTTATACAAACCAGTTGCAAGCCACGCGAAGATAAGTAACGGAACCAACCATAAAAGATGGCCCATGTTTAAGTTTGGTGGCATTATTTTGGAAAAGTCAAAATTCGGTATATTATCAAACCCACCGGAACCACCTCTGTTTTGCCTCCTACGATCATCCCAACCCATATTTACTCTCTTGAATTTAAGTGAACATGAAGTATAGCCAAGACACTGACGTTCAGTCAACAGTGCAATGGGCAAGATCGGCGGGAAAAATAGAATTACTGTGAATCTGAATATAAGCCAAAGGATTAATTTTTTGATATACTTTGCAAATTACTAGAATAAATTACGAGTTGAAGCGACCTTGGATTACTTAGACTTTGAAGAACCTATTATAAAGCTTGAGAATAGGATAGAAGAATTACGGGAAAGGTCCCAAAGTGACGGTAAGGATTTTTTACCTGAAATAAGGAAGTTGCGGCAAAAAGCTAATAGACTTCGTCGAGACATATTCGGCAAGCTTTCACCTTGGCAAAGAACTAAATTAGCTCGCCATCCAATGCGGCCATATACTAAAGACTACATAGATAACATGACCAGTGGTTTTATGGAGCTCCACGGGGATAGGTTTTATGGTGATGGAGTGTCAATTATTTCTGGGTTTGCCAATCTTGATGGCCATGTAGTGATGGTAATTGGTCAGCAAAAGGGACGCGACACAAAAGAAAAAATCAAAAGGAACTTTGGAATGTCTCATCCAGAGGGATATCGAAAGGCACTTAGGCTTATGAAAATGGCAGAAAAGTTCAATCGGCCTATTCTAACTTTACTAGACACACCAGGGGCGTACCCAGGAGTTGGAGCTGAAGAGAGAGGGCAGTCTGAGGCAATAGCAAAAAACCTACTTGTGATGTCTAGTTTGAGAGTCCCAATAATTAGTGTGGTTATTGGTGAAGGTGGGTCAGGAGGTGCATTAGCTTTGGGGGTTGGTGACAGAATATTAATGCTTGAAAATTCAGTTTACTCCGTCATAAGCCCAGAAGGTTGTGCTGCTATTTTGTGGAATAACCCTGAAAAGGTAGAGGAGGCTGCTAGCGCTCTGCGCCTTACAGCGATGGATTTGTTTTCACATGGTCTTGTGGATGAGGTTGTAAAAGAACCAAGTGGTGGGGCTCATAGAAAACCTATTACGACTGCATCCACGCTGCGAAGAGTAATACGTCGGCACTTAAACGAATTAATGAAGATATCTTCCGATGATCTCGTGAGCACCAGAAGAAACAAGATCAGAAATATGGGGTATTTTTACGAGTGATGCGAAAAACTATCACAAGTTTTTTTGTCAATCAACATGGCTGCAGCAATGATTTTGTAACAAAGCTTTGCTGCAGTAAATTCTGTTACAATTGATCCAGGTTGTGGCTTAACTTCCATGATATCAGCCCCGACAACATTTTTGCTTTCACCGATAACTCGTATGATATTACATACCTCCTGCCACATAAGCCCTCCTGGCTCGGGTGTGCCTACCCCAGGCGCCACGGAAGGGTCAAAACAGTCCATATCAATAGTTATATAAACGTTGTCTGTTAATTGATCCATAAACTTATCTATCCAGTTGGTGTTTTCAGCCATATCCCAAATCTTGCACACTGGGTGACCAGAGGAGTAAATGAAAGCGTTTTCTTCTTTTGACATGCTTCTTATTCCAATCTGGGCAATCTTAGCGACTTCGCTAACCCTTCTCATCACGCAAGCGTGCGAGTATGGAGATCCCTGCCAAGTTTTGCGAAGATCAGCATGGGCATCTATCTGGATTACAGTAAGTGACTTATCAAATTTTTTTACATAGGCACGCACGGGACCAGAAGTTAAGCTATGATCTCCTCCCAAAGTCAGGAGAAAATCACACTTTTGGAGGGCTGTTTCACAGACAGACTGAAGTTTGTTGATCATGCTTTCTGGCCCGGTCACGTCTGGCTCCATCGGATTTAAGGTGTAAAGCTTTAAACCCTCATAATCTAGATTCCACTCCGCATCGTATAGCTCAACTTGAGAGCTGGCAGCGATGATAGCTTGAGGACCCTCGTTGGCCCCAGATCTGTAGCTAGTTGCACCATCATAGGGGGATGGAATAATAATTACGTCTGAATCTTTTATTTTTAAGCCTGATGATCGAACTGCACCAAACCCACCGCTTGATATAAAGGATCCAAATTCACTTGCCATGGCACCGCATTATTCCACAATGTGTTAGAATATCACTTAAAAGTGTTTATAACATGACTTCCTTGCAAAAATCCATTACCTCGTTGTTGGCGGTGATCTTTCTCACGGGCACCGGAACTTATGCCTTTGACTTGTTAAATAATATTGATGAAGAGAGCGTGGGAAAAGAATACGACAAGGAGATAGTTAGGACTTACGGCATCTACAATAATGATGCGATTGCAGAGTATGTGACCAAAATAGGAAACCGTGTCCTTAGTAAAGTGGTTGCACCTGAATACAAGTATCATTTCAAGGTTCTGGATCATGAGATGGTCAATGCTTTTGCTCTACCTGGTGGGTATATCTATGTTACCAGAGGACTGCTATGTATGATTAATTCAGAGGCATCTCTGGCGGGAGTGCTAGGTCATGAAATAGGACATGTTATAAGACACCACGCCGTAAAACAAATGGAGGAAAAAGTTGGACAAACTTTGTTGGCCCTTGGGGGATTAGCAGCCAGTGAGGAAGTGAGAGAAAATGCTGCTGCGTGGTTAACGCTAACCTCAAGCATTTCTCAGCAAATAAACCTTGGTTATGGAAGGCTACAGGAGAATGAAGCGGATCAAATTGGGATGCTGCTCTCATATGAAGCTGGATATGATCCCAATGGTATTGTAGATTTTTTAAAATCCCTCAGAACTAAAGAGAAAATTGGAGGACAAAGTTATCATAGCTTTCAAGCCACCCATCCTGATACCATCGCAAGAATTATAGAAGCTGAAGGTAAAAGTGGGCTACTTAAAAATCGCGATGCTAAGGGCAAAGGATTTCGTAAGAGATACCTGGATGCAATAGATGGCATTCAATATGGTAGACCTACTTGGAGAGGTAAGACGTTGCCGCCTTTTACCATTAAGGTCATTCAGGTTAGCAAGGGAGATACATTTAGAACACTATCTAAAAAGTTTAGCGGTGATCAGGGAATGGCTCTTGAAATTGCTACACTGAACGGGATGAACCATAACGATACCTTAATGCCCGGATACAGTATTAAAGTGTTAGTACCAGAGAAGTCCTCAAACCGCGTTTTGCAAAAATAGAGGGAAAAGAAGAAGTTAGGAGAACAATTATGAAATCGGCTGCAGAGTTGGCAATGGAAAAAGCCAACAAGGTAAGCGGAAGTAAACTGCCAAAGCTAACCGACTCTCAAAAGGAAACAATAGCGGAGATAAGGAGAGTGACTAAAGCCAAAATCGCTGAGCGGAAAATTTATTTGGACGAAAAGCTTTTCAACCTGCCTGACGGACCGGCAGAGACGAAGGTTAAGGATACCTTGCTTAAAGAATACAATGACATTAAGGAAAAAATAGAGGCTGACATGCAGGCTGATATCGAAAAAGTAAAAGTCGTCCAAACTCTCTAACGCTAACTATCTCTGCAGCGAACTCGCTTGACATAATAACTAGGAAGAAGTTTGTATCTATACAATAGGTTTCATTGAGTCACACAATTGCAAATGCGAAAGGATTAAGTGGTGAAATTTTCAATTAAAATTGCAGCGGCCTTGTTTGTGAGTGCTGTTTTACTTAATCCGTTTCAAAACACTGTTTATGGTGACGTTAATCAGCCTGAGATGAAAAAACACGTGGTCATGAAAGACAAGAATCACTCAGACCATAAAATGAAGGTAATTCGCGCTTCAAGAAAAGGAATGAAATGGATGAATATAGCTTCTTCAAAAGTTGGTTTGCGGCTTGATGATAATCTTGTGTTTATCAATCAGAATGGCAAGCAGGTAAAGCTATCGGATTACTTCGATAAACCTTTGTTCGTGACATTTATGTTTGCAGACTGTCCTATGGTGTGTCCAACCATTAATGCCACCCTGGGGAAGGCTATTGCTATGGCTACGAAAGGGAAGGCTAAGGATTTTCGCATATTATCAATAAGCTTTGACGTGGAAAATGATAATGCAAAAAAAATGAAAGAGTATGGCTCTGAATATACAGACGATTTTATGTTTTGGTCGTTTGGTGTAGCCGAAAAGGAATCGGTTGCGAATCTCACTCATGCTTTTGGTTTTTCATTCGAACCACATGAAAAAAATGGCTGGAACCATATCGCAATGGTCACAGCGGTAGCAAAAGGAGGATCAATTGCACACCAACTTTTTGGCATGGAAGTCTCTGAAAGCGAATTTACGCGGGTAGCAAATAGACTTACAAAGTAGTGTAAATTTGGCTTAACGAATTAATAAAATAGGGGTTATTGTTAGTGGCTAAAGGGTGGCAACAAACTGATAGGTTGATTGAAAAGAAGTTTAATTTCTCGAATTATCTTGCCGGTGTGGAGTTTGCCATAAGGGTGGCAAATATAGCCGAACAGGTTAACCACCACCCAGAGATAAAGATAGGGTTTTGCTGGGTAGCGATATCAACCACAACTCACGACAAGGGAAACACAATAACCAATCTGGATCACAAGCTAGTAAGTGAAATAGACGCTATGGATGTTGATTGAACTCTCTTTACTTCTACCAACTTGAGAGTTAAGCTTATTTGGCGACAACTATTGACGTTGGCTAAAGACACATCCGCAGTAGTGCTGACGGTAAAACCCAGCTTGTTGTGCCATCTTGGTGGTAATTTTATACCCATCTTTTTTCTTCCAATCAGCCTCATAAAAAATTACCCCTTCTTTCTCGCCAGCATCTTTGCCAATACAGTTAATTAGTGCACTTTCCTTATAAGGTGATACTGAAAGGACTGTTCCAAATTTACTGATACCGAGTCTTCTTGCCGTTTTTGCGGTAGCCTGAAGGCGTACGTCGAAACATACAGCGCAACGTTTTCCCCTTTCCGGCTCACTCTCTAGGCCTTTAATTGCTGCGAACCATTTTTTGATTTCATAGTCATCGGCCACCAATGGGATTTCCATATATTTAGCCCAAGAGCTAATTTCCGATAGCCGTTGATCATATTCCTCACGGGGATGTATGTTTGGGTTATAAAAGTAAAGTGTAAGTTTATGAGTCTTCAAAAGAGTTACTACAATGTGGGGTGAACATGGAGCACAACAGACATGAAGCAGCAAATTGGGTAAAGGCATAACTAATCGGGTTCAATTACCCTCAATTTTTTTTAGTTTTCTCCAAAGCGTGGAGGTGTCTATACCAAGTATTTTAGATGCCTTTAATTTGTTTTGACCTGTCAAATTTAGGATTTTTAGTATATATTCTCGTTCCACTTCCTCAATAGATGGCGGTTGTTGGTTGCTGGAACCAAAAATATCTATTGTAAGTAAGTCAATTTCGTCTTCAACTCCTGTGCCCTTCCTATCTGAAGATTGGCCGTCTGTGTTGCTGGATTTGAAGCTGTTGTAATTGAATATGATCTCATCAGCGTCTGCAACTGCTACAGCTCTTTCTATAGCATTTTGAAGCTCTCTAATGTTTCCGGGCCAGTCATATTTCATTAGAGCGTTCATGGTTGATGTTGATATCTTGCGAACATTTCTGCCAAGCTTCTTGTTAAATTTATCAATAAAATGCCTTGTCAACAATGGCACATCCTCAATTCTTTCTCTAAGAGGCGGGATTGTAATATTTATAACGTTTAGCCTGTAAAATAGGTCTTCACGAAAGGACTTTTCTTTAACCGCAGTTGCCAAGTTTTTGTTGCTTGCAGCAATAATCCTCACATTAACGGTAATTGGTGTAGATCCCCCTACCTTGAAAAAGGTAAGATCTTGCAAGACACGGAGTAATTTTGCCTGAAGACCCGGGCTCATGGTTTCAACTTCATCTAAAAAAATTGTACCTGTATTGGCTAACTCAAATAAACCATTTTTGTCGAAGTTTGCACCTGTGAAAGCCCCTTTGACGAAACCAAACAGTTCTGATTCCAAGAGAGTTTCTGGCAGAGCTGCGCAATTCACCACAATAAATGGATTTTTGCGCTTACGACTGTTGTAATGTAGTGCTTTGGCAATGAGCTCTTTGCCAGTACCACTTTCTCCCTCAATCAAAATGTTTGAAGATACATCAACAACTTTTTTAGCTAGTTTTAAGACTGCTTCCATTTTTGGGCTGTAACCGATTATTTCGCTGAAGTTGTGCTCTATGGTTTTTGCATCCTTTTTTAAATCTTCAAAAATCAATGCATTTTCAATGGCCAAGCCAATTGGAACGGTGGCTGCTCGTAAGGTTTCAAGATGGTCAATATCAGGGGTAAAAGGATTAAAACTAAAAACACACAAGACTCCCATAACTTTCCCTTTAGCCTTTAACGGGAGTCCTGCATAAAAATCCATGCCGGCCTCTTTAAGCTTACTATTTGCTACTCGAGTATCTCGGGATGCCCCTTCAAGAATAATAATTTCATTTTCAAACTTAGCAATTGCACCGCAGAGACACTCACCTACTTTTACCCTGTTTTCAACAGCATCTTTGATAATTTCATCTGACAGGTTGCAAAAAGCTACAGGGATCAACTCCATGGTACTACTGTTTATGATGTAGATAATCCCAGAGTCTACCCCCATGAAATCAACGATTTTTAATACTACACCATCTAAGATTGTATTGAGGTTAAGCGACTTACCAACCGTGAGGGCGATTTCGTACAATATTGATAGGTTTTTACTCGAAACTTTTTTTACTTTCGATTTACTCATGACACTAGAAACCATGCAAAATTAGCTGATGACGAAACACCCTAGTATCATTATTCTACCCAATAAACAAGCTAAACCATATTTTGTTGTTTTCCTAACTTCCTTAGTGTACTGTCGCATAATTGCTTTTTAGCCAGTGATAACCAGCGACCGGAAAACGTTGGTTCTAAAAAAAATAGTTACTATTAATCATAGTTTTGGACGTAAAGCACCGGTTCGATGTTCGTTAATATTCCTTAACAAGTAGAATAGATTCGATGAGGATCCATTTAATTATATTTCTGTTAAATATCACTATCCTTTTTATACCTGGGATAGCTCAGCCCCATATAGGTGGAAATAATAGCGGGTTTTACACAGGATTATTTCACCCAGTTTTTGGTTATGACCACCTGTTAGCAATGGTTTGCGTGGGTATTCTTAGCGCACAGATCGGCGGTAGGGCCGTGTGGATGGTTCCCATCACATTCGTCGGCATTATGATTGTTGGTGGAATACTGGGTGTGCTCGACATTTTTATTCCGTTTGTCGAGTTCGGGATTATGCTTTCTGTATTTTCCCTTGGGTTGGCCATTGCAGTAGATAAAAAGTTGGGAATACTTGCGAGCTACGCTATTGTAGCTTTTTTTGCGGTTTTCCATGGTCATGCACATGGAGTAGAAATGCCCCTTTTAGCGGATCCAGTAATATATGTTTTGGGATTTTTAACTTCGACTTCAATACTTCACTTAACTGGAGTATTGATTGGTTTCGCAGCGAACTATACAAAAATTGGCAGTTTACTTTTGACTTTCAGTGGAGCAATAATCTCACTCTTTGGCCTTTTCTTATTAGTTAAGAATATCTAATTCGGCACCATTAAACCTTGAATCATTATAAAAGATTGCATTCTGCACTTGTGTTTATTTTTAATTTCGGCTCACCAAAACAACATGTTTAAACCTTAGATAGCGATCATTGACAATTCATTTTGTTAGTTGCGAATCAGGGGTGAAAGTAAAAGTATTTGATTAATAATAAGTGAGATGAATATTTTTGTTTATTTGTCTGCTACAGTTGGCTAGCGAAAAGGCCATATATCTCTCGAAGTACTAGAAAAAAATATTTCAAACAAAAATTTAAACAATAATGCAAATTGCAACACGAAAACAAATGCCATAGAAAAATATTTAAAGTTGCAAATTACAATGCCTAAGTAGCTTAACTTATCAACCAGTGCAAATTGCAAGTATTGGCTGTTTTCTTAAATTCCACGGTGGATTAATTGACTCTGTCCAAACTTTTTTTGGTTTTGTTTTCTCAGGTTATTATTTGCCAGGGAAAAACATTCAAACACCTGAAGAAACTGAATCTAATAAAAAATACACAAAAGATATTATTAAATAAGAAGTTATAACAGGAAGTAAATTAAAACCAAACTTCCTACTCCAGATGGGCTGGCACTTTAAGAAAACTGGTTTGCTTTATCCTAATTTAATTCAGTTGATTACTTGTTATTGGTATGGATATTGAATCTATTACTTGTACAGGTCGGCGGTTAATAACGTTCAGCATACTTTTTTGTTTAAAGGTCATGGTGTGAATATGTTTTCAACTAAAGATTTGGCCTCTCCGGGTCCGGTTTTCCATGGCGATATGGAAAGTGTTGACCGAATTGAAAAGACTGTCTGTCCGCGGAATTGTTTTGATACCTGTGGACTGTTGGCATACATCAAAGACGAAAAACTTGTTGGAATAACAGGTGATCCAGAGCATCCTATTACCAAAGGGCATCTTTGCGCCAAGGCAACTACATATGTCCGGCGTACATATCATAAAGATAGAATCAAATATCCACTTATGCGTGTCGGCAAAAGAGGTGAAGCCGATTTTAAGCGCGTAAGCTGGGATGATGCTTTCGAGTACATTACTAACAAGCTAGCATTTTGCAAGAAAAAGTATGGCACTCAATCGGTAACTGAATACTGTTACAGTGGTAACAGAGAGTTTCTTGGTAAAGCAATTTCTGGTAGGTTTCTTAACCTTATTGGTGCATCGAGATTGGTTGGTAGTTTTTGCCTATTAAGCGGTTTATCTGGTGCCACATACACCAATGGTACCCAGTATGTGCAGGGTATAGAAATATGGTCCAAGAAAGCCGAAGTTATAATGATCGTTGGGCATAACTCTTCCTTTACTAACGTTCATTCCTTACCATTTATATGGGATGCCATTGAGAGAGGGGCGTACCTTATTGTTATTGATCCATACCTTACGCCTATAGCTGCCAAAGCAGACCTTTTCTTGCAACCACGCCCCGGAACCGATACCGCAATGGTTTTGGCAATGATGAACCATATTTTTAACAAGGGATTAGAAGATAAAGATTTCATCTCAAAACACACTTATGGGATTGAAGAACTGAAAAATGGTGTACGAGACTGGAGTCTCGAAAAAGCGGCTGAAGTTACAGGAATAGACCCGCATAAGATTGAAAAAGCAGCTGAACTGTATGCCAAAAATCTCTCACATATGGAATGTGGATGGGGGCACCAACGATATACCAATGGTCACCAAGCCCAAAGGGCCTACTCTTGTTTAGCAGCCATTTGTGGGCACATTGGTAAGGAAGGTGCGACTTGCAATTATTTAGATATGAATGCTTACAATACTATTCGACCCGAACATATTGCTTCACCTTTATACACAAGGGGTTTTTTGGATTCGGAAAAGGTGGTCTATCCAAGAGGAGCACCACACAGAACCCTCCAAAAGAGACTAATAAATATCAGCACTTTTGGACCTGCGCTTAGGGAAGCCGAGAATCCACCATTAAAGGCGGTGCTTTCTTGGCGGGGTGGTATAATTAGCCAGCTGCCTAACGCAAACAAAATGACCGAGACTCTAAAGGGCCTCGAGCTTTTGGTGAGTTCTGAGATATTCATGACCGATGATACTGATTGGGCAGATATCGTACTACCTGCAGCTGATACATTTGAGCAATGGGGCATTCATCCATCATATTGGCACCACTACGTTCAAATCCAAAGACCGGTTATTCCACCGTTATACGAGTCTAAGACCGATATAGATATTTGGGCAGAACTTGGTAGGAGGATGGGGCATGAAAGGTTTTTCCCGAAAACCCATACTGGATTGGAGTGGATTAAAGAATTGCTACCGGATGATTTTGAGCTTACTGATTCAATGGACAGTGAGATGATCGTAGAAGTTCCGGAAAAATACGCACCTAAAGTTCCTTGGTCGGATCATGTCTTTAACACTCCAACAGGAAAGATAGAGCTTTATTCTACGGGTATGGTGGATAGAGGAAGAAGGTATCCTGGTGAATGGAACCCCATTCCACATTTTGAAGAGCCAGGTGAGAGCCCTATTAGCAGACCGGACCTGTTTAAGAAATATCCGCTAATGATGATTTCACAGCATGCGCCCCTAAGAACGCATTGCCAATGGTTCAATATTGAGGAGATCCAAGAGATTGAAGGTCCTCCTGGAATATTCATAAATGAGATGGATGCTCGCGAGTATATGATTTCAGAAGGAGACGTAGTTAAGGTTTTCAATGATCGAGGAGAAATTTCTGTTATAGCTAAAGTCACTAACCGAATCAAAAAAGGTGTTGTCGAGATTAACAGCGGTAACTGGGTTAAATCCGGAAGTAGCGCTAATGTTTTGATGGATGACACGATAGGTGGGCCTAGAGATGTAGGCGCTGGTGTGATGATAGCCTATGATTTTGAACGTGATGGAAACACTATTGCCTATTTCAACTGTCTTGTGCAGATAGAAAAGCAATAGCAAAAAGCTAATATTTTTTGGAGACGAAAGTGGCTTACAACCATTTAGCAATTCACGTGGATACATTTCGTTGCGTTGGCTGCCACGCTTGCACCACTGCGTGCAAAATAGAACACGGCACTCCACCAGGTCCCATGTGGATGGAAGTTATAGAAGTAGAGAAAAAAGTTGGTGAAGAATGGAAAATGTTTTGGAAACCAATGGCATGTTTCCATTGTGGAGAGCCGGACTGCTTACCAGTATGTCCAACCAAGGCAATATCTAAGAGGGATGAAGATGGCATTGTACTTGTCAGTAAAGATTTGTGTATTGGATGTATGGAATGCTTCAGAGCATGTCCTTTTGGCGCCCCTCAACTAGCTCATGATGGAAAAATGGAAAAATGTGATTTATGTCTGCATAGAGTGACACAAGGCCTTGAACCAGCCTGTGTTGTTAACTGCCCTTCTGAGGCAATGTACTTTGGTACGATGCTGGAACTTTCCAACATGATGAGGAAAAAGTATTCAAAAAAATATATTGGAAATGATATCCACAGTTCCAGTCCACTTGTGCCGCAAGAATTAGACAATAGGGAAAAAGAAATGAGCGCTATTGATGTATCGATTGATTCTCAGGCTGAGTAAAACGTAACAAAGCAACCAATTTATTTAGGGAGGCACAGAAAATATGACTGATTTAGGAGTTGTGAATGGCGTTGATACTGAAATTTTTCAGGCTACGATTGATGCTGTAAATGATAACCCCAACTCAGGTGCCACCAGTTGGCGGGTTACTACAAAATGGACTGGTGGCCTCAAAACAGAGGCTACGCTTCGGCAGTTTACTCTTAGCTTTGATGAGCCAGAAGCGATTGCAGGTGATGATACTACGCAGAGTCCGCATGAGACTGTTCTGGCGTGCTATGGAGCTTGCCTAACTGTTGGAATGTCACTTAATGCCGCAATGAGAGGCATTGAACTTAAGAAAGTTGAGGTTGAACTTGAAGGCTTAATTGATTTGCCAGGGTTTCTTGGTTTGGCAGGCGTTGAAGGTCTTAAGGACCAACCGGGTTTCCATACAGTCAAAGCAGCGGTTCATGTCCATAGTGAAGCGAGCGAGGAAGATATTCAGAGTGTTTTCGACAGGGCATCTAAGTATTCACCTGTTGGATTAACACTTTCAAAACCAGTAAAAATTGAAAATTCATTAGTTATCAATGGTTGATGGCGTTTTTCACAGTGAACCAAAGTAGTTTAGAGCTTAGATGAAAACGCTAATTTTTTCGGTCTGTGGAAGCTTTTAAGACCGAGTAACGGGGAAGACGAAGTTATTAACTTTTTAAAGGGGACAACATGGGAAGAAAGATTAATCGACGACAGTTTATGAAAACATCGGCCAAAACTGCCGGTGTGGCTTTAACGGCCGCTTCAGTAGGGCCATTCATTTCAACATCCGCTTTTGCAGCAAAAGAGATTAAGATTGGCTACCTCAAAGCTACTCACCATGCAGGACTTTTTGTTGCGTTGGAACAAGGCTATTACAAAGATCAAGGATTAAATGTAAAGCCAGTTCTATTTTCGGGTTCAGGCGAGATTGGAGCCGGCCTTGTAAGCGGAAGCCTTCAGGCAGGGTATTTGGGGTCGAGCCCTTCGATTGGTATGGTATGCAGAAACACTCCAATGAGTATTGTTTCTGGTTCAGCCATGGAGTCATCAGCGATTGTAGTTCCTTTCAATAGACCATCCAAGATTAAGAACATTGATGATCTAAGGGGTGTTAGGATCGGTACAATTAGGGCAGCAACAGCTGACATAGTTGTACGTTATAAGATGCTCAAACGGGGCATTGATCCGTTCAAGGATGCTACGGTGAGAAATTTCACCCACGTTCAGGACATTCTCACAGGCCTTGAGAAAGGTGATTTGGACTGCGCTATTTTGTGGGAACCATGGGCTACCCATGCAGAAGCCATAAAATATGCAAAACCAGCATTTTTCTCGGGTGACATTTGGCCACGTCACACTTGTTGCAGAATGGCGTTCAACACTGATTGGGCTGCTAAAAATAATGGTGCAGCAACTAAGGTGATGAATGGTCACATTAGAGGATTCCAGCATCTTAGGACTAATTTTGATGATAACGTAGCTGCGAACGCCAAATGGTGTGGAATTCCTGAAGAGGAAATAGCAGTAGTGTTCAAGGAAAAACGACAGAGGCTAACTCTCTCGCTTGACCCAGAAGGTTCACAGGAGTTTGCTATTGCCACTAAGGCGTTAGGAATAATTGAGAACGCCAAGTTCCAGAAGAATGGGCTTGACGGGCGCTATCAAAAAATGTCGATGAAGAGCCTTGGGTTGTCCAGTCTACCACCTGAGCTATAATTTATTTTTTAATCAAGAGGATATCCAACATGCACTCCGGAGCTTAATGCTCCGGAGTGCATTGTTCTTGTCCATACATACAAAATGACAAATATATTACTTACTGCATATAGGACAAACCAGTAATGCACGGAACTGTGTTCCCGCCCATTGAACCCAGCGAAGTTATTTCGACTTTCTTTTTTATTGTTCTTTTGTTTGGGTCATTTATGACCGTAGTTATAGCTAATCGCTTTATTCCAGCAGTCATAAATGTTTCCTTCGTAAAGGGCTACTCAGTTATTTGTCTTTTTATAGCTATTTGGGAAATGATTTCATTTTCGGAGTTGGTAAACCCTGTTTTACTTCCTCCAGCTTCAAGAGTGGCTTCTATGCTGGTTTTCTTGTGGTCAATAGGCTTTCTTCAATCGCAGATTTATGCAACTTTGTACAAACTTGCATATGCCTTTTCCCTTGCGCTTGCAAGTGGGGTGACTTTAGGTGTGATGATTAGTTATTACTCAAATGTTTTTTCTTTTATTGAATCTTTTGCTACTGCGGCTAGGGTGATTCCTGCTCCTGCTTGGCTGGCACTGTCCATACTCTGGTTTGGCATAGGTAGTGCCTCAGCCATTTTTATTATTTGGTTAGGATGTTTTTTTCCAATTTTCTTAAACACTGTTGCTGGTGTGGCAAAGGTAGAGCCAGTACAAGTTGAAACTATAAAAACATTTGGCGGAGACAAGTGGGATGTTTTGTTGGATGTTGTGTTGCCGACTGCCTACCACCACATACTTACAGGATCTAGAATTGGGCTCGGTATAGGCTGGATAACAGTCGTAACCGCTGAATTGGCTTCGCCAGATGCTGGAGGGGGCCTTGGATGGATGATTATGGACTCGAGAGTTTTACTTGATATAACCTCCGTTTTGTGTGGAGTGTCGGCCATAGGGTTTTTAGGGGTTGTTACAGACAGCCTGCTAAACAGTCTGGAAGAACTTGTCCAGACATGGGGCTAAAAACTTGTTTCAATTTAGAGGGAAAAGAATGAGAGCAGCGATCAATAGCTCCTTGGTTATCACATTCATAGTTGTTGGGATATCTTTCACATCCCATATTGCATATGCAGGCCAAGAAACTTTTGACAATTTAAGTGCTCCCGTAGACACATGGAAAAGACCGGTGGAGCGTGGCTTAGTTTCAGGAGCTACGATACAAAAAATCCCACCATTGAATTTTATATTGTTTATGTCTGTGCTTTTAGGAGGCGCCATAGTAGCAAAAAAAGTTTTTGGTAAAAATTTCAGCCAAAAAGCTTTTATTGGTCTAATGGCCTGGATCATTTTCTTTCTTTTTTGGGAGTTAGCATTCCATTACAGGTTGTTAACAACAACTCTAATAGCGGCACCTACGGATATTCTTTGGAAATTTAACTTCCATATCCAGCAGGGCTACTTACAAATGCATGTAATTGCTACCCTCAACCGCTTCTTCGTTGCCTTCGCTATGGCAGTTATCTTAGCCATTCCATTTGGAATCATTGCCGGCATTAGCAATAAATTATATGAGTGGGTGGCTCCTTCTTTAAACTTTTTACGTATGATACCTCCCCCTGCTATTTTACCATTTCTGATTATTTTATTTGGGATTGGCGAGGCTCCTGCAATATTCGTTATTACTCTTGGAGCATTTTTCCCTATTTTTATCTCAATTATTCGGGGCATTCACAGCACTGAGACATCCCATTGCGAGGTTATAGAAACACTGGGTGGAAGTAAAATAGATGTATTGGTTCATGCGATTTTTCCATCTGCCATTCCTGCTTTATTTACTGGACTTAGACTTGGGTTTAGTGTTGGTTGGCTAGTATTGATAAGCGCAGAGGCAGTTGCTATAGACAGGGGAGTTGGTTTTATAGTCCAAAGTAAGTTCGATGCTCCTCTTGTTTTCATGGGATTGGTAATAATTTGTGTAATTGGCCTGGTGATCGATTTTTCACTTAAATGGGGTGAGAGGTTCTTTGGTTCGCCAAACCGAGAAACAATGGCAGTCTAGGTGATTTAAAGGAAGTAATCAAAATGTGCACTGGAAATGACCAAGCAATACAAAAACAAATAACCTGGGAGGTGCAACATTAACCCTCTAGAGTTCATGCTCATAACAGGTTCTCTGATGGTGCTTGTAATTGTAGCAAAAGTGACTTTGAAGGAATATTTTGCCAAACATTTGTTTTTAGCGATCTTGGCGTGGCTTACATTTTTTACTTTAATGGAGATGTCGATCTATCTCAATGTTATAAAAACCATTTTACTGTCATCGCCAACTGCTGTTTTATGGAAACTGCAATACCATCTTGATAAAGGATACCTCTTAATAAACTCGGCACACAGCCTGCAAAGAATAGTTTTTGGATTTGGTCTTGGAATAATTCTTGCCATTCCTTTTGGAATATTGTTCGGATTTTTTAACAAGCTTTACGAATGGATTTCTCCGCTAGCCAACTTTATAAGAATGGTACCTCCACCAGCAATTATGCCATTTGCAATTATTGCTTTTGGCTTGGGTGAAATTCCGAAAATATTTGTGATAACGCTTGGTAGTTTTTTTCCAATTTTTCTAGCCACAATTCGAGGTGTGAGGGAAACAGAGACAATCCACCGTGAGGTGATCGAGACTATGGGCGGGAGTAACATGGACGTACTAGTTCATGCAGTAATCCCTTCTGCGATTCCTTCAATTATGACCGGTATTAGAATAGGATTTGGAATTGGATGGCTCGTACTAATAAGCGCTGAGTTGATTGGCGGTGACAGTGGTCTTGGGTTCATGATTCAAGGCGCGAGGATGCGGTTGGATATGGCAACAGTTTTTATGGGTATGGGCATTATTTGTATCTTTGGTGTCATCATTGATTTTGCCTTAAAAAAGATGGAGAGGTACTTCACCAGAAGAAAACGTGGAGGAGCTGATTACATTTACTACTAACTAAATTAAATAGGGCTTCGAGTAAAGTTAAAACTAAGGAGGTGGAGTTATGAATAAGGTATTTAGGAATGTTTTGGCAATAGCACTTATATTTGCTGGGATGTTTCTAATGTCTGGTATAGCACATGCGGGGCAAGAAGCATTTGACAAGGCCGGTGGTCCTGTTGACACGTGGAATAGACCAATTGAACAAGAGTTTGTTGTTGGTGAGGTAATAAACCCGCTAGTCTTTGTGTTCAGTGTAGCTTTTGCAGTAATCCTGTTACATTTATTAAGGTCTCAATATCCCAAGGCATTACCTTTGGGGCTTGTCCGGGCATTGACATCAATTGGTATTATTACAATTATTTGGGAAATGGTTATATATATGGAATTGGTGCGCTCAATTCTGTTGCCTCCACCAACCACTGTTATGGCTAAGCTTGGGGGGCATTGGAACAAGGAGTATTTACAAATTCATATACTATCATCGCTGCAGCGGCTTTTTACGGCGTTTTTCTTAGCTGTTGCAACTGGAGTTCCCATTGGTTTTTTGATAGCAAACTTTAGAAAATTTTCAGATTATGTAGATCCACTTTTTAATCTGATGCGGGTTGTGCCACCTCCGGCTTGGCTGCCGTTTGCAATCTTGTGGTTTGGAATTGGCGAACCTCCATCAATATACATAATATGGTTAGGAGCATTTTTCCCTATCTTGCTCAACACTATTGCTGGGATAAGGGACACACAACGAATACATATTGAATCCATTATAAACCTTGGTGGAAAGCGAATGGATGTTTTTACAAAAGTGATGTTTCCATCAGCATTTCCCACAATTTTCACAGGCATACGTGTTGGTTTTGGTATTGGGTGGATCTGCCTTGTAACAGCAGAACTTGTGGCAGTAGACGCTGGTTTAGGATGGATGATTGAAGACGCTAGGAACCTGTTGGACACACCGACGGTTCTCGGTGGTATGGTTGTGATTATGTTGTTTGGGATAATATTCGACACAGTTTTTAAGAAAGCTGAAAAGGAGGTTTTGAAGTGGCAGTAAAACGTGGTGAAAACGAAGAATTTAAACAGTCTGGACACGTGCTGGATATTAATGAAATTTATAAATCATTCTACATCTATATGAGCCAAGGTGAGGAGGTAATAAGCGATAAAAAGAAAAAAAGATGGTTCAGCAGTAAGCAAGAAAATGAAATAAAGGCATTACAAGATATATTTCTCAAAGTAGATCATGGTGAATTTATAGCTTTGCTAGGCCCCAGTGGATGTGGCAAAAGTACTTTACTAAGAATTTTGGCTGGATTCGAATCACCATCAAGTGGACATGCCAAGTTTAAAGGTGAGAATATAAATGGACCAGACCCACAAAGAGCAATGGTCTTTCAAAGTGAACGAGCTGTATTTCCTTGGCTTACGGTTAAAGGAAACATTAGCCTTGGACCAAAACTGCAGGGTGTAAATAGTGAGGACATGGAAAAAGCAGTTAAAGATACCATTAAACTGGTAGAGCTCGACGGGTTTGAAAATGCTTACCCAAAGACTTTATCCGGCGGTATGCTTCAACGTGTGGCCGTGGCAAGAGCCATTGTCAATCGCCCAGAGCTCCTGCTGATGGATGAGCCTTTCGGTGCGCTTGATGCTCAAACCAGAAACAATTTACAAGACCACGTGGTCCGGATTTGGCAGAGTATCGATCAAACAATTGTCTTTGTTACTCACGACATTGAAGAAGCGATCTATCTTTCAACTAGAGTTGTACTTTTTACATCTAGGCCAGGTAGGATCAAAGAAATAGTGCCAATCGACTTACCGCATCCAAGGGACAGAACGAGCCCTGAGTTTATCGAATATCGTAACTACTGCTCCAAGCTTATCAGGGAAAAGGAAAAACAAGGCTGATAAACTAATGAAACCAAAAATGTGGCTTTATATAATGTTTTCTCTTCCGGTCCTGCTTATAACGATGTCAGGGCTAGCAATAGCACACTGGGATATGGACTCTAGGTTTTGGCAGGATAAAAATGAGGATACTCTTTACCGATTCAGGCTTCACAATGGAACACACGTTAATAGGCAACCAACACAGCGTGAATTGAATCTTTGCTTTTGGCTGGAGAAGAAAATTGATCAGGATTATCGGTTAATTTCGAATAAATTGTGTGAACCGGTTTTTATGAGACCAGATGAATGGAAAGACTTTAAATATTCGTTAAATGATTTGAAAGCCCCCATTAAGGGTGGAAAGAAAAGTGGATTCCCAAAAGGAATGTACAGAGTTAAAGTCTCAGCAAAAGAGAAAAAAAACTGGTTAAGCGCTATGTTATTTGGTGCTGCCTTGGAGCGTTTGACTATAGATCTAGAGTTTGATAACTATCATTGGAAATTGGTGAAAAAAGGCTCATGGTGATTTTGTAATGACAATTAAAACCTATAGTTGTAAAAATAAAGAATGTAGATTTGTGATGCTGCTAGTTAAGTGTTTTTTACCTTTCATTGTGCAACCCGTTGGAGGCGATGGCCATGCGATTGTCAAATAGAATTACCGCATTGACTATTTTAGGACTAATGTTTTATTTGGTAGGAGTTGCTACTGCGTGCCATGAACTTACTGCAAGGGATAGAACCTTTTGGCAGGAGATGTATAATAAACCAAAATCATTTTTGTTTGCTTTTACACCAATATCAATTTCAAGTGGCCCTGAAAAGGCACGTGTTCTAAATGAAAAGGGAATACAGGCTTTTGTAAAAGGGATTTACCCTGAAGCAAAAAAATTCTTTCTGCAAGCTGCCGAAATAAACTCTGATGAGGCAGCTGTCTATCACAACTTGGCCCTAATTAGTTACACTAGGGTCAAACTGGATCAAGCGCAGTTGTATTGGGTCAAGTCGTCTAAACTTGACCCGAAAAACCCGAGATACCATTATCACGCTGCAACGGCATTTGGGCACGACGGTAAAATTGATAAGGCAATAACTGAATATGAGCATACTCTTCAAATCACTGGTGGCTCTCCTGAGCTTTTCAACAAGGTTGGGCAGCTTCACGAATTTAGCAACAGGCATAGCCAGGCCGAAAAGTTTTTTAAACAGGCTCTGGCCATTAATCCCTATTACAAGCAATCACTGCAGAACATAGCTCGGCTCTACGTGAGCACAGGAAAATATAGAAAGTCAGAGGCAGTTTATTTGAAAATGCTTGATATTGATGGTGATGATGTTGAAATCTATATAAGTTTAGGAAAAATTTATAGCCAGTTAGGGGAAGACCAACTAGCGGTTAAATTCTTTAGAAAGGCTGTCAAAAAACGTCTCGATTATCCATATCCACGTTTTCTTTTAGCTGATGCACTAAAGAAGGCTGGTGACGGTGAAAAAGCAGCAACAATGTTGAAATTGGCTCAAACCATTCAGAGAGACAACTATATTGGATGTATCATTGATCCAACTGCAGACACCAATGTTCCAACAATTCAGACGAAAAACCTTCGAGTAATACCGCAATAGCAACAGCTTGAAAAAGAGTAGGAATATGGTATTTAGATTATGGCTGAATGGAATAAACTAAGAAGAATCATAGCAACTCCCACCGGAGAGTGTGACGGCTGTCAAAAATGTGTTGATGCGTGTTCTCAGGTAAAGACACAACTCTCGAGGGACAAGGGAGAATCCCTAACTGGACTGGACACTCCCGCAACAATCAAGATTTCAAAACTGGGAGATTTGAACGTCCCAGTTATCTGCAGAAACTGCAGTGAAGCACCATGTGTGACGGCATGTATGACAGGTTGTATCACCCAAGACGAAGAAGGCATGGTTAGTACAGATACAAATCGATGCGTAGGATGTTGGATGTGTATTATGAACTGCCCCTTTGGCGCCATCGAACGAGTCGAGAGCAGCCATGTGGCAGTTATGTGTGACGGTTGCAAAGATTGTGATGTGGCACCTTGCGTGAAAGCCTGCAAGCCAGGCGTTATAATACAAACAGATATAGTTGAGTTTACAGATGGTATACGTAAATCAGCTGCAACACAGTTTTTGCAAGGTTAGATGTGAAGGTTAAAATATGCGGTATGCCATTATAGGAAACTCATATGCTGCGGTTGGGGCAGTAGAGGGCATTCGGTCTGTAGATGGCAGTGGTGAAATTGATATATATTCCGATGAACCATACCAAGCTTATGCAAGGCCACTTATCTCCTATTTTTTAGAAGGGCGAGTTGTGGAAGATCAGATGTTTTATAGAACAAATGAGTTTTATAGCAAATATAATTCGCATTGTTGGTATTGTCGTGTCGATAGAGTGGACGTTGAAAAACAGACCATTTACTTTGAAGATGGCGAATCACATCAATTTGATAAATTACTTATCTGTTCAGGGAGCAAACCCTTTATTCCACCAATCAAAGGTATCCACTCTAACAATGTAATGGGATTTAAAAAGTGGGATGACGCAAAAAAACTCCAATATTTGGCCACCGTAAATAATAAAGTAATTGTGTTGGGAGGTGGCCTCATAGGAGTTAAGGCAGCCGAAAGTCTTAGGAACTTAGGGTTGAATGTATCAATTATCAGCAAGGGTCCAAGGGTGTTACACCTAATCCTGGATGAACTAGCTGGAGAAATGGTAAAAAAAAGTTTAAGTAGCGGAGGAGTTGACATTTTAACCGGGTTTAACCCTATAGAAGTTTTATCGGATGATGATTCCGATGTGAAAGCTATCAAGCTAGAAAATGGAGATATATTGCCGTGCGAAATACTAATTGTAGGGAAGGGAGTAAGGCCTAATATTGAGTTTCTTGGAAAAGAGTCCTTAGAAATTAACAATGGAATTGCAGTTGACAGGCACATGAAAACTAGTGCTGATAACGTTTATGCTGCGGGGGATGTCGCTGAAGCATGGGATCTGCTTAGCAATGAAAACCGTGTAATATCCATTGCGCCTTTGGCTTTTGAGCAGGGCAAAGTTGCTGGAGCAAACATGGCGGGAAGGGCACAAATCTACCAAGGTGGCGTGCCGATGAATTCTATTGAGATATTTGGGCTTTCAGTTATGTCAATTGGATTAGCCTCTCAACAGACGGATGGATGCGAAGAAGTGGTTTGTCAAAATGGTGATGTATACAGAAAATTTGTGTTCAGTGATAATAGGCTTGTAGGTGCGATACTTGTTGGAGAAATTGATAACGCTGGGATACTAACAACTTTGATTAGAAGCCAAAACGATATTACGAAAATAAAAGAGAAGTTGTGTAACGTGATCATTAAGAATGGCGACTTTGTATCAATAATACCTAATGTGGTGGGATGGGGAAACGAGGCCAGGAAACGAGAGTTTGCTTGAACACAGGTCATTCTTTCAAAGGAAAATGCTAACTAACCTAATAATATTTTTGCAGAGGTGGTATTAAATATGCGGAAAGCAACTATTGCACAATTAATGGTAGTTTTACTAATCATTCCCCTAGTTGGTTTTGTCGGTTGCAAGGGTAAAGAAGATAAATTTAAACCACAAACCCTTAAGTCAAGAGACGGGAAAAGAGTAATCACCTTTACAACACCAATGGTGTTGAGGTGGAAGTACGACGATAATCCAGAGATTGGTGGTTATTATTCTGCGATTGATATAGACAACCTCTTAATTATTGTTGAGTTGGACGGAGTTCAAAGAGACATGATCTACGAAATGAACTCAGATGGAGTTAAGGATGAAGATGGAGTAATGCTTTATTCTGAACGGGCTTTAAGCCAACTAAAAAAAGATGGAACTGATTCCAGGGAAACATATAAAAAGGTGGTGACCGTTGACATTGCAAAGCTTGTAGAAATATCTAACTCACTTCTTGTAAAAATTCCTGGTGGGTGTTTTGAAATGGGAAACCATTTTGAAGATGGTGAAATAGACGAAAAACCAGTTCATAAGGTTTGTCTTGATGATTACAAGATGGACAAATATGAGGTGAGACAAACTGATTACCTGGCTGCGATGGGAAGAAACACGTCAAAAAACAAGGGCTGTAAGGAATGCCCTGTCGATAGAGTGACTTGGTTTGAAGCAAAAGCGTATTGCGAAAAACTGGGGAAACGTCTGCCAACAGAAGCTGAGTGGGAATATGCTGCGCGTAGTGGTGGGAAAAATGTTAAATATGCCACAGAAAAAGACGAACTTACAAAGGACTATGCGAACTTTAATTCCAAATCTACAGAGCCAGCTGATCAATACTCACCAAACAGTTTGGGCCTATACAATATGTCTGGCAACGTTTATGAGTGGGTTTCAGATTTTTATGATAGGAGGTATTACGAAACAAGCCCAAAAAAAAATCCTACAGGTAGCGATAGTGGGAGGTTGCGGGTTTTGAGAGGAGGCTCTTGGAAGCGTGATCCATTTTTTTTAAGGGCAACCGCTAGATACAGTTCATCACCATATTATGCAGGGCCAGACATTGGTGTTAGGTGTGTAAAAAACTGAATATTAAAGTTGCTAACTCATTTTATATTAGGGGGTACTGTGGCTGGGTACATCACTAAGTCTTTTCTTATCAGCTTAGTTGCTGGGATTGGCACATGGATGTTTACTTCACTTTGGTCTGGGCCAGTGCTGATTTGGGCCTCGTTTATAGCCTGGGCTTGTTTTTTCCAATCTAAAGTAAAAAATAAAGCACTACTAAGAACTATTACAGGCAGCATATTTGGAGCAGTTTGTGGTTGGTTTGCCTTGCTAATCATGCAATCCATACCTTGGCCTGCTGCCCCAGGCATGCCATCTTGGTGGGCACTGGTTTTCTGGGAAGACACCAATCAACCTTGGTTGACCGATGTTAATCTAACTTCCCTTTGGGCAGGCGGTGCAGTGTTAATAACTGTACTGGTAATGTCTTTATTTTCTAAGATAGAGACACTTGGTGTCTTACCAGCAGGAGCATGTGGTTACTCCTGTGTTATTGCCGCCGGCATGGCAGACCCTAGCTACAAGGCTTGGAAATCACTTCTTTCAATAAGTATGGAGAACACTCTTTTTGCAGTTATAGCTTCTATGACTATTGGCGCTGTAATTGGGTTTTTGTTCAGAAAGTATAAGACTTAATTAATAAATGGCCTATGCTAAATTTTTGGTACCACACTTTATAGAGAGTGCAACAAAATGAAATCTAGACAAATCGTGCTCGTACTGGTTCTGGTCCTGTCCATGACTGGCTGGGCGTATAGTGATGGACAAAGAGGGGAAGATATATCAATCGGTTCTTCAACAACATGTAAAGCCTTTACAGACTCTAGTGGGGATAGCTATGATGCTTATAAAGCTTACGTGAATGGTTTTATTTCTGGGTATGGGCTTGCGAGCATTGAAGATAAACCTGAAGACTCTTCTACCCTTGGTGAAAGCAATATTGAAAATGCCATGCAAATGCTGCAAAAACTCTGTAACGAAGATAAGTCGGTTAATTTTATAGAAACTATACTTCGTGTTTGTAAAAGTCTTCTTTTGTACTAGCAAAACTTAACTTTACCAGTTGTACATTTTGGAATAATCAGGGGGAGTGACGTGCGAGTGTTAACAATAGCTATGGCCTGTTGTGCATATTTGTGGTTTTTAGGCCCAATTTCTGCCGAGCATGTATATCATGATTGGGCCGAATGCGTGCTACACAAAATGCCGGATGTGAAAAATAGCATAGAAGCCAAGCATGCTTTAGAGATTTGTAAACAAAATTCCCCCCAGCCTGAGAAAAAAGGAACCGGATGTGGTGGGTACTCTATTGAGGATTGTGTGAAGAAATATGCAAAAGGCGGGGAAACTCAGACAGTGTTGGAGTACATGTATCAAGCTTGCAGTGAATGGCATTCTGCAGAGCTAAAAGAGAAAACCGGCATTTAATTGTTCTATATCCATAATTGGTGGGGCGGCGTCAAATGAAAAGGGCTCAATCCAACGTTAATATATACAAAAAACTACTCAAATAGTCTTAACTAAACTGTCAGTGCAAAGAGGGAAGACCATTTATATTAAAATGCAAAGCGTTTTGTTACCAAAGGACTTTTTTAGTGAGATTTATTCGTCAAACAATTAGCTCTTTTATTAAACTCAGCTTGCTTTTATTAGTTTTAGGTTGGGGCAGTTCTGCGTATTCAGCTGACTTGATATCACCCGCTGACAATGCCACGGTAACCCTTGCGACCCACACATTTACATGGAGCCTTAGCGGAACTGATACAACAAACAATGGCCTTCGTGTGGCAGTTTATAGTAATTCTAACGGTACTACTAAAGTAGCAGATTGGTGGAGCGGTAATGCATCTTCAAATTATACTAATACGACAGGTAACATAGATCTTCCTGGGTGGGGTGTAACAGCAGGAACCTATTACTGGCGAGTTGAAAAATCTTCTGGTGGATGGGTAGATATTACGGGATCTCTTTACACATTAATTGTAGATGGGACTGCCCCAAC
>DLRR01000018.1:4694-10276 GCA_002500605.1 Nitrospinaceae bacterium UBA7883 | reverse complement strand
CGATAGCCAGTATAAGATCGAATTTTAGATTAGAGGTATTTGATATGAGATTAATTAATTTGTATTCAGGTTAGATATGTCTCTACAAGAAGGTCACTTTTTGGTAAGTTTATAAATTCGTCCTGAATGAATCCCGATCAAAGATCCATCTGGATTTTCGCTGATAGAGAAATTATCAACACTACCGTTATTTTTTCCTAAAACTGACGTTGTGCCTTCACGGGTAATAACAGTTAAATCATCTATTCCGGTTACAATGATGCTATCAATCACAGAAGAATACTCTATAGAAGGAACCGTAATAGCTGAATTTGATAATACATCACTCGCAACAATTGATTCATTTCCATTACTATCGTATTTATAAATAATATTACTTTGACGCTCAAAAACATAAACATTGCCGCTTAGATCTGTTGTACAGGAGGGATTTATATTGTTGACATGAGCTGAGCTAAACAATTTTACTGTAGTTATATTGTGTGGTGATTCTATGAAAAGTCTTTTTAATGATGCACGTTTTTCACTTTCATTTCCAGTCATCACATATAAATAGTTGTTGAGTGAATCATAAGACAAATGAGTGATCATTTCCCCTTCAAAAGCCGGTCCAAACTCAGTTAACGTTCCATTTGAAGATACGGTGTAAATTTGCTCAAACCCTGCGGCATAAACAATGCCATTTTCATCTCTTTCAATTGTATTTACAGGTGCATTGAAATCATCCGTAAAATCTACAGTCTTTCCTTCTGAGATTCTCAGAATCGATTTGCCATAGTTTTCATCCTCTGCAATCAATACTGTTCCATCTGACATTTGAGCAATAGAATAAGAAGAGAAAAGTGGAGTCCTCATTGTTGCATTACTGCCATCAACAGGATAATTAATTAAATTACCACCAGCTCCATTTGCACAGATAAAAGCTTGTTCATTTTTATCGAATATTATCCGCCCACCTCCTGAAATTGACTCTTTAACTAAAGAAAAACTATTATTTTGATATTTCTTCAACCCTGACGTATCAAACACATACAAACTATTAGCTGTATCTAAGCCTACAGCAATGGGTTCGTACGAATTAGGAATACCAAAACCTGAACCGAGTTCAGTGGTTACATTTGTAGATAGGTTATGTGAGTACACTTTCCCAGTATACGTTTCAGAGTAATATAAAAGATTGTTTGTAGTATCTAGAGCAAGATGATAACCACCTCTAACGTTTGATACGATAGTTTCAATAAAGTTTCCATCTTTATCATAGTGATCAATCGACTCGCCTAATGTTTGACTACAAAAATAAAAAGAATCGTCTGAGGGGTCTACAACGATTGAACTTCCGTGAACACCAGAACTTTTTAAACGGTTAAGCGTATTTCCATCATAGCTATACAGCTCATCTTCACTTGTTGCAATTATCAACCTGTCTCCTCCAGGTTGATAGGCGATACTTTTACTGGCGTTTATAGCCGTTAAATTTACGTACTCGGATAATTCGCCACTGCTGTTTTCTTTCATTATTCGACGTCTAGCACGATCTAAAACATATAAATTATTAGACGAGTCAAAGGTCAGAGAGTCCGGCATCACAATATCGCTGCTTAATAGTGTTTCAACACTCCAGCCACTTGCAAGCTGGACAAAAGCATCATCTGAATAAGGTGTGGTTGATGAACTAGAGTTGTCAGAAGAAAGGTTTGCTGATTCGCTACAGGAAATCACTAAAGCCATTATAAAAAAGATAATAATATTAAACGCAATATAGTTTTTTTTCATATTATTAAACTCCCAGGCATCCCACTTTCGACAAGGGTAACCAGCAAAGTAATCGCTGAGCGCCTCATCAACCAATATAGGCTTGATAGTCCCTGGAACTATCTGCTTTCACTCTCTGTAGATACCGCATATTTACCGTCTCTTGAAACCGTCACCGTAATATCGCCATCCATATCAGTCCGGTACAGTTTTACTCCCAGACTTTTAATCCGCTCTATAACTGTAGATGATGGATATCCACGTATGTTGTTTTGGTTAACGCTTATTATTGCCGTGCGTGGAGACACAGCTTTTAAGAAATCATCACCACTGCCATGAATGGAGCCATGATGTCCCACTTTTAAAACTGACGCCGATATATCACCGCCAGTTAGTAAAAGCTCCTTTTCCGATTCCTGAACAAGATCCCCTGTTAACAAAGCGCGAAACTTCCCGTATTCAACTATTAGAACAATGGAATTTTGATTAAACCCGGCATGATCTGGGCTTTTAGGCCATATAACTTTAAGTCTAACCGATCCAAGCATAACGCTGTCCCCCGCCTTTAACGGTTTATATTTTTCTTTATCCCTCACCAGGTCTGAATACCATCGGTGTGGATCGCTTTTTTTCATTTTGTTTGTGAGATCCTGCTCGTTATCGTATAGATGATCCGGGCTGAATTTCTGGACGATATTAAAAGCGCCGCCGATATGATCAATGTGATGATGGGTGAATATCATGTGGGTTAGTTTCTTTACGCCAAGGGTATCCAGCTTCTCCGCCAATCGATATCCGGCGGCAAGGTTGCCTGCGTCAATCATCGCCGTGGCACCATTTGGCGCTACCACCAGGATGGCTTCCCCTTCCCCAACGTCGAAAAAATGTATTTTAAGCTCGGCTGTATAAGAATCCGCAGGTGAGATTAAGATCGTCGCGATAACGAAAAGGTAAAATATGTATTTTTTCATTTTTCCACCTCCGCCGCATCGCCGGTACGAACCATTAGCCAGGCGAATAATATCCCCATCGAAGCTCCCGCGGCGTTGAACAATACGTCGCGAAAATCATAGTATCTGTCCGGCAAAAAATACTGTATCACCTCATCGCCACATCCTGCAAAGAATGTGATCGCAAAAGCCGCAAGATAGGCGCGAGCTTCTTTCATAGTGTCTTTTAAAGCCCAATGGAACATCCATGCCATGACAGAGTACTCAACGATATGAAGCCGCTCTTCTGGAGCGTCGATAGAAAAAAATACGCTGAAAGATAAAATTAGATATACAACGATAGATATTATGGAACCAAGGCTCATGGTCTTCAGCCGTTCCATGTTTAGAGCCATCGCTGTAAAAACAACGACGATGAAAATCATCAGCGTCGTAAACCTTAGCATTTCCAAAGATCTGAGGTATGTTCCAATATCTCTGGCAAACGGCAATGTGAGATATACGAAAACAAGATATAAAACAGCGACACGCCATCGCCATACGACGCTAATACCTGACTGCATTTCAATTCCCTTCATGTCCGCCAAAATATAGGTAAACACATAATAGATAATACATTCTCGCACGACAAATTATATATCGGCTAAGATCAATCGATATTGATACTGTACTGGTCACCTAAATTTGACAGTCAGGTTTGCAAAAGGTCAATGCGGAAAGACAAGGGAGATCAGGTTGTCTGTGAGTTGGACTCAACAACCCTTATATTTTTTCTCACACATTCTCGAGCAAGTTTCTGTGCAGCAGAAATTTCGGCAGGTGTCATTTCCTTCTCAAGGCTTTCTCTGTTTCTAGATGACACCTTATCTCCAGAAGATGCAGCGATGTTGTACCACATATGAGCATAAACATTGTCTTGCACAACACCTTCTCCTTTGCGGTACATCAAACCTAGATTGAACTGGGCATCGAGATACCCCTGTTTGGCAGCAAGTGTGTACCACTTGACCGCAGTCTTATAGTCTTTTACAACACCTAGTCCAAGGCGGTACATATAACCAAGGTTGGTCTGGGCATCGGCATACCCCTGTTCGGCAAGTGGTTTGAATTCACGCAGAGCAGCTTCCCAATCACCTCTTATTAAATAGAACTCCCCCTTTTGGTAATCATCAGTCAACTTCCACCCGCACTTCCTAAGAGTACGGCAAAGGTAATCAGCAAAGTAATCGCTGTGCGTCTCATAAAAACAAGTTTAGCAGATTAATATGGCAAAAGGTCAATGCGGAAAGACATTATCGAACGAATAACCTTGAGGGCGACGTGTCGATTGATCTTTGGATCCAGCCCCTTGTAGACAACGCCCATTCCGCCGCTGCCTATCTCCTCCTGGATTTCAAATCTACCTAGTTTTTTACGTCCATTTTTCCGGAAATTTACATTCTAAGCCGAGGGAATTTGCCACCTGTGGATGGGTAATAAACCCTTCCGCAACGTTGAGCCCGTTTTGCATAGCATAGTTATTCTGCATTGTGTTATCGACGCCTTTCTGGGCCAAGTTGAAAAGACCGGGGAAAGTAGCGTTTGATAAAGCAATGGTTGAAGTCCTTGGCACTGCTCCTGGCATATTGGCTACGCAGTAGTGTGTTATCAAATCTACCACGAAAGTCGGATCGGAATGGGAGGTGGGCCTACTGGTCTCAACGCACCCACCCTGGTCAACAGCAACGTCCACAATAACCGCGCCAGGCTTCATCTCCTTTAACATACCTCTGGTTACAAGGCGGGGAGCCCGCGCCCCTGCCACCAACACCGCGCCAATGACAAGGTCGGCCTGTTGGACGGCTGAAAGTATGGTATGCGGGTTTGAATGTATAGTCTCCACCCTTCCATTGTATATATCGTCTATATATCTTAGTCGCTCAAGGCTTATATCCAGCAAAACTGTCCTCGCCCCAAGACCAACTGCGATTTTCGCAGCATTCAGCCCAACAACGCCACCCCCGAGTATGACCACTTTTCCCGGCTCCACCCCAGGCACGCCACCAAGCAGAACACCTCTCCCACCATGCTCCTTCTCGAGATATTTTGCCCCGGCCTGCACGGCCATCCTGCCCGCAACTTCACTCATGGGCACAAGCAAGGGTAGCCCACCTTCCTTTGGCTGAACAGTCTCGTACCCTATGGCTGTAGTTTTGGATTCGATTAATTGATGGGCGAGCTCTTTGGAGGCTGCAAGATGTAAAAAAGTGTATAAAGTAAGGTCTTCGCGCAGGTATGCAAACTCTTGCTCCAGTGGCTCTTTGACCTTGACCACAATATCGCACGACCATGCATCGTCAGGTTTTTCCACCATATGGGAGCCAGCAGCTTCGTATTCGTTATCCCCAATTCCAGAGCCTACACCAGCCCCCCGCTCAACTATTACACGATGACCGGCCAAGGTAAGTTGACGCGCACCCGCCGGAGTAAGGGAGACGCGATATTCATCCGCCTTTATCTCCCTGGGAACTCCTATATCCATCCGCCCTTATCGTAAATTATTTATTATACTGCGATTATACCATTATTGCCTGATGCAAGGGAGACCAGATTATCTGTGCGTTGGACTCAACAACCCTTATATTTTTTCATACATTCTCGAGTAAGGTTCTGTGCAGCAGAAATGTCGGCAGGGGTCAAACCCTTCGCAGCGATGTCTCTGAGTTTAGCTGCACCCTTAGCTACATCTTTATCCCTAGAAGATGCGGCAATGTTGTACCACATGTAGGCATAAACATTATCTAATGGAACACCTTGTCCAAAGTTGTACATAGAACCAAGGTGGTACTGGGCTTCGGCATATCCCTGTTCGGCAGAAAGTGTGTACCACTTAACAGCAGT
>DLRR01000018.1:4010-4360 GCA_002500605.1 Nitrospinaceae bacterium UBA7883 | reverse complement strand
TAGTCTTGTACAACACCTAGTCCATGGCGGTACATAAAACCAAGATGGTACTGGGCATCGGCATCCCCTTGATCGGCTGAAAGCGTGAACCACTTAACAGCAGTCTTGTAGTCTTGTACAACACCTTTTCCCTTGCGGTACATAAAACCAAGCTTGTTCTGGGCATCGGCATCCCCCTGTTCGGCAGCAAGTGTAAACCACTTAGCAGCAGCTTCGTAATCACCTGACTGAGCAGCAGCCTGACCCTTATAGAAATCAGCACTCACTCACACCTGCACTTCCTGAGAGTACGGCAAAGGTAATCAGCAAAGTAATCGCTGTGCGTCTCATAAAAACAAGTTTAGCAGATT
>DLRR01000018.1:0-3725 GCA_002500605.1 Nitrospinaceae bacterium UBA7883 | reverse complement strand
AAAGTAATCGCTGTGCGTCTCATAAAAACAAGTTTAGCAGATTAATATGGCAAAAGGTCAATGCGGAAAGACAAGGATGATCAGGTTGCCCGTGAAGGGCAGGCTGGCAGAACTAAGCTTACTTAAGGGTGTGATGGCACATATTCAAAAAGTGGGGGTGATTTTAACGCTATATGGTAGTTAAGGGTGTAGTGGGTGGCGTTAAAATATGGCTACCTATACTAGGGGGAAGGTCAAATTAATCCACCTGTTGCACAACCAACGTCCAGCAGATGCCCAAACTCTCCCTCGCCGTTTACTTTCTCAAAAATGGTTTGTTCAGAAGGATAAAATTCATCCCAGCAACGCCTATGAGACATAAAAAACTTTGAAATTTCACTTGTTGAGTAAGTTAAGTTATTGTTCATTTTTTAAGTAAAGAATCAATAAACTTTTGGAACGCTTTAAAGCATTTAAGCATTTGTGGTTTAGTGCCTACAGTAAATCTTAGTGTATCTAATAAAGGTGGTGTTCCGCCTCCTTTATTAATGAGTATTTTGTTCTTACGAAAATATAATACTGCAGCGTCAATCAGTTCAGTTGGAAACCGTACTAACAAGAAATTAGCATCAGATGGAAAGACTTGATAGCCTAAAGATCTAAGTTTAGTTGCAAACCACTCTCTAGCTTCTCGCACTTCCATCGCATACTTTTCCACCTGGTCCCAATGTTTAAAAAGTGCCATTCCATATGCAACGGCAAAGCCGTTTATTTCATACATGGGCCGCCAGCGTCCAATATATTCGATTGCTTTTTCGGAACCAATCAGATAACCGCCCCGAACGGTAGCTAACCCCATGGCTTTCGAAAAAGAGCGAGCTATAGCAATGTTGTCAAAATCCTCTAGTAGGTCAATTGCAGTTTCAGTTGAAAAAGGATAATATGCTTCGTCAATCACCAAAAAAGAGTTCACTTCCAATGCACGCTTAGCAAGCTCTAAGAGTCTTGCTTGTCTAATGGTAGTTCCAGTAGGGCTGTTGGGATTTGCAATGACTATAAGCCTAGTTCGATTGCTAATGGAACCAAGCAAAGCGTTATAATCAAGCTCTAAGTCCCCATTATAACTTATTTTATTATTTTGAGCTCCAAACAACTTTGCGTACACATCTACCATAGCAAAAGTTGGTGTTAACGTCACTAACTCCTCACCCCACTCCATAAAAGTTTCAAAGCAACTTTTTATCGCTGCATCTGACCCTGCCGTGAGAAGTATCTTGGATGGATCAACTGAATGAAAATGAGCAATCGTTTCTATCAATTGACTTGTCTCAGGATAAACACAGAGTGCATCGTTAGTGAGGCTTTGATTAGCAGTTCGAATGATTTCGTTCGGCAATGGAACGGTACGTTCATTTTTATCGAGGCGAAGATAATTTTCTCTATTTCCTTGTGGATTTTGAATTCGTGTTACTGCTCGGGTCCCCCTATTAGGTCTTAAGGATTTTGACATTTATTTAATCACTATAAAAAGTTTTCTATTGGGGTGTAAAACTTATCATAATCACCAGGTGTTACCAGGTGAATTCCATCGCCACCTCTTAAACATAACTCATTGTTGATATCGTCAAGAATTTTGCTAGTTACTTTTCTCAATTGTTCCAGATCCCGGGAATGGTTAAAATCTTTTTCATCATAGTGATAAAACTTTTGATTACCAGTACCAGAAAATCCATCCATTCCCGCAACGTAAATAACACGTGCACCCATAACAATTGCAACTGCCATCGCAATAGTACTAACCTGAGCACCATCTGTAAAAATAATACCCTTGTTATCAATTGACACTTTTCCTAGCTCGCCAACGAGGACAGTATTACTTTTCATCTGAGCCTGAAGAAGTTCATAAGGTCCTTGGTAAAATTCGTTAATCATAGTGTTTGGAAAAGCTGGGGAGAGAATAACCTTACTACTATGGTGTATAGTTTTAGCGTAATTACAAAAGCGGCGACGGTTAATAAAGAAGTGGTAGTCTGGAGCTTTAATTCCATTCGTATTATTAACTCCCATAACTATCAGGTTACGTTTGACTACCAAACGTTCTAATTCGGGTTGAAAGTCTTTAACTGTGGGACCGTTTCCATAAACGAGGAATTCTGACCCAACATGCCAATCGCGGTATTCAGGTTCGACCACTGCATAATCACTGATCTTTTTTAATTTAGGCTGCGTTCCTTGCGTAAATCGAGCAGCAAAAAATCTTTTGAGACGGGTAAACATGCTAAACCAGTTACTTCCTTATTTTTGACGCTGTTTCACGTTGTTAGATTACCAAGTATGGCCATTTTTTCTTATATGGCCTTGCTACTTTTTTACGCATATCAAACTCCATAATCATAATTTACCCTTACATAACTTCTTTATTTCACTGTCACGAAGATAACAACCATTACAAGCATTTATTTTATGAGCATTACCGTCTTTATGTGTTTTGCGCAGGAAATTAATTTTTTCCGAATTCCATGCTTCAGCAACAGTCATCTCACTAACATTTCCAAGGATCAGTTTACCCTTGTCATCTTCATTACATGGAAGAATGCTTCCATCCCACCATACTACCATTCGTTGGAAAAGCTGGGGACATACCCATTTATATGGGAAGTCTATAAGTCGTTTGCTGTTACCATGTTTTTCATCTTTATAGTCGATAACACAAATTTCATCTGCTGTTGATGACCAAAAGTCAATGTAATCTTGAATAGCATTTTCTTCATCCATTTCTTTCACCCGTACAGTTTGAATACGGATTTTCGGTGTTTCGAGTCCTAAGGAGTCACGTATTTTGCGAAAACTTTTTATGTTTGAAACAACCTGTTCATAGGATGACTTAATCCGGTATTTCTCGTATATATTTGCTGTATGGCCTTCAAATGAAATTGAAATTCGCTGAAGACCTGCATTCAATATCCTTTCGGTCATTTGTTTATCAAGTAACAATGCATTCGTATTAAAGTAGATATCTGTCAGTCCGGCTGACTTAGCATAAGCAATCATTTCTGGAAGATCTTTGTGCATTAGCGGCTCGCCACGATCGTTGAATTTTACTCCGTAAAGCCCAAATTTGGAGCCTTCATTAACTATTTTTTTCACCAATGCGGAATCAATATTACCACGACTAACATCATTGCCTAAATAAGTTGTGGCACAAAACTTACACCGAAGATTACAAATGTTGGTTACTTCAATATCTAAAAATAGTGGGAAAGTACCATGTTGCATTTTTATCGGTTGTTCATCCCATAATCGCCTGTATTTAATAAACTCAGGATTTAATTCCTGCCGTAGCACTGATGAGCCATAAACACGATGAATGTTCGTATTCGCAATGGCCTTTAAATCAGGATTGACCATTATCGTCTTAATTACCCTTACTTTTCTCTTGTTCCTGTACCATGTAGACCCCCACTTACGGCCATTAGCTCGCTGTGAGTTCCTATTTCACTAATATGACCGTTTTGCATAAAAATGATCTGCGGATAATCTATTATTGCAGAAAGACGATGGACTGCAACAATGATAATTTTTTCATGACTAATCATGAGTAAGTTATTATAAATCTTCTTTTCTGTTTCATAGTCCAAGGCGTTCGTCGCCTCATCAAGGAGCAATATGGGGGCATGTGCAATATATCCCCAGCTCCAACCAGAAAAAAGTTAAACATAGATAGTGGGAGAGTTTTTATAGAGTAT
>DLRR01000004.1:14727-55459 GCA_002500605.1 Nitrospinaceae bacterium UBA7883 | reverse complement strand
TTCTTCGCTGCAGCCTTTTTCTTAGGTGCAGCTTTCTTTTTCTTCGCCGCAGCCTTCTTTTTCTTAACTGCCATTCTCGTCTCCTTTTTCTTGTTAATAACTTTGGATTTCGCCTTTGAATCGTTTAGTTCTGAAACTTTGATATCCCATGTTGAAAATACGGGATACCCATCAACCAGCTTTAAAACTTGAATAGCTGTTTTTGCATCAAGCTCAACAACAATTTTTCCTCCTGAGTGTTGCTCAACCCCTTGATTCCCTGGCAGCACCTTAGCAGTAGATAGAGACTTTCGAAATGAACTAAGATCAATGCCAGCATACTTTGAGTAGAGCTGCAGCTCGGTCAATCTCTCCTTTAAGCTGCTATCAGCATACCTAGAGTTCTTGAATTCAACCTTTACACGACCAGATTTTTTAATTGTTGTCACAAAGCTTAATAACAATTTTATGTAAGTTGCTACTAGTGTATATACATTAACAGTTAATTACAATCCTTTTTTACCATTTTTTTTGGTGAAAATATTGATTTTCAAAGTGTGTAAATAAGATTTTCTGGGCATTCATTCATACAAATGTTACGTTTGGTTGTGCATTAGCTCTATAGGCTTTTAATAATATTGTCTTGATTAATTGCATCCGAACTTTTTAATACAACAGAAGATAACTTGTTAAATAGTAACTATATTGTGAAAGCCGATGGGAATAGTTTAAAGTGCTTGCAGGCTGATCGATATAACTCTGCCCTGTTTCAAGATCCACTATGAAATGGAGAGGTGAGAAAAATAATGTGGAGTGCGGTCAACTTACAAAACAAAACCTCGCCAATAATGTCTTGAGTAAGGCAAGAAAATTAAAATGAAGAAAAACCCAACTATCGACTTAATACTTGAATATAAGCGAGAAGAGGTGAAATTTTTAAAAGAAACTTATTCACTTAGAGATTTGGAGGAGAAGGTTGCTTGTAGAGACAGAGCATTTCCGCTTATTACTGCCATGGCAGAAGAGAATGATGGATTCCGAGTTATAGCAGAAATAAAAAGGTCTTCACCCTTCACCTGTTTTAAGCCAGTGGGCTTCGACCCAGCTTCGATTGCCCGTTCCTACCAATTAGCGGGAGCGGCGGCTGTCTCTGTAGTCACTGAAAGCCGATTTTTTGCTGGATCAAGTGCTTATATCCCCATTGTAAAATCGGCTATTTCTATACCTGTGCTGCGTAAAGATTTTATTGTTGATAAATGGCAAGTGGCTGAATCAGCAGCCTTGGGGGCTGATGTTGTTTTATTGATGGCCATCAACCATGAGAGCTGTAGTGAATTTAGAGAGATTTACGAATATACACTATCGATTGGTATCGAGCCACTTGTGGAAGTTCACTCCGAGGATGAATGGCGCTTAGTTGAACCTGTACAGCCAAAATTAGTTGGGATAAACAACCGTGACTTTTATGCACCAGATCTGAAGGTTGATTTGAACACAAGTCTCAATCTAGCTCCAAAATTACCAGCAGATGTAACGATAGTAAGTGAAAGTGGTATTTCCAACAAGGGTCATCTTAATAAACTAAGAAGTGCAGGCGTGTCTGGTTTCCTGATTGGCTCGTCGCTAATGCAGGGGGATGACCCAGGAGTGGAGTTAGCCAAACTGCTCAGCTAAAAATCTAAGATCCAACTCCATTTTGCTAAATTTTTTTTGGGAATCAGTTGTCAGATAATAAGCAAATCTTTATAAACTTTTTTTGCTTGGTTGAGTGCCTCTTCTTTTGTTCCTTCGTTCACTATCACATAATCGGCAAGAGTGCTTTTTTCTTCATCAGTGGATTGGTTCTTCATTCGTAGCTCGATCGACGCTCTTGAATTGCTATCTCTTTCCATTGCCCTTTTTATGCGGATATCTCTTTTGCATATGACAGCAATATTTTTATTCAGCTTTTTATATAACCCGCTTTCAAAAAGCACCACCGCATCTACGATCACAATTGAATTTGGGCTGGTATTCCAATATGTTTTTGCTATTTGGAACACCTTCTTTTCAATTATTGGGTGCAGAATACTTTCTAGCTTTTTCAGTTTTTCCTTATTTGAAAAAACAATCTCCGCCATACGGCGCCGGTCAAGGCTCCCATCTTTCCCAATAACACTTCTATCAAAAGATTCCAATATTGAGGCTATGCCTGCCCCTCCTTGGCTAGTTATATCTTTTGATAATTTGTCACAATCGATGATCTTGCAACGCAAATTGCCAAAGTAATTCGCGATAAGGCTTTTCCCGCTTGCCATCCCACCTGTTAAGCCTATAATTATTCCCAACCTACATTAATCTCCCCTGCGTAACCTAAGCCAATTAATTCTTTAGCAAGAACTTCCATCGGTAAACCTATTATGTTTGTTTTGCTCCCGCTAATTTCTTCAACCCACTGGCTAGCTTCACCCTCTATTGAATATGCGCCTGCTTTGTCCATTGGTTCACCCGCTTTTACATATTCTATAATCCAACTTTTTTGTATGTCAGCAAATTTCAGTTTTGATTTAACTGAAAACACGTTTTTTATCGCTCTGGTACAGCAAACTAACGCCACTGCGGTGATGACAGTATGTGCTCTTCCTGACAACCTGCACAACATTTCAATTGCGCTGTCTTCGTCTTTTGGTTTACCTAGGATGTCATTACCTAAAGCAACTAAAGTGTCAGCGCTAAGAACTAGCCTTCCCCGGTTCCATCTGGCCACGTTGTTGGCCTTTGCTAGAGCATTAAGGCGTGTTAAACGTTCTGCCCCTATACTCTTGTCCATGCTTTCTAGTGCCCCACTTTTAATTACTTCAAATTGGTAGCCGTACTCATTAAGAAGGCTAGATCTTCGGGGGGAACTTGATGCAAGAATTAATTTTTTACAATAGGTCATTGTTTCTTGACTTCATAAAGTATCAAAATGTCTATAATTAATTTGTTAATGAATAATGCCAGTATTATTTACCAAAATACCAATGTTTAGCGCGCAGATCAGATGGATATGGTGCCTTGTTGACTAAACTGGATGTTGAACAATGAACCTCCACTACAAACTAATTAATTAAACACCGAAACTATTTTGTTTTCTTCGTCCTGTTATTTAACATTTTTTTGTTCAAATTGCTAATCTCCTTGATTATTCTTTTGCACTCTTTATCCATATTGCGATTAGAGCACTTATAAGTGCGTGCCCGCATAAGATTATTGAGTTTTACTAGGTCAGGGGAAACTACTTTAGTATGTTGGCTCCAACAGTATAGTGTCCATGCACTAAGAAAAATTGCTACCAATAGAACAACAAGTAAGGAAGTTGAGCTTTTCCTTGTATTTTGCGGTTTCAAAAGCACTTCCTCCATCTTTAGGAATTAAATATTGGAGGTAACAGAATTTAATCTTACTTTCTATGTTGTCCTATGTAGCCTCGTAGGGCTGGACTGGTCTGTTGGCAAAACAGTTATCTGGTCTATGTTCACATGCTTTGGTCTGCTGGCCGCAAACCAAACACACTCTGCTATATCAACTGCTTCAAGCGGACTTAAACCTTCAAGCATTTTTGAAACGCCATTTTCATTTCCACGGAAACGAACCAGTGCAAATTCTGTTTTTGTAATACCAGGATCGATATTTGTAATTCTTATGCCAGAGCCTAGCATGTCTTCACGTAGACATTTAAGAAACATTCGCATAGCCTCCTTAGCTGAAGCATAAATAACAGAGCCGGGATGAGGGTGCAACGCAGCCAAGGCACCAATATTTATTATATGAGCATCCCCCAGTTCTTTCATTGCTGGTAAAAGCTCCCGGAAAAGGCGGATAGGCCCAGAATAGTTTGTATGGATCATCTTCTCCCACTCGGAAGGATTAGCTGCCTCAGCAGTTTCACGGCCAAGAGCAACTCCGGCACAGTTGATAACTATATCTACCTTGTTGAATTCTTTTAAACTTTTGACGGCAAAGTCTACGCATGAATCAGTGGACGTGAGGTCAAGCTCACAAAATGATATTTTACCAGAACTTGATTTTTTCATTGTATTAACCAACTTTTCTAACCGGTCAATTCGTCTTGCTCCTAGCATCAGAGAATAACCCTTATGTGCAAAAAGATCAGCCACGGCTTTCCCTATTCCACTGGAAGCTCCTGTTATAATGGCCACTTTAGATTTATCAGCTGTCATAATTTGCTCCGATGTATTTTAATGTTAGCACTAATCTTCTTAATCTAGTCAGCATTGCCAACCTTTGTTAATTACCAAAACGGAATAATGTAAAGGATAATTAAGGCTGATACAAGCATAAGTTACACTTGTCCACATGCCAGTTTTTATTATGAAAGAAATGATACCTCTTTTTCACAGAGTGGGCCAAGAGCGACCTTAGTATAGTGTTTTTCTTCAGTCCAAAGTGCCCTGCCAAGCTGCCTGACTTGGTCAGCCGTGACTGACATGACATTATCTATCATCACCTCTTCAGTAATAATTTCTCCAAAATAATGTAATTGGTAGGCAATTTGGGAAATGCGGGTATTTGGTGACTCCATAGACATTTTGATATTACCTGAGCTTTGAAGCTTGGCCCTTTCAACCTCTTTTTCGGTAGGACCATCTTCAATAAGCCTTAATATTTCACTTCTAGAGACTCCCCACAGTTCTCGTAAGGCTGAAACTGCACATGCCGCATAAACACCAAACATGCCACCTTCTGAGTACTGGTCATAAAAGCTGTAGATTGTATATGCTAGGCCGCGTTGTTCCCTGATAGTTTGAAATAGTCGTGACGATACTCCACCACCTAAAATCAGATTGAGAATGGAGAGCTGATGGCGTCGGCTATCATCAATTTCCAGGCCATTTGTAGCAAATAGTAAATGTGCCTGTTCTAGTTGTTTGTCTACTACCTCAAGGACTCCGCGTGATTTTATGTCCATTCTTGCTCTTTTAACAGTCAAACCTTTTGGCAGGTCAAAATAACGTTCAACCAATAATGACATTTTTTTTAAGTTTATATCGCCGCCTGCAGTAATAATTATCCTGGGCAGCTTATAAAAGTCATCTCTTATCCTTAGCAGGTCATCTCTGTTTATAGATAGTACCGTGCTAGAGTTACCAGCAATAGATCTTCCAAGCGGATGACCCAACCATTTAGCAGAATAAAGTCGCTCATGAATCAACTCTGTCGGGTTGTCTGCGATGGATCTAATTTCTTCTAATATTACCTGACGCTCTCGCTCAATTTCATCTTCGGGGAATTGCGGGTTTAGCATTAGGTCAGAAATTAGCTCAAATGCGTTTTCCACATGCTCGCTCACCACATGAGCCGAGTAGCAGGTGATCTCTCTAGAAGTAAAGGCATCTATTCTTCCACCTAGCCTGTCAATCTCAACTGCAATTTGGTTAGTGGTCCTTTTTTTTGTACCTTTGAAGACCAGGTGTTCTAGAAAATGAAACAAACCCGATTTTTTATCCGGTTCGTCTCTGGATCCAGCGAATATCCAGATACCAAAAGCCACTGAACGGAAAAATGGTAGCTGTTCAACTACTACCGGTATACCTTTAACGTCGGTTGTTTCTATCACCCCTACCACCACCACGGTTAGGCGCACGTCGCCCGCGATCCCTGTCACGCTCATAACCAGAGCTTTGATCTCCCGTATCAATAATTTCCTTGTCGGTTCCAGCTACGGCTTCTTTGAACGATAGACGTATCTTGCCCGTTGGGTCTACTTCTATTACTTTGACAGGAATCTGATCGCCTTCGCTCCAAATATCCTCCAGAGAGTTGATTCGAAAATTAGCTACCTGGCTTATGTGTACAAGGCCTTCGGTGCCAGTGAAAATCTCAACAAAAGCACCGAAGTCCGTGATCCGTTTGACTATGCCGTCGTAAACCTTTCCAACTACTGCTTCTTGAGTTATGTATTCAACCATGCTTACAGCTGCTTCTAGTTTATCCCCATCACTAGCAAATATTTTTACATTTCCCTCATCATCCACATCAATTTGGGCTCCTGTATCGGCCACTATACCACGGATGACTTTTCCACCTGGCCCAATAAGGTCGCGAACCTTATCTGGGTTAATTTGAACTGTATGAATACGTGGGGCATTAGGATTGAGTTCTTTGCGTGGTGATGATATGGCTTCATCCATTTTGTCAAGAATATGTATTCGACCTTCCTTGGCTTGGCTGAGAGCCTTGGTCATTAACTCCACATCGAGTCCATCAATTTTTATATCCATTTGCACAGCAGTTATTCCGTTTCTGGTTCCCGCAACCTTGAAGTCCATATCGCCTAGCGCATCCTCCAGTCCAAGTATGTCGGAAAGAATTGCGACTTTCTTATCATCTTTTACTAGGCCCATGGCTATTCCTGCTACTGGAGACTTTATGGGAACTCCTGCGTCCATAAGACATAGAGAAGCTCCACACACTGTTGCCATCGAGGACGATCCATTAGACTCCAAAATCTCTGAGACAACCCTAATGGTGTATGGGAAATCCTCATGGGAAGGTAGTATTGGATCCATGGACCTTTCTGCTAAAGTACCGTGACCTATTTCTCTTCGACCTGGCCCGGTGATGCGTTTTACTTCTCCAACGCAGAAAGGTGGGAAGTTGTAATGTAGCATAAAGTGCCTAGTGGAGCGTCCCCCCAATCTATCCAGCGTAAGTTCGTCTTGGCCAGTGCCAAGAGTAGTCGTTACTAGGGCTTGGGTTTCTCCTCTGGTAAACAGCGCCGAACCATGTGTTCTTGGTAGTGCGTCCACAGAAATAGAAATATCCCGGATTTCGTTAAGGGCGCGACCGTCAACCCTCACTTCTTCATTTAAGATCATGTTTCGGACGAAGTTTTTTTGTATTTTACTAAAGGCCTCCTTGTAAGCTTCCTTTTTCACAGGTTCGGTTTCTTCGCTAGTTAAATCTTTGATGGCAACGTCTCTAAGCTCTTTAAGAGCTTTGGAACGCTCTTGTTTGCCGCTGGTCATGACCGTCTCTTTTAACTTATTTTCTAATTTTGGAGCCAGTTCAGCGATTTCTGGAATTTCTTGAATAGTTTCTATCTCCATCTTCACTTTACCAACCTTTTTCATCAGCTCCATTTGAATTTGACAGATTTTCTTTATCCACCCATGGGCAAATTCAAGGGCTGATACAAGTTCAGCTTCGCTAACTTCATTCGCTCCACCCTCAACCATTACAAGAGAACGGTCTGTCCCGCAGACAATTAAGTTCATATCCGACTTTGATTGTTCATCCAATGTTGGATTGCAGATAAATTCTCCATCCACCCTGCCAACACGTACGCCTGAAACGGGTGTGTTAAAAGGTAAGTGTGAGATTGCTAGTGCAGCAGATGCACCGGTAATCGCTAGCACATCTGTTTCATTTTCATAATCGAAAGATAGAGGATTGATGATAACCTGAGTTTCATTTCCGTAACCGTCAGTGAACATAGGTCGGATTGTTCTGTCTACTAGCCGGGAAGTGAGTGTTTCGTGGTCCCCTGGTCTAGCCTCCCTTTTGAAAAATCCACCAGGTATCCGACCCGCAGCGGCAGTTTTGTCACGATAGTCAACGGTTAGAGGGAGAAAGTCTATTCCTTCTCTTGGGTTTTCCTCTGCAGTGGCGGCGCAAAGAATGATGGTTTCTTCAATACCAACAACAACAGAGCCAGCAGCCTGTTTTGCAAGTATCCCTGTTTCGATAAATAATATTTTTGAACCAATCTGAAGTTCTACTCTTTCTGCTTGCATTTTCTTATACATCCTTTAAAACAAAATAGGTGCGTTTGGTGTAATGAGATTCTAATTTATGAGTTCGTGAAGGTAATTCATATTGGGACCGCGAGTTTGTAAGGGCTCTTTCACTGAAGGATTACCCCGTTTTGGCAGCGTTATCGTCGGAGGCCTAAAGTCTCAATAATGGTTTTATAGCGAACAAACTCTTTCTTTTTTACATAGTCAAGTAGCTTGCGTCTACGGTTTACCATTGTAAGAAGGCCCCTACGGGAGTGAAAATCCTTTTTGTGACTTTTAAAATGTTCCGTAAGTGAGGTTATCTGCTCTGTTAGTAGGGCAATTTGTACTTCCGACGAGCCTGTGTCGTTTTCATTGGTGCGGAATTTGCCTATAACTTCCTGCTTGCGCTCCCTAATCAATGCCATGGTTTATATTCCTCTTTCTCCTTTTATCACGGGTAACCGGATACTTCTAACAGATTGAAGGTCATATTGTCAAAACATTTACAGTAATTGCGATATTGCGAACGACAAATTATAGAACAGTGACATGTAGGAACCTATAAAACGGAGGACTGATAAAACGAAAAAATAAAATTAACCAAACCGAATAGCTAATATTTACCTGCTGGACGCTAAGCCTATTTAGGATCCCTATTTTCGTTGATTTGTATTCACTAATCCATTGGTTTCAATGAATTCATAAACAACTTCTCCTTTTTTCACCAAGCCCAAATCTTCCCTAGCCATTGCCTCAACATGTAAACCTTTTTGGTATAGAGACATTCTCTCCATTTCAATCTTTCTATTTTCTAGTTTAAGCATGGTTATTTCGTAGTTGATATTCTCGATTTCAGTGCTAAGGTCGAGCATTGTACGAATTCCATTTTCTTTGTAATAAGCTAAAGTAGTCGTTAAAATGAAAAAAATGATAGAGATCGTAAAAACTGTTACAGCTCTGTTATTGGCCAATTTTAGTATCCATTAAGTTTAGCCTCAGATGTTAAACGCAAACTATATTCCATTTAAGTTAAGAGACTGTTGGGTTGAATGAAAGCGTAAAACAATGTGTCCAATAGGCATCAAATGTTTGCTATCCCAAAGTAGCCCGTCTAAACAGGTGTTACTATAAATTGTAGAAAACATTTGCTCCATTGAAAATCCCAACAGGGCCTAGTTCTTCTTCAATGCGCAGAAGCTGGTTATATTTAGCCATACGGTCACTGCGGCTCATCGAGCCAGTCTTAATTTGCCCAGCGTTCGTAGCTACTGCAATATCGGCTATGGTAGAGTCCTCCGTTTCACCAGATCTATGGCTTATAACTGCCGTATAATTGGCTTTTTGAGCCATTTCAACTGCATTAAGGGTTTCGGTCAATGTCCCAATCTGATTTACTTTTATCAGAATGGAGTTAGCTACGCCAGTAGCAATGCCTTTCTCTAGATACTGTGTGTTAGTGACGAACAAATCATCACCAACTAGTTGAACTTTTTCACCGAGAGTTTCGGTCAGTGTGCCCCAGCCTTTCCAGTCGTTCTCATCTAAGCCATCTTCTATTGAAACAATTGGATATTGTTCAACAAGATCTTCATAAAAACGAATCATGTCATCTGTATTCTTTTTAGGGCGTGCTTCAGCTTTCATAATGTATTTGCCATTTATGTAAAATTCCGATGCCGCAGCATCTATGGCTAGTAAAACATCTTTGCCTGGCTTATATTTCTTTTTAGTTATAGCATTTAATATAAGGTCTATAGCCTCGGTATTGCTTCTTAGATTAGGCGCAAACCCTCCTTCATCACCCACGGATGTGTTTAATCCTCTTTTCTTTAATTCTGACTTAAGACTATGGAATATTTCTGATCCAAAAAGTAGGGCCTCATTAAGACTTCTAGCACCAACTGGCATAATCATGAATTCTTGAATGTCTACATTATTGTCAGCGTGGGTGCCACCATTAAGGATGTTCATCATTGGCAAGGGAAGCTCTTTAGCATTGCTTCCGCCAATATAACGGAAGAGAGGAAGCCCAACCTCATCAGCCGCTGCTTTTGCCACCGCCATAGAAACACCAAGCATGGAGTTTGCTCCAAGCATCTTTTTATTCTTTGTTCCATCCATATCGATCATGTGTTTGTCAATGATGGCCTGGTCAGATCCCTCCTGACCCAAAAGACTTGGTGCTATTTTTGTGTTGATGTTTGCTATAGCTTTGCTTACACCCTTGCCAAAAAACTTACTTTTTATTCCGTCTCTTAACTCCAACGCTTCACGAGACCCAGTAGACGCCCCTGATGGGACAGCTGCTCTGCCAAAGGCACCACTTTCCAAGGCCGCATCCACCTCTATGGTCGGATTACCTCGAGAATCAAATATTTGCCTACCGAAAATTCCAACTATCTCGCTCATTTTGCTTATTCCTATAATTAGATCTGAGCGCAAAATTCATGATTTATCATGTATAGTTCAAAGTGTAACAATATCAAGTATTATATACACTTAAAGATAGTTAATTCTATAGATTGAGGAAAAAACTTGCAAATAATAATAACGGTTCATATCCATTCTTGAGTATTTTTATACAGGGGAAAATCACTTATTTGGATTGAGTTGGCGAAACTGGATTGGCGAATATGGATGAATTAACATTTCTGGGAACTGGTACGTCCACGGGAGTACCAAACATTGGCTGCAATTGTATGGTGTGCAAGTCTAGCGATCCAAAGGATAAGAGGCTGCGATCTTCAGTATATTTGAATGTTGTAGGTAAGAGTATCTTGATAGATACTTCCACAGATTTACGTCAACAGGCATTGCGGGCTGGAATAGCTAGACTAGATGCAATTTTCTATACTCACCACCATGCTGATCATATCCATGGTATAGATGAGCTACGCAGTTATAATTATATTCAAAAACACTCCTTGCCATGTTATGGACCTAAGGATAGTTTGGACAAAATACGAAAAATGTTTAATTATATTTTTGATGAAGCCCCACTGGAGGGCGGTGGTAAACCAAATTTGGAGCTGATCCCAATAGACGGTCCGATTTGTATTGGAGGTGTGGATATGATTCCGATTAGCGTGATGCACGGCAATCTCCCGATATTTGGGTACAGATTTCGTGATACCGCCTATATTACTGACTGTTCTTTAATACCAAACGACTCCAAGAGAAAATTGAGAAATTTGGATACTTTGATTATCGGTGCTCTTGGCATGCCAAGGCATTCGACCCACTTTACATTGGAAAGAGCTCTTGAAGCCATCGATGAAATATGTCCCCAAAAAGCATTTATTACTCATGTAAATCATAATCTAGGATATTCCAAAACATTAAAGATACTCCCAAAAAACGTTTTCATGGCTTTCGATGGCTTGAAACTCCAAATTTAGTAGTTTGATATGACGAGATAATAGATGGTTTACAATATGCACGTAAAACTGGGGCTGCAGCTGTTAGTCCAGGTCAGTTAATAGTTTTTACTTGTCAATAATCTAAGCTTTGTTAATTTGCTAGCACGCTATCCATCTCAAACATTTTGTCATATTCGAAATAATCATCTGGTAACAATTGAGAGGTCGCAACTCGAAACCAATCAATCCAAGCCTTACCACTTTTAAACCTGATTTCCACTGACCTGACATGTTCGCCCACATTGCCTACGAATTGTGGGTTTAGCAGTATTTCAACTTTGTCACTATATTTATCGAAAAATTGGATATTTTTTAGGCTTTTGTTAAAAATTAATTTTATGTTGGGGTTTTCTACCTGCACTATTATCATTTCATTTTGTTTCCAAGCCCTTTTTATTGTTCCAAGTGGTGGTACTTTTCCCGTGACAAGTGACTGTATTAACTCAACTGGGATGCTGATCGATCCAAAAAGAGGAATCTTTTTGTCCAAATAAATTTTTTTCTGACCGTCATTGAAATTAATTGCTACTATTTTTTTGCTGTTGCCAACTACGGCTAAAACAACCTTACCTATTTTATGAAAAATTTCCAAACGGAACATAGATCCTTTTGTCGCTAATAAAATTGTTCCAGAAAACTTTCCAAACGTGCCTTCCATCCTTAGATTGCCGACAGCTTTAACAGAATCGAGGTTTTCTAATTTTTCGAATTTGATAGAGTCAAGAGGTACTTTAGTGTATTGCCAGCCAGTGGCGCACGAATTTAATGCAATGAACAGGAAAATTGTTAGGATTCTTGACATTGAAATGTAGCTTTATTATTGCAAAGATTGTTTTCTAACCTTGTTAAGCTTTTTTAGGATGGAATTACGCTTTTGTTTATCTCCGTTTGGTTCTGCTGCTTTAAGCGATCCCTCGTATGCTTTAACTGCTTCAAAAGGATTGTTTAGCGAAGTGTAAATATCTCCTAGGTGTTCAAGAACGGTTGGGTCTGGTGGAATATGCCGAACAGCTGTCAAAACCCAATAAAGTGCTTTGCTATGTTTTTTCTGTTTGTAATATATCCATCCTAAAGAATCTATAAAGTACCCGTTGTTAGGCTCTAAAGAAAGTGCAGCTAAAAGATATTTTTCAGCCTCAACAAGGTTTTCGTCTTGTTCAGCATAGATGTACCCGAGATAATTGAGTGCGTTTGCATGGTCAGGCTTTAGCTCTATGGCCTTCTTCATTGCAGAGATGCACTCGTCAAATTTTCCAAGTTTTTCATAAACCACTCCGAGATAGAAAAAATATTTTTCGTCCGCCGGCTTTAGCTCAACAGCTCTTAATAATGACTTCTCTGCCAGGTAGTTTTTGTTAACCCTGTTATATAGCACTCCTGTGAAGTAATGTATCTCTGGCTCGTTAGGTCCTAATTCTATGGCTTTTATGGCGTACTTGAGCCCCTCTTCTGTTTTGCCAATTTTTTCGTAGATTTCAGCAATTTTCCAATACATATCTCTGGCTTTAGTGCTGTCGGTTTTAGCAAGCTCTTTCCAGGTTTCAACAGCTAAGTTAAAAAGACCTAGGCGTTCAAAAACATTGGCTACATAAAATAGTGCTTGTTTATCATCAGGGCTATGAACTCGATAGAGTTGGAGAAACTCTAAGGATCTATTATAGTTTTCTATGTTTCCAGTTCTATCGGCAAGTTGCATGTATGTTAGGGCAAAACGCATGTTAATATCCATGTCTTCGGGCGGTCTTTCCGCCAGTAAAGTTCCAGCTTTTTTCTTTTCTTCTTTGCTGGCAGCTATGGTTTTTTTTACACGTTCTACAAAGTGTAAAATCAATGGATTATTTTTTGACAAACGATTGTATACTTGAAGGGCCTTTTTATGACTTCCTTTAACCTCATATAACCAACCAAGGTTGAGTTGGGCAGGGGTAAAGTCAGGTTGTGCTTTAACTAAGTCGTAAAACTCTTTGATGGCAAGGTTCCATTTTTTTTCATGAATGAATACCCTGCCTTTATAGTGGTGGCTCAGGATATCTTTAGGAAAGTCTTTTCGAAGACTGTCTAAAGTATTGGCGGCTTTGCCCATTTTACCAGCCTTGTAGAAAGCTAAAGCTAACAAAAGCCTCGTATTTTTTGCCTTTGGATTCAAATCCACAAGCTTTCTGTACGTTTTGATAGCATTGATTTTATCGCCCCGACTAGAGTAAACACCAGCAGTAATGTTTAAAGCATCAATAAAATTAGAATTAACTGTTAAGGCAGCATTTGCAACCACCATTGCCTCTGCAGCTTTTCCAGTGCGTAACAAAAGTTTTGCTGATCGAGCATAAGCCTGTAAAAGCGATGAGTCTGAATCTATTGCCATCTGATAGTTTATTATCGCTTCGTTGTACTTAGCTTTTTTTTCCAAAAGCATACCAAGGGTATAGTAATAATAGGCTACTGAATGGTCAGGAGTGGACTGATTTATTTTATTTTGGTCCCGTTTCACTAAACTGGATTTTCCCTTGTCATAGAATGCTGCAGGAGTACAGGACACTATTACGGACAACAGTGATAATATTAAGAGATTTTTTCTGTTTATAATCATTCGCTTGGTCTCTTTTTCTTAGCCAAGTAGTCCTTAAGAATAACCCGTTTAATAGTAGAACGTAATTGTAAGTCCGGTACGTCTGATATCATCGCTTCAATAGAATAAATTTCAGATTTAGTAAGTTTAAGCTCCTGATAACTTGTATTTGAGTGTGGTTTTTTTAATGAGTTGTTCTCTTTTAACGAGGAAAAGTTTGGTTGAAATGCAATTCTTATATCATCTGCAATCGGACTAGCAAATAGATCGTTAATTTTTTTTAGTATATCTGCTTTATGGTACAGCATTGCATCTACCCAAACTGGTTGGCTGACTCCTATTTTTAAAGTTCTTTTTGATAGCAACTGCGGAGCGGATACTTTTGAAAGTCTCTGACCGACTATATTTTCCCAATCGTCTATAATTTTTGCAATCAGTAAAACATTTGTTTGCCTGATTGCCTTAAGCATGCTTTCTAGTGGCAATCCAACTTGAGTGAGTCGTTTGTACTTTCTACGTGAGAAACCATCATTTTCTTTCATAACTAACCGCAGTCTTATGATAGCAGCCAAGCCTCTAAGTGGTTGGTTGCTTTTGAGTCGTCTATAGTTTATTTTTATTATAAGTTTGAGTAATCATAAAGTCCATGCTTTGGGTAGAGGTATCAAAGGATATTACTATAATGCCATCACTAATTAAAACGCCGTTATATCAGACTCATGTTGATCTCGCTGGCAAACTGATTGAGTTCCACGGATGGCTCTTGCCTCTCAGTTATAAATCTATAATGGATGAAGCTAGAGCTGTTAGAGAAAGAGTAGGTGTGTTTGATATCTCACACATGGGCGAAGTACAGGTCTATGGCCGGAATGCATTGGAACTTTTACAATACACCACTTCAAATGACGTTACTGCTTTGGAAGAGGGTAGAGTGCAATATACGACCTTGCTAAATGATGATGGCGGTATACTAGATGACTTTCTAATTTACCGGGTAGGTGTTGAAAGATATTTTCTTTGCTTAAATGCCACCAACACACAAAGGGCTGTTAGCTGGCTTGCAAACCAAGCTTTGCATTTTCCAGAAGTGGAGGTGAAAGATTTAACTCACCATTTTGGTATGCTTTCCGTGCAAGGTCCTAATGCTGAGGCTCTTTTGATGAAAACGACAAAAACTGATTTGAGTAAGCTTGAATACTATCAGTTTGTTATTTGCTCGTTAGGAGGATATTCGGTTATTTTGTCTCGCACTGGTTATACTGGCGAGGACGGTTTTGAAATCTTTTGCGAATGGAGGGAAACTCCAGCACTTTGGAAGTTAATCAATAACAGAGGTAAGAATTTAGGCCTGGTTCCAGTTGGCCTAGGAGCTAGAGATGTTTTGCGCCAGGAAATGTGTTTTCCGCTGTACGGGCATGAGCTGAACGACGACATTACTCCGTATGAGGCAGGCCTTGGGTGGTTGGTTACCCTGGAGAAGGAAGAGGGTTTTATTGGTTGTGAGGTTTTAGTAAACCAGTATCGGCATGGAGTTAAAAGAAAGTTGGTGGCGGTTGAAACCGTAGGTAGAAATATTGCTCGCCAAGGGCATCCAATTATGGTTGGCTCAGAACTGGTTGGCGAGGTAACTAGTGGTACAATGAGCCCAACGTTGAATAAACCTATAGCATTGGGTTTTGTGAACACTGAGCATTGTCAGGTTGGAGCGAAAGTGAAAGTGAGCATACGTGGCAACATGTGTGATGCCATTATCGTCGACAAACCATTTACACAATCAAATGTGAAAAAAAAGCCTAAAACATAGGTTGTTCTCTCAAATAAGGCTCAGCTAGCAGTACCCACTGATAAGAGATCAATTTACTCAAATAGAGTGTAATACTGCAATCTGGGCAATATTGATTTACTAAGTAATTTAGCTGAATGGTGCAACGCAACTTAATCAATAGGAGTAGATATGAAATTTCCTGACGATCTCAAATACTCTAAAGAACATGAATGGGTTAGGAGCGAGGACGGAACAGCAGTTATAGGTATCACTGATTTTGCACAAGATGAGTTGGGTGATATTGTGTTCGTGGAAATGCCAGAAGTTGGCACCACTCTAAACGCAAGTGATTCCTTTGGTGTGGCAGAATCTGTTAAAACGGTTTCGGACCTGTTTTCCCCAATTTCTGGTCAAGTAATAGAAGTGAATATTTCCCTAGAAAACGAGCCAGAGTCCGTGAATAATAGCCCGTACGATAAAGGGTGGATGATTAAAATAAAGATGTCCGACCCTCAAGAGATTAATAGCCTGCTTTCGGTAGATGAGTACAAGGCTTTTATTCTAGAGAGCAAGTAAATTGAGATATATTCCTCTTAGTGAGTCTGACCGCGCCGATATGTTAAAGCGTATCGGCACCGATTCAGTACAATCACTATTCGGCTTGGCTGCCCACTCTGACGCACCAAGGCATCTATTGGAACTACCAGATCCAATGTCAGAAGCTGATTTACTTGTCCACATGGAAAGTAAAGCGGAAAATAACACCCGCATTCCAATGCAAAGATCCTTTCGAGGTGCTGGGGCATATCCTCATTTTGTCCCCACAGCAGTTGATCAGTTGCTTTTACGGGCGGAGATATTTACTTGCTATACACCATATCAACCTGAGGTAAGCCAGGGAACGTTAATGGCCATCTATGAGTATCAGACCTACACTGCTGCTCTTTTTGGGTTAGACGTAGCAAATGCTTCTATGTACGACGGAGCGTCCGCGTTAGCTGAAGCAGTTATAATGGCAGTTCGTATTAAGAGGAAGAACAAAGTGTTGATCTCAAACCTTGTTCATCCACACTGGAGAGAGGTAATTACCACGTACACTAAGTATCTTGATATTGAGTTGGTTGTAATTGATGACTCCCAAAAAGGGATTGTAGACCATGAGAAACTAGCGACATCTCTTTGTGACCAAACCGCTGCATATGTTGTCCAAAACCCTAATTTTTTTGGAAATATTGAGGAACTTTCTTATATTCGTGATCATCTTAATAAATACAATGCTCTTATGATTGTGGCTGCCCCCGAACCAGTGGCATTTGGTGTTCTAAAGGGGCCTGGTCAGCAGGGTGCTGACATTGTGGCTGGAGAAGGAAGGTCTTTCGGTGGATCTCTATCATTTGGTGGCCCGGCACTTGGAATGATGGCAGTTAAAAAAGAGTACGCACGGATGATGCCTGGGCGACTTGTTGGAAAAACAAAGGACGTGAAAGGAAATGATGGTTATGTACTGACCTTGGCCACCCGTGAGCAACATATCAGGCGCGAGAAAGCTACATCTAATATATGCTCCAATCAAGCACTGTTAGCGACTGCTGCGGCAATACATATCAGTCTGCTCGGTGCAGATGGGTTGCGCGAACTTGCAATTAGAAACTTATCTGTTACATCCTATCTAGCAAGTTCAATTTCACAGCTAGCTGGCTATAGTGTTCTTGATGATAATCAGCGATTTAATGAAATAGTTATAAAGACACCTGTTGATCCTGCAATTATAAATAAAAAACTTAAGCTTGCTAACTACTTAGGCGGGATTGACCTTGGCGAGTATTACCCTGATTTTTCACAGCACATGCTTTTGTGTGGAACCGAAGTCCATAACAAAAAATCTATAGACTCTATGGTAAAAGTTCTTTCGGAGTGCGGATGATGAGTAGTCAAGCGCAGAAGGGACTGGTTTTTAAAGAGGAAGAAATTTTTGGAAGAGGATCGCAAGGAAGAACTGGGTACTCACTTCCTGCGTTTGGTTGTCCTACGATGGATCCAAGAAAGCTACTATCAGATGACTCATTGCGCATAGAACTAGAAGGTTTTCCCAGGCTCTCCGAACCAGAAGTTATCAGGCACTATACAAGAATTAGCCAATGGAACTTTTCTGTGGATACAAACTTCTACCCACTCGGTTCCTGCACAATGAAATACAACCCTAAAGTTAATGAAGCTATAGCTCGTTTTACCGGATTTACAAACCTGCATCCACTTGCTAGTGATGACCATGCTCAAGGTACCCTCGGGTTGATATATGATCTTGGGCTGTGGCTATGTGAAATTACTGGTCTTGCTGCTGCGACTCTCCAACCAGCTGCAGGGGCCCATGGGGAGCTTACCGGACTTATGATGATTAGAGCAGCTCTACAAATGAGAGGCAACGCTAGGTCGACAGTGCTTTTGCCAGACTCTTCCCATGGAACGAATCCAGCATCAGTAATATTTTGTGGATACAAGCCGAAGACCCTAACCAGCAATGAAAATGGCATGATAAACTTGAATGAGCTAGAAGAGGTAATGGATGACTCAGTGGCTGCTTTAATGATAACTAATCCTAATACACTGGGTATCTTTGAGTCGAAAATGCTTCAAATTGCGAAACTAGTACATGATCGCGGTGGGTTCGTTTATTGTGACGGAGCCAATCTAAGCGCCTTAATAGGCAAGACTAAATTTGGCGATATGGGCATAGACGTAGCTCACCTTAACTTACATAAAACTTTTTCTACCCCCCATGGGGGAGGGGGCCCGGGGGCTGGCCCAGTGGTAGTGACTGAAGACCTAGAGCCGTTCCTTCCAGTCCCAGTGGTCATTAAGGAGAATACAAGCTATATCAGGGATTTCGCTAGACCCAAATCTATTGGCCGAGTTCATAGTTTTAATGGCAATGTTGGTGTTCTAATAAGGGCGGCTTCTTATATTCTTACCATGGGGGCCGAAGGACTGGTTGAGGCAACGGAAGCTGCAGTTATAAACGCTAACTATATAAGGGCAAGACTGATAGACCACTATTTTATGCCATATAAGGGCGAGACTCTCCACGAACTAGTGATTTCGGATAAGTGGCAGAATGAATATAGTGTTACCACTTTTGACATCGCCAAAGCTTTAATTGATCGTGGATTTCACCCTCCTACCATATACTTTCCGCTAATAGCAAAAGGTGCTCTCATGATAGAACCGACGGAGACAGAGAGCAAAGAGACCATTGATGAATTCTGTGATGCAATGATAGAAATTGCAGAACTTGCCAAATCAAACCCGGAAAAACTTTTAAAATCTCCCTTAAATACTGTACGCTCTCGTCTTGATGAAGCAGCAGCGGCTAGAAACCCTAACCTGCGTTGTGATTTTTGCGGCTAGTAAACTGTTGAATTTCGCCAAATGCTTCTTAAACAAAATAATTTTGGACAAATGCAAGCTGTGATGCTATAAAATTCACACTTGGATTTCTTTGGCCCCATCGTCTAGTGGCCCAGGACGTCGCCCTCTCACGGCGAAAACAGGGGTTCGACTCCCCTTGGGGCTACCAAATTATTGTCATGGACAATCTGATCGGCTGATTATTGTATAGTGGCGAACCATGAGGACCATTGATCACGTAGATTTCTTGTGCCTCAAAAGTGGTGTAATATACTTGGCATAATATCGCCGATTACCCATAAAGGAGGGGACATGATTTCAGAAAACAAGGTTTCCACTCATTATGCTAACAGTAAATTAACCCAAGCAATTAAGAAAGGGCTAGCATCTTTAGGGTTGGATGAAAACAGTGTAACAATAAATGACCTTGCCCCTGTCGATGAATTCCATATTGGAGGGAGAGAAGGAACAAAAATTTTCATGGAGAAGCTAGATATTTCCAGTGCTTCCAAAGTGCTTGATGTTGGTTGTGGGATCGGTGGTGCCTGCCGATTTGCAGTAGAAAATTATGGGTGCTCTGTTATTGGTGTTGATTTGACAAATGATTATGTTGCAACTGGTGAAAATCTTAATAAATGGGTTGGGCTGGATAATAAAATAAAATTGCTTCAAGGTAGTGCCTTAGATATGCCGTTTGGTGAGCAAGAGTTTGACATTGCTTACATGATGCACGTTGGGATGAACATTGCAGATAAAACTAAGCTAATGCATGGTGTATATAAGGTTTTGAAGCCAAATGGCTTATTTGGTATTTACGATATAATGCAGGTTGCGGATGGCAGCATAAACTATCCGGTACCGTGGGCTGCCATTGCAGAAACGAGTGCTTTGGCAACTCCGCAGGAATACAAAACTGCGTTAACTTCCGCGGGTTTTACTGTGCTGAGCGAGGTTAATAAATCAGATTTCGGCAACCAATTTTTTGAAAACATGACGACCAAGATTAAGAAAAATGGTGGGCCATTGCCGTTGGGCTTGCACTTAGTTATGGGGCCAACGGTTAAAGAAAAAATAGCAAATGTTTGGTCACACATTAAAACTGGTGTTTTAGCACCCGTAGAAATTATTGGGAGAAAACAGGAAGCTTAACTTCTTTTGTTCTGGGAGTCTTTATTGATTTTGTAAATGGTTGGAGAGTAACTATAGGCTAGAACAACCATGTCTTTTAAGATTGTGGGAACCTGCGGTAACTTTAGCTTGGACCCTCCAATATCTTTCCAAGCATTGAGTGGCTTTTCGACTATTAAGCCTGATGGGTCCTTACTTCCTTCATAGTGAGTAGCTATAATGTACCTAGCCAGAATCTCGACATCAAAAACCCAGTTCGTAAGGAAACGTTCTGAGAAAATACTTTTAATTCTTGGTGTATTTTTGAACAGCTTGGCTCCGCATTGTGTGTCGTAAACTGCTAGTTTCAAACATATGCTTGCGTAGGTTGCGAAGAATCGTCCTAAGTAATGGCGACCAACATTTCTCTCTATATCCTTTCCTAACAGTTTAACCCTAGAACCCATAACCATTTCAACGTTTGCTAGCTCAAGAATTCTGGGAAACTCCATTATGGCATCTACAGAGGTAGACAAATCTGCATCTAAGTATCCAACAAAATTAAAGTCTTCTTCTAGGGCATTTACCATGCCCCTTCGAACTGCTTCAGCTTTGCCACTATTTTGTGTCAAAGGTATAACTTTTATCCTTTTTGAATTTTGGTTAGCTAAGGAGTGGAGCATATCAAGTGTACGATCTTTGCTGCCGTCATCGACAAAAACTAATGTCATTTCCTCGTATCGCTGTAATCCTTCTAAAAAGAGGTTTTCTTTTAGTCTTTTGGTTTCGTTGTAACAAGGGACGATAATAGCTGTTTTGTTCATTAACTTATCCAGTTGAATGGGATATCCTTACACATTGCGTATAATGAGTAAATAGATTCGTTGATAAAAACTACCTTTATAATGAGTAGAATTGATGGACAAATTTTGTTGCCAAAAGCCACGAATGGTTGTAGATTCCAAGGGTGATGGAAAAGTTATACTTTTTTTACGAACATACCCTCTGCGCCCTACTAGCGCCTTTTGGCGCACAATAAAGTTTTCAACCTGCACAACCGTTTTTGCTTGCTGAATAAAGCAGCAGTACTTGCAAAGAACTGTTTTGTTTATTTCAATACGGATTCAATAATATAGAAAGGTTTAAAAGGGTAATAACAATGGCTAAGAAGAGGGACAATGTAGTCATTTTTGATACAACATTACGAGATGGAGAACAATCGCCAGGGTTTTCTATGAACATTGATGAAAAGCTAGCCTTGGCTAGCCAGTTGGCTAAACTTAACGTGAATGTGATTGAAGCCGGGTTTCCACAGGCATCACCTGGAGATTTTGAGGCAGTAAAGAAAATTTCTAGGACCATTAAAGGACCAATAATTGCCGGACTAGCCCGTGCAATGGACAAAGATATAGATAGATGTGCTGAGGCAATTAAATCAGCAGGTAAAAAGAGGATACACACTTTTATCGGTACTTCACCTCATCACTTAAGAATGATGAAAAAGTCTAAAAAAGAAGCACTTAAGATGGCTGTTAAGGCAGTAAAGAGAGCCAGGTCATATGTTAAAGATGTAGAGTTTTCCACCATGGATGCGTCACGGACTGAACGAAACTTTCTCCACGATATTCTTGAGGCCACCATAGATGCAGGTGCAACCACGATAAATATCCCGGATACTGTTGGATATGCTATCCCGGCTGAATTTGGAGAACAAATTGCCGAGATTAGGGAGAACGTCTCAAATATTGAAAAGGCCATAATCTCTGTGCATTGTCACGACGATTTAGGTATGGCTGTGGCAAACTCGCTGGAGGCAGTACGAAATGGGGCACGCCAAGTAGAATGTGCGATAAACGGTATAGGAGAAAGGGCAGGAAATGCCTCTCTTGAGGAACTGGTAATGGCAATAAAAACCCGCAAAGATTTTCTCAAAGTAGAAACACAGATTAACACCAGGGAAATACACAAAGCATCTAGGCTTCTGATCTCCATAACAGGAATACCAGTGCAGCCCAATAAAGCCATTGTAGGTGAAAATGCTTTCGCCCACGAGTCAGGTATTCACCAGGATGGTGTGCTAAAAGAGCGTACAACATTTGAGATTATGACTCCAGCATCGATAGGGTTGAAAAAAAACAAGTTAGTACTAGGAAAACATTCGGGCAGACATGCATTTTCAAAACATTTGGAAGGTCTGGGATATAATTTGGGTAAGGAAACTATTAATAACGCATTTGAGCAGTTTAAGATCCTTGCAGACAAGAAAAAGGTGATCTTTGATGAGGATTTAGAGGCAATTGTAGGTGACGAGATGTCATCCACTAAGATGGTGAAAGTGTACGAGTTAGAACATATACAAACAAACTCTGGAACTAATATAATTCCAACAGCTACTATTACACTAAGAAAAGATAAGGAGTTGATAACCGACTCAGCTATTGGTGATGGACCGGTAGATGCAACTTGCAAGGCCATCGAGAGGATAACTGGAATACAAGGCAGGCTTTTAGCGTACAACATAAGGTCTGTATCCTTAGGCAAAGATGCCGTAGGTGAAGTGACACTGAGGATAAGGGTTGGTGATGATGTGTTTGCAGGTAAGGGTCACTCTACTGATGTAATTGAAGCATCAGCCAAAGCTTGGCTCTCTGCAGTTAACAGGAAACTAAGTTCTTCTTGATTATCTAAACTAAGGAAGAATAATGGGATGGTTTACTAAAGTTAAAAAACCGCTGGAATCAATTGCGTTTAAAAAACGCATCCCAGAGGGTGTATGGTGCAAGTGTAAAGGGTGTAAAGAAATAATCTATCACAATGAACTGGTAGAAAGCTTTGGTATATGTCCAAAATGCAGCCACCATCACAGAATATCAGCTAGTGAGAGGATTAGACTGCTTATTGACGATGCAACCTTTGAGGAAAAAGATGCTAATGTCACATCAGCTGATCCTCTAAAATTCCGAGACACCAAAAAATACAAAGAAAGATTAGGATCTGCTCAGAAAAAAACTGGCCTTTCAGAAGGTGTTATCAGTGGTTCAGGGCTATTGGAAAGTAGACAGGTTGAGATAGCCGTGATGGAATTTGATTTTATGGGAGGATCAATGGGCTCGGCTGTGGGTGAGAAAATTACTCGTACGATTGAGCGAGGTGTCGAAGGAGAAAAGCCAGTTATATTAGTATCCTGTTCAGGTGGTGCTAGAATGCAAGAGGGGCTTCTCTCTCTGATGCAGATGGCAAAAACATCTGCTGCGCTTGGTGTTCTGGCAGAAAAAAAGTTACCGTATTTATCTATTCTCTCAGATCCAGTATCTGGTGGTGTGACGGCGAGTTTCGCCATGCTAGGGGATGTCATTATTTCGGAACCTAATGCACTTATTTGCTTTGCTGGTCCACGGGTAATAGCGCAAACAATAGGCGAAACTTTACCTGAAGGCTTCCAGAGAGCCGAGTTTTTACTAGACCATGGTTTTGTGGACATGGTGGTTCCACGTCTTCAACTAAAACTAACTGTTGCTCAATTACTCGACTTTTTTTGTGGGGAAGTTGCATACTAACTTTCTGTGGGAAAGCAAATAAAAGTTGTAACAATATGCGCCAGAGAGTTCTATTGAACTTTACTTTACTTTTCTAGTAGTTGGATAAACAAGAGAAATGCCTGATAACAACTTCTTCAAAGCTGAGTCATATTTAAAATCACTTGGTTACAGGGGGATGAAACTTGGCCTAGATAACATAACTAGTTTACTAGGTGCACTTGGAAATCCACACAGACATATTATTGTTATTCACGTTGCAGGAACGAATGGTAAGGGATCAACCTGCTCAATGATTTCATCAATACTTTCCGAAGCTGGTATTAGCAACGGACTTTACACATCACCTCATGTGGAAACTTTCAGGGAGCGCATACAGGTGGATGGTAATATGATAGGGGAGACTGAAGCAGCAGACTTGGTATGGTCAATAACAGACAGCATTTCAAAAAAAAATGATATATTACCAACTTATTTTGAATTTATGACTGCCATGGCCCTTTGCCACTTTGAAAGAAAAGGGTGCTCAGTTGCAGTAATGGAAGTAGGTTTAGGTGGAAGGTTTGATTCCACCAACATAGTTAACACACATGTCTCTGTCATCACATCAATCGACCTGGACCATACCGAACATCTTGGGGGAGATTTGGTCAGCATAGCCTTTGAGAAATCTGGAATAATAAAACCAACTAGACCGGTTGTCATATCTGTGCAGGATAATCTAGCTAGGGAGAGAATAGTTGAGCGCGCCAAAGAGCTTCATGCTCCTACGGCAATAATGGGGAAGAACTTTTCTTACCAGAGACAAAAGATTGGAAATTACTATGAAACGCTCGACTTTATATCCGATGATATTCAATTAGATGAAACTAAAATTAGTCTTTGCGGTTCGATGCAACCTAGCAATGCTGCCACTGCTATTCAGGCAGTCAATACACTTCAAGAGTATGGTATTAAAATAAGGGAAGATTCAATTAGGTCTGGTCTTCAAAAGGTCCCAACTAATTCCAGATTTGAAATTATTTCAACTAATCCACTTGTAATACTAGACGGCGCTCATAATCCAGCAGCGGCATATGCCCTTTCCCAAACACTAACAGAGAGGTTTGGTTTACAATCAGTTGACTTTGTTTTTGGTGCAATGGCTGATAAGGATTATTCTCAAATGCTTCATAACCTAGCGCCGGTAGCGTTGTCATTTACTATGTTTAGTCCTAAGGTGCCAAGGGCGGAGGATCCTTCTAAACTGGCCAGAGCGCAAAAAGTTGCATCTATACCTACCCAAGTAATAACTTTCTGCAATGAAGTGGTAGATACGATAATGAATTCCAACCCCAAATCTATTTGGGTTATAACAGGCTCTTTTTACACTCTGGGTGAGTTAAAGCCTGCATTGCGCAAATATTTTTCCTGTGAGCCTGATACGTCCAATCACAATACAACGATAAGTGTCTAGGCTATCCCAAAACAATTGGCGTTGGAGCAAAATAAGCAAGTTATTGCATTTGGTGGTGCCGGAGGTGGGGCTCGAACCCACACACGGTTGCCCGTACTGGATTTTGAGTCCAGCGCGTCTACCAGTTCCACCACTCCGGCAGAATATGAGAAAGTGATTATACACGATCAATAAATGTAGCTGACATGTTTTCAGAAAAGAATGGTTCATCTAGTTATTTATTCTTATCAGATGTAATTAACATTTTTATTGTTACTAAACCCAATATGCATAAGTGTCGGCAGCACTTGAAAGTAAATTTCAGGTTGCATGGAATCCTAATATTTGGTTAAATCACCTTAAAACTTGTTACATGTTGTAACTTGGTTACTGTTGTCTACGTCCATTCAGCAAATGGGAGACAAAAGGTGCATTATAAAGTATTACTTAACAAATAGTTAGCAATAACGATGATAATTTACTGTTAGCTTTTTTTGGGTACGCCTTTTGCCTAATATAGTAGGCATTATAGACTGGGGCAAAGCCCCTTAACAGGACGTTTGTTTGTAAAAACGTACCCTAATCACTTAAGCCTTTTAAAAATAGATAAGAGGGGAAAATGTTTGATTTAAGATTTGAAGTAGAACAGGTAGAAAGCAAAATCGGTGGAAGGGTCGTGGGCGGACAACCTGGTAACAACCCTCCCCTCATGATCGGGAACATGTTTTGGCCTGGCGACAAGATCGTTAACTCTAGGAAAGGCAAAGTTGACTTCGATCGTGAAGAGGCTGTTAAACAGATTCGTGCACTTGAGATTCTCGAGAAGAAAACTGGACTTCCTTCACTGGTTGACATGGTTGCCAATACAGGTGATGAGATGAAACAGTACATTGAGTTTTTTGTAGAAACAACAGAAGAGTCGGGCATGCCATTTGCGTCAGATGCTTACATGACAAAAGTCAAACGGCCTGCAGCTGAAGCTGTTGCTGAGTTAGGTCAGATGGATCGTTATCTCTATAACTCCCTTTCTTTTTGGGAAAAGGATTTACCAAAAGAGATTGAAGAAATTGCTAAACTCGGTGTTAAACACGTAGTTCTTGGTCTTTGGGATGCTCAAGATGATTTTTCTACCGGCCGCCTTAAATGCCTTGATAAGATGTGGCCACTACTGGAGCCATACAAGTTTGAATCAATTCTTTGTGACTGTTCGGTCATGCATTTACCTACGTCGATGATCTGCAACAATGCCATGCGCATCATAAAAGAAAAACATGGACTACCAGCAGGCTCTGGCCCCGCCAATGGTGTTTATATGTGGATGAAGGACGCCAAAAAACTAGTAAATGGAGACGCAGACGGTTTCAAAGGTGTTGACGTTGCTACTGAGGCTGTATCGTCACTTGGTGCCGATTGGATAATGTACGGCCCTATTGAAGCAATGAATAGGATTTACCCAGGTGTTGCAATTGCTCAATGTAACATTGCCGCTATGATAATGGATGAGTATAAAGAACTCCCCGAGAATCCAAATCATCCGTTTAACCTTCTCTTTCCAGATGTTGTAAAGGAATTCCATGACAAGCTTGCTGGTGTTGAGAAGAAAAGGAAATGGCTCCGAAAATCAAAGTAACGGGCCTCTGTTGAAAAAAATTACTCAATCACTTTCGGTTACGGGCTTTATTAAGCCCGGCCGGGAGTTTTTGGGTCAAGTTTAAATACTATAAATGCTACTGACCATCCAAGAATTGCACCGGCTAATACATCCGAAGGGTAGTGCACTCCTAAATATACTCGTGAAAAAGCCACTGCAGCAGCAGCTAAGAATAGCAGCACTCTGTAATGCCTGTAATAAAGGGCAAAGAATGTTGCAACTGTAAACGAAGCTTGGGCGTGGCCAGATGGAAATGACCCATGATATAATGGACCAATTGGTGTTTTTACTATCACCTCTCCATTGCTGATTCTTGAAGAGAAATTTTTCAAGGGACGGTCTCTATCGAAATACATTTTAGCACCATGTAGGATCAAACTTGCTATTATAACGGTCAATATAAAAGTAAGTAATTTTCTTCCCACGTCCTTTCCAGCGGTCATAACAATTGCGACCAGACCTAAGATAACCCAACCTGCCGCATCACCAGCTGTTGTAAAAAAGGACATTAGTCCGTCTAAAGAAGGGCTTGAAAAATCATTGTTGATTATTAAGAATAGCTTTTCGTCGTACTGAAGCAAAGTATTCAATTAGTGGATTCCTATTTTGACTTGTTGTCTTTTGTGGAGAGCTTATTCGATGTGTCCTGTATTATTGGCATAGTGTCTTTTGTTACTCGAATCATCAACCATACTCCGATGGCACCCATAATAACATTGGGCCCCCACATTGATAGCGCGGCTGGAATCTTTTCCCCTTCACCTAATCCTTGTCCAACCATGAGAAGAATGTAATTCAATACTATTAGCAACACTCCCCATCCGAAACCACTAGCCGAGCTTTTTTTATATGTAACTAATCCCACTGAAACACCCATAAAGCCAAGCACCAAACACCCAAATGGGATAGAAAATTTTTTGTGCAAGGCAACACTTTCTCGGCTAACAGATAGTCCTTCATTCATTCGAGTTTTTATTCGGTTGCGCAATTCGGTGATTGATAACTGGGGGATTTCTTTTTCCAAAGGTTCGCTAAGTTTCTGAGTTAAATCTATGGTCAAATCATATTGCTGGAACGTAATGGTACGATATGATCCCCCTTTAGTTTCCGAATGAGAAGTCCCATCGGTTAACCGCATTGTTATAAATTCACTATTTTTTGAGAAAAGCATAACTCCTTCGGCAGCTTCTATGATTTTTGGGCGCTTACTTAGCCTATGGTCAGCTATAAAAACACCCTTCAGCTTATTTCCTTCATTATTGTTTACATATATAACTAGACCAGGAAAGCTGGAATGAAAACGCCTTTCTTTGATATCAAGATTAAAGTTCGACTGAAGTATTTTGATCACTGTTGTTCGAAATGCAATATTCCCTTTGTGGTTGATGCTGGTAGTTAGAAGCAGGGTTATTGCAGCAGCGACCGATGATACAACAAGCGCAGGAATTAATAGCCTGTAAGGTGAAATACCACTTGAACCCATTGCAATTATTTCATTGTCAGCCGAAAACCGCGAGAACGCCATCAGTGTAGCCATTAATACTGCAAGCGGGATTGCCAGGGTTAAAAACGTCGGAGAAATGAAAAGCATTAATTCTACTATTATCAATAGTGGCGCATGCTGAGTTAAAAGCATATGTGATAAGAAATTTACTTTCTCTAATATTAATACGGAGAAAAGTACAAATAAGGCGATAAAAAAAACCTTAATAAGTTCTGTGATTATATATCGGTCTAATACACGCATGGAATCAGCTTGAGGCTTTAAGTAAAGTGTCGAATGTTTCTCCAGTACATTTTTCCCAAGAAAAAAGTGCTGCCTGTTTAATGCCTGCGTCCCGCAAACTGCCCTGCTTATTTTTTGAATTGCACAAATCAAGCAATGCCTCACAGCAAAGCTTAGGATCATTTGGGTTTACTAATATTGCCGCGTCTCCAGCCACTTCTGGTATAGAGGATCGATTGGTTGATATCACTGGGGCGCCACACGCCATGGCCTCGAGTATTGGTAGTCCAAATCCTTCGTATAGGCTAGGATAGAAAAACACGGTTGCCCTGTTGTACAGTGTTACCAGCGTCTGAGAGTCAACAAACCCCATTGGTATCACTTTTGACCCTAGCCCCATATTGTTGAGTTGCTTCTTGAAATCGATGTACTGTGAATCGGTTTCAATCTCACCTGTTATTACTAGGTGATACTCTGGATCGTGCCGAAGAAGGTGCGAAAATGCATTGAATAAGAGGGCAACGTTTTTTCGTTTGTCAATGCCACCAACGTTTAGGATAAACTTTTTTGGTAAGTTTATGTCTACCCCTTCTCCAGGTTTTAACCGGCAAAATTGCGATCCCACACCGTTGTGGATCGTAACAATTTTATCAGGGTTAATGTCTGCATAATTTACTATGTCGTGCTTTGTATGTTCGGAAACAGAGATGATAATTACGGCTTTTTGAAGCGCTGTCTTTTGACGAACAAAATCAATTTTTTTCATAATTGTTTCATTTTCACCTTTTACAGCTACTTGGATTAAATCGTGGGCAGTTACAGCAAAAGGGCGACTTAGACCAAATGGGACGTCCAAATGTGTAGGGAAAAATAATAGTTTGGCACCACACTGCTTCATTGCTTTGTTTAAACTGCGGCAGTAAAAAATGTTATTTATTGCATTTTTGCTGATGAAAGGAGTAAACAATTTCGAAGCTGGTGCTGGAAATGGCAATGAATCATACTTTTCCACTTCGCTAGTATCGAGGAGAGGATCGTGAAACGCAGTAATCTCAAGTTTAGGTGAAGCTAGGCTCTTCCGTGATACAAGGTTTCTAGTATATTCGCCTATACCTCTTTTTTTGTGCGCCTTGAAACCATACTGTAAGGCCCTAAGATCAATTGCGACTCCTTGACTCATATTCTATGGCCAGAACCTTCATTTGTAAGTGGACTGCAAGCCAAATTCAATTGTGTTGACAAGTTTAATAATCCAAATCACTTTATAAAACAAATACACTTTAACTTGAACAGTACTCTTATAAATCCCACATTCTGAAAGGAATTGCCTTTATTAAAGTGGGTTGTCGGTTTCTAGTTTATTAGATGTACGCTTGAACTTGGACAAAATCTGTCATCTGAGGCTATTGGCTACCTCGCTGTGGATCTGTCTGGAAAGGTCTATATCCCCTAGCAACCCCACTCTGACTGTGATTCTAGTCTCGAACTCTGTCCATTTTTCCAGAAAGATTCTTATAGTTTCATCATTACTATTTTTTACTATCACTCGACCCCGATGTGAATAGAGTTCTGCCGATGTCACGTTGAGACCCTGCAACTTGCAAGCGTTCAGAGTTGCCTCAAAAGTTATTGGAATTGGTTCACCATAATTTCGGGCGAGATTGCCATCGTGCCAGGCAAATGCGCCCATAGTTCCAGTGCTACCAGCTGCCACTATCCACACACATCCGGTGAATAGAAAGGATGCAACAAGTATTATGAATATACGTTTCAATCAATTAATCCTTTAATTGTCGCTCAGTTAACTTACCAGACTGTTCGCGTTTAAATAAATACGAATTATATCCTAGTAGCCAAATCTTCGATAGCTCATCGTTCAACACCAAGGCCACTTTAATGATCTTATTAGTCATGCTTTTGTTGCAACGATTGCCTTTTGGTGCACATTCACTTTCATTGCAGTGCTTGACCAATCTGCATTAATGAAGTTACCAGGAAAAACTGCATAAAGTAAATTACTAGTATCAGCACTACTGGAGAAAAGTCTATGCCTCCAGCCATTGGAATAAACTTTTGAATCGGTCTTAGCGCAGGCTCTGTAACTCTATAAAGAAAAGTAACGATTGGATTATATGGATCCGGGTTAACCCATGATATCAGCGCACGGATTATTACTGTCCACAAGTATAATGTAAGCGCAATATTAATGACCTGTGCTATAGCAATTAGAAAATTACCTATAATAAACATGACACGATACTACCATAAGTCACTTGTTGCTCAATTCCTTTGACCTTTTCCTGGCTGCCTCAACTGCTTTTAATACTTCTCTTTTAAAAGTACCTGTGTCAAGCACTGAAAGACCAGCCAAGGTAGTGCCACCAGGCGAACTTACTCTGTCTTTTATAGAGGATGGTTTTTCACCTGTTTCTATAGCAAGCTTAGCAGACCCATACATTGTATGACTAGCCAGCTTAGTAGCCATTTCACGCGTCAATCCACTTCGAACCCCAGCCTCGATCAAAGCATCTAAAAAGACAAACACAAATGCTGGCCCTGATCCAGACAAACCCGTGACCGAGTCCATCAAAGATTCATCCACAACAACTGATTCGCCTACTGCATCGAATATTTTTTTTGCCATAACCAAATCAGTATCTGTTGCTGCTTCACTCAAACAGATGGCACTGGCTGATTCTCCAATTGTGGCAGCAATGTTTGGCATGGCACGAACAACCCTGGCTTTTTCAGGCAAAAGGTCACATATAGTATTGATGGTAACCCCTGCTGCTATTGATATAATCAGCTTTTCCTTTCCAAGCTTTTTACCTAAACTTTTTATTACAGATGGCAAATCTTGTGGTTTTACCGCTAGAATAACTATACTGGCTCTTTCAACTGCTTTTTCGTTTGACTTGGCTGCATTTACTTTAAATTGGCTTACAACATCTGAGACGATTCGTTCGTTAGAATCAGAAATGGTAATTTGTTTTGCAACCAAGCACCCAGACTTGATCAAGCCTCTAATCAGAGCCTGACCCATAAAACCAGCGCCAATGAAAGCTACTGCTTGTTTCTTTAACAATTGTAATTTTTCCGTTTAGTGAGTTATGGAATAGTCGTTAGAGCCTTAAAAAAACCGTAAAATCGTACAAGGCTAGGTTGTACTAAGCTTAAATCCAAATAAATTTAGTGTCTCATATATTGCCAAAAATTGCATTTCCTACGCGCACCAGTGTAGCACCTTCCTCTATTGCCACTTCGTAGTCATTAGACATTCCCATAGATAACTCTTTTAAGGATATCTCTTCGATCCCGCTCCGTTCAAGTCCGATTTTAAGTTCAACAAGCGATTTGTAGTAAGAACGGCTATTCTCAGGGTCTGGGCATAATGGTGGAATTGTCATCAACCCCCTAACCGTTAACCATTGCAGAAGTGCTGCTTCTTTAAGAATGTCTTCAGCTTTGTTAGGATCACACCCCGACTTTTGTTTTTCTCCTGAAACATTAACTTGCAACAAAACATTCAAAATAGTGCCATGTTTTTTGGCTTGACTATCTAGCTCCTTGAATAACTCTATACGATCCACTGAATGGATTAAGTCGAAAAGTCCAGGACAATACTTGGCCTTATTGGTTTGCAATGATCCTACGAGATGCCACTTGGCCGCAGCACCTATTTTTTTAAATTTGCGCTTTGCTTCTTGAACACGGGATTCGCCCAAAATAAACACATCGGTATTTAACACCTCTAGCGCTGCTTTAATATCTGCTTTTTTTGAAACCGCAACAAGTTCTACGCATTCTTTTGATCTGCCAGACCTGCGAGCGGCTTGTTCCATGCGTTTCTTAACGAGCGCTATATTCTCTTTTATCGTCATCTCAATTGGGAATAGATTTTACCATAACGAAGCAAATTACACCTTCTAAGGTGAAAACAAGCCATCAACTCAAAATGGTTAGGGTTATGTGCTGTTATTCTTAATAATAAATGATTGAACTTCAATTGTAACAGTTGGTTGATTAATTTAAAGAACGAGTTAGATCAACAGTAGTAAAAAAGTTAATGACTAACTTTGATTAAGTTGACATAATTTGTAAGTCATTAGATGTTCCATGTGAATGGCACTCTAAAAGAACTCTCTTTTACTGTTGCTAAGTCAGGGTAGTCTATTCATAGTCTAGCAATTGGATCATCTGTAGTGGCGAGGGGGTTGTTAGATGGCTAAAGGAAATGTTAAGTGGTTCAATTCCGCTAAAGGTTACGGCTTCATTAGAGAGGAAGGCCAGGAAACAGATATTTTTGTACATTATTCAGCCGTCCAGATGGATGGATATAAATCCCTGAAAAATGGCGATGAAGTGGAATTCAAATTGATTGAGGGGCCAAGAGGACCCCATGCGCTTGACGTAACTAAGGTTTTGCCACCAGAAGAAAGCTGAAGGTTGTTATCTTAAGGCTTGATTCGAGCATATCTTGTATAATGGCTTGTGCAGGTGTTTCCTTACTGCTGTGTGTTTTATCTGCTAGGCGTGTTTAGCAAGGATTAAACCTGTAACGCGTGTCTGAGGATCTCCATGTTTTTCTGATCAATAACATATAATTTCAATGGGAACACCTCTATTTTAATGTGCGGGCTATGGAAGATAAACTTCAAAAAGTAAGCTTTCTTGGTAGATACTTAGCAGCCTCGAGAACTGTTGAGGAAGTGCTTGAGATGGCAATGATCATCTCTCAGAATGTGCTCGGCTATGACCATGCAATTGTGAGGATGATAGAACATAACAATCTGAAAACTGTCAAATGGATTGGTTTTCCTCGTGAAGCTGCAGATATGGTTATCAAGCTTGGAGAAGGCATTAGCGGTGCTGTAGCCGTAGAAGGTGAACCAATTTTAGTATCAGATACGGCTGAGGATTCCCGTTTTTTAAAAGGCGTGGATAATTGCCGTTCGGAATTGTGCGTGCCTTTGGTGTACAACGGCAAGGTTGTAGGCATAATAAATATTGAGAGTGAAACCCCACATTTTTTCTCACAGCAGGACCAAAGCATTTTGGAAACTTTTGCGAGCCAAATCACCGCGGCTGTTGAGGCGACAAAGTTACGGGAAGAGCTTTTACGGGTTGAAAAGCTATCTATTGTGGGTGAATTTGCATCATTAATATTGCACGATATTAGAAATGACATTCAGCGGTTGTATATGTGCTCAGACCAGATTGCTTCAGGTGTGCCTGATAACCCAAAATTTCTCGAACTCTCCAATTACGTTCAGTCTTCCGCCGAAAATATATATAACCAGATCGAAGAGGTGTTCGACTTTGTAAAAACCGGGTCGTCCGAACTAGCAATTGAGCCTAATGAACTCATACATGTGTTTGAACAAGTAGAGTTACAGTTAAATTTAATAGTCCCTAACAAGGTAAAAGTTTATTTTGAATGCCCAGAAAACATTGTGCTTAATATGGATAAACGTAAGATTATCAGGGTATTATTAAACCTCTCAAAAAACGCGTTGGAGGCAATGCCCAAAGGAGGAAAACTTAGATTGTCTGTAAACGTTTCCGATGGAGTTACGCTGATCAGCGTGGAGGATTCAGGTGTGGGCATTTTATCGGAACATATTGAAAAGATTTGGGAGCCACTGTTCACCCATGGCAAGGCAAGGGGAACTGGGTTTGGCATGGCAATAGTAAAAAAAATTATCACGGAACATGGTTGGACTATTTCCGTAATATCTAAAAAATTGGTGGGAACGGTTTTTACCATAAGGATTCCACCTGTATTGTAAATTATTCATCTTTTTCAACCTCTTTGTTCTGCTAAACTTTTCAAATGAAGCAAACGGTTCAGCTTGATTAGAGATTCCTTTTCTTCCACTTGCCCGTTATCAATCATTAATTCCAGAGTGTTTCTTACATTAGTCATTCTTAATGGGTTTCTGCATATAAGAAATTGATCAATGTCTGATGCTAAGCACAACTCTACTATTTCTTTATCAGTCCGTGACTCGGAGATAGCCTTCATGTCAAGATCATCAGTAACAATAACTCCTTCATACGATAGTTCTTTGCGCAACAAGTTTCTGATAATCTTTGGTGACAAGGTTGCTGGGTAATCTTTGTCTAGCTCTGGGTAAAGCACATGAGCAGTCATAAAAAACTCCACATCCATTGAAATAGCCATTTTAAAAGGAGTCAGCTCATATTCAATCAGTCGTTTCTTACTTCTTACATCTATTGGAAGCACAAAATGGCTGTCTTGCTCGGTATTACCATGGCCAGGAAAATGTTTAGCACACGTCATCATTCCACCTGTTTTCAGCCCGCGTATTGCGGCTCGTCCTAGGGAGCAGACCTTTTCAACGTTGCTGCCAAAAGAGCGGTCTGATATGACTTGGTTTATTGGATTTGTGTCGATATCAAGGACAGGCGCATAGTCTATATTAAACCCCAAATATGAAAGAGCACATGCCATATATTCATGAGTTCTTTCACAAAGTTCTTCACTTCCATCTTTGCCAATACTGCGCAAGCTTGGAAAGCTGTGGGGCCAAAGCTTTGCGTCATGGTACTCGTCTTTAATAGCACAGTGGCGGAAATCTGACGGAATGCGTGTTACCCTGCCGCCTTCTTGATCAACAGAAATAAAAGGAGGTAAACCAGAAACGTCCTCTAAAAGTTTCTTTAAGTCAGATACTAAAGCTATTGTCTGTCGAGAATTTTCAATATTGTGGGAAAACAGTATTATTCCTCCTGGCCTTAAATTTTTAAGACATGATCCAAGTTTTGGGGAATATCGAGTACCCTCAAAACCGATCATTATCATTTCGCTGGCCATGCATCGGGCAGAGTGACTTATTTGGCCTACTTTATATTTGTCTTGTGGTTTATTAGTCAATATTTGCCTGTCTTTCCAGAAATGTGCTTATAGAAAATTATCAATACAGTCTAACAAATCTATTACTATGAGTTGTTTTATGTTGCCTATAAACTCTCATGGTCTCTAGCAAAATTTTTTATATACGCGGAAAGAGTTGTTGGAATTAAAATATATTGTTTCAGTTATATTCTTAGTTCAAACACAAAGCAAACTTAAAGGGAGAGAGTGTTATAAGGCTGTGGCACTCAGTCACTTTGTTCGAAGCCAAAATCTTTAAATTCTCCTAACTGACCTTGCAGGTATTTTGTCAGTTTCTTCAAAAGTCTGACCTCAGCCTGCCTCACTGCTTCACGTGTAATATCATGCTTGTCACCGATTTCCTGCAAAGTTAAAGGGTCCTCTGAAAGTATCCGCTCTTCGAGTAGGGTAAGTTCGCTAGGCCTGATATCTTTTTTGAATTCTTCGATGGCTGTTCGAAACTGATTCATTATTTGTTTGTCATCTATGTCTTTTGCATAGTCAGTATGGTGAGTAGCTGGTAGAATTTCTGATAGTGTTCTAGATGATCCCTCTTCAATGGGCTGATGAATTGAAGCATCGGAGACACCGAGGCTTTTTTGGACTTCAATTACATCTTCTTCGCTAGCTCCAAAATGTTCAGCTAGCAGTTTAACTGATGGGACAGTGCCGCCTTCGGAAAGTTTTGCTTCCATTTCTTTAAGGTTATACAACAATTTGCGCCTAATATTCGTTGTCCCAACTTTAACTAGCCGCCAATTGTCGAGTAAAAATTTTATTATGTAGGCTCGAATCCAGTAAGCTGAGTATGTAGAGAGCCTTGTGCCTTTGAAAGGGTCAAATTTTCGAACAGCACGCATTAGCCCGTAGTTTCCTTCTTGGATTAGGTCAAGAATATTCTGAAATTGCGTCCGAAACTCAAAAGCTATTTTCACAACGAGCATTAGGTTGGAAGTCACAAGTATAAAGGCTGCTTCTTTGTCACCTGTTTCACGATACAACTTGGCAAGCCTAAACTCTTCTTCCCTTGAGAGTGCAGGGTAGTTTTTTGCTTTGCTGATATAAAGCTGGAGGGGGTCGGATGGTGCCAGAGCATTACTCTTGCTAGCATCGTTGTTGGCTGGTGAAACCTTTGACTTGTTACGTGTCCCAGACGGATCACTTCCTTCAAGATTCTGCGCAACCGTTTTCTTAACCTTATTGTTTGGTTTTGACTTTTCCATAATCTGTATTTTACCACGTAGCTAACAAGGTATCTTTTAGCAAGCACAGTTTTGCTAGGGGATGGAGCAAATATTATAAAAAGTCTATGAAGACTTAGTATAGTTATCCCCTATTAAAATAAAATTACGCTGATATGAGACAGATAAAAAACAATAGAATGGTCTTAATATAAGCTGAATAAATTGTTGCTATTTCTTATATGGCCCGGTTGATCCAAAACCATCTGAATCTCTATCGCTATCATCTAGTAAATCCACCACTTCTAGACTCCAGTCTGTAGTAGGTATAGGGACTAGTTGTGCGATTTTGTGTTTATGTTCGATTAAAAATGTTGAGCCAGAGTGGTTTGTAATTAAAATCTGCACTTCACCACGGTATCCACTATCTATCACACCTGCAGAGATGAAGATTCCTTGCATTGCAATTGAAGAACGGTCTTTGATAACTCCTCCCCATCCCACTGGGAACTGAATAGCTATTCCTGTGCCCACTAGTTTTGTGGTGCCATTGGGGATGGATGTTGTTTTTAGTGCAAACAGATCATAGCCTAGGTCACCTTCATTAGCCTTTTGAGGACACTCAGCGCTAGGATCAAGCTTTTTAATTTTTAGTGTATCCATTCAGGGTGATGTTAGTCCAGAGGCCTGTTTTGGTCAACAACTTGTGCTAGTAGAAGTTGACATGCTCTATCAGCTGGCTTATCTTCACTAAAAAGTTGTCAGTATATGGACTTTTCCAATGGAATTAAAAAAAGTTAGCGTAAAAGAAAAGCTTGTCGAAGATTTGAAAAAGGCAATGAAGGCTAGGGAGCAGCTCCGTCTTGAAACCATACGAATGCTTATTACTGCTATTAAAAACAAAGAGATAGAAATAGGCAAAGAACTTGATGATCAGTTGACTGGGGAAGTCACAGCTAAAGCGGTGAAGCAGAGACATGAAGCCGCTATCCAATACCGTAATGCTGAACGTCATGATTTAGCAGACAAAGAAGAGGCCGAAGCCGTTTTGCTTAGTGAGTACATGCCAGAACAACTAAACAGTGACGTTTTGCGAGATTTCGCTAGACAAGCTATTGGAGAGTCAAGAGCGGAATCTATTAAGGATATTGGAAAAGTAATGAAAGTTCTCATGCCAAAAGTTAAAGGGAGGGCTGATGGTGGTACAGTTAAAAAGATAGTCAAAGAGTTGCTGTCTTAACGGTGAGAGTAGAGCATGCAATGGGATTAATTATATGAGCAAAACACCCCAATCAAATGTTATTGAAGAGTTAATGAGTCGTGCTGATATTATAGAAGTGATTTCCAGTTATATGCCTTTGAAAAAGGTTGGAGCCAACTATCTTGCACTGTGCCCCTTTCACCAAGAAAAAACCCCTTCTTTCAACATAAGTCCCGTTAAGCAAGTGTACTACTGTTTCGGGTGTGGAGAAGGAGGTAACGTTATAACATTTGTTAAAAAATTTGAGAATGTCAGCTCCTTTGAAGCAGTTAACATTCTTGCCAGACAATACAACATTGTCATCAACGGCGAAAATTTTAAAAGGCAGGAAGAGAAGCAACCGCTATACCATGCTATGGAGGAGGCAACAAAGTACTATCAGCAAGTACTTCAAAACTCAGCAACTTCATCCCCTGTTAGGGAATACATACGAAAGCGAAAAATCTCTGATGAAATGATAGAGTTATTTCGTATTGGTGTTGCTCCTGCCGGATGGAACACATTGATTAAAGCCTTAACATCAAAGGGCTTAAAGGTTGAAACTTTGAAAAGAGCAGGGCTGTGCAAACCATCATCGACAGGTAACAGTATTGATATATTTCGTGACCGATTAATGTTTCCTATATCTAATATTGCTGGAAAGGTTGTGGCCTTTGGGGGTAGGGTTATGGATATACAACCTAGTAATAGCCCAAAATATATTAATAGCCCAGAAACACCGATTTATCATAAAAGTTCCATGCTGTACGGGCTTGATCTAGCAAAAAACCGCGCACGTGTCGATGATCAGCTGTTAGTGGTAGAAGGGTATATGGATGTTATTTCTTTGCGCTCTGCTGGTATAGAGAATTGTGTTGCAGTGGCTGGTGTGGCCTTTACGAATATGCAAGCTCAGGCAATTAAGAGGGTGTGTAATAGAGTTGTTCTAATGTTTGATTCAGATAATGCTGGATTGAAGGCGTCACGGAAAAGTATTCCAGTTTTGTTGGACCATGGACTAAATGTTTTTATGCTCAGGCTCCCAGGGGTCAAGGATCCAGATGAGTTCATAGCAAGAGGAGAGGCTAATCAATTTAATGATTTGCTTGAACAGGCACCTTCATTTCCACAATTTATTATTGATACAACACTCAAGTCTGCTGAACTTAGAACAGTAGAAGGGAAGAGTGCCGCCGCTAGAGAAATATTACCGTTTATTAATAGAATTCGCGATCGACTGGAGAGAGATCAATATTTGGAAATTCTGGCAGAAAAAATGGGTATTAACAAAAAATTGCTGCTTAACGAAATAGGAAAGAGTGCCCAGAATGAGATGACAACCGGACAGCAAAAGTCGAGTGGAGACCAAAAACCCACTTTAGGCGTAGACCAAGCAGAGAAAATCCTAATTAGAATACTCATTGAAAAACCAAAGTATCTCGATACTTTGGTTCCAAAATTATCGGAAGATAACTTTAGAAAAGATGAACATAAGGTAGCTTTTAGGCTAATAATTAAAGCTAAGCAGCAAGGTATAGATAATTTTTCAGATATTTTGAATCTTTCTACTCAAGATAGCGTCAATAAAGCTTTAACATCAATAGTGCTTGATCCTGACTTAATCGACGAGGAATTTATGGAACAAGCCGTAGTTGACTGCTATAAGAAGGTATGCTGCGAGCCAGAAGGAAGGCTTGCGATTTTAAAAGAACAGGTGAATGACCAGAGGAAAATCGACACTAACAGCAATGATAATCGTTTAACATCTGATTAGCGCTGATACTGAATGTCAACATTATTAAAGTCGAAACAATCAGCGGAAATAGAATTAGCATGGATGTTATCTATTAGCTGAAAAACCTGTTACTTTTAGTCTATGTTAGTTACAATTGTGGTTTTGACCATTTTAAATCTACTAGATACAAATTTTTTTGGAGAAATATTTAATGGGCAATGTGGTAGCTGTTAAACCCTTAGATGGTTTGTTAGCAAAAGGTAAAGAGAAGGGTTACCTGACTTATGATGAGTTGCTTAAGTTTCTCCCTCCCGAAATTATCACACCGCAAGAAATTGAAGAGGTGATGCATTCCATTACCGACGTTGGTATCTCAATAATTGACTCTTCCAGTGAGTCGGCATGGCTTAATACTCAGAAGTCTGCAAGGGATAAAAAGGGCGATGCTGATGGCGGTGGTGCATCGTCAGAAGATCCCGTGAGGATGTATCTTAAAGAAATGGGCTCAATATCTCTGCTGACAAGGGAAGGCGAGGTAGCTATAGCTAAGCTGATAGAAGAAGGACAGGATAAAGTCATAGGCGCAGTTATCAAATGTCCCATAACTGGAAATGAGATAATAGGTTTAGCTGAAAAAGTTGAATGCAATGAGATGCTGGTCCAGGAGTTTGTGAATTTGAGTGAAGCGGAAGAAGATCTTTCAGCGGCTAAAATCAAAAAAGAGCTCAAAAGAGTCTTGAAGCTAGTTAAACAGCTAAAAACATCAAGCAATAAACTGCAGATGGTGGTAGCAAAGCTTAAACAAAAGAAAACCACAGCTAAAGATAGAACTAAGCATGAGAAAGAAGAATTAAAATTTCAGGAACAGATTAAAGATATCATCATATCAATAAAACTAGAACCATCACTGTTGCAAGGGATAATTGATAAGATCAAATCATTTGGTTCTGCATGCAATAAATTTAGTTCAGGTATTCGGGTTGCAGAAGAGAAACTGGGTTTTAGAGTGTCTAGACGCGCTGAAGTGAAGCGAAAAGTACCCAAGAAGAAAGAGCTTAACCCTGAAAAAGTAGCAGAGTATGAGGGTCAGATTAAAGAGTGTAAAAAAGAGATAAAAAAAATTGAATATGCGGCTCAGGTGTCCTTGGAAGACTTGAGGGAGACTATTGACGGCATAGATAGGGGATATAACCAAGAGCGTAAAGCCAAAAAAGAACTGGCTGAAGCGAACCTTCGCCTTGTTGTGTCCATAGCAAAGAAATATACAAACCGTGGGCTGCAATTTCTTGATCTTATTCAGGAAGGAAATATTGGGTTAATGAAAGC
>DLRR01000004.1:6976-14417 GCA_002500605.1 Nitrospinaceae bacterium UBA7883 | reverse complement strand
GGAAATATTGGGTTAATGAAAGCAGTTGACAAGTTCGAATACAGAAGGGGATATAAATTTTCAACATATGCTACATGGTGGATAAGGCAGGCAATAACAAGAGCCATTGCTGATCAGGCTAGGACAATTCGGATACCTGTACATATGATTGAAACTATAAACAAGCTAATTCGCACATCTAGATTGCTGATGCAACAGATTGGTCGTGAACCAACTCCTGAAGAGATAGCTAAGAAGATGGATATGCATGTGGATAAGGTTAGGAAGGTTCTCAAGATCGCAAAAGAACCGATCTCTCTTGAGACGCCTATTGGAGAAGAGGAAGATAGCCATCTTGGAGATTTTATAGAGGACAAGAAAGTTGTTAGTCCTATAGACTCTGTTATCATGACGGACCTTAAAGAAAAATCATCCGCCGTCCTTGAAACTCTAGCACCTAGAGAAGAACGAGTTGTACGGAAGAGATTTGGACTGGGCATGGATTCAGAACACACCCTTGAAGAGGTTGGACAGGATTTTGAGGTAACGCGCGAACGTATTAGACAGATAGAGGCAAAAGCGCTTCGAAAATTACGACATCCTTCTAGGGCAAAAAAACTTCGGTCTTTTGTTGAATAATCTAAATCTTAATAACGTTTCGCTTAAATTTCCTGTCACCGTTCATTGGGGCCCATAGCTCAATTGGCTAGAGCTTCCGGCTCATAACCGGATGGTTCCAGGTTCAATTCCTGGTGGGCCCACCATTTTCATGCTAGATTTTTCCTTTTTAGTCTTTATAAATGCTAAAAAAATGGCATAAGAAAATGATTAACAGAACCATCTAACTACATATTTAATCATCAGTAATAGAGTCTTACCGCATTTTGTTTGATGATATATAATATTAAATTATTAACAAACGTGTACATTATGAGGTTACAATATTATTAGTATGGATAACGAAAGTAGCTCAGGCCTGAGCGTTGAAATAGTGGGTCTCAATAGGATACCGGATGAGCGTGTACCGTCTGGCTATAAATGCGGCTTTGCTTATACCATGAAAATTTATAACTACAGTCTAGAAAATGTGCGTCTATTGAGCCGTAAATGGATGATTAGACAATTCGACGGTTCCCTTGAGACAGTTGAAGGCGATGGTGTTGTTGGAGAACAGCCACATATGGAGCCGGGCGAAAGCCATGTGTATACAAGTTATTGCCTGCTAACAGGAGAACACGGGTCCATGTGGGGTTTTTACTTTGGTAAGGACGACAATGAGATTCCAGTCATTTGGCGCATACCACGTTTTGATATGAGCATTGAAGGTAATGGAAGTGCCTAGTACCATAATATGATCAAGTTCCAATGCATTCTTGGTGTCAGTTTTTACACTATCAGCGTTTAATGTTTCACCGGTCGTAAGTCGTTTGGTTCAGTACAGTATGATTGAAGATCATTTGGCATAACCCGCACACACAACTGAAAAAAATTTGGAAACACACATCAAATGGTAATCGAAGGTTCGGGAATACAGAATATGTTGCCAATCAAAATCAGTATGGTGCCCTGGTCCGGAGTCGAACCGGAACGGGTCTCCCCACTGCCCCCTCAAGACAGCGTGTCTACCAATTCCACCACCAGGGCAATATTTGCGAATTCCAAAGTATCAAGATTCCGCTGGTGAAAAAAGAATATTACAAGGAAACTAACTGCTTAGTCCACGAAATTAACCTGCCGGTTACAACTCTCTAACATTTGTTTTCTGGCACGCCAGACTAGCGTGGTGCTCAACCACCGCCGCCACCGCCGCCTACTTCCATACTGATTTGTGGCCCTTTTGGCGTTGGTGCTTCAACCAAAGCATTCGCAATGGTGCTTGCCAAACCATCGAAAATTTTTGCCAATTCAGGACTTTTGTCTTTATCAAATATTGGAGAGCCTTTATCGGCTTGTTCGCAGATAGTCTTAGATAGTGGAATTTGACCCAGCAGAGGCAAACCTAACTCATTCGATTCTTTTTCACCACCGCCGTGGCCAAAAATGTGGGCTACATCACCGCACTTCTCGCACACGTAGTGGCTCATGTTTTCGACCAAACCCAGTATATGAGTTTCAGTTTGTTTAAACATGGTTACAGCTCGACGGACATCTATTAGAGCAACATCTTGCGGAGTTGTAACTACTACAGCTCCGTTAATAGCAATTTGTTGTGTAAGTGATAAAGGCACATCACCTGTTCCAGGGGGTAGGTCGACAAACAAGTAATCCAGCACTCCCCAACTTACTTGATTTATGAGCTGATCCAAGAGCTTCATAACCATAGGTCCTCGAAGGATCATTGCCTCGGCGTCTTCAACTGCCATGCCTATAGAAACCACTTTCATCCCATGTGCCATCACAGGCTGTATAAGGTCATCCACTACTTGTAGCCGCTCGTTGGATCCTAGCATTTTATGGGCAGATGGTCCAAAAATGTCTAGATCCAGCAAACCTACCTTATTCCCCTGCTTTGAAAGGGTATGGGCAATGTTGACGGCAACTGTGGATTTACCAACTCCACCCTTTCCGGATGTAACTGGTATAACAGCATTAACGTCTGTTAGCTTGTTACGAACAAAAACAGGCTGATCTTGTCCACTGTTTGGGTCGTTACTGTTACCTTGGTTTTGATCGTTGGCCATTATTACATTGACTTCAGCTTCTCCAGCGATTTTCCCAACAACAGCTCGGATCTCATTTCCAAGTTCTGATAGAGACTCGGGGGTACCAGAAATACTTTTAAGGGAGATAGTGATTGAGTCTGGCATTGCCTGCACGCTTTCTACTATGCCCATAGACACTATATCTTTTGAAAACCCAGAATATAAAACGGTTTTAAGAACATCTAAAACTTGGTCTTGAGAAGCCATAATATCTTTTTGTCCAATAGTAGGTTACATAATTGCTTCGACTGATTTTACCTCTGGCACCATTTCAATAATCTTGCGTTCTATGCCCATTTTAAGTGTCATGCCAGCCGATGGGCAACTAGAACAGGCTCCCTGAAGCTTTACTAAAACCACACCATCATCATTAACGTCAACAAACTCCACGTTGCCGCCATCGGCTTGAAGAGCTGGACGAATCTCGCTTAACGCTTCTTCGACCTTTTGCTTATCTATCATTTGAATTTCTCCACTAAAGTTCTTTTAGACAAAATCATTAGTTGTCTTTATATCCTTTATTGCCCAGAATTTTATAACAATACTGAACTGATGACCTCTTTTGCAGTCTACACCGATTTACTATTAAAGTCATACTCTTTTAGTCAGGTATTCACAGCGTAACAACAACTTTTTTAATTTATGGAACAGTTTACTTGTAGATGAAAAACTAGATTAAAGGATTCATCTCTAAGCCGTAAAAATACTAACTCCCAACTTGTGGTCACTAGATGATAATATTTAGGCCGTATGAATTCCAGCTTTAATAACGAAAATTAAACGAAAATATGCTATTATGGGTAGAAATGTTTACAAAGGGTAGGAAGCTTTAAACTAGGCTGTTTAGCTATTTTAATGCCTGTGGAAAAATTGTGGTTTTATGGTGGTTAAACTGAGTAAAAAAACAGGTTGACGTACAATATGTTGTAGCCTATTATTGAACAATGCACAATATACAGTATCAAAAAGTCAGATATGATAATTTTTGTTTGTTTTTGGTACACAAGTGTAATGATTTTTTGCACTGCTTAGGTGGCGAGGGGGTTTTCGTTAAATCAAACTGGCTATTTCCTGCATTGCTTTTTCTCATCTAGGCAAAACTATACAATATAATATAATATAAACAAGTACTTACCATTAGGGGGCGACTATGAATTCCAATAGTAATGCTAAACAAAGTAAGGGTAATTCAACACCAGAGAAATCTGGCCATGACCATTTAATGGACGGCCTAATGGAAGCAGTACCCCCTGTTGAAGCGTTAGCCAATATTGGTGAGACCATAGATTCCCCAGATAACGAAATCAAATCCCCAGCTTTCTCAGAAAATGCGTTAAAGGTCCTTGAGCGACGTTATTTGATGAAGGACAATGACGGTAATCTAATCGAAACTCCAGAAGACATGTTTAGGCGGGTAGCTAACAATATAGCGCAAGCAGAAGCAAAATACGGAAGTCAGGAAGATGTCGCTGCTGCAGAAGTAGAGTTCTACAACCTAATGATTAGCAAGGAGTTTATGCCAAACTCTCCAACTCTAATGAATGCCGGAAGAGACCTGCAACAGCTTTCTGCTTGTTTTGTGCTTCCTGTTGAGGACTCCATGGAGTCAATTTTCTCTACCATACACGATACAGCTATGATCCATAAGTCAGGTGGTGGTACAGGATTTTCCTTCTCCCAGCTTAGGCCTGCCAACTCAAGAGTAAAATCTACCAACGGTGTATCATCTGGCCCGATTTCTTTCATGCGTGTGTTTGATGCTGCTACCGAGGCAATTAAGCAGGGTGGCACCAGGCGTGGAGCGAATATGGGTATTCTAAGGATAGATCATCCAGATATTGAAGAGTTCATCACCTGTAAGGCAGATAACGATGGGCTTACAAACTTTAACATCTCAGTAGCGCTAACAGAGAAGTTTATGGATGCGCTAGAAAATGGAAATGATTACGACATAATTAACCCACACACTGGAGAGATAACTGGAAAGAAGAATGCGAAAGACATATTTGGAAAAGTTGTTTCTTCTGCTTGGCAAAACGGTGATCCTGGGATTATCTTTCTCGATAGGTTAAATGCCGATAACCCAACACCCAAAGTAGGGGAGATAGAGTCGACTAACCCTTGTGGAGAACAGCCTCTACTTTCCTACGAATCTTGCAATTTAGGATCAATAAATTTGGCACTTATGCTGGATGATGATGGATTTGTGGACTGGGAACGCCTTAAAGGTGTCGTTCATACGGCAGTCCATTTTCTAGATAATGTTATAGATATGAATCAGTATCCATTAGATAAAATAGATCAAATGACTAAGGGCAACCGTAAAATTGGTCTTGGTATTATGGGCTGGGCAGACTTACTCATTAAACTTGGTATTCCATACAACTCTGAAGAGGCTTTGGCGCTTGCCTCCGAAATTATGGAGTTTGTTGATATGGAGTCGAAACAAGCTTCAAGAGAGTTAGCTAACTACAGAGGTGAGTTTCCCAACTTTGAAGGTTCCAACTTTGATAGGCCTGGGTCAGCCAAACTCAGGAATGCGACAACAACAACCATTGCCCCCACAGGTACCATAAGTATAATCTCTGGTTGTTCTTCAGGCATTGAGCCACTATTTGCCTTATCCTATATAAGAACTGTTATGGATAACGACAAGCTTGTTGAAGTACATCCTCTTTTTGAAGAAGCAGCAAAAAACAAAGGAAATTACTCGAAGGAACTTATGGAGAAGGTTGCTTTTGAGGGTCATGTAGAAGATATTGAAGAAATCGACGAAGAGATGAAAAGCATCTTTGTCACGGCTCACGGGGTTAGCCCCGAGTGGCACGTTAAAATGCAAGCTGCTTTCCAGAAACATACAGATAATGCAGTTTCAAAAACAGTTAACTTTCCATCGAGTGCCACTGAGAGTGACGTTTCCGACGTATACCTTAAGGCTTATGACTTTGGCTGCAAAGGGGTTACGATTTACCGAGATGGTTCTCGTGATGACCAAGTGCTATCCACTGGTTCAACATATGGGAAAGAAAATGTGGATGTCGAAGCAGACGGAAAAGGAGAAAGTCATGAATCAAAAATTGTTCCTAGACCAAGACCGGACATGGTATTTGGCTCTACACAGCGGATCAATACAGGTTGTGGTTCCATCTATGTAACTGTTAACCATGACGAAACTGGTAAGCCATTTGAATTATTTACTCAGATTGGAAAGGCTGGCGGTTGTGCTGCCAGTCAGACAGAATCCATAGGAAGGTTAGTTTCGCTTGCCCTACGCGCTGGGATAGATGTCGATGAAATTCGCTCACAGTTGATGGGAATTTCATGTCATCAGCCAGCTTGGGAAAAAGGAGTTAGGATATCTTCCTGCGCTGATGCCATCAGTAAATCCCTTGCTAAGCTTGCCCAGATTCAACTAACAGATAATGGCAGTAATGAAAATGGTGCTGAAGTACAAGGCGGCTTTATTCCTCTTCCCATTCAGCAGGTTCCTGTCCAAGCGGTTGTTGAGTCGTCCAAGGATATATCACCGGTTGGCGCATGCCCGGATTGTGGTGGAGCCCTAGCTCATGAGAATGGTTGCCTATTATGCCATTCATGCGGCTATTCCAAATGTTGAGATTAGAAGAATTATTACAACTATTGATTGTAAATAAGATTTAATCAAGACAGCAATATGGTCACTTTGCGGTATCATGGACACTCTTGCTGGCAAATAGACGAAGGCGACTATCAGGTATTAATCGACCCTTTTCTTACTGGGAATGATTTGGCCACTGTTAGCCCTGATTCCTTTGACAAACTCGATGCCATCATAATTACCCACGGTCATGGTGACCACATAGGCGACACAGAAGTCATAGCTAGAAAAACTGGAGCTACCTGCATTTCAGTATTCGAAGTGGCAAACTACCTTACAGCACGAAATTGCACGTCACATGCCATGCATGTTGGCGGAAGCAAAGACTTTGACTTTGGCAGAGTAAAATTAACTATTGCTCACCATGGTTCTTCTGGTCCCAATGGCGAATACCTAGGCAGCCCAGTAGGTGTAGTACTTACCATGGGAGGAAAGAAAATCTACCATGCCGGAGATACTGGATTATTTATGGACATGAAGCTTATCGGCGAGATAAACGCACCTTTGGATGTGGCGTTGCTTCCTATTGGCGATAACTTTACCATGGGAATAGACGATGCTGTAAAAGCCGCCGAGTTGTTGGAAGCCTGGAACAACATACCAATGCATTACGATACTTTTCCACAAATTCAAGCTGATCCGAACGAATTTGTTGTGAAAGCCTCAGCCAAAGGCATAAAAGCAGAGGTTATATCTCCTGGTCAATTACTAAAAATTTGTTAAGTGCCAATATCCCAAACTTAATCGGTAATTTGATATTACTTTAAAAAGTAACTACTTTTTACTGAACGCTTATGCTGATATTCATTTCAATTCGTTCGTCTGGATTGTCATTGCCATCTCGTGGTTCAGATACAATCTTGTCAGCCACTTCCATCCCTTTTATCACTTCTCCAAATACAGAATATTGTCCATCAAGGAAGCTTGAGTCGTTTACCATAATAAAAAATTGAGAGCCAGCGCTATTAGGATCGGAGGAACGGGCCATTGAAACAATACCTCTTGAGTGGGTTTTATCGGAAAATTCAGCATCTATGTTGTAACCTGGTCCACCAGTGCCATATCGGCCTTTAGCAGATTGGTCCTTAGTTGTTGGATCACCACCTTGAATCATAAATCCAGG
>DLRR01000004.1:0-6665 GCA_002500605.1 Nitrospinaceae bacterium UBA7883 | reverse complement strand
CCTTGAATCATAAATCCAGGAATAACGCGATGAAATATGGTTCCATCGTAAAATCCATCTTTAGCCAGTTTTTTAAAATTTTGCACATGTCCAGGAGCTATATCTGGGAAAAATTTAATAATCATTTCGCCGTGTTTTGTGCTAACAACAGCAATTTCCTCGCCACCATTAATATTAGTATTCTCGCCCATTTTTTTCTCCGTTCCATGGACATTAGTTGATAAAATTAAGGATGCTAACAGTAGCCATCCAATAAAACCAGCCAAGCATTTACTTCTCACTCTAGTCTCCACTGGGGTCCCTTGAAGCCGATGACCATATCAAATTGGATTACCTTTGTCCACAATGCTTCAGTGAAAACTTTTGTCATAACTTTAGTTATGCCTCAAGCTTAAAATGGAATTTGCATCTGCTAGCATATGTGTATCAGGATTGTTGTTTGCTCGATCAACACTTTCTCCTATAGAATGTCAGCATGAGAAAAAGCAGGCAAATAATGGTTGGGGGTGTGCCAATCGGTGGTGGGGCTCCAGTTTCAGTACAATCAATGACAAATACCGATACAAAAAATGTCTTTGCAACTATAGGACAAATCATGGAGCTTGCAGAAGCTGGTTGCGAGATAGTAAGAGTTGCAGTTCCGGATGAGGCTGCGGCGAGTGCGTTGAGTGATATTGTTTCGGCTTCACCCATTCCAGTAGTTGCCGATATTCATTTTGATTATCGACTGGCATTGGCTTCTCTTGAAGCTGGTATTGGCTGTCTACGACTAAACCCGGGAAACATAGGGGAACGATGGAAAGTTGAGGAGGTTGTGAAAGCAGCCAAAGATCGTTTAGTTCCTATAAGAATAGGAGTTAACGCTGGTTCCCTAGATCAAAAACTTCTTCAAAAACATGGAAAACCGACTGCTCAGGCTATGGTTGAATCAGCGCTGGGTCACATAGCAATTCTAGAAGAACTGGATTTCTTTGACATCAAAGTGTCCCTCAAGGCATCTAGCATTAATTTAACTGTAGAGGCATATCGTATTTTAGCTGACAAGGTTGATTATCCGTTTCATATTGGAATATCAGAGGCGGGAACACGGTTTGGAGGAACGATCAAATCATCAGCTGGTATTGGAATATTACTGTCTAGTGGACTTGGAGATACAGTACGAGTTTCTTTAACAGACAACCCAATTCAAGAGGTTAAAGTTGCATACGAAATTTTGAAAGTTCTGGCCATAAGACAGATAGACCCAGAGATAATTTCATGTCCCACTTGTGGTCGATGCGACATAGATCTTATAAAAACGGCTGAGGAGGTTACTGAAGCGCTGCGAGGCATGAAAAAACCTATTAAAGTGGCAGTGATGGGTTGTACAGTAAATGGCCCAGGAGAGGCTCGCGAAGCTGATATAGGTGTAGCTGGTGGAAATGGTTTTGGACTGATTTTCCGTAATGGAGAAATAATTCGGAAGGTCAAGAGCGACCAACTACGTGATGCGTTGTTAGAAGAGGTAGACAAACTTTAGTCATTTACTTGAATCAAAGCACTTTTTTCATCCTAGAACAAAACTTATTAAATATTAAATTCGTGACTTCAAAGAAAAAAATGAACGCTCCTAGAAAATGGTTTGAACAAAAATGGAGAAATATTGGTGTTGAGTAAAATTAACATTCTCATAATAGGCTCTGGTGGTCGTGAGCACGCATTGGCGTGGAAAATAAAACAAAGTCCACTTTTGGGTGAACTGTATTGTGCGCCAGGAAACGCAGGCACGGCTAAACTGGGTAATAATATTGATATTTGCAACGATGATATTATTGCTCTTGCAGACTTTGGTGAGCGCCACAATATTGGTTTAACAGTTGTTGGTCCAGAGGTACCACTTTGCCTTGGTGTGGTGGATGAGTTTAATAAGCGTGGCTTAAAGATATTCGGCCCGAACAAAGAATCCGCTAGGCTGGAAGGCAGTAAAAGCTTTATGAAGGAGATATTAAGCAAGTCTGGGGTTCCTACTGCAAAATACGAAAAACATACAAATGTGGATGATGCCCTTACAGCCTTGAATCGGTTTGATGAACAAGTTGTCATTAAGGCAGATGGTCTTGCAGCGGGTAAAGGTGTATTGATTTGTGCAACTAAGATGCAAGCCAAAAATGCCATCAAAACTGCCATGATTGACCGTAAGTTCGGTAATGCAGGCGATACTGTGCTGATTGAAGAAATGTTGGAGGGTGAAGAGGCTTCCGTATTAGCGTTTTGTGACGGTGAGGATTTTCTCCTAATGCCATCTTCTCAAGATCATAAACGAATTGGTGATGGCGATACGGGACCAAACACAGGAGGTATGGGGGCATATTCCCCTGCGCCTGTTGTTACATCTGATCTTGAAAAAGATATCTCAAAAAATATTTTCTCCCCTGTGCTAAAAACCATGTCTGAATTGGGTGCTCCGTATAAAGGAATTCTTTATGCTGGGCTGATGATTACTCAAGTTGGCCCAAAAGTGTTAGAGTTTAATTGTCGGTTCGGGGACCCCGAGTGTCAGCCTATTATGCTAAGGCTAAGTAGCGATATAGTGCCTGTGTTGGTTGCGTGTGCTAACGGTGAGATTAATAACCATAAGCCGAAATGGGATAATGATACCGCCGTGTGTGTGGTTATGGCTTCAGGCGGGTATCCAGGTAACTATGACAAGGGCAAAACTATTAGAGGCATTGATGAAGCTAACGCCGTTGAAGGTGTAGTGGTGTTTCATGCTGGAACTAAGCTTGATGGTAATGATGTGGTAACATCTGGTGGCAGAGTGCTCGGTGTTACTGCAAAGGGCATCGATGTTAGAACAGCAATTGATAACGCATATGAAGCTGTAGAAAAAATCACATGGGATGGTGCAGTATATAGAGGAGACATTGGCCATCGTGCCATATCGAGATAATTATCATCATTGTTCGCGACAAACCTGTTGTAAACATTTCGGCAACAGTGACTTATAGGTGCCCCATGAGAAGTTATATACTCATCACCTTAACGTTCATAATAACGCCTTTAATGCTGGCTTGTGAAAGATCAGCAATAGTTCCGTCCAATACTCTGGTGATGGGAGTTGAATCCGGGCCACGCCTTCTTGACCCCAGGCTTTATACCGATGCAATGTCCTATAAGATTGGCGATCTAATCTTCAATGGACTTGTAAAAAGAAGCAAAGACTTTTCTATAGTTCCAGACCTTGCAAGCAAATGGGAGACACCAACCAACACTCGGTATGTTTTTTCTTTGAGAAATGGTATCAAATTTCATAATGGCGCACCATTTACATCTTACGACATTAAATATGCCTTTGAATATGTTCTTGTGCCGGAAAACAAATCACCATGGAAAGGCGTGTTCGAAGTTATAGCTTCAATCTCTACTCCTGACCCAATGACGGTTGTTTTTGACTTAAAACGACCCTCAGCGCCATTTCTGGGCAATCTTACAATGGGAATCACCCCTAATGGGTCTGGTGTTGAAATGGCAAATAAACCTATAGGTACGGGACCATTTAAATTTGTAGATTATAAAACTGAAGAGCGATTAACGCTCAAAGCTTTTCAAAATTACTTTGATGGTGCACCAAAGCTTGATGGAGTCATACTAAAAATAATACCTGATGAAACAGTACGCGTGCTTGAACTTGAGAAAGGTGGTTTGCATTTGCTCATTAACCCAATCACACCAGATATCCTGCCACGGTTTAGAAAAAATAAGTCACTGAAAGTTGTTACAGCTCTAGGCACAAACTACAGTTACCTAGGTTTTAATCTCAGGGACTCACTTGCAGGACAACTAGCAGTTAGAAGAGCTATAGCATATGCGTTAGATAGGGAAAGCGTTATCCATTATATTTTAAGGGGGCTTGCAAAGTCAGCCACTGGCCCCTTGTCAAAGGCGTCATCTTATTTTTATGGTCATGTGGCTACATACGAACACAACCCAGCATTAGCCATGAAAATTTTGGATGAGGCCGGATATAGAGACCCTGATGGCAATGGCCCTAAGCTTCGTTTTACCCTTCAATATTCCACGTCACAAAACGAGCTTAGAAAACGGATAGCTGAAATCTTTCAATGGCAGCTATCCAAAATAGGTATTGGACTGGATATTCGTTCATATGAGTGGGGAACTTTTTACTCTAATATAAAAAAGGGCAACTTTCAGATGTTCTCCCTAACATGGGTTGGAATAGTAGACCCTGATATTTTGCACTATATGTTTCATACTTCTTCGTTTCCACCTTATGGTGCTAACCGGGGTCGATATGAAAATAGTGTTGTAGACGATCTCTCTGACCTTGGCAGAATAACATTTGGCAATGAACGCAAAGCGGTATACTCACAAATCCAAAGTGTGTTAGCACATGATCTGCCATATGTTTCATTGTGGCACTCAGTTAACGTTGCAGTAATGAACAATCAGGTTTCAGGGTTTGTCTTAGCAGCAGATGAGAACCTTAAATTTTTGGCTAATGTAACGTTAATGCCAGGAGTGGGATATTGAAAGCATATCTGATAAAGAGATTTTTTGCCATGTTCCCTGTTGCCATAGGCGTAGTGACGTTGGTCTTTTTTATTATTCATCTCACACCTGGTGACCCTGTTGAAATTATGCTTGGCGAGCAAGCTTCAATAGCAGACAAAGAGTCACTACGCAAAGAACTTGGATTAGATAAACCCTTATTAGTGCAGTACGTGTCATTTCTTGGTGGCCTTGCCACCGGAGATCTGGGTAAGTCTCTTTATACTAAAAAAGGAGTAACAGAATCCATTATGGAACGCTATGGTGCAACAGTTGAGTTGGCCCTATGTTCTATGGTAATAGCCATTTTTATTGCTATCCCTTTAGGAGTTATTGCAGCGGCATACCGTGATACATCAGTTGATAGAGTAGCCATGGGGTTTTCCCTTCTAGGGGTATCTATGCCGTCGTTTTGGATTGGCCCACTTTTGATTCTGGTCTTTTCCGTAGAACTTGGGTGGTTTCCAGTATCTGGTCGAAGTGGATTCGATAGCCTAATTTTACCATCGATTACCTTGGGAACAGCCATGGCAGCAATTTTATCACGCCTCACCCGTTCCAGTGTTATAGAGGCCTTAGGAGAAGAATACATAAATACAGCAAAAGCAAAGGGAGGGGGAGAATTGCTTATACTATTCAAACACGCCCTTTTTAACGCCCTGCTCCCTGTTGTGACAGTAGCAGGGTTGCAGTTTGGTGCCTTGCTTGCTGGAGCAATTATTACCGAAACAATATTTGCTTGGCCCGGAATTGGGAGGTTAACTATACAGGCCCTTAACGCACGTGACTACTCATTAGCGCAAGGGTGTGTATTAGCTATTTCACTATCTTATGTTTTTGTGAACATGTTGGTAGATGTGATTTACGCTGTAGTCGATCCAAGGATCCGGTACAAATGAACAAGACAACCTTCCTGGGCTTGATTATAACAGCACTGTTTATTCTAACGGCTCTTTTTGCCCCTTTAATTGCTCCATATTCGCCGTTTGAGCAGGACCTTTATAATGGATTGGCTAAGCCTGATTCTGGGCACATGATGGGCCAAGATCGCTTAGGTCGCGATGTTTTCAGCAGGATTATACACGGTTCCCGTATATCGCTTTTTGTTGGTTTTGTAACGGTTTTTGTTTCAGCAACAATTGGTGTGATACTCGGGTCACTAGCTGGATACTTTGGTGGACGGATAGACAACGCCATTATGAGGTTGGTTGATGTATTTCTTGCCTTCCCTGGCATACTGTTGGCTATCGCCATTATGGCAGTTCTGGGCCCAAGCATCACCAATGTAGTTGCGGCCCTTTGTATTATGGGTTGGACTTCATTTGCGAGACTAGTCCGTGGGCAGGTGTTATCTTTAAGAGAACGTGAGTTTGTGCATGCTGCTAAAGCCCTTGGCGCAAGCCCATATAGGACCATCAGACTTTATATTCTACCCAATCTAGCAGCCCCATTGATAGTGGAAGCCACCTTTGGTATAGCTTCAGCAATAATTGCGGAAGCTGGCCTTAGTTTTTTAGGCCTTGGTGCCCAACCTCCCACCGCAAGTTGGGGTACAATGCTCTCAGAGGGGAGGCAATTTTTTTTGGTTGCGCCACATATGACCACATTCCCTGGACTAGCCATCATGATGGTTGTGCTTGGAATAAACTTCCTTGGTGATGGGCTGCGTGACTGGCTTGATCCCAAATCTCAGGCGACAGTTAAGGGAATTTGAATGAACGCACGATAAAATTTGAAGAGCACAGCTTTGATGGCAAATTAAATTTGTCGGTGTAAAATATTTATTTATTGGGAAAATTTTTTTTTGGGACTAATGCTCTAATAAAACCTTGACATTGTAATAGCCTCTTATTTAATCTATCTAACTTTTAGGCTTCTAGAAGTATCGGAATGGGCCGCTAGCTCAGTCGGTAGAGCAACTGCCTTTTAAGCAGTGGGTCGAAGGTTCGAATCCTTCGCGGCTCACCAATATACATAGACAGGTGATGTCCCCATCGTCTAGTGGCCCAGGACACCGCCCTTTCACGGCGGCAACGCGGGTTCGACTCCCGCTGGGGACGCCAATTTTATTATATGGCCTTTATGGCCTGCCGGGGTAGCTCAGTCGGTAGAGCAGA
>DLRR01000008.1:17021-51640 GCA_002500605.1 Nitrospinaceae bacterium UBA7883 | reverse complement strand
AGCTTTTCGATGGTGAATGTTCCTTGGGAGATGCAACATTTCACATTCCTTCCATAATCGGCGGCTATGTCGGTTCCGATACCGTAAGCGCTATAATCGCCATTGAGGCACTTGCCCCCAAAACCCCTTACGTTGTTCTAGATCTTGGTACTAACGCGGAAATTGCCGCAGTCACCGAAGAAGGGGTAACAGCATGTTCCACCGCAGCAGGATCCGCTTTTGAAGGGGGCAATATATCATTTGGAATGCGCGGGATAGAAGGGGCAATTGAAAAAATTAAAATTACACCATCAAAAATATGGTGTAATGTGATTGGAAGTGGACAAGCGAGGGGGATAACTGGTTCTGGTATTTTTAGCACCATTGGTGAGCTCTTAAGAAAAGATGCTCTGGACTATTTTGGAGTTTTAATAAAAAGAAATCTCCCCCACGGATGTGTAGCGGAAAAGGGAGATGAAAAAAAACTTCTGCTTGCAAACGGTGTTTTCATTACAGAAGGAGATATCCAGCAATTCTTGTTGGCAAAGGCATCCACAAGAGCTGGGTTTGACACTCTCATGGAGGTTTGCAAAATAGATTTGGACACTATCGAAAACGTTTATGTATGTGGTGTTTTTGCAAATAAAATTAGCCCACAAGACATAGTATCTGTTGGTTTGGTGCCAGTTGAAAATGAAAAAATAACAATGGCTGGCAATGCTGCTGGCACAGGAGCAGCAATGATGGCATGCTCGCAGAAAGTGTTTAACAACGCATGTGACCTTGCAGAAAAAGCGGTACACCTGCAGTTATCAGGGCATAAGTTGTTTAACCAGCGCTTTACAACGGGCGTCCATTTTTAATTTTAGCTATGGGAGGGTACTGTGGCTTCCTGTTTTATCCTAGCAAGCGTGGTCGCAACATTACTGCCATAAAATACCTACTATGAAATTTGAAACTGTCTCAAGTAACTGGCTAATAGAAGGTGCAAAAAACCCAAAAGATGTTATTGAAACGTTTGTAAAAGGAATAATTGAATACATGCCTGAAAACAGCTTAGGTCATATCAAAGGGTTCGTAGAGTTTGATGGGGGCAGGGTTTTTGCCTCTTCGGCATTAATACCTCCCGATATCAATTTTACCAATGAAGGCTTGTATTCAGGTGGCCCAATAAATTTATACATGACTCTTATTTTTGGAGATGTAGATCAATTAATTCTTACGTCAGCAATGAATAATGGTGAGAAGCTCTTAAGGGCTGGTGTTGAGTGCAAACTGACTAAAATTATTAATTGACAACATCATTGCAGTTTGGCACCTTTCAAGTAATGTGATTGTTCAACTAATTGTTACGGAGACTCTAGATGGCAAACAAAATGTTATTTATCCTCAACGACCCACCATACGGAACGGAAAGAAGTTATAACGGGCTTCGTCTCGCTGGATCACTCGGAAAAAGAGAAGGCGAAGAAATCAAAATCTTTCTCATGGGTGACGCTGCCTCTTGCGGAAAGTCAGGACAAAAAACACCTGACGGATATTACAACCTTGAAAAAATGTTCAAAGTTATTGCCAGGCAAGGAGGAACAATATCTGTCTGCGGCACATGCATGGATGCCAGGGGTATTACTGAAGCTGAGCTTTCTAAAGACTGTTCACGTGGTAATCTTATAGAATTGACTGACGCCGTGCAATGGGCCGATAAGGTTCTTATCTTTTAAGTGAAGACTAAAGATATAGGAATGTCATGAGCAAACGAATACTTGTTTTAGGGTCGTCTTTTGGTGGATACCACTCGGCAATTAGTTTACGGAAACTGTTAGGCAAAGAACACCACATCAAAGTTGTGTCAGCCGAGGATATTTTTACTTTTGTTCCATCCTTGCCTTGGGTAGCAATGGGATGGCGAAACCCATCGGCAATAAAATTCCATGTGGTAGATAGCCTGCGAAGCAAAGGAATTGAGTTTGTACAAGATACCGTAGTAAAAGCCGACCCTGACAATTGCAGCGTCACCGGGGAAAAAGATGAGTATGAATATGACTACCTTGTAGCCGCAACTGGGTCAGAGCTCGATTTTGCTGCTATTCCAGGCCTAGGCCCTGATATCGGCAATAGCTATTCAATTTTTTCCATTAAGCAGGCCTTAGAGTCTAAAGCGGCCCTAGAGAGAGTAATTGCAAAGGGATCCGGTTCGCTCGTATTTTGTAACACTCAAGGGGCTTCTTGCTTGGGCCCGGCATATGAAATGGCCATGATGACTGATACTCATCTCAGGCGAAAGCAATTAAGGAATAAATTCAAGATATCTTTGGTAACTAACGAACCGTACCTGGGTCATTTTGGGGTGGGTGGATTTGGAAAAGTGACTCGAATACTAGAAGACGAGTTTGCTGACAGAGACATTGAATGGAAAGTTAATTGTAAGTTAACCCAAGTTACCCCAGAAGAGGTTGAATTGGATGGAGGGGAAAAGCTAAAAAATGATTTCAGTCTAATTGTCCCTGCTTTTTACGGCAGTCATGCATATTTGGGGATTGAAGGCCTTTCCAACCCAAGAGGGTTTATAATAGCTGACGACTATTTGGCAAACCCCAAATACCAAAACATTTATTCGGTAGGGGTATCACTCGCTATTCCTCCACCAGTGCAAACACCAGTTCCCGTAGGGGTCCCAAAAACAGGCCAGATGACAGAAACTATGGCTGAAATCGCAGCACAAAATATAGCCGCCGACATAAAAGGGGGCTCAAAAATCCACGGAAAAGAGTTTGAGGTTGTTTGCATATCAGATGCGGGTGATACCGGTATTTATTTATCAGCTTCCCCTTTATTGCCACCCCGTAACAAACTTGTACATGTTAATGGCAAGACAGTACACTGGATGAAAGTTGCTTTCGAGAAGTACTACATGGCAAGTTTGCGTTACAATTTGCCAAAAACGCATTTTGGATGGTGAATTTTACCACTCATACAAATCCCTCTAAACAAACGGTGATGTTATGGCATCATTGGTTTTTTAACAGCGTATAGAGCGAGGATTCAGAACGCTGCCCTGCATGATAAGTAACTAATCCAAAAGTGTCATCTGGGTGAACTGTTTCTGACCCAACTCCCTCTACATAGCAGTACCAAAAAATTTTTTCCGGCCCAAGCGATTTTTCAATGTAAGGCATTATCGACTCAAAATAGTCTTTTTGGTTAGACTGGCCAAATTTCCCCGTTTCAGTGACCCAATTTGGTATGTTAACCGATTGAACTAATGCACCCCCAACTACGCTGAGCTCAATATCGAGTTCTGAATAGTAATGTATGTTTAAAACGTCTGCATAAGTTTCTAAGCCTAAGTCAACCAGCCTTTGTGTATATTCCCAATTTCCCACATCATAGAGCACTATATTGCTTGTCGCTCCTGCCACAACTTTTGCTGTTGGATCCTCAGCACGTATGGCAATAGAAACCTGTTTGAGAAGATCAAAGTAGTCGTCAGCAGTACCTGTAAAAACGTTGGTTTCCTCATTAGGTTCATTATAAACTTCCCAATACTTAACAGAGTTTTTATATCTGCTTACAACTGGTGTCACATATTGGTCTACAAAAATGCTTTTCCAAGAAGGATTTCCAACTAGCCACTCAGGGACTGGGTTTAGTAGCGCCAAAATACTTATCCCCTCGGCTGCTGCGGCTGCCACAACTGCATCGAATTGTGAAAAATCAGGGGCTGATCCTGACGTCGGCATGTATTGAGTATCGAACCAAAAATTAACCCTGATAAAATTTATTCCCAATGATTTAACGTCAGCCATTTGTGTGGCAAGATCACCGGCTGTGGTATTGCGCGGAAACATATTCAATGCCATTTTACTGTATGGTATTTCAGTGTCTCCAACCAGCAATATTTCATCCAAACTAGCATTACATGAAACCAGTATGGATGATGAGATGGTTATTATAATGGCGACGATAACTCTCTTCATACCTTCTCCTCAATGGATATGGATTAAACTTCTATTCCAAGCTATAGGGTCAAAATCAGGAAAAGCGACAACTTTTAAATTGTAATCTATCAGAAAAGTGTATGCCATATTCTACAATTATTAAAATATCAAAAAAAAGCAGCGATTAAATTGTTGTAAATTTCCAGCCCTCACGGTACCTTGGCCTGATGGTTTTATGGTGTGTCAAAATGAGAAAGAGATCACTTCAAACCGTAATTCTTTTTATTGCCTTAACCTTAGGTGCTTGTGCCGGTAATTCCGCTGATTCAATTTCCGCATCTGGTGTTTGGACAAAAGATGACGGCACTCGTCTTTACTACCAAACTTTTGGAGTTGCAGCAGGGACAGTCGTAGCCGATGTGTCAGTAAACATGCTTGATGATGGATCCTGGAGAGCCTATGTGATTGTAGGAGGCGCAGTAGCTTCCGCTGTTTCAAGTGACGGTCTATCTTGGACTGCCGAGGCAGGGATAAGAGTCGAAGAGGGGCAAGCTGGAATGCCCAGGGTGTTCAAATTAGAAGATGGATCATGGAGATTATACGGTAATAGTGGTGACGGTATAGTTTCATGGATTTCGTCGGATGGTCTCAATTTCACCAAGGAGAATGGTTACCGTATTACCCAGTCCCAGGTAGGGGAAACTGGCGGATTAACGGGTCCAACAATGATCGATACATCCGATAACGGATATAGAATGTATTTTTCCGGATTGCCTAAACCTGGGCCGATAGAAACGTTTCGCATATATAGTGCCACTTCCTCAGATATGCTAAATTGGACAACCGACGACGGGGTAAGAATAGGAAACGGATCAAATATTGACCAATCTGCAGAGCATCCATTCGCAGTTGTACTTGGGGATGGCACCATAAGAATTTTTTATTACGACAATAAGACTACTAAACTTTTCACTGCAACTTCAACAGACGGCCTGACATTCACAAATCCAACAGATACTGGTCTTGATTTTAATGATGTCCACATAGTTACAACGGGTGAAGGTATTTGGCGAATGTACGGTGGTGGATTCTCTGAGAAAGTTGGCGGCGTTATCGACAGCGCAACAGCAGCCCCTCATTAAACTGATAGCCCATTGTCATCGGCAGCAGGTCTGATTTCAATAAATTTATAATAAGTAAAAAAAAGTGGAAAATAGCGGTCGATGTGAGTCACAATGGCCGGGACAGGCGATAGCCTGCTGAGTAATCCTGAAGTAGGAGACTCTTCCTCGGGGGGTGAGAGGGCTCATGGCTCTTGGTCAATATAACTCTCGCAAAAATAACCGAGCTACACATCATTTGGAACAGATAAAATCACCATGCAAACCCCAGAACTAACTTCCCCTGCCGGAACCCTAAAGAACATGCGATATGCCTTCGCTTACGGGGCAGACGCAGTCTACGCAGGCCTCCCTCGCTATAGCCTTCGGGTTCGAAATAATGATTTCCTTGAGAAGAACCTCCTCATCGGCATTGATGAGGCCCACTCCGTCAACAAAGCCTTCTATCTCACCTGCAACCTGATGCCTCATGGCACCAAGGTAAAGACCTTCTTAGCTGACCTTGACCCGGTTATTGATATGGCCCCAGACGCCCTGATTATGGCTGACCCCGGACTAATTATGTTGGCTCGTGAACGGTGGCCAGATCTCCCGCTGCATCTTTCTGTTCAGGCCAATACAGTCAATTCGATGGCCGTTCGTTTTTGGCAGCAGATTGGTATAAAACGGATTATCCTCTCGCGAGAGCTATCCCTAGATGAGGTGGAGGAGATTCGCCAGCAGTGTCCCGATGTTGAGTTGGAAGTGTTTGTACATGGCTCTCTCTGTATCGCCTATTCTGGGCGCTGCCTCCTCTCGGGCTATTTTAACCGCCGTGATGCCAATCAGGGAGCCTGTACCAACTCTTGTCGTTGGGAATATCAACTGGGGGAATCGGATACAGGTCAGACACGACACCCTGCAGCAGATCAGCTCTACTACCTAGAAGAGAAGGAACGTCCAAACGAGTTCATGCCGATCACAGAAGATGAGCATGGCACCTACATTATGAACTCCAAAGATCTTCGTGCAGTGGAACATGTGGAACGATTGGTGCGTATTGGTATCGATAGTCTAAAGATTGAAGGGCGGACAAAGTCTCACTATTATGCTGCTCGTTCAACTCAGGTCTACCGGCAGGCCATTGATGACGCTGTTGCTGAGCGCCCCTTCAACCACAACCTGATGGCCGAACTGGAGGGACTTGCTAACCGGGGCTATACCAATGGTTTTTATCAACGCCACCCCTCTGAGGAATTACAGAGCTACCGCCATAGTAGCTCGAGGAGTTTGTACCAAGTTTTTGTGGGTGAGGTTTTGAATCAGATGGAGGATGGGTCAGCACTCATTGAGGTGAAGAATAAGTTCGCCCTTGGTGATTCACTAGTACTACTAACGCCAACAGGCAATCACCCCTTTGTACTCAATAGCCTACAAGACCAAAACGGTAACCACATGGATGAGGCCCCTGGTGCAGGCTATAGGGTCTGTCTGAAGTTGCCAGCAAAGGCTGGTGAGATGGGGCTCATAGCGCGAATCATTGAAACAGCCGACCCTAACTAAGTGGCTATCATAAATCTTTCGAAAACAATAATTTGTTTGGTCGGGGCGAGAGGATTTGAACCTCCGACCACCTGAACCCCATTCAGGTACGCTACCAGGCTGCGCTACGCCCCGGAAAAAAAAGAGCTAAAGTATAGCAAGTTTCATGGGAGCATTGGTAGATAATGGAATTGTAATGTGTAGTTGATTAACCGATAGCAAGCAGACTAAAATTTCCTCAAAACCCCTATTACGACCCCCTGAACTGTTACATTTTCAATAGGGACTACAATTGGACTCATATCCAAATTTGCTGGCTGCAGCCGGACAGTGCCATTTTCCCGATAAAACTTCTTCAGTGTGACGCTGTTATTGTTTACAAGAGCCACTACAGTTTCACCATTATCAGCATGGTTGCGTTCATCTACTATCACAAAATCACCATCTTTGATGTGTTCTTCAATCATAGATTCGCCTCGCACCTTTAATGCATATGTACGATTACGGCCGATCATATCGCTTGGTACTGTGATAGTTTCTTCCACCTGATAACTTTCAAGCGGCTCACCGGCAACTATGGTACCAAGTAACGGAATCTGGATCGAGGACTCCATTTCTGGATTCATTTGCACTAGTTCTATGGCACGGCTCATGTTTTTAAGTCTACGTATTAGCCCTTTTGCTTCCAAATTTGTAAGATGCTTATGGATTGTAGCAGGGGATGAGAGCCCAAACTTCTCACCTATCTCCATAATGCTTGGTGCATAACCATTTTGGGATATGAATGAGGCAATGTGATCGAATATCTCTTTTTGCTTTTTTGTTAGGTGCATAACTATTCTCCTAACGCAATACTAAGCGAAAACAAATCGAAAAACAATGCTTTTTCGCTAAATTTTCTCTTTAACTAGCAGTTTAGAGCTTATCAATAATGCCTGCCAAAGTATTTTGACATTTAGTGAGCTTCTAGCCAGTTTTCTCCAACTTTAGCTGAAACTACCAGCGGCACATCGAGCTTACACACACCTTCCATCTCTTCAACAACCATTTTTTTCAGAAGATCAACTTCCGCGTCTGGTACTTCAAAAACCAGCTCGTCATGAACCTGCAGCACCATACGCGATTTAAACTGTTCATTGGAGATCCGTTTTGAAATCGATATCATGGCGAGTTTAATAAGATCGGCAGCACTTCCCTGAATGGGGGAGTTTACTGCATTTCTTTCCGCAAATTGACGAAGCTGGCGGGTTTTTGCGTTAATATCCGGCAAGTAACGTTTTCTTCCCAGTAGAGTTACCACAAAGCCATCCCTTTTGGCTTCAGTTATTATTTTCGCAAAATATTTTTTAATGCCTGGATATCTGGCAAAATAATTGTCTATATAAAGTTGAGCATCAGCCATTGAAATTTTCAGTTCTCTTGCAAGCCCAAAAGCGGTCTGCCCATAAATAATTCCGAAATTAACTGTTTTAGCCATTCTGCGCATATCCTCTGAAACCAAGCTTTGAGGCACACCTGAGATCTCAGCTGCAGTTATGGAGTGAATATCCTCATTATTTCTAAAAGCTTCTAATAACGCTGGTTCTCCAGAGAGCTGGGCTAGCAGTCTTAGCTCTATCTGGGAATAATCAGCCGATACAAGCTTATGGCCCGCAGGGGCTACGAATGCTTTCCTTATTTTAGCGCCTGTACTTGTACGAATTGGTATGTTTTGCAGATTGGGGTCGGATGATGAAAGTCGTCCAGTTGCAGCTACTGTTTGGTTAAATGACGAATGTATCCTGCCAGTCTTTTCATTAACCATTTTAGGCAAAGCATCTATGTAGGTGTTTTTCAGTTTTGCCAGATGACGATATTCCAAAACAAGCTCTGGGAGGGGATGTGCAGCAGCGAGGCCTTCTAACACATCAAGGCTTGTAGAGTAACCCGTTTTGGTTTTTTTACCACCAGAGAGCTTTAATTTATCGAACAAAATCGTGCCCAATTGCTTCGGCGAACTTATATTAAATTCTTCATTAGCCAAGCCAAATATCTTCGATTCAATATCTTTAAGCTCTCCCTCGATTTCTCCTCCCATAACGTCCAACATTTTGGAATCTATGGCAACACCAGCAATCTCCATGTCGGCCAGTATCGTCATGAGTGGAATTTCAACTTCGTACATCAGTTTTTCCATCTTTTGTTTTTCTATGCCGGTTCGCATTAACTTAACCAACCTATATGTAATGTCGGCATCTTCCGCTGCATAGTCGAGAGCCGCTTCAATTTCCACCTCATCGAATCTAATCTGCTTAGCACCTTTTCCGCAAATTTCCTCGTACTCAATCATTTCCTCGCCTAAATATTCAATGGCAAGACTGGAAAGTCCATGCTTCGCTGTGGGATTGATCAAGTAAGATGCAATCATCGTATCGAAGGAAACTGAGTTGATGAGAAATCCCTCCCCCGCCAAAACAATAATATCGTATTTAATATTCTGTCCGTACTTTTCTATCTTTTGGCTCTCTAAAATTCTGCTGATGGCTGGTCTAATCTCCTCTATATCTAGTTGCGGTGAAGAGTTGGTGCACTTATGACGAATTGGTAGGTAATATCCTTCCCCTTCCTTGCATGAAAATGAAATCCCTACCAAACGTGCCCGTGTAGGGTGTAGGGATGTAGTTTCGGTATCTATGGCAAAACCACGGCTGGATTCAAGTTTGGTAATCATTGCATTAAAAGACTTTATATTATTTACAAGAATGTAGCTTCTATTGATCTTAGGTTTGTCGCTGCTAAGCTCTTTCAGCATGGCATTAAACTCTAACTCCAAGTAAATCTCACGCAACGCATTTGTATTAGGTCCAGAGACTTCCCATTTTTTAGGCTCAAACTGTAGCGGCGCATCCTTGACAATGGTTGCAAGCTCTTTTGACAAACGGGCCTGGTCGGCAAACTTAATAAGGTTTTCTTTCAATTTCTTTTTCCCCAAGGATTCCACGTTCCTTAAAATGTTCTCTAACGAGCCCATTTCCTGAACCAAAGCCTTAGCTGTTTTCTCTCCCACTCCTGGAACACCTGGAATGTTATCTGAGGAGTCGCCCATCAACCCTAAGACATCTGTGACAAGAGAAGGCTCTACTCCAAACTTCTCGAGCACCTGTTCGGGCCCGATTAGCACTTCCTTCATTCCGTCGTATAGCGTCACACCGGGCATTACCAATTGCATTAAGTCTTTATCTGAAGTGGCTATTACAACCTCATATCCAGCTGCAACTGCTTTACTTGCAATCCCACCTATTATATCGTCGGCTTCATACCCAGGAACTCTGGCGATAGGCACGTTATGAGCATGACATATTTTGTCTATATATGGTAACTGTGACACCAAATCTTCTGGCATCTTAGCTCTATTCGCCTTGTAGAGTTCATACATATCGTGCCGAAATGTTTTTTCCTTACTGTCAAAAACCATCAAAGCATAATCAGGATGTTGCTCTCTAAGAATCTTGGGTAGCATTTTGGCGAATCCAAATACAGCGTTGGTTGGCTGTCCTTTGGAGTTGGACAAGTGTTGATTTATGGCATAGTAAGCGCGAAAATAGTAGCCCGCCCCATCAATTAGGCATAAAAGTGGTTTTTCGTTCATAAGCATTAATCTAACATCCAAAGAACGTTGAATTGTAACAAATTCTTTTCGGCCCTAAGTTTTTGCTTATCACATCGATTTATGAGGGATAAGATAATGACGATTGTGGTCTAGCACATTTTGTGATGATGGCAACTGGCGGTTATAATTGAGTACTCAGTTTTTAATGGAGTGGTCTTTAAATAATAATGAAAGATAAAGTAATATTAGGTGTTTCTGGAAGCATATCCGCCTACAAGGCCGCTGATCTATCAATGCGAATGAAAGAGATGGGCTTGGAGGTGCACGTAGTTATGACTGCGGCTGCTGAGAAACTGATTACTCCACTAACTTTCGAAGCCTTAACTGGCAATCCAGTAACTTGTTCAGGCATGCCGGAACCTGGGAAAGATCCAATGCCGCATATAACAGTTTCAAGAGGCGCCTCTCTTGTTGTTGTGGCTCCTGCAACGGCTAATGTAATTGGTAAAGCCGCAAACGGAATTGCTGACGATTCGCTTACATCAATACTACTGGCTTCCAACGCTAGGGTAATATTTGCTCCAGCCATGAACACGGAAATGTACAACAAGCCAGTAGTTCAAGAAAATATAAAGAAGTTGCAAGACCAAGGAGGTTTTTTTATCGGCCCAACAACTGGGACGCTTGCGTGTGGTGATGAGGGTCTAGGAAAACTGTCTGATGTCGATGACATAATGGTTGTGGTTAAAAAGTTTCTTAGGCTCAAGCGCGACCTTGCCGGAAAGAAGATCATTGTGTCTGCTGGAGGCACCAGAGAACCGATTGACCCCGTGAGGTTTCTGGGTAACCGTTCTTCAGGCAAAATGGGTGTAGCCATTGCCAATGAAGCGGTTAAGCGCGGTGCTGATGTTACTATGATTGCTGGTGCGCTTGAAACCCACGTCTCCGACGACTTAGAAGTGATACGAGCTTTCACAGCTGATGCTATGCTTGAAGAAATCGAATCCCGCTTCCCAGGCTGTCATTGCCTAATAATGGCGGCAGCTGTTGGTGACTATAAAGTACGAAATGTAGCCAACAACAAAATTAAAAAAATGGATTCCCTTCTTTTGGACCTTGAGAAGAACACTGATATTCTCTCCCAAATGGAAAAATTGAGAAAAGAACAGATAGTTGTCGGGTTTGCTGCTGAAACGGAACGGGCGGTGGAAAACGGCAAAGAGAAGCTTTTGAAAAAAAACCTCCATATGATTGTTGTTAATGATGTGTCCAGGAAGGATATTGGATTTGGAGCTGATGATAACGAGGTAACCATAATCATGCGCTCTGGTGATGAGATTACACCCAATAAAGTACCCAAGGCTGAACTAGCCGAGATAATCATAGACAAAGTTGTAGAGCTGTTACCCGGCAAGTTTGTCGATGGCCGGTAAACAAATTTTGAAAATGACCATTAATTACCATAAATATCTAGCTCTCCTCAGCGAACTGAGACTTCGGATAGAGTCCCTTAAGCTCTACGGTCAACCTTATGTAAGTGCTACAGAAATCAACAACCCACTAAAGGAATTAATTTGCCTTGCTGGAGAAGATGTAGAGGAAGAAATTATAAGTAAGCAATTGGAAGCTGAGAATCAATCTAGTTCTAAATTATTATTGGATAATGAGCCTCAAAGTGGTACTGAGCTTACCTCTAATCACAAACCACCTGGTGGGCTTAAAGAAACACTCAACCAATTAAATGGAGATAGTCTGGATCAAATAGGTAGGGAAGTCGCAAAATGCAGAAAATGTGGTTTGGCCAAAACCAGGACAAATACTGTACCAGGTGCAGGGTTATCAAGTGCCAAACTTATGTTTATTGGAGAAGCGCCTGGGGCAGACGAGGACAAACAAGGCGAACCTTTTGTTGGGCGAGCTGGGAAACTTTTTACAAACATGATCGAAGCCATGGGCCTTCAACGAAATGAAGTGTATATAGCTAATATTTTAAAATGCCGCCCTCCAAAAAACCGAGATCCAGAAGCAGTAGAAGTAGAGATGTGCAAACCATTTTTGAAGAGGCAGATCACGGAAATTAAACCACGAATAATTTGTGCTCTTGGAAGGGTATCAGCACAAACACTGCTAAAGACCAAAAGCCCTCTATCTACTTTAAGAGGAAACTTTCATAAATATGAAGGAACTGACCTTTTAGCAACTTTTCACCCAGCTTATTTACTAAGAAACCCAGCCGCTAAAAAGGATGCTTGGAACGACCTCCAAATTATCATGGAAAAAATGGGTCTTACTGACAAAAGATGATGATGGAAAAAATTCTGAACAGGAAAAGGATGGCTGCATTTTGAAAACCATCAGGACTTTTTTTATCTTGCTTTTGGTTAGCATCTGCATAGCCTACTATTTCCATGCGCGGTTCTTTGGGGACCTTCCTGAAATCGACACACTATTAAATTACAAGCCCAGTCTCGTGACCAAAATTTTCGACAATAACGACGATCTGATATCTGAATATTTTATTGAAAAGCGCATACTCACTCCATTAGACAAGATACCAGCCATGCTTCAATTTGCAACAATTGCAGTTGAAGATACAGCTTTTTACGAACATCATGGAATAAACTTTGAGGGTATTGTGCGCGCTTTTTTTGCCAACATAAAAGCGGGCCGTATTGTGCAAGGTGGTAGTTCTATAACACAACAGGTAGCTAAACAACTTTTCCTTACACCAGAACGGACACTGACACGAAAAATCCGTGAGGCTATTTTGTCACTCCGGATAGACAAGAAGTATTCAAAAAATCAGATCCTGGAGATATACTTAAACCACAACTACTATGGCCATGGGGCCTACGGAGTTAAAGCTGCCGCCGAGTTATATTTTGGTAAACCACTTAATGATTTAACTATTCCAGAAATAGCAGTTATTGCAGGTCTTCCAAAAGCACCTAACCATTATTCACCTTATAAGAATCTAAAACGTGCTTTGAAAAGACGAGATCATGCATTAAACCGACTGATGGCAATTAAAGCCATAACGCCAAGCCAAAGAGAAAAAGCTTCTGCTGAAAAAATAACTTTATCCGGGCTTAAACGGCCCGAAAATAAAGCACCATGGTTTTCAGAGTACGTGCGTCGTTATCTAGAAAAGAATTACGGAGCGAAGAAACTGTACCGTGGAGGACTGGTTGTTCGTACAACTTTAGATCTCAGGATTCAAAAGCATGCAGAGATGGCTGTAATTTCAGGATTGGAAAATAACGACAAAAGACTAGGTTTTAGAGGGCCTATTGGTCATGTGAACCTTGAGTTGGGAGAACAGCCTGATTGGGAGGCACATAATCCACGAAATCGCTCGAATCAAAACCCATCCGATTATTATGTTAAGGGTGCACGTATACGAGGATTGGTAACCGAAGTTAAAAACGAAAAAGCTTGGATAAGCTTCGAAGATGCTAAGGGGGTAATTAATGTAAAGAGAATGGCTTGGGCTCATCCAGTAAATCCAAGTAAAGATGCTCGTAGAGCACGCAAAATTGTAAATGCCACTACCGTATTAAACCCGGGTGATATCGTTGAGGTAAAAGTTCTCGATCCAAATCCCATGGATGATGGGCATATTAAGTTGGAACTAGACCAGACGCCAGTTTTGCAGGGCGCCTTGTTAGCAGTAGACCCAAAAACCGGTTATGTAATGGCAATGGTAGGTGGGTATGATCCAGAGTCCAGCAAATTTAATCGCTCCGTTCAGGCGAAGCGACAACCAGGGTCATCTTTCAAACCAATCATTTACACTGCTGCCTTTGAAAAAGGGTTTACTCTCGCTTCAACAATAATTGACTCCCCTATCATCTATAATAAAGCTATTACTGAATTCAAAGGTTGGAAGCCAGAAAACTTTGAAGGGAAATTTTTCGGTCCAACCACCTTACGTACTGCAGTCACCAAGTCACGTAATATTGTAACTATAAAGCTATTGAAAAAAATTGGTATCGGATATGTTGCAAAGTATGCACGCAGGTTTGGTATATCCAGCCCTCTAGAAGTGAACCTTTCTTTAGCTCTGGGATCCTCTCCCGTAACTATGATGGAAATGGCAACTGCCTTTTCAACTTTGGCTAATGGTGGTACCCGAATGAATCCGATATATATAAAGACAGTAAAAAATCGTGAAGGAATTATACTCGAAAATAATGAGCCATCTGGTAAGGATGTTATTTCTCCTTCCGTAGCATACCTTGCCGTACACGCAATGGAAAACGTGGTTAGAGAAGGAACTGCAAGAATGGTTGGTCGCAAACTCAAAAGGCCCATTGCAGGGAAAACTGGCACAACTAATAGCTATATAGACGCATGGTTTAATGGTTTTACCCCGAATATGGTTTGTTCTGTATGGGTTGGAAGGGATGATAATCGACCCATGGGTGAAAAAGAGACTGGGTCTCGATCTGCAATTCCCATATGGATTAGTTTTATGGAAAAGGCTCTTAAAGGACGGCCTATAAACGATTTTATCCCTCCTCAAGAGATAATATTCACGCGAATAGATAAAAAAACTGGAAAAATAAGCCATTCGGTTGGAGATGACACAATATTCGAGGCTTTCTTGGATGGTAGCCAGCCAAACATGTTTGAGGCAACAGATCGCAGTGACAACAATCGTTCAAATAACTTTAGAAAGGGATTATAACCAGATTTATTCCAGCATATCTCAGGACCGCGGTTCCTCCATTGTTCAACCAAAACTCTAAGAATATATTAACAAAACACGATTAGTACCGATGTCCGGGTTACAATAATATACGAAAACATAATTTAGGTTAGCAAACAAATTGAACGCAAAGCAGGCTGACAAAACGGTTATCAAAGTAGATAACTTAAGACGTGAGTTTAAAGTTGCTGAAGCCAAAGAAGGTATTTTGGGTTCTTTCTTGAACCTTTTTTCACGCAAGGAAAGAATTGTGAAAGCTGTCGATGGCATTACTTTTGACATTGGGATTGGGGAGTTCGTCGGATACGTTGGCGAAAACGGAGCTGGGAAATCGACTACAATCAAGATGCTTACCGGTATTCTCACTCCAACTAACGGTTCCGTAGAAGTGGCAGGAATTATTCCTTATGAAAACCGTATTGAAAACGCATTTAATATAGGCGTTGTATTCGGACAGCGAACCCAGCTTTGGTGGGATTTACCAGCGCGAGACTCTTTTGATCTGCTGAGGGCTATCTATCGTCTTCCACAAGAACGTTACGAGCGAAATTTTCGTGAACTGACAGAGGCTTTAGACTTATCCAAATTGCTTACCGTGCCAGTACGAAAACTTTCACTGGGTCAGCGTATGCGTTGCGATCTGGCAGCCTCAATGTTACACAACCCAAAAATTCTATTTTTAGATGAACCGACTATAGGTTTGGACTTGATAGCAAAGGATGCTGTCCGGAAATTCCTTAAATTTATTAACCATACCAGAGATGTGACGATAATACTAACAACCCATGACATGGAAGATATCGAAGCATTGTGCGAAAGAATAATAATAATTGATGAAGGAACCATTGCATATGACGGCTCAACGGAAAAACTAAAACAAGACCACATCCATACCAAGATCTTGGAGGTTGAGTTTCATGATTATAACCCAGAACTGGAAAACCTGCCCATGCTTGAGGTAATTAAATCTGAGGCTAATAAAAAATGGCTTCGATACAATCTTGACGGGACATCAATGCACGACATTATCTCTACCTTATTTCGCGATTACTGTGTGAAAGATCTATCTATACATGAGCCTAAAGTTTCAGATGTTATTAAGGCCATTTACAAAAATGGTGGAATGGAAAGAGCAAGTGTAAATGATTGAGGCGAAAATAAATGGTAAAGCAGCCAATACGAATCGTTTTGATAGTGTGACAAACGAAGAACGGCTTCACGGTTTTCGAAATATTTTGGCGCTATACATAAATTTTGCTGGGAAATCATTTCAACAACAGCTTGCTTATAAATTTGAATATTTTATTGGTGTCTTTAATGGACTATTGTTCATTTTTATTTTTACTTCCTTGTGGCAAGCAATCTTCGAGAGTTCACCCGTGGCAGGCACAACAGGGTTCACCCTACAAAAAATAACTGCTTATGCTATTTTTGCAATGATCATTCGAATTTCCATGACGCAGGATGATGTTAGCACCATTGCAAAAATCAGAAGCGGTGCTATTAGCATGGACATGATAAAACCAATGAACTATTTTACTATGCTTTTGGCAGAATGCCTCGGTCAGACTTTATTTCATTGGGCCACACGCGTATTTCCAATCTTCATGGTGTGCCTGCTAGCATTTGAGATTTCCATCCCTAGCTCTCCTTGGTTGTGGACTATGTTTAGCGTGGTGTGGTTGTTGGGATACATGCTTCAGTTTATGCTCAATTTTATTTTTGCCATGATTGCCTTTTGGACAGTGGAAACCTTTAGCTTCAAATTGATGAAGTACGGATTATTTACCATATTTTCAGGCGGAATAATTCCCATAGACTTTTTTCCAGAATGGTTAATGCCCTTTATAAACATTCTTCCTTTTCAATACATCCTATACCTTCCAACTTCAATTATTATTGGACATATAAGCGGAGACATGGCCATTAATATGATTGCCATACAGTTCTGCTGGGTGATTGGCATGGGTTTTATGTGCTGGAAGATGTGGACATCAGGGTCCCGCAAATTAGTTGTCCAGGGAGGCTAACCTTGGGGAATTTACCAATCTACTGGCAAATGATAATAGCCTCCATGCGCTCGCGCATGGAGTACAAGTTAAGCTTTATTTTTATGTTTTTCGCTTTGCTGGTATTCTACGCCGGGCAAGTTGGTGTAGTTGTATTGATAGTAACTAAGTTCCACCATATTGCCGGTTGGACACTTGGTGAAATGGCCTTCCTTTATGGACTTCTTGTGTTCAGTCAAGGATTAACTGCTATCTTGTTTTATTCATTAAATGACTTTGAATCGTATATGATCAATGGTGACTTTGATCGCCTCCTTGTGCGACCCCTCAACCCATTGGGCCAGATAGTCTCGTCAAAATTCGAAATAGCCTCGATGGCCCATTTCCTGATAGGAACAACTGCTCTTATCTTTGGAGCACAAAAGGCAGGTATAGACTGGACACTTGGCAAGGTTGCTTATTTGCCAGTAGTGTTTATAGGGGCTGTTTTAATACAAGGGGGAATACGCTTGGCTGTGTCCGCAGTTGCGTTCTGGACAACCCGAAACAGCTCTCTGGTACATACAGTTATATATAGCTCCAAAGAAATGATCATGTATCCAGTTTCCATTTATAAGATGTGGATGCAGGTATTTTTAACACTAGTATTTCCTTTGGCTTTTGTAAATTTCTATCCAAGTCATTATTTTTTAAACCGTGGCGCTGGTGATTTGCTATTCCATCCATTAATCCAGTACCTCACTCCTTTGACTGGGACAATAGTCTTTGTTTTTGGCTACTGGCTTTGGAATCAAGGCATGGTCCGATACCAGAGTGTAGGGAATTAAAAAACATTTAGATTGGGAACATATCGATAATAGATATTAAAATACCACTTTCTTATTATTCTGTATTCTAGAAACTATAAGGACTACAAAATGAAAATTCTACCCGCCATTGACTTACTAGAGGGTAAGTGCGTGCGTCTACAAAAGGGCGACTACAAAAAAGTAACTGTGTACTCTGACGATCCAGTTCAAATAGCTCGAAAATGGGTAGAGTTAGGTGCTGAGGGTCTTCACCTAGTAGACCTAGACGGAGCTAAAGCTGGTAAACCTGTTAACACAAAAATAATAAAAGCAATATCTGACAAGGCTGGAGTCCCAGTAGAAATAGGCGGAGGTATCCGTTCAGTCCAAGCAGTCCAAGATTACTTCGATCTTGGTGTATACCATGTAATCCTTGGTACGGCTGCTATAGAACAACCAGACCTAGTTTTAGCAGCAGCGGACCTATTCCCAGATAGAATTCTGGTTGGTATGGATGTTAAGGATGGTAAACCTGCGACGAAAGGATGGATAGAAACAGTAGTAGCTGATCCATTGGAAATGGCAGAGAAGTTTGCAGCAATGGGTGCGGCTAGAATTATATATACAGACATCTCTCGCGACGGTATGCTAAAGGGAGCTAATGTGGAAGAGCTGCAAGATTTCGCCTCACGCATAGATATACCTGTGACTGCATCAGGTGGAGTTACATCAATTGATGATGTGGTTGCCATCGCCAAACTGGAGCGCTACGGTGTTGATTCAATGATAATAGGAAAAGCCCTTTATGATGGTTACCTGAAATTGGATGATGTTATCTCTACGATTAATGGATAGTTTAAGATGAGTTTGCGCAAAAGGATAATTCCATGTCTTGATGTCAAAGAGGGGCGTGTTGTAAAAGGTGTAAAGTTTTTGAATTTGCGCGACGCTGGTGACCCTGTGGAAATTGCTAAACTGTACGATAAGCAGGGTGCTGACGAATTGACATTTCTCGACATAACCGCTTCCCACGAAAAACGTGAAATTATTCTAGATGTTGTGGCTCGTACTGCCGAACAGGTTTTCATGCCACTAACAGTTGGCGGAGGTGTGCGTGATATGCTTGATATACACAGGTTGCTGCGATCTGGGGCCGACAAAGTTGCCATAAACACAGCCGCAATTGAGCGCCCAGAGTTTATATGTGATGCATCACAAAAGTTTGGGAGCCAGTGTGTAGTTGTAGCGATAGATGCAAAGCTACGACAGAACGGGAAAGGATGGGAAGTCTTCACTCACGGCGGTAGAAACCAAACGGGCTTAGATGCAATTGAGTGGGCCAGTAAAGTAGCGGCGTACGGCGCTGGCGAGATATTGCTAACCTCCATGGACGCTGATGGAACGAAGAACGGTTATGACATCGAGCTAACACGTGCGATCAGTCGTAGCGTGGAAATACCCATCATCGCTTCAGGTGGTGTTGGCAACCTTGAACATATGTACGTCGGTCTGGTTGATGGTGAAGCAGATGCAGCTTTAGCTGCTTCCATCTTCCACTTCCAAGAATACACTGTGGGCGATGCTAAAGAATACCTAAAAGGGCGAGGCGTCTCAGTTCGTGACCCTGCAAGTCACAGCTGACTAGCACGTCTGATAAAAAATATGAGTAATAAATCATCGGGAAGAAAAAATAACCAAGAAGGCACGCCAACCATTGTAAATCGCAAAGCTAGGCACAACTATAATATACTTGACACCATTGAGGCTGGAGTTGTCTTGAGGGGTAACGAAATTAAATCGATTCGAGACGGTTCCATTAATATCAGAGAATCATACGCTAAAGTTATCAATGGCGAAGTATGGCTGGTAGGTTGTCACATTTCACCCTATAAAAATCAGAATACTTTTGATACGTATAACCCATTACGCAATAGAAAACTTCTATTTAGCCGTCATGAAATCAATAAACTAGTGCAAGCTGTACAAGAAAAGGGGCTAACCCTAGTACCATTAAAAATCTATTTTCGTCGTGGCCGAGCCAAACTGGAGATTGGAATTGGACGCGGTAAGAATACTTATGACAAGCGCCAAGATCTAAAAGGTAAAGACGCCAAACGTGAAATGGAAAGAGCTTTAAAGAATTGACCGTAGAAGTTTGCACTTAATGATAATAAATTAATTTTCAAAACTCTATTGAAAATCTAACCAGACAAAGAGACAGTTCTTTCTCCTGTCACTGATTGTTCCAGTGACATATAATCACAATGAATCTCAATTGTTTAGGAGGATGCTTTGATATGGCAATCCAAAAAGAGCTGCTCGATATACTTGCATGCCCAAAATGTAAAAGTGATATTTTCCTTACAGAAGACGGCAAAGGTCTGATATGCAATGAGTGCAAGCTATTATATGAAGTAAGGGATGATATCCCAATAATGCTGGTTGATGAAGCTAAGCCGTTGAAAGAGTCTGAATGACAAATAGCTCAATTGGACTATCAGCAACTGTTATAACAAAAAACGAAGAAAACAAAATTGCTGATTGCATAGCCAGCCTATCGTTTGCTGATGAAATTGTGGTTGTTGATTGTGGATCCTCAGACAGTACGGTTAAAATAGCTAAAGAAATGGGCGCTAAGGTTTTTTTCAACGAATGGCCTGGTCACGTTCAACAAAAAAACTTCGCATTGGATCTGGCTTCAAAACAATGGGTTTTAAGTCTAGATGCTGATGAAAGGGTATCTCTAGCTTTAAGGGAAAAAATAATAACCTTACTCGAAAACCCAAAAGCAGACGGTTATGCTATACCACGCCTAGTTTATTACATTAACCGTTGGATAAAGCATTGTGGATGGTTCCCAGCCAGGAAAGTTCGATTATTCAAGCGTAGCAAAGGACGTTGGGCTGGAGAAAATCCACATGATAATGTCGAGATTAATGGCAAGATTAAAAACTTAGATGAACATATGTATCACCTTTCTTTTGACAATATTTCTGACCACCTAAAAACTATTAACAGTTTTACAGGCATAGCTGCCAAAGAACGATTTATCCGTGGCAAAACTTCTTCTATGTTCAATGTTCTAATTAGGCCAGTGGCAACTTTCATAAAAATGTATTTTGTAAAACTCGGAATCCTAGACGGCCGTCCTGGACTTATTATTTGCTTTTTATCTGCATACCATGTTTTTTCTAAATATGTAAAATTAATGGAAATGGAGCGGAAACTTTGATGGGTAAGCTTACCCCCCGGTCATGGTTTGACTCTGGCTATAGTCCACATTATGTACTGCTAACAACACCTCTGGCTATCTTCTTATCATTGCCGTTTCCAAGTCCATTTCTACCTTTCATAACATCAGCAGTAATCCTCCCGGCAATATATTATTATGCAGAGTCCGAAAAACTAATAAAGGCTTTTTGGGTCGTTGCATTGTGGGCAACTTTGCTCTTTGCAATCATTTCAGGGCTTACATTTATTTTTCCAGAAATGATGGTTGCACGTGTTTACAGTTACGGTTTTGACGAAACTTACACACAGGTTGATACTAACAATAATGAAGCCGTGTTAAAAGCTGCTATTGGAATGGGTTTAGATCGGGCCGTGGGAATTGCGATTATCCTATCCCTTTCTTTTGTATCGTTCGGTATCTTCCCTGCATTTTTTGCTGCTATTGTTCTAGTAACTTCCGGATTAAGCTTCGGTGAAACCATAAGCCAGAATCATAATTTCGATGTTATTCTCCTAGGCGTTAAACCTTGGCTTGTTTACCGATTTGCAGGTATGGCCATGCTATCAATTGGGGCAGCCTTTATTTCCTATCGAGTAATTGCTGGCAAACCAGTTCAACTTGCTAGGTCATTTAAGTGGATATTAGTGGGGACCATATTTGTTCTTTTTGATATATATCTTTCTGTTTACCTAGAGTTAGCATGGAATAAAGCAGCGCTCTCAGCAATGAATTTGTAAAATTGATTTAACTTCTATTTCCCCAGAACTATTAGACGCAAAACCGAAATCACAATTTTTGCAATCCTTTTAATCAATGAAGCCTTTGTGCTATAGCGATTTCAAATTTCCCTAGGGAAAAATGGATTTATACTAAGGAAAAGAACTGATGGTAAATATCCTACTACGAACAATTTAATGCATTATATCTTTTTTTTGAGAACAAAATGTCTCTTAATTTGATTGTATCAACAACGGTAAAATCAATATATTTAAATAGATAGAACAAGACATTTGCCTTAATTTAGAATTATTATAAATTTTGCAACGATTCTAATAAGTCTGTGTTATTGTGGAGCTATGGTTTTTAAGACTGTTTTGTTTTTGCAATGCATTGAGTCGCCCTCTGCCCCACAATAGACTCAATGTTTTGTATATCTACCCGTGGAAGTAGCCCCCCTACTTCCACGGGTTTTTTTACCCTAATTGTAAGTTAGTTTTCATATCTTTTTACTAGTGAACAAAGAGATAATAAGATTTGTGACGCTAAACTAGGGGTATCTCTTATCAAGGGTTTTTACTAGTTGCTTAAACAGCGACTTGACCGAGGAAAAGCCGATGGGCACAAAAATGGCCAGAAATGTAATTCCATACGCATTGGTCAACAGGTAGTGAAGAGGATTGTTAATTATTAGGCCTGCGGTACCACCTACTCCAATGGCACAACCGATAAGGCGAAAAATGATTGCATCTATTTGTGCGAGTGTATTGTCTGGCATGGAGGAAATAGTATACATGGGGAATAGCTTCTGTCAATCAAACCAAGTAGATTTTCCAAAAAGAAACTAGAATATGGAAAAATCATGATAGATGAAATTTCACTTATTTCTGAAATTTCAAGCCTATTTGAAGGCGGAAAAGGTTCAAATGTTTCTCTGGGAATAGGAGATGATTGTGCCGCCATAGTAATTGACAGTAACTCCGAGATGGTAATAACTACCGATACTATTACTGAAGGGGTACACTTCAACCATAAGTGGACTAGGATGGTTGATGTCGGTTACAAATCGGTAGTAGTCTCTGTGTCTGACGTTGCAGCCATGGGGGGGTCGGCAAAACATATTCTTCTTTCAATTAACGGACCACCTACGCTTACAAAATCGCATATTAGGCAATACCTCAAAGGATTCAAGCAAGCATGCGACAAATATGAGGTTACGCTTATTGGTGGAAATTACTCCAATTCCCCCGCTGATCTATCATTTACAATGACCGTGCTAGGAGAAATAACCAAGTGTTCTCGGATCGAGCGAAAAGGTGCTAGCCCAGAAGATATAATCTATATTACTGGAGCCCCTGGTGAATCGGCATTAGGGCTTAGCATACTGAATTCACGTAAAAATAAATTAACAGCTGCTGAACGCCGGCTTATTAATCGCCACAAAAGACCGACCCCAAGGCTTGAATGGGGGAAACTACTTGCTAACAATAATCTTGTTAGCGCTATGATAGATGTCTCAGACGGGATTGCCTTAGATCTAAAAAGACTGACAGATGCCTCTCACGTTTCGGCACTAATCCACCTAAATCATTTTCCGCTTTCACGGGATACCGTTAAGAGCTTTGACTGTATGGGTAATCGCCTGTGGAGACTCATCTTAACAGGCGGAGAAGACTATGAACTACTTTTTACTGCCAACAAAAAAAACTCAATGAAAATAGAAAAATTAATCAAATCTGGTTTAATTGAAGCAGCTGCAATTGGTAAAATAATACCCAAAGGACCAGATCCCAAGTTCTTTTTGACAAGTGGAAAAGAGTTGAAAATGCATCAATATGGATGGTTACATAATAATAAATAACTACTAGTCAAAGTATTTCAACAGCACCACTATTATACTCCATATGGTGGTAATCAATTATTTAACCACTACATGGAGCATTTGTAACTTTACTAAAACTCGGCTCCATGGTAAGTTAACAACAGTTTTTACCGAACTTGTGCAATTTATTGGAGTTTTCATGCGCTTTAAAAGTCTTGAGCTTCATGGATTTAAGTCTTTCGTTGAGCCCACCAAAGTTGAATTTGAAGATGGAATCACAGCAATTGTCGGTCCGAATGGTTGTGGTAAGAGTAATATAGCTGACGGCTTACGTTGGGTTCTAGGTGAACAGTCAGCAAAAATAATGCGTGGGTCAAAAATGGAGGATTTCATTTTTAACGGCGCTGGTGCTAGGAAACCAATGGGTTTCGCCGAGGTAACACTTACTATTTCTGGGCTGGAAGGGTCTGTTAGCTCTAAACCGTATTCGGAATTTGAAGAAATCGCCGTCACCAGAAAGCTTTACAGAAATGGCGAGTCAGATTACTTGATTAACCAAGTTCCCTGTCGCCTAAAGGATATAGTTGACATATTTCTTGATACCGGCGTAAACGCCAGGGCACTTTCCATAATTGAGCAGGACCAAGTAGAAAGAATTATTAATTCCAAGCCAGAAGAACGCAGAGTTTTTATAGACGAAGCAGCTGGAATAATGAAGTATAAAGTGCGAAGAAACGCAGCGCTTAACAAGCTCGAGGCAGGGCAGCAAAACCTCCTTCGCATTCAAGATATAATCGCGGAGCTTGAACGCCAGCGCAATTCTTTAAATCGGCAAGCAAAAAAAGCAGAGCGATACCAGTCTTTCCGCAAGGAAATAAGAGAGCAGGGACTTATTCACTACGCCAGTGAGTATCAAAACTATTCTAACAGAGTATCAGAGCTTTTAGATTCGTTGGAAGAGTTGAAAAACCACGAAATAGGCTTGACTGCAAACCTTTCGACCCATAGAAATGAATTGGAAACCTTGAAAATAAAAATCACTGGTCAAGAAAAGCAAATTTTGGATCTTAAAGAAAGGTTCGGTAAGGCAGATTCTTCCATTGAGCGAAATGACCACCATCGCCAGTTACTAAGTCGCCAAGTTTCTGATATCGCTAACGAAAAAGAAAATTCTCAATCGGAAATTAATTCATTAGAGCAAGAATTGGATGAAAGCGAATCTTTAATTAAAGAGCGATCAGAAGAACTTGAACAGTTAACGGAAATGATACAAAAAAAACAAGAATGCATCGATAAATTAAGGCAAGCATTGGAGAAGGCTCAAAGTCAAGTTGATTTGTTTAGATCAAACTTAAAAATCGGCTTGGACTCAGCAAATAACAATGCTGAACAGATATCTAATAGCCAAAGTAAGCAATCATCCATTAATGGTCGTTTGGACGTACTAATTAGCCGGTTAGATGCATTAAAAAATCAGGACGAAAAACTTAAAACAGATGTCCTTACTAACACAGAAAATAAAAAAGAACTCGAAACAATTTTACAAAACTACGAATCAAACTATTCTGCAACAAAACAAAAAGAAAATTCGATTAGCCAAGCACTGGGTCTGGCAACTGAGGAGTTAAGCCAAGCCGATAACAAACTTAGTGATATTACATCTGAGTTTACTAAACACGAGTCGCGGTTGGAATCGCTACGAGAGCTTGAACGAAACTTCGAGGGTTATGGTGAAGGCGTCCGCAAGCTGATGAAACTTAAAGGGGAAAAGTATAAAGGAACTGAAGGTATAAGCCGCATATTAACAGAAGAAGTAAAAGCTAAATCAGAATTTGAGACCGCTCTCGCTTCAACGTTTGGATCCAAGCTCGAAGCTTTAATCACTTCCAATTCAACCGAGGCCGCCACTGTACTTGGAATATTAAAAGCTGACTCTCTTGGAATAGCAAGCTTCACTGTTGCTGATATGATACCGAATGAAAAGCAAACACCACCAAACCCTCCGGCCCACCCATCGCTTATGGGTCGAGCATCAGAGCTTTTTGAGGTGGATAAGAAAAGATTAGAGGGCGTCTTCAGGCTTCTAACAATTACATTAATCGCTAGTGACCTCGCTGGCGCAATAGAAATTTGGAAAGCGGTACCAGGCTCTTTTAATGTTGTTACCATAGATGGCGATACAATTGACAGATCTGGTTTCATAACCGGTGGCAGTGAAAAAGCTGGTACCGGCATCGTCTCTCGCCGAAGAATAATTGAAGAGTTAGAGGAAAAAGTAACAGATCTTAATATTATTAAGGATACTGCAAAGAATACAAAGAACACCAAAGTGGGTTCCAAGCAAAGCTTGGAGGCTGAGCTTGGGAATTGTCAAGCTGATGTCAGAAAACTTGAACTTGAAATAGTTGGAATTAATAACAAAATTAGCAATATTGATTTGGCAAGTTCACGAGACGAAGAAAATATAAGGTCACTTGATACTGAACAAAGCCATATGATCGATACGAAAGATCAGTTAAGACTAGAACTCGATGGACTAACAGAAGTAGTTACTGCCTATAAAAAAGAACGTATACGCATAGAAGCTTCTAATGTTTCTTCACAAAAGAGCATTGACCAAGCAGTAATTGAGCTAGACATGCTGCGAGGGGAATTACAAACGGAAGAACTTGGACTTGCCGAACAAAAAGGTACCGAAAAAAATGTAGAGCTTGATATAGAACGGATTGAAGAGTTGAAGGCTAACGGGCTAAACCGCATTTCTAAACTTCGCAAGGTAATCAGTGAAGCAGATAGCAAGATATTAGAAACGAACAATTCCATGGAATCTATTGCAAAAGAAACCGTTGAATTTGGAAAAGACAAAGATTGTCTGAACGGTAAAATAATAGAGGTAAACAATGTTTTAGAAGATGAATTGGCCTCTGTGATGGGGCTTGAAGAAATTTGCTCTCGATTGCAAAAAGAACTTAAAGAATTGCAGCCAAAAATGTATGAAATCTCTATTGCAAAGTCGGAGGCGGACCTTCGCCTTGAAAACATCATTGAGCGTGCTGACGTGGAGTTCAGCATACCTTTAGAAGATCTTAGTGATATGAGCATGGAACAACACGACGTCAATGAGGTTAATAACCGCCTAACCTTTTTGAGAAGTGAACTTGCAAAAATTGTCGATGTCAACCTTTCTGCACTAGAGGAGTATGAGCAGATAAATGACCGTTGGAATTTTCTAAAAAGCCAGCGCGATGACCTTGTCAAATCAATTGCTACGCTTCACAAAACCATTGAAAACATAAAAACCACTACAAATAAGATGTTTATGGAAACATTTAGCGAGGTGTCAAAAAATTTTGGGAAAGTTTTTGTGCGTCTTTTTGGCGGCGGCCGTGCAGAAATGCGGCTGGTTTCCGAAAATGATAGCCTTGACCCTGGAGTAGATATATTTGTGCAGCCTCCAGGTAAAAAGATTCAAAATATAAACCTTCTTTCATCAGGCGAAAAAGCATTAACTGCCATTGCGATGTTGTTTGCTGTTTTTGAGGCAAAACCAACCCCTTTTTGCCTGCTTGATGAGATCGATGCCCCGCTTAGCGAAACGAATATAGTCAGATTTCTCGATCTAGTTAGTGAAATGCAGGGGAAAACACAATTTTTAATCATAACCCACAGTCAAAAAACTATGGGTTTTGCGGATAGACTCTACGGAGTGACACATCAAGAGGAAGAAGGTGTCTCAAAAGTTCTTGCCGTAAGCCTAAAAAATGAACGTGAACCAGCCCCGTTAGCAGTTGCTTAGTAACTAATATGCTATATATTAAGGATTAAACGAAGAAAGCTAGCAGGTTTTAAACTCGTCATTTTATTCTTCTTTCTCAATTAACAGCTAATAAAATAGTCTTCTTCTGTTACTGTTTCATTAGACTTGCTATAAACATAAAAATAACTCTAATAATAAGTGGCATTTGTAACAGCAGTGTGTTAGCATCGGAGTGTGACTGGAGGGGTAAAATGATTAGCTCATTATTCCAAACATATGAAAGCGCAGAGAAGGATAGCTGTAAGGAACGTGGTAAAGAAGAAGTTACCGTATCCCTTGCTGCATGCGCTATATTACTTGAAATGGCTCGCAACTTAGCTGGTCTATCGAACAATGATCGATTGTTACTTGTCCGCACATTAAAGTCATCTTTTGGCCTAACTGATAATCTAGCCATGGATATTGTCCAACCACGAAATAAGCAGGAAAAAAGAGGCATTGATCACACACGCCTATGCCCCGCGACTCGAGAAACCCATGCCTTGAAAGCCATGGACAAGGTTAAACTTGAAGACCGATGGCGTCTATCAGAGATGGTTGATAAAACCTTTTCTAGGGAAGAGAAGCTAGAAGTTACCAGTTTTATATGGAGCCTAGTCTTGGGTAACCCAGGGTTTTCAAAGAGGGGTGAGATCCTTGTAACCATGGAAATGGCGTCTTTACTACGAGTTCCACAAGATGAGATTTTTAAATCACAGGTTATTTGTGCACAGTTTGGATAAACCTGCACGGTTTTTACCCTAAAATCCCTCCATTACAGTTTTTGTTAAAAATTCCAAGGTGTCTATAGTTAGTTATAAGTTTTTAATGTTTGGTTTTACTTCCTCCAGCCGCTATCCCCCAAGTTTAAATAATTTTTTCAGCATAACTACAGTTGTGCAACTTTAGAATTGGACAACAATACTCAAAACCAGCTTAACTCTTGTCATTTTCTCATTCATCCACACTTTTTAAGATTAAAATAGAAGATTGCAAATTTTGTATTAAGTAATGAAAAATTCCATAATTGTTAAAGGTGCGTCCGAGCATAACCTCAAAAATATAGACCTGACGATTCCCCGTGATAGGCTTGTAGTCATTACAGGTGTATCTGGATCGGGTAAATCGTCACTTGCTTTTGACACAATTTATGCAGAGGGACAGCGCAGATATGTCGAGTCATTGTCAGCGTACGCCCGCCAATTCCTCGAACAGATGGAGAAACCAGAAGTTGAATATATTGAGGGCTTGTCACCGGCAATTTCCATAGAGCAAAAAACAACATCACGGAACCCACGCTCCACAGTTGGAACCGTAACTGAAATATATGACTATCTGAGGTTGCTTTTTGCAAGGGTTGGAGACGTCCACTGTTACAATTGCAACCAGCCCATATCTAACCAAACGGTACAACAAATGGTAGATCGCGTTTTAGCTCTACCAAAGGGAAGTAAAATTCAAGTGTTAGCCCCAGTAATTCGTGGGCGCAAAGGTGAATACCGTAGAGAGCTGGATGAGTTTCGGTCAAAAGGATTTGTTCGAATCCGTGTAGATGGGGAAATGCGGGACTTGAGTGAAGACATAATGCTCGACAAGAAAAAAAAACATGATATCGAACTGGTAGTTGACCGCTTAATAATAAAAACCAGTCTAGGAAATCGTCTTGCCGACTCCATAGAACTTGCGCTAACTATGGCAGATGGTTTAGCGCTGGTAAACTTGGACAAAAATAAAGATTTGCTTTTCTCCGAAAGGTTTTCCTGCGGACACTGTGATATAAGTTATCCTGACCTAGAGCCGAGGCTGTTCTCATTTAATAACCCGCATGGAGCATGTTCAAACTGCTCAGGGCTAGGCGTTAAAAGGATCATGAGCTGTGACCTTATAGTATCAGATGCGTCTCTTAGTATAAAGGATGGTGCCATTAATCCGTGGAGCCGAGACACAGCAATATACTACAAACAAATGCTTACATCAGTAGCAGATCATTATAACTTCTCTATTGAAACGCCATTCAATAAACTATCAAAAAAGCATCGAGACATTATTCTTTACGGTTCAGGTTCCGAAGAAATAGAGTTTTATTACAAAAAACAAAACCGTCGACACTATTACAAAGGTGTGTACGAAGGTGTGATTCCAAATCTAGAGCGTCGTTACCATGAAACAGGCTCAAATAACATAATGGAAGAGCTTGAAGATTATATGCGACTGGAACCGTGCGAAGTTTGTGAGGGACAACGACTAAGACCAGAGGCTTTGGCAATTACAGTCGGTGGGAAATCAATAATGGAGGTTAGCCAATATTCTGTTAAAGGGGCTCTTCAATACTTCAGCGATCTAAAACTCAACAATAAACAGATTCATGTCGCACGGAGGGTCTTAAAGGAAATTGTAGAGCGACTTGGATTTTTAAAAAATGTTGGTCTTGAATATCTAACGCTGAATAGAACCGCCGGATCACTATCTGGTGGAGAAGGTCAGCGCATTCGTCTTGCCACTCAAGTCGGCTCTTCCTTAGTTGGAGTGCTATACATACTTGACGAGCCATCTATTGGCCTACACCATCGTGACAATAAAAGGTTGATAGAAACGCTTATAAACCTCCGTAACCTCGGCAACACCGTTATCGTTGTTGAGCATGACAAGGAAATGATTCTACAGTCAGACCACATAATAGACCTTGGGCCAGGTGCCGGAGTTCATGGCGGGAAAGTGGTTGCTACTGGCTCGCCCGCTGAAATCATCGCTCATCCTGAATCCCTTACGGGGCTATATCTATCAGGTAAAGAAAACATAGAAATTCCTGAGAAACGAAGAGAAGGAAACGGCAATTATTTGTGCATAGAGAAGGCTAACGAGCATAATTTAAAAAATATTGATGTGGAAATTCCACTCGGGACCTTCACTTGTATCACTGGAGTTTCTGGTTCAGGGAAAAGCACACTACTTTTTGATATATTATACAAGTCATTAGCTTCCCATTTCTGGAAAAGCCATCATAGGCCTGGCTCCCACAAAACGATCAAGGGTATCAGTCACATCGATAAGGTCATCAATATAGACCAAAACCCAATAGGCAGAACACCAAGATCAAATCCGGCCACATATACAGGTGTTTTTAGCATGATACGTGACTTTTACGCCAAATTACCAGAATCCCGTAAACGCGGTTATAAACCGGGTCGGTTCTCATTTAACGTAAAAGGTGGCAGATGTGAGGCCTGCCATGGTGACGGAATCATAAGAATTGAAATGCACTTCTTACCTGATGTTTATGTTACATGCGATGTATGTGACGGCAAACGTTTTAATCGTGAAACTCTGGATATCACATACAGTGAAAAATCCATAGCTGATGTTTTGGATATGACTATTGAGGAGGCTTACAACTTTTTTATGAATCAACCCAAAGTTGCAAGGATTCTAGGTACTCTAATTGACGTTGGAATGGAGTATATAAAGTTAGGGCAACAAGCAACCACACTTTCTGGTGGTGAGGCACAGAGGGTTAAACTTTCAAAAGAACTATCAAAGAAATCTACGGGCAGAACCCTTTACATTCTTGACGAGCCAACTACAGGGCTACATTTTCAAGATATTAAAAAACTATTGGACGTGCTAAACAAACTGGTGGATGCTGGAAACACTATAATAGTAATTGAACATAACCTAGACGTAATAAAAACTGCAGACTACATTGTAGACCTTGGTCCAGATGGTGGAGATGGTGGAGGAGAGCTAATCGCCTTTGGATCACCGGAAATGATTGCCGAAGTTGGTGATTCTTTTACAGGTCAAGCTTTAAAACTAGAGATGACACCAACCCATGGGTAAAAAGATAATGCGTCCTAAGATAAGAAGAGTAAGGATGGATTTAGAATATATTGGTAAACAATACTGTGGATGGCAGTATCAAAAAAACGGGGTATCAGTTCAGCAGAAAATAGAAGAGGCAATTTCCATAGTCACAAATCAACAAAGCAGAGTTATAGCTTCTGGTAGAACAGATGCTGGCGCACACGCGATCAATCAGGTAGCACATGTGGATTTGGTAACAGATATAACAGACCATGACCTTGCAAACGCTCTAAGTACCGTTTTGCCAAATGACATAAGCGTTATTTGCGCCAGCACTGTTGCTGACAGTTGGCATGCCAGATTTTCGGCGCTCACAAAGACGTACCAGTACCGTGTGCTAAACCAGCGCTCTAAATCCGCATTCTATCATGGGTCCACATGGCATATCAAAAGACCACTCAATATGGAAAGAATACAAAACAGTGCCGACCTTTTGATTGGTGAGCATGATTTTACTGCTTTTCAGTCGGCTGGTCGGCCAGTCTACAGCGCCGTCCGAAATATCATAAAGTTAAGTGTCACAAATGAACCACCACTGGTAATTTTTGAGGTCACGGCAAACGGGTTTTTGAAACAGATGGTTCGAAATATAGTAGGGACATTGGTTGATATAAGCAATGAAAGGTTTGAACCAAACTGGATAGACAAACTATTTCATTGTAGAGACCGCAAACTTGCCGGCCAATGCGCACCCGCGGAAGGACTTTATCTTCTTAAAGTAGAATATTAAAATTTTTGGCGCAGTTCGATGCAATAGACAAATGCTTTTATAAATATATTTCACAAAAATTCATCAAATCAATATTAATCTATCTACATAACAAGATGCCTGCAACTTAAGCTATACTTGTCTACGGACTATTATCACTTGTGTGTTACGTAACAGTTTAAATGTGAAAACTAAATGTATTCAATTACTAAAGACCAGTTCGTAGAGCTATCCAAACATGGGAATCTGATTCCTGTGTACCGTGAAATTTTTTCTGACTTGGAAACACCAGTTTCAGCATACCTAAAACTTGATGGGTCAGGATATTCTTATCTGCTTGAATCAGTTGAAGGTGGTGAGAAATGGGGTAGGTATACATTCCTTGGATCGGACCCATCTATAATTTTCCGGTATTGTGGCAATGAAGTAACTATCATCAATAATGGCAAAACAACAGTACGAAAGGCTTTAGGCGATCCTTTGGAAGAGTTGAGTGCAATCATGTCACGTTACAAGCCAGTTTCAGTTGAAGGTCTACCTAGATTTTATGGAGGTGCTGTTGGCTATCTATCTTATGATGCGGCCAGATTTTTTGAAAAGATGCCAGAAACATCCAAAGATCAACTTTCCGTACCAGACGCAGTATTTGTTATTACAGACGCCATCGTTATTTTTGATAATGTAGCTAACACTATAAAAGTTGTTTACAACGCATTTATTGATAATGAAAAAGCCGAAGAAGTATATGAGAAAGCCTGTGATAAGATCGATTCGATAATTAGACGACTCAATAGCCCCCTCTCGTATTTTGAACTTGTTCAGGGTGACCCAGACAACCTGACCTTTGAAGGGAACATTGATCAACAAACTTATGAAAAACTAGTTTCCCGTTGCAAAGAATACATCAAGGAAGGTGATATTTTTCAAGTGGTTCTAGCGCAACGCTTGTCCACCAAATTGCGCGTGCCGCCGTTTCAAGTATATAGGGCTCTACGTAGAATTAATCCATCACCCTACATGTATTATCTCAATTTTGGTAATGATGAAAGTATAGTTGGCGCTTCGCCCGAATCGTTGGTACGAGTAGAAAATGACATAGTAGAAGTTCGACCTATCGCTGGAACAAGGCCACGAGGTAAGACAGAAAAAGAAGATCGGTCTATGTCTGAAGAGCTTTTGGCTGACGCTAAGGAGCTGGCAGAACATATTATGCTTGTTGATCTGGGGCGAAACGATGTTGGCAGGGTTGCAGAAGGTGGCAGCGTTGAAGTTGACGAGCTTATGGCAATAGAAAAATATAGCCATGTTATCCACATAGTTTCCAACGTCAAGGGACGCCTACGATCTGATATGGATATGTACGATGCATTGCGAGCTACATTTCCTGCTGGCACCCTTACAGGAGCACCTAAGATAAGGGCCATGGAAATCATTGAAGAGCTTGAGGGCATACGGCGCGGAGTATATGGCGGCGCTATAGGATATTTTTCTTTTTCCGCAAATATGGATATGGCCATCGGTATTCGAACCTTGTATATAAAAGACTCTAAGGCCTATCTAGGAGTTGGTGCCGGAATAGTTGCAGATTCCATCCCCGCCAACGAATATGCAGAAACTATCAACAAAGGCAAGGCATTGATCGAAGCAGTTCGCATTGCAGAAAACAGACTTACGCCAATTAAAGACTAAGTAAAATCCTCGATCCTTGTAAAACAAATCGATTGATTTTCAAAATATCATTAACTGTTCACTAAGGAAATCAACCGGCTAAATCATTAAATAAGATTTTGAATTGAAGCTGCATTGTCTAGGACAGTTTTTTCAAAAGATATAGGTTCCCAGTTAAAAATGTTTTTTGTTTCGCTGTTATCAGCTTCTACACTCTTTCCAACCATAGGCAGCATACCTTTCACCTCTTTATCAAATATGCTCATAGCCGTCATCATCCATGCTGGTCCTTTAATTGTACTAACTTTATTGTATCCATTTTCCTTAAGTGTTTTTGCCACTTCCATCATTGAATATGCTCTAGAAGTTGTTGGTATTAAACGCTTACCTTTTGCCTTAGGCTCAGTCATAGAAAGTACATGAATTTTTGCAACATCTCTAACATCTGACATGGAAAAACTTATTGGAGGAATCATTGCCATCTTAAAATGACCAGTCAACATTCTGAGTACCAATTCCTGAGATTGACCACTAACATTTCCAGTTAATGATGGCCCCATTACAAATCCAGGACAAACCACTGCAAGTTCTAGTTTATAACCCCCAGATTGGCTGTTTATGAAATCCCATGCCCATTTTTCGGCAATAGTCTTACTTTTCATATACGTAGATATTCTTTTAGAGTTTTCGTTGGTCCAACTTTCATGATCCACAGTTCCAGCTTCTTCGTTGCTATCGTAAATTTCACCTGCCATTGCAACCACACTAGAAGTTAATACAACTCTTTTTACTTTTGCTTTTTGGGCTGCTTTCAACACACGGGTTGTACCTTCATATGCAGGTTTAATATATTCCTCTTCTCTACCAGGCTCTTTCAGAAAAAATGGAGATGCAACATGCAGAACGTAATCACATCCTCGCATAGCATCTTCCCAACCTTTATCATTTAGTAAATTTAAATTTACTAACTCTAATTTCCCACCAGGGTCCACAACTTTTTTTACACCATTGATTACCTCATCCTTTTTCCCTAAGTCTCTAACGGTTCCCTTCACAGAGTAGCCATTCTTTAAAAGTTCAACGGCACAATGATGCCCTATAAATCCAGAAATTCCGGTAACTATTACTTTTCCCATAATTTGACTCCATCTCTCAAAA
>DLRR01000008.1:0-16606 GCA_002500605.1 Nitrospinaceae bacterium UBA7883 | reverse complement strand
CAATTCTGGGTAATTAGTGGATATGTGGCAATGGTTAAGATCTATTATCTTATTTACATTGTTATCCGCATTTATTGTAACCTGATCCTGCATGCACGCTATCAAGGTTTGCTTTTGTTACACTCAAACCCTTGCGGTGCCAATACCACCGTTATCTCACCTTTGATTTTGCCCGACAACTCGAGGGTTTCAATAACTTTTGAAATTTCACCGCGGATAAACTCCTCAAATACTTTTGTGATTTCTCTTGCCACGCACACTTGGCGGTCACTCATTATTTCTTTGATATCAGATAATGTTTTAACAACACGATTAGGCGATTCAAAAAAAACAATTGTTCTCTTCTCTTTCACCCAAGACTCTAGTCGCTTCTGGCGTCCTTTCTTACGTGGCAGAAAACCCTCGAACAGAAAACGATGTGATGGAAAGCCAGAAGCTGTAATTGCCAGGATTAGCGCACTAGGCCCTGGAATCGGTGAAACTAATATTTGATTTTCAACTGCCGCTTGAACAAGGGAAATACCAGGGTCACTAATGCCTGGGGTTCCTGCATCAGTAATTAATGCCACATCTGCTCCTTCTTTAAGCTTCTTCACCAATAGATGTGTGCGTTGGGATGCGTTATTGGAGTGAAATGACACCAAGCTTGGAGGTGATATTCCGAGTATAGAAAACAATTTTTTGGAATGTCTAGTATCTTCTGCTGCTACGATATCTACTGCTCCTAAAGTGGTTGCTGACCTCGAAGTAATATCACTCATGTTTCCAATTGGTGTGGCCACCAGAAAAAGTGTTCCAGAACGGGTCATGGTATTTTCACTAAAGCTTGCCATAGTATAGTCATCATCTCTTTTGCTGTGCGCTCTTGGGTTCTAACCCTATCCATGCTAAAGTTTAATTTGCTAGTTATTACTTCACTGCCCATTGCAAGGGATATATAAATAAGCCCAACTGGTTTATCTTTGGTACCGCCAGCAGGGCCGGCAATTCCGGTTGAAGAAATCCCTATATCAGATCCACTAGTATTTTGAATTCCTCGAGCCATTTCAGAGGCAGTTTGTGCAGAAACTGCTCCGTGCTCCACAAGTGTCGATTCTGTAACACCAAGCCTGTCTACCTTAGCTTTGTTTGTGTATGTTATTGCTCCTTCTAAAAAATAGTCGCTTGACCCGGGAACTGATGTGATTATTGACGCAAATAAACCACCAGTACAACTCTCAGCACAGGCAAGGGTTAACTTTTTTTTCCTTAACTGTTTGCCAATAGCCATTTCTATGCTTTCATCATCATCCCCAAAATAGTAGGGCCTAATAACCTTTTGTAGTTTTTTACGAGCCGCATTCAATCTAGCTCGCGCCGATGTAGTTTTTTTATCAATCGAGGTTAAGCGAAGATCCACCTGCCCTAAATGTGGCAAGTAAGCAATCTCAACAGGGCTTCCAATTCCACCTGAATTATCTATAAGCGTGAATAGGTCAGATTCCCCAATACCAATTGTTTTCATAGTTGACCGTATTATCCCCAATTTGGGGGATATGCGCTGTAACCGCTTTAAAATTTCATGGCTCATTATATTTTTCATTTCGTAGGGCACGCCTGGCAATGAGTAGAGCAGGAACCCTTCTCCTTGAAACCCAAGGCAAGGAGATGTTCCCCAGCTATTACGTATTACCTCAAACCCTTCTGGAACATCAGCTTGTTGTTTATTTACCGGAGCCATTGGTCTATTTATTTTTTTATAATAATTCATCACCTCGGTCAAAACTTTCTTGTCTCTTACAAGCCTTGTTTTAAATGCTTTCACAAGAGCGAGTTTTGTTACATCATCGCTAGTAGAACCAAGTCCACCGGTGGTGAGTACAACGTCAAAGCTTTTAACTGCAGCGCGGATTTCGTCAACAAGGGTCTTTACATTGTCCCGAATGGTTACTATTTTATCAGAAATAATACCTATTGATTCAAGCTCTTTGGCCAACCATGATGCGTTTGTGTTCAATGTATGGCCAGATGTAATTTCGTTGCCAATTGATATAATTATAGCCTTCAAAATTGCCTTACAACCCTATCAAATATTAAAGTCAAATAACAAAATATAATACTAGACTGGTTTAGAGACTTGTTGGATTGATCAACCTTCAAGCGAGTGAAATAGAGGTGATTTTTCAATGTAACAGTTTGAGTGTTATTGTTATCGGGTATTTCCCAATACTGTAAATTATTTGCTGGTTTTACAAAACAGGGCATGACAAACATAATTCGTGATATTATAACAAACCGAGCGGCTCAGTTTGCAAGCTCCTTGTGATTTCTTATAAAGCAATAACTTGTGATTTCGGTACCGGGGATGTCTGATGGCGAAAGTGGCGGAACTGGTAGACGCGCTGGATTTAGGATCCAGTGGGAGACCATGGGGGTTCGACTCCCCCCTTTCGCACCATTTGTTTTCAGGCATTACCGAAATAAACTATTTGTTATGCTTGGGAGAACACTACTAATAATGCTAAACATTTTAAGGAAAGTAGATTGAAGATCGAATTGCAGGACTTAGAGGATTGTGTAAAAAAGATTAGTGTCGAAGTTCCACTTGAAAAAGTGAAGGCGGAAAAGAATGCAATGCTTGGTGAAATAGCCAAATCAGCACAAATACCAGGGTTCAGAAAAGGTAAAGTTCCCAGGGCAGTATTGGAGAAGCGTTATGGAAAGTCATTGTTCTCAGATGCTGCTCAGAAATTAATAGACGGTGCTTTCCGTAATGCGGTGGAAAGTAACGACCTTAAGCCTATCGGTGAGCCACTTGTTGACAACATCATTATTCAAGAAGACCAACCATTGTCGTTTACCGCCACAGTGGAGACTTTACCAAAGATTGAATTAAAAAATGTTGACGGATACAAGTTTACAAAAAAGATAAGCAATATCAAGGAAGGTGAGGTTGAAAAGGTAATTAGTAATATCCAGCAAAGGCATGCCCGCCACGAACCAGTAGAAAATCGAGCAGCACAGGATGGTGATTATGTGACTGTGGATTACTCAGCAACTAAAAATGGTCAGAAAATTAAGCCGCTGTCAGGAGACGCCAGAGAAATACACCTTTCTAAAGGTGATATGTTGGGGGAGGTTTTTAATAACGTCATAGGAATGAACAAAGGTGAAGAAAAAAGCTTTGACGCTAAGCTGCCCAAAGAGTTTCCCGACCCAGAATTATCTGAAACTACCGTTACATTTAATATAAAGGTTAGTGAAATTAAAGTTTTAATACTCCCGGATTTAGATGATAGCTTTGCCAAAGAGGTATCAGAGTTTGACACGATTAAGGATCTTAAAAATGATCTGACAAGTAGCTTAGAGAAGCGAAACATGTCAATGGCTGACGGCAGACTTCGCGATGAAATAATGAGTAAGTTGATTAAGGATAACAGTTTTGAATTACCACCACGCATGGTACAGAACCAGACAGATATAATCGCCCAGAGGACTGAGCACCAACTCACCAGCCAAGGTGTTGATATGGACCAATCCAAAGTTGATAAGGATAAGTTCCTTGAAAAATGCAAAGAAGATGCAATAAGAGAGATCAAAGAGCAGATAATTATATCGGCGCATGCTCAAATGGTCAAAATTGAGGTTTCACAAGAGGAGTTAGAGAGCGAGGTTGAAAAAATGGCAACAATGTTTGGACAAAGCGTAGAACAGACAAGGCAGCAACTTAGCCAATCTAAAGGATTTGAGGGGCTTCACTTAAAGTTAATTACAGATAAAACCTTCAACGACATAGTTGAGAAGGTTAAGGTGGAAGAAAAGTTCGTGGAGGATGCGAATGAGTAGTAGAACTAAGTTTTCCAACGGACGCTTTGATTCGAAAGACGGTCCATTGGGTCAACATGCTATAAAGGAGCGATCGCAAATGCTTGTGCCAATAGTAGTAGAACAAACAAATAGGGGAGAGAGGTCGTACGACATTTACAGCCGTCTCTTAAAAGACAGAATTATTTTTCTTGGAACCCCAATTGATGATCATGTTGCAAACCTAATCATCGCCCAGTTAATTTTTTTGGAGGCTGACGACCCTGGACGGGACATTTTCTTGTATATAAATAGCCCTGGTGGTCTAGTAACCTCTGGACTAGCAATATATGACACCATGCAGTACATCAAACCAAATATACAAACTATTTGCTTAGGGCAGGCTGCATCCATGGGAGCAGTGTTACTAGCCGCCGGAACAAATGGTAAAAGGCACGCCCTTCCAAATAGTAGAATTATGATTCACCAACCTTCTGGTGGTTTTCAAGGTCAGGCTGCTGACATTGAAATACAGTCGAGGGAGATCAGAAAGATTCGTGATCGTCTAGACCAGATTCTTGCCAAACATACAGGCAAAACGCAAAAGAAAATAGCTAGTGATAGTGATCGTGATTTTTTCATGTCAGGAGATGAGGCTAAAGAGTACGGTTTAGTAGACGCTGTCATTGTTTCACGGTCAGATTCGAATAAAGGAGAAAGTGGCAATTAATCCTATGATCGGATAAATGGAGACCCTATTTATGGTTAATAAAAAGCAGAATGAAACGCTTCGTTGTTCCTTTTGTGGTAAAAACCAAGCAGATGTAAAAAAGCTAATTGCTGGACCAACGGTTTATATTTGCGACGAATGCATTGACTGCTGTAACGAAATAATTATGGAGGAATGGAACCAAGAAAAAGGTGCATCCTCAACGCAACTACCAAAACCACAAGAGATTTGCGAGCATTTAAACGAGTATGTTATTGGTCAGGAACAAGCAAAGAAAGTGCTGTCTGTTGCAGTTTACAACCACTACAAAAGGGTAGAGGCAAACTTGGGCCCTGATGATGTAGAACTCCAAAAAAGTAATGTGCTCCTGATTGGCCCTACTGGAGCAGGCAAAACACTGTTAGCGCAAACCTTGGCCAAAATGCTCAAGGTCCCATTTACCATAGTGGATGCCACCACACTAACTGAGGCTGGTTACGTTGGGGAAGATGTGGAGAACATTATTCTTCGTCTTTGCCAAGCCGCAGACTACGATATAGAAAAGACTGAGAGAGGAATAATTTACATTGACGAAATCGACAAAATTTCTAGACGAAGCGAGAACATGTCCATTACACGTGATGTGTCAGGGGAGGGTGTTCAACAAGCGCTGCTAAAAATAATAGAAGGCACCGTCGCCTCTGTACCGCCCCAGGGTGGTCGCAAACATCCACATCAAGAGTTTATGCAAGTTGATACGACGAATATCTTATTTATTTGCGGGGGAGCTTTTGTCGGACTAGAAAAAATTATCGAACAACGTATCGGCCGAAAGGTAATGGGATTTGGCGCCAAGCTCAAAGACAAACGAGACATTGCCATCGGTGAAATACTTTCGAAAGTACAACCAGAGGATTTGTTGAAGTTTGGGCTTATACCTGAGTTCATAGGTCGAATGCCCGTTGTCGCTACACTGAATGATCTTGATGAGGACTCGCTTATCAAAATTCTCACAGAACCTAAAAATGCAATAGTAAAACAATTTGCAAAGTTTTTGGAGATGGAAAGTGTTGGGTTAAAATTTACAGATGGAGCACTACGTGCAATTGCGAAAGAAGCAGTAAGACGTAAAACCGGTGCACGTGGATTAAGGTCAATACTTGAAGAGGTCATGTTGGACCCAATGTATGATCTTCCTAGCAGAAGAGATGCAACAGAGTGTATTGTCAACGAGGACGTAATAGCCCGTAAAGAAAAGCCGATGCTTCTTTTGGAGAATCAAGACAAAAAGCAGGCTGGTTAATGAAAGCTTGCCTGCTTTGTTATTAACTAAACTTACTAAAGTATTAATATATTCGGCACTGGCTGCTGGTGCTAAAGTATGAGAATAATATATGAAAAAAGATCGTATACAGTCTGTCAGTTTCGATAAACCAATAGCCCTTATGCCATTAAGGGATATAGTTTTTTTTCCCGGGATGGTTGCACCTTTATTTGTTGGTAGGCAAAAATCAGTCAGTGCCCTCGATACTGTTTTTAAAGGCACCAAGATTATCATGCTTGCTACACAGAAAGATGCAAAAGTCAATGACCCAGAGATAGATGACATATACAACGTTGGATGTCTTGCAGAGGTTCTACAGATTTTACGATTACCCGATGGTACAGTAAAAGTATTGGTTGAAGGAATTAAGCGGGCAAAAATTAAGGGCTTTATCGACAATAAAAAGTTTTATGAGGTTACTTTAGAACCTTTTGAACTTAATAAAAAAAATGATCCTAAGGTTACTGCAATTGCCCGAACTGTTTCTTCGCTATTTGAGAAATATGTAAAACTCAACACCTCGCTATCAAAAGAAACCATCCAAAATCTCCCGGAAATGAAAAATTTTGATAACCTTGCGGACTCGGTTTCAACACATCTTGTGACCAGCGTTGAAGATAAACAGCAAATTTTAGAAGCCACCAGTTTACACAAACGCATGAGCATTTTAATGGAAAAGCTCAACCAAGAAATAGAGGTCCTACGGCTAGAAAAACGTGTTCGTGGCCGAGTACAAAAACAGATGGAAAAATCACAAAGAGATTATTACCTAACAGAGCAAATGAAAGCTATACAAAAAGAACTTGGTAACGCTTCTGATGGGGAAAAGACAGAAGGTGAAGAGATAAAAGAAAAGATTTTAAATGCTGGTATGCCGACAGAAATTAAAGACAAAGCCCTTAAAGAGCTGAGCAGACTAGAACAGATGCCACCAATGTCTTCCGAGGGAACAGTGGTTCGAAACTACCTTGATTGGCTTCTAGACACCCCGTGGAAAAAAAGAACCCGTGACAAACTTGATATGAAAGAAGCCGCCAGTATTCTTGATGCTGACCATTACGGCTTAGAGAAAGTTAAAGACCGCATACTGGAATATCTTGCGGTACGTAAGCTTGTAAAGAAAATGAAAGGTCCTATTCTTTGTTTTGTTGGTCCCCCAGGGGTTGGCAAAACATCACTAGGCAAGTCAATTGCCAAGTCTATGGGCCGTAAGTTTGTTCGCTTCTCTCTAGGTGGTTTGCGTGATGAGGCGGAAATAAGGGGACACCGTAGAACCTACATTGGAGCATTACCTGGGAGAATAATACAAGCCATGAAGAAGGCTGGGACAAAAAACCCTGTGATCATGCTCGATGAAATAGATAAAGTAACCTCTGATTTTCGAGGGGACCCGTCATCTGCGCTTTTGGAAGCGCTAGACCCAGAACAAAATACAGCTTTTAACGATCATTACCTAGAAGTTGACTATGACTTATCTGAAGTTATGTTTATAACTACAGCTAACGTGCTACACACTATTCCGCGGCCATTACAAGACAGGATGGAGATCCTTAGTATTTCAGGTTATACAGATGATGAGAAAAAGAAGATTGGATCTCAATTCCTTTTGCCAAAGCAACTAAAAGCACATGGTTTAAGTGACAAAAGTGTTCAAATACCTAGTGATATCATTGGTCGTATAATTCGAAATTATACCCGGGAAGCTGGTGTTCGAAACCTTGAACGTAGCTTAGGTGCAATCATGAGAAAAGTGGCTAGGGATGTAGCTGAAAAGTTAGACAATAAAAAAATAGACTCCAAAAAACGTTCACGTAAAATTGTTGTAGATAAGAAAGCACTAGTAAAATACCTTGGCGAAATAAAATACAAGGATGAGGAAAAAGAAAAAATAAATGCAATAGGTGTTACTACCGGGCTTGCTTTTACAGAGCTAGGTGGAACTATAATGAAGATCGAAACTATGATATTAGAAGGTAAGACCAAGTTCATCCTCACTGGGAAACTTGGGGACGTAATGAAAGAGTCTGCCCAAGCTGCTCTTTCGTATATAAGAGTTCGTGCCAAGGATTTTGGTCTTGCTAAAGGTTTTCACGACAAGATCGATATCCATATCCATATCCCAGAGGGAGCGATACCCAAAGACGGTCCATCTGCTGGTATAACGCTTGCTACTTCAATTGTTTCAGCGCTAGTCAATATTTCTGCTAAACATGATGTGGCCATGACAGGTGAGATCACATTGCGTGGGCAAGTGCTACCAATAGGCGGGCTGAAAGAAAAGCTCCTTGCGGCAGTGCGTGCAGGTATTAGCACCGTTCTCGTTCCTATGGAAAATAAAAGGGATTTGAATGAGATACCTAATACAATTGTTAAAAAGCTCAAAATTATATTTGTGGAACATATGGACGATGTATTGCTCCATGCTTTGATAAAATCCCCATGGAAAAAGAAATTATCTCGTCCTAGGATAAATAAACCTGAGCATACGGAAAGAGAGTCCGTACCCATTAATTAAATAATTAAGTTAGGAATTTCAACAGTGGAACATACACCTTCAAATCCAATCGTTTCGCTACTTTTGATTTGTATTTTGCTTTTTATTGTTTATAGAATATTAAGTTCCTTAAACACACGACATAAGCCTCCTAGTGCGCCAAACATAAGTAATACTCAAGCACCAACAAATGTTGTTGAGATGCCTGTACGACATGTGCAAACGCAGCATCCGCTTGAAGCAAGACTCATAAAATACACTGGAGATGAGGATCCTTTTGCAAACGATGAATCGGCTTTATCCAGCCACCAAGCAATTATAAATAAAGGTGGGCTCGAACGTATTGGTGACTTTAGCATTGACGAAGTGCCTGGGTACAAATTACGCGCTTTCACCCACCCTGATCGTTCAATGATAGGAATTATTTATAAGAATCCGGATAGGAAATCATGGCTTAACCTTGTCACCGAGTACCATGATGGTCGTATAATTACAACAAGTTCCGCAGAGCATGGAATTATTCCTATAGATCGTCCCTACGGGATGCCATTGTTCAACTTTCCAGGCCTCAATGCAGATCAACTGTTAAGAAGGCACAAATTAGAGATCAGAAGCAATGAGTTAGCAAAACCGATAATGGCTGAAGATTTTCCAGAATTTTTTGTTAAAAACTATAATAAGGTTCGAAAACACCTTTATCAAATTGGTAATGAGCCGCCGGTAGACTTTCAACTAAAGCAGGATCACGATGTTGATTTATTGAATGCCGAAAAATCTGAGTTAGCGCAAGCCAATCAAGTTGATTTTGAAGTTAACTTTGTCCCCACAGTAGACCAACAAAAGTATTGGCTTTCAATGATATACAAGGCTATTCCCGTTCCACAAAATAAAAGGTCGGAGTTTCAACAAAGCCTAGTATGGATAGTTGAAAAAGCCAGTCCTGATTCAATCATAGAAACAATATCTGAGTTTTCCAATGTTAAAATTGAAAAAGTGGACCAAGGCAGGCTTGTTATTAAGACTGACAAAGGAGCAGAGGATATAATAGAGCCCGGTAGTTTAAGTGGCCCGAATCTTTTTGACAAAATCAATTCTTCGCTTCCTGCAAAGCTTAGATTCACTCGTCTGCCAGTAGAGCTAGAAGAGGTAACTTTTTACACAAAGGAGACTCTGGAAGTCTAATTACTCAGCCTATTACCCACTGCATCACATCATTTGTTATTAAAGTCAATGTGGGCTTGGCTCAAGGAACTTTTACACTGTGTTGTTATCAATGAGTATGGCGAAGGGAAAACCATCGACAAAGGTTACGAGTAATTTAAATTGGTGTATGCACTAAAAACGTTCGGCCTGTTTTTTTCCACGGCAGTAGCTGAAATTGGCGGCTGTTGTTAAAGAAGGAGAAGATCAATGTACTTTATGATAGACCCAAAGACGGGGATACATCTGGACTTTCAGAACGCGGAAGATTTAAGAGAGGCGTTGGAAAGACAGCAGAGCCAGACACCAAACCCGAAGACATCGAAGCTGAAAGAGAAAAAACTATTGACTACGTCCTTGAAGGAAAGGCCGATGTCGTTGAAGGAAAAGGAGCAGAACGAAGAGCAGTTAATAAGCTTGCTAGCCTTTTTGGATTAAATGTTGTCTTTCCGTAGTTTACTCTGGTCTAGGTATTGGCCAACCTTCTTTCCGGTTGCGACACCAAATAAGTGCCCCATTAATCAAAGTAAAGTGTTAACAAGCGCTCGAAGAAAAGCGTAGTTGGCACAATTGCTCAGACTATTTTGAGCAATCATAAATAATTGCCTGTGCGAGGGAATCAAGCACAACATCCCACTCACCTAGTACATCAGTCCATACAATGTTCATTTCGGGATGAAGTTTCTCTAGTTCTTTGGCAAGTGCAGGAAAATCATTAGTGTAGTGTGTCCCAGATGCCAGGAATACTGGAACAACTGTTATATGTTGAGCCCCTTTACTCTCCAACAGTCTAGTTGCTTCTATAATATCTGGCTCAGTGAACTGGAGGTAAGCATCGCTAACCCACATTCCTTCGGCTTCAAGTTTCTCTCGCAACTTGATAATTGGCTCCCGCCAAGTAGAATCTATGCTGCCATGTGCCAAAAGTATTACTGCCTTTTTCATGCTTGGCAAACTACCTTGTTATCAAATATCGATGATATCATCTGATTTGGACCGCCGATTGGCTGATTGGCTCTTAACTTTTGTGTCCTTAATCCTTGGGTCATTTGTTGAGCCGGGATAATATTTATGGGAACTTCTTGATCCTGCAACAAATGAACTAAATTGGATATCGGCTATGATCTTGCTTTTAACAAAATCTCTGATAGCCCTCCTCGTAGTTGGCACTACAAGCAAAAATCCAAGTAAATCGGTGATAATACCCGGTGTAACTAATAACACACCTCCCACCAAAATCATTAGGCCATCTGCTATCTGGTCAGTCGGCATCTCACCTTTTGAAGTTTTTTCGTTCAGTTCCTGTATGACTGCTAACCCTTGAGAACGAGCCAATAAAGCTCCAACGGCGCCAGTAATTAATACCAAACCAATGGTTGGGACTACGCCCATAAACGAACCTATTTCAATAAGAAGGGCAAGTTCCACTAATGGAGTAACGGTAAATAAAAGAAAAAGTTTAATTAGCATACTCAACTAGTCGATTAAAGATATAAAAAACAATATCATGTTTTTGTTATTGTGGGAAACGGTTGTAATTCATGACCATGACAACAGTTATCGAACGTCTCACTGGCAACGACCATCCCTGATAATTTTTGAAAACTTGCTTGTTGCCTTGGAAATATCTGTACTCTTGAAAATTGCTGTAATCACACCTATATGTTTTGCCCCAGCTTTTAATACATCGTCGATATTGCTTTCTGCAATACCCCCCATTACCGTAAAGGGTATGGAAAGTTGCATTCTAGCTTCTCTTACCGGGTCCAATCCAATAGTGATTGCACCTGGCTTAGTAGGCGTTTCAAATAATGGACCCATATTTACATACGTTGCACCTTCGGACTGTTTTTCTATTGCCTCTTCAACATCGTGAGATGAGGCTCCAATAATTGTATCTGGTCCCAACAACTTGCGAACCTGCTTCAATGGAAGGTCCGTACTTCCTAGATGAACACCATCAGCACCAGTAAGCAAACAGATATCCGGACGGTCATTAACAATAAATATCATATTATGCCTTATAGTCTCCCTGCGATAAAGCAAGGCCAACTCAAACAAATCTCTATCAGGAAGAGTTTTTTCCCGTAGCTGGACTATCTTTGCACCACCGCCAGCTAGTGCTGCTATGACTTCTTCGTCAGATTTACCGTTATACAGGCTACGGTTGGTTACTGGGTAAATATCGACCTCATCTATGTCATTCACTTGTCTGCTCACTATGTGTGATTTCTCATAGAAAGCCCCGTGCACAGCGTTGGGTCTAATAACTGTTTACTGTGTCTATTATCCAATTATTTAGCCACCACCCATTATGCCTAAAAGTTCTACTTGGTCACCCTCATGCAATTCATAACCCTTTAGCCTGTCACGTTGAATTATCTCTTCGTTAACTTGAGCCGCCACGGGTCCATCCAAATTTAAACTATCTATCAAATTGGCAAGAGTTTTCCCACTACTCGCTTTGTAACTTTTTCCGTTTAATATTATTTCCATACAACTGTTATTTGATCGGTTTGAAGTTAATATCCCAATCTTTAAAAACCCATTCAAGTCCTTTATCTTGAATAGCACTTGCTACTTCCATTGGTGTACGATCGTCTGCGACAGGGAATTGTTCCCCTGCTCCACCACCGCTATATCCGCCAGGGCTGGTACGTGAGCCTGCACTGGCTTGATTTATACCCATTCCGAATAATTGATCTCGAAGTTTTGGCGTTTCTCTGGTGGAGATTGCTAATGTTGAATCGGGAAAAGTAAGACGCATAGCAAGTATCAGCCTTACAAGTTCAGTGTCTGATACAGCATGCTCGGAAGAAAAGCCGTTTGGTGCAGAGTGAATTCTTGGAAAGCTTGCTGAAACAGATGTCTGCCAGTGTGCCTTATTTAAGTGTTTTATATGGGTAGCCAGGGTTATTGCCTCACGCCGAAAATCTCCTAATCCTAACAAAACACCAACAGACACTCCACGAATACCAGCCTGCGCTATGCGGTCAGGTGCATTAATACGCCACATATAGTCTCGTTTAGGGCCGCTTGGATGGGCCTTTGAGTAAAGAATTGGGTCGTATGTCTCTTGATACACTGTCACAGAGTCAAGACCGGCCGCCCCTAGCTTGGAGTATTCATCTGTACTGAATATTTGGGTTTCAATAGCCACAAACACAAAACCAATCTCTTTCATAAGTAAGATCATTTCAGCTAAATACTCAACAGAGGTTGCTTTTGGGTCTTCACCAGCAACCAACAGAATGTTACGGTACCCGACTCTATATAGTAACTTGGCTTCCTCCCTTGCTTCCTGGATGGAAAGTACCTTTCGTTCAAAATTCTGGTCAGTACCAAACCAGCAATAGCTACAATTATTTATGCAATGATTGGAAAGATATAAAGGAATATAAAGGTTGACTGTTTTACCAAACCGGAGCCTAGTTAGTTCCTTTGCAGTTTCCTCTATTTGTTGCCTGAAGTTATCTGCAATTGGCGATAGCAATGTGATAAATTCATCCGAAGTAAGTGGCATTTGATCAAGGGTGGAGATCACATTTGCCTCATCAGCATTTTCCATGATGTTAAGAGCTTCATCTAAGGCACCATCCGCCCATAACTGCATTGCCATGCTAGAAAACTCTCCTTTCCCCTCGTTTTCTATTCTCATAGCGATATTGTTCACTAAACCTACCAAGGTAGTCCGGTTGTTGGACTTGATGATCTGGCTGTAGTTAGTGGTTTAGGTATACCTGCAAGGTATGCCTCCCTACCCGCCTCTACGCCCTTTTTAAAAGCACGGGCCATCATTGCAGAATTGTTAGCCACAGCTATAGCAGTGTTAACAAGGCATGCATCCACACCCATTTCCATTGCTTCAGATGCATGTGAAGGAGCACCAATCCCAGCGTCCACGACAACAGGAATATTTGCTTGTTCAACAATTATCAAAATATTTTCACGTGTTTTTATACCTAGGTTACTTCCTATGGGGGCACCAAGGGGCATAACTGTTGCGCAACCTACATCTTCAAGTCTTTTGGCCAAAACAGGATCAGCGTTAATGTAAGGAAGCACTGTAAAACCTTCCCCTACCAAAATCTTAGCTGCTTTTAATGTTTCCACAGGATCTGGGAGTAAATAACGAGGGTCTGGCGTAACCTCAAGTTTTACCCACGTAGATATACCTGCTGCCTTAGTAAGCCTAGCCAATCTAATTGCTTCTTCAGCATTTCTGGCGCCAGAGGTGTTTGGCAAAACTAGGTACTTCTCTGGATCAATAAATTTAAGTATGTGGTCACTAGGACTATCCAGATCAACACGTCGAAGGGATACCGTAACAAGTTCCGTTCCAGAGGCTTCTATAGCTGCTACCATCTCCTCAGACGATCTAAACTTACCCGTTCCAACCAAAAGGCGAGAGTAAAACTCACGCCCGCCTATTGTGAAAGTATCATTCATAGCTTCAAATATTCAATCAATTCAAATTAACATTCAAGTCAACACAGAACTTAGTGAAGTATCATTATATAAATATAATTTGTACAAATTATTTACCCCTAACAAAATGTACCCCATCTTTCTTTCCACCATTCAAAGTACTCTTTGCTATCAAGACCGATAAATCCTGGAATGGCCTCTCCGTCTAGCGGTAGGTCAACCCCCTTTATAAGGGTTTTATATGCGTTTCCAATGTTAACGAACTGATGGTGTGAATGCTCTTTATTGGGGTTTTTATCTGGATGATACTTTTTAGCAAGTTTGCGATATGCTTTTTGTATTTCATCGTTTTTCGCATTTCTATCCACTCCTAGAATTTTACGTGCCTCCATCTCTCGGAGTAGAACCCTAGATCTCCATTGCGAAAAATAATCGTAATCCATGACAAAATAAAAACGGGTCGTCAAGCAAACGACCCTTCAGAAAAATGTTTAACTCAACTCCACCACCGCACAAACGTTAACCCGTACTAAAGTACTTTTTCAGTCTCTGCTTCCTGCCATGATCTGAAGAATAAACAGAAACATGTTTATAAAATCAAGATACAGGGAAAGGGCGCCGGATATAGCTTCCTTGGTATCCTCTTCGGTGCCTTCATTGCCAATTATATTCATCGCTTTGATCCGCTGGGTATCGTAAGCGGTTAAACCGATGAAAATGAACAAGCCTATGTATGTTATTGCCCATTGTACAGCAGGGCTCTGCATCCAAATATTTACTAACGAAGCTATAATGATTCCTATCAAGCCCATCATTAGAAAACTACCCATCGAAGAAAGGTCTCTTTTGGTCGTGTAGCCAATAAAACTCATTACACCAAATGTTCCAGCCGTCACTAAAAACGCTCCAGAAATGGTTGCAGAGGAATAAACCATGAAAATTGCTGAAAACGTCAGACCGTTTAGAGCTGAGTATCCCATAAATACTGACATCGCTGTCATTGCGGACATTTGCATTACACGAGCAGCCAGCCAGAAAACAAGCCCAATCTCAGCTATAAGTAACCCAAAAAATATAAGTTTGTTTGAAAAAATTAGCGCCTGGAGAGTGGGATCGTTAGAAACTATGTACGCTATTACTCCAGTCAGGGCGAGCCCTGCGGTCATCCAGTTATATACACGCAACATGAAACGTGCATTCTCAGCTGCTACAGAATCTGAAGAATATCCCGTTGCGCCCTGTGATAATTCCTGTCTTTCAACCATTTAAATCTCCAATCTTTAATAAACAACTACGCAAAAATTGAACACAAACTTACCAATTCTAAAAGTTCAAGCCCAACTAAGCCCTTATTATAGCATTTATTTACAACTTGAAGGCAGTTTGGTGCCAAACACTTGCTAAATAAAATCCATAAATTTGCTAAACAGCCTTATTTTTTACTTAGCAAAGAACCTTTTGGGCTTTCTTCTAAAAGGGAAGTGCTAATGACATCTCCAATTTAACCCTACAATTTTGCGGTTCTAGTCAATATAGTTAGTCGTCGAAACAAAGGCTATAGAGTCTTTAAAACCTGAAAAATTTGAATTTCTTAGGTTTTTGCTTAAGGTGTCAGGAATTCCGCTCAGGCGGTCTATGAGTTGGACTCAACAACCCTTAAAGTTTTTTCTCATACATTCTTGGGCAAGGTTTTGTGCAGTAGAAATATCGGCAGGTGTCATTAGCTCCGCAATGAAGTCTCTGATTTCAGATGCATTCTTATACCCGGAAGATACGGCAATATTAAACCACATGTAAGCATAAACCATATTCTGTGGAACACCTTTTCCAGTGTAGTACATCACACCAAGGCTGAACTGGGCTAAGGCATCCCCCTGTTCGGCAAGTGGTTTGAATTCACGTAGAGCAGTTTTGTAATCACGTTCATCAAAAGCAGCCTGACCCTTAGCGAAATCAGCACTCCAACTCACACCCGCACTTCCTAAGAGTACGGCAAGGGTAATCAGTAAAGTAATCGCTGTGCGTCTCATGAAAACAAGTTTAGCAGATTAATTTGGCAAAAGGTCAATGCGGAAAGACGAAGTTGATCAGGTTGTCTGTGCGTTGGACTCAACAACCCTTATATTTTTTTCTCACACATTCTCGAGCAAGGTTCTGTGCAGCAGAAATTTCGGCAGGGGTCATTGCCTTCGTAACGATGCCTCTGGCTTTAGCTGCATTCTTATCCCCAGAAGACGCGGCGATGTTTATCCACATGTAAGCGTAAACATAATCTTCTGGAACACCTTTTCCAATGACGTACATCACCCCAAGGTAGGCCTGGGCATTGGCATCCCCCTGTTCGGCAGCAAGTGTGTACCACTTAACCGCAGTCTTATAGTCTTGTACAACACCTCGTCCTTTGCGGTACATCAAACCAAGGATGGTCTGGGCTAAGGCATGCTCCTGTTCGGCAAGTGGTTTGAATTCACGCAGAGCAGTTTTGTAATCACCTTTCTTATAAGCGTCATAACCCTTATTGAAATCAGCACTCCAACTCACGTCCGCACTTCCTAAGAGTACGGCAAGGGTAGTCAGTAAAGTAATCGCTGTGCGTTTCATAAAAATAAGTTTAGCTGGTATGGGAATAGTTGCAGTCAAGATAAAATGGAGAAACGGTGGACTTTTT
>DLRR01000010.1 GCA_002500605.1 Nitrospinaceae bacterium UBA7883 | reverse complement strand
AATTGAATCTTTTCAACAATAATAAAGAATCATTGAATATCATTATTTAATCTTTAGCGGGTGTGGTGGCCAGAGGTGGAATTGAACCACCGACACGCGGATTTTCAGTCCGCTGCTCTACCAACTGAGCTATCTGGCCTTTGCGTCGGTTCATTTTATAGAATAATGGAAACAAAACCATAAAAAATCACTTTATATCAGGAGGGACGTATTCTCTTGGTTTTTCAGAGCCTTTGCCAAATAAAAATTTGGTCATTTCCTCCTGTAAATATTTTCTGGCTTTTGAATCTAACATTGACAGTTGATTTTCATTGATCAGCATTGTTTGGTGTTCAATCCAAGTATTCCAAGCTTGTTTTGAAACTGATTGGTAGATTTTCTCTCCTAATTCTCCCGGATATGGAGGTCGATCTAGACCTTCCAGTTCCTTTTGAAAATGTTCACAAAATACTTGTCTGCTCATTATTGAGTAAGTTGGTTAATCAACCGGTTGACCGGAACCGGAAATCCAAAACTAGAGTCCAGATTCTTGCTTAAGGTAAAACATCCTGTGTTCATTGTGGGTTCAGGAACCGCTCTTGGACGGTAGTTTGTACTCCTATAATCAAATCTCCCATCCATCCTAATTTTAATTGGGTGTATATACAAAATATAATTGCTGAGTGGCTGCTTAATAGGCTCCCATGGGTCAATTGATAAGACTTTATTGGTGAAATGCCGCTCACACCAAGCTCTGGGATCTTCTGAAAGCTCTACTTCAGGCAAGGACCATAAGCCACCCCATAGCTCCTGCCCGACTCTCTTTTCCAAGAACAAATCCTTTCCACTAGATCTCCCATCAAAAACGAGCATAAGCAAGCACTTCGATTCTGTTCGCTTCTTTTTTCTCAGCTTCTTCTTGGGAATTTCACCAACTAAGTCATTCTGATATGCATAACACCTGCTCACAATTGGACAAATGCGACAGTTTGGATTTTTTGGCAAACAAACCATAGCCCCCAAATCCATAATTCCTTGTGTGTATATTTGAAAATGATCAGCAGGTAAAGACTTGGCAGACAAATCCCATAATTCTTTGCTGACTTTACTTTTACCAGACCAACCTTTAACCCCGAAGAATCGGCTTAAAACTCTTTTAACATTCCCATCCAGTATCGGTTTTGGCTCAATACCACTGAGGGATAAAATTGCACCCGCTGTCGATTTACCTATACCAGGTAAAGTTAACAGGTTGTCATAATCTGAGGGCAGTTCACCTTGATGTTGTTTAACTATGAATTGAGCAGATCGGTGTATGTTTCTCGCTCGGGCATAATAACCTAGCCCTGACCATAATTGCAGGACCTCGTCTAATGAGGATGATGCGAGTTCTGTTACTGTGGGAAATCGCTCCATAAATCGAGCAAAATAAGGCTCAACGGTGGTTACTTGGGTTTGTTGTAGCATGATTTCAGAAATCCAAGTTTTGTATTTTGATGGATTGCTTTGCCAAGGGAGATGTTTTCTTCCAAATTGTTGCCACCAATTGACCAACCGAGTAGCGAGGTAATTGTATTGATCTTGTGCCACAGAAAGGGCTTGTGATACTAGCCTGCGATTTTTGTTACGCCAATAAAGGCCACTACAAAAATCATTATATAGGTGATGTGAACCCACATTAGAGTAGTGCCCATGCCTGAGCTTATCGATTGTTCCAGCTCTGGGCTAGAGCCTTCTGTAGCAAGTCTTTCAAAAGATGCGCCTAGGGGAAAAAATGCAATTTCGATCCCTAAAATCGTAATATTGACCAGACCATAAAGACCCACTTTTAATGCAATAGAGTTGGCTTCATAGGGTCCAAAACCCATAAACGAAGATATAGCAACAATAATTAAGCCAACGCCCAAAGACGCAGTAATAAATCGATTCAATTTTGATAACTGTTGTCCCCATGGCTTATCCAAGTTTGCAGCACCACCGACATTAATGATTAACCAGGCGATAACAAAAACCCACATTAAAGCCACTGTTATAACATTGGGATCAATATAACCGAGTGATTTAGATAAATGGACTCCAAACGGCAACGCCATGACCCACATAACCCTTGGTAATAACTCTATTTTTAAGGCCATTTCTAATAATTGAAAACGTGTTTCTATACTGAGAGTTGAATCTATGGATTTCTTGGAGCAAAGCATTACTCCCATATCCGTACCAAGCCAAAAAACAAACATACATATATGAAGGAATTTCCAAAACTCATATGAATCCATAACACAACCTCATGTTGTAGAATTATAAGAATTAATCTCAGTTTGCTTGTACAGGTGGTTCAATGATTTCACCATCTTGTTGCCAGCAATATAACTCACCAATATTCCATGCCAGCGTTTGCATGAAATCATCTGAATCTTTATTTGCCTCAAGCTCGTCGAGTTGTCTTTGAGACAGTTCTATTATTCTAGAAACTCTATACTCTCTAAAAGCTTTGCTTTTTTGCATCTCAACCGCAACCTTAAATTCCTCTAACCATTCTTGCGTTACAGACGTGCTGACACCAGACCACGATAATTTTAAATCTGTTTCAATTGATGACATATTTATCTCTCTGTATAAAAATAAATTACCTTTCCGATTATCATTTAATAAAAAAAAATTAACAACTCTTTATCAAACAAAAACTTTCATATATTCTTAAGTTAGTCCAATAAAAAAGGCAAAGCAATGAGAGCTCACGTCGAACTAATACAACAAAGTGATTTATGCTGGCACCCAGCTGAATTGCATGGTGGAACGGGAAGGGTTATGCAACGAAATCTTTCTTATGATGAAGAAGATGGATCCGCTTCTACAAAACTTTTTTTTGAAACTGCATGGGATCGTCCGGGCGGATATCACGAGGCAGATATAGAATGGTTCGTCTTAGAAGGACGGGTCAAAATGGGAGATACTATTTTTGGTCCAGGAATGTATTGGCGAGCACCTGCTGGTCTTAGCATACCAGCAATTTCTGTAGACAAAGACAGTGAGATTTTGGTGTTTCGGGAATATGGAGATTGGGGATTCACCGTCTCTGAAACAGACAAAAGTGATTTTATAGCAGA
>DLRR01000001.1 GCA_002500605.1 Nitrospinaceae bacterium UBA7883 | reverse complement strand
GCTCTTTTTTATGATCCTTTGGTTTGTACAAAAATAAACTCAGGGATAAGCCAATACCTAGAAGACAATAATATTAAAAATTTAGACTCTTTGGTAGGGTCTCTTCAACTTAACTAAACACACAAACAAACCTTCACAATGCAATACGAATATAATGCCAAAAAAATAGAGCTAGAAGCACAACAATATTGGGGCAAAAACAACTCTTTTGTTGTTGTAGAGGATGAAACAAAGGAAAAGTATTTTTGTCTTTCAATGTTGCCATATCCATCTGGAAAACTCCACATGGGTCACGTTCGAAACTACAGCATCGGCGATGTCATCTCAAGATATCAAAAAATGCTTGGCAAAAATGTTATGCAGCCAATTGGGTGGGATGCATTTGGGCTTCCTGCAGAAAATGCGGCCATAAAAAACCAAGTGCCTCCTGCAGGCTGGACTTATGAAAACATTGAACACATGAAGGACCAGTTAGTTCAGCTAGGATTTGGGTATGACTGGACTAGGGAGCTAGCGACTTGTCATCCAGAGTATTACCGCTGGGAGCAATGGTTTTTTGTGAAGCTTTTTGAAAAAGGCCTTGTTTACAAGAAAAAAGCAGTTGTAAACTGGGACCCTGTTGACCAAACAGTTCTTGCAAACGAGCAAGTTGTTGAGGGCTGTGGTTGGCGATCAGGCGCGCCTATTGAAAAGAAAGAGATCTCTCAGTGGTATATGAAGATTACTAATTACGCTGATGAACTACTTGGCGACATAGAAAAACTTAGTGGCTGGCCAGATGCTGTAAAGATGATGCAAACAAATTGGATTGGTAAGTCTGTTGGCCTTGATATCGAATTTAAATTAGATAATGAAGATGCCTTAAGTGTATACACAACAAGGCCTGATACGTTACTTGGAGTTACCTATCTTGCTATAGCTGCAGAACATCCTCTGGCAATTCAAGCAGGCCAGAATAACGAAGCGATCAAAGCGTTTCTTGACGAATGCAAAAAAATGGAAACCTCGGAGGCAGCGCTGGAAACCATGGAGAAAAAAGGTATTAATTCAGGTCTGTCTTGTATCCATCCAATAACCGGTGAGGCTGTACCTATTTGGATTGCAAACTTTGTACTAATGGGTTATGGAACTGGAGCCGTTATGAGCGTCCCAGCTCATGACCAAAGAGACTACGAATTTGCAAAAAAATACAACATCCCTATGATTGAGGTTATTTCTCCAGAAGGAGGACTAGTTGATACTAGTGAGGGAGCATTTGTTGAAAAAGGAATTCTTATTAACTCTGGTGAGTTCAATGGAATGAACTTCGATCAAGCGTTTGAGGCAATATGTCAAAACCTCTCTAATCGAAAACTTGGAAAACTAAAAACTAACTACCGGTTGCGTGATTGGGGCGTTTCAAGACAGCGCTATTGGGGCTGTCCAATACCAATAATTAATTGCAATAACTGTGGGGCTGTTCCTGTAGACCTTGAAGATTTACCTGTTAGGCTTCCTGAGGATGTTGAGGTGAGCGGTGTTGGCTCTCCATTAATGAAAATACCTGAGTTTTATAATGCATCATGTCCAAAATGTGGCTCACCATCCCAAAGAGAAACTGACACCTTTGATACTTTTTTTGAGTCTTCTTGGTATTTTGCGAGATATACTTGCGTGGATCAAAACAAAGCAATGCTAGACGAGCGTGCTAATTATTGGCTGCCTGTAGACCAGTACATTGGCGGTATTGAGCACGCTATTTTGCATCTTCTCTACTCTAGGTTTTTTGTGAAGCTACTCCGAGATGAAGGAATTATAACTAGCGACGAGCCATTTACGAATCTCTTAACACAAGGAATGGTTTTAAAAGACGGCGCAAAAATGAGTAAATCGAAAGGAAACACCGTTGACCCTCAAGAAATGATAGAAAAATATGGGGCAGACACTGCTCGACTTTTTATATTATTTGCAGCGCCCCCAACCCAAGATCTTGAATGGTCAGATTCTGGAATTGAAGGAGCCTATCGATTTATTAACAAGTTTTATCGGCTTGTTACTGGCTTCATTGAGGATAAAAAAGGGCGAGACATCTCTAACCTTGAGGTTGGCTCATTAAACAATGTTCAAAAAGATTTACGACAAAAAACACACCAAGCATTGAAAAAAGTTGGCGATGATTTTGGAAGAAGACACTCTTTTAATACCGCTATAGCAACTATGATGGAGCTTAACAATGCGCTTTCTAGATTTTCAGATGCGTCCCCCCAAGGGATAATGGTTCGGCAAGAATCAATTGAGATTATGTTAAAGTGTCTTAACCCTGTAATTCCTCACCTTTGTCATCACTTATGGTTATTGCTTGGCAAAAAAGAAGCCATGGTGGATGTCCTCTGGCCAAATGTCGATGACTCGGCCCTTATACAAGACGAGGTTCAAATCATAGTGCAGGTTAACGGAAAACTAAGGGCAAAACTAATGGCTCCAGCAGACTCCGAAAATCAAACAATTCAAGAGCTTGTTTTTACCGACAAAAGGGTTGCTAAATTTACGGATGGAAAAACGATATTAAAGGTAATCGTAGTGCCAAATAAACTAGTGAATGTGGTTATCGAATAACTCGGCACTTTTAGCTTTATTTATTTAGCATTTTTTCTATCTGCTCTCTTAAAATTAACTCCATAACAAAACCCATTTTCCCGCCTGGAACGACTAAAGTGTTTGGGCGCGACATAAACGACCCTGCCACCATATCTTGCAGATAAACAAAATCGCAATATTTATGGTCTTGAAATCGAACCACCACAAAGCTTTCGTCTTGTGTTGGTATGTCTCTAGCAATAAATGGGTTTGAGGTGTCAACAGTGGGGACCCTCTGGAAGTTAATGTGTGTTCTTGAGAACTGCGGAGTGAGATAGTTAATATAATCCCACATCCTTCTATGAATTGTGTCTACAGTGGCCTCGGCAGAATAGCCTCTTTGTTCTTTATCCCTATGAATTTTTTGAATCCACTCTAAATTAACAACTGGCACAACT
>DLRR01000005.1 GCA_002500605.1 Nitrospinaceae bacterium UBA7883 | reverse complement strand
TGGGACGGTAGCTCAGTCGGTAGAGCAGAGGACTGAAAATCCTCGTGTCGGCGGTTCGATTCCGTCCCCCGGCACCACTTATATTAGGCAGTTAAGTGCCTATCCTGCAAGGCCATTTTCTACCCATGTGAAATTCCCGTGTAACTGTGCCAAGGAAAGCATGGTGGGTATACGGGTTAACTCTCATCCCTTTTTTCAGGCTGAGCCAGTTTTTGTTCAACTTATATTGTGGCAAAGTGGTTAATTTCTTTAAAAACTACCAGTCCTAATACTATATGAAATGGTAACTGCTTTTCTTTTGTTTAATCTGAAACTGCAGGAGTGAATTGTGCTAACTGTCAGAACTTTAGTACATCGTTAAGTTCCGTATTAACTTTCGTTATGTCTCCTCCAAAAAGGATGAGGCCATTTACATTGATTTGCCTAGATTTTTGGCGGAGAGGGAGGGATTCGAACCCTCGGTGCAGTTTCCCACACACACGCTTTCCAGGCGTGCACCTTCAACCGCTCGGTCACCTCTCCAATAATCAGGTTCGTGAGTATAACGCTATCTTAAATAGTTTTCTATGTTATTACTTTATTAACTGCTCTAATTTCCATTCGCCCCTATCCCAACACTCATCTTTTTCCCTTTTCGATATCAAAGCTATCGAAAAGGGAAATTTATACACACCGTTTTTAATTACTTCTTAGCTTTTTTTGAGCGGGGTTTTAACTTTCTAACAGGACCGGACCTTTTTTTTTGTTTCACAGCGGCTCTTTTGTTTTCTGTCAGCTTCTTTGATGGTTTGCCAAGCACCCAAGTGAAGCCTATCTGTCTCCTTTCTATAGAGACATTCTCTACACGAACCTTAACTGGATCTCCCAATCGGAACCTTTTTCCAGTTCGCTCACCAACAAGGGAATGTTTTTCTTCATGAAAAGTGTAATAGTCATCAGGTATTGTTGTTATTCTGACAAGCCCTTCTACTGCAGGATCGGATAGCTCCACAAAGAAACCAAAAGCGCTAACACCAGATATGGTACCGTCAAAAACCGCTCCAACACGGCTGGCCATATGTTGTGTTTGCTTGAGTTTTATTATGTCACGTTCAGCTTCCTCGGCTATCCGTTCCGACGCTGAACATGCTGCTGCTAAATCATCGAGGCAAGTTTTCCAGTAGTTATCCCTTCGCTTTTTCCCAATGATATCTTTTAGTATTCTGTGAACTATTAAGTCTGGATATCGCCTTATGGGAGACGTGAAATGGGTGTATGTGTTAAAGGCAAGAGCAAAGTGACCAATATTTTCGCTCCGGTACCGAGCCTGTTTCATAGAACGAAGTAATACACTAGAAATAAGCCTTTCTTCAGAGGATCCAGCTGCCTTGCTAAGTATTAACTGCATATCAAGAGCACTGATATTATATGGGTCTTTTATTTGGTAACCAAAAGCCGATATAAACTTGGTAAAAGATGCTACTTTAATAGGGTCTGGATGTTCGTGGACTCTGTATATCCCGGGAGATTTAGACTTTTCAATGTATTTAGCTACAGTTTCGTTGGCTATCAACATAAACTCTTCAATGATTTTGTGAGCGATGTTCCTTTCAGCCCGAACTATATTCTCGGGTCTTCCGGTAATGTCTAAAATTACGTGTGGCTCTGGTAAATCAAAATCTATGGCACCAGCGTTTTTTCGGCGTTTTACCAGTAAGTCAGCCAGTTGCCTCATATCGTTTAGCATTCCTGCGAACTTTTTTTGTTTTTTTGTGATCTTTCCCCCACCACCTAAAATTGCAGCCACTTCAGTGTAGGTCATGCGCTCAGATGTTTTGATTACCGAACTGCTTATATTTGAATCAACTACATCTCCATTTGAGTCTATTGTCATTTGACAGCTCATGGTGAGCCTGTCTACTCTGGGATTTAATGAACAAATATCATTTGATAGTTCAAAAGGGAGCATTGGTATTACTTGACCTGGGAAGTATACAGAGACACATCTTTTTGCAGCTTCTTGATCAATAGATGAGCCTTCTTTTACATAATAGGATACATCAGCAATATGCACCCCAAGCTTATAACCACCTTCTGCAGTTTTTTCCACTTCAACAGCGTCATCGAAGTCTTTTGCGGTTTCTCCATCAATGGTTATAATGGTTTTCTTTCTTAAATCTAACCTGTTTTTTAGATCACGGATGGTGGGTTTACGAGCAAGTTTTGCCTCTTTTTTAACGGCATTAGGAAACTGTACCCTAAGCTGGTATTTTGCGGCTTCGATTTCTACTTCAACTTTTGGGTCGGTTATATCTCCGAGTATTTTTATAATCCTAGCTTCTGCCCTGTTTGTTTTGGAAGGGTATTCGATAATTTTTGCAACAACAGCCTCACCTTCAACTGCTCCAAGTGTTGAATCAGCCGGAATTAGTAAGTTGTCCGATATTCTTTTTTCAAAAGGATGAACATAGCCTCCATTTTTATGTGTCTGAAAACAGCCTGCTACCGTTTCGTGAGCTCTCTCTAAGATTCTTATAACGTTACCAGCTTTGCGTCCATCGTGTGTGGTTGACTCTACACGGCAGACCACCTTGTCGCCATGCATGACAAAGTTAAAATTTTTTGGCCCGATAAAGATATCTGACTGCTTGGAGTCTTCTGGAAGTACGAACCCAAACCCATCCTCGTGTCCTTGTACGATGCCAGTTACTAAATTCATTTTATCCGGAAGCCCGTAGTTCCCACCTTTAATTTTTATTATATGACCAGCTTCAGCCAGTTGCTTTACCCGCTTTCTTACTTCTGCTTTTTTTGGTTTATCAACAACAAGAAGTGTAAGGATTTTCCTCATTGGTAGTGGGCTAGTAAGGATTTTTCTTAACCGGCTTAGTAGTGTTTTATCAAGTGGCATCTAAGTTTCCTATAAGCATGGTTCCCCGAAACAAACATGTGCAGTTTATTAACCAAACAAACAGTACTGCGATCAAATCATAGTACAGTTTATTATGAACCCTTAGAGGGTGCAATTGTAGAGAATCAATGCAAATTACCTGAAAAATTAAATATAATAGTTGTTTGAGTGTGAAGGAAAATGTTAAACTCAATAAAATAACGAACATTTTCAAGAAATTACTCCGCTTGGTCGATGACTATCCTAGATAATGAGCTGAGCACTGAAGAACGTCGGCAAAGAGCTCTTTACAATGCATTAAGTAACGAACTTGACCTTTTTTTAATTGACCATGCATTAGTCGATTCATTTCGTAAATTTAAAAGAGCAAAGGTTCCTTATCCGTTTGTAGAAAAACGGGAACTTAAACCTAGAGGGAAGGTGAGTGGATTTGAAAACTCACTAATCAACAGTTTCATTGTGATCTTTGCTGAAGATGTTATCCCACCTGAAATGAAAAAGCATATCCGCTATTTTGACAATAATAAGGTTAACAAAGAGAACCTTGATGAGTTGAAACTGACTGGAAAGAGTTTTGCGGATCGTTTTCAAACTCAGATGAAGTATTTTGAAAAAAATCAATTCTACCAACTTCTTCGCGCTTTATTGCCTGTTGATTATTCGCTGTTGATCCAAAAAGATAATCTAGCCAAGCAAAAGAATAGATTTTTGCTAAGCCACTTCCATGTGCGAATAGACTGTCTTATAGATAATTCTGCCGAAGCGCTAGGTAGACAACTTCGTTACATATCCAAAGATCTTTACGAGAATGGAGAGGGTTATGCCCAAGATATGGTAGAAAAGCTCTTTGAGTACTACTCTTTTCACCACACTGTTGCAGGCCGAAGAACTGCAGCGCTTCAAGCTGCAGAATTTTTAAAACAGGCGGAGTTTAAAAGCACTATCTATGTGTCATCTTCGGAGAGCAGAACGTTGACCAGAATTACTGATAGAGAAGTAAACAAATTTGCGCTTGTACAATTGGATAAAAAAACTATTAAAGAGATCAAGCAGCACCACAATGGTGATCCTGAATTTGAGAAAAAATTTATTGTAAGTAGAGATAAAGGCTATGGTATAGCAATATTTCAGGTCACTTATTCACGTAACGAGCACTCCAAGCCTCCAACCGATGGAAAGCTAAGGGAGGTTAAATCTGATTTGCAGTGGCTACGCATTCGTAACCAGTTGCTGATGCCAAAACCGGGTAGTCTGGATAGCCGCCCAATTAGGTATCAGATAATTTATGACCAACAGGATCCGTTATCCTGATATCATCTCCCCTTCCAGTTTTTTAATGTTATACATGCTGGATGTCTTTCTCTAAGATCAGGCTATGTAAGTGTGAGAGCTCTAGATAGAAACCAGATGACAAGTTTAATCACGCAAATGAGGTAGGTAAGGATATTGAGAAAAATTCTAGTTACCGGAGCAGCAGGATTTATTGGTTTTCATGTGTGCCGTGCATTGCTCGTTTCAGGGGAATCAGTGACAGGAATTGACAACCTAAACCCGTATTACGATGTGTCATTAAAAAAAGCCAGGTTAGAAATTCTTCGGGAAAACGAAAAATTTGATTTCATTAAAGTACACTTGGAGGATTGCAAGGGAGTTCAAAAAGTAATTGGAGATACAAAGTTTGACGTTGTAGTACACTTGGCAGCCCAGGCAGGAGTAAGATATTCACTTGATAATCCCATGGCTTATGTTGATACCAATATTGTAGGTTTTACTAACATCCTTGAGGGTTGTCGTCATAATCGAGTTGGACATCTTGTCTATGCATCGTCAAGTTCTGTATACGGAGCCAACAAGGAGATGCCGTTTTCCGAGAAACATAATGTTGATCACCCCATATCACTTTACGCGGCCACAAAAAAGGCAAACGAGTTGATGGCACACACATATAGCGCCCTGTTTAAACTGCCAACAACAGGTCTTCGTTTTTTCACAGTTTATGGTCCATGGGGTAGGCCTGATATGGCATTGTTCAAGTTCACTAAGGCAATTTTAGAAGGTGAATCAATCGATGTATTCAATTATGGTGATATGCGTCGTGACTTTACTTACATAGATGATGTTGTGAACGGTGTGATAAAAGTGATGAGCGTGATACCGGAACCTGATCACAAGTGGAACCCTCTAAACCCTAATCCTGACTCAAGCTTTGCCCCATACAGGATCTACAATATTGGTAATAATAATACCGAAGCACTACTTGACATGATAGAAGTCCTAGAGGGGTGTCTTGGTAAAAAAGCAAAGAAAAACATGATGCCAATGCAGCTTGGTGATGTGCAGGAGACGTCGGCTAGTATTGAAGAACTGCGAAGTGACGCTGGGTTTGAACCGAAAACTCCAATCAGAATAGGCATACCAAAGTTTGTTGAGTGGTACAGAGAATATTATAAGGTGTAACAGAAAAAAATGAGTGAATGCAGTGAAAGACCTCCAGATTGTCGCGATTGTCCCGCTCTTTGTTGTAATGGCTTAGAGGAGACGATGACACGACCTAGAACTATAGAGGAAATTGATAACCTCAAATGGGAGCTGCACTTTGAAAACACCAAGGTGTTTATAAGGAACAAGCGATGGTACAAACTTACATCTGGTAGGTGTATATTTCTTGATGATGAGGATATGTGTAAAAAGTATGAGCAGCGTCCACAAATATGTCGCGACCATAATCCACCTGACTGTGAGTTTTATGGATCGATATTCGATTTACAGTTTGAGTCACCAGAGGATTTTGCAAGGTTTATTGTAAAGGAGAAAAGACGTAAAAAACGGGCTAAAGCAGCTAAGTCTGCAAAAGAAACGAGAAAAAATGCTTAATAAGGCCCTGCTAAATTTTACATTGGAGTAAAGCTAGCATAAACTTAGAGTAATGTCTCTGCACATTCCTAATCTTTCAATAGTGGGAACCCAAGTTCCTCGCGCATCACCAAGTATCCTTCGGCCACTTTTTTTGCAATGTTTCGTACACGGCTTATATAGCCAGTTCGTTCAGTCACCGAAATAGCTCCACCTGCGTCAAGCATATTAAAGGTGTGTGAACACTTTAGGCAAAAGTCGAATGCTGGTAGGATAAGGTTTTTTTCTATCAGACGATGGGCCTCTTTTTCGAACTCATCGAATAATCGCTGATTTAAGTCAATATTTGTATGATTAAAATTGTAGTCAGAAAACTCCACCTCTGTGCGGTGGTGAACGTCGCCATAGGTGATTTTATCTGTCCACTTTAGATCATAGACATTATCACAGTTTTGTAAATACATTGCGATGCGCTCGAGACCGTAGGTAAGTTCTGCAGTAACTGGCTTGAGGTCAATTCCACCACACTGCTGAAAGTAAGTGTACTGGGTGATTTCCATGCCGTCGAGCCACACTTCCCATCCAAGACCCCAAGCTCCCAGTGTTGGAGACTCCCAGTCATCCTCGACAAACCTGATGTCATGCCGATTCAGGTCAATCCCTAGATCTTGTATAGATTCCAGATAAAGCTCTTGTGTGTTTTCAGGGCTTGGCTTTAGAATGACCTGAAACTGATAATAATGTTGCAATCGGTTTGGATTCTCACCATACCGTCCATCAGCGGGCCGGCGTGAAGGCTCAACATATGCGCAGTTCCATGGCTCAGGGCCCAGTGCCCTCAAAAAAGTATGTGGATTAAAAGTGCCTGCCCCAACTTCAATATCATATGGCTGAGCAATAATTGCTCCTTTTCGGGCCCAAAAGTTTTGAAGTCTCAATATAACTTCTTGAAAAAGCAATTCATCACCTATAGCAGATGGTCATGTAAACCCGGAAGAATAACTTTTCTTTAGAATTTAATCAACAAGTTAGTGGAAATCTCAAAATAGATTTGGATATAGTTTTTATCCGTCACCTTGTGTGAGTGGTTTGACTTTTAAAGAGGAATGTTTAACTAGGCTTTGTACTGTTGTTCAATTTCTATCCATTTCTTTCCTCACAGATCGTATAAATTTATCCAAAGCCTTTATACCATTTTTGTTGTTGCTAGCAGCATTTGCGACTTCTATAGCTTTAGAGCCTATAATTACCCCATCGCAAACCTTGGATAATACTCGGGCTTGCTTTGGATCCTTGATCCCAAACCCTGCCAATACAGGCAATTTGGTGATCCTCTTTATCTTTGCGACTGATCTGGAGACTTCAGCTGGTTTAGCCAAAATGCCTCCGGTGACACCGCTTACATTAACATAATAAACAAACCCAGATGATGTTGAAACTATTGATCGCAACCTTGTTGAAGTTGATGTTGGTGTAGCCAATAATATCGAACTCATTCCTGTTGATTTTGCGTATGGTACGAACTCAGACGCCTCTTCAAGTGGCATATCAGGTATTATCACACCATCAACTCCCACAGATGCCGAACGTCTCATGAACACCTGCACCCCCATGTTAAGAACAAGCATTGATGAAATCATGTATATCAATGGGGTGTCCAGGCTTGTCCTAAGGTGTTCAACCATTTCCATTGACTTGTTCAATGTAGCACCCTTAGCAATGGCCCGAGTAAACGAATGCTGTATAATTGGACCATCTGCCAGTGGATCAGAAAATGGTACTCCTAGCTCTATAATATCTGCCCCAGCCTCACAGGCCGCTTTTACAAGGTTGGCAGAACCAGTAATTGATGGGTCACCAACAGTTAGGAAAATAACTAAGGCCTTTCGCTTTTTCTCCTGAAGTTTATTGAAAGTTGTTCTAATTCTATTCATGTTAAATCATGCTTACGGCTGTAAAGCCTGCTGAGCCACACTGACGTCTTTGTCTCCACGACCAGAGAGGCAGACTACAATAAATTCAGATCTTTTCATTTTTGCAGCCAATTTAATGGCATGGGCCACCGCATGAGATGATTCTAACGCAGGTAGTATTCCCTCGAGTTTGGAAAGTTTCTCAAATGCAGAAAGTGCCTGTTTGTCTGTTGCGCTTACATATTGAGCCCTGCCAGTATCTTTATAAAAAGAATGCTCTGGGCCTACACCAGGGTAATCTAGCCCTGCAGATATAGAATGTGTTTCTTGAACTTGTCCATCATTATTAATCATTACGTAGCTTTTGGTTCCGTGCAGTGTTCCGACTTTTCCGCGGGCAAGGGAGGCCCCATGCCTACCAGATGCTAGCCCTAAACCACCTGCCTCAACCCCAACCATATCCACTTCTTTATCGTTATAGAAAGGGCTAAACATTCCAATGCTGTTTGAACCGCCGCCAACACATGCCACAAGGCAGTCAGGCAAACGTCCCTCCACTTCCATACACTGAAACTTTGTTTCATGCCCAATAACCGATTGAAATTCTCGAACAATTTTTGGGAATGGATGTGGCCCTACAGCTGAACCAAGAATATAGTGAGTATCGGCAGATGTAGCAATCCAATCTCGAATAGCCTCTGAAGTTGCATCCTTTAAGGTTTTGGAACCGCTATCAACCGGGTTTACTCTGGCACCAAGTAACTTCATTCGAAAAACATTTAGCTCTTGGCGTGTCATATCTCTAGATCCCATATAAACATCACACTTAAGATTCATTAGAGCTGCAGCTGTAGCCGTGGCTACTCCATGCTGGCCTGCTCCAGTCTCTGCAATTACTCTCCGCTTGCCACCATTTACCGCCAGAAGGGCCTGACCGATAGTATTGTTAATTTTATGTGCACCTGTATGTATCAAGTCCTCTCGTTTAAGGTAAATTTTTGCACCATTGGACTGCTTGGTAAGTCTTTCAGCAAAATAAAGAGGAGAGGGACGTCCTATATATGATGAGCGATAGTCTTCTAGTTTTTTAAGGAAACTTTTGTTTTTAATAGCTTTGTTAAAAGCTACGTCCAGCTCTTTAAGTGCTGGCATAAGCGTTTCTATAACATACTGACCACCAAATTGGCCAAAATGGCCATTTCTATCAGGAATCATAATGGTTTAAGAACTTTTTGCTACTTACATATTACTTAGAATATGAAACTATATCATGGCATGTAAGAAAGGGCGAGCGGGACTAATACCTTTGTTCCAGACATTGCATTATGTGATAATGGCTATGTTAATTAGCAGGTATCAATCCGGTTAATACTAACTTGCTAGCTGCCGATATGGTTTTGATTATAAAGGACATAAAATGACGCTTAAACCTGCAGAAGATACCTTCAGGATAGTAGCCCCGATTGTGGAGACAGAGGGGTTTGAGTTGGTTGATGTAGAGCTAGCGGGCAGTGGGAATGTTTCGGTGTTACGTCTTTTTATTGATAAAAAAAATGGTGTGACAGTAGAGGATTGTGTCTCAATATCAAGACGGGTAGGCATGGTTTTGGAAGTGGAAGACATAATGGTTGGACCATATACTTTGGAAGTATCATCACCCGGGCTGACGAGATCTTTGAAACGACCGGATCAATGGAAAAGGGCAATTGGTAAACTCGTTTTAGTAGTATTAAAGTCTCGAGCTGCAGCAGTAAATCAGCTAAGGTTCAAGGCTGTAGTAGAGTCTGCTGATGATGAAAAGATTACACTGTGTAAAAGGGGTAATAGTAGAAGATTGGAAATTATGTACGATGAAGTTGCTAAGGCAAGGCTGGAGGTTGACTATTAATTATGTCCATCGAATTGTTAAATGCATTGCAGATGGTAGCCGATGAGAGATCCATCCCAATTGACGAAATGGTAAAGACTATAGAGTCTGCAGTGGCTATGGCTGCATGCAATAGGCTTGGGCGAGATAACATTTCAGCCACATTCGACCTTACAAGGGGGGAGTTTGATCTTTTTGAAACTCTAGAGGTGGTTGAGTTGGTAAAAGACACACGTACAAATATAAGCCTTGAGGAGGCCAAGGAAATCGAACCAAGCGCAGAAAATGGTTCAAAAGTTCTTCGTATTGTTGAAATGAAGGATTTGGGACGAATTGCGGCTCAATCAGTGCGTAAGATGATTCATCTCAAAGGTGAGGAAATAGAACAACACAGGATATTTGATGAGTATGAGGCAAAGATAGGGCAAATTGTTACCGGTCGTTTCATTAAAAAAGTATACGATTTAATGATTTTTAGCCTAGGAAATTTGGAGGCGGTTCTTCCACTTTCAGAGCAACTTGAAAATGATAAGTTTTATAGAGGTCGTCATGTAAAACTGTTGTTAATAGATGTGGAAATGCGGAAAAAAGATCCAACGGCGATAGTTTCACGGAACCGATCGGACTTATTGCGTTTGCTGTTGGAGATGGAGAACCCTGATATTGCTGAAGGTCATGTCGAAATAGTAGCACTGGCTCGTGACACGGTTGGTAGAAGCAAAATAGCGGTTAAGAGTAAAAAACATGGGGTTGACCCAGTAGGTTCATGCGTTGGGGTGCGTGGAGAAAGGATACAGGCAGTTGTCAAGGAACTCTCTGGGGAAAAAATTGATATTTTTAAATGGGAAGACGATCCGAGTCTGCTTATAGCTTCTGCTCTGACTCCGGCTAAGACAACACGTGTTACTATATCTTTTGACGGGAAAAGGGGTGTTGCAATAGTGCCAAAAGACCAGTTGTCACCTGCAATAGGGAAGCGTGGAACTAATGTGAAACTGGCAACAATGATATCTGGTTTAGAACTTGACGTTATAAGCAAGGAAGAGTATGACAATTTGCAAAAAAAGACGAATAGTGGCCAACCTGGCAAAGATGCTAACCAAGGTAGAGATAAGATTATCTAACTCTCCTTAATTTATTTTTTCTGTAAGTATATCTACTGTTCTAATCAACATCGAATTTGGGCAAAAGTTAGGTTGAATAGTATTTCTTTAATGGTATCATTCTACGCTAAATTGTAACGGAAACGGTTTTGAGTTGCTTTACGGCGACTCGCCAATAAGAGGATTTAAATTTGTCGGGAATACGAATACACGAATTGGCCAAAGAACTAGGTGTGGCCAATAAGGTGCTAATTGACCTGTTAGCAACAATGGGGTATGCGGTTAAAAGTCATGCTAGCACAATTGAACATAGTCTAGGTGACAGGCTAAGACGCCAAGTTAAGCAACAAGTTCAGAGGGTTGGTGTAGCAACGAAAAAAAAACCAGCAGCCAAGAAGACTGCAGTA
>DLRR01000020.1 GCA_002500605.1 Nitrospinaceae bacterium UBA7883 | reverse complement strand
AAGGCTGTTGTCACCAGGATAAGCAATCCACTCTTGGAGTAGACCAGCCTGACGAACAGCAGTGTGCTTGTTGGGATTATCCCTGTAAAAGTCTCCCAACATCTCATTGGCAGCTTTATTTGGAGGCATATAGCCCGTGGTTTTCGCAACAACAGCAGCACCTTTACCAGATGTACAGAACTTGACGAACTTCCATGCTGCATCAATTTCTGCATTACTGCCAGTTGAAACCATCATAACCGAGTTCCCACCTGCAGGTAATCCCATGGGAGGTCTTCCCATTCCGGGGAATTCAGAGGTTTTATAAACAAAATCACCTTTTGCCCTTTCAATGGCTCCAACTGCTGAGGTTGACCAGAAGAACATTGCCACTTTGGCTGCATTAAAAGGCTTTGCTGCATCACCAGCAGCAAGGTTCTGCATTCTACAACCTCGGAATAACTTCTTCATTGTATTCAGAGCATTTAAGCCAGCAGCTCCATCAAAATTTACCTTACCATTTTTAAGAATAGGCTCCCCTTGGCTCCACATCAAAGCTTGTAAAAACCAGTTACCTGTTATATTCCAACCCCAAAAAAGTGGATTGTCGTATCCAACTGCCCTTAGCTTATCACAGGCAACAATGACCTCATCCCATGTGGTAGGAAAATCTTTTATACCCGCCTTGTTCATTGCATCCATGTTATAGTTGCCAACAGGGAGTGAGACTGAAAATGGCAATCCATATACTTCCCCATTAAATGTGCCAAGATCTAACATAGCCTTGTGATAGCCATCCTTAGCAAAATTCGCTTCTTTCGCTATAAATGGTTCAAAGGACTTTGCAATCCCCTTTTCTACGAACATAGACTGACGATTAAGACCTTGAAAAGTAACGTCAGGCAATTTACCTGCTACTGATTCTCGCAGAATCGTATTGGCCGCATCTTCATAGTTATCATAGGTGGCACGCAGCTTAACCTTGATACCAGGGTGAGCTTTTTCAAACATTGGTACGATTGTATCCTTAATTGTTACATCGAACAATGCCGAATAGGGATACCCAACCTCAATTGTTACGGCAGAAGCAGCAGATGATACAAAAAGAACCAAGGCCGCGGAAACTGCAGTAAATACATATTTGATTTGCATAAAGCAACTCCTTATCCTGAAGCCCCGTTAACTATGGAAGACAGAATGGGGCTCCCCAGTTTCTGTTTCCCAAAAACGATGAAAAGATCCTAGAGAAACCGATCTCCTAGATTGAACTCACCGTCATTTCATGCCCGTTAGTGTTATTCCTTCTATGAATCTGCGTTGAGCCAATAAAAAGGCAACTACTAACGGTGCAACAATTACTGTTGCAGCCGCCATCATAGGCCCATATTCATTACCATCCATATCTGATTTAAACATTCTAAGTCCTAGGGGAGGTGTCATTAGATCCTGGTCACCAGTAATTACGACTCTGGGCCAGTAATAATCATTCCAATGAGCAACTACTGAAAAAATTGCAAAAGCAAGCAAGGCGGGGATTGCAGTTGGAAGCATAACTTTCCAAACTATTGAGAACTCACTCATACCATCCATCCTGGCAGCATTGATTAAGTCATCAGGTACAGTCTTAAAAAACTGACGCATTAAAAAAATCCCGAAAACTGATATTGTCCAGGGAATCACAAGAGCTGCAAAAGTATTTGTTAAACCAAACTTAGCCAGCATAAGATATAAAGGAAGTGCTATAGCATGAACAGGAATTAGGAGACAAAAAATCACCAATCCAAAAACAACATCTCTGCCCCAAAACTTCAATTTTGCCAAAGCATATGCGCATGGTAGAGCAATTAAGACTTGAATTGCAAAAATAGATAAAGTAACTATAACACCGTTCAAAAGATAGCGTAACAAAGGCGCTTCTTTAAAAGCGGCCTTATAATTATAAACAATTGGAAGCATAGTACATTCTTCATTAGATCGCCCTGCCTTTAAACACCTGTGATCCGTCATCATCTCCTGTGCACCAAAAAAACCGCCTGAAATACTTTGTATTTCTGAAGGTGATTTCAATGAAAAGGAAAGCATCAAATAGAAAGGTAAAATTACAACTAAGGCACCTAATATTAAAACAATATGTTTTCCAGCTTCTGAACCCCAGTTAGTTAGATGTTTCATGAGTAATGTACTTTCCTATTAATGAAATAGACCTGTGTTAGAGTAAGTATAAGGACAAAACCAAGAAACACTATAGTTAGGGTGGATCCCATGCCAACTAAATTTTGTTTTACTCCTTTTTCGAACATAGCATAAACCATCACATATGTCGACTTGCTAGGCCCTCCACGAGTTAGTGCTTCAACTGTATCAAAAACTTGAAATGAACGAATTGAAGTTATTGTTACCACGAAAACATGAGTTGGACCTAACATCGGCCAGGTTACAAGTTTAAATTTCTCCCATGTGGAATTTGCACCATCCATCTCCGCTGCTGCGTATAAATCGCGTGGCACTGAAGTTAATCCAGCCAAATAAAGCACCATGTTGAAACCGAATGCCTGCCATATTCCTATGAATGAAATAGAACCCAAGGCATATTTTCTGTTCCCCAACCAATTAGGCATTCTATCACTACATAGTTCTCCATACCAACTTTCTGTTGGATTGAATCCCAACCATGTTCCAGTAATAAGTTTATAAAACCATCCAACACTACATCCATCATCAAGAAATTTGTTTATAACTCCCATGACAGGATCAAGGGCGAATTCCCAGGCATATGCCATTGCTAAAAGTGTCGCCATTACAGGTAAGAAGAAGATTGCTTTATAGAATTCTCCTCCAAAACGCAATGATGAGATAAGCATTGCCGAGCCTAACCCAAGAAGAACTGAAATGGGTACCACTATGACTACATAGGTCAGCGAGGCAGTAAACATTTTTTTATAACTTGAAAACTTGCCCAGTGACTCATAATTTTTCCAGCCAATCCATCTAAAATCACTGCTGCCGAGATTATAGTCAGTGAATGAAAATGTCGCCGCCACAAAAACAGGCAAAATTAAGATTACAAACATGAGTATAACGGCTGGACTAACAAACCAGAAATGAGAACGTGAGTGGCCCATAATTAAATCTTAATTTCTATGATTTACTTTCAGTAGGAAGACTTTGTCCATTTTCCTCGAATGCCATAACCTTATCTGCCATCCATCCAATCTTAACTATGTCATCAATTTTTGCATCAATAGCTTTTTCTGGTTCACTCCTAACTATCATTTTGTGCTGACCGTCTTTCAGATTTACATGAAGATAAATATCGGAACCAAGATTTTCTTTGTAGGTAATTTTTCCCTCAAAACAAGTTTTA
>DLRR01000007.1 GCA_002500605.1 Nitrospinaceae bacterium UBA7883 | reverse complement strand
GCGTTCTAACCAAACTGAACTACGACCCCGCTGTTCAGAAATGAGGACACAATTTAAGACATACACCCAGTAATGTCAAACACTTTTCAAAAAATTCAATCTGGCTCGTGTACTGTTGGTTGTTGTCGACTAAAGACATACATCCAATGTTTGATAACATAAGCTATACTCTTAGGTTATGAACCCTATTCAATGCATTATCGGCACTGCCGGTCACATCGACCACGGCAAGACTAGCCTTGTAAAGGCTCTGACCGGAACTGACTGTGACCGACTAGATGAGGAGAAAAAGCGTGGCATTACCATCGATATAGGCTTTGCCAAGCTTATGTTACCAGATGGTCGGATAGCCGGCATTGTGGACGTTCCAGGACATCAGAAATTTATTCATAATATGCTGGCTGGTGCCACTGGTATAAACCTTGCCCTGCTTGTCGTTGCGGCCGATGACGCTGTTATGCCTCAAACCGTAGAGCATCTTGCCATACTAGAGATTTTAGGCGTCAGTAAATGTGTGGTAGCGCTAACCAAAATTGACCTTGTAGATGAAACTACCTTGGAAATCGCCCAGGTTGATGTGGCTAATTTGCTGGCGAGGACACCGTTTGTTGGCTCAGAAATAATACCATGTTCAGTTGTCACTTCGAAAGGTATTGATCAAGTCAAGGATGCGCTTATTTCTTTGTCTGGTGAAGCAAGAGAACCATGGCCTGACGCATACTTCAGAATGCCCATTGACAGGGTCTTTAGTGTTAAAGGCCACGGGGTTGTTGTTACGGGCTCGATATTCAGCGGTTCTGTATTACCTGAAGATAGGCTGGTCTTATCCCCAGGGGGTGGCAATGCTAGGGTTAGGCGAGTTCAACGCTATGGTACTACAGTGGAAAATGGTGTGGCCGGAACCCGTGCGGCTCTAAACGTGGCGGGGTTAAACGTCGACTTGATTAGACGTGGAGTGGTTTTATGCCATCCTGTTATTAATAATGTATTTAAACAATTCACAGCAGAAGTTGTATGCCACTTTGCCTCCCCTTTCAAGATTGTTCATGGGAAAAGTTATCTGCTCCATGTGCACACAGCAGAGACGTTGTGCTCAATATTTTTGGAGTCCGACAAAAGTTTGGAGCCTGGCCAAGCGTGTGTGGCCCAGATAAGATTCTCCGATAACATTAACTTGATCTACGGTGACCGATTTGTTCTCCGCTCGTCCTCAGCCCGTTACACTATCGGTGGTGGAATCATCCTCGAACCTGGCGGCAAACCACTGGGGCGTAGAAGACTCAAGGCTGTTTCTTCCAAGTGGGAGGCACTATGCAAGGAAGAGAGTGGTGTTCTGGCAGTTATAAACGAATTTCCTTTGGGTAAGTCACATAATTCGATAATGAGCATGTTTAACATGAGCAAGCGTAGACTAGAGAAATCTTTAAAAGGCCTTAATAGTGTTGTTGGCTCATTTGAATGGAAAGGCAACACGTATGTATTTAATAAAGAAATAGGATCTGCGACTGTAGAGAAGCTAAATGTAGCTGTATCAGAGTATCATAAGAAAAACCCCACTATTCTGGGGATTGAGGAGTCCAGCCTTGCCATGTCGGAACTTGAATTTTTGGGAGGAGCGCTTTCTGGGTACTGGATTAGGCGTGCGGTTTCAACAGGGAACTTAGAATTCTGTGGTTCTGTGATAAGGCTTAAAGGCCGTGAAGCAGAATTTAGCGGCGCAGATGATACTTTGAGAAGTGCAATACTAAACGCATACCTTGAAGGCGGAATCAAAAACCCTCCAAAATCCGATAAGGTGTATCTACAACTAAACATGGACAAGGGTACAATACAAAAGATGATGCGGATACTTGGACAGACTGGCGACTTGGTTAGCCTTGCCCCAGACTATACACTGCACAAGAACTCACTTGAACAGGCTAGACTGGCGTTGGTAGAAGAAGTTCGGCAAAATGGTCCAGTTGAGACTGCCCGTTTTCGCGACATACTCGGGGTGGGGAGAAGGGTTGCCATTTATATTTTGGAGTATTTCGATAAAACCGGAGTCACAAAAAGAAAAGATAACATTAGAGTCTTGGCTTAGGATGCGGATCCTTAATAGTTACTCACTAACAGAATACAACTTTGTAGGATGTCTATGTAAACCTGAATTAGAAGGATCAAAAAAATGACCGACAAAGCGCATGAGGATTGGCTCGATAGAGAGCTGTTGGCACATAAAATGGAACCAGTTATTGGGGAGCTATTTAATCGCCAGGGTATCGAAATTAAAATTTTTGGAAAGACTCAGACAAACGAGACCCCTCTTTCAATACTAAGAAGTATTGAAAGAGGGGATCTTATCTCCCGCAAGAAACTCGATGTGAAACTTTATAGCGCATTATTGCACGATATCAGCAGTATGGGCCTTGGGCTCTGTCGTATTGACCTTGGTCTTCTTGTATTAGCTTACACAGAAATGTTGGACAAATTCCCCTCTTCAAAACAGTTCATCCGCTCCGAATTACCAAGTATATTTTTTGAAACCGGTACAGGTCCTGCACGACCAGAAGATGTGGTTCTTTATGGGTTTGGCAGAATAGGGCGAGTTTTGTTGCGATTGCTTGTCGCAACAACAGGTGCAGCCCGTTTTTTCCGTGTGCGAGCCGTGGTGGTACGTGGTGTAGGAGGTGCCAGTGACTTGAGTAAGCGAGCCGAACTACTTAGGCATGATTCTATCCATGGTGCTTTTGATGGGATCATTGAAGAAAATGTTGACGATTCAGAATTGATAGTAAATGGCAACAGGATTAAATTTATTTTTGCTAGTCATCCTGGTGAGATCGATTATAGTTTTTATGGGTTTGAGAATGTAGTGGTGATTGATAATACAGGTGTCTGGCGTGACAGGAGCGGCTTGACTCAACACATAAAAGGAGCTGTTAAAAAGGTTGTTTTAACAGCTCCAGGCAAAGGTGACATCCCAAATGTTGTTTTTGGAATTAATCACCAAGACAACTACCAGGATGATATTTTGTCATGTGCTAGTTGTACCACTAACGCAGTTGTACCAACATTAAAAGTGATCAGTGATCAGTATGGAGTAGAGGCTGGGCACATAGAGACTATTCATTCATATACCAATGATCAGAACCTCCTTGATAATTATCATAAAGCGGAAAGGCGTGGTAGGTCTGCCCCACTAAACATGGTTATAACTACTACAGGTGCTGCAAAAGCAGTAGAAAAAGTACTGCCAGAATATACAGGAAAACTTACCGGAAACTCTGTGCGCGTCCCAACCTCAAATGTATCGTTAGCGATTTTAAACCTGACTCTTTCCAAATCAGTTGCCCGTGACGAGTTAAATGACTTCCTTAGGGAAACTTCCATACACTCTCCACTGCACAAGCAGATTGATTTCACGGTTCGTCCTGTCGTCAGTTCCGATCTTGGAAAATCGGTTTATACTGGTATTGTGGATAGCCTTGCGACGTTAGCCAAAGGTAAAAATGTGGTAATTTATGTTTGGTACGACAATGAGTTTGGCTATTGCCACCAGGTTAAACGACTCGTTAGATATATCTGTGGTGATTCCGTTCCAGAATATAGTGGGCGTCAAAGAAAGTAAGTTTCCTAAGAGTATAACTGGATACTCTAATCAGCAGACCAGCGTATATTTGAACTGCTCGTTTCTAATTCTTCACTCTGTTGCTAAGAAGTTTGGGTGTTGAACTTCAAGTGATAATAGAGGGACGGCAAGCCCAAAAGCTTCAAGTGGGAAAACGGGAGCAAATTCAGCAGCAAAGATACCACGGCTTAAAATAACAAGTGGAAGAGAACGAAAATTTACAATAACACCCTATGCTAATTGCTAAACATTTTAGATAACTTATTAAGCACTAGTTTTATTGTGCTAAATAGTTTTGGGGTGATCCACATAGCAAAGACAAAAAATGTAACTAAGATCCCAAGCATAACGTAAGGGTGGCTAAATGCAAGCCACAGAGCACCGAGTGCTGCTAAGTCTTCACCTATAGAGGTTAGCCAGTTGGAAAATGGTTCAGGTGAAGTGTTTACAACTATCCTTCCGGTCATTTTTACGGTGTGTGACGATGCTGCTACCATACCACCTAACAAAAATGCAATTATTTGTATCTCCTGGCTAAGTTCACCAACCTGATTGGCAGCAAGAATGGCACCTGCTGGTATCCTGATAAAAGTATGAATCGTGTCCCAGCCTAGGTCTACGCCAGGAATCTTATCAGCAAAGAACTCCACCAAATACATAAAAATGGCAACACCAATAACAGCTTCATTGGTGAGAACGGTTAACTCGGCAGGGAGTTCCATATGGCCCGTTGCGCCAAGCACACCAAGTACTGCAACAGTGGCGTAAAGGTTTATTCCAGATGCCCATGCTATACCCATAGCGGTAGCAAGATAAGCTACTACATCCATTTACCAAACACTCCAAAAGCAGAGCAAAACAACGTAGTGTATCTGAGGATCAGCTTCCAAGTTTTATTTCAGCGGTACATTTTGTGGCCCCATCCGCTATGGAACTATGCAGAATGTATTCAGCAGTATCGCTAATCCCAGATATAAACCCTTTGATCCAAGTATTGTGAATGGTGCACATTTTACTGTTGGAACAAGTAGTGTATTCCCAATTGGGTATATGGTTACAGCAACGCCGATTAAAGGTAAGTCTATTTTGGTCAAGCTCCTTGACCTCAGCACCTGGATCACAGGGCATGCCTTCAAGATAATAGTCACGGACAAATTGGAATATATTTTCAGCGCTTATATCTTTATTGGTTTTGAATTTTTGCCCAAGGACGCTGCCGTGAGCTTGCACGGCATCCAGAATTTGCTGGTAATTGCTATCATCTGTTGCACCAATGAGTTGAGCCTCCAAAAGGTCAACTTTTGTAATGAGCCCGTAAAGAAAGTTATGTATAGAGTTGTCACCCACTAGATCAGCAAGCTCCTTGTTTGCCATTTTTTCCCCGTAAGCGGTTAGAATGGACATAACTTCCGCGTCTTTGCCACACTTTTCCATGGCGCTAGCAATGGCAAAACTTCGATCTTCGCTGCATATTATTTTGTTAAAAAGCTGGTAATGAATTGGTCCTAGAAAGGCACTCATCGTCTTTTTTTCTCTCTCTCTTCTAAGTTAGGAGTTTAAGTTTATCCGAACTATCTTGTAAAGTTTAGCTATCGCTGTCAGCTGTTTCATCAACTGTTGGATCACTGCCGGGCTCAAGATGCTGCGAACACAACTCCATAATATCAATTACCTGTAGTTCGTCGGAAAGATAACCCTCGTTAGCTTCGTTAACTTTTTGATAGCAGGCAGGACATGATAGCACCAACTTTTTTGCACCAAGCTCTTTGGTCTCATCTAGAGCTATACGACCCATCTTAATAGCATTTTCACTAAACACTTTTTTGACAGCCCCTCCAGCTCCACAGCATCTGGCCATCATCCTGTTTTGTTCAAATTCGGCCAAGTCTACACCAGGAAGTTCTTTAAGAATATCGCGCGGCTCTTCAGTTATGCCAACGCCACGGGCCAAATAGCAAGGATCGTCATATACAATTTTTTCATTAAGCGGATTATTAAATTTAATTGTACCGTCCTTAACGCGACCAAGGATGAACTGGGTCATGTGCCTGATTTTAAAAGGTAGCTCTCCCCCCCAGTATCTAGGCCAGTCGCGCGTCATGATGTTGCAGCAGCAAGGGCAGGATGAAATAAGGGTTTTGACCCCTTTATCTTTATAGTCTTGGATAACTGGTCTTACAAGATCGGGGATGATCTTGTGTTGTCCAGAAGCAAAAAGTGGAAATCCACAGCAGATTTCTCTTTCGGGAGGGAGCATCATATAATCAATTTTAGCTGCGGTCAGCATACGTACATCGCCAATGGCCATAGGTTGTGACTCATACGCAGTAGTGCATCCAGTATAATATGCAATCTCTGCCTGATCTTTGTAAGTTGGGCAATCCTCAGGCCACCAGTCATATCTTTTTTCAGCAGGCTGGTTATAAACGTTTCCAGTTTCAAGTGTGACCTTCTCCATCATATTCTGTGGCTCCCATGGCCCATATCCCATATCCACCATTTTGGCACGAAGAAACGGCCAAAGCCTTTGGCTGAAAATGCCAGCTTCACACATTTCGCCGCAGCGACCACATGTAGTACACTCCCAAAGAGCACGGGAAAAATGCTTCAATTCTTCTTCAGGTATATTAGATGGGCCCATTAATTTAGCCTGTAAACCTTTGGTACGCTGTAAAAAAGAACGAAACATTGCTATTTTGTCTGGTGGTGAAATGGAGGTGTCTCCAGTAGCATCTTGAATGGGACATTCTGACAAACATGCACCGCATCTGGTGCAAGCGTCTATTTCGATTAGCTGGCTTTTTGACAAACCAGAGGCAAAATCAAAGTCTTCTGTAACACGTGGATTATTTGATTTAATTGGCATAGATGTTACCTCTAAACTTTTGTATACAACGGACTCTAAAATAACTTTATTGCTGATTTCGAAATTATAATATTACAACTTGTCAGCAGGACCTTAGGCTTAAATCGAAATCCTTTCAACTCATGGTGGCTAAAAGAAAAATACTCACTGGCTCTTCGCAGCGAAACACCATAGACTGATTGTAGCAAGCAAATAACAAAAAACAAGTAAAAGATAAAACATTATTCAAAAAACATTTGAATAAATAGGTATTATATGAATAAAGCAAATAGGAATTGTGCGATTTAAACCTAGAGAATGGATTTTAATATATCTGGAATTGAACAAAAATGGTTACTTTCCCTCGCGAGGAGGGTTGTTAAAGAAAAGTTGTATGGAGAACAAACAACCATCAAGCCGCCAAATGACCTAAATAGGCTCCAAGCGTATGACGGCGCATTTGTATCGTTACATACTAGTGGAGAGTTGCGTGGTTGTGTTGGGTATTTGTATGGATTAAAGCCGTTGTGGGAGACAGTGGCAATTGCTGCGGTGGAAGCCGCATTCAAGGATATTAGATTTTCACCACTCCAAGTGGAAGAACTCGAAAGAACCGAGATAGAAATATCAGTTTTGAGTAAACCGATGCATGTAGAATCTTGGAAAGAGATAGAAATTGGGAAGCATGGGATAGTTATATTAAAAAATTCTTTTAAAGCTTTATTTCTGCCGCAAATCGCTATTGAGCAAAACTGGAATCTTCCGCAGACTCTGACACAGTTGTCAATAAAAGCTGGACTTTCTTCAAATGACTGGAAACTTAACGCTAGGTTTGAAGTTTTCGAGTCAGTTATATTTTCTGAGAGTTAGATAATAAATTTTGTGTCGTTTTGAGTCACAAATAAGAGATAGGTCATTTGTTTTTGCAATGATTAGAAAAGCATATAAAATTAGAAATTTACGGAAGAAATTGATATCCCTAACGTTATTACAAAGATAAATTTCATGCGTTATACAAATGTGGTACTAGCAGGCATTGGGTATGAGATGGCGCCAAATGTGGTGAAATCTGCTGATCTTGAAGATAGGTTAAAACCAGTCTATAAAAGGTTGAAATTGCCTGAAGGAAGGCTCGAAATGATGACAGGGATAAGAGAGCGGCGCTTTTGGAATCGTGAAGGGTGTCCAAGCCAGTTTGCTATCAAAGCCGGCGAAGCTGCAATTGCAAAGTCGGGGCTTAGCCGTTCACGAATAGGTGCTATTTTTCATGCATCAGTTAGCCGAGACTTTTTAGAACCTGCTACAGCGAACATTGTTCATAAAGGCCTTGGTCTCATAGATTCAGCTTTAACATTTGATATATCAAATGCTTGCCTCGGTGTCTTGAACGGCATGGTAACTATAGCAAACATGATCGAGTTAGAACAGATTGAAATGGGAATTGTTGTTGCTGGTGAGATGGGGGAAAGCTTGGTAAACACAACTATTGATCACCTACTAAAGGATAAAACACTTACTCGACAGAGCGTGAAATCTGCGATAGCATCGCTAACCATTGGCTCTGGTGCTGTAGCTATACTTTTGTGCCATAAGAACATTGCTTCTGATGCCCCTGCATTGGTTGGTGGAGTGGCCGGTTGTGACACTGATTCTGTACATCTGTGCCAAAGCAATATGGATCAAGGGTTACATGGAGATTCAGTTACCTTTATGAAAACAGACTCTGAGCAACTGCTTTATGCTGGTTGTGCCCTAGCAGAAAAAACGTGGTATAGATTTCTGAAAGTTATTGGTTGGAGTATAGATGATATAACAAGGTCATTTACTCATCAAGTTGGAGTAGCTCATCGTAAACTGCTTTATGAGTCTATCGGGCTAAATATTTCGCTGGATTACTCCACAGTTGAAAAACTGGGAAATATTGGGTCTGTATCACTTCCTATTACCATGGCAAAAGGTCTTGAAGAAAACCCTGCAAAGAAGGGAGAGAAGGCAGCTCTTTTGGGCATAGGGTCGGGACTCAACTGCCTAATGCTGGGATTGCAATGGTAGGCTATGTCCTCTACATGGCCACCTGAATGGCTCAATGATTTAACTCAAAAATACCCTTTTAGGCCTAATTACATTGAAATTGACGGATACAGACTAAGTTATATCGACGAAGGGGATAAGAGTGCCCCTTGTGTCTTATTGCTTCACGGAAATCCCACTTGGTCTTTTTACTACCGTGAATTGATTAAAGCTCTAGGAAATAATTATAGGGTAGTTGTGCCTGATCATATGGGATGCGGTCTTTCTGATAAACCACAGGACTATAGCTACACCCTTAAAACCCACATAGCCAATTTATCGAAACTAATAGACCATCTCAAAATAGTTTCATTCTCCATGGGAGTTCACGACTGGGGAGGAGCAATAGGCTTTGGCTATGCCGTCGACAATGTGGAAAAAATAAAATCCCTGACTGTGTTTAATACCGCTGCTTTTATTTTTGACAGAATTCCGCTTAGAATACGTTTATGTCGTTTACCTTTAGTAGGAGCAGTCATAGTTAGAGCTTTCAATGGATTTGCTAACGCAGCAACAGTGTGGGGAATGGCGACAGCACAGCGTAATAAATTCAATAAATCAGTGATTAGGGGCTATTTAGCCCCATATGATAGTTGGGAAAACCGTATTGCGATTCTGCGGTTTGTGCAAGATATTCCAATTATTTCTTCTGATCAAAGCCATAATATTTTGTCTGGCGTGGATAAAAATCTGTCAAAATTGATTGATAAACCTATGACTATTATCTGGGGCATGCGTGATTGGTGTTTTGATTTCTCATTCCTATCAGAATGGAGGGAAAGGTTTCCAAATGCTGAAACCCATAAACTAGAGAAAGCAGGCCACTTAGTGGTTGAGGATGAAAATGAAGTAGTTATCACACTGGTGATGGAGTTCCTAAATCGACATGGATGACTCAAATAATGTGGCAGGTTTATTAAGGCAACAGGCATTAGAATTCCCTGAACGAGTTGCACTGTTGGTACCGACAGCAGTTAATCGCAATGGTGAAGTTATCCACACTAGTTATACTTTCGCTGAGCTTGAAAGCGAGTCTAATCGATATTCGAATGGCTTAAAGTCACTTGGGATATCTAAGGGGTCAAAGGTACTGTTGATGATACCGCCAGGCTTTGAGTTTGTAGCCTTTGTTTTTGCATTGTTTAAAATCACAGCCGTTCCCGTTTTGATTGACCCTGGGATGGGTAAAAACTCATTATTAAGTTGTGTCGAATCAGTCGAACCAGATGCCATGATTGCCGTGCCATTAGCACATTTGCTTAGGGTGATGTATCCACATTATTTCAGCTCGGTAAAAAGACAAGTCACTATTGGTTGGCGTTGGCTTTGGGGTGGGAAGACATCGAAGCAATTTCAAAAACTTCCTGACCATGAGGTTGGCCCAGAAAATGTGATGTTAAGTGACACTGCCGCAATATTATTTACTACAGGGTCAACAGGTCCTGCAAAAGGTGTTGTGTACACACATGGTATATTCAAGGCGCAAATTGAAATGATTAAAGCACATTACAGCATTACTAGTGATGATCGAGATTATCCAATTTTCCCTCTGTTTGTTCTATTTGGAATAGCAATGGGAATGAGTTCCGTTATACCTAAGATCGACTATGCAAGTCCAGCTAAGTCCGATCCAAAAGTTGCGGTAAACCAGATTAATAAGCAGGGAGTTAGTATTAGTTTCGGTTCTCCAACGGTGTGGGGGAGTATTTGTGAATATTGCATCTCAAATGGCATCACTCTACCCAGTCTGACACGAGTGCTGATGGCTGGTGCCCCGGTTCCTGATAGAGTTCACGATAGTCTGCTGAACCACATTCTTTCACCTGGGGCATCAACCCACACCCCATTTGGCGCTACTGAGGTACTACCAGTCTGTGATATTACGGGAAGGGAAATTCTAGATAGAACAGCTGCCATGACCCGAATTGGAGCGGGCACATGTGTTGGCCGACCCCAAAATGGAATGCATGTAAGGATAATAAACATCATTGATGGACCAATTAGGACTTGGGATAATTCTCTTGCAGTTCCAACGGGGGAAATTGGCGAGATAGTTGTTTCCGGTCCGATTGTCACTCAAGAATATTTCCAGCTGGCTGAAAAAACCGCCTTAGCAAAGATAATTGAAGCAGAAAGTGCTTTGAAAATGCACAGAATGGGTGATGCTGGGTACTTAGATGACGAAGGACGTCTTTGGTTCTGTGGAAGAGTTAAGCAAAGAGTGATTACAACTCGTGGAGTAATGTTCACCATTCCGTGCGAGGCCATTTTTAATACTCATAAAGATGTAAAACGTAGTGCTCTGGTAGGCTTGGGAGTAGCGCCTAACCAAACGCCAGCTATTATTGTTGAGCTTAAGAAAAAGGCTAACAAAAGGACTAGGGACAATATCCGTAAAGAGTTGTTAAAAATCGGTTCTGTTAACCCAAAGACCGAACACATTAAAATAATATTGTTCTATCCAGAGTTTCCAACCGATGTTAGGCATAATGCAAAAATTTTCCGAGAAAAACTGAAAGTTTGGGCTGATCAAAGGATTAAAACACGCGAGCCAGGGGGGGAGTTTTGAAAGTTCTTGTGACAGGTGGTGGTGGATTTCTAGGAAGGTATATTGTTAGAGACTTGGTTTTACGTGGAGATGAGGTAACAATTCTTGGCAGAAGCGACAACATAGAATTTAAAGGGCAGGGAGTCAAGGTTGTTAAAGGCGATATTAGAGACATAAACGTTGTTAACAATACCGTGGCAAACGTTGATGTTGTTTTTCATGTAGCGAGTAAGGTTGGCATTTTTGGACCTTTAAAAGATTACTACGAAACCAATGTGACTGGAACAAGAAACATCTTACAAGCATGTCAGCGTAATGGTGTAAGCAAGTTGATATACACGAGCTCGCCGAGTGTCGTTTTTGATGGTCTTGGACATAAAGAATTGGATGAATCTGCTAGCTACCCAGAACGCTACATAGCCAGTTATCCACTAACTAAAGCCATTGCAGAGAGGGAGTTACTAGCTGCAAATGGGGTAGATGGTTTGCTCACATGTTCTTTAAGGCCCCACCTTATATGGGGTCCAGGTGACACCAACCTAATCCCCAGATTAATTGAGAAGGCCGACTCAGGTAGATTAATGATAGTGGGTGATGGTAACAACATGATAGACACAACTTATGTTGAGAACGCTGCAATGGCACATTTACAAGCTTGTGATGCCTTAAAAGCTGGGTCACCTGTATGTGGATCAGCATATTTTATAACTCAAGGTAAACCCACTAACTGTTGGGATTGGATTAACTATATTTTAAGAAGACTCGGAAAGCCACAAGCAACAAAAAAAGTTCCATACAAGGTTGCATATTTCTTTGGTGCAGTACTAGAAGCCACCTACAATGTCCTAGGTAGATCTTCTGAGCCGCCAATGACGCGCTTTCTTGCACAACAGTTGTCAACGAGTCACTATTTCTCCATCAACAAGGCAAGGAAGCATTTTGGATACAACCCTACAATTGGATTGAACGAAGGGCTCGAGAAATTGTTTGCCGATATAAAAGGAGTTTAAATTCGCTGTCAAATAATTTTGAAGTCATCGACCTGCTATGTTGAAAAAGTAATCCTTTTATTTATGTTATACGGCTAAAAGGTCACTTGATGGTCTTTGTTGCTCTTTTTAAAACTTCGAATACTTTTTCTTCGGTAAATGGCTTCATTAAATATTCGCACCCGTAAAGCTTAGAGTAGTCGCGTATAGTATCATCTATTACTCCAGTGGTGATTACAAGGCGCTTTAGATAGTTTGGTTTGTTTGAAAACAACCATTTCATGAATTCAATGCCGTTCATTTTGGGCATTTTTATATCAGAAAAAATTATGTCAAAATCATGGTTTTCTAGTAAGGCTATTGCCTCTAAACCGTTAGTTGCTTTGTCTACATTGATATCTACATCGGCCATAGTGCGTTCCAGCCAAGTGAGGAGGTTCGGCTCATCATCTACCACTAAAGCTTTTAAATCTCGGTTAATATCATGTGCATCTGGTTGAAAACCAACTTCAGCTCTATTACTTTTGGATACGGGGAGGGTGATGTGGAATTCAACACCAATATTTTGAACATTATTGACAAATATCCTTCCGCCATGGTCCTCTATTATCCCTTGAGATACATACATACCAAGGCCTAAGCCATCACCACTATCACTGGAAGTAAAAAACGGATCAAACACCTTGCTGATTAAATCGTCAGGTATCGATGGACCATTATTATAAATACTAATTTTTATATCATCTTCTTGTATGGCTGTTACACACCTCAGTATCCCATTGCGAATTTTGGAAACTGCAATTGCTTGTGTTGCGTTTGTGATTACATTAGTTAGTACTTGCCGTAGTTGGTTTGCATTTCCATTTGTCATTAAAGCACCCTGCGAAAGGGAAATCTCCAGTTTTATTTTTTCGTTTTTTATTTGGTGGTCGTGTACGCCTAAGGCACTTAAGACTATTGAATTAACATCCAGTACAGATTTGGCAGGCTTTTGCTTTCTAGAAACTTCTAATAAGTTTTTTACAATTTCAGATGCCCTATGCGCTTCGTTTTCTATAATCTCTAGGTCTGTAGATACTTCATTATCAAAGTTGTGGATTTTGCGCATTCTTTGCGAGAACCCAAGTACAATCCCCAAAGGATTGTTCAGCTCATGGGCTATGCCAGATAGAAATGTGCCTATTAGTGAGAGTTTTTCAGCGTGAGCCAAGCGCATATGTAAGTTTTCCTTTTCTCTATCCGCTTTTATACGTTCTAGCTCAGATCCGGCCCGCATAGCCAGTATTTTCATTATGGAATCAAAATGCTTATCTCTTTGTATTGGTTTTGTATCTATTAAACTTAGATGCCCAATAATAACCTGATTAGAGGAGTCAAACAGGGGATAGCTTAAATAACCTTGGGCATTCCCAACATCCAGGTATTGATTATATGGATAAAGTGAACTTAGATTGGTGGAATGGGAGGTTATTTCGCTAGTTTCATAGAGTTGCTCGCATGGCATTCCGTTGAAATGAAACTCAAAGTTTTCTTCATAGTGGTCATTTTTCCATATTGATAGAATCCTGCAAAGTTTTTGTTTGATATCAACAAGCTCTGCAACAACGACTATGGATGTATTAAGTGCATTTGCCATGTTCCTCGCTAAAGACCTGAAGAAGTTATCACCTTCGGTGAATGAAGTTCCTTCAACAATCACACGAAGCGCATCTTCGACAAGTTTTCTCTCTCTTACTTCCTGTTGCAATTCGTAATTTGTCTTCTCCAGTTCACCGGTTCTTTGTTGTACACGATCTTCAAGTTCTTTCTTCGACGTTTTGAGCATTTTTTCAATAGTGTTATGTGTTGTTATGTCAATGAAAGTAATGACGAATCCTGTAAATTTATGGGATACGTCTAACATTTTTGAGAATTTCATCTGGAAAATTTTTTCTTCTTGTTTGTCAGTTGTTATAGTTGTTTTAATAGAATTTTCTGACTCAAGAGAGTTCATGAAGTGATTTATATCGTCGGATAAGTGCGGAAAATGTTCTGTTATGTTACTTCCCTTGATTTCGCTTTCGTTATAGAATCTATCCTCAGGGCTGCTCTTATCTTTGCTAGATGAACTATAATAGTTTCTGCCTGGGTAAGCTTGGGTTTTGAGTATGGATGAGGAGGCAAGATTGTAGTTATCAATTTTCCCTTTGCTATCGAGTAGAATTACGGGGTCAGCCATGCTCTCAAAAATGGTAAGGTAGCGATTTTTCTCATTACTAAGATCTCTATTTTTTAACTGCAGTTCCGTCAATTGGTTTGGTTTATCAAGGCCTATCCATTCTTGAACAAACGCAATTTCGACCCGATCAAAAAACCTGTCCGAATTGTTTTTACACCAGCGCTTATAAGTATTATCGAATGGTGCGCATTCAATCATGTCTTGATAAGTCTGTTTATAATATTTGAATAGTCCTAAGAACATTCCTGGATCAATTCCTCTAGCCCTATGTTTTCGGGCTTCCAAAACCCCAAACTGTGACATGCTGTCATCGGAATATTTTTCTGATGGGTGCAGTTCTGGAACTTGACCGTGCGTTTCAATGGCATCGATAAGGGATTTGGAAAGGCCAACAATAGACAACCTCCAAGCCTCTTTCAGCGTAGAGGTGTACATGGTGTACTCTTGGTCCATAGCATAGGATAAAATGCGCTCCATGAGCCATTCTTCACTGCTATCAATGTGTTTGCAAAACTCTGCTGAGTCTAGAGTTTCACCTTTTGTATTCTTCATGTCGAAGCAATAATTTACGGACAACTAGTTATATAGCTGGTTTAGCTTGCCCGTCGCCTCCTTCAGAACCTTTCTTTTGCTCCGCCTGCTGCTTTTTCAACAATTCCTTATCAATTGCATGTACAACAGTGGCAACGACTGTACCACTCCCATCATAGTAATAAACAGATTTTAGTGTTTGTCCCTTGCCAAGATCACCAAGACCTCTATACAGTCGATTAACAGTGATGGTGGTATCTGCGTTAATCTTTAGAGACTTATCACCGCCAGATGTTGAGACTGTAATGACACTTCCAGACTTGCCTTTAATCACTCCACCCTTAAAGCTTTTTTCTGATGCACCCATAATACTTTTCTCCATCATATACCCCGCTGTCATCTGCCCTCCAACGAAAGAGGGCTAAAACAGCGGATTTATTCAATTAAATACGATTAATAAAGAGCTCCGTTGCCCCCCATGGGCGCCAGTGAGGCTGTTGCATAAAACATTGCTCGCCCCAAGATTTCTCCAACTACTAAAAGTACTAAAATACCAATAACATGTGGCACTTTGTTTTCTGCGCTCATGGCCAGAAAAGCTATTACAAGTGGAATAGCGATGCCCAATACCAAGCGCGGTAAAAACATCTCGCCAGAGGCATTACCACCCATTACTGTAACAACTAGGGCGCCAATAATTAACAGTATAATTAACTTGCTAGTCATTCCGAAAGCCTGTGTAATGGGACCCATGGAACCACCCCCATCAGCAAGACGTCCCGCCAAAAACAAGGACAGAAAAGCGGCTCCCAAAAGTAAAAATGTTATCACGAAGGTTGCAATTGTTGCTGGACCTGCCCATGCAGGAACCGAGGCCATATTAGAATAAATCATGGCGCCTGTTAGAACGGCTAATCCACCAGTGGTCATCATTACTAATGCGTTAAGGGCACCCCCCCCAGTTAGATAATAAGCTACCAATGAAACCAAAAATAGAAGGTAAAAGAGTGACTCCCATCCAAGCCACGAAGCGGGGAGGTTCTTAAAGGCCATCGTCCATGCGCCTAGTGGATGACCAAGGTGCGTCAATGCGGCTAACATGGATAACCCTGCTATTATCATAGAAAAAAATACGACCTGTTTTTCAACCATCACCCCTTCAGAGGATACTCCAAAATCAGGAGATGTTAGTTTCATAAAGGCCAACAAAAAGGTTGCTCCTATGGACATATGTAAAAAGATCGTTGGAATGACCAACGTTAATTCTGCATTTCCTACCATTATTATTTCCTCCAATAAAAAATCAGCCCACTGGGTTTGCGTCGTAACGCACCTGTTTGGCGGGTTTGCGTTTAATAAACCTGTGTTGCGGATTAGTAATGCTATTGCTAGGTAATTCTGGCAGGCTGTCTACCGCTTGGGCAGCCTTTCCTTCACCAAGTGACGTCTGTACAAGACCGCTATCAATATCCATCATACCAAGGGCACCAACTGGGCATCCCGAAACACATGAGGGAAGCTCCTTGTTGTCAACCTTTTGATAGCACATTTGGCACTTGTAAACCTTACCAGTTACTGGACTGTAAGTCGGCGATCCATAGGGGCAAGCGACAGTGCAAAGCTTGCACCCAATGCATGAGGCTATCTCATGGATTACAACCCCATCTGCTCTCTTGGTATATGCGGAAGTTGGGCAGTTTGTCATACATGCTGGGTTCTCGCAATGAGAGCACGCGAAACTAATAAAGTTTCGCTCTGGATTATTAGGATCTTCATTTGCCGGAAAAACTTGACGATAGTTAATCGTCGCCGGGGTCTGATACTCGTTCTTGCAGGATGTGACGCATGCATTACATCCCACACATTTGTCTAGGTTATGAATGAATTTTCGCTTCATGTCACTATCTCCTGCGATTATGCGTTAAGTTTCTTAATTGTGACGAAATTATCATGGAACGATAGACCGGGATTTCCAGTCTTCGCCTTGCCCATATCTGCTGGAATAGCTTTAACCGTATTATTTACGTTAAAGTCGCTTTTCCAGAACCAGTTTTCATAAGCGACAACTGCGTCCTTTGGCACAACTCTGGTGAGGTGTGCTTTTACCTCAGTTGTTCCAAGGTCATTCGATACTGATACCATGTCACCGTTGGTAATTCCATGCTTTGAGGCCAAATCTGGATGAATTTCCAGGTAAGGCTCAGGAAAAATTTCCATCATCCAACTGTTATTCTGCCACTGGGAATGTAAACCCGTTCTAGAATGCGGTGTAAGAAAGCGAATTGGATAACCACTTGGTGCTTTCATTGGTGACAAGTACTCAGGCAAGGCAGGGTGCCCAGCCTTAGCTGCAGACGCAGATAGGAACTCATATTTGCCTGACGGAGATGAGAACTTATTGTTCGAGTAGCCAGGATTCGTAAACTTCGCTTTACGAGGAGCCTTTCTAAAATCTTTCCAACTCTTAACACCAAAGAGTTTAAGTATTCCATCGTTGAACTCTTTTCCGGTCCAGTCTTCGAGGTCCCCACCTGTTGGGAATGTGCATGAGCCGGGTTTAAGTTCATTCATCTTTTTCGACAGCATCCAACCAATCTCAACATCTGTCTTGGACTCATACAGCGGTTCAATGCATTTGTCATTGGCATTGGCCCAATAGTGCCAATAGCTGACGTTTACACCTGGATGCTCAAAATGGGTTGTGGTGGGTAGAACAATGTCTGCCATCTCCGTTGTTTGAGTCCATGCATGGTCTACCACCACATTAAGATCCAATCCCTTTAATGCCTGTCGAACTTTCGTTGCTTCTGGATCCTGACTAACAGTATTCCTGCACGCTGTCCAAAGCATTTTTATTGGTGGGTTCTTCGCATCAAGCACCATCTGAGCAAAATTGTTCATGTTGATATTACGGTGAGAATGCTTTCCACCAGAATCAACACCAATAGACCCAGCGGGCTGTTTCTGCACCATAGCATGGTAATTAAAGCCCCATGTTGCTAGGTGACCGTAATTGGCCCCACCACCGGCACGCGTTGCGTTGCCTGTCATAGCAGCCAATGCGTCAACATTACGCACAGATTGTCCACCGTTTATATGGCGCTGGAAACCGTAGCCTATCCACGTGCAAGCTGGCTTGGCAGTGGCAAATTCTCTGGCAATCTGCTCAATTACCTTTTTAGGAATTCCACATTCCTTTGCCGCCCAACTGACCGTAACATTTTTTCTTAGGTAGTTAGCAAACTCGTTAAATCCGTGTGAGTTATTAGCCAGCCAACTTTTGTCATGCAGGTTATTGTCTAGTATGTAACGAGCCATGCCTAAGGCAAGTGCACCGTCAGTAGAAGTTTTAACCTGAATATACGTATCAGCTTTTGAAGCAGTAGCAGTGTTTATTGGGTCGATGACAACCAATTTTGCACCGTTTTCCCTAGCCTTGTTAATAAATTTCATCGTATGAATTGATGTCCACGCGGCATTTTGGCCCCAGAGCATAATGTACTTAGATTTTGCAAAGTCCTCCGGGTCGGTATTCCACATGTAACCATAATCGTATCCTTGAGCATCAATTCCGGCAGGCCAGCACGGTGTCCCCATAACAAGGCTTATGTATCCAAGGCTGCTCATAAGTCCTTCTACACCATAATGCCATATATTAAAATTGCCAGAATATTTGTTCATACATATTGGAAGGGTAGAGCCATATTTGTCTTTTAAGCCAATAATGGTTGAGCCGATTCTTGTCATTGCATCATCCCAAGAAATCCTTTTCCACTTTCCAGAGAACCTAGGTTCTTGCACCATGGGGTACTTAATCCTGTTTACGTCATAAACTTTGTTGGTATAGGCGTATCCCTTTACACACAAAGAACTTCCTGTAAAAGTGTTATCCGGATTTGCCTCAACTTTTCTGACGACACCATCACGGACATGGACCTTCATTGAGCAGGTGTCATAACAGTTTCTAGGACAAGTACTGCTATAGACATTGGCTGGTCCTTCGGCAACTGACGGCTTAAGTTCCTTGTATTGTTTCCCAAGGCCACAACTACTTGCCCCCATAAAAAATCCACTGGCCACGATGCCTTTCAGTACAGACCGGCGAGAAATGCCTGCCTTGCTAGCCCTGGTTAAAATATCGCTACCTTTATTACGTGTTTCCTTCATAACTCAAACCCCTCCTGGTTTAATTTTTTAATTGTGTGCATGCGAAAGCCTCAATCGCCTGCCCGAATTCAAAAATCGAGTCATTTTCTGACTTTAAAAATAAGTTTGTGAAGTGTGCCAAAGACACAAAAAACGGTAATTCTGAATGCACGGCTATTGCATCACAAAACCGGTTGGACCAATTAAGAACGCACTGACTTAAGAAGCTGGATTGTTCTTTAAGATTTTGACAACTGGAATCAAATTCATATTTTTCAAGTTTTTCAATAAGCCTGTTTTGGAGAACTGATAAAAATTCAAACTCTAAAGCTATATGATCATCTGGTTCTTTCGCCAAACAATTACTTTCAAGGTTGTTCCTGTTGTAATAATTTCGAACATCCATGGTGGTGGGACCGAAAACAAGCCTATCGGTGCCTTCGTATACCGACCCGTATGGCGGTGCGGCGACTGGGCCAGGTCCGACAAAAAGACGATTAAACTCGTATTCTATATTGTCAATTGTGGTATCAGTCAGCTTGCTAGCTTCAGCCGAATAAGTGGCAAATGAATTGGCCAGTTCTTCATTAGAGACTACATTTATGTAGTCATTGATAACTTGAAAGTCTTCGCCAAGTTCTTGGCTAGATATTTGATACCGGTAAACATTGGCTAGGTGCACATAAACGCGCGACCGCAGTGCAGCCAGATTAATCAACAGATCATAGTCTTTACTCACAGACGTCCCCTCCCCAAAACACCCATGCACGCACGTTATACCATAATAGCGTTAATTATGCGTGTTAAATCTACCTTCTGCAAAATGCGAAAGTCCGCATTAGTTCTGTCACCCTCTTAATGGGTGATAACTGTTTTGCTGCCATACTCCGGGTGCATTTTCCATACCTATTAAAGTATAAAATTTATTTTTATATATCACTTTGACTTGCTGAAGACTATGTTGTTATTGAAAACCATTATGTTTTATCCATTTAGGTTTGGGTTGCTATAAAGTAGTAAATAATACTAATATTTAGTAAATTTAATAAACTTTACAAGAATAATTGTCTGTATGGCTATGAAAGTAAATAAAGTTGGTATTCCTTCACACGCAAACAATGCAGAAATGTTCTTTAGACATACACCAATTTTAATTGTTGATGATGAGCCAAATCATGTAAAACTTTTGACGGCTTACCTTAGGGACATAGGTTGCTCAAATTTAATTGGCGTTTCCTCTCCACAAGAAGCCCTAGCATTGGCCAAAGAAACTCAATTCGAGTTAGCAATCATTGATTATCGAATGGAAAAGATTAATGGATTAAAGTTAATCAGGAAGCTTCAGGAGAGCCACCCTAAAGCGTATTTTATTCTAATTTCCGCTTTTGCTGAACTTGAAACTTCTATCGACATGCTTAGCCTTAAAATATTTGATTGTATTCAAAAACCAATTAGCCAGCATGATGTTGAGTTACTCCTTGCGCGGGTGTTTAAACATATGGAGTTGTCTAACAGCAATGAGAAGTTAAAGGAGTTACTGCTTGACGCTGAATCCAAAGATAACCAAATTCTAGGCCAATCATTAGCCTTACAGGAAGTGAAAGAAAAAATTCGACTTTTTGCAAAGCATTATGAGCCAGTCTTTATAACAGGTGAGACGGGTGTTGGTAAGGAATTGGTGGCAAAAGCCCTACATAATGCGAGTCACCGAAGCAATAATGAGTTTGTGGCAGTCAATTGCAATGCCTATCCAGATACTCTTTTAGAAAGTGAGCTATTTGGGTATGAAAAAGGAGCGTTTACAGGAGCTACTTCAAACAGGCGAGGTAAGCTCGAGCATGTAGGCAACGGTACTATTCTCTTAGACGAAGTGTGTGATATTCCACCAAATACTCAAGTTAAACTCCTTCGTGTTTTGCAGGAAAGAGAGTTCGAACGAATCGGCGGTAATACGACTGTGGAAATGCTAGGACGAATCGTATCTGCGACTAATAAGGATTTTGACGAGAGTATAAAAAATGGGTGGTTAAGGCAAGACTTTTATTACCGTATTAACCGTCTTCATATACATATTCCTCCGTTAAGGGATAGAGTTCAGGATATAGAATACCTAGCCTTAAATTTTTTTAAGAAGTATTGTTTGTTGCACAACAAAAGCTCTTTAACTCTTTCCGATGAATCGGTGAATTTTCTCATGACACATCAATTGCCAGGGAATGTAAGGCAACTGCAAAGTGTTATTGACTATGGTGTTCTATGCTGTGAGGATTCGCAGTTGCAATTAAAGCATTTTCCAGGAACGTTTCTAAATGAGAAAAAGTCGCTACGTCAAAAGTTAGATGCAGTACCTACTCGCAATAAGCCGATACGCAATGTAACCAGCGCACTTGAAAGTCAAGAAAAAGAATTGATTATTGAGGCTTTAGAGCTAAACAAATGGAACAGATCCAAGGCTGCTGAACAACTTGGATTTACAAAAACACAAATGTTTTACCGATTAAAAAAGTATAAGCTTTAAGGAGAGAATTTAAAAAAAGTTTTCCCCCAGTCCTTGTTCTGCCTGATTGTAGCGAAAATACAACTTGGAGATTTTGCCAGACCTGCGAAGTCTATACCCAAGAAACTACCTTGTGCTGTTCAACGAGTTCCACAAAGCCATCATATCCAATGGGCTTAACACCATCAATCAATTTACCAATACCACGAGCTTTTATATCTGGTAAGAGTGCGTAAACAGAGTTTTTTTCTATTACTGCCTTGAGCTTTTCTTCGTATTTGGTTCCAGGTTTTGCAGCCAGAACTCCGTCTTCGATTAACAGGATTGGCGATCCTTTAGTGGCGAACTTGGCACATTCATCCAGCGCGCTATGGCTAAATGGTGACTTGCTTACAGTATGAAGCACTTATGAAATCTCCCAAAAGTTAATTATTAACGATGAGTTCAGCTCAAGTCTAGAGATGACATCAACACTATTTAAATATTTGTTTACTATACCCATTAATATGAAATTACAGCGTGCTGATCTTCTATTAATGTAGCAATCTCATCTGAATCCTTCACTATTACATCAATTGCAAAGTCATCTACTGTTAAACCACGTTCAGTCATCGATTGCCGGTCAACGTATACTTTTTCGATTTCGTACTGTTCTAACACAGGGTAGGTTTTGATAAAGCCTTTTATGCCGATATCATCTGTGTCCTGATCCTTAACAAGCGCAAAAACACCATCTCCAATGAATGCCATGGTTACATCTTGGTCATAAGCTGCCACGATCAACACAGTTTCTAGTCCTTCGTAGCTGTATATGGAACCGTGTGGTGCTTTACGCATTAAAAACATTATTTTTTTTATGTTTTCGTCGTTTTGTTCCGTTGTTTCCTGTTCGTTCATTGTTGCTGAGTCCTATTTTTATCCAAAGGTAACCAGTCTATCGGCTTCAATAGCCATATCGGTTAGCTGTCCAAGTCCAGAAATTCTTGTACCTTCAACTATATTGCTATCTACGATGCCTCTGCGTTTGGATGCAGCAATACAAGCTACAATATCAATCTTTTTTTCTTTACCAAGCTCGGCCCATTGATTGTAAATATTGCGGTCGTCTTGTGGTGGATCTGCCTTATCTGTAACATTAATTACTCCATCATGATAAAAGAAAATGCGCACAATCTCATGCCCCTTATCCAATGCTGCCTTTACGAAACTGTAGGCAGAATCCGACGCTTGATGAGTGTATGGGCCTTCTAAAACCTGTATGGCAAATTTCATAGGTGTACCTATTTTTTATTAAAGGAGTGAACATTCATCAAATGTTTTAGGAACACTAATCTAAGTTGATCATTAGAAGAAGTAACTAAAATATTGTATTGAAAAGATAGTCCATCCTATTTCTTGTTAAACGTTTCACTTTAGATGCTTATATTTGTTCAGGGATTCTAACAGATAAAATGGTTACTTATAAATTATTATTTGTTGTCAAATCTAGTTCTATGGTGTTTAGACAGCAGGTAAACATAAGCAGAACTTTGAAGTTTTGGTCTTCATGGTTGTCTTTAAGGTTTTAGCTGGTTGGGTTTGACACAGTATTGAGGTAAAATGACTAACTAAATAAGATTCGTTCAGTTGGGTGCAGCACGATTTACGCCCACATATATGGATTGGTCAAGGAATTGTCTATTAGCTGACCATTTAATAATTGAGACTGGAGTGTTTACAATGAGCATAACTCAGCTTGCTGTTGAAATGTCTGAGGCAATAGATCTCATTCGGTTATGTGAATCTAAGGCGATGGAGAACAGTTCCCTCTCACAAGAAGAGGCTGTTTCGCTTGCTAATCTTGATAACTGTTATATATATGATCTTATTGCATCAGCCAATAGGGTGAGAATAAAATATAAGGGAGAAGAGATCTCACTTTGCTCCATTATAAATGCCAAATCTGGTCAATGTCCTGAAGATTGTGCATTTTGTTCGCAATCGATTAGTGCTAATACCGACATCCAAGTGTTTGACTTGTTATCACCAGAAAAAATTGTACAGGGTGCCAAAGATGCACAAAAGAACGGTGCCCACAAATATGGAATAGTTACCGCTGGATATGGATTCTCAGGCAAAGGACCCAAAAAAAATCTTAGTGGAGTGATTGATGCGCTTGAGAAGTTAAGAAGCGAAGTGGGAATACAGCGTTGTGCTAGTCTTGGAATTATAAATGAGCAAACTGCCACTGCTCTAAAGAATGCCGGTGTTGAGGAATACCATCATAACTTGGAAACTGCTAGATCTTTTTTTCCTAATATTTGCACTACACACGACTACGAGGAAGATGTAGCCACAGTACGGGCTGTGAAGGACGCTGGGTTAAAAGCTTGTTGCGGTGGAATTTTTGGAATAGGAGAGAGTAACGAACAAAGAGTTGAAATGGCATTTACAATAAAAGAACTAGACGTGGATTCAATCCCATTAAACTTCCTTAATCCCATCAAAGGGACACGACTTGAAAATGCCGAACCTATTGAACCCATAGAGGCCCTAAAAATTATTGCAATTTATCGTCTTATTTTCCCTGATAAAGACATAAAAGTGGCTGGTGGCCGTGAGAAAAATTTGCGCGATTTGCAGTGTATGATTTTTGCTGCTGGTGCTAACTCAACAATGGTGGGTAACTACCTGACCACATTTGGTCGGCCAGCTAAAGAAGACATACAAATGATATCCGATCTTGGGCTTACAATAAAAGGGGTGTAAAAGAATTGTTTGAATCCGACCTTGAACGGGTCGAGAAGGAAGGGCTTTATCGAAGCCTTCGTCGTATAGGCTCATCTCAAGGTAGGGTGATCACGGTTGGAGGTAGAGAAATACTTCAATTCTGTTCGAACGATTACCTTAGTCTTGCCAATCACCCAAAAATTATTCAGACAGTCATTGAATGCATAAACAAATACGGCTGGGGTAGTGGTGCCGCACGCCTAATATCTGGCAGCATGGGACCACATTTAGAGTTTGAAGAGCATATAGCGCAATTTTTAGACAAACCAGCTGGCTTACTTTATAGCTCTGGGTATTTGACAAACGTCGGCATAATAACCTCGTTAATGGGCCGGAAAGATAAAATATTTGCTGATCGACTGTGCCATGCTAGCATCATTGATGGGATGCGATGGAGTGGGGCAAAGATTAACCGTTTTAGGCACAATGACCCAGATGATCTTAAGAGATTAATAGAGAGGTCTACTGGAGGCGGAAAACTACTAATAGTAAGTGATGGTGTTTTTTCCATGGATGGAGATATCGCTCCACTAAAAGAACTGGCTGAATTAGCTGAGAGGTATGGAGCTATATTGATGATTGATGACGCACATGGTTTTGGAATATTTGGTCCAGAAGGAAGAGGAGTTCCACATCATTTTGGGGTTTGTGAGAGGGTAAATATTCACGTGGCTACTCTAGGAAAGGCCCTAGGAGGAGCAGGAGGGTTTGTGACTGGGTCTAGATCTTTCATTGATGGCCTAATCAATTTTTCGAGATCTTTTATCTTTTCTACTGCTCCACCTCCAGCACAAGCGGCTGCAGGTTTGGCGTCGCTAGAATTGATTGCCGGTACAGAAGGTGCGATAAGAAGAAAAAGGCTCATGAAAAGTGTTGAAAGGGCGCTTCGTGAATTAGCCGGAATGGGTTACAATACTGCACAAACGAAATCACAGATCATTCCAATAATTATTGAAAGAGATGACTTGGCAGCAGGTTTTGCAAAATCACTGTTTGATAACCATATATTAGCTCCACTGATTCGTCCACCTTCAGTACCTAAAGGTACCAGTAGAATTAGAGTTTCATTGTGCGCCGATCATGAGGAAGGTGATATTGGAAACCTGATCAAAGCTTTTGCGGATCTGAAAAGTCTTTTGATAGATAAGAAATAAAAATTCGTTAGTACGTGCGAGAACTTCCACCCTCCTTAAAAGAGCAAGATCCTATATAGCATTGTTAACGAATTTTTGCCCTAACAACTACTATTCTAGCAATACTACCAGTTATCTACGATTGGTTCCAAATTCATTGATATGTTGACGACTATTAAACTCTTATATAGTATCAAACATTATCTATAATATACGAGGGTTGCGAGTAATATGGAGATATCTGGGGCGGAGATATTCGTAAAAAGTCTACAGAAACTTAAAGTGGACCTTATCTTTGGATATCCTGGTGGTGTTGTGTTGCCAGTTTTTGATGCCCTATATAAAAACCCCAAACTGCGCCATATGCTTGTACGTCACGAGCAAGGTGCAGTACACATGGCCGATGGCTATGCTCGTGCAACAGGAAAAGTTGGTGTTGCTTTGGTTACATCTGGGCCTGGTGCTACTAATACCGTTACAGGTATAGCTACAGCTTTTATGGACTCCATCCCTATCGTGGTTTTCACCGGGCAAGTACCTACTGCCCTCATCGGAAATGATGCATTCCAGGAAGCCGACATTGTTGGCATTACACGACCATGTGTGAAACATAGTTATTTAGTTAAGGATGTAAAGGACCTCGCCCAGACTATTGCAGAAGCATTTTATATAGCCTCATCTGGTAAACCCGGCCCTGTGCTAGTGGATTTACCCAAAGATGTTGCTACTAATGAAACGAAATTTGTTTTTCCTGATAAGGTGAAATTACGTTCGTATAAACCAAATAAGGAAGGTCACACAAAGCAGATAGAAAAGCTGGCAAAACTTATGGGAGAGGCAATAAAGCCAGTGTTCTATGTCGGAGGTGGAGTGATTAGCTCTAATGCTTCTGTAGAACTGCGCAAACTGGTGCGGCATACCCATATTCCAATAACCGAAACCCTTATGGGCTTAGGAAGCTTTCCATCTGATAACAAACTGAACTTAGGAATGCTGGGAATGCATGGTACATACAGAGCGAACATGGCGATAACCCATTCTGACCTCATTATCGCTCTTGGGTCACGGTTCGATGATAGAGTAACCGGTAAACTTGATGAGTTTGCTCCAAATGCAAAAATTGCACATGTGGATATAGACCCAAGTTCCATTTCAAAAAATGTAAAAGTTGATATACCCGTTGTGGGTGATCTACCAGATGTTTTAAGTAAGTTAAATGCTGTGATAAAGACCAACCATGTCAAATGGAAGGAGAAAAATGAAGAATGGCTCAATCAAATTAAGAAATGGAAAGACGCCAATAAGCTAGGCTACAAAACGAAGAAGAATGTAATTAAGCCACAGTTTGTTGTAGAAGAAATCATGCGGGTAACAAAAGGTGATGGGATATATGCAACAGAGGTTGGGCAAAATCAGATGTGGGCGGCTCAATATCTGAGATTGAAGAACCCAAGGACATTTCTTACATCCGGTGGGCTTGGTACTATGGGTTATGGGTTCCCCGCGGCTATTGGGGCACAAGCTGCATTTCCTGATAAGGTGGTTATAGATATTGCTGGTGATGGTTCGATACAGATGAATATACAAGAACTAGGCACAGCTACCCAGTACCGTTTGCCGGTTATCATTGTTATTCTCAATAATGGATTTTTGGGTATGGTTAGGCAATGGCAACAACTCTTTTATGGTGGGCGCTATTCGCATAGTTGTACAGAATTTCAGCCAGACTTTGTTAAATTAGCTGAGAGTTACGGTGCATATGGAGAGAGAGTAACAAAACCGGAAGAAGTTGGACCAGCCTTAGAGAGAGCAATAGAAGGTAAAATCCCTGCTATTATAGATTGTGTGGTTGAAAGGGAAGAGAATGTGTATCCGATGGTTCCGGCGGGGGCCCCAATAAATAAAATGTTGCTGGCATAGCCTGTAAATCGAAACTATCTGATCATTTATCATGGTGCTAAATTATGAGACATACGATATCTGTTCTTGTTGAGAATAAATTTGGTGTTCTATCCCGTGTATCGGGGCTTTTTTCTGGCAGAGGGTTTAATATTGAGTCACTTTCGGTGGCTCCTACCTTGGATCAGAACTCTTCTAGGATGACCATTGTTACTATTGGGGATGATAGTATTGTCGAGCAAATAACTAAACAGCTAAACAAGTTAATAGATGTTATAAAGGTTGTAGATTTTACAGCAGAAGACTATGTCGATCGTGAGGTTATTCTTGTTAAGGTAAACGCCGAGCAGTCCAATAGAGCGGAAATACTACGCATGACTGAGATTTTTCGTGGCAAAATTGTGGATGTTTCCTCTCTTCATTACACCATTGAAATCACAGGTGCCGAGAACAAAATAAATGCGTTTTTAAAAATGATAAAACCTATAGGGATAGTAGAGTTAGTACGAAGTGGCAAAATTGCCATGTCAAGGGGGAAAAAGACTCTAAGCTAACTCTTGAATGGGTTAACAGTAGAGACAAGTTTAATTGGCCGGAATCAAGGGAAATGCAAGCCAATAATTGATTTATACACTCATTAAGAAAGCAGAGAAAGATGGCAACTATTTATTATGAGAAAGACGCCGAACTAGAAAAAATCCAGAAAAAAGTTATCGCTGTTATTGGTTATGGAAGCCAAGGACATGCCCATGCATTAAATATGCGCGATTCTGGCTTGGATGTTGTTGTGGGATTACGCCCTGAAAGCAGGTTTAATGAAATAGCTGGAAAAGAGAAAGGCATTAGAGTAAAAACTCCGGCGGATGCAGCTAAAGAAGCAGATATTGTGATGATACTTGCGCCAGATGTTGCACAGAAAAAAATCTATGACCAAGACATTGAGCCAAATCTCAGCGCAGGAAACGCTGTGGCTTTTGCCCATGGATTTAACATTCATTTCGGCCAAATTGTTCCTTCCAGCGATATTGATGTTTTCTTGATTGCCCCCAAAGGGCCGGGCCATCTTGTGCGTCGACAGTTTGCTGAAGGAGGAGGTGTTCCATGTCTATTAGCTGTTGGGCAAGACGCTACCGGTAATGCCAAAGATATAGCATTGGCCTATGCTAAAGCTATTGGTGGAACAAAGGGTGGAGTAATCGAAACGACTTTTCAAGAGGAGACAGAAACTGATCTTTTTGGTGAACAGGCAGTTTTGTGTGGTGGTGTATCGGAGCTTATACGAGCAGGCTTTGACACATTGGTTGAGGCTGGCTACCAACCAGAAGTTGCCTATTTCGAATGCTTACACGAAATGAAGCTAATTGTAGATCTTATTTTCGAAGGTGGCATTGCCAACATGCGCTACTCGATTTCTGACACTGCGAAATATGGTGATATCACCCGCGGTCGCCGAGTGATTAATGAAGAAACTAGGATGGAAATGGTCGATATACTTGAAGAAATTCAAAACGGTGAGTTTGCCCGCGAATGGGTACTGGAGACCCAAGCCAATAGGCCTGTATATAATGCATTGCTCAACAAAGACGCAGAGCATCCTATCGAGCATGTTGGAGAAAAACTTCGCGGTATGATGCCTTGGATAGGTGATAAAATTAAGGACTAACCGCAAAAAAATGATTTTACCATTTGAATCCGACTCGCTTAGGTTCATTATCCCGCTTTTTGTTGGCGTAGTTATGTTCTTTATGTTTGGGTTGAACCTTGCTGGGTGGGTTTGCTTAGGCTTGCTATTATTTGTCGCCTATTTTTTTCGCGACCCAGAACGGAATGCGCCAGAAGGTGATGGACTGATAGTTGCTCCAGCCGATGGCGTTATTAACAGGATAGATACCGCCTACCAAAGTCGACAATTTCCAGACGGTGCTATTTGTATATCCATTTTTCTGTCCATTTTCAATGTTCATGTACAAAGAATTCCAATTGGCGGGAAGGTGATAAACAAGCGGTACTATAAAGGGAAGTTCCTTGCCGCATGGGATCATAAGGCGAGTGAAGATAACGAACAATCAGAAATTATATTGGCAACTTCATTGGGGGAAATTGGTGTCAAACAAATTGCAGGCCTAGTAGCTAGAAGGATTGTTTGCCGTGCTAAAGTTGGAACTGACCTGCAAAAGGGAACTCGGTTTGGCCTCATTCGTTTTGGATCTAGAGTTGATTTAATTGTACCCCCCGGACTTGAAATTGTTTGTAAGCTTGGTGATAAAGTGGTGGCTGGGGAGAGCGTAATGATTCGAACATTGCCTCCACAAGGGAAATAAAGTGGCCAAAGATGACGTTGAAGCCAAAAAAGCTTTTCTTGAAGAAAGCAAGGAGACTGAAGCACCTGTTAGTTCCGATAACGGAGTGTCGAAGATGCTCAATGATCTAAAGTTTCAGAGGGGAATATACCTAATCCCTAATCTAATAACTGCCGCTGCTTTTTTCTGTGGTTTTTACTCCATTATTGCCTCCATAAACGGGAATTACTACCAAGCTGCTTGGAGTATTATTTTTGCGATTTTCTTTGATGGCCTAGATGGTCGGTTAGCGCGTGCAATGAGCGCTACCACACAGTTTGGCGTGGAGTTCGATTCCTTATCTGACCTTATAGCTTTTGGTGCTGCTCCGGCCATTTTGATGTTTAATTGGGTGCTTCAACCTTTTGGAAGAATTGGATGGATGGCAGCATTTCTTTTTGTTTTATGTGGGGCGTTACGTCTTGCAAGGTTCAACACTCAGGCAACAGATGGGTTAGCGGTTGAAGATAAATTTATAGGCTTGCCGATACCACCTGCGGCTGGACTGTTAGCATGCGTGGTTTTGTTGACCAGAGGAACATTAGAGATTGAGAAAGCACCGGCGATTCTAGTAGTCATTGCGGTTTATGTTTTGGCATTGTTAATGGTCAGCACTATTCAGTACCGCAACCTTAAGAACCTTGAATTAGGAAGGAGAAAATCGTTTCATATACTAGTTGGGGCGATACTTTTCTTTTTTACGATAGCGCAGTTTCCACACTTGATGTTGTTTGCAATGGCTGTACTGTACGTAATTCACGGTCCGATGGAATATCTTTGGGGAAAATATAAACAGGGCGAAAGGCTGTTTCCATTTTCCGGTTAAAGATAGCCATGTTGAATAAACCTACAATTGAATTTAAGAATATAGAATGTTATCGAGTGAAATAGTAAATAAAATTATTGATGATATGCTCGTAAAAAAGCTATCTTCAGAAGCGCTCGAAGATAAATATCACCCTACCGACATAGCCTACAGCATAGACCACATAGTGGAAACTAAAGAAAAACTACTAGCCTTTAGAAGACTTGATTATGATTTTGCTGCTGAAGTGTTACCGCTACTCTCAGATCAAGGCAAAGAGTTTGTGGTAACGGAGGCTACTGCTGAGCAACTCGGGCACATTATTGGTGAAATGGAAAGTGATGATGCTGCTGACATTCTAAGTGATGTGGACGATGAAAAGGCAGAGAACGTACTCGATGTTTTATCGGATGAGGTGGACGAAGAAGTAACCCGTCTTATGGAATATGACAAAGAGTCTGCCGGCGGTATAATGCAAACCGAACTGATAGCGGTGCATGAAGACACCAACATCATGAAAACTATCGAACTATACAGGGAAATGGCAGAACAGATTGGCGAAGTACACAATATATTCATTGTTGATGCGGACAAGAGACTTGTCGGAGTCCTTCCTGTAACTCAGTTGTTACTAAACCCCCCCGGTGCTGTAATAAAGGAAACGGTCGAGGAAACACCAACGATTCATGCCCGTCTTAAAGATGACCAGGAACATGTGGCTGAGTTGTTTAAAAGATATGACCTTGTATCTCTACCTGTAGTTGATGAGCAGATGAAACTTGTTGGGAGAATTCTTTTTGATGACATTATGGATGTCATTGAAGAAGAAGCCGATGAGGATATGATGAAAATGGTTGGTGCAGATGATGAGGCACTTGTTCAAACGCATACATCAATGAAAATGGTGCGATACAGATTGCCCTGGCTGTCCGCATCGTTGGTAGGAGGGCTTGTTACAGGATGGCTTATATGGCAGTTTAAAATTGCTTTGTCTGAGTTTTTGGCTCTTGCCGCCTTTATTCCTGTTGTTATGGGGATGAGTGGGAACGTTGGTACGCAAAGTTCAGCTTTAGTAATTCGTGGTTTGGCTACAGGTAGAATAAACATTGATTCGCTTCGACAATACATAGAAAAAGAGTTAATTGTAGGTATGATACTTGGCCTGGTTTGTGGGGCTGTTGCTGGAATAGTTGCAGAGATTTGGCACGGCGACGTGTGGCTGGGAATTGTTGTAGCGGCTTCAATTTTTCTTTCTATAGCAGTAGCCGCTTTTTTGGGTACTATAATTCCTTTGCTATTTAGATTTGTTAAAATAGATCCAGCTATTGCTGGTGGTCCCATAGTGTTGGCCCTTAACGATATTACTGGACTAGTGATCTTTTTTCTAATTGCAACGGTGTTACTAAGGCTATAAACAAATTTTTTAACTAATACTCTGTTATAATAAATTATGCCAAAAATAAATATATGCGCAGGCCAGTGTGGCGAAACGGTTGATGCCAGTGCTGAGTGCGAAGATGGAAGGTACGTTAAGTTTTCTATTGGTAAGTGTTGTGAGCATGTAGAGAAGCTGAAGCCATTTCTTGAGTCAGAACCTATTGATGCCTTTACCGAACTAAGGAACTTTGAATCTTCTCTTATCTACGAAAAAGCTGGAAAATGTTTACCACATGTTACTTGTCCGGTTCCCTCTGGTTTTCTCAAACTTATCGAGCTAGCTTCTGGTATGGCTGTGGCAAGTGATGTGTCGATAAAAATAGAAAGTTAAGCAAGGATCATCCGTTGCTTGAAAAGTTTCAGGGTGCTCTTATCGGCACTTTGACAGGTGATGCCCTAGGAATGCCTGTTGAGGGCTGGACAGGTGAAAGAATTCGTCGTGAGCATGGTGTGATAGATAGTATGCTTGAGGCCAGGCTTGGTGCAGGTACATACACTGATGACACCGAGATGATGGTTGCTTTAGCTGAAACTCTCTGCCAAAACAGATGTATTGACCCAGTATTTCTCTCCAAAAGCCTGATAAACAATTTCAATGAAAATAGAGGCTATGGTGTAACCACAGTTATCGTTCTTAATTTTCTTCGTTTAAATAACAACTGGGAACAAGCTGCCTTTTCTCATTACCCTGATGGATCAATGGGGAATGGGGCTTGTATGCGGATTGCTCCAGTAGGGGTTTTGTTCCATGACCGACCTGAAGAGCTTATCAAACAAGCAACCAAATCTGCCGAACTTACTCATGGCCATCGCCTTGCCATTGAAGGTGCTAAATTGCAGGCTATGGCAGTTGCTGGTGCAACTATGACTCCGGCATGTCAGGATATTGGGGCGAAATTTGTAGAGGACTTATTAAAGGATATAATCGAACCGGAATATAAAATTTCGCTGAATAAACTATTAGGATTGTTATCTAGCCCTCATGATGCGGAACAAATTACTAAAATCCTTGGTTCTGAAATGTTAGCGCTTCGATCAGTTCCAGCTGCGATATACATGTTTGTTAGATTTAATGGCGATTTCAAAAAAATTGTGTCTCAGGCTGTATCGCTTGGAGGTGATACTGATACCGTTGGAGCAATGGCAGGGGCAATGGCAGGGGCGCATTTGGGTTTGAAGTCCATCCCTGATGAATGGTTTACGATGTTGGAAAACGGGGCTAAGGGTAGAGATTACATAATCAACCTTGGTGAGCAGTTGCATAACGTATGGCAGCTAGGGAAAGTTGGGTAAATGTTCTATTGCCCGGTTCAAGAAAACCTTAGCGGTGAAAGGCTAAACTAGGTAGAAATTATCAAACTTCTATGAGCTTAATCTGTTGCCTATTTTAAAGTAATAGCCCACCTTTTATGCCATGTTTCTGGTGGAGCGCGTTATTTGCGATTGACTCACCTTCTGGAATTGAAACTGTTATTTGCATTGAGCGATCTGTTAACTCGCTAACCGCTTCTATAATCATATCTCGCGATTCTTTGTTTATGGCTGGGTCACCTGATGGGATTTCCTTGCACTTGTGAGTAGCGGTACCAACACCTTCACCGGCATGCAATGTTATTTTATCAGTATTGGACCAAAAAGCAGTTACAGTTGATGGAATTTGCAAGCCCATACGTGGAGGAGTTTCCGTGGGCTCACCAGTTGGAACAGTTTTTTCATCACTATCATCCCACTCTACAGTCACGATAATTTTCACCAAGGTATCGGTATCTGCATGATTACAATCACAGTTGGTTACTTCAGCAGCAGCCGAATTTTCAGTACATACGCAATGGTCTATTGGAACAATTCTTCTTGAACCATCGGATGTTGGAATTTCAACTTCATTGATATTATTATAACCACACAGCATATGAACAGCGGCTTTGGCGCCAGCTGCGGCACAAACTCCAGCTGTAATAGCTTTACCAGAACTATGCAAATTACTTCTCCCTAGAACAGCGGTCTACTAAATATAATATCGATCGGTAGTTAATTCCACTGTGTCGTGAAAGACCAATTTCACATGTTCGGCTTGTGGAATATCCTTCGCTGCAATTATCAGGCAATTGCGACTTAAGCCTCTTTAATGCGGATTTGTTAAGTTCTGGTACCAGAAAACCCTTATCCCCTGCAAATCCGCAGCAACCACTATCTTCAGGTTGAAAAACTATTTCAGAGCATAAGTGAGCCAAGTCAACAAATTTATTGGCTAAACCATGTTTACGCGAACCACAAGGTATGTGTAAAGCAATAATTTTTGCTTGTTGATCAAATGTAAGTTTGTCTACTAAGTATTTTAACGTAAACTCGACAGGCTCCAAAATTTCAATTGGATAATTAATCTGGTTTACCATGCGGGCTGTACAGGGGCTAGAATCACAAATTACCGGCAGCTTGCCTTGTTGAGTGGACTGCCAAAGAGCTTCTTCTAGTTTGCGAATACATATGTTGGATGCGTCTATGGCGCCTTTGCTATTAAAAGGCAGTCCACAGCAGTATGAATCTAGGTTTGGTATTGTGACAATATCGTAACCAGCCTTTTGTAAAAGTGAAATAACTACCTGACTGATATCACGTTTTTCTTTATCGTTACACGCTGTCCCCATAACTCGATTTATGCAACTACTGAAATAAACAACTTTCGGCTTATTTCCTTGGCCGAACTCTTGTGATGGGTACCTAGGAAGTTTTGAGCCGCGTGGTATCCATTGATCCCATATAGGAATTGCGCCCCTGCTGATACGGTTGATAAAACTACTTGTCTGTTCGATTGCACCATTACCAGTTAAATTTGCTGTTCTATGAAGTGTATTAAGAACCATTCTTCCTGCATTGCTGATAAGTCCAATATGGTCAGCGGCCCAATACAAATTTTTATTTACTCTGGGAGTGACCGCTTTGGCTCTTTCTTTTAGTACCATTGCACCAGTATCAATCCCCACAGGGCAAGGAATAGCACAAAGGCCATCTGCAGCACATGTATCAATGGTAAACCATTTGTATTGATCGGTATTTATGGTCGAGTGATTTGCTATTGATTTTTCTCTGACTTGCTCGCGCATGCTAACAATTCTCTGTCGTGGGGTAAGTGTAAAGTTGCGAGAAGGGCAAGTTACTTCGCAAAATCCACACTCAATACATTTATCAATGTCAGGATCTACTTTTACAATCGGTTTTATATTTTTTAAATGTATTTCGGGGTCGTCATTAAGAATTACTCCAGGGTTAAGCAGGTTGTGAGGATCAAATATGTTTTTAATCTCTTTCATCAACTGGTAAGCTTCATTCCCCCATTCAAGTTCAACATATGGTGCAATATTTCGTCCGGTGCTGTGTTCAGCTTTAAGAGACCCATCAAATTGCTCAACCACCATATGACAAAGGTCATCCATAAATAAACGGTAACGATTGGTTTCCTGTTGGTCATTAAAATTAGGAGTTAGTACAAAGTGGAGGTTACCTGCGAGAGCGTGCCCAAAAATAATAGCATTATTATAACCATGCTTTTGAAATAGCTTCTGTAGTGAATTGGTAGCATCGGATAAGCAGTGCAATGGAAAAGCAACATCCTCTATTACAACTGTTGTACCTATTTCACGCATTGCACCAACTGAAGGAAAGAGACCTTTGCGCACTTTCCATAACTGTTCATATTCTTCGGGTTGTTCAGCAAACTGAATGTCGGTTAATGTCGTAATTGATGAAAGTGATTGCTTAATATTCTCGATGTTGCTGTGCAACTGTTTCCTGTTAGCAGCTCGGGTTTCAATTAAAAGTGCGGTTGCATGATCATTTAGATCTTTTATAAATGGTGGCATTTCTGGTTGGTTTTCGATGGAACGCAAAGCAGCTCGATCCATAATCTCAACTGCATCAATAGACAATTTCTTGAGGGGCAATACTGCAGAGCATGCTGTTGCAACGTCAGGGAATAATATTAGAGAACTGGCCTTGTCGGAGTGGTCAGGCAAAGTTTTATAAGTGATTTCTGATATGAATCCCAAAGTTCCCTCGGAGCCAATCATTAAATGTTGGATTATGTCTATTGGGTCGATGTAATCGACAAGTGCGTTCAAGCTATATCCAGTTGTGTTCTTGATCTTAAATTTGCGTGTGATCTTTGCTGATAACTCTGTGTTGCTACGGGTTTTATTACCTAACTCGGTAAGTGAGTTGATCAGTTTTGGATGGCTTTCAATGAAGGCTTCTCGATTCGCACGGGAGGCAGTATCTAATATAGAACCGTCGGCAAAAATCACGCGCATATTTTTCAGCGTTTTATAACTGTTTTGGTCGACACCACAACACATCCCAGAAGCGTTATTAGCTGCAATTCCACCAATTTTAGCGCTATCTATGGAGGCCGGGTCAGGGCCAATTTTTCGATCAAATTTTTTCAAATAGCGATTTGCCTGATAGCCAACAATTCCGACTTGAAGTTGTATAGCCTTTCCCTCGTCATAAACTTTGTACTCGCGCCAATAGTTATCATCGAGCACAGCAAGAATAGAGTCGCTTATAGCTTGCCCAGAGAGACTTGTTCCGGCAGCACGAAAGGTTACTGGGGTATCGTGAAGCTGTGCTAATTTAAGAAGCTTAATCGTTTCGTTTTCATTGATTATTTTTACCACCAATTTTGGAGTTAAACGATAAAACCCCGCATCAGTTCCGTATGCGACTAGTTGTAATGGTTCTTCTATTAATCGCTCACCTGGAATCCACTTCGCTAGTTCGGATTTTAGTTGAGCGTAGCGTTTTGGTTGCTTGAGGTTTGAATTGTTAGTTCCCATATGCAACAGAAGGTAGCCAAGTAACCAACTGTGGATATTTAAATACTAATACAAGGCAAATTAATTGAAGGATTACAAATGGTATTACCCCGCGATAGATGTCGGTAAGCTTTACATCGGCTGGGCATACCCCCTTTAAATAAAAAATTGCAAAACCTACTGGAGGTGTAAGAAAAGAAGTTTGTAATGCTACTGCAACAAGTAAAGCAAACCAAACTAGGTTAGGGTTATCAACAACACCATAGCCATCAACTTGCAGGTCTAGACCCACGATTACAGGTCCAAGTAAGGGTAATATTATTAGGCTAATTTCAATCCAGTCGAGGAAAAACCCTAATAGGAAAACCATAAACAGTACAAACATAACTAGACCAGATGGACCAAACCCAAGCCCATGGAGCGATGACTCAATCAACTGGTCGCCACCACATTCACGGAGCACCAGTGCAAAAATTGTCGCACCGAAAAAGATAGCAAAAATGTAAGCCGAGATGTTCATTGTATTAGTTACAACCTCGGTAAGATTTTTTCGATTGAGCCGGTTAGAAAAATAAGAAAGTAAAGTTGCTCCAACAGCTCCGATACCGGAGGCCTCAGTTACGGTTGCTATCCCCATAAAGATTGACCCAAGTACCAGCAGTATGAGGCCTGCAGGTGGTAGAATGTCAATAGTGACCTGCAAAACATCACCAACGACAATAGGCTTATGGTCAAGAGCTAAAGGGGCACTTTCTGGATAAAGTTGAGCGTAGATTATTAAATAAATGATATAAAGACTGCCAAGAATTAAGCCTGGGAAAACAGCCCCCATAAACAAGTCACCAACAGAAGCACCCAATTGATCGCCCATAATCACAAGCATTATAGAGGGAGGTATAAGAATTCCTAGGCAACCAGAAGCAGCAACGGTTCCGAGCGCAAGCGGTTTGCTGTAATTCTGATTAAGCATAATTGGAAGTGACATTACTCCAAGTAGCACAACTGATGCACCAATGATACCGGTTGATGCGGCTAGAATTATGCCAATCATGGTCACAGTAATAGCCAACCCACCCCTGATACTACCAAACAACTTTTGTATGGAATGCATCATTTTCTCTGCTATCCCTGACTTGTCAAGCATCAAGCCCATGAAAATAAACATAGGTATTGCTACAAGTACCCAGTTGTCCATAATACCGAAAATACGACCGACCAGTAGCCCCAAGGTGTTGAATTCGAGGCCGGTCATTGTCCAACCCATGATGTTGTCAGTAAACCAACCAACACCAGCGAAAAGAATACCAACTCCAGAGAGAACCCATGCTACTGGGAACCCAGTGAAAAGTAGTGCAATGAATGATAAAAACATTCCAATGACTAAAAAATGCTCAGGTTGTATTTCCATAATGTAAATTCTTTATAGCAACTTGTTTTGTTTAATTTGGTTTTTATGGTTGTTAGGTAAATTAAGCGTTTTCATCAACCAGAATTGTGATCCGCTGGTTCTTTTTTAATAATACGTAACAAGATAATGAACTCTTCAATCAAACGGGAAGTTGATGCGATAAGCATTAGAGTCATTGATGATGGGAGTACCGCTTTAATTGCCCATCTAAACGGGAGCCCGGTTGGGTTTTCAGATGATTCTCCAACACGGTAGGCTTCTGCTACCCAATCCACGCTATGGTACAGCACCACTAGAATAGTTGGCAGTAGTAAAAACAAAATACCTAAGATTTCAAAAATATGCTTGGTTCGCTCTGGCAACCTCATATGAATGATATCGACTCGTATATGTGAATTGTTTGTTATGGCATATGCCATTCCGAACATAAATACCACGGCGTATAAATGCCACATAAGCTCTTCAAGTGGTACTTGACCTCTATTAAATCCATATCGCATGATAACTTGCAGCAAAACAACGAGAATCAGAACCACATTTAACCATGCAACGGTCTCGACAACATTTACGATTATTTTATTGAGAAACTCGACTATTGGGATCCGGACGTTATTCTTAGCGGTAGAATCAGACATAAATTATTCGCTTTCTATCCGGCAATTAAAAAGTGTGGTAGGGCTTACCCTACCACACCAATGACAACAATTATAACTGTTGCTTAATACTGAGTACGTTTTGTTCCAGGACGTGGCATGTAAGCCCACTCATTCCATACCTTGTAGTTAGCACGGAAACTTTGCAATTGGTTGTAATAAACTGCAAATTCTGGGTCTTTTTTGCTTTCCTCGGCAACAACTTCATCCCACTTCGTCTTAAAGGCGCGCAACATTTCTTCTGACCAATAATGGTTTGTAACTCCCTTTTCGGCAGCTGCTTGCATGTGTGGAAACTGAATAGCTTCACCTAATGCTAATCCATCCAACATGGCAGCCTTACAACCCATCTCGAGCAGTTCCTGTTGGCTGCTACTCATCCCCTTCCATGTATCTCCATTGATCAACAGATCAAACATGGTTGCTGGCTGGTGCCAACCTGGATAGTAGTTGTGCTTGAGAATTTTATGGAAGCCGAGCAGCTTATCAATTGCTGGCATCGAAAATTCCGTTGCATCAATTGCTCCTTTTTCCAATGCAGGAAAAATCTCCTTGGAAGAGAGCAGTGAAGTGGATACGCCTAACTTTTGCATTACCAAAGCACCAAGGCCAAAGAAACGCATGCGTAATCCTTTTAAATCACTCGGCTTGTTGATAGGTTTTGAAAACCAACCCGATGTTTCTGGAGATATTATTGAGCAGGGAATAGCATGGACATTGTAACCAGCATCATCATACATCTTCTGCCAGAGCTGACGTCCACCACCATAGTTAACCCAAGCAATAAACTCTGGAGCATCAGGGCCAAAAGGAACAGCAGAAAATATTGCTGCTTTTGTACCAAGAACACCAGTGTTGTAACCAGGTGTACTCCATCCAGAGTTAACCTGTCCTTTTGAAACAGATTCCAGTATCGCTTTTGCTGGAACTAACTTGCCTGGTTCGTAAATTTTAATCTGAACTGAACCTCCTGAGGCCTTGTTGACATGCTCAGCAAGCCACTTGGGGGTTGATCCCAACCCGGTTAGATGCGTACCAAACCATACCGGTAGTTTGAGTAGCACCTTTTTGGCAGCATGTGAAGGCGTTGACACAAACAATAGCGCCAATGCAAATACGGCGACCACACCTACAGTCAAAGTTTTTTTCATTATCGTCCTCCTAAGTTTTAACCAAAACACCTTTAAACCACTCTTTGTCGATTGCATTAACAACAAAGCGCCCAAATGGTAAACTGGTATGTCCACTTGATAGTATTATTTCCAGAATAAACTTGTCAAGGGTTTTTCGTATATTAAGTATTTGTACTAAGCATAACCTACTTACTGCTAAGGGGTATTTTTAAAAACCTTGAATCGAGCTGAGTTTTAGTTGTTGCTGTGTTTGCTGATTAGGCTAGAAAAACTTTGGGAGGAGGTGTACAATGCTCTTGCAATTAGTACTTGCTATGGTATATTGGTAATACCAATTTTTGGGCATCCGATGGAAAAGAAAAAGATATCAGACAGGATTGCAGACCAGTTACAAACAATTATAGCTGAATCTGGTCTCAAAACAGGAGAAAAACTACCCTCAGAGAGAATGCTTGCTGAGCGGCTAGGTGTGTCTCGTCCCTCTGTCCGAGAGGCGATTCGAATATTATCCTCTAAAGGCATAATTGAATCCAAACAGGGAGGTGGCACCTATGTGGTTCAATCTGTTGCTTCAGTGATCACCGATCCGCTACTAGATCTGATGCAAGAAAAGTCTGAGTTCCGTTTTGACATTTTAGAAGTGCGCCATGCACTCGATGGTTTGGCTGCTTATTTTGCGGCCTTACGAGCAACTGAACAAGACCGACAGATAATTCGAGAAAAGTACGACGAGATGGTTCGTTTGCATAGTACAAGAGATAACCCTGTAGAAGCGGCAGCAGCTGATGCTGCTTTTCACCTTGCTGTAACGGAAGCATCACATAACCTTGCACTACTAACTATAACTCGAAGCCTGTTTAAGGTACTACAACATAGCATTAAAAATAACCTTGATAAGTTATATACTATTCCAAGAATTACTGAACGACTAACCGACCAACATCAGAAACTTATGGTAGCTGTTTTGCATGGAGACCCAGCTGAGGCACGTATTGCCGCTCATGAGCATCTGGTTTATGTGGAGGAGTCTTTGCAAGAAATTGATAAGGAACAGGCACGCTTAGATAGGTTCTTGCGTAAAGCATCAATTTTGACCACTGAAAAATAAGGCGCACTAAATGGGCAAGCCGTCTGAAATCTACTTTATGGCAACTTGCTTGGCTGATCTTTTCTACCCTAAGGTAGGGATAGCCGGTATGCGGTTAATTCAGAGAGAAGGAATTAGGGTGGTTTTTCCACAAAACCAAACCTGCTGTGGGCAGCCTGCATATAATTCAGGTTATCGCGCGGAAGCGCTTGATGTTGCTCGTTCTCTAATGTCCTGCTTTCCAAAAGACATTCCTATAGTCGTTCCATCTGGTTCATGTGCAGGCATGATACGTCACCAGTGGCCAGAGTTATTCCATGGTCAGCCGGATGCACAGAACGCACTTAATGTATCCAAACGGACATATGAACTGACGCAATTTTTGGTTGATCAAGTAGAAATTGAATTAGATGATCTTGGTCCGTCTATAACGGTTGCAATCCATACTTCTTGCTCAAGTCGAAATGAAATGAAGGTAGCTAGTCATATTGAATCTCTTGTTTCACAAATGAAGAATGTGACCGTGGTTGAGCAGGAGCGTAAAGCTGAGTGCTGCGGTTTTGGAGGTTCATTTGCAATTAAGCAAGCAGAAATTTCCGGCGCGATGGTTAAGGATAAGACTGATGCAATAGGTAAAACTGAGGCAAGCAAATTGGTAAGCCAGGACTGTGGTTGTCTTATGAACATTGGTGGGGCATTAAGGAAGCAAAAACGGACGATAGAAGTGCAACATATTGCTGAGTTTTTATGGGACAGGGTTTATGAAACAGGGTAACACTCTTAGCGATCGGATTAATAATTCGCTTGGTAAAGCGCAGAATCGCCAAAATTTCAGGTCTGCAATGAGTGGGCTGATGGAAAAAAGAGCGGCGCAGTTTCCAGATGACGAGAAGCTGGCCAAGCTGCGTGATAGGGGTCGCGAAATTCGCGCCAACTCACTCCGCAACCTGCCATACCTGTTAATAGAGTTAGAAAAGACATTAACGGAAAACGGTATTCAGGTGCATTGGGCTAATAATAGTTTTGAGGCAAACCAGATAATTGTATGTCTGTTGCAACAGAATGATGCTAAGTCGGTGGTTAAAGGAAAGTCCATGGTGTCAGAGGAGATTGAACTAAACAGTTTTTTGGAAGGACATGGAATTAGTGTGCTTGAATCTGATCTAGGTGAGTTTATCATCCAGTTGGCCGACGAGACTCCTTCCCATATCATTATGCCAGCAATCCATAAAACGAAAAAAGAGATAGCTGAGCTGTTACATGAACACTTTCCTGAGCTCCCCTACACAGAGGATGTAGATCAGTTGACTCAAAGTGCACGTAAGATTTTGCGAAACAAGTTTAATCAGGCCGATGCAGGAATTTCTGGGGTAAACTTTGCGGTAGCGGAAACAGGTACTCTATGCTTGGTAGAAAATGAAGGGAATGGTGGAATGAGCAGTACTGTACCGCCACTACACATAGCAATAACTGGTATAGAGAAGGTAGTGGAAAAGCTTGCTGATGTACCGCCACTGTTAAACCTGTTAACAAAGTCTGCAACGGGCCAAACAATTACCACTTATTTTAATATGATTTCCCGCCCCCGCCAACCAGGTGAGAAGGATGGTCCAGAGGCCGTTCATCTGGTTCTGTTAGATAATGGTCGTTCAAAAATCTATGGCAACTCTAGTTTGCAAGAAATTCTACATTGCATTCGTTGTGGGTCCTGCATAAATCACTGCCCAGTTTATGTGCAGTTAGGAGGACATGCATATGGCACTGTGTATCCAGGTCCTATTGGCTGTGCGCTGGAACCAATGCGCTTAGGAATAAACAAAGTAGGTGGCTTGACCTCCCTTTGCACTTTATGTGGTGCCTGCGAACAGGTTTGCCCGGTACAAATTCCACTTCCAAAGCTAATAAACCGCTTGCGGGCTGAGTCTGTACTTAGGAGAGCAGATTACACAAGCCTAATCGGGGCAGGTAGTATGCGAAAACCATTGGAGAGTTGGGGTTGGCGTATCTGGAAATGGATATACCGTAATCCAGCTATCTATCGTGTTTTCTCGTTGATTGTAACAAGGACCCGTGAATTAATTCCCGCCAGAATGGGGAGGTGGGCTAGATATCGATTTAACCCTAAGCCGGCACGTCGAACTATGCATGAATTAGCTAGAGAGGCAGGGTTTGACAATGAGTAGAGCAAGAGAGCAGATACTATCAGCACTTCAACAGTATTCGGAGAATGGTGGTTATAGGGGAATTGTTAAAACCCCGAAAGAAGAGGGCTTGTCGAAAGAGGATCGAGTGGCAAGGATCACACAGATGATGGAAGCTGTCCATGGCGAGGTTCATCGTCTGTTAGACAGGGAGTGGATGAAGTGGATTAATACTGAGCTACCGAAACGTGGATATAAACACATATTAGTTGGAAGCGGTGATATTGGAAAAATAGTAAATGTAGAAGCTATGGATTCTCTGCAAATTCATTCTTATACTGCTGAGATTGAAGAATGGAAAGATCAATTGTTTAATCAAGTTGATGTAAGTATCACGTCTACCCGTGGTGGTATAGCTAGCACCGGCAGTTTAGTTATATGGCCAACTAGTGCAGAGCCTAGGCTCATGTACTTTGTCCCACCAGTGCATGTCGCATTACTTAATGCAGAAGACATCTTCGAAAGCTTTGAGCAAATGGTGATCGAGCAGAAATGGTCTAAAGAGATGCCAACCAATTCACTGCTTGTTTCTGGACCTTCAAAAACTGCTGATATTCAACAGGTACTTGCTTATGGAGTGCACGGGCCAAAACAATTAGTTGTTTTGATCCTCGGATAACCGATGAACCATGTCATAACGAAATGTAAGCAATATTGGCCATTTTATTGTGCCTCTATAAACGTTCAACGCCTTCAATATCGAGAATAATAGTTACTTCGTCGCCCACAACCAAACCACCTGCTTCCAAAACTGCATGAAAAGCCACGTTGTAATCCTTCCTGTTGATCTTTCCTTCTAAATGAAACCCTAAGCGGCTATTTCCTCGAAAATCTTTAATCGGACCTACCATTTCACCAGTCAGAGTAACCGACTTGGTGATACCCTTGATTGTAAGGTCTCCAACAACAGTGGTGCTTGTAACAACTTTACCACCTGACGATGAAGAGGAGTTTCCGTTTACTATTTTTTTGGTGGTGAATTCGATATAAGGAAATTCTTTTTGACTGAAGAACTCAGGGCTCTTAAGGTGTTTATCACGTTTTTGTGCCTTAGTATTAATTGATGTGACGTCTATTATTGCATTGGCTGAAGTTAGCTGGTTCGCCTTATTTACTGTAAATGATCCACTGAACTTATCAAAACTACCTTTTACGCTGCTGATCACCATATGCTTAACGGAAAAACCAATCTGAGTATGATCTGGGTCCAAACCATATTCGGATGCAGCGGCCTTCATTGCATTTGTGGCCAGAATAATAACAAGGATCGCAGCAAAAACGGGTTTAGTAGATTTCATTCTTATCAACTCCTAAACAACAACGTAACAACCTATCATCAGTCAAATTAAACTTAACCACAGTAAACATTATATCTCATTCATTGTAAAAAGAATATACTGGCTAAATAATCAGGCTTTTATCGGCAACAGTTTTAGGTATGAAAGTGACCTTAATTAAAAAACGAGTTTTGTTTTTGACGGCCAGTATTCTTTTGTTCATATTTTTTCCAGCGTTTTCCGGAGACAATGTTTTACAAGCTGAACATGCAGCAAACCATCACGCAGAAAAAGATTATTTAAATAGCAGCCCACAATCGATATCCCCGTGTTATGAAAAGCCTAACCAGTTTTATGGAAAGGTAGAAAGAGTTATCGATGGAGATACATTAAGGGTACGAACTGATAGCGACAAGGAAGTAACAATTAGGCTTGCAAATATTGATGCCCCAGAAAAAAACCAACCTTTTGGATTAAAAGCTAGGCGAGTGCTTTTAAACTTAGCTTTTAACAAACTAGTGGTAATCCAAGCCCAAGCAGTCGACCGATATGGTCGAACAGTAGCAATTGTGTGTGTCAATGGTATCAATATTTCAGGGTTTATGGTTTCAAATGGATTGGCGTGGGTTTACACTCGGTACAGTAGGGATTCATCTTTGCCGGGGAAGGAAAAAATGGCCAGAGACAAAAAACAAGGCTTGTGGAGTCTCTTAGACCCAGTTCCTCCATGGGAATGGAGAAAAATTAAATAATTGGCGGATTTAAAACACTTGAAGAAAGTAAATGAAAACCGCAGAAAAAAACTACATATTAATTACAGTTAAACGGTGCTGTCGTTACATAGAAAATACTTTAATTATAGTTTAAAACGCATTGTTTTAATATGGTAAAGAGCTGGGGGTGCAGCAACGCCACTGTGGATATGAGCCATTAAAAAATATGTGGTAAAAATATGATAATCGCATTTTGGTCCATTTTTTCAGTTTGCTGCAATTCCAAAAAGCGAAAATGTGAGGCTGTTAGGCGATACTTTTTTACGGATTGATTCAGGCGGCGTTAAGCGATTACTGCACTTCTCGCCAATTGCTCGAATATAGTTGACACGTAGGGATTAGATTTGTTTAATTATAGTCTAATTCAATAGTTTATACGTTTCGAAACAAAGAAACATAGAGAAGAAAAAAGTAATGACACCTGATGAAAAAAAAGTCTATGAGCTACACGCTAGCATCTGCCAAATCTTGGCCAACCCTAAACGACTTCAGATTATCAACACGCTAAGGGACAAGGAATTATCGGCGGGAGATCTGGGGTCACGGCTAAATATATCCAAATCTAACTTATCCCAACACCTTGCGCTGTTACGCGATAGAGGCATTGTTACCAATCGTAGAGATGGGGTAACCATTTATTACCGCATTTCAAATCCAAAGATTTTGAAAGCCTTCGACATAATGCGTCAAATTCTGTTTGAGCAGGTTAGGGAAAGCGAACGGTTGGTGAAGAAATATGCCATCGCCGGGAAGAAGTAAAAAAGGTGACTATTTAATGGAAAATTACTTAGTGTTAATCAATATTTGGATTCCCGATCATGCACAGGTCTAGCGTTAAAATAGTTAGCCTTTTTATAATCATATTTACCGTAGGCTGCTTATTCCTTTACTCTTCGATGAAGGCCGCAGAAGCTGCGAGAGTTTCAGTCGTCAAAGGCTTGCTGACCACTGAAAGATGTCTAAAAGACCCTATCTGCTACCTGGAATGGTATGACGACCACTCTTCTCTGGTACTTTTTACTGCCAAAAGGACGATATACAAACTAGAAACCGGTGATATACCTGACTGGAAACTCACTTCAGGATTCAGAAAGCAGGTAATCATTAAAGGGGTTATCGAGGGGAGAAAAATAGTAATCAGCGAGCTTGTTTCACTCGGAGGTTCCGGGAAAATTTCAAAAGCGTGCCTGTAGAAATGATACTAGGGATGCTTTAGTGCTATTTTGTGACAGGTGTAAGAATGCAGGTGACTGGGGTCGTAAATAATAACAAATGGGTGCCAATTCTTTTTTTCCTTCTTTTGGCGGTTGGTTGCCTAGAAACACAGACTTCTAGTGAAAATAAGTTAAATGTTACTATCTTATCTGGACATATAGTAGAAACAGAGAGTCTCTCCTCACTAATTAATCAGCCGCATGTGGTGTTAGTTGACGCCAGAGAGGAGGAAAAATACACCAAGTTCCACCTTCCCAATTCTGTAAACATACCTAAAAACCTCTTTCGCACATCCAAGGATATAAAATTTAAAAATGCTAACGGCTTTGCCATCCCTTCTGAAAAGGCAGAAAAAATATTTGGAGAAGCCGGAATCGGTAAAATCACACGGGTTATTGTATACGATAGCGTTACCTTTCCTGACGCAAGCATTATCTGGGGTTTATTAAAATATTACGGTCACGATAACGTTCAAATTCTGAAAGGTGGGTTTGAAAAGTGGGTTTCTGAAGGTCGTCCTGTAACGAGCGAACCTATAAAAGATGTCAAGAAAGCTATATTCAAGGCCGTGCCCAAACCGGAGATGGTAGCAACTGCAAAATGGATTATGGAAAATAAAGATGAGATCGTTATTATAGATTTGCGGTCTTTCAAAGAATATCTTGGCCTGAATAAAGCTGGCAATATAAGAGGCGGAAGCATTCCAGGTGCCGTAAACATAGAATGGAAAGAATTAGCCGGTGACACTACTATAAAGTCAGCCGAGAGAATAGGGGAAGTCCTCGCCAAATATGGCATACCAAAAAACAAGGAAATTGTCACCTATTGCAACATTGGAATCGGCAGGTCGACCTATGGCTTGTTTTTACTTAAAATGCTTGGATATGAAAAAGCAAGGGTCTATGGAGGCTCCATGGAAGATTGGTCTGGCAGGTTGGAAACCCCAATGGGGGATATGAAAAACATACCAGCCAAAATCTAGTAGATAGAAAACAAAGGGGAATAAAATGAAAATGTTCACCGGCCTTATTATAGGCGCAGTATTTGGCTTTGCAATGCATAGGGGCGGACTCATTAGGTACTCCAGAATAATGGGAACGCTCCTCATGCGGGATTTCAAAGCGATGAATTTTATGTTTACAGGCGTAGCCGTCACCGCAATACTGTATGGAGTATTTGACCTTTTGAACATCGGCGTCCTTCCAAGAATCAATGGGTATTTCGGTATAGGTCATATTTACGGGGGCTTGCTGTTCGGAGTCGGAATGGGTATGTCCGGTCTTTGACCGGGATCATGCGGGGCGAGGTTCGCCTCTGGTAAACTTCTTACAGGTCTTGGCATTCTTGGTCTCCTTGTTGGTGTGTATGTATACGATCTAATTTTCCCTTTCGTTAGTGAGTTGGGGGGCGAGCAACGGTTTATAACTTGGGCGATGATTGTCGATGTGCGGTATGGTTATGCCGCTATTATAAGTGGCATGTTCTTTCTCGCCATGGTGTTCACACTGGATAAATTTGATCCAAGCAAGAAGTTTGATCAGGATCAAAGTGGCATGCCTTTACTGAAAAGAGAATGGGGCTGGCTTTCAACAGGCGTGATCGCTGGTTTGTGCATCTTCGCCAGCACCGCGTTAGGTGAGTATCTCTCCTTTGCCGGAGGCTTCCTTGCGTTAGGGGCGCATGTAGCCTCCCTTTTGGATTACACGATGCAAAGCGTCCCCTCATTGAGCGAAAGCACAGAGTGGCGCGCTCTGCTTGTGGTTGGCCTGTTTCCGGGAGCGCTGTTAAGCTCCTATCTGGCAGGAACCGTAGATAAAGAAACTGTTACGCCTTTATTTAAAGAAGCAATCAGCTCGAGCATGGCACTTCGCGGCGGTTCTGTTTTCTCCGGCGCGGTATTGATGATAATCGGCGCTCTTATAGGCGGCGGATGCACTACCGGCGCGTTTATGTCAGGTTGGCCAACGCTCTCTGTTGGGAGTTTTGCTATGGGAGGAGTTTTCTTTGCAACTGCAATGCTTACCGCTCATGTCATCTATTTTGGGAGATACCATTTGGTTCTGGGGGTGAAAGAGCGGTTTACGCTTAATCTTGCCAATGATTAAATGAAAAAGAAAAAAAATAAATCCTGGCTTTTAAACAGAAGAGAGTTTGTTAAAGGGAGCGCGGCTGTATCGGCGCTAACCCTGCTGGGTCCCGGATGTATTTTTCAGCCCAACTCCGAAGAGGATTTGTTTGTTCCACAGGAATTAAGAAAGGTAAGCGATTTTACATCGAATCTTTACCACAGTGAACTCGATGTAACCATGGGAACGAGCACCGGATATTCGCCGCATTGTGTCAACTGCAAGGGGAACTGCGCCTGGAACACCTTTGAACAGGGCGGGCGTGTTGTGAGAGAAGAGCAAGTGGCTGGCTATCCGCAAATTGCTCCTGGCATCCCGGATGCCAATCCACGCGGCTGTAATAAAGGGGCCCTCCATTCCCAGTCTCTTTATGAAAAAGATCGAATACTTTTCCCCATGAAAAGAGTGGGAGCCAGAGGGGAAGGTAAATGGGAAAAAGTCAGTTGGGACGAAGCCTTGCTTGAGGTCGCTGAAAAGATAGTGGAAATGGGGGGCAAGGAAGAGTTTGACAAGATGATGATCTACGCTGGCACGGGGATACTGTCGCCTGTGCGCAGATCAGCCTCTCTGCGCCTTGGGTCTCTGCTTGGGGCGGTGAGGTTCAACGTAGCCAGCGCTGTGGGGGACATGTTCCCAGGCGCGACCACCACCTATGGCATCTCTACCGTGGGTTGCTCATCCGAGGCATGGTATGAGGCGGATTATGTTTTTACATGGGGCATTAATCCATCGGTCACAAGGATGCCAGACTCCCACTACTTATGGGAAGGAAAGTATAAAGGAACAAGGGTTGTCTCAATATCTCCCGATTATAATCCGACCGCCAGGCAGAGTTCGCTGTGGATACCTATTAAACCGGGTACCGATAGCTTCCTGGCGATGTCGATGGTTCATGTGATCATTAAAGAAAAACTTTTCGATGAAAGTTTTATGCGTGAACAGACCGACTTACCTCTCCTGGTTAAACTCGAAAATGGAAAACTGTTAAGGGAATCAGACCTAATGAAAGGTGGCGGGGAGAACACTTTCTATTTTTACGATATTGAGAAGAAAAAACCGGTCAAGGTCCGTGGGAGCATTGGTGATGACGAGCCTACCCTGGATCTCAATGGCGTAAAACCCGCTTTGGAGGGAATGTTCACCATAACCTCCAGCCACGGGGATGAGATAAAAGTTACGACCGTATTTGAAATGGTAAAAAAAGAGACGGAACTATTTTCTCCCGAGCATACCCGTAAGTTTACTGGAATACACCCGAACATAGTCCGTGGCGAGGCGAAAAAATTCGCTTCCGCAAAAGTAGCAATAATAATGCAGGGATACCGCATGCACAAATATTTCTGGGGCGCTCTTGCAATGCGCGGAGCGGCATTGATGCTGGCGCTGACAGGCCATGGAGGAAGAAGAGGAGGGCTGGATATTGACAATGAGTGGGGTATCGGTGATTTGTCTCCTTTATCAGCGCCTAAACCTGCCCGTTTTGGCTCCGGATTTTTGGGAGAATGGATGGATGGCGATATGCAAAAGAGCTTTCTATCGCATTATGACGATGGGGAGTTGAAGAAAAAAGCTGGGCTGGGGAAAAATGAATTACTTCAACGTATAGATAGTGCGATTAATGAAGAGGGTTTTTCTTATTTCGGTAAACCCAAGCTGATGGTCCTTTTTCACGACAATAAATTTTCGCGCAACTCCGCCCAAAAGCAGACGGAAAAGGCAGTTCTTGATTCTTTAGATTTGTATGTAAATATCAATTACCGATTGGACTCCTCTGCCTCATTGGCAGATATAATACTCCCCTCCGTGACAAACTACGAGAGTTACGAAATCAGGATGGATCCCGGCTATGGAAGATTTGCCAACCTGATGATACCTCCTGAAGGGCTCAAACTTCCCGGCGATGTAAAATCGGAATGGGAAATCTGCATGCTTCTTTGCAAAAAGATCGAGGAGGTAGCCAAAAGAAATGGTATCGATAAAGTAGATGATCCCAAATACATGACCACAAGAGACTTCGGTTCAATGTACAAGGATTTCATAACGGTTGATGGCCAAGAGATAAAAAATTACAAAGAGGTTCTTGAATGGGTGATGGATAAAACTCTTGCTTTGGGGGGCGCGGATATTAAAAAAGCGGCTGAAACAGGATTCATAAGTCTCGGCAGAGCTGCTGGCCAAGTAAGCCCTTTATACCCGGACAGACCTTTTTATCCATTCGAGTTTCAGACACAACTAAAAAGGCCTTATTTTACAAATTCTGGAAGACAGCAATTTTATGTTGACCAGGAGTTTTATCTGAAAATGGGCTTTGCCGTACCGTCAGCAAGGGAGCCGGTCAGGCCAGACAAGTATCCTTTTGCGTTTTACAACCCGCATACGCGATACGGGATTCATACCACATGGAGGATGAACAAGTATCACCTGAGGTTGCAACGAAGTGGCCCGGTAGTTTGTATCAGCCCACTAACCGCAAAAGGAAAAAAGATACAAGACGGAAACAGGGTGCGGATATTCAATGATGTTGGGGAAACGTTTGCGAATGCGAAGTTGCATCCGGGAACTCCAACAGGCGCGATTTGGATGGAGCACGCATGGGAGAGCCTGCAATCAGAAGGAAGGAAGGGATACAATAATGTTGTCGCCGGCTCAATAACTCCACTTGAGATTATAGGTAATTACGCGCATATGAGTTTCAATCCTTTCTGGGATGGCAACCAGATTACTAGTGAATCATCCGTTGATATTGAACGGGCTTAAAGAGGAGAAACGCCGGTGAGGCAGATAGCCATGGTAATGGACCTGAACAAATGTCTCGGATGCCAGACATGCACCGCCGCTTGTAAAACACAATGGACCAACAGATCGGGCCGGGAATATATGTACTGGAATAATGTTGAGACGCAGCCTGGTAGAGGCTATCCCAAAGATTATATGGATTACAACGCTGGCTGGGATGACAATGGGAACCTCAAATCAGGTGGGATCCCAAATGTACCGGAGGACTATGGAACTCCATGGGAATACAACTACGAGAAACTCGTGCAAGGAGCCGACAAAACCTTGAAACCGGATGTAGAACCATCTTGGGGAGCCAACTGGGATGAAGACGTGGGGGACGGTGAGTATCCAAACTCCTATCACATCTACCTCCCAAGAATATGCAACCACTGCACTAATCCAGCCTGTCTCGCTGCTTGTCCAAACGAGGCTATCCGTAAAAGAGAGTCCGATGGTGTAGTACTGGTTGATTTAAAAATTTGCGAAGGAGTGATGGCCTGCATCTCGTCGTGCCCGTACAAAAAAGTCTATTACAACTCTTCGAGAAAAAATGATGAAAAGAAAATTGATGGGCAGTCGGAAAAGTGCATATTCTGTTTCCCGCGGATGGAAAAAGGACTTCCCCCCGCCTGTGCAAAACAATGTGTAGGCAGGATAAGGCACGTCGGTTACATGGATGACGAGGATAGCCACGTCTATAAACTGGTCAAAAAATGGAAAGTGGCGCTACCGCTAAGAGCAGACTTTGGCACAATGCCCAATGTCTACTATGTGCCGCCATTAAGTCCCCCCAAATTCAATGAACATGGTGAAGTTATGGATGAACCGAGGATACCTCTCTCGTTCCTACAAAAGCTTTTTGGTTCATCGGTAGAAAGAACGCTAGAGACTTTAAAGGTTGAGATGGATAAAAAATCCAGGGGAGAGAACTCCGAGGTCATGGATATCCTCATTGCATATAAGCATAGTGATATGTTCAAGGTATAAAGTGACTAATTGGAAGTGGTTGGTAGAATTTCCTTGGTGATTTATCACACATTGAACACTGTCTCTGTTCTTCAAGCGCGCTACGCCAATGTTACGAAAGCCACCAAGCAGTCGGTAATTTTGCTTCATAAACACGAATCTTAAAAAGCGAAAACCGAGGTACTGCCGAATTTGTAAAAATGGTGTTTTGCCCCCATTTATTACATTAACTATTGGATCTAACTAATTGATAAATAATGATCAAAATGGTAGCGGAGGAGGGAGTTGAACCCCCGACACTGCGGATATGAGCCGCATGCTCTAACCACCTGAGCTACTCCGCCACAGATTGGGTCTAGTAACAAACAAAGCAAACCTATTTATTGATTTTTCCTATCTTTGTTTTTGCTATCAACAGTGTGACCTTCCTCAGTGTTGCCGATGTTCACATCTTTTGTGAACTCTCTGCAATTAAGCTCTAACTTCTGGTAGTTGAACTTAAGAGTACAGTCAATGCGCCAAGCGCATACCATGCATTCAACAGAGGACATTATTCTTTCCGAAAATCCAAGATAGTATGCCCATAAATCTGTTCTTGTCAATAAAAGAGAATGGTATCTTTTCCTTATGCTAATAGCTATATTATGTGGTATCTGCCTTAAAAAATCAGCTAAGACAAACAATTGCGTCACATTTTTGTTAATTATTTTAAACATTTAGCTTTTCTTGACATGGAGTTGACGCCACTGGTAACCTTCTTTCTTTTAACTGGCGGAAAATATAATAGCTTTTCATTAAAGGTACACATGAAAAGCCCCTTTTGATATGAGGTCATGATGGACTACAAGGATACACTTAATCTTCCGCAAACTGAATTTCCCATGAAGGCCAATCTTGCCAAAAAAGAGATTGAGATATTAAAAAAATGGGAAGAGATTAATATTTATGATCAGCTAGAGAATATTAAAAAGGGAAGTGAGACTTTTATCCTTCATGACGGCCCACCATATGCTAATGGCAATATCCACAGTGGTCATGCGCTAAACAAAATCCTAAAAGACATAATTTTAAAATCAAAATGTATGACGGGATACCATACGCCCTACGTTCCTGGTTGGGACTGTCATGGTCTTCCTATTGAGCATCAAGTGGATAAAAAACTTGGAGGGAAAAGAAATAAGCTTGGAGTTGTGGAGAAACGAGCCAAATGTCGAGCATATGCAGAAGAATATGTAAACATACAACGTGAAGAATTTAAGAGAATTGGTATTTTTGGTGACTGGAATAATCCGTACCTGACCATGAGTCATGAATACGAAATAGGCATTGTTCGTGAGCTCATAAAGTTTGTGGATAATGGTTCGCTGTATAGAGATTTTAAGCCGGTCCACTGGTGTCCTTCATGTGTAACAGCCCTAGCCGAGGCTGAAGTGGAATACTATGATCATACATCACCATCGATATACGTAAGGTTTAAATTAAGCAGCGATGCTGCTGCGAAACTGCAGTTGCCAGTAAATTCTACCTACTTAGTAATATGGACTACAACACCGTGGACCCTACCAGCAAATCTGGGCGTTTGTTTACATCCGGACTTTAAGTATTCTGCAATAACAGCAGGTGATGCAACATATGTGTTGGCCGAAGAGCTTGTTGATTCATGTGTTGAAACTTTTGGTTTCGATGCTTACCAGGAAATAGCAAAGTTTAATGGAAGCGATTTCGAAAACATGAAAGCCGAGCACCCGTGGCTAAATAAGGAGTCGAGTTTGGTCTTGGGAGAACATGTTACCTTAGAGCAGGGTACTGGTTGTGTGCATACAGCTCCGGGGCATGGTCAGGAAGATTATGTAGTCGGACTCAAATATGGACTGGAGGTTTTTAATCCAGTAGGCCCTACTGGTAAGTTTCTTCCTGATGTTCCGCACTTTGCCAATAAAAAGGTCTGGGAAGCAAACGATAGCGTTATTGAGGTTCTTCAAAATAGTAATGATTTACTTGCTCGAGAAAATATTGAGCATCCATACCCACACTGTTGGCGATGCCGAACGCCAATTATATTCCGAGCGACTGCCCAATGGTTCATCTCTATGGAAGCAAACAATCTCCGGTCGCGAGCGTTGGAAACCATTCGAAAAGTTCAATGGGTGCCCACATGGGGCGAAGATAGAATTTACGGAATGATAGAAAACAGACCAGACTGGTGCATATCGCGTCAGAGAGTGTGGGGAGTACCAATTGTTGCTTTCTACTGTGAGCGATGTGGAGAAACCATGTTCACCTTAGAGTCTGCAAACCATGTGGCTAACATACTCGAAGCCGAAGGACTGGATTCGTGGTATTCAAAACCGGCTGAAGAACTAGTGCCTTCCTCTTCAAAATGCTCAAAATGTGGTCACGATAGGTTTGAAAAATCGAAGGATATTCTGGACGTTTGGTTCGATTCTGGCGCATCTCACGCTATTGTTACCAACAACGATGAACGCCTTAAATGGCCAGCTGACCTATATCTAGAAGGCACCGACCAACACAGGGGATGGTTTCATACTTCTTTGCTTGAATCTATTGGTACGAAAGGAGAGGCTCCTTACAAGGAGGTTCTCACCCATGGCTATGTGGTTGATGGTAACGGTAGGAAAATGAGTAAATCCATTGGAAATGTGATTGCGCCTAAAACAATAATCGATCGGTTTGGAGCAGAGATTTTACGATTGTGGGTTGCATCGGAAGATTACCGTGAAGACGTACGCCTGTCTGATGAAATACTCAAACGCCTTAGTGATGCATACAGAAAAATCCGTAATACTATTCGCTTTCTTATGGGCAACACTTTTGACTTTGATCCTATCCAAGACATGGTTTCATTTGACCAGCGAATGGAGCTAGACCGTGTAATTATAGTTAGACTCCACAAACTTGTTCAGAGGGTTTTAGATGCATATAACAATTACGAGTTTCACATATTTTATCACGCACTGCACAATTTCTGTGTGCTTGATCTAAGTTCATTCTATCTCGATATTATTAAGGATAGGTTGTATACCTATCCAAAAACTAGTTTTGCTAGAAGGTCAGCTCAGTCATCGTTGTATGAGTTAACTGATGGCATTCTTCGTCTAATGGCTCCTGTGCTTTGCTTTACAGCTGAAGAGGCGTGGAGCATGCATACTGGATCTTCCAAAAGTCGAAAAAGCAGCGTTCACCTGGAAGAAATGCCATCATCAGAACTTGTTAACCAGCACGAAAAGCTGATGCGAACGTGGGATAGGATACTTGTAATAAGAGGAGAGGTCAGTCAAGCACTTGAGAGTGCTAGGAAAGAGAAGTTCATCGGGCATTCTTTGGACGCAAAAATACAGCTATCAGCGTTTACAGATGATAGCGATATTCTCGAAGACTACTTAGATGACCTTCCATTTCTTTTTATCGTTTCTCAGGTGGAACTGCTTGATGAGGAGCAAAACGGAAAGGCTTACATAAGTGAAAAACTTCCTGGGTTAAGAATCAGTGTGTTTAAGGCTGATGGAGATAAATGCGAGCGCTGTTGGAACTATTCGATAACGGTAGGAACCAATGATGTGCACCCAACTATTTGTGGGCGGTGTGTTGATGCCCTTGAGGGCATGTAGATGTATGTTTTGTTTAAGGGAAAACTTTCCATAGCGCTAATGGTTTTAACTTTGGTAACAGTTGATCTATTGACCAAGCTCTATATAGAAGAAAATTTCCGTTTGGGAGAAGCAAAGGAGGTTATTCCAGGATTTTTTAATATCGTTTTAATAAAAAACACCGGTATGGCATTTGGGATTTTCTCAGGTTACGACAGCGAATTGCTTCAATGGGGATTAATTGGATTTATATTTATAGCACTTGGCGTAATATTTGCCATGTATAGAACATTGAGCATACAGGATTGGATTGGAAGAGTATCGCTAATTTTGGTTGCTTCTGGTGCAATAGGGAACCTTACGGACAGGTTTCGCAGTGGAGCGGTTACTGACTTTCTTTTGTTCTATGTGGGGGAACATGAATTTCCAGCTTTTAATGTTGCGGACTCTTTGATTACTGTCGGTGTTGGATTGTTGCTATATGCTACTCTTATTCTTGGCAAGGATTATGGGATCAGCGGACAGGAAAATTAATGAATAGTTCTTATCATTAGCACAAAGTACCATTGATAAGCGACCCTAGAGGAAATAATATCACCACAAAAGAAACAAGCCCTGTCTTCGGAATATTTGCTTGTGTGGTTGTTATAATAAAGTAATGAAATATGAATACTTGGAAAGTGTCCGAACCGAGATTGAAAAGTGTGTTAGGTGTGCAGCGTGTCAATCGGGCTGTCCCACGTATGAAGATAGCTTTTCTGAAACCCTTTCAGCAAGGGGTAAGATACACTTACTAAACGCTGTGCTGGATGGTAGATTAAACTTTTCTAGTCGATTGCAAGATGACCTTTCCATGTGTCTATCGTGCCTAAATTGTAAGACTGCCTGTCCGACTCAAGTTGATACTCAAAAGATTTTTTCATTTTCTTTAAAGCAGATAAATAAGTCTGGTGGGGGAAGTGTATTGGAGTCACTTGTTTTTAAGTATGTACTTCCATATCCAAAAAGGCTTTCTTTTTTTGCAAAGTTGGTGGGAATATTTTGTTTTTGTTATAAAGTCGCCCCAAAATGGCTGATTGGGTTTTTGCCATATTCGCCTGGCGGGGTAAAACGTGTGCTACCAAATTTTTGGTCAAAAAACCTCAGAAATATTTTGTCCGAAACAACACCATCTTTAGCTAACCCAATAAAAAGTTCAATCAGCAAGGTGGCTTACTTCAGTGGTTGCATGACAGATTTAGCATTTTCTACTACTGGTGAAAGTGTTGTAAAGCATCTTTTGGATATGGGGGTAGAAGTGGTTTTTCCAAAAAATCAGGTATGCTGCGGTGCTCCCGCTTATTTTGGAGGAGATGACGAAGCTTTTCGTAATCTTGTCGACCACAACATCAGTGTTTTTAATGAGCTTGATGTTGATGCAATCGTATGTTCTTGTGCCACTTGTGCTTCGATATTAAAACACTATTATTCTGAAGTAGCTGGAGCAGATTTCACTAGGTTTACCAGCAAAGTGGTTGATTTTCAGCAGCTGTTAGTAACCTTGGGTATGAACTCTGTTTACAAAATGAAAAAGGCAGGTGGATACAATATACGTGTTACATATCACGACCCTTGTCATTTAAAACGTGGACTAGGAGTGTTTGAACAACCGAGAACATTGATAAAAAGTCTTCCAAATGTTGAGTTTATTGAAATGGAAAAAGCAGATAGATGTTGTGGTGGATCCGGAATTTTCTCTATTAATCATTACCCGGAAGCCATTGACTATGGACGTATAAAGGCTGAATCGATAGCGAAAACAGAAGCAGATTACGTGGTAACTTCTTGCCCTTCATGTCAGTTGCATATTGCAGATGCATTGAACCGTTTTGGGTTAAGCACACCTGTGATTAGTGGACCTGAGCTGCTAGACTTAGCGCTGCAGCGAAATGGTGTTTTGGATGTTAGGAAATAAACGTTGCTTAAGGGGTAAGTCTTGGCTACTCTTCTCGCTTTGCAACTAGTAACAACTGAATTGGGAAATGTGTTCCAATGAAATTTCCATTTATTGATTTAAACACGCAATATCTTCGCTTAGAAGATGAGATAAACTCAAGTGTGCTTGAAGTACTCAAAAGCGGTCAGTATATTAATGGTCCCGCGGTTGCTGAACTGGAAGAAAAGCTCGCTGAATTTATAGGTGTTAAACATGTTGTGGGATGTTCCAGTGGAACGGATGCTCTGTTAATGGTGCTTATGGCTTGGGGTGTTGGACCTGGCGACGCGGTATTTGTGCCAACCTTTACTTTCGTGTCAACAGCTGAGGTCGTAGCCTTAACCGGTGCCACGATAGTCTTTGTTGACATAGATGATAAGACATTTAACATTGATTCATCCAAGCTTGAAGAAACAATTGCCAAGGTTAAAGAAGAGAGTAACCTGCAGCCAAAAGTAATAATCCCCGTAGACTTATTTGGACTACCAGCAAACTATGACTTTATAACTAAAGTTGCGGAAAAGGAGGGGCTGCTTACCCTAGAGGATGCTGCACAAGGTTTTGGTGGGGAGTATAAGCGAAAAAAGTTAGGATCGTTTGGTGATGCAGGGGCAACAAGTTTCTTTCCGTCCAAACCACTGGGAGCATTTGGTGATGGGGGGGCTATTTTTATAAACGATGCCAAGTTGGCAAAAAAACTTGTGTCCATTAGAGAACATGGAATGGATCCTCAAAATCGCTACAAACATCTAATCCATGGCTTAAACGCACGCATCGACACAATACAAGCGGCCATGCTGATTCCCAAACTTTCTGTTTTGAAAGATGAGATTAATAAGCGAGGAAATGTAGCCCGTCGTTATAATGAAGGCCTCGATGGTTTGGTCAAGACACCGGTAGTGCCAAATGGATGTATTAGTGCATGGGCGCAATATACTATTGTTACTGACGAAAGGGCCATGTTACAAAAGTCTTTAACTGCCAACGGTATACCTAGCGCCGTCTACTATCCAAAACCGCTTCATTTGCAGAAGACATATAGCAGCCTTGGTTATACGGCGGGTAGTTTTCCGGTAAGTGAACTTGCCGCCGAAACAGTTCTTAGCTTGCCAATGGGTCCGTATCTCAAAGAGGACGATCAAGACCAGGTGATTAAAACCATAAGGGAAGCTTTGGGATAAAATTATGTAATGGGTGTGACGTTACCCTCAGCTATGTTCGCTTTAGTGTAAAAGCAGTTATTTCTGAAGGCGATCCGAGCCTATGGATGGGGCCCCAGTACCCACTTCCTCTGCTAACATAAACTACCATGTCTTTATATTTACTCAACCCAGTACATACCGGTTCAAGTAGCGGCAAAACAATGGTCCATGGAAAGAATTGTCCACCATGTGTATGGCCAGATAGTTGGAGATTAACGCCAGTTTTATGAACCGCCAAAACACTTTTTGGCTGGTGTGCTAACATGATCTTATAATCACACTGGGGAGCACCATTTACAGCTTTGGCAGGATCCGATTTATGGTTTTTTGCGTAGCGTTCGGCAGAGTAGTCAGTTACACCGGCAACCATCAACTTTGCCCCGCCACGCTGAATAATTCTGTTGCTATTAATAAGGGTATCTAGACCTAAAGAGCTAAATTCTTCTAGCCAACCGTGCAAGTCCCAGTAGTATTCGTGGTTTCCAGTTACGAGAAAAGTTCCATGGTGTGACTCGATGTGTTTGAGAGGAGCTGTCTCCATTCTTTTTTCATGCACAAGCCCGTCTACAACATCGCCTGTAATAAAAACCAGATCTGGTTTAGTAGAATTGACTAAATCCACAATGCCTTGAATGTAATCTCTCCCTATGCTACCGCTTACATGTGTATCAGTTATTTGGGTGAACTTTAGTCCATCAAGATCGATGTGAAGATCGTCGACAGGAATAATTATCGACTTTATTGTGGGTGCTTTTTGCGCCTGAATAAACCCTTTGCCGGTCATGATTGCTGTTGTTGCTAAGACAGCACCATTAATAGATCGTGCAAGAAATGCCCTTTTGGAGGGATCTGTCGGGTGAAAACCTATAATCGTTTTAGTTAAACCTATCAGAAGCATTAACAAATCTTTAAAAAGCAATATCGGAACTAGGGTGAGTATAAAACCCCCATCAATAAATGTGATCCAGAAAAGGAGTGAGTACCAAGGTTCAACTCCGTGAGTGAGCCTAAGGAAAGTAATGACAGGAAGTAACATATATGAAATGACTATTATGAGCCAAATCATGGCTCTGCTTTTACTGGAAAGCTCAACAGGCGAAGCAATTCGCCAGCCGACATAAATGTGCACCACTGCCCAAACACTAAAAACCGTTAGGAAAAACATTTACGTTTTACTTTTGGCTCTCAACTTTGCATCGATAAACTCTTTATGTGTTAAGCGCAGTAAACTGGTCAGTTTTCTTGCAAGGTATTCCTCATGTTGGTCGATAACACTGTCTGACAAAATTAAACTCCAAACACACTCAAGAATGTCGACCTTTTCCTGTCTTGTGTAATTTTTATTTATCTTGTTAGTGAAACTCCATAGATCAATACTTTTGTCTAACTCAGCTTCGGCTTCTTTCACTAATTGGTCAATAAGGTGCTTATCTAAACCAAATTTACTATGAATAATTTCTAAAATAAGTAATTGTTCGTCCGTGGTAAATTTGCCATCTATTTTGGCCATTTCAAGAAAAATTGCACAAGTTGCTACACGAATATCATGGCCATCTGTGGCATCCTGGCTGTCCTTTGAGTTTTTAAAAAAACTGTTTATATTCGAAAACATGATTGCTCCACAAAAGTTAAATTAAACCTAACATTTAATTTTAATAATTAAAATGCTCATTAATCGATTGTATTATGTGAATAAAAACTGTTGTGGCACAATGCTGAAATATCACTTCTTTGCTCGCACATAAAGCATGTCAGCATTAAATCAAACTTTGCTGTAAATATATAATTATAGATATTATATTTGGATCAAGGTGTTACAGTGAAAGAGGTTTGTTGATTTGTATTGAATAAAAGTTTTTGCAAGGGTTAAAAACCAACTAATGAGTTTTATACCATATGCGGTTTCATGGAATGTTACCTCTCGGTGCAACCTAAATTGCCAGCATTGTTATTTAGATGCGAATGGAAGAAAAATAGGTGAGGCGGATGAGCTTTCTACTGAAGAGGCGTTAGATGTTCTCACTCAGATTGCCGAACTGAACCCTAGTGCAGTTCTAATTTTTACTGGCGGTGAGCCACTACTACGACCTGATATAAATGAATTAATTAAAGCTGCCTCTGAAAAAGGCATGATGGCCGTTCTAGGCACAAATGGAGTTCTTCTTAATAATGAAATTGCTTCTACTTTAAAAGACTCTGGTCTCTCAGGTGTTGGTGTTAGCATAGACTCCTTATCCCAAGATAGTCACGATAGCTTTAGAGGCTGTTCCGGCGCGCTCCAAAAATCTATGGATGGGCTTGTGGCTGCACGTGATGCTGGGTTAGCAATCCAGGTACAAACAACCCCAACCAGTGCAAACATTGGTGAAATTCCATCAATAGCTGAATGGGCACATCAATTAGGTTCAAAAGTTTTTAACCTGTTTTTCCTGGTTTGCACTGGAAGAGGACAAACCATGACAAATATAACACCAGACGATTATGAGAAAGTTCTCAAATGGGCTTCCGACAACAAGGATTCATATCCTGGGATGATGATCAGGCCGAAATGTGCACCGCATTTTAAAAGGATTCTCCATGAAGAAAATCCTGACAACCACCTACTCAAAACATATATTGCAGCTTGCAGAGCAGGAACCCATTACATGCGGATAGATCCAACGGGAAGAGTTACTGCTTGTCCATATATGGATACTCAAGTGGGTGACCTTAGGTTGGAAAAATTAGCAAATATTTGGAATGAATCACCTGACTTTAAAAGGCTAAGAACCGTTGAATATGACGGCAAATGTGGCTTATGCCGTTATCGGATGCTTTGTGGCGGTTGCCGCGCTAGAGCCTTGGCTACTTTGGGTAATGACATGGGTGAGGATCAGTGGTGTGTGTACGAGCCTGTGGGCCAAGAAGAAGCTATAGAGAATATTGACACAACTGCAAAGTTTGGGGCAGGGAAAGTAACATCAAATGTTCAGTGGAACCCCGAAGCAACACAAAAGCTTGAGTCGATACCCGTTTTTGCTAGAGAGATGGTACGTCTAGGTGTAGAGCAATATGCTGTTGATCACAAAATAAAAACTATTACACTAGAAGTGATGGGAAAATCTGCCCCTCAAAAGCCGCCAATGTTTGGCCAACCCACTTCAGAAGTGCAAAAGACTAAGGACATAACAAATATTCAATGGGATGATGATGCGCTAGCAAGGGTGGAAAACGCTCCAGATTTTGTGAGAGCAGGAATTTTAAAGCTAATGGCAAAAAGGGCACGGGAAAGAGGTGTCGAGAAAATAGACACAAAATTTTTGTCTGAAATTCGGGACGAGTCTATGATGCTTGTGACTAGACGTATGAAGCGACTTGGGGCTAGAGAGTTAGACATGGATGTGTGGGGAAAAGTTCAAAAAAAAATGTCCGGCGATGAGAAAAAGTCTGAGGTGATTAGCCAAATCCAATCTTTTTTAGGAGAAAGGTCAGAAATTAACCACGACATAATTAAGAAGTTTGGCTCATTCTTTTCTGACACTACTGGGGAGAAAATGGGTTGGACTGAAGATGCACGGGAACGTCTTTCCAGGGCTCCATCTTTGATGCAGAATATGGTAAAAAAAACAATAGAGAAACACGCACGTACAAAAGGGTATAAGTTTGTAACACTGCAAGCCATGGAAGAAGTTATGGATGGGATGCCATTTAAACAGATGATGGGCAAAAGCAATAAAACAGTTGACGAGTAGACTGTTAATAATCTACTAACTTTTTCAGTTTTCAAGTGGCAGCATAATACTTATCATTACACCAGACTTGTCTTCTAAATTGTCTGCTTCAATGCTGCCACCATGATGTAAAACTATTTTCTTTGAGATAGCCAAACCTAAACCAAGATGTTGTTTTTTGTCATGATGAAAATCAGTGGATGGTTTGCGAACTGACACCATGTAATCAAAAATTTGGTCTTTAATTTCAACAGGTAATAACTTCCCTTGGTTTGTTACTGTAAGTTTTGCTTTATTCTCTGAATAAGCTAATTTAATCTCGACCTTGTTCCCATTTGGTGAAAAATCAACCGCATTGTCCAATAATTTATCGAGGAGTTGCTCTATTCTAAAAGCAGTTCCGGATATATTATACTGCCTATCAGGCTTTGCAAAAGTAAACAGATTCTCTTTGTTTGTATTCCGTAATTTAACATAATTGTCCACCAGATTGGCCAAATCAAAATTTTCCTTTTCATCGTTCGCTAAAGCTGTGTCTAGATCATTTGCTTCACCTAAGCTTGTGGTTATACCAGCTACACGGCGAATGCTTCTGTTGGTGTTTTCTATGTGTTTATTGTTATTTAATTCAGGTTTGTCTATAACGAGATTTTGTATAGCGCCGCTTATTGCATTAAGCGGATTAATGATTTCATGGTAGAGGGTTTTTGGAATTCGCTTAACATAATTTTGGTATTGAGTAAGCTTCTGTAAATTTGAGGTTAATCGACGTGATAGGTCACCTATTTCATCGGGAGAGTTTGCATAAGAACCCAATTTTTCTTTAATCACTTTTCCGGTTTTGTCTATTGCAGTTTCAGCCTCCTCTTCAAGTTTTTGTATCTTGCGCATCTGAATAATAGTAAAAACTAGCACAAATAACGAAAACCCGACAAACAGAATAAAATTTTGCATAGGGAATGTCTGCAATGTTTCACTCTCTTGGTTTAAAATATTTTCTATAGATCTTTGAACAACTACGGCGCCTACAACCTTGTTATCGGCATTAATAGGCGATGATGCAGAAATATATCCACTAGAGTTATCATCCCTATCCACCTCAGGTTTCCCAAGTAATGCTTTGGTGACTACATTGTGGAATACTGCACTATTAGTCTTATCAGGCTGACTTTTTTGTTGTAAGACTGACGCAACACCCCTGTCGGCTATTTTTCTTCCCGCTTTGTCCAAAATTAAAACACGGTATTGAGACATGTCAGGGTCTAGATTGTTGAGTATTCTATTCAATTCTGGCGAATACATTGAAACTAGCCCAAATTTACTTGAATGCCCCATTTCCAAAGTTATTCTGCGTTCATTAGGATCGTCTACATCTACAATAGAATAGCGAAGTTTCATTGTTGGACTTACTAAAGTCAGCGGCATCCGGAGTTCAATAGCATATCCTGAACTTGTAATATTAAGCATACCTCTGACTTTTCGAACAGCCACTCCATCTGAAGCGTATCGCCAGTTTTCATCTGCCTTATACGTTGAAACTGAGCCAGGCTTAGAGGCAGTAATTAAATACCGTGTTTCATAACCGTTTTTATCCTCAGTTGTTATGCGAATATGATCGCTGGTATCAAGTCGAAGGAAATCTTTATGCCGGAATACCACGTTGTCATCCTTAATACGAAACAGGGCATATAAAAAATTGTTCTTAATACCAAAAGAGACATCGGCTGTAAGCGACTGGCGGTTATAGCTTTCTCGTTCAACCAAAACACTTTCTGCCCCATGGCTTACAGAATGTTTGAGTCCTTCCCCCCAATCGCTGGAGAAGCCATCGATTATAATAGGAACATTATCTAAGTTTACGACCGTAGGACTGTAAACATCCATTAAGCCTTTCTGACGTAGAATGTTGAAAAAATCCACCCGATTATGCAAGACGGTAGCAATACCTCTAGATGTGACAAGCAGGAAGTTTTCATGAGCATTTAGGATATGTCCTTCAGTTTTACTCTTAAAGTTAAAGAGAAAATAAGATAATATAATAATAAAAATGCCAATTACTATTACAAGCTTATGTATTATTTTAAGTTTAAGTGGCATTGTTGTTTGCTTTATCAGTCTGATATCCATCTATACCCAATGGCAGAATGATTTTCTATCATGTTAAACGTTGGGTCGACCTCTTTAAATTTTTTTCTGATGTTCATGATGTGGGTGTTTACAGTATTGTTTTCCACATTAATATCTTCGTGGTTCCCTGCCATCTGGTCAATTAGTGAATTATACTCGATTACATTTCCAACTAGGTGTGGTCTTGTGAGGGCCAACAAAAGACTGTATTCTCGGTTTGTAAGGCGAACCTCGTAGCCCCCCCATTTCACCTGTTTCTTATCATCATTGACTTCTAACTGCCCAATTTCATATTTGTTTTTTGAAGGTTCCTTGGAATTTCTCCGTTCTTGTTTTTTTAACTCGAATTTTACCTTTTCGGAAAGAACGCTAAGATCGATGGGCTTGGTCATATAATCACCCCCGATTCTATAACCAAATCTCTCATCAATGGCTTCTATTCGATTGGTTAGAAATATTATAGGCAGTGCTGGATATTTACCCAATAATTCTTGGCCCAAATCAAATCCGCCGTCTTGTTCATCTCCAAGTATGATGTCTAATATGATAAGATCCGGCGGTGTTGCAGAGAACTTTTCTGAAGCATCCTTTCTACTGGCTAGTTCTATAACTTTATATCCATGCCTTCTAAGTTCTTCAGCATAGTTGTATCTCTGGTCTATGTCATCTTCTACAATAGCTACTGTTTTTGGCATGGCGATACCTCTTAGTTATCCTGCTAGAATAAACTCTTTTAATGGTTATGTGAACCTTCTGTAAAAAACTCCATCAAATCTTCATTTGCTTTAAGCGGATGCTGAAACGTGTGAAGTATTTTATAAAGCGGTTAAGATTACTTAAGTAAGTTAAATTGTATGCCAGAAGTGGGCTTTCATCGGTATCAGTTTGTCTGTTACATGGAAGCCTGTATGTTAAATATCGACTTTAGATTATTCACTGACTTAGAATGGAGGGCAAGTTTAATTAATTGAATTCCTGTCCATAAATATAGCGTTCAACGTAAACATTAATTGGGTCGACGAATCAGCAAAGGAGGTAAACTATGGAACTTGATGTCTATATTGAAAAACACGGATCGTTGGTTGAACAGATTGCTCAAGCAGCTGAACAAATACCCAGCAAAAAGATTAATTGGAAACCAAAAAGTGGTTGCATGGGATGGCTGATGCTTGCAGACCACATGGCCGTTAGCCGTAAGTGGATATACATTTCTCTGTTGAAAGGCAACGCTATTAACTTATCTTCGTCTATTTTTGACGAAAGCAAATATGCTAATAATGGTCAGGAGTCAGCTACTAGGCATAGGGATTCTTGGAATGAGCTAGTCGATTTGCTAATGTCGAAGCCCGTTAGTTTTATGAGCGAGAAATTACTTTTTATGAGGGGATATGAGCGGACTGTAGAGCATATTCTTTGGTTTGCATATGAAGAGAATCTGCATCACCGTGGTCAACTTTGGATATATGCCAGGATGAATGGTTTAGTTCCTCCGACGGTTTGGGGTACTGAGGAATGGGGTGAAAAATTTCCACAATAGGCAGGGTAATAAAAACCTGTTGAAGTACTCATGGTTAAAATGTCCGCTGAGTATAACTTGGCGGATGAAAGGAATAGTTAATTATTAAAAAAAACCACACTCTTTTGAGTGCATTGACTTGAAAAACACTAATTAAATATGAAAAAATATTCCGATTTACAGGGCAACGATGCTTCCAAAATAAGTGAGCAAGTAGCAGAAAAGGCAAGTGCGCTGGCATGCCGTATGGAAAATATCTCTAGGAAGATTGCTATTGTAAGTGGTAAAGGCGGAGTTGGGAAAAGTGTAGTAACAGCCCTCTTTGCAAAATATTTAGTTTCTACAGGAGCAACTGTGGGAGTGTTGGATGCCGATATCAATGGGTCGTCTATTTCAAACTTGCTTGGCGCCACTCAAAATGCGGTGCAAAAAACTGATAATGGCTATAAGCCTGCCGCTGATAAAAATGGTATATTTGTAATGTCAGTGGACTATCTATTGGATGTGCATAAAAGTTTTACCGGCAATACCCCCACTTGGCTAGGTGCAATGGAGACTAACGTAGTTCGTGAACTGCTTGCTGATACCGACTGGGGATCTCTAGATTACCTTCTGATAGACACTCCCCCCATCTTGAGCAGGGTGGGGGATATAAAAGACCTTTTGACTGAACTAGATGGTGCCGTGGTGGTCACTACTGCTTCAAAGGTTTCAATAAAAATTATGCTTAAAACTTTGCGTAAGCTTGCAGAAATGAAGGTAAACGTTCTTGGTGTAATAGAAAACATGAAAGAACTTAAATGTGAACATTGTGGTCATAAAAATGATCTTTTTATCGGAGAAAATGTTGGCAAAGCGGTAGGGTATCTGGCGCCATATTTAGGTGCACTGCCTTTTGTTCCGAATTTAGAAAAAGTTGCAATTGATGAATTAAGAGACGTTTTTATTAGTGCAGTAGATAAAAATAATTAATAATAATGTTTTGAGGTCGTTAATATGAAGTTTTTATGTGAGCGCTGTGACATTCAAATGACATTGAACGGTGTGGACGATGGCGGCCCTGAGAGCGTTGCAGTCAGGTTTGTTTGTCCAGAATGCGATAGCCGCATCGCAATGATAACAAATCCAATGGAGACCCAGATGGTAAAAAGCATAGGGGTTAAAATTGGAGGTCGTGATGATAAGTTGGCTCCTATGGAGATGATCAAAGAATCAATACAGGAAAACGCGAGAGCAAAAGATACTTTACTTGGAGTTAAATGGGAAGAGTCGGCAGAAAAGAGATTACTAAACGTACCAGAAATGGCCAGGCCAATGGCCAGAAAGGCTATCGAAAATCATGCAAAAAAAATGGGTTATGAAACCATAACATTAGAAGTAATGGACGAGGCAAAAAACAACCTATAAAAGTTTTCAACATTCTAAAACGTGCTGTATTTGTGAATATATTCATTTGTACCTGGAATTGGATGACCGGTGGCATAGTGAGTTTATTCTTTTGCCAAGTGAAATTAACTCTGTTGAACTGTACATTAAGAGAGTCAGTGTTAACTTATAATGATTAGGCTAGAAAATCTTTCAAAAAACTACAATTCTTTACGCGCCTTAAATAATGTGACTTTAGAGGTTCCGCAAGGAGAGCTTTTTGCTTACCTTGGTCCAAATGGTGCTGGCAAAACAACAACTATTCGAATTCTTACAGGGCTAACAAATAAGACCTCCGGTAACGCTTGGGTTGGTGGCTATAATATAGAAACAGAGGCAGTTCTAGCTAAAAGGCAGTGTGGCTCAGTGCCTCAATTACTTAACCTGGATGAAGAGTTGACCATTTCCCAGAACTTGGATATCCATTGTCGTCTCTACAACATTCCGCGAAAGAGAGCAAGGGATCGAGTAAGTTGGCTTCTAGATTACGTTGGTTTAGCGGACAGGCATAATAGTCCTATCAAAAATTTGTCTGGGGGAATGAAGCGAAGAACTATTATCGCTCGGGCTCTTGCGCATGAGCCAAAGGCGTTATTCCTAGATGAGCCTACTGTTGGTTTGGATCCTGAAATCAGGAGACGTATTTGGGGCTTAATTAAAAAGATACAACAAGATGGTACAACGGTGTTTTTGACTACTCACTACATAGAAGAAGCAGAATTTCTCGCAGATCGTGTTGCCTTTCTCAGCGAAGGAGTGCTGGTTGCACTCGATAGCCCGAAAAACCTAATAAAAAATATCGGTCAGCATGCAGTTGATGTTGTTGGAAGAGATGGAATAGAGACGCACTACTTTGGTAGTGGCGAAGAGGCCAAACATTATATGTCGACCCAAGATTCGCAGCTTACTATGAGAAGAGCAAACCTAGAAGATGCATTTTTAAGACTTACCGGAAAGCAAATAACATGCTGAAAGGCTGGTTTGCCATCTACTATAGGGAAGTACTAATTTTGTGGTTGCGCCGACGGCGCTATATTGCAACATTGACTGTTTCACCGCTGCTGTATCTCACCGCTTTCAGTTATGCTGTCGGTGATAATTTTAATGCAACAAATCACACATATATAGAATTCCTCATCCCAGGGCTGGCCGCTATGGCAAGTATGCTAGAGTCCTACTCTATTGCCTCAGAGATTAATATAGCCCGTTTTTACTGGAAAATTTTTGAAGAGTTTCAAGCTGCACCTGTTAGTGAAGCAGCATACGTCTTAGCAGAAGTAGCGGCAGGAGTTACCCGTGCCATGATATCAGTATCCATCATAGTGGTGCTCGGGCTTCCTTTTGGAGTGTTCTTGGACTATGGCTTGTTATTTTGGTTTGCTATAATACTAAATGCATATGTTTTCTCAACTCTTGCCATAATAATAGCCATGGTAGTACGGGGACACGCTGACCAATTTATGCTCTCCAATTTTATCATAACCCCGATGGCTTTCTTAGGTGGAACATTTTTCCCTTTGGATCGTTTCCCTGAGTGGGTACAGTTTTTGTTAAATTTTGTTCCAATAACACACGCATCTAATGCCGTAAGATCAGCTGCTTTTAATCAACAGGTCGCTTCTACATCATATGTAATTCTGTTTGCACTAGGAACAATATTCTTTTTGCTAGCCATACGAGTTGTAAAAAAGGCAAGAGACTAGTAGAATCGGAATGTATAATTTTATAAGCATGACAAGGAGAAAATACTATTTTCTCCCATAAATCGGCAGAAGTTATTGCTGAGTTGAATTGTTTTACCCAAGGATTCTTGGGGTTGGGCTTGTATGATTTGGTGTTGATCAATGGCAGCCTTTGTTATATCCTCTGCAGACTAATTTTTGCTGTCATTGTTGAACTCTAAGTTCGCTTTAGTTTTTTAATGCCATTGAACACTCTGCGGGCGGTTAGCTCAGCTGGGAGAGCGCCAGCCTTACAAGCTGGATGTCACAGGTTCGATCCCTGTACCGCCCACCATTTTTTCAACTACTTATCCTGATTACATAAACCATGACTTTAAGAGATGAGTGCGATCGAGTGCAATAATCCTAGGCCGAAATTGAGGAAACTTCGTTTCTATTTCCTAGCTTAAGCCGGAGAATGGATGCGACTGCGAGTTTATGGTCGATTTGGGTCAGCAAAGGGGTCAACAAGCGAAATTTTGGCTAAATATGCGCGCTAATAATTGTTGACATATAAATACGCTTAGTTTAGATTGAATCTAAACTAACACCTAGTTATTTGTATTTTTTAATTTTTGGGAGATGGACTCAAAATGGACCTTAAAGGAAGCAAAACCCACGAAAATCTTAAGGCAGCTTTTGCCGGTGAATCGCAGGCTAACAGGCGGTATCTTTTTTTCGCAGCCAAAGCGGATGTGGAAGGTTACAATGATGTCGCCGCACTTTTTCGCTCAACAGCAGAAGGCGAAACGGGCCACGCCCATGGCCATCTGGAATACATGATGTCGTGTGGTGATCCGGCCACCGGTCTAGCCATTGGCGCTACTGGAGATAACTTGAAAGCAGCAGTCGCTGGAGAAACCCATGAGTACACCGATATGTATCCCGGCATGGTCAAGAACGCCCGAGATGAAGGCTTCGACGAGATCGCCGACTGGTTTGAGACTCTTACCAAGGCCGAAAGGTCCCACGCTAATAGGTTCCAGAAAGCCTTGGATTCTCTAGATTCCTGATTTCCAATCTTTACCTCGTTTGCGGGCCGTGTGGCTGGTCCGCAATGCGTGGCGTTAGTGACATGGATCACAAGAGGGGTAGAAAATGTCAGCACAGTCTGCGGAAGGGCGCGAAGGGGGCCTGGACGCTCCTACCAGAAATCCTATCGAATGGAAGTCAACATTCTTTTACGATGAGACAAAGCTTTTCGATGAACTATGCAGGGTTTTCGACCTTTGCCATGGTTGCAGACGATGTTTTAACCTGTGCCGTGCTTTTCCTATACTTTTCGACCTTGTGGATGAGTCAGAAACCTATGAAGTCGATGGGGTTAACAAAAAGGACTACTGGAAGGTTATAAACAACTGCTACTTGTGTGATATGTGCTATATAGCAAGTTGTCCTTACGTTCCTCCCCACGAGTGGAACATAGACTTTCCCATGCTGATGCTGCGCGCAAAGGCGTTTAAATATAAAAGTAAGGGGGCTATATTTCGTGACAACCTGTTGAGCAAACCGGAACTTCTGGGCAAGATAAACGCTAATCCTTTTGCGGCGCCAATAGTTAACTTTCTGAATCAGCTTGGCTTTACCCGAGGGCTTCTTGAACTTTTCCTCGGAATAAGTAAAAAAGCGCCCGTACCGCAGTTCCAGAAGTTGTCTCTGCGATCCCGGCTGAACAGGCGTGGATTAAAAGATATTATTCCGACTCCCGCGGGAGAGACTAAGGGCAAGGTGGCCCTGTTTACCACCTGTTACGGACAATATAATCATCCGTCGTTAGGCGACGACCTGGTAGCAGTGTTCGAACATAACGAAATATCGGTTACCTTGGTTCCAAACGAACGATGCTGCGGCATGCCGAGGTTTGAGCTTGGCGATATATCTTCGGTTGACCAGTCGATAACAGAAAACGCACCGCAGCTAGCGAGCATGGTGGACGACGGATATGACATTGTTATTCCGATGCCCTCATGTGCTTTTATGCAAAAACATCTCTGGCCTTTGATTAGGCCTGAAGACGAGAATGTGAAAAAGGTCAGTGCGGCATCCTATGATCCATTCGAATACTTGATGGCGCGTCATGCCGCTGGAAAACTGAAAACTGACTTCAAAAGTGGGCCAGGCCACGTGGCCTATCACGCCGCATGCCATATACGGGCGCAGAACATGGGACTGAAGACGAAAGAAGCCCTGTCGCTGTTACCAGATGTGAAACTGGAGGTTTTAGACCGATGCTCCGGCCACGACGGTACGTATGCGGTGAAAGAGGAGTTTAGAGATTTTTCAGAAAATATCTGCAGGCCAGTTTCCAACAAGCTTGAAAAGAGCGGCTCTTCCATCCTGGCCAGCGACTGCCCCATGGCCGCCGCAAACGTGAAAAGTCTTGATAGTGGAGAGGCAGTGTCTAAACATCCTTTGACCATTTTGCGTGAAGCTTACGGAGTTTAAGCATGGAACCATTAACAATTGAAGATCTTCTCGGTTTGGAGCAATACGCCAGGGAGCGCAAACAATGGCGTGAAAAGGCAATACGGCAAAAACAGCTTCGTAGGGTTGCCATTGGCCCTAACGTCTCCATCTATTTTGAGGATCGGATCACTATCCAGTATCAAATCCAAGAGATGCTAAGAATAGAAAAGATGTTTGAGCCAGAGGAAGTGGAGTGCGAACTTGAGGCATACAATCCACTCATACCTAACGGCCACAATTGGAAAGCCACAATGATGATAGAATTCCCAGACGAGGACGAACGACGTGTCGCCTTGGCCAAAATGATCGGAATAGAGAACAGGACAGCTATCATGGTGGAAGGATTTGATCCTGTCTACGCAGTGGCAAATGAGGATCTTGACCGGACGACAGGAGATAAGACAAGTGCAGTGCATTTTCTGAGGTTCGAGTTAACAGAGGAAATGGCCAAGGCGGTGAAAGCCGGCTCCAACATCGGAGTGGCCATAAAACATGATAACTACACCCACAGCGTACCGATAGTTGAGCCTGAAACCAGCGAAAGTCTGGCTGCCGACCTAGGATAATACTTATCAACTTAATTTTGTTATCACAGAAGCACCAAGGCCAATAAGCCGGATATCGCAGATTTGATCCCTGTCCCGCCAAGCACAATAAAAGAGCTGATGGAGGTAAATAGTTAACTTGTAATATTATCTTTATTGTATAAAGCATTAAATTATTAGCTGCTATTTAAATTTAGGCAATAGCAAAAACTCAATTAAATTTAAAATAAACGTTTTACGGATGTCTAATGATAATCTAGAGGAAAAATTTTAATAAAAAGCCACATATAGATAATGGATGTAGGAAAATTTGTTTTAGCGCTAGTCATAATTTTTTCCTTTGCGTTTGCGTATTGGGGGAAATCCTTGACTACAAATAGCAGCAGCTCAGCTATCGAATTAGCAAATGCTCCCAACAAACCACCAAATTGTAAAAGAATTATCTCACTAGCTCCAAGCATTACCGAAACCCTGTTTGCACTAGATCTTGGTAGTAATCTAGTTGGTGTTACAACGTATTGCGACTATCCACCAAAGGCAAAAGAAATAAACAAAGTAGGTGGATATTTCTATCCAAACAACGAGGCTATACTTACTCTTAAGCCAAGTATAACAATGATTCTTTCTGTCCACACCGCTTTTAAGCTGAGGGCTAATGAACTTGGGATTAGTACTTTAATGCTGGACAATCAAAGTGTAAGCGAAATACTAAACTCAATGGAATTGATTGGTAATACTTGTGAAGTAGCTAAGAAAGCAAAAGAACTTGTATCTAAACTTCAGGCCAGAATAGATAAAATCAAACTAAAGGTAGCAGGGCTACCCAAGCCAAGGATTTTAATCTCAGTAGGAAGAAACATGGGAAGTGGCAGCTTAACGGATATTTATATTGCCGGAAAAGATGGGTTTTTTAATGAGATGATATCACTATCTGGTGGTGTAAACGCCTTCGGTGGGTCGACTTCAAAATACCCCATTGCTTCTGAAGAGGGGATATTAAAAATAAACCCCGATGTAATCATAGATATCGTGCCAGACTTAGCTGAGCTTTCGATAACTGAAGTTGATGTGTTGAAACAGTGGTCAGCCCTGAAGCATTTAAAAGCAGTAAAAGAAGGTAGAGTTCATATTTTTGGGGACAACTTTGCCGCCAAACCAGGCCCGAGATTTATCTTGATACTCGAAAAGTTGGCAAAAGCTTTCCATCCTAAGGTAAATTGGGATAGCTAATGGAAACAGCAATAGATGTAAAGAACATTGCTTACGATATAAATGGTAAAAATATTTTACGCAATGTCTCCCTTACCGTTCGTAAGGGAGAGTATGTTTCTATTGTTGGACCCAACGGCGCAGGCAAGACAACATTGCTCAAGGTTATGGCAAAGATATTACCCAAAAATTCCGGAAATGTTTTTGTTAATGCATTGCCACTCGGATCGTATAGCCAAAAAAAGCTTGCCAAAATCCTCAGTTATGTGCCCCAGGGTGCGGGTGCAATGTTTCCATTTACCGTTCTGGAGTTTGTAATGATGGGTCGTTACCCACACTTAAGCTCTTTTACACGAATCTCTTCAGAAGATAAAATGGCAGTCGAATCTGCTATGGCAATAACCGAGACAACACAATTTTCCGAAAATCTAATAAATACCTTAAGCGGTGGTGAACGTCAAAAAGTATTCATTGCTGCTGCGTTAGCACAAGGCTCAAGTATGATGTTACTGGATGAACCAACAACATTTCTTGACCCAAAAAGACAATCGGAAATTAACGCTATTTTGAAAAGTATTAATCGTCAATCAAACGTTACCATTGTTTCGGTTACACATGATATTAATCACGCCATTGTTTCAAGCGAGAGGATAATAGCATTGAAAAATGGTGAAGTGGTTTTTAATGGTGCTAGTGCGGAGCTTTTGGAAGACAATAATCTTGAACTGATTTTTGATATTCCATTTCACTATGCCTTAAGTGCTGATAGAAACCAGCCAGTTTTATTTCTTAAATGACAAAAACAGCTAAATTCATATTATTCTTTTCTGTTCTAGTGTTGTTAACTCTAGGCACACTATTAGTAGCCCCTTTTATTGGGATGACTAAAGTAACTGTAGCTATGCTGGTCGACCCAAGCTATGAAGGAATAGAAAAAGATATTTTTTGGCGAATAAGGATTCCAAGAACATTGGTGTCCTTTGTTGCTGGTTGTGGATTGGCGCTCAGTGGTATGGCCTTTCAGGCCATGTTTCGTAATCCGCTTGCTACTCCGTTTACTCTTGGCGTATCTGCCGGAGCATCTTTGGGAGCAGCAATGTATGTGCGACTTGGCATAATTTTTTCCGTTGCCGGAGCATCAGGGATATCAATCTTTGCTTTTATGGGAGCTCTCCTGTCTGTAGCATTACTCTACGGACTGACGACGGTGAGTAGAAACTTTTCTACGGCTACAATGCTACTTGCTGGTGTGGCTATTAGTTTCTTTTTCTCTAGTGTTATTCTTTTTACTCAGTACATTTCTGATCATACACAGTCGTACCGAATAGTACGTTGGCTTATGGGTGGTTTTGAGGTTTCTGGTTTTGACAGCCTTTTTAATATGCTTCCTTTTGTCGTCACAGGCGGAGCGATATTGTTATATATGACCAAAGAGTTAAATCTTATAACTACTGGAGATGAGATTGCCATTAGCCGCGGGGTGGATATAAAGAAAGTAAAAAATGTTATCTTTTTTGCAACATCAATGATGGTTGGAGGTGTGGTGGCAATAAGTGGACCAATTGGATTTGTTGGAATGATGTCACCGCATATTTGTCGTCTTATTATAGGGCCAAACCATCAGCACCTTACCCCTGCAACACTTCTCTTTGGAGGCGTCTTTCTAACTGTCTGTGATACGATAGCGAGGTCCGTAATAGCACCAGCAGAAATACCGGTTGGGGTAGTAACCGCTCTTATCGGCGGGCCATTTTTTGTGTGGCTCTTACTTAGCGGGGTACTAAACAAAGGAATTTTTTATGACAGCTAGGAATTAAGCTTTTTGATCGGAGTGTTAATCAATCTAACTATTCTGACGGCTTGAATTTTAGTGCAAGCCCATTATTGCAGTATCGCTTGCCTGTTGGGTTTGGACCATCATTGAATACATGCCCTTGATGACCTTTGCACTGGGTGCAATGATATTCTGTTCTAGGGTATATAACTTTATAATCGGTTTTAGTCTCCACATGTCCAGGAATAACGTCATTAAAACTAGGCCAACCAGTCCTGCTATCGTATTTCATTTCTGAAGTAAACAACTCCATACTGCACCCTGCGCATAAATAAGTCCCTTTACGTTTTTCATAGTTAAGCTTGCTAGTAAAAGCCGGTTCTGTGCCTTCTTCTCTTAAGACATGGAATTGCTCTTTAGACAAAGCTTCCCGCCACTCATTATTGGTTTTAGCTATTGATTCAACTTTCCCCATTTATATGGAAAACTCCATCAATTTTTTAACAAATTAACGTCCGATATGTTGATTTTATAACAAATGTATTGCTCAACGTAACCCTAACCACCCCAAAGTTGGTTGAGTCTTCTGTCTCTTCCACAGCTTTGTCTGTAGTAGTTATACCTGATAGGGTTCTTCTTGTAATAGTCTACATGGTACTCTTCTGCTTCGTAGAAATGGCTCGCTTTAGTGATTTCTGTCACTATCTCACTTTGAAACTGTTTAGTTTTTCTAAGTTCTTCTAGAGATTGCTCTGCTGCCTTCTTCTGCTCGCCATCATAATAAAAAATACCAGATCGGTATTGAGATCCACGATCGCAGAACTGCCCATTTGGATCAGCGGGGTCAATGTTTTTCCAAAAAACAACTAGGAGCTTTTGATAAGTTACTGTTGAAGGATCGTAGATTACTTTAACAACCTCTGCATGCCCAGTACCACCATTGGATACTTGCTCATAACTTGGATTTTCTAGATGACCGCCAGAATAGCCTGGAACAGTTTGGACAACACCAGCTAGATTGTCAAAAGGATGTTGCATACACCAGAAACAGCCTCCTGCAAAAATTGCTGACTTAGTGTTTATGTTATTTTGTGTCATTTGACCACCTTCTGCAATGCATATATTGGCTAAGGCCATAAAGGCAAAAATTAGAACCAATTGTTTCACGATGTTCATTATAAACTTAGGTTACCATGCATGAACGGCTGATTTGTATTAAAGAATGAAGGTCAATAAAATTAATATTTTTGTATTGTAATAGACCAAGAGTTCTAATAACCAGAACTTGTAAAGTAGTAGCAATTAACTGAAACGAATTTGACGCGAACCTATAATAGTTTTTAATTTTATTGCCGTAGGCTATGCAGTACAAAGGTATTGAATGTTCACAAAGGAATTCTTTCAATCATTCAAAAATGTTAGAATAAAAACAAAGCTACAGTCTTTTTACAATCAAGGGAAATGCCAAAACTGTTTTCTGTAATTTTCTATGAAAAGTCATAAGAATAAATGGGAAGTTAGCACGGCCCAGCTTGTTCTCCTGCTGATAATTGGCGCTACATTCTACTGGTACATGACTAAGCCAGTCCCCATGAACGATCCCGAAACAAAGCCCCGGTTGGTAACGGCAAGGGGTGATCTCGCTGCAGATGAAAAAAATAGCATAGATGTTTTTAAACTGTCATCCCCTTCAGTTGTCTACATAACTACCATGGCGACAAGGACTGATCTTTTCACTTTAAATGAGAGCACAATTCCCAGTGGAACAGGATCGGGGTTTATATGGGATGAGAATGGGAGAATAGTAACAAACTATCATGTAATTAAAGGCGCCAGTAAAGTTAGTGTAACTTTATCTGATAATTCAGTGTGGAAGGCTCAGCTAATTGGCGTTGCTGCGGATAAGGATTTAGCCGTGCTACAAATAAATCCGAATGGCAAAAAGCTCATGCCTATACCCATAGGAAATTCTGCAGACCTTTCAATTGGCCAGAAAGTTTTTGCTATTGGAAATCCATTTGGTTTAGATCAAACTATGACTTCCGGAATAGTAAGTGCCCTTGGGCGTGAAATATTGGCACCTACTGGAAGAACCATTCAAGGAGTTATTCAAACAGATGCGGCTATAAATCCTGGTAATTCAGGTGGGCCACTTATTGATAGTGCAGGTAGGCTGATAGGTGTCAACACATCCATTATTAGCCCATCGGGTGCTAACGTAGGGATAGGTTTTGCTGTCCCTATTAACGTTGTTAGTAAAGTGGTTCCAGAACTAATACGCCACGGTAAACTGGTAAGGCCCACTCTTGGCGTTAATGTTGCGCATGAAGGTTTTGCAAGAAGATTTGGTATTGTAAACGGTGTGCTAATAATCAACGTATTGTCAAACTCAGGGGCAGATGTGGCAGGCTTGCAAGGAATGCGCAGAAGAGGTGACAGACTTTTTTTAGGCGATATAATCGTAAGTCTTGAGGATAAGGACATCAAAACACCGGACGATTTGTACAGAGCTTTGGAAACCTACAAAACTGGTGATGTGGTTACTATCGGTGTTGTCCGTGACGATGCCCACATGCTAAAGCAGGTTGAACTGTCGCAAGAAGGCTAAATAAGCTTATTATGACCACTTTTAATATTATCAGGAAATAAACCAGCCACTCTACCAACTCCCCCCTTTTTTATGGTGTGAGAGTGTAAGGTTTACTTCAGTGTATACTTGGATGTGCTAGTCTTCTTTTTTATTTCTAAAAAGAAAAATCCCTGCAACAGAAGCAACATACACTAGACTGCCAACGATAAAGCCCATAAATTCCAACAAGTCCTTTGGCAGGATATGAAACAATTTATCACCGTTCACCATTACAAGGATGATGAATCCAATAATAGCCGTCAGTATTATTACTAATATAAGTGCTTTTGATATGTTATTCATTGGTTTTTAGTTCTTCCGTAATCATCCTCCAGTCTTATTATGTCGTCCTCACCGAAATAATCACCAAATTGAACTTCGACAAACAATAGTGGGTCTGCTCCAGGATTACTCACTCTGTGTGCTGCTTGAACTGGAATATCAATGCTATCTCCAGCCTCTAAACAATGTTCAATTCCTTCGATTGTTACTATTGCAGTACCCCTGACTACTACCCAATGCTCAGCCCGACGGCTGTGCTTCTGATAGCTGAGACGACCGCCAGGAGCAACTTCTATTCTTTTAAGTTTGTAATCGGAATCTTCAATTAGGTTTTGATAGTTACCCCATGGTTTTTGGTTTTTCAACATAATATTATGAGCAGGAAGGGCACAAACCGTAAATAGTAAGCTCATGATCCTCCACTACGAATCCACTTGGGATAGAGACATTGCTTGCTTCAATACATGTGCCTTGAATCTCGTGCATAGACCCGCATCTTCTACAGAAAAAATGATGGTGATGACCTTTACCTGCTTTTTCATATAATATTGACGAGTTTGGACCGTTCACTGCGACTATCCACCCTATTTTTAAGAGATTTTTTATCCATCTATAGACTGTGGCTTGCCCTAATCCAGGAACGATGGATTTGGCTTTATTTAAAACCTCCTCAAGACGCATTGGGCTATGGTTATCTATAAATACCTGTTTTATAGCTGCTAACTGTGGTGTTTTTCTTTCCATCATTTTATCGAAATACCTCTTAGTCGCACTATGAGTCTTTTCACTCCTTTTATTGTAACCTAAAGTAATTTATCTTTCAAAGTAGGAGAGAGCTAGCATGCAGTATTGAACCGAATTTAATTACATGTCTTTATTGGAAAGATTTGTCAGATTTAATTGTATGAGTGAACACCGTGCTGGGCTGGGTTAAAGGATAAGTGCTTACACCCGACGTTAGCAACGGCTTTAATTAAGTCTGATTGTATTTGTGGTGGGGCAATAAGTATGAAGCATCCCCCGCCACCAGCACCACAAATTCTGGCAGCTAAAGCTCCTAATGAAAATGCCTTTTTCATGGCATGGTCTATTTTTTTTGTTGAAATGTTCTTAAATAATTCATGTCTTACTGTCCATTCATCATTAACTGCTTTTGTAAAGGCGCTATAATTTCCAGCCATCAATGTTTCTGATGCTAAAAAAGAGTGTTTTGCTATTTCTTTGAAGCAACAGATAGTTTTTTTATCCTTTTCTATTATATTTTTAAATAAATCCCAGTTGTTGACGCCGGACAAACGTGGTGTGCCAGAATAGAAAAGAAGCAGATTACTGGACAGCCAATTAACTGCTTTTGCTGGGATCCTTTTTCGTTTCATGCCACCAGGTGGAAACGTATAACTCGCCCCTGATCCATAAACAGCAGCACCATAATCTTGCAAGCCTGTTGGTATTCCCAGGAGTGCAGCTTCAATATCTTTAGCGATATTAATTAGGTACGACTTTGATAAATGCACATTTGTTATATTAGCCATAGCATGACACATCGCAATGTTGAGTGCTGATGAGCCAGCTATACCTGCTCCTGCGGGTGCTTCCGAGTCTGTTATTATCTTTAAACCTCGCGAGTTTGTTCCCTCAAGGAAATGCTCAACAATCCTGCTTAGAAGACTAAGCTTGTGCTTATGGTGCATGGACTTGGCTGAATTAAATTTAACCAGTTCTTTCTGATCGACTGATTGAATAACGATTTTTTTGTCTTTTCTGGTCTGTATCTTTACTTTTGCCATAATGTCAATTGCCAAGTTGACAGTGACAGGAGAAGAAAACATTAGGTTTAATGGCCAAATATCTAGTGTTCCTCCAGCAAGATCAATCCTTGTGGGTGCTTTTCCAATTATAGTTTTTCCTATCATTTTCTACTACGCGTTGTGCCAGCATCTTTTTTTATCCTATTAACAACCTCTATTGATAAGTGCCGTGACTCTCCTGGTTTAAGGTTGCCCAGTGTAATCGGTCCAATAGACACACGTTTGAGTTTTTGTACTGGGTGACCAAGGGTTTCACACAACTTTCTTATTTGGTGTTTTTTCCCTTCAGTTAAAACAAATCTAAGCCATGCACCAGAATCCGTGGATTCATTCATCCTAACTGACCCAGCCTTCAGCTTCACTCGGTTTATCGTAATACCAGACTCCATCTTATTTAGTGTTGCCACTGTGGGTAAATTCCTTACTTTAACCATGTATGTTCGGTCGATATGATTCTTCGGGGCTAAAACTAACTGAGTAAAGTCCCCATCGTTTGTTAGTAACAATAGACCTTCACTATTGTAATCAAGTCGACCAACTGGATATAAGTTTTGATAGTTATCAGGAACTAGATCCATTACGGTTTTGCGACCTTTTTCATCGTGGCGTGAGCAAATATATCCTTTTGGCTTGTTGAGTATCAAATAAACACGTGTGGGTGTGCCTGATATTTTTCGTTCATCGATAGTTATCACATCCTTATTGGGGTCAGCATTGGCGCCTTTCTGTGTTATAGCTACACCGTTCACAGTTACTCTGCCCATTGTAATTGCCCTCTCAGCAGCTCGAAGAGAAATTGAACCATCTCGGGCCAGAATTTTGTGAAGTCTCATGTTACCTTGTCTATTTTCCGATCTAGGTTTTGCTTGGGAACCAGGCTCATTACTGGTGTTAGGACTAGTTTTTATACTATTCAATGTTTTTCCTGACAATCTAGCACTTTTTATCTTTGTTGACTGCGTTGATGTTGTCATCAGCAGAAGTTTCATCTGATTCGTTCTGGTCACTTTTTACACTAGCAAAGTTTTCCTCGCCATTTAGTTCTTTCGGGTTCGTTGCTGAAAAAGATATTATTGCTTGTCTTTCGTTATCACTTAACTTACTGTCAAGCTCATTATTAAATTCATCCAGTGTCGGCATATCCGCTAAACTTGAAAGGCCAAAGTATTCTAAAAACCGAACAGTTGTGCCGTATATGATTGGTCTCCCTGGGAGCTTTCGCCTTCCCATAATCCTAACAAGGCCTTTGTCAATTAATCCACGTAGCACACCCCCAGAATCAACTCCACGAATATCATCTACTTCCGTTCTGGTAATGGGTTGGCGGTAAGATACAATGGCAAGGACTTCCAATGAGGCACGTGATAGTTTTTGGCCGTGTTCCGTTTTGTAATAAGCTGTGATCCATGGTCCGAACTGCTTTCTTGTCTGCATGCGCCACCCACCAGCTATTTCAACGAGTTGAAACACTCTCCCATCATAATCTTCCTTCAACTCGTTTAATAGGGCAATAATTTCTTCATCAGCGTATTTAGAATTAAGCAATTCTACAAAAGTGGAAATTCTGATGGGTGTGTCGGCTACGAAAAGAATTGTCTCAATTATTCCTTTGGCTTCCTGTCGGTCCATTGTCTCTCCTTAATGCTTTATCGAATTCTATTTTACTTATCGTTAAGCGGGTCGTTGTTATTATTTTCAATCGCAGACTTCTTCGTACCATTGTCGCTGTTCTTACTTGAGCCTTTATTTTTTTTTGGCCATTCTTTTTCACGTTGGTCATCTATTGTTCTACTATCACCATCGGTGTATCTGTAAATCATCATTTCTCCACTAGCGTGTACTTGGACTACTCGCAATAATCTGAGTTTCATGAGTTCTAGGAGAGCAAGAAAAGTGGCTACAATCTCGGCCTTTGACCGGCCATCTAAAAATAAGTCACCAAAAGTCGCATATTCGGCTTTTTCTAACAAGGTCATTACTTGATTGATTTTTTCTGTAACTGATATTTCGTCGAGTGAGACAGAAAGCTCTCGATCACCTTTATAATCATCAAGAATTTTCTTGAATGATTTAAGTAGTTCAAAAACGTTAACCTCAATCAACAGATCAGCATCCTTTGGAATTTCATGGCTGCCATGCGTGCGTGTAAATACCATGCTTTGGTTTAATTCCCTAGTTTTAAGCTCTTGAGAAGCTTCTTTAAACTTTTTGTATTCAATTAATTTGGCAACCAGTTCTTCACGCGGATCTACATTATCCATTTCTTCTAGCTCTTGTTCGTGGTTTGGGAGTAGCAGTTTTGATTTAATGTAGGTTAATTGGGAGGCCATCAAAAGGTAGTCGCCAGCTATTTCAAGGTTGAGTGAATTCATTACCTCTATGTACTCGAGATATTGCTTAGTAATCAACGCGATAGGTATTTCATATATATCTACCTCGTTATCCTTTATAAGGTGTAGCAACAGGTCAAGAGGACCTTCGAAGACGTCTAGTTTTATCTTATATCCCATAGGCCAACAAGTAAGAAATGTACATTATACTCTAAACGATGAAAGATTCGTTACAAACTGTGGTCTTAATGACACAAAATCATATAAACCCATTAGCTTCAAAAGCAGTCCGGGTGTCTGGTAAAATGAACATTAGGGCATACTAATAAAATATAAATGGGATGTGACTGATGGGTAGAAGTTTTTGGATAAACCTTTTCACTAACAATGCGTGGGAAGAGTTTTTAGATTCAGAAAATAGCGTCACAGGGTTTTCAAAGCGAAAATGGCGATCTGTTCAGATGTTAAGCCAGGGTGACGTTCTTCTTTGCTTTAATAAAGACAAATCTGGGTTTTGTGGCGCCCTAGAAGTGGTTGGTGCGCCATACATGGACAATACACCTTTATTCAAAGATGATTTTTTGCCGTGCAGAGTTCAAGTCAAATTGATGGTACAAACAAGCATAGATCAAATAATAAGTCCAGTTTCTTTGCAAGACAGGTTGAGCATTTTTCACAATATGGAAAACCCTAATATGTGGACTGATTATTTTCGTAACTCGCCTGCCGAATTCACTTCACACGATGGTGAGGTTGTTTTAAAGGCTATGCTGTCAGCTGGGGAAAGATCAGATGTGTCAAATGATAGCAGTAGTTTTAAAACTTTTAAAACCAATGTTGGTGTTATCGCAATTCCGCCTAGTGGAATTAATTACTCATTGCCACCTTCAGTGCCAATGATTAAAACAGCGTACCTCTTGCTTCAACTTGGTGAAAAACGTGGACACAAAATCTGGTCGAATTCGAGGTATCGTGGCAGGCCGATTGAGGATGGCGAAATCCCGAAATTTCCTTCTATGCTGGCAACAATACCTGATTCAATGGAAGAGGCAGCGGCGGCGTTAGCGACAGATGTTTGTGTTATATGGTTTGATCAATCAGGGGCTGTTGCAGCATTTGTAATAGAGAGTAGTGGAGATCTCTTGTATAGTGTTGTTCTATTAAGTGATTTGGCTTTGGTTAACCCAGGCATTAAGTGTTATTTAGTATGCCCGGGTGATTTGGAGGAAGAAGCAACTAGACAATTAAACAGGCCAAGCATAGTCGGTGCAAATAATATAAATAAAACTCTTATAAGAATGCTTACTTTTTCATCTGTTCGGAGCGTTTTTGAAGATGGTCGGGTACACGAAAAAGATGTTTTAGAAAAGGTTTCTAAAATACTTAGCACTTTGCTGCTTAAGTAATTGTTGAATTTATAAAACTTGGTATCTAGTTTAAGTAATACAACTCAGTAAATCTTATTACTGTATGAACATACAATCACCGTAGCTGTAGAACCGATAACCTTTTTTTATTGCTTGGTTATATATATTAACAATGAACTCTCGGCCGGAAAAAGCAGCAACTAACATTAGTAGTGTTGATTTAGGGAGATGAAAGTTTGTTAAAAGAGCATCCACTACTTCAAATTTGTGCCCAGGCTTTATTAAAAGGTTGGTTTCACCATTTCCGGGTTCGACTAAGCCATTAACTGCTGTACTTTCGAGTGTTCTCACCGCCGTGGTTCCTACAGCGACTATGCGGCCTCCTTCCGATTTTGTCTTGTTAATGGCCTGTGCAGCACTGGTTGATACTGAGTATAGTTCATTGTCGATTATGTGGTCGTCTATATTATCTGATTTAATTGGCCTAAATGTGCCTGGACCGACATGCAAGGTTATATTAACAATCTTGACACCCCTAGTCTTTATAGAATGTATTATTTCCTTTGTAAAATGAAGCCCGGCAGTTGGTGCGGCACATGAACCTGGTTGCGTAGCAAAAACAGTTTGATAACGCACAGAATCTTCTTTGTCGGTTTCATCATTTGGCCTTGATATGTATGGCGGTAGAGGTATCATGCCATATTGGGCAACTGTGTCTTTGGAGTCACCAGAACTTTCAAAGCATATTTCAGCAGAACCTGTATCATGCTTTTGCATGAGTGTTAAATGTGATTCACCAACTCTAAGCCGCTCACCAACGTGTAACCTCCTAATCCCTTTTATCAAAGCAGTCCAAGCACCTTTACCAAGGTTACGCACAAGCAAAATTTCTATTGTAGCGCCAGTACTTCTTCTTGCTTTTAATCTAGCCGGAAAAACAGCAGAATCGTTAATAACCAAAAGATCGTTACTATTAAGAAGACTTGGAAAATCACGGAACTTAAGGTGTGTGACTGACTTATCATCACGGTGTATGTTTAGCAATCTACTTGCATCACGTTTAGATGCTGGGCGTTGGGCAATCAACTTTTTTGGAAGATGGTACTCGTAACTCTTTAGGTTTGACATGGTATTTTGTTTGCTAAGCCAGTGAAATAACCAAATTCAAAATTGCTTTTAACGTTAATCTTTCTTTACTTTCTGAAAGTAAAGACTAAACTGCCCTCATAACAACCATTTAAACAGTCTTTATTATTAGGTGGAGTTATATATATCCAAAATAATCTTTAATTACCACGTAAATATTTAGACTAGCCTGTAAAGCAGGACAAGTGAATAACATATTGGAAACATGACCATTATCGCTAGAATGCCAAGTGTCGATTGATTAAATAATAAACTGCAGTGCTTATATTGCTAATCATGATCTCAAATTAGTGTTAATTCCCAGCAAGTTTTCGAATCCATATAGAGCTAATAGCATCTAACGTACATAGCTGTAGTAAAGTAGTATTGCTTTATACTACCATTGCAGAGTTTTTATGATATTAACCTAATCTACTCAAGTATTTTGTGAAAATGCTGAAAGGGGAAGGTATGACTAAGCAAAAATATGATACCTCACTAGTTGATGAATTGATTGAAGGCGAATGGCCGAGTTTCATTGCAGATCTCAAACAACTAGGGGAGAGAAAACCACAAGTTGAACAGCTTCTAGGGCAGATGAACCAGTCCTACAAAGATCTTTGGAACTACTGGCAAGGCACAGTGTTGAATGTGGATGGCTATGGAGGCGGTGTTATAGCTCGATACTCTGAGCTTTCAGATGAGTACCCTGACATTGCACAATTCCATACAATTCGTATTATTCCACCTTCTGGATGGGTTTATAGCACGGAAACTCTCCGTGAGCTTTGCGATATATGGGATAAACATGGGGCTGGCATTATACAGTTACATGGCATGACTGGCGATATTCTGTTATTGGGAACAGACAACAAAAGTACATATGAGGCGGCTGAAGATTTGATGGAGCATGGCTGGGATTTAGGCGGCTCTGGTGGTGCACTAAGGACATTGTCTTGTTGTGTTGGAGAGGCTAGGTGCGAGATGGCATGTTTTGATACTATCGACCTCACCACGCATCTCACCAACACTTTCATCAGTCAACTCCACCGGCCAGAATTCCCTTATAAATACAAGTTCAAATTATCAGGATGTGCCAATGACTGCTCGTGTTCCATGCAACGCTCTGATATGCCTATTATTGGTACATGGCGGGGTCCTATGCAGATTGACCAAGAAGAAGTGGCCAAATTTGTACAAGAAAATGGATCCGATTACGTAGTTGAGAATGTAATTACTCGTTGTCCCACTGACTGTATACAGCTAAAGGACAACCAAATTATAGTTGATGACGATAACTGTGTGCGTTGCATGCATTGTATAAATGTCATGCATAAAGCATTGAAACCAGGGAAAGACAGAGGCGCAACCATTTTACTTGGCGGTAAGCGAACTTTGAAGATTGGTGATACCATGAGCTCTGTGTTAGTACCATTCATCAAACTAGAGACTGAAGCGGATTATAAGAAGCTTACAGACTTGGTTGAAAGAATTTGGGATTTTTGGGGTGAAAATGGCATGGACCACGAACGTGTGGGTGAATTCATTAATCGGATTGGTCTTGCTGCATTCCTTGAAGGAATTGGGCTTGAACCTGACCCGCAGATGATTAAGCATCCAACTACTTCGCCTTACATCAAGTTTGAGGAACTTTCTGCTCCTAAAATTGACGGCGAGCCGGTTCATGACCCGGCAATACGAAATGAAGAAGTTGAATCCGTTGAATCTGTTTGAAACTAATGCTTTTAATGCATAGATACTAGTGAGGTAACAAGTCTATGAGCGCAACTGCAAAAAAGATGGCCCCACGCGATAATGGGGCTCCGGATTATAAGAAGAACCTGCATCCCGTGATGGTGGAAAATTACGGCAAGTGGGATTATCATGAGAAACTACGACCAGGTGTTTTGGTCCATGTAAGCACAAGTGGTGAAAAGCTCTTCACTGTTCGCGCCGGATCAACTAGAACGTTGAGTGTAGATAAAATAAGACTAATTTGTGATATTGCCGACAGGTACTGCCAGGGCCACCTTCGATTTACCAGCCGTGCTAATATTGAATTTTTATTGGCAAATGAATCAGACGTCGATCCATGTATAAAAGCAATTAATGAAGAGCTTGGTTTTCCCGTAGGTGGCACAGGCCACTCTATTTCCAACGTAACACATACACAAGGTTGGATGCACTGCAATTTGCCGGGTACTGATGCTGCTGGATCTGTAAAGGCTCTGATGGACGAGCTTTACAGTGATTTTATTACTGATAACAATCTTCCTGCCCGAGTTAAAATAACAGCATCGTGCTGCTCGATCAACTGCGGGGGCCAGGCGGATATTGCTATTAACCTCCAACATCACCATCCACCGGTTACCAAACCTGAAGGGGTAAGTATTTGTGAGTTGCCTAAGGTAGTTGCAATCTGCCCTGTGGCAGCCATACGGCCCCGACAAGAGAATGGTGGATCAACCACTCTTGAGGTTGTTGAGGAAAAATGCATGTACTGCGGGGCTTGTCATGGCCAATGTCCTACTATGGAGATTCGTGATGCCGAGACTGACACACTTTCCATATGGCTTGGAGGTAAGACTGCCAGTACTCGTAGTGGCCCATCTTTTATGAAATTAGCAGTTTGGGGCCTTCCAAACAATGCACCTCGTTGGCCTGAAGTCGGCGAGGCAGTAAAAAGGATATTGGAAGTGTACAGAAATTCGGCGAAAAAGTATGAACGTATGGGAGAATGGGTTGAAAGAATTGGTTGGAAGAATTTTTTTGATCTTACTGGGTTTCCTTTTACTAAATATCATATTGACTATTCAGAAAGTTCGCGCAACACCTTCAATACTTCTTCACATGTAAGGTTGTAGGAGGAGAAATGGACGCAGACAATCATTCCGCAATAGAGCAAATTAACTCAGGTGAAATGAATCTGCAGGCAGCAGAGCCTGATGAAGTTGTTGTAACATTTGGTAAAAGCTGGAAATGTCCAACCTATGTTAGAAAACTCCCCCCATGCCGTTTTGAATGCCCTTCGAGTGAAGATATTCGAGGTTACTTGACGCAAATATCACAAGCGGAAGAGTTCAAGCGTGACTTGGATAGCTCAATTGATGAAGCTTGGCGTATTCTCACAGACAAGAACCCAATGCCAGCCACACACGGCAGAATATGCCCACATCCATGTGAGGACGGGTGCAACCGCAAACACATTACTGATGGAGCTGTTGCTATAAACAATATGGAGCGCTTTATTGGTGACTGGGGAATTAAACGTGGTTTGAAGTTGACCAAACTAACCGAAGAAACTAGTGGGAAAAAAGTAGCTGTGATTGGGGCTGGTCCCTCCGGCTTATCATGCTCTTATCAACTCGCCCGTAGAGGCCACAATGTTACATTATATGAAGCTTTCGAAAAGCCGGGCGGGATGCTTCGTTATGGTATTCCAGTTTATAGACTGCCACGTGACATACTAGACGCCGAAATACAAAATATTTTGGATGTTGGAGTCGATCTAAAATGCGGAGTTAAGGTTGGACGGGATATTCCGTTTGATCAGATTTCTAATGATTTTGATGCTGTATATTTTGCTGGGGGTGCGCATAAAGGCTCTAATCTTGGTGTCCCTGGTGAAGGCGCCGCTAATGTTTTTACTGCTGCAAGCTATCTTAATCGAGTCAACAGTGGTTTAAAAGTAGATATTGGCGAGAAAGTTGTTGTAATTGGTGGAGGAGATTCAGCGATTGACGCGGCAAGATCATCGCTTCGAATTGCACTTGCCAATGAAGGTGAAGAAAATGGGAAGTCGTCCATAGAGAGGTCAGGAGAAACTGATAGTACAGATAAAGCAGCACTTGATTCGGCATTTGTTTCAGAGCGAATGGGCTCTAATGTGACAATTCTTTACAGAAGAACTCGTGCCGAAATGCCAGCCATACAGCGTGACATTGACGAGGCCATAGAAGAAGGGATTAAAATAGAATATCTTACAGCACCCGTAGAAGTTATTTGCGATGAAGGCCGTGCGGTTGCCATTCGATGTATAAAGATGGAATTAGGTGAGCCAGATAGCTCTGGTAGACGCCGGCCTGAACCTGTGACTAATTCAGAGTTTGAGCTACCATTAACTTCGTTAATCGTAGGTATTGGCCAAAAGCCTGACCTTGTTGGCGGACTTTCGGCTCTTGGTGATGAGTGGGGATGGGTGTCTGTTGACAAGAAAACTAATATGACCAAAGAAAAAGGTGTGTTCGCTGGTGGTGACGTGTTGGGACTTGGTATTTCAACTCGCTCTGTTGGTGAAGGACGCATGTCGGCTCGTGCTATTGACGATTATCTAAACGGAAGGCAGCAGCTTAATTTGCCGAGAGCTCGTGTAGCAAAAGAAGATAAAATGCTCCTAGGGTACTATTCTAGTAAACCACGAAACCAAGAACAATCATCAATGACGGATATTCGTGACTTTGGTTTTCAGGAAATTTATCAGACTCTTACTAAAGAACAGGCCATTGAAGAATCTTCACGATGCATGAGCTGCGGGCTTTGTATGGTCTGTGACCAGTGCCGCGTTTTCTGCCCATATGAAGCCATTGAGAGGGATAAAAAAGCCGGGCAAGGTATGGTGATGTTCACTGACTACACTAAGTGTGTTGGTTGCCACGTTTGTGCTGAAGTGTGTCCTTGTGGATATATTGAGATGGGGATGGGTTTGTAGAAGAAATTGTTACAATGTGCTGATACCCTTTTGGCAATCGGTACCTTAGGTCTTTTTTATTGAGCGAGTATACAACTAAACACGAACATTATAATTTAACAGGAGATGGAACATGGCATTCGAGGTCAATGGAGTCACTTACGAAACCGATGAAGATGGCTACCTAGCCAACATCGATCAATGGAATGAGGATGCGGCAAAGTGGCTTGCAGAAGACGAAGGGGTTGATATGAGTGAATCTCACTGGGAGGTCGTTAATTTTTTACGTGAGTACTATGAAGAATACAGGATTGCTCCCATGATAAGGATTCTTACAAAGGCAATAGGAAAAAAACTGGGGAAGGAAAAGGGGAATACAAAATATCTTTACGAGCTATACCCAGGAGGGCCAGCAAAACAGGCTTGCAAGATTGCCGGACTGCCAAAACCAACAGGTTGTGTATAACATCAGAAAAAATCAGCAGTTCGACAAGACATCTGAAATTGACTTATGGGATGTTGTCCCTTGTTGCGGGTTTCTCTGTTGACTTTTCCCTTTATCACCCTTCAACAGGTAAAATCGGATAGTTGGTGCTAATGTGCTCAGCAGAAGTAAATTTTCTAACTATATTTTATTGGGTAAAAATTAGTAATGGGTGGACTTAGTGCGCTTTCAGTTTTATTTGTTTTTTTAAGCTATGCAGTTACCACTCTTTTTATTGTAGGATTTCTTGCAAAAATATTTAAGTATGCCACCACTCCAGCACCCCTTAAAATTCCAACTACTCCAGCCCCAACCTCCAGAGGGGGAGTAGCGGCAAGGTTGTTGGGAGAACTCTTATTATTCACATCCCTCTTTAGAGGGAATAAATGGACTTGGATAGGAGGGTACCTTTTTCATTTTGCTTTGGCCTTAGTATTACTTCGGCATTTAAGGTATTTTTTGGTTCCAGTGCCTGAATTGGTTTCTTTTGCCACCGAAGTCGGTATTTGGGCCGGTGTATTATTGCCAATAACGGCTATTTATTTGTTTCTAAGAAGGGTGTTAGTTGACCGGCTTAAATACATAAGTACAGGAGCAGACTACTTTGTATTGATTCTGATAGGCCTAATTGCAATAACTGGCTTAGTAATGAAGTTTTCATTCAGAGCCGATATTACCTCGGTCAAGGAATTTATGGTTTCCCTTATATCTTTATCGCCAGTAAATATACCGATGGATCCAGTGTTTATTTTACACCTGACGCTTGTTCTAGTACTAATGGCCTATTTTCCATTTTCAAAGCTAATTCATATGGGTGGGGTATTTTTTTCACCCTCTCGCAATCAAGTGGACAATAGTAGAGATGTGAGACACGTTAATCCATGGGCTAAAAGGTAATATTTTTGAGTAAGCAGCTATAAAGGAATAGGAAATTGGTAGATAAAATAGAAACCCCTGAACTTACTGGTGAGATAAAAATTCCTAAAATAGAGCCTGGAGCTACATCTCATTACAGACCAAACCAAGCTTCTGAAAAACATAACAATAATCTAGGTTTCCCTGGAACACGTGTAGAAAACTGGCAGGAAAAATCGATAGAAAAGATGGATGACCTGCTTAGCAAATATAAATCCCTTCTGGTATATCTAGATTCGTGTGTTCGATGTGGCTCTTGCGCCGATAAGTGCCACTATTTTTTAGGCACCAAAGACCCTAATAATATGCCTGTTGCACGACAAGAACTGATGCGCAAAGTCTATAGAAAAAACTTTACGGTAGGTGGAAGTCTATTTCCGGTTCTTTCCGGAGCTGAGGACCTTACTGAGGATGTGATGACCGAATGGTACAGCTACTTCCACCAGTGTTCACAGTGTCGGCGGTGTTCTGTGTACTGCCCATATGGTATTGACACCGCTGAAATATCGATGGCAGCTAGAGAGATAATGGACACTGCAGGAATTGGACAAAAATATTGCAATGAAATCCTTGGTAAGGTGATGGATGTAGGTAATAATCTTGGCCTTACAAAGCCGGCACTAGCAAACACTCTTGAATTTTTAGAAGAAGATGTGGAAGAAGAAACAGGCGTACCAGTAAAATTCCCCCTAGATCAAGAGGGCGCAGATGTATTGCTGATAGCACCCTCAGCCGACTTTTTTAGCACGCCCCATATAGAGGGCTTCATGGGTTATGCCAAGGTGTTTCACGAAGCGGGAATTTCTTGGACGGTCAGCTCATATGCATCTGAGTTTGCCAACTTTGGTATGTTTATTGGTAACTATGAAACTATGCAAAAAGTTGCCACTCGGATCAAAGATGCGGCCCGTGAGCTAAAAGTAAAACGTGTAATCGTTGGTGAGTGTGGCCATGCATGGAGAGTAGCCTACAGTTTTTGGAACACTCTAATAGGTCCGTTTGACTTTTTGGATAAAAAATATAAAAATCCAACCCATATCTGCGAATTTACTTTGGAGTTGCTCGATCGTGATGCGATAAAAGTAGACCTTACAGCGAATGACAACCGCGTGGTTACTTTCCATGACTCTTGTAATGTTTCGCGTGGATCACGTATGGGTGACAGCAGTGGAGGACAGTTTGAAATTCCCAGAAAACTTATCAAGAAAGTTTGTGGTAATTTTGTGGAAATGGACTCTGAAACTATAAGGGAGCTAACGTTCTGTTGCGGTGGCGGAGGAGGCTTGTTAACCGATGAACTGATAGAACTGCGTGTGCAGGGTGCCCTTCCAAGGGCAGAAGCACTACATGAAGTGATGAAAGAAAGAGGCGTTAACACTATGGCCATGATTTGTGCCATCTGCAAAGCCCAATTTACAAAAGTTCTCCCATCCTACGGCATTGACATGGAGGTTGTAGCAAGTCTTCATCAATTAGTTTCAGATGCAATTGTGCTGAAGGGTAAAGTTGGTGTCTAAATCCAAGTGGCTGGTAGTACATGTAGGTTGCAAAAGAGTTTTTGTTAACAGTTAATGGAATATAAAGTAAAACAGTAGAGGTAATTTATTTAGTTCGCTGTGAGTTGTGTCTATTAACAAACAGCAAGCGATGTTAGTCATTAAAAAAGCTTTTATTGCACGCAAACTGCTATAAGCAGGTGTTAAATTATTAGATTTAACAATTCGAATAATGAAAACTAATCTCGTAAGAATGCTGTAACTAAAATCCACATTTTGTGCAAGTGAAGTTTTGAATTTTTGTTGTTTTATGTTATCTTGTTTTTGATTGCGCGGCATTCGTGTTACGCAAGCTGATCGGGTGTTTGTCTCTCATAGGTGGTTTGCTCGAACAGGTGACTTGCGTTGTCACGACCTTTAGGTGAGATGTCTGGCGGGTGTTTTTCTGTAAACTGTTTTTTTGCTGAATGCGTAAGGCAGTTGCGTTAAGTTAATGCGGAAAAATCAAGCTATAAAACTGCTGTCGTTACCTGCCATTGAATAAATGATTTTGCAACTGTGTTAAAGCGAGGCAACAGCATTACAGCAACTTGCTAATGCATTTGCCAACATAGCCAATGCGCTATAGATGACGGTGTTAGAGGTTGGTACAGATGCTTCCATTCAATAGGACGAACAAATTAGCAGACGACAAAGTGGTTCAATCGACTGTAAAGAGATTATTTTATGAGCACTAGCAGTTTTCACAATAAGCGCGGAATGCATGAGCCATGGTATGAGCACGACGCTTGCGGTGTTGGGTTTATAGCTGACCTCAATAACAATAAGACACATACCGTTGTTAAGCAAGGAATAGAGATCTTAGAAAACCTTGAGCACCGTGGTGCTGTTGGTGCTGAGCCAAACTCTGGTGATGGGGCAGGACTGCTTATTCAAATGCCGGATGCTTTTCTACGCAAGGAATGTGAAATCCTTGGAATTAAATTGCCACCATTTGGTGACTACGGTAGCGGAATAATTTTTTTCCCAAGTGATAATGACGAACGAGAAGCAGCAAAACAGACCTTTGAAGATTGCGTCTCTGATTTGGGACAAAAGGTAATTGGTTGGCGAGATGTGCCAACAAACAATTCTAGCCTTGGATCAATGGTCAAAAGCGTCGAACCAAAAATGATGCAGGTATTTATCGAACGTGGAGATAACGCTCCCAGTCCAGCTTCTTTTGAACGCAAGTTATACGTTATCAGGAAATGGGCCGCAAAGCAGATGATGGCCAAACATCAGCTAGGAATTAATAATAAGTACTACGTATCGTCCCTCTCATACAAGACCATGACATACAAAGGAATGCTTATGTCTCTGCAAGTTGCCAAGTATTTCCCAGACCTTAGTGACCCATCTTTGAAGTCTGCTTTGGCCCTTGTCCATAGTAGATTTTCTACGAACACAATGCCAAGTTGGCCGCTCGCTCAGCCCTTTAGATACTTAGCCCATAACGGTGAGATTAACACTTTGCGGGGTAATGTTAATTGGATGAAGGCGCGAGAATCACTTTTTCAGTCTGACCTTTACACACCTGAAGAAATAAAAATGATGGTGCCAGTAATCAACGATACCCAATCTGACTCAGCTATCATAGATAATGCAGTAGAACTACTTGTGCTGTCCGGCCGTTCAATACCACATGTAATGAGCATGCTCATACCTGAAGAATGGCAAAAGAATAAAGAGATGACAAAATCAAAACGTTCTTTTTATGAGTTTCACGCCACTTTGATGGAGCCATGGGATGGTCCTGCGTCTATTGCGTTTACAGATGGAGAAGTGATTGGTGCAACTCTTGATCGAAATGGGCTTAGACCATCTCGGTATATGTTGACAGATGATAATATACTAATAATGGCTTCGGAAACTGGTGTATTGGATGTTCCACCGGAGAAAGTAGTCCTTAAAGGTCGACTGCAACCAGGAAGAATGTTTGTTGCAAGCCTTGAAGAGCATAGGATAATTCCAGACGGGGAATTGAAAGAGCGCTTAGCTTCAGAACGGCCATATGCACGTTGGCTTGCTGAAGGCAAGCTAGTCTTGGAAGAACTTGGATCTGTTAAATCACCACATCAACCGGATCACAACACACTAACACAACGACAGGCAGTTTTTGGTTATACCCGTGAAGATTTGGCCATAATCATGCAACCAATGGTTAATGATGGAAAAGAACCAATTGGATCTATGGGAAACGATGTGCCTGTAGCAGTTTTATCAGATCAACCACAAACTCTATTCAACTATTTCTACCAACTTTTTGCACAAGTGACAAATCCTCCTATTGATCCAATTCGTGAAGAGTCTGTGATGTCTCTGACAGCCTTTATAGGCTCGCAAGGTCACCTACTTACGGAAGGTAAAGATCATTGTAGGGTGATAGAAATTCCACAACCAGTTATTACCAATGACGAGCTTGAAAAGTTAAGAAAAATCAATCTTGCACATTGGAGGGCAATAACAATTGATGCGGTTTTTGAAGCTACGAAAGCTGAAGGATCACTTCAAGCGGCACTTGACACTATATGTGACTGCTCCACACAGGCTATCTCCGAGGGATACAATGTTATTATTCTTTCAGATCGTAAAGTCGATAATATTAACGTTCCCATACCCTCGCTTTTGGCGACGGCAGCTGTACATCACCATTTAATTCGTGAAGGAACTAGGGCTCGATGTGGTCTTGTGGTGGAGACTGGAGAGGCAAACGCAGTACATCATTTCGCATGTCTATTAGGTTATGGAGCAAGTGCCGTTAACCCATATCTTGCTTTTGAAACAGTCGAAGATATGCGACTTCGTAATGAATTGAACTCTACAATAACTAAAGACAAAGCAACTTATAATTACATTAATGCGGTCGGAAAGGGCTTGCTCAAAATAATGTCTAAAATGGGCATTTCAACTGTACAATCATATATTGGTGCACAGATATTTGAAGCTGTGGGGTTAAGTGATGAGCTGATTGAGAAATACTTTGTCGGGACAGCATCTCGCCTTGGCGGTATAGGAATTAATGTTGTAGAAAAGGAGTGCTTGATACGCCACAAGTATGCCTACCATGAGGTCGAAAGATATTTTAAAGCTACCAACTTGGAACCAGGTGGCAGTCATCATTGGAGAGCTAGGGGTGAACGCCATACACATAACCCTGACAGTATTCAATTATTACAACGTTCTACCAGACACAATGACTATCAAACATTCAAACAGTACTCTGAGTTAATTGATGATCAGGCTAATGAGTTGTATACAATTCGTGGGTTACTAGACCTCAAGGATAGTGTTCCAGTTTCTATGGATGAAGTAGAGCCTATTGAAAACATTGTAAGGCGGTTTTTTACAGGCGCAATGTCTTTTGGGTCAATTAGTAAGGAGGCTCATGAAAATATTGCCATAGCAATGAACAGGCTTCATGGCAGAAGTAACACTGGGGAAGGGGGCGAAGATCCTGAAAGGTTTAAAGTGACTTCGAATGGTGACAGTAAACGTTCAGCAATAAAGCAAGTTGCATCGGGCCGATTTGGAGTGACTTCTAATTACCTTGTGAATGCTGATGAACTTCAAATTAAAATGGCGCAGGGTGCTAAGCCTGGAGAAGGTGGGCAACTTCCTGGTCCAAAAGTTGATAAAGTCATAGCTAGAATTCGGCACTCTACACCTGGTGTTGGCCTAATATCGCCTCCTCCACATCACGATATTTATTCAATCGAAGACCTGGCTCAGTTAATTTTTGACCTAAAAAACAGCAACGATAAGGCTCGTATAAACGTAAAACTGGTTTCTGAAGTAGGTGTAGGCACAATAGCAGCTGGTGTATGTAAAGGACATTCTGAAGCGGTGTTAATATCAGGTCATGATGGAGGAACTGGCGCTTCCCCTCGTAGCTCTATTAAACATGCCGGTCTACCATGGGAACTAGGGCTTGCTGAGACTCATCAAGTTCTGATGGAAAATAATCTAAGGAGCAGGATAGTCGTACAGACTGACGGTAGAATTCTTACTGGACTTGACTGTGTTATTGCAACATTGCTGGGTGCAGAAGAGTGGGGTGTCGCAACAGGAGTATTAATTGTATCTGGGTGTGTGATGATGCGCAAATGCCATCTCAACTTATGTCCTGTAGGAGTGGCCACACAAAATGCTGAGTTACGGAAAAACTTTCCTGGCAACCCTGAACACATAGTTAATTATTTTACTTTTCTTGCCAGAGAAATCAGAGAGCTTATGGCTAGAATTGGGATTAGAACAATCAACGAAATGGTGGGTAGGTCAGACTTATTAAAAATGCGAGGCGATATAGATCATTGGAAAGCAAGGCACCTTAACCTGGATAGGCTGCTTTATAGAGTTGATTCACCTTTGGGATGTGCATCTTACCAACAGGATTGCCAGAGTTTCGATTTAGATGTTGCCTTGGATAAGGACTTAATAAAATTGGCTAAGCCAGCCATAGAGAATGGCAACAAAATATTTATAGAGAAAGCAATAAGGAACACTAATAGAACTACGGGAACGCTTCTTTCTGCTGAGATCTCACGCAAGTACGGAGAAGCAGCTTTACCAGAAGATTCTATCGCTATTAAATTGCATGGTTCAGCTGGACAAAGCTTCTGTGCTTTTGGTGCCGGAGGTATAACAATGGAACTTGAAGGCGATGCTAATGACTATTTTTGCAAAGGCCTTTCTGGCGCAAAGGTAATTATATACCCGCCAAAAAAAGCTAAGTATATAGCGGAAGAGAATGTGATTGTTGGAAACGTCGCATTCTATGGGGCCACCAAAGGTAAATCATATGTGCGTGGTGTCGGTGGGGAGAGGTTTTGCGTGAGGAACTCAGGTGCAAGAGTTGTTGTGGAGGCAGTAGGCGACCATGGTTGTGAATACATGACTGGTGGACGAGTCATTATCCTAGGCTCCGTTGGTTTAAATTTTGCGGCGGGAATGAGCGGGGGAATTGCATATATTTTAGATAAGGACGGGAAATCGCGACCAAGGATAAATATTGAAATGGTGGAACTAGAGGAACTCGTCGATTTTGATGAAATACTTGAAGTTAAAGGAATGATAAAAGATCATTTTATCTACACAAAGAGCAAAACTGCTGCTGAAGTGTTAGAGAATTGGGAGAAATATTGCCCAATGTTCATAAAAGTTATGCCTAAGGACTATAAGAGGGCAATTGCAATAATGGCTGCTGAAAAGGCTGAGACTAAAAATGAAGTAGTTACAATGTAAACAAACGGTTCGTAAGAGATACTTGCTGTGTGGAAAAGTATAGGGTAATTATTTCCTTTTAAGCTGAGCAATAAGGTTTTTTGGAGTTAGAATATGGGTAAGCACGATGGGTTTATGGAGTTTGACAGAAAAAACCCAGGCTTAGAAACTGTAGAGAAAAGAATAAAAGGGTTTAGTGAGTTTTGGTTGCCACTTAGCCAAGAGGAACTTAAACAGCAAGCTGCCAGGTGCATGGATTGCGGTACTCCTTTTTGTCATTCAAATTGCCCTCTATTCAATGTGCCGCCCGACTTTAACAGCAATGTCCATGCTGACCAGTGGGCGGAAGCATACAGGAGTCTTGTTTCCACCAATAACTTCCCAGAGTTTACAGGTAGAGTGTGTCCTGCTCCATGTGAGTCTGGATGTGTTCTTGGATTGATCAAGGAACCAGTAGCCATAAAAAATATAGAGGTATCAATAGTAGAACACGCACACCATACCGGTGTAATTAAACCAAGAATTCCGAAGCAACGCTCGGGGAAAAAAGTTGCTATAGTTGGTTCAGGTCCTGCAGGACTGGCAGCCGCAGATCAGATAAACAAGGCAGGCCATAATGTAAAAGTTTTTGAACGCGAGGACAGAATTGGTGGACTCCTTCGTTACGGGATTCCAGATTTTAAGCTTGGCAAAAATATCATTGATAGGCGTATTGATATTATGCGTGAAGAAGGAATTGAGTTTAGAACCAAGTCTAATGTTGGAGTGAACGTGGCAGCTGATGATCTGAAAAACAATTTTGACGCCATTGTACTGGCGGGGGGATCAACAATTCCTCGGAATCTAGACGTGATAGGTGGCAAATTGGATGGGGTACATTTTGCAATGGACTTTTTGAGCCAGAGTAATCGTCGAGTAGCGGGTCATGTGATCCGCGAATCGCGTAAACTGCATGCCAAGGACAAACATGTGCTTGTTATAGGCGGAGGAGATACTGGCTCAGATTGCGTAGGTACGTCAATTAGACATGGTGCAAAATCAGTTATCCAAATTGAGTTACTACCTCAACCACCATTGGAAAGGCCTAAAGATCTTCCATGGCCAAGTTACCCTGGGGCAAGGGTTTTATCAGTCTCCACTTCGCACAATGAGGGATGTGAGAGATATTGGAGCATATTAACCAAGGAGTTTGTTGGCGAAAATGGGAAGGTAAAAAAAGCAAAATACGTTAAGCTAAACTGGAAAAATGTTCCCAAGTTTGATTTTGAAGAGATTAAAGGCAGTGAGGGAGAGTTTGATGCAGACTTAGTTCTTTTGGCAATGGGATTTGTCAATCCAGACCCCATAACTCTAAACGCATTCGGAGTTGACAAAGATGGTAGGGGAAATGCCAAAACCAACGAAGCGTATTATACGAACGTTGATGGTGTATTTGCGGCGGGAGATATGAGGCGAGGTCAATCGCTGGTCGTATGGGCTATTTCGGAAGGGCGTGAATGTGCTCGTGAGGTAGATAAATATTTAAGAGGTGGACTCACAAGGCTAAACGCGAGAGATAGGACTTTCAGTCAACTTGTATAACCATTATACAGTAAAAGTTTATAAAATAACCTTTATAAACAATTAGTTATTGGTATTAATTAAAGTTATTATTCAACAATAAAAAAGTTTATTGTGTGATCAGAAATGCCTAAAAAAAAGATTAATATTGGGGTACTTGCGCATAATCTAGTGCGTTATGTCTATCCCGTTATTATTTTACTACTTTTGGTCGCATGCGGTGAAAGTGGCAGTAGCGTAAATGTAAGTTCGCTCCCCGATATCACTGAATTTCTTAGTGCCCCATCAGATCGATTTCTTGTAGATATAGCAGATATTAGTGATGGGCACCCTTTCAAGGGGAAAAATGCAAACGACCCTCATCAGGGAGCGCATCTAAACTGGGACAGCGCTAATGGAGTGTGGCCGAAAGGTGGGACGAACCCAGAAAATTTCCCACCTATTTATGCTGTGGCTGACGGAACAATCAAACGCAAAGAGACTTATCACCCAGTTTATCCTTCGGGCAAACCAGTACATTACCGGTATGGTTTAAGCTTGGCGTTTGCACAGTCTAATGGGCAAATGGTGACTTTCGAGTACAGTATAGAGCCGTTTGTGGACCCAAGTGATTCGTCTTTCTACGAGCCTTACATGCTTGTTAATGTAGGAGATAACGTGAAGAAAGGTGATGTTATTGCCTACATGTATCTTAACCCCAGTGCTGGTTTAAGTGCACATATACATTTTGATTTAACCTCTGAAGAAGAATCAGGCCGGGTTTCGGAGGACTTCAAAGCTCCGGCAATCTTTACCAGTTCGATAGTTGAAGCGTTCCACGCCAAATGGAACGTGTTTGCTAAAGATGGGAGCGATGTGATTCCCCCATGTATTGGTTACAAGCTTACTGCTGAAGAGAATGTTTATGGAACCGGTTCCGTAACAACCCAATAGCACAGCATAAAAATTACCAGACAAAAGTCAAAAAGTTATAATTGTTGTCGTGTTTTTCTTAATCTGCTAGTAGCCAATAAAACGATGCTAATGAAAAAGCTAGTTCAAATGCTCTTTGGGAACCTCTATCAAAATAGTCGGAGTAATAAAACTAGACAGAATATAATCTATGAAAAGCCATTTTATCAAAATCGGCATTTGGGCAAAGACTTTCTTATTCTGGGCACTGGATCAACATTGGTAAGCTACGGCGATGCAATAAAGAGTTTTGTAAAAGAAAAAGAACTTATTACTATTGGCGTAAATAATATTGTACCGTTTATCGTTCCTGATTATCATGGATTCGTAAATAGACATCGATTTGCTCAGTTTGGCAATACGATAAACAAAGCCGGGTCTAGTGGATTGTTATCAATCAATTTACCAGATTCATTGATCAAACAACACTGTTCGGCTCCGTATGAGCTAGTGATGTTAAAGGATAGTAATGATCCAGGTATTACTAGCCTAACTGATGAAGGTATCATCCACCACCATGGGTCTGTTGCAACATATATGATTATGGTGGCGTATGTTATGGGTGCCAGGTCAATTTATGTTGCTGGAGTGGATGGATTGAAAAGCTTTGATAAAGGTGGAAAAGATGAATCAAAAGTTCATTATCAAGATATGCCCTACAGGATAAACAAAAAAAGCAACCTCGACGGTGCTGGCAGGGAAAAAAAATACCGCCGTGTGGAGGGAATAAACACCAGGGCTTTAACTTCTATTGCTAAATGGGCAAAGGGAAGCAACCGAACACCATTTGTCCTCATTACTCCTGGAAGTTATAATAAATATTATGATCCAAGCTTTCTCAAAGGCTTTTTGAATGAAAAAATTGGAAAGTAGCTTTGGTTAAAAAAAGTGCATATAATGCCGGAACTTTGTTGAGCAGGAATTGAAAGACAAGGAAACATCAGTAGACCACATTTATTACACACAGTCTTATAAATCTGATTACTAGTGTGAATTAGTTCTATAAATCAAAAGAAGTTGTTTATTTCCTTTTATCCTAAAATGGGGTTATTCCAGTAATGGCTATAAGCGATCATGTGACTATCTATAAAGGTGTGCAGATTGGGTCAGGACCTGATATTGAACCGTACGTTTCCCTTGGTAAACCAGTTGGTGAGCATTCTGAATTAATCATTGGAGCGAACTTTTCTGCTGGACCGGGGGTGGTTGTTAGGGCGGGGACAATTATTGGTGATGATGTTAATCTAATTGCCCAAGTGTTTGTTGGAGTTAAGAATACCATAGGCGATAGAGTAAGAATTGGTCCTGCCTCCACTCTTTCTTATGGTGTGACTGTGGGTTCCGACGTGCGTATTCAATCAAATGTTCAGCTAGAACGAATAGTGATCGGTGATAATGTTTTCGTCGGACCAAAGGTTGTTGTTATTGACGACCTGCATCCAGCTTGTCCCAAATACCAGGAATGCTGTGATAAATCGGTTGTTGAACACCACGTTTCGATAGGTGCTGGTGTATATATAGGTCCTGGTATTACTATTGGTCACCATACCCAGATTTGCGCGGGTTCACTGCTGCTTGAAGATGTTCCCCCTTATTCGGTTATGGTAGGCATGCCTGCTAGAAGAATTAAGGATTTTAGAACACTTCCATGTCCCCCAGGACTTTACAAGCGAGCATTTGAGTATTGGGACTAGGCTTACTTATTGTGTGGCTGATTCATCCACCGGGAAAATATGCTTAAACACTAGTCTCCATTGCCATTTGCAATACCGCAACAAATACCGTTTTTATTTACCATTGGATTATTTATTAGGGCTAGCTCTTTCATCCTATCTACCATTTCGGTGTTTTCTAATGCTTCATAAGATTTTTGAAGTTCCACATAGGCAAAATAGTAGCTAGGTGCCTTTGCTATGACTTTACTCATTATTAAAACACCATGCTTATGGTTACCTTGAGCAGATGCAATAGCACCTTTGTAAAATAATGCAGGCAAGTCTTCAGGGTAACTTTGTAAATAAGCGGATATGTGTTTTGATGCCTCAACAAAACTGCTTGAATGAAAATACATAGAGCCCAACAGTCGGTCAGTATGTAAGTAATAATGGTCGAATTTGATAGTATTTTTTATTATCTTTAGCAAAGACATAGTTCCTAATTCCGCGTTAAGGTTGCTAAGTTGTTTTGCAGAGAACTGATCATATGGGTTTAGTGAATCAATGTGTATTAGAAACTCTACAGCTTTTTCGTAGTCCTTTTCGCTGATCCGTTTTATAGCTTGTACCTGTAGGTTTTGAATTTTTATTATTTGCTCATCTCTGTTGGCTGAGTTTTTATTTGGTTTAATATGGGACCATGGCGACAGGGCAAATAACACGCCTACAAGGACGCTAGAAATGGTCAAAATTGACCAAAATTTTAATTCTTTCACCTGGTAACAAGCCTTTAATAAAAAATAATAGAAGTTTGAAACTTTTTTATCAGTTAAGGTTTTGTATTCTATTGAACCATAGTTTCGGTTATTTACTGCTCTATTTTAATTTTTTATCACTGTTAGGTTGTTGCATTGTGTGAGGCTTGATTTTCGCTATATATTCGTATATTATAATAAATACAAAATAAAGGCGAAAACATGGAAAGAAATCTTTTAGAAGAAAAAATCATATTTCATGTGGATATGGATGCCTTTTTTGTATCTGTTGAAGAAAGTTTAAACCCATCTCTTAAAGGAAAGCCAGTTGTAGTTGGTGGTGACCCTGCTGGTAGAGGTGTAGTTAGCTCTGCATCCTATGCGGCCCGTGAACATGGGATTCATTCAGGGATGCCAGCAGCCGAGGCCAAGAGGCTTTGCCCCAGGGCGATCTTTTTACGAGGATCTATGTGCGTGTATTTGGAACGCTCAAACCGGGTTATGGAGATACTTGAACGTTTTACACCTGTGTTGGAAAAGGTAAGTATTGATGAAGCATATCTTGATCTTACTGGATGCAAACGTGTGCACAAGGCTGACCCGGTAACTATTGCCCATCGTATTCACAATGCTATGGAAACCGAACTTGGGCTTACAGTTTCAATAGGGATAGGGTCGAATAAACTCATATCAAAAATCGCCGCTAATTCAGCTAAACCTAACGGCATTATGATGATTTTGTCAGGATATGAAGCGGATTTTTTGGCACCTTTGCCTATTGAAAGGATGCCAGGTGTAGGACCAGCCACAAAAAAAGAATACCTAAAGATGGGAATACGGGTAATTGGTGACCTTCTTCGGTTCTCACCAATTACACTTAAGCGGGCATTTGGCAAACAAGGCACTATGATGGCCAGTTATGCTAGGGGAGACGTTCTCTCACTAAAGTCGATATCTAAAGCTAGTAAAGATCTTCGCGGATGGGGTAGGGGAGTAAACCATGCCAAAAGTATAAGCCGTGAAATCACATATTCAACAGATCTAGGAGAACCGGAATCCATTGAAGCTGGTTTGTCTTACTTGGCTGAGAGTGTTGGACGAAAAGTTAGAAAGTCTGGCTTAATGTTTTTTAGAGTTAATTTGAAACTTAGGTATGCAGATTTTGTCACGCATACTAGGTCTAGAGTTTTCACCGTCCCATCAAACGATATCAAGCTTATTTACAGTTCAGCAGTAGATTTATTTTACCAACTATTTACAAAAAGATCCAAGGTGCGCTTAATTGGAGTTGGTGTTTCTACCGTACACCCAGTAAGTCAACTCGATTTGTTCCGTAGGGATAAAGCGACAGACGCAATTGCCAAAAGCATGGATGCTTTGCGTGATCGTTACGGATTTGACTCCGTTATGACGGCACGATCGCATCTTCATTCATCGTGGAAAAGTTTTAAAGCCTAGCAGTTAAGAAAGAGTTGTTAGACAGGTAAAGGCGGGGCTTACCCATAACTTATTATTTCACCATATCTATTACCAAGATAATATGTGTTAAAAGATCTCATCTCCATCACCTAATTGATTGTTATGTCCACTACCTGCCTGTTTTCTCTCAATCAAAAGCTCAACGATTTTCCCTTGTTTAACAGTTAACATAAAACCACTTTTATCGGAATCACCACTCTCATTCATGGTGGTTAAACCACTTACACCATTAAATGATTGTAAACTTCTTATGTATTCACCCACCTCTTTTCGAGTCCTGGCTCCGTGCACGATAGAGGATAAGGTAATGCGTGCGGCATCGTAAGCCTGGGCTGCAAGCTTAGAAGGTTCACGGTGGAAATTAAGACGGTATTTGTGAGCAAAATTTTTGGAATAGGGATATTTTGACTTACTAAAAAAACCGTCCACAAAAGTCAGTCCCTCGGCGTACCGTTCCGCAATCTTGACAAGGTCAGTATGATTTGCTGCGCTACCACCAAGCTTAATCAAACCTTTTAAATTGTAGAAATCGAGTTCGGGAAGAATGAGCGAAATTTTTTCATAAAGCCCTGGCATAAAAATAGCGCCATAGCTCAATTGCAATCCCGGCCGAAAATTCTTCCCATTTAACGGTAATTCATTTGCATGCTCTATGATTTGAGGCACTGAAATGTTTTCACTGTACCGTTCAGCAAGTACCGTGTTGAGTTCCTCTACCGTTGCATCAGGTATTTCTTTTGCTAATTGGAGCACAATTCTTCTCAGATTAGTATCTGTAAAACCTCCTAAACGTCTTATCTGTACGCCAAAGTCAGTTTGGCTTGGATCGTATGGTTCTGCTACGACAACTTTGCCACCGAAGCTTTCTATTTCTTTTGTAAAATAATTGTTTAACTGTCTTCCCGCCTCATCAGCAGGATAAACTATGCTTAATTTGTATATTCCAAGTTCCAAGATGGCATACCTTGCCATTATTTTGGCCTCAAGTTGATTTGTTATGACATTTCGGAATAGGTATTCACTTAGAGCGGCAACACCCTCTTTCTTAGCTGATGGGCTAAAGATAGGTATTCGATAGTATCCAGCAACTCTTGCTGATGCCTTGAACTCATCGCTAAAGACAGGGCCTAATATTAGGAGCACATCTCTATCAGAAGCTAAATCCTTAATAGCAGCAACAGCTGTTTCGAAATTGCCTTTGCTGTCTTTAATGACAAGTCGAACCTGTTGTTCCTTTGTTAGCTTGTGAAAAGAAGAAAATGCAAGCTGAATCCCTTGAAGAACTTCCCTGCCGAACTTCGATGAAGGACCAGAGAGTGGTAAGACTGCGCCTATTTTTATATTTAAGGGCCTGTGCTCAAAATTACCGAACGGAAGCAATTTCTCTATACTAAAACTGTCATTAGAGAACTGCGATTTGATCTTTTCATCAATTGATGCAAGTTTGATTTTGTTGTTTTGTGATTTATAAAGTCTTTGTAACTCTACAAGTGCCTCTTTGGCAGGCCATTCTTTAGCATTGCCTTCAGCAATTTCCAATAATTCTACTTCAGTTAGAAAGTTACGAAGTATTCTTTTTAGCTTTTCTTGCGAGTTTATAACCAAATCTGTATCACTAGCCAGCTTTTCGGATTGTATATAATAGTCAACTGCTTTTGTATAATTAGCAGTTCTTTCAGCCAAATTGGCCTGGTAATATAATATATAAGACAAAAGAAACGGGGTAGAAACCTTCTGCCTTGCTCTCTTTAAAGTTTTTGATGCACTTTCAAAGTCATTTAAGTTGTATTGGCAAATTCCCAGGTTTATCAAGGATTCGATCAAAAGGTCTGAATTTGAGTGTTGTGTTAATACCTTATCAAAATATAACTGTGCATCACGATATCGCCCAAGTTTAAACTTTCCCATTCCGGCCATAAAATAAGCATTGTCAACAAGTGGATGTTCCGGAAGGGACTCAGATATAAAAAGCAAATACATGTCTTCAGCCTTGAGGTATCTTTTTACGGCATAAAAATTTTCACCTCGTTTGAAAAAAAGCGACACGGGGTTATTCAATACTGGGGGGGCGTTAACAATTGGCCTTACGATTTTTGTTGGCCTAATGGCGTTTTTTGAATTTTGCGCATAATTAAAGCTTGTGCAGGAAAATGTTAAAACCGCAACCAGTGAGAGTAGGGTAATTATTCTTATCACCGACTTTTCTAACCTCCTGGTGCTGTCGCGGCGTTGTTAATAATGTGAATAAACAAAATAAGTTTCTTTGGTGTAATTCTTATAATAACTTTATGCGGTAACATAAACTGTTTACATAAAAGGTAAATCTGTCCTATAAAAAACATAAACTGAATGCTAATATCAGTCATCTAAACGATAACAGTATACATCAGTGTTGCGGCTAAAATTGGCAAAAATAAAACAATTTTAAGTTTCTGGGTTTAACATTAGATCTATTAAGTATTGGATAAGTTAAGCATGAAATATAGATTCTACGTTTGCACGGTTGTGGTGTGGGCCCTATTTTGCTTGCATCCTCCGGTGGGCGAGTCAAAACCAAAAGAAATCACCCTGGATTATGCTATTAAACAAGTTATTGAAAACAATTTTGATATTGCCCTTTCCAGAATTGCAGTAAAAATTGCGAATGAGGAAAAAACTGAGATTGAATCAGAGTTTGATTTATCCTTGTACGCCAATGCCACTACTTCGACTTCAAAAGCTCCATACATTTCTACATCGACTACTACCTATTTTGATAGTTTGTCTACTTCGGATTTGGTTGAATTTTCCATTACAGGTAAATCTGTCTATGGGTCTACATATAGCCTTGGTGTCGAGTCTGGAAAAACCTATACAAACCCAACTATTAATATTTTAGACCCGATGTATATAGTTGGGCTTAAGGCAGAATTTGTTATGCCACTGTTGCAAGGCTTAGGCAAAGACGCAACTCTTTGGAAAGTCAGGTTGGCAGAAAACAAAAACAGCATTTCGCTTCTTAAACTTAAAAGTCGTATAAACGATCTAACTTTGAAGACAGAAGAAACTTTTTGGGAGTTAGTTTATGCAGTAGAAAACCTAAACGTTCAAAATGAATTTTTAGATTGGGCCAGAGAATGGGAAAAACGTGTGAGGATGAAAGTTGATGTGGGGTTGCTACCGCCAATTGAGATAATACAGGCTAGAGCATCTGTTGCTTCACGTGAAGAAAATGTTCTTGCAGCAAATAATCGAATTGATGCGATGTCAGATAGTTTGCTCCAATTAATAAACCCCCCACATACGTCAGTATTTTGGACAGATGGTATTGTACCTATCGATGAACCGGTTCCGCTTGATAAGAGTTATGACTTAAATACAAACATTGAAAAGGCACTTTCAAAACGACCAGAACTACTAATTGCTAAAGTAGAAGTGAAAAATAAAGATATTGAAATGGTTTACAGAAGAAATCAACAATTACCCGAATTTGATTTGATTGCCTCTGTCACGCTTACTGGTACTCGAGGTAATGCTCGCACAACTGATGGTTATATTCTCGATGGAACAATAAATGATGCGTTATCAGATGCCATTTCAGGAGAAGATTACGATTATGCACTAGGGCTGCAATTTGTTTATCCTTTTGGGAATCGGCTGGCAACTGCAGCTAAAGTAAAAGCAAAGCTTGAATTAGCTTCTGTAGTTCTCAATATAAAAAAGTTAGAACAAAATATAATAATGGAAACTAGGGCTGCCATCAGGCAAATTAATTTTAACAAAAAGCAGATTATTGCATCGAAAATTGCGAGAAAACTTGCAGAGGAAAAACTAACCGCAGAAGTCAGTAAATTTGACGTTGGTTTATCAACATCATTTAACGTTTTAGAATTTCAAAAAGATCTTGCTTTTGAAAAAAGCAAGGAATTAAGGGCGATTGTAGATTATAAAAAATCTACTGCTTATCTTAAAAAGTCAGTTGGTGAACTGCTAGAATCCCATGGTTATTTGTTTGAAAAATGAAACTATTTTACCTTGGCTATATGTGTAACTGCAAAACTCTGTTAGTAGTCTTGTAGCAGTGAATAATTCTTCCCCCGCGCAACTGCCAATTCTACATTTGCCTGGAATACATTTTAAGGATGGGCACAAGATATTTTGCATCGATGAAAATCAATATTTTAAATTTGAGCGTGGATTAAAAAGGTTGGCTCACCGCGCACTGCTAATTGCTGGATTAAACGACAACCTTATTTTGGATACCCTGCCGGACCCTGATTACCTTACTTTCTTGCATGAGTGTGGGGTAGGTGGTAAAGCTATATTTTTTCCTGAAGTCGCGAATGGCTCGTCACTTTGCGAAGATGTTTTGAATAGTCCTGCGTGCCTTAAGCATATAAGAGACTGGGAATACGAGATTGAGCCATATATGTTTACTAACCTCGAACAAGAGATAAGAGACTGTACAGATGCTGTTGGGCTGTATGGTGATGCCATAATAACTGAATTGCTTAACGATAAAGTTTTTTTCTTTCGACTTACAGAAGATTTAGGGCTTCCACAGCCAAAAACTTTGATTGGTTCTAAAGATTCTATAGCAATAAAAATTTTAACATGGGAAGCTACCAACCCAATCATTGTTAGGGCAAACACAAGCATTGGTGGCTCAAGGGTATGGAGTGCTAGCACTCCTGATGAAAGGAGAACTGTCAGTAAAGAAGTAGAACGCAATTTGGATCAAATGTTTTTAATGCAAACCTTGGAAGATGTTACTTTTTCGCCTAACTTGCAATACCGGGTTTGTGATAAAGAGATCTGTGTGGTAGGAAGAACGATACAGATTTTAGACAATTGCTTTGAGCATTCTGGAAATATATTCGACGGAGTAGAAGATTTGTCTATTGCCAGCAATCTTGACAAACAGGGGAGGGTTCTTGCTTTAGAAGCGGCGCATATGGGTTATAGAGGACTCTTAGGGGTAGATTTTATTGTAACTCAGGCAGGTGATGTCTATGCTGTTGAGCTAAACGCAAGGTATAATAGTTCAACATATGCTTTATCGTTTTGCAATCGTGTGTTAAATGGAGATCCACTTAAAGCAGTTGAATCAGGGCTGTGTGGCTATTTAAGACTTAAGACTGGAAGAATATTAACAGGCATGCAATGGATTAATCGGCTTGGTGATCTTGCTTACAATCCATCAACCAAAAGGGGAGCGCTGCCCTATGATTGCGAAAGTGAGTACTTGGAGTTGGTAATCATTGGAAATGATTCCAATGATAGAGATCAAATTATTGAGCAACTAAAAGCATTGACTGCATAACTTTATTAAGTTGTTTCTTTAGCATTTGACCCTTTGATATCCACTTTATGTGTAGGCGTTACTATACCACCAGAAACTATCATCTTAATCCCTTCTTCTACGGTCATGTCTAACTCGACAACATTGGACCTCGGTATTACCAGGAAAAACCCGGAAGTCGGATTAGGCGTTGTTGGCAAGAAAATGTTGATTAAATCTTCATCAAGCCGATTTGAAATCTCACCTTCAGTTGATCCAGTAATAAAGGCCAAACAGTAAATTCCTTTTCGCGGGTACTCAATCATTACAACCTTGGAAAAGTTTTGTAGATTGCCAGCTTTAAATGTGTCCAAAACCTGCTTTACGGCGGTATAAACTAGGCTAATTCCAGGTATGCTGGCAAACAGTCGTTCGCCTAAATCCCAGAGCTTCTTCCCGATATAATTTCTAGTAATGATACCAATTAATAAAATTAATACTATTGTGGTAATAATGCCAAGCCCAGGTATTTGCGATCCTTTTTCAATTGGAAAACCAGCATCTGACAGCAAACCAGACACCATCGGCCCTAAAAAGCTATCTATGGTATTAAACGCGAATTTAAAGACAAGTACTGTAATAATAAGCGGCAGACAAACAAAAAGACCAGTAAAGAAGACTCTTCGAATTCTTTGAAATAGAGTAGTCATTGTCAACCTCTTTGCTTAAGCGGTTTAGCAGGCATTCCAACTGCGATGACGTTGGGTGGTAAGTCACTATTAACTAAAGCAGCGGTTCCAATAACAGCACCATCACCAATGGTAACACCATCTAACACAGTTGCTTTTGCCCCAATCCAGCAGTCATTGCCAATCACCACTCCCTTACTGCTCCAACCTTGGTCAAGAATCGGTTTACTGGTTTTGTCAAAATTGTGTTCTGTTGCAAATACAGATGCATATGGGCCAAGTAAGGTCTTTTCACCCAATTCAACTTTTGAGTTAGATGAAATGTTACACCATGTTGAAAGGTTAACATAATCATGAAGTGTAATATCACCATCTTTACAAGAGAGTATAGATGCCCGGCCTATATAACAGTTTTTGGCTATTGTTATACCTTTATTTCCTGATCCTTTTGCATCCAAAAGGACTCCATCATCAATAATGGAGTTATCATCTATCTTAATTTTCTTGGGGTGCCGGAACCAGACATCGACGCCGAATATTACTCCTCGCCCAACTTTTCCTAAAATCATTGGGTAAAAAAGACTTCTAAGAAAGATCCCTACGGTTCCTGGAATTCGAGATGCTAACAAGGTAATCATCTCAAATTTGATTAGAAACCAGAATGACCTTGAGCCGGTAACTAAGTCCTGGTACTTTGCAAAGTTCGATTTCCCAGTTTTAGCCTGCTCTTTTTGTATTTGTATATCTAGTTCTTTAGACATGGATCATTGATTTTATGGCAATTATTGCTTGCATAGTTTAAAGCGAAATCACATGTAAATGGTAGCGTTACTCTTCACAATAACAACTGCGCGATGAAGTCGTAATACTTGACAAAACATGATATAGGACTCAAACTGGTTTTACCAAGATATTCGTATCAATATCCCCGGTAAACGTAATAATAATTAAGGCCTTCATGAGAGTTCTATTCGTATATACCGACATAGATGTTAAGGGAGGAGCTCGTAGTTATCATTTCGGTATAGGCATCCTTTCGTCTGTGCTGAAAACATCTGGGCACCAAACAGAACTTCACTACATGTTTAATGATTGGGATCCAGAAGGCTTCATGGCCCATATAGATCGGTTTAACCCAGATGTATTGGCATACACATCTGACTCCTCTCAAGTAAGACATGTAGCGAAATTAATAAAAAAGGCAAAACCAAAAGGTCTCTTTCAGATTATGGGCGGCACACATGCGTCGCTATATCCCAAGTGTTTGGAGAAAATTGAAGGGCTTAACGCAATATGCCTTGGGGAATCAGAAATATCGTTTTTGGAGCTCATCAATACGCTTGCTGCTGGAGGTAACCATAAAAGCATCCCTGGGGTGTGGTGCAAAGAAGAGGATGGTACAGTAACGGAAAACGCTCCAGGCTGTTTTCAGCAAGATCTAGACGCTATTCCATTTGGTGACAGGAAAATTTTTGATTATCAGGTAGTGATTGAATCAGACTACAACCGTATGACTATGATGATGTCAAGGGGATGCCCGTATGACTGTAACTATTGTGGAAGTCCAGCTATGGGTAAGTTGAGTGAAGGCAAGTACGTTCGTTTTAGAAGCATTCAAAATGGAATTGATGAAATAAAACGCGTACTTGAAAATTATAAAGTGAAATCCATTTTTTTTGCCGATGATGTATTTACAATCGACAGAAAATATGTAAAAAACTTTTGCAAGGTTTACAAGAAAGAGATAGATATCCCATTTGAAGTAACCACCAGAGTTGAAAGCTCAAATTATGATACTTTTATGCATCTAAGTGATGCAGGGTGCACCCGTGTGGCTATGGGAATAGAGTCGGGCAGCGAGGAACTAAGGCGAAAAGCGTTGAACCGAAAAATGACAAATAAGAAAATAATCCAATCATTCGATGATGCTCGCAAAGCTGGCTTGAAAACAAAGTCCTACAACATTGTTGGTTTTCCATACGAAACCAGAGAAATGCATATGGAAACTGTTGCACTTAACCAGATGATTAATCCTGATAGTATTGTTTGTTATATTTTTAACCCCTATCCGGGAACGGCTTTGTTTGACATATCGCTTAAAGAAGGATTTCTTTCACAGGGCTTTATGGATGATGACTTTATCTCAAGAACTGATACACCTTTGTCGATGCCACAGTTTCCCAGGAAAGATATTCTTAACTGTTACCGTAACTTTGCTTATAACGTTTATAAAGTGACATCGATAAAAAAAGCAATCATATACAAGGCGTATTATTCTAGGTTTGGAGAAGGTTTAATACGCTTGCTTGATCCAGTGAAAAAGCCAATCCAACGACTTGCGATGGGCGCTTGAAGCGCGAGCACTAATAATGAAATAAGCAAATGGAATCGAGTGTAAGAGTTCATGCACATGTAACGGGCACTGTGCAAGGCGTATGGTTTCGGGCTTCCACTGTAGACGAAGCAGATAAAATAGGCGGGTTAGTTGGCTGGGTAAAAAATCTTCCTGACGGTAGTGTTGAAGTCATGTGTGAAGGTGATAAAGACAGGGTTGACATGCTTTTAAAGTGGCTATGGCAAGGGCCTCCCTCTGCAAAAGTAGCGTACGTAGGGTTCGAATGGAGTAGCGCCAAAGGTGATTTCAGCACTTTTGAGGTTAGGTATTAATCTTAATAGTTAACCATATTGTTACTTTTTGGCTCCGTGGCATTTCTTGTATTTTTTGCCAGAGCCACAAGGGCAAGGCTCATTACGGCCGACTTTCTTCCCTGTTCGTTTCACTGTTTCTACTTTCTGATTGGAGTCGCCTCTGTGTTCTATGGTATGTTGCTGACCCATTTTTTCCATCAATCTTTCTTCGGGACTTGTATCTGCCTCGGTATGAATTTGAACTCGGAACAAGGCATTGACAGTATCCACACGAATAGTATCAATCATATCTAGGAACATCTGACTGCCTTCTTTTTTATATTCATTTAGTGGGTTTTTTTGTGCATACCCTCTGAGACCTATTCCTTCCTTTAGATGGTCCATTGAAAGCAAGTGATCTTTCCAATTACTGTCGACAATATTAAGAGTTACAAATTTCTCTAATTCGTTCCAATTGTCGAGTGACGTTCTGGCTTTGCTCCCTAAAGAACTGGATACTAAATCGCTTAGGCCATCATGCAATAAAGGGAAGGTTACACTGGAAAAGTCTAGCTGTTTATCTCGAATTATTATATTACTATCCTGATCAATAGTTATATCCAAGTGGAAATTTCGCAACAAAGCATCTTTTAGTCCTATCAGATCCCATTCTTCAGGCATCTGGATTTCCGGGGTGTATTCATTTAGTAATTGTTCCAGCACTTCTAGTGTCATATCCATAATTGTTTCATGTAACTCTTCACCACTTAAAATCATCTTTCGTTGGTCATAAATTACCTCCCTTTGCTTGTTCATTACGTCGTCATACTCAAGCAGGTGCTTTCTAATATCAAAGTTATGTCCCTCAACTTTGTTTTGGGCATTTTCAATAGCCTTAGTTACCATTTTGGCTTCAATCAATTCACCTTCCTCCATGCCCAATTTTTCCATCAAGCCGGAAATTTTGTCAGAGCCAAATATTCGCAATAAGTCATCTTCAAGAGAGAGAAAGAAGCGAGAAGAGCCAGGATCACCTTGCCGACCTGAGCGTCCACGCAATTGATTGTCTATACGTCTTGACTCGTGGCGTTCAGTACCAATAATGTGAAGACCGCCATTCTCTATAACGGTATTTTTTTCGTCATCACAAATGGCTGAAACACTTGCCAACTCATTTTCGTATTCGTCATCTTCTGGCTCAAATCCTCGTGAACGTACAAGCATTTCAGGGTTTCCTCCAAGAATGATATCGGTTCCGCGACCAGCCATATTTGTGGCTATGGTAACAGCGCCCAGTCTGCCCGCTTGGGCTATTATCTCCGCTTCTTTTGCGTGGTGTTTCGCATTTAGCACATTGTGCTTAATCTTTTTACGTGTAAGAAGCTTAGATAAATGCTCAGATTTTTCGATTGATATTGTGCCAACCAATGTTGGCTGGCCATTTTCATGGCGCTCTAAAATTTCATTGATAATAGCATTATCTTTTTCTGCTTCTGTCCTGTAAACGACATCAGAGTTGTCGATACGTATCATATCCTTATTTGGAGGGATAACCAGAACCTCTAAGTTGTAAGTACTTGCAAACTCGGCTGCCTCTGTATCTGCTGTGCCTGTCATGCCGGATAATTTTTTATATATTCTGAAGTAATTTTGAAATGTTATAGTTGCCAAGGTTTGATTTTCATTTTCTATCTTTACTTTTTCTTTGGCTTCAACTGCTTGATGCAATCCGTCTGACCATCGCCTTCCTTCCATCAAGCGTCCTGTGAATTCATCTACAATTACCACTTGACCATCTTTGATCATATAATCAACATCTTTTTGGAACATTGTATGAGCGCGAAGTGCCTGCTGTACATGATGAAGTGTCTCAATGTTGGAAGGATCATATAGGTTAGCTACACCAAGAGCTCTTTCGGCTATCGCAATACCTTCTTCAGTTAACATGACAGCTTTAACTTTCTCATCCATTGTATAATAAACGTCTTTTTTTAGCAGTTGCGGTGCTATACGGTTTATGGAGTAGTACTTGTCAGTGGACTCATCAGCCTGCCCTGAAATTATTAGTGGTGTTCTGGATTCATCAATAAGTATAGAGTCGACTTCATCTACAATTGCAAAATTGAGGTCACTTTGTACGCATTCATTTAGACCAAACTTCATGTTATCGCGCAAGTAATCAAATCCAAATTCATTATTAGTCCCATAAGTGATATCAGAACCATAGGAACTCTGTCTTTCATCATCAGTTAGGCCGTGCTGAATAACACCAACAGACATCTCAAGGAAATTGTATATCTGCCCCATCCATTCGCTATCTCTTCTAGCCAAGTAATCGTTAACGGTAATTAGATGGGCACCATTGCCAGTTAGGGCGTTTAAGTACATTGGGAGAGTTGCAACTAGCGTCTTGCCTTCACCAGTCTTCATCTCAGCTATTTTCCCTTCGTGTAGCGCGGCACCGCCTAATATTTGAACATCGTAATGACGCATTCCTAGGGTTCGCAAGCTAGCTTCACGGCAAACAGCAAATGCCTCAGGCAATAGATCATTTAAAGGCTCTCCGTTAGCAATCCGTTGCTTAAACTCTGCTGTTTTTGCTTTTAACTGGTCATTTGGAAGTGTTTGTATTTGCGACTCAAGACTATTGGTTTTTGCAACATATGGGGCAAACCTTTTTAGCTCCCGTTCATTCCGAGAACCGAATACTTTTTTTACCCAACTACCAATCATTGATACCCTCTTATTTTACTGATTATTATAATATTGAATTAAACGATGACAAGTGCCCACACCTAAAAATAATTGTACGTGACGTATTCACTCTAAACATAAGTAAACATGCTCGGTTGCATTTGAATGCGATCGAATGTTTTGAGACAAGAAAAAACCTGGAATCCACAAAACCTCCGAATTTGACGCTAAAACAGGCAGACTGTCTCTTTTTCTATATGGGATCTTTTTCTCAATCAGATATTTTTTTAGCTTCTTACGGCCATTAAAGTTTACTGGCCTTAGCCAATCCCCGGATTCTTTTAACCTAAATAACGAGCCAGTTGGAAGCAAATCCATATTTATTTCTTCGATACATCGACCAAAAGTTGGCTTATTTTGCCCAACAATAATGTTACCGTGCGCTGTTATAAGTTTTAATGGGCATTGAAATGGCGTATCGACAAAGCTTTCTGGAGGCGAACTTTTTCCTAAGGTTAAACCATCGTGGTCAAGAATAGCAAAGAATTCACCTGGCAGGCTAGCATTTCTTCCTAATTTTTCAGTACAGAGCAATGCGTCGATTGCTTCAAGGTGAGTTGATGTTAGACATGAACTATAAAGTCCAACCCTTTGAAATATAATCCTATATAATGCCAGTCTTGTTGCTTTAGGTAACTGCATGGTGAGGTGTGGTACGAGTGTTATTGAATCTGCTAGAACGGAGAAGTTATTTTTGTCTATGAATCTGATTGCCATATCATCTATAACTTGGCTCTGGTTCAAAACATGTTTAGCTAGGCGTGCAATAGATTCTAATGCTCTACTATTTTCTTTTTTTAAGGCAGGGATAACCTTTTGTCTAATACTATTTCTTTTGTATTTATCTGTTTGGTTACTTTGATCAAGCCTGTATTGTATTTTTTTGGTAGCAAGCCACTCTAACAAATCTGATTTTCTAGTATCAATCAATGGCCTAATAAATTTATTTCGCTTTGGTGGAATACCACCAAAAGCTGTTGGTCCCACACCCCGCAGCATCCACATTATTGACGTTTCAACAGAATCGTCCATCGTGTGCCCGGTGGCTATTAAGTCAGTAAAACCGGATGTCAGTAACTTTTTGAAAAATGAATACCGTCTTTCTCGAGCAATTTTCTGTATTGAGTGCTTAGGTGGAGTTGTGTCTGAATAAGATTTAAATGAATAACCTAGTTGCATTGCCATTGACTCAACAAACTCTGCGTCTTCTTTTGCCTCGGGTCTTATCATATGATTAAAGTGACAAACAGTTAAAGTAATCCCTAGTTTTGGTTTAAGAATTGTAAGTACATGAAGCAGTGCTGTTGAGTCTGGACCACCTGATGCAGCTATGCAGACAGTTTTATTTCCTGCTAACATCGAGTGCGTGTTTATGGTGTTTTCCACCAAGGTAAGCAAATTTTTCATTATCTAATAGGGTAATATTACTAGTTATTTGCTTTAGCTACACGAGTTTTCTTATGTTTAACTTAGCTGACAGGGCCTATTTAGCGAGGGGAATGGTAGCTGAAGCTGCAGACAATTTTAATAAAAGTTAATTGACAGCTACTTCGACAGTCTTTTTAAACATACTTGTTTAAAATAAATTAATTTTGTTTGCTCGTGCAAACAAGAATTTCACCCTTTCCGATCTGATTAACATCGCCATTGAAACGTCGGAAGGTGTGACCAGGATTTGCGTTAATACCAAATCGGGATATTCTATTTAAAAGCACATCAATAGCTGGTGATCTAAGCAAGGAGTTCTCGTAAAAGCTAGGGAGTATGGGAGCATCCTTCATAAGAACAACAGTTCCCCTAACCATGTTAGCTCCAGCGCGATCCCCGGATTGTCCGATTATAACAACAGTTCCTGCAAGCATGAAAATACCAGGAAAGTCGCCACAATTCCCACCAACGACAATTAGCCCTCTCCGCATAAAACCACCGACTTCGTGTCCGGCATTGCCATGGACGATAATCTCGCCACCTTCCATTCCAGATGACTCTCCTTTATAAGCACCACCTAGGAAATGACCAGTGTTTCCATTGCATATTATTTGACCACCCTCCATCATTGCACCTAAGTAATCCCGTGTGTTACCTTCAATTTCCAGTGTTCCTCCAGTCATATAAGATCCAGTGTTGTAGCCAGCATTGCCTTTGATAAGGATAGAGCCAAAGGACATTTCATGACCAATGAGTTTTACTTTGTCGCAATTTCCGATCACTGTTATTGAACTGGACTTTTCCCCATCGACATTGAAGAATTCTCCCAATGGGAGTTTTTTATTACCCCAAGTAATCAAAGTACTTTTAATTTTTGCATTGGTTTTATCATGCAACGCATCTGGCGTTATGACATCCCCATCCAACGGTATATTAGACTCTCTCTTAAGTGTAAGCGTAATCATACAAATCCTCTACATTCAATCCAGACAGGGGGTTAGTTGGGGCCGGTGGAGATATTCCAATCCAACCGGATAATTATTAATATTTATTGTATAGTAATTTTCGAAAAAGTCTTCCAAGTCAGATTTTATATCTGCATGACCTGTAGTAGGTTTGACATAATATGTCCTGCCATCGACTTGCTTAACAACCTTACCATCTTTTACAACAATTTCTCCGTCTTTGATGACGTATGCAGGTATTGAGAACATCTCCTCATAATCATTGGATTTACGGTAGATCGCGATGTCACCATCGGCACCAATACCAATATGTCCCTTATCAGTCATGCCTAGTCTTTTTGCAGTTCCAGCTCTTGTGATTACGGCAATTTCGTAGAAACTATATTCACGCTCCAAGACTTTAAGAGGGATCTCTAATTGCGCTTCAGCGCTAATTTTGGATATTTGCTCTTTTCGGAAGTCTTTATCCATTAACATTTTAATTATGGTAGGGTAAGCCATAAAGGGACCAGCATTTGGATGATCCGTGGTTAAAAATACTTGCCATGGGTCGTCTATTAGCAAGAATAACTCTAATCCTATGGCCCACTGCACACAATTAACGAATGACTTCCGCTTATAGTCATACGGCACAACACCGCAACCATCCTCGCATTCTACATCACCGTTGTACCACTTCTGCCCACCAAGCTTATGTAGATGATATTCAAATGGACCGTCCGCTGTAATCGTAACAGTATGTCCAAAGACAACTTGCCCAACATCAATTGTAATATTGGGATTACTGTTGATTATGTCTGCCAATGCTGGAACCTGAGAATTAAACTTTCGCTTACCTGAACTGCCATAGCTATTAAATTGTAAATGTGTAAGATGAACAGGCCGACCTTCCATTGCATTGATGGTTGCAATTACAGTTTTGTAGCTATCTGGTAAACCAATGTTATTGCAGTGTAGGTGTAGCGGGTGTGGCAAACCTAATTCAGTCATTGCATCAGCAATAGAATTAATTATTTGACGTGGCGTTACATTAAAATCTCGGAGCTTCTCATCAATGTCACTTAAGTTGCCCCGGTACTTCCATAGGTTTGTTCCTCCCGGGTTTACTATTTTTACTGAGTATGCTTTAGTCGCATCCATTATCCATGAAATGTATTCTTTGACTTTTTCTTGCTCACCTTTCTCGAGGTATTGAAAGATAATCTCAGAATTACCAAGCAGGACAAACAGTGCTTTATCTAACATAGGGATATCAACCATTTCTTCATGGGCATGTCTTGCACCAAGTGGCGGAACAGCAGGTTCTACAATAGTGGTATATCCCATCTCAGCATAACGATATCCGGTCGTGTATGTTGTGGCAGCTACTCCGCCGGTTCCGGAACGCTCATATCCACCTTCACGGGTTATATGTTCGTATCGATGGTCTTCTGGTGTCATTAGACGTGCAAAGTTAACTTTGGGTCCAGCCACATGCGTGTGTATATCCACTCCACCAGCCATTACTACACAATCTTTTGCATCGATTACAAAAGCATCTTTTCCAGCGTCTTTAACTATTTTTCCATCCTTTATATGAACGGAACGGCTAACACAATCCTCTTCGTGGATAGGATCTATTACCTCTCCATTATCAATTCGAATACCCATTAATAGCTCCAGTTAATAAGCAATTACGCGGCTTTGCCGCCATCAGTTTTCTTTTCTTCGGATCGGATCTTTTTGATCCTATTAATAATTGTAGATAACGGAATATCATCTTTTGGCCATGGTGATTCAAGCACAGCTTGCATCTTGATTGGGATATGATCCATTCTGTAGGCCGTTCCTTCCACCGAAACCCCTGCATGCTTCACCGGTATTATAACCTTAGCGATTTTCGTTGTAAGTGTTTTGCGTGGATCAAGAACTATGGTTGGGATATTTTCCAGATGTTTAGCGGCAGCATATGGCAAGTGGTCAATAGGTTCAGCTGCCACTATCACTGCTACGTCTGGCTCTCTTCGTAGTAGAAGGTCAACAACTGAAAACTCGCCTGGGTTAAAACGAGGATAACCTTTACCAAAGTTTACTGCAAACGGGTATCCTGTCTGCCAGCACATAACGTTTCCACTTCCAACTACATTATAGTGACCACGCATTGGTAGCGTGAGGAATTTGGAATGTTTTGTCATATCTTTACCAAACTGGTAAATGGCAGTTGAGTTTTGATGCTTCCCCTTTGTCTCTGTTATCCCTTGACCGAAAAAGAGCACACCCATTCTGGCTTTCTTACATCTTTCAACTAAGTCTATTAGTGTTTGTAATGGAATTCCACCCACCATATCCGTATCTGGAATGTGACCGTTGGCTATCATTCGCATTACAGTGAAAACCTCGTAATCATTCCCGGGCTTAATTTGAATGAATTCATCTGAATATTTAACAGATGGGGTTTTTCTTATATCCACAACTACAACATGTCTATCTTTACGGCCATTGGGGTTCATGCGGCCCTTTGCAGTTCCCGAATAACGTGTAAAATGACGAGGATGTGACTCAGCAGGGTTAGAGCCCCAAAAGATAATTAAATCGGCCCTGTTTTTTACTTCTCCCAAAGTGGCAGCCGGCGCACCGCCGAGCTGTAGTGCCACCATAGTTGGGGAATGTCAAACCGACGATGCGTTGTCCAAGTTAGCGCCAATAAGGTCGGCTAGTTCTACACACTTTTTTTGCGCGTCAACATCCGTGGCAGCAAGGCCATAAATCAATGGGTTGTTTGCCCTTGCCAGCAGCTGAGCGGCTTCCTCAACAGCTAGATCGTATGTTACCTCTTTTCCATCTATCATTGGTTTTGTCCAGTCCTCATGGGCGTGCAGGAAAACGCCTTTACAAAGGTTACAGCCATTGACTTTACTAACCTTGTTATCTTTTACTTGGACAGTTATATCATCGCATAAGGTAGCGCAAAAAGGGCATACTACGTTCTCGAAAACTTGCGTGTTTTCATCTACCACTTTGGCCTGTACCATAAAAAACCTCCAACTTTCTAAATAATACTTATTATCAATATGTATTTGGTGTTAAGCAGTTCTCAACTTCTATTCCATTAAAATTACAATTTACTGATAATCACTTTGGTATCCTTGAAACTTGGTACTCCTGTTCCATGTGTTTCAGCGGACACTAAACGATTTGCAAGATAGGATAAAGGCATGAAAAAACTTCCTTCTTGAAGTTCCATTTTTTTCACTTTCATTACAAGTTCCCCTGTTTCCGACGCCAATTTGACCTCGTCATTCTCAGACACTTCGATACTCATCATATCTTGTTCACACAATCCAATATAGCCTATTGCCTTCATGTACTCCGGGCTATCCTTAGAAATATGCATGGTCGAACCTTGTTTTAAAGTGCGAGCTGTATTTAGTATTCCTTTAATTTCCATATAAATTAACTTTTCTAAATTACATTAATTGAAATTCAGTTGCTCCAACAGTCGTTTATCGTTAAAGCAAAGTGTGAACCAAATTTCATTCCAAATTACCGTAAAAAGTAACAAGTTGAAATTTAAAGTCTTAACTGCTTTTTTTCGATTTAGGAAAACGTGCTTCTGACACCTGAACCGTAACTTACAGTAAAGATGTCTGTAGCGAACAGTAACAGCCCGAAACAAAAGGCATGACCACATTATACACTACTATATGTATTAAGGTATCGTTATTAGCTAACCGAAAGTATTATTAAGGTAATTCACCACTTCATGTCGGTTTTATCACAAAAACTGAAGGCACTCTGTATCGTTAAACCCAAGAATCGATCTGGCTATATAGTTGGCTTAATTTCCAAACTATTGACAGAAAATGTGGAGATAGTCAGCATGTTGTAAAATTATACTCAGCTTCACATTGAAGCTTTTATAAAATTCGGAAACTGATAGAATTCAATGTCCGTAAACAATGGGAAAAACAATCATAAGGTAATCGGCTTCTATGTATATTATGGACAATCCATGGCTAGCTCATTTCCTTTAATTCGTATTCTTCAATCATATTGATGAGGTTATAATGTCCAATCTATCCGGGTTTAAAAGAACACACAACTGCGGCGAATTGCGAGCGGATTGCATTGGTGAAACCGTTACCTTAGTAGGGTGGGTACATAGAGTGCGTGACCATGGTGGTTTGGTGTTTGTGGATCTACGAGACAGGTATGGTACAACTCAAGTAGCCCTTAATCCTCAGATTGATTCGGGTGCCCATAAATTGGCGCATTCCGTTCGCCCTGAGTTTGTTTTAATAATCAGGGGTAAACTCTCGGCCAGACCAGAAGATACTATCAACAAAAAACTCAAGACTGGTGAAATTGAGGTATATGCAGACCAGGCGGAGATTCTCAATACATCTAAAACTACTCCGTTTGTTATTGATGAGAATGAGGAACCAAGTGATGAATTGAAACTGAAATATCGATACTTGGAAATGCGTAGAGGACCGATGCTTAGCCGCCTAGTGAAAAGGCATAAACTGTATATGGCTACTCGAAAATATCTTGATAAAAATGGCTTTCTTGAAGTTGAAACACCGATGTTAACAAAAAGTACTCCAGAAGGGGCAAGGGATTATTTGGTTCCGAGCAGGGTGAATAATGGAAATTTTTATGCTCTTCCTCAATCTCCGCAGTTGTTTAAGCAGATACTAATGATTTCTGGAATGGATAAGTACTTTCAAATTACACGTTGTTTTCGAGATGAAGATCTTAGAGCGGATCGCCAACCTGAATTTACCCAAATTGATATGGAAATGTCATTTGTTGATGAAAAGGACATACAAGACGTTTGTGAGGGAATGGTTAAAGCAATTTTTAAGTCTGTTATCGACGTTGATCTTCGTTCACCTTTTCCAACGCTTCAATACCGAGAAGCATTAGAAAAATATGGAACAGATTGTCCAGACCTTCGATTTGGAATGGAGCTTTCAAACGTATCTAAATTAGCCCGGAAATCGGATTTTAAGGTTTTTCTAGATGCTGTTTCATCGGATGGTGGTGCCGTACGTGGTATGGCTATTTCAGGGGGGGCTTCTTTTTCGCGAAAAGAATTAGACGATCTGACCACAGAAGCAATAGGGTATGGCGCAAAAGGATTGGCATGGATAAAGTTGACAGACGGTGCATACCAAAGCCCTATTGTAAAATTTTTTGAACCCAAAGTTTTGGATGAGATAAAGACTAGCTTGGGGGCACAAGATGGCGACCTAATGGTTTTTGTTGCAGATAAAATTCAAGTAGGGCTTGACGTATTGGGAACGCTCCGTGTTAGCCTCGGCAAACGTCTTAACTTAATAGACTCTTCTCAGTTTAAGTTTGTTTGGATTGTTAACTTTCCATTGTTTGAATATGATGAAGAAGCAAAGCGGCTTGTTGCATTACACCACCCATTCACCTCGCCAATATTTGCTGATAAAGACAAATTTGAATCAGACCCACTCTCCATCAGAGCCCGTGCTTATGATTTGGTGCTGAATGGAACAGAAATAGGCGGTGGCTCCATTAGGATTCATGAAAAAGAGATACAAAACAAAATGTTTGCTGCTTTAAATATCACTGATGATGAAGCCAGAGAAAAGTTTGGATTTCTTTTAGAGGCTTTTGAATTCGGTGCTCCTCCTCATGGAGGAATAGCATTTGGACTTGATCGAGTATTGGCCATTATCTGTGGCACAGATTCAATACGTGATGTAATCGCATTTCCCAAAACACAGAAGGCAACTTGCTTGCTCACTGATGCTCCTTCATGCGTAGATAAGCGTCAGTTAAAGGAACTTGGATTGAAGAGTGAGATTGGCTAGAGGTATCTTCAGATGAGCAACTCAAGTCGAACAGTTAAAACTAGATTTGCACCGAGTCCTACAGGGTATTTACACATTGGCGGAGCAAGAACTGCTATTTTTAATTGGCTTTATGCAAGAAAGCATGGAGGATCATTTCTCCTGCGGATCGAAGATACCGACACCGAGCGCTCAACGGATGATTCAATACGACAAATAATTGATGCTATGGCGTGGTTGGGGATTGATTACGAGGAGGGCCCATACAGACAAACAGAGCGACAAGACAGGTATCAATATTATGTCAATAAATTAATTGAAGATGGTAAAGCCTACAGGTGTGTCTGCTCTAATAGTGAACTTGACAGTAAACGTGAAGAGATGAGGATATCAGGCCAGAAGCCACGTTATGACAAAAAGTGTCGTGACGCTGATATCGGACCAGAAACAAATAAAGCGTTTGTCGTAAGATTTAAAACTCCAGAGACATCTCAAACAATAGTAACGGATTTACTACGCGGCGAAATTGTTTTCAATAATGAAGAGCTAGACGATATGATTATTATGCGTACTAACGGCTCACCAACATACAACCTGTGTGTTGTTGTGGACGATGTCGAAATGGGAATAACGCATGTTATACGAGGAGATGATCATTTAGCCAATACGCCACGGCAGTCTTTAATCTACGATGCCCTGGGGTTTGAAGAACCTGCTCTAGCACATGTTTCAATGATCCTTGGCGCGGATGGTAGAAGACTTTCAAAGAGGCATGGAGCACTTTCGGTTCTTGAATATAAAGACTTGGGCTTCCTTCCAGAGTCCGTGGTTAACTATTTGGCAAGATTGGGATGGAGTCATGGGAATCAAGAGCTGTTTTCAATAGATGAATTAAAGACGCTTTTTGACCTTGATTCTGTTGGAAAATCTTCGGCTCGGTTTGATATTGAAAAATTAACTTGGGTCAACTCTAAGCATATTATCTCTGCTGATATTGGCCGACTTTCTATAATGGTCGTGGACATACTTAAAACTAAGGGAATAGAGGTAGGCGTTGAACCTGTGAAAAAACTTTTGCCTCTTTTGCTTGAGCGTGCAAGTACCATAGTGGATCTGGTGAATGCCTCAACTTATTTTTTTTCAGAGCATATACAATATCAAGAGAAAGCAGCAGAAAAATTCCTTAAAAAATCACTTGTCCCTTTGTTAGAGAAGCTTTTAACTGTTTTGAGCCCAATTGATTTTCACGACAAAGAATTGCTGGAAAGGGAATTTAAGCAGTTTATAAAAGATCAGGAAATAAAGCTAAAAGATTTGGCGCAACCACTTCGAGTTGCAATCACCGGCGGAACTGTTTCGCCAGGATTGTTTGATGTCATGGCGGCACTTGGAAAAGAGAAGTTTTTCGTCAGAATAAATGATGTCGTTAAGTACATAGAAAAGAATAACAGAGGGAACACTCCATGTGACATGGAAGAGGGTAATTAAGAATTGGGAAAAATTAACAGTACTTCATTAGCTAGATTACAAGAACTAATTTTCAAAGACCGGTGACATTGGAAAGGATGATTGTTTAACAATATGCGATTAAACTTATCTTTTCTTTTTTACCATTGGCTATGGTTTAAACCTTTAATTAGAGTGATAAAATGACCAATAAATCCACGACAAGGAGATCAATAAGTGAGGGTGCTGAGAATGAACTTGGCAAAGTATATTCAGTACATGATAAGGGTGAAGTGGAGCTTGTTGATTACCTTGGTGATGATAGGGCTGTGGCGAGAGCTGCAAGAACTTCTTATCAGCGGAGTGATGGAGCGAACAAAGAATCTGACCGTAAGCTTATAAGGCGATTGTGGGTGGATCGGCACACCTCACCTTTTGAAATGGTTCAGCTCACCTTTCGCCTGCGCTTGCCAATATTTGTAATGCGTCAGCACGTTAGGCACAGGACGGCGTCACTAAATGAGTGGTCATTTAGGTATACTGAGTGCCGCGAGCTTTTCTTTGTTCCTGATCTGGATGATGTTAGGTCACAACACGCAACTAATAAACAAATGAGCGGTGATAACCTTACAGGAGAAGTTTCTTCTAAAGTTATTTCGTTAATAGATTCCGCAAACCATCATTCATACACCGTTTACAAGCAACTACTTGACCTTGGTGTGGCCAGGGAGCAGGCTAGAGTCGTGTTGCCTTTATCAACCTACACCCAGATTGTCTGGTCGATGGATATGCGCAATTTGTTACATTATCTTTCGCTACGACTTGCGCCTGACGCACAAAAAGAGATAAGGGAGTACGCTGAGCTAATAGCAAACATTGTTAAAAAGGGTTGGCCAATGATCTGGGAAGCATATGAAAACGTTTAACCTAAAATTAAAGTTTGAGGGAATTATTCCATTATGCCTTAATGGATATTTTTCGCGTTCTTATAAAAGTTGCACTACCCCCCCCTAATAACCAGGTTAGGTCTACCACGGTTTAATAGTATCGTTGACTAAACTGCTTTCCCAGTCGTAACCCTTGACTGTGATAATTGGACCCAATGCTTGGTCCATACCAAATATCTGGAGCCTCTGACATCATCTCATATCTTATTTTAAAAAGAATTTGTCCGTCTTCTATACGAAAAGGTACATCATGTGGTCTGACTTCAAGTACAGCCCTAGTTCCCAAAATTTCACCGTCCCTACCGTATCCAAATCCAGGATCAAAGAAACCAGCGTAATGGGTTCGGAGCTCTCCGGAACCTGCATCAAATTCGACCATTTCAGCTGAGCAGATGGTAGGCACACGGATAAGTTCCTTTGATGCAAAAATATAAAACTCTTCTGGTTCAAGTATCAAGTGGCCTGAAAGAGGGTTATTTATTGGTTCCCAGAAATCTTCTTCCTTATATTCAGCTAATTTATCTATGTCTATTACTTGGCTGTTCTTTTTTGCTTTATATCCTACCGGTCCTCCTTTTGAGGTAGCGTTTATTAAATCAATGCTCATCAAAAGGCCATCGTCAGTTACATGGTTTCTTGTTTCCACTATATAGCGGCCGTTCTGGTCATATAACAGCTTATTTTTTACATAGAAATCTACAAGCTTTTCACCCTTGATAAAGTCATGAATCTTGTCTGCGTCCTCATGTTTAAAGAAGGTACGATGTTTTTCATCCGATGTTCGAAACAAGCGGAGTTGATTCAAGGTTTGCCCCGTTTTCACCTTGACGGTAAACGACAAAGGAACAACTTCAAGATAAACCTTGCCTTTATATGCGTCAGCAATATCATCAAACCTAAAGCAATTGTCGGTGATAACCCTAGTAAAGACATCTAGCCTACCCGTAGAACTTTTGGGATTTGCTTTGCCACAAATACCTTTGGGGAGGTCGAGTTCTTCACGCAAGGGGACTAAGTATACTGCCCCCTTCTCAAGAATGGCACCGTCATTCAGGTCTACTTCATACATTTTTAAATCGTTAATCCTATTTTGTACCATTTGTGATTGCGGCAAAAAACTACATTGAATACGATAGGCTATGTCACCGAGGGTTAAGTCTAAAGATGCTGGTTGGATATTCGAGAAAATTTCCTCAGAATTATCAACAGAGGGGTCTATGCGGATTTTTCCATTGTTTATAAGCTTTGTAAGCTCTTTGTTTGGTAAAATCCCAATGTTTCGTTTACGCATAGTAGAAAAAATTAAAACGCATTCTATGAATAGATTAAATCTCTGTCAAAAGAAATGAATGCGCTCCGAAAAGGATGATAGTAAAAGAACATACTCCCCACTCATGGTAGAAACACCCCATGGGAGCACAACAAACTTTTGTTCAACGTTGAATTTGGCAAAAGTTCTTCTTATAGAGTTCAAAATTTTCATCGGTTATTATTCCTCCCTTTGCGCTGCAGCTACCTATTGTCTAACTGGGTTAAGTTATTTTTCTGATACTTGGACTTGAAGTAGACAACGATCTCTTTCTCGCTTTTACCAAGTTTCTTCATATCCCACGTTTCCAGCGCCTGATTCATGCAAATACCACAATTGGCGGCGTGCTGTGTCACAAAGCAAGTTAACAGGCTCTTGTGCTTGAATTGTGGGTTAATTTCACAGTAGCAATAACAAAACACTTTGTCGAGCGTATCTGGAATCTCCTTAGCAATCTGATAGGTTCTGTTCTGTTTGGGCCAACGTGAGAATAACCTTGGCTCTAGTGTTTCTCTTTTCTCTAGACGCTCTTTGCTCTCTAGGAGAGTATTCTGAATAATCTCTGCCATGAGGGATTTTGACTGAGCCATGGCGCTTCCAGCAACCACCGCTAATCCAAGGATAAGCATTGTAGCAAGCGACTTATTCATGTTTAAACTCTCGAAGTTAATTTAAAAGTGAGTTGAATAATATTGTTTTAGTAAAGCGTACAATAGGTAAAATAAAGGGTGAATAACAATGCCTAGCGGTCACCATACATTTTGTCATAGTAGTTACGGTAAGAACCATTTGTGATATTTTTTAACCAAGTAACATTGTTTTTATACCATTCAATGGTATCTATCAACCCTGATTCAAACTTAATTTTGGGAGTCCATTTAAGTTCGTTATAGATTTTTGAACAGTCCATGGCATAACGTAGGTCGTGGCCTGGCCTGTCTGATATGAATTTTATCAAACTTGGAGAAGATCCCATAACTTTTATCAAGTTATCTGCGACTTCTAAGTTCTGTTTTTCGGTTCCTCCTCCAATGTTATATATTTGGCCTGATCGACCATTAAGCAAAACCGCATCAATGGCATCGCAATGATCATAAACATGGATCCAATCACGGACGTTCTCACCAGTACCATAAATTGGAAGTGGCTTGTTATTCAGAAGGTTGTTTATAAAAAGGGGAATTATTTTTTCCGGGAACTGGTTAGGACCGTAATTGTTTGAGCATCTTGTCACTTTGACAGGGGTGTTGTATGTTTTATAATAAGAAATTGCTAGCAGGTCAGCCGCGGCTTTAGATGCCGAATAAGGACTAGAAGGGGACAAAGTAGTGTTTTCGGTAAAGGCTGGATCGGTCGTGGATAACGAACCGTAAACTTCATCTGTAGAAATTTGCACAAACTGGGGGATGTCATATTTTCTCGCAGCTTCAAGCAGTGTATAAGCTCCTATTGTATTTGTTGAAAGAAACTTTTCCGGATAATCAATTGAGCGGTCAACATGTGATTCGGCCGCAAAGTTTATTATGACATCTGGATTTTTAGATACGAGGTTATCGACAAGGGGTTTGTCCCTAATGTCCCCATTTACAAAGTGATGACGCGGATTGTTCATAACAACCTTTAGGTTTTCTAAATTACCGGCATAAGTTAGCTGGTCCAAGCTGACTATTGAGTGGTTATTAAACTTTGCAAGGTGCCTTGTAACGTAGTTGGAGCCAATAAAGCCGGCTGAGCCAGTGACAAGTAATTCCACGGCTATGCTTTCCTGCTTTTAGAAATTTTCACTTCTCCACCTTTCTTTAACGGCCTTCAAATAGGTTAATATATTTTCAAGAGGAGTGGTTGGCATAATTCCACATCCTGGAGCTATTATGTCTAGATCTAAGTTTTTTGCATTATTTGTGATTTCTAATACATCAGCTTGGCTGCCTTCTAAAAGATCTAAAACATTTATTCCACCAATCAGTGCAACTTTGTTATTTGAGTCTTTTCTAGCCTTGGTAAAATTAACTTGCCAGTCTAACGATAACCCATTAGCACCAGTTGCAACCATCTCTGAAACCAGTCGCGTAGGATTCCCGCAAATATGAAGAATAGATGGCAAATTAAAACTCGATATTAGACTTTTTGTATAAGGAGTGGAAAAACGCTTAAATTGTTTTGGAATTAGAGTCTGAGAGGTGCCATCGACTACCATAATTACATCAGCACCAGCAATTTTGATAGCATTTGCGTAGTCTATAGTTAGTTCCAGTATTTTTTCGAGTAATTGCTCTAATGCTTTTGGATCAGACTTCATATCAGATCTTAAATCTTCGAAACTGTAAACAGTGCAAAGTACTTCAAAAGGACTACCAAGAGCTACAATCAGCGGAAGGGCAGGGTCCTTTTTTTCTGATACGAATGAAACGGCATCTATTACCTGTGCCATGCGACCAGTTGCCTTAGGGTCAGGAAATATTAAGGAAGAAACAGTACTACGATTTTTTGGTGTGCTAACTGGTGGATCAGAATGAGTACCATATCTAGTCTCGCAGCCCATAGTTTCTGCCTCAACATTGATATCAAATGGCAAGCGAATTGACTCCAAACCATAAACAGATTGGCAAGCCATAGCTAGCTCTGCCATAGGAATCGCCTTTTGCAGCGCATCTGGCCAAAATACCCTAGATTTTTCCATAACAGATGTTGTGGCATTTTGTGTTGGCACAATAAGCGGTTGTCTATCAACTTTTTCTCTGTGAAGCAGTTTTAGCAGCCGTTCTTTAGGAGTCATTGATAAATTTCCTTATATAGAAGCTCGTGATCTTTAAACACAACATTCGATTATCTTGCCTGATTGTGGAATATATGAAGCGATTTGTCTAATCTCTGAATAGCTTACTTCCGATAAGATATCTTATGTAAACTTCCAGTGAAGTATATTAAATTAACCTACTACGAGATCAAATATCCAGATTGTCAGGTCTGGCAAAAAAAGCCTCCGAGTTATTTTGAATAAAAGCATATCTAGATGAAGGATCTTTTCCCATAAGGTTACTAAAAGCTGTGGAAGTTTTATCGTTATCGTCTATAGTAACTCGCAAAAGTGTACGCTGGGTCTTATCCATCGTGGTTTCTTTAAGAACAGAAACTGGCATTTCGCCTAGTCCTTTATATCGATGCAATTCTAATTTTCGTTTACCCGCCTCTATTTCAATAATTCTTTCTTTTTCGGAGTCATTGATTGCGTAATATACATCGGCACCTAGCTCAATCCGGTAAAGAGGTGGTCTAGCTAGAAACACATGCCCACGTTTTACAAGCTGGTACATATGGCGGAAAAAAAAAGTTAACAATAAAATACTTATATGTGCACCGTCAACATCTGCGTCCGTCATTATTATTATCTTGTTGTAGCGAAGTTTCGAATAGTCTAGTTCAGCACCCATTCCAGTACCAAGGGAGCTGACTAGAGAATTTATTTCGTTGTTAGAATTAAGTTTTTCTATTGAGACGTTTTCAACATTTAAAATTTTACCTTTAAGCGGCAATACTGCTTGTGTTTTTCGATCTCTTGCTTGCTTAGATGAGCCTCCCGCCGAATCACCTTCCACAATAAAGATTTCGCACTCATTTGGATTGGATGAGGAACAATCCGCCAGTCTACCAGGGAGCATCAGCCTGTTGCTGATAGACGTTTTGCGCATTACAGTTTCTTTTGCACTACGGGATGCCAACCGGGCTTGTGCAGCAAGGGTTACCCTGTTTATTATAGCCTCTGCGATTGACGGATGTTCAAGCATGAAGCGCTCGAATGCAGTTCTTACAATTGTCTCTACCCCAATAAACGCTTCTGGACTGTTTAACTTTTCTTTGGTTTGTCCTTGGAATTGCGGGTTAGTTAAAAAAATCGACAATACTGCGACCAAGCCTTCTCGCACATCTTCAGCCGTAACCGGGACACCCTTACTTTTTCTTCCGTTCCTGTTAATATGGTTGCGAATAGTTTTAGTGAGCGCGGATTTTAATCCATTTTCATGCGTTCCCCCATCTGTTGTCGAAACAGAGTTTGCATATGAAAAAATTTGCGACTCGGTTTCCTCTGTCCACTGGAGTGCAATTTCCACCTGTAGGTTATTTACGTCATTATGGTAGAAGTATTCCCCACCGACCTTATGTTTTCCGTGAAGGAGTTTATCCAGGTAATCTTTAATTCCATTTTTGTAATGAAACTTTTTTGTAGACTCAGAAGTTTCATCTACAATTTCAATTGTAAGGCCAGAATTCAAAAAACTTTTTGTTTCTGCATGTTTAATTATCCAGTCACGGTTAAATCTTATCGTATTAAAAATTTTTGGATCTGGGTGAAAATTAATTGTTGTTCCTGATCCGCGTGCAGACTTGACTTTCACTAATTTGTTTACTGGGGTTCCTCGTTCGAAGCTTTGTGTCCAAAGTGCCCCGTCCCTTTTTACTAAAACCGTCAATTGTTTTGATAGAGCGTTTACTACTGAGATTCCTACTCCATGCAAACCACCGGAGGAACTGTAACTTTTATTCGAAAATTTAGCACCTGAATGTAATGTTGTGCAAATCAGTTCCAGGGCTGGTTTCTTATGTTTTGGGTGTTTGTCTATAGGTATACCTCTACCATTATCTTCAACCGTAATCCCAGTATTCTTGTGGATGGTAAGTTTAATATGTGTGCAAAAACCATTAATAGCTTCATCTACAGAATTATCAAGTGTCTCCCAAATAAGATGGTGTAACCCGTTCATATCTGTGCCACCAATATACATTCCGGGGCGTACGCGCACTGGCTCCAGCCCTTCTAAAACATCTATTTCATTTGCAGTATACTTAGTTACCATGATTAGTTTTTTGTGCTGGTTTGATCTACGCTTTGCGCATGCTAGATAGCCTTTTCCTTCTTGCCGCAACTATACGCCCAACTGTTCCACGAGTGCCCTTCTTTAGCCTTGCAACTGTTAGTAAATCATCTTTACCAGAAACATAAGTCATTACAATTTTATCCTTACTGTTTACAGTAACGCACCCAATGAGCTTTTCATCTTTTTTTAACATCATTGTGCGTGAGCCAGCCCCAGGTCCAGCAAGCAGCGGAATATCATCAATCTCGAATAGTAAACCTTTGCCGCTATTGGAAAGTGCAAATATCATTTTTTTGTGTATGGCCGAAATGGTTAAAAGGATGTCTTGATTTTTGAGAACAACAATTTTTTTCCCATTTCTGTTTGTTGTTCCTAGTGCATTGCCTAAAAACCGAAACCCCATACCATTTTCGGTTACCGCCAATAATTGACTGCCCTCACCTATTGCTTCGCTAGCCACACAACTATTGGTCCTGCTATCAATTTTGTCAAAAAGTGATTCTTGTTTTACTCTATTATTATCGTAGTCATTCACAGAAGTTTTCTCTGTACTTATTGAGTCAGCGATAACACGTACAACTGATATGATCCTTTCTTTATCGCTGAACTTGAAAAAGCTTTGAATGGGATCGCCAAATCCGGTAGTTTTCGTTAGCTCAAGAGCTCGAATGCCGTAAACCTTGCCCTGCGAAGTGAAAAAACATACGATGTCACGGGTGCTCATTGGCATCCATGCATGTAAACTGTCGCCGGCTCTAAAGCGTAAAGTCTCCAAACTAGCAATGTTTTTTACACGACGTATCCAACCATCTTTTGAAACAATTAAATGTGTGTCTTCGTGTTCAATAAAGTCATCGGCGCTATACTCAATCTCGTCTTTTAGCGAAGTAACAATTTTTGTTCGCCTTTTATCCCCATGGGTGGCTTGAACTTCCTGTAGTTCGTTTTTTACTTGTATCCATAACTTTGCTTTGCTAGCCAATATTCCTTTAATAAATTTTCGTTCTGCCTCTTTTTCAAGTTTTTCTTTTTTTATTTTACTAATCTCCAGACCAACGAGCATTGCTAATCTAAGGTCCAAAATTGCAGTTGCTTGTGCTTTATCTAATTTAAACTTCTCCATCAAGTCTAGTTTGGCTTGGTCGCGCGTTTTCGCTTTGCGTATCGTAGAAATAGCTTGATCTAGGTTCCGGTAAACATTGGCATATCCTTTTAGAATGTGAATTCGACTTTCGGCAATTGATAATTTATAAGATAGTTTTTTTGTCGTAACTTCCAGGCGAAAGTCTAGAAATGACTTTAACATTTCTAGCAGACTTAATCGAAGTGGCCTGGACCCTTTGGTCAAAGCAGTTAAATTGACAGCAAAGTTAATTTGCATATCGGTATGCTTGAAAAGGTATGTCATTACCCTGCCAGGATCAACGTCGTGATTTTTTGGTTCGAGGACAATTCTAATCACTTCTGTCGATTCGTCCCTTATATCGACAACCGTTTGTAATTTTTTCGAAATTATGTGGTCTGCAATTTTTTCTATCAGGTTGTTTTTGTTAACCGAATACGGAATGGAGTTTATTATAATCTGCCATTTGTTCCTATCGAGTTTTTCAAGTTTCCATTCCCCTCGAACCTTAAATGATCCTTGCCCAGTTTCATATATGGTTTTTAACGTAGACTTTGTACTTATTAATTGTCCGCCAGTGGGAAAATCAGGACCTTTTATATACTTAATCAGCTCATTTGGTTTTAGGTTAGGTGAATTTATTAATGCAATACAGGCATTTATTGTTTCTGTTAGGTTGTGCGGCGGTATGTTTGTGGCCATTCCAACAGCAATTCCAACCGAGCCGTTAATCAATAAATTGGGCAGCCTTGCTGGCAATATTTTAGGCTCGACATTTGTTCCATCGTAAGTTTCAGTAAAATCAACCGTATCAAGCTTAAGTTCGTTTAGTAATTCATCAGCAATATCACTTAGTCTAGCTTCTGTGTAGCGCATAGCGGCTGCAGGATCGCCATCAATATTCCCAAAATTGCCAGATCCGTCAATTAATGGGTAGCGGAGGGAAAATTCTTGTGCCATGCGTACCATGGTGTCATAAGCGGCCTGATCGCCATGGGGGTGAAACTTTCCTATTACGTCTCCAACGACAGCGGCGGATTTTCTATGACGATTACTGTTAGAGAGACCAAGTTGGTCCATAGAGTAGAGCACACGTCTATGTACTGGTTTCAATCCATCCCGAACATCCGGAAGTGCTCTGGAAACAATTGTTGATAAGGCGTAAGATAGGAACCTTTCTTCAAGTTCTGATTGTAAAACAGTGTCTTTGGCTGGTTTTATCTTGCTATGCTTGGCAATTGGGTATTTTTTGCTATTTCTTGACGCCATATTACGATTCTCTAGCTTTTAGGCCAAATAAATATATTTATTTATTCTAACATAGTGATACGCTAGAATACATAGATGAAATATTTTGACCAAGCTATATGGCTGGTGAAGGAAACTTTTCATTTGCTTAAAGCCTAGTGCGCGTTTATATTTGCGCAGCATAATTTTACTAGTCTGAATTTGGGTTAGATGTAATTGATTAATAAAATTTTTGTTTTTTCCGCTTTTTTCCTTTATCTGTTGCTACCATCGGTGTACGTCACAGCTGCTATTGATGGAAACACCGATTTTGAGACGGTGATAAAATCGAACGACAGAACAATATACGCATCTATTGCACCCAAAAGATCCGCTGGACGGCAAGAACTTTATTTTAAAAGACCTGCAGCTTTTAATGTTCCTAGGGCACTTCGGCCCAGGGTTAACTTTTGGAAAAAAATCTATTCCATTTATTCCACACGGCAGGCTGTCATACATGACAAAATCAACCCTAATAAAATTTATGAAATTGTAAATTTAAATAGATATCGGCCAGGTTCACGCTCAGAACGAAACTTCTTAAGGAAAAAGCGTCTTAGAATTACGGGAATTCTTAAGACCCTATATCGCAACAAAGGTCGACCAAAGACAAAGACTGAAAAAAGGATAGCTGCAATTTGGCCTGAATATAAGAAAAATTATAAAAAATTCTATAAAGCTGCGAAAAACGTCCGTAGTCAAAGAGGACAGGCAGACCGTTTTAAGAACGGAATTAAGCGGTCCGGCCGTTACCTTGCACAGATGAAACGGATATTCAAATCGTATGGTTTACCGCAGGAGCTTACTGCCCTACCCCATGTTGAGTCATCATTTAATTATAGGGCTTATTCAAGCGCAGGGGCTGCTGGGATATGGCAGTTTACTAGGCACACCGGAAAGCTTTTCATGAAAATTAATTATGCAGTAGATGAGAGACGCGATCCAATTTTAGCTACGCATGCAGCAGCAAAATTGTTACGCCAGAACTACAAAGCGCTCCAATCTTGGCCCCTAGCTATTACAGCTTATAACCATGGTCTTGGTGGTATGAAGCGCGCTAAAAGAAAACATGGGAAAAATATAACAAGAATTATTAATCGCTACAAAAGTCGTATTTTTGGGTTTGCATCTAAAAACTTTTACTCAGAGTTCATTGCAGCACTAGAAGTTGCTGGAAGTTATAAAACTCATTTTGGTTCTTTGACAATTTTTCCACCTAGAACTTATAGTAATGTTCGACTGACACATTATATTTCAGCGAGAGATCTTTCTCGCCTCTTAAATATACCGCATAATACGCTCAAGAGGTATAATCCTGCCCTCCGACGGAGTGTATGGAAAGGGCATAGAAGAATACCAAAAGGATACAAAGTTAGGTTGCCGTATAGGAAAGGAAATTTCTATGTCTCAAGATTGCGTTCTATTCCATCAAGTAAGAAATTCATTTCCCAAAAGCACAACGGCTATCACGTTGTCACTCGTGGCGATACGCTTTCGACTATTGCCATTAACTACAGAACAACGGTTAATGCTATTAAGGATATGAATAACCTTCGTTCAACTCTTATTAGGACTGGAAAAAAACTACGTATCCCAACTCGATTGCCTAGATATGTGGAACTTTCTCGGTCTGCCACTAATAAGGCAATGGGTGTTTTTGAAGGCGATAAATACATTGTTGGTCGCGGTGATACCCTATCAGCAATTGCGAAGGCTAGCGGAATGACAACAAAGGAGCTTGCCAAGCTGAATGGTATAAAATTATCAAGCGTTATCTATACTAAACAAAAGCTAAAACTCAAAAAGGACCCTCTCAAGTCAAGACCAAAACCAAAACAACCAAGCAGCAATAAGAATTTGACTTTACCTACTACACTAGAAGTAAATAATTTAGCAAAGGATATCGGCGTAGAATATTTACCTATTAATGGCGGCAAACTCAAATTAAATGTCGAAGATTATACCTTTGAAAAAGTTGATGGGTTAATTGGGTCACTTAGGGTAAAAACTGATGAAACCTTAGGCCATTATGCCGAATGGGCGCTAGTGCCAACGAGAAAACTAAGGGTGATGAACAAGCGACGCATATATAGAAGCATGCATGTTGGCTCACTGGTGCGTATTCCTCTGTCGAAAGTTGGCAGTGCCGAATTCGAGCGCAAGCGGCTTGAGTACCATATGCAACTGTTTGAGGATTTTTTTGATGCTTTTACCGTGCGTGCGGAAAAGAAGGTTACTATAAAAAAAGGGCAGTCACTTTGGCACCTTTGTGTCACGAAAAACGATGCGCCAATTTGGCTGGTGAGGATGTACAATAGTAACGTAGTTCTAGATAGACTAAAACCTGGTGATGTTATTAAAATGCCTATAGTAGTTAAAAGGTAGCGCTCAAAAGAAGAGATTATTAGAACTCAAGAAAATTAATCTTCAACCACCAAAAATTCATCCTTGGGAATACCACATTCTGGACATTCCCAGTTATCTGGGAGATCGTTAAATGCGGTGCCAGCTGGTATACTACTATCTGGATCACCAGTTTCGGGGTCATAAATATATCCGCATTTATCGCATAAATATTTCATCGGTAACATTACTCGTCTTCGTAATACTTTTATATGGATGTGATTTTATAAAGTTATTTTATTCAGGTTCTTATTAATCAGGTTGTCCAAAATCGCTTGGTTTAACATTGTTAAGCCAGGTCTTGAACTGATCTTCATCACCAGTGTTTTGTTGGGAGGAGTTGATTTCTAAATCCTTAGCGTTTTCTAACACTTCATGAGTAACATAAATTGGTGCATTTACCCTTAAAGCCACTGCAATGGCATCTGAAGGTCTGGAATCAACCCTTACAATTCCTTCATTGCTTTCAATGAGGATAACAGCGTAGAAAGTGTTTTCTATTAAACTGTTAACGCAAACATGTTTAATTTCCACATTTACATTGTTTATAATATTTATAATCAAATCATGGGTCATTGGCCTAGGTGTTTCCACTGTTTCCATTTGTAATGCTATGGCGGTAGCTTCAGGGTAGCCAACCCAAATAGGTAGCGATTTATCGCCGGTTTGATTCTTTAAAATAATAATTGGTGTGTTTGTTAGCGGATCAAACACCAAGCCTTCAACTTTCATTTCGACCATATCGTTACTGGCATTCATAATGCAGACTCCAGTCTAAATTTAGACGACTTCCGCCTTAAGACTATACATATTTGATCCAGTGATACTAACACGAAGCGTTGTACCAGTGTAATCAATATCTGAGTCAATATGTACCATCAGATTTTGCGGGTTTCTTCCGCTTTGCTTTTTTGGATCTTTTTTGCTAGGCCCTTCCACAATTATTTCAGTTTGCCTACCTACCCAGTTATCATATTTCTTTTTGCTAATTACTCTTTGAATTTTTTCTAACCGTAAAAACCTATCTGAGATAACATTGAAAGGAACTTCATCTGTCATAATCGAAGCGGGTGTCCCTTTACGTGGTGAATATTTGAAAAGAAAAATGCTTTCATATTCTATTTGAGAAATTGCTGCCAAGGTTTGGTTGAAATCCAGTTCTTTTTCTCCTGGATATCCAACAATAATGTCTGTAGTTAGTGCAAGATCTGGCACTGCCTCGCGAAGACGGTTAATTTTTGAAGAATACTCTTCGAAAGTGTAACCACGGCTCATAGCCTTAAGAATTCTACTAGATCCGGATTGCAATGGTAAATGTACTGAAGGGCAAATTTTTTCAAATTCAGCCAAGGTTTGAATTAATCTATCATTTAAGTCTTTCGGATGGGATGTCATAAACCTAATGCGATCAATACCATCTACTTCGTTGACAGCTCTTAGTAACTGAGGGAAATCGATGCCATCGCTTTCTTTTGCTCCATAGCTGTTAACGTTCTGACCTAGCAATGTGATTTCCTTGTAGCCATTATTAGCTAGCCCTTCAATTTCTTTTAGTATTGAATCAGGTTTTCGACTCCTTTCTAGACCACGGGTATACGGTACTATGCAATATGCACAATGATTATCGCACCCCTGCATAATTGAAACCCATGCACTATACTTGCTATCTCGATTCATAGGATATTCTTCAAAAATGTTTGAATCTGAAATATTGATTTGCGGTTCGCCCGTTCTAGCCAAATTATCAAGCATGTTTGGTATGGTATTTATTGCCCTCGGACCAACTATAAAGTCAATTATAGGATTACGTTTGAGCAAGTTAGCCCCGAGTTCCTGGGAAACACATCCTGCAATACCTATTATTAAGCTTTCTGTTTTATTCTTTAGTGGTTTCAGCCGACCAAGCAATGAAAAAAACTTCTGCTCGGCCTTGTCACGCACTGCACATGTATTAATTATTACAAGATCGGCATGTTTGTGATCATCGATTAATTGATATTGATCATCTAACAAACCGGCAATCCACTCGGAATCATGTTTGTTCATTTGGCATCCGAATGTAATTAATGCCAGTTTTTTTTGCCCATCCGGTCCCATGTTTTACCCAAACCTAAGGAAAGTAAAAGTTGCTAAATATAAGTCTAAAGGGTGTTACTCATGAAAATAAATAATGAAAAAATACCAACTGGTAAGAATATTATTTTAGTTTTTTAAAGATTTACTTTTGCCTAATTATCCACTGATAAAGCTTAAACTTCAACATTGTGTCTATAAAATAATAATTAAGTCCATTAAAGTATCAGTGCTTTCGTCGCAACCGAATCTTTTATTGCGCAACATTGCATGCTTTCCAATGTTCAATTTAACTCAAGAATCAATGACCTCATTGCCTGCTTAATGTTACAATAACCTTAATGACTTTTCAGCGGGTTTTAACAAATTGAATTCTAACAGGCTTCCACTTTTTGACTGGTTTTATGCACAAGGAGATGTCCTTGTAACTGTAAGTCTGAACACCGAAGGGGTGGAGGTTCCTAAAGACTTGCGGCAAGAGGAATTTGCCGATTTTGTTCTTGGAGAGAGCCCAACACCTAAACTAATAGCTGACGATGTTGGAGTATCAGCATCAATGCGTTTTTCAGGGGCACTTTATTCTTGTTACTTCCCATGGACAAGCATTGTGCAAATGAGTGGAACCGATGCTGCCGTACAGTTTAGAAACCCTCTATTAACAGACACCCCACCTGATTCCAAAGAAATGCATAAGTGCCACAATAGAAACCAACACTCAAGAAAAAAGAGCAAACCTAATTTACGTTTAGTAAAGTAGTGTTTATAACTAAATACTTATAACGTGGTTATTTATGAAATATAGATAAAAAGTTTTGTAACATGCCTTTGCTATCGTTCATTATTTCGTCTAACTCTCCAGCATCAAGCCAGATCCCTTCACATGAAGAACATTTATCTATTTTTATTTGATCGTAAGCAAGCTCAATTAATTGCATTCCACACTTCGGGCACCGCATGTAATGGAGTTGCTTTATTTCAAGCTTTTCTTTTTCTATGAGGCCTTTAGTTGATTCTTCTTCTAGTTTCTTCAGTTTCTCAAATTCAATTTTGGCAATAAACTCGCTTTCATTATTGCTTGGCTTATCTTGCATGTATTATCTCCCAGAAGACTGGCTTTGAACTATTATAGACCGATGAGAAAATTAACTGGAAACATTAATTCTGTTTTAATGGGAGAGTGACTGTAAATGTGCTTCCACGATTTGGTTTGCTAACAACAGAAATATCCCCTCCATGAAGATCAACTATTCCTTTGCAAATTGATAAACCGAGGCCAGATCCTGGCTCTACTCCTTGTTGATGGCGCCTTAACTGTTCAAATTTATCGAACACCAACCCACGATCAGCGTCACCGATACCAGGTCCTGTATCTGTAACACTTATGATGACATTCTGATTAGCTGTTGTTTTGCCGACAGTTATAGTCCCCCCACTCGGTGTAAATTTTACCGCGTTACCAATTAAATTATTCATTACTTGCAATAACTTTCCACTATCGCCTTCCATGAAGGTTTCATTGCCTAAATGAATTTTGGGTGTCAGGTTCTTTTCTTTGGTTGCAAACTCCATAATTTCTATACTTTCAAGGATAATATTGTCTATCACTATTGGATCTAAAGCCAACTGCATTTTACCAGCTTCTAGTTTTGAAATATCAAGGATATCGTTAGTCAGTTGCGTTAAACGATTTGCTGAGCGAAGCATGTTAGTAGTTTCTCTATTGAAGATCTTTCCTTTGTCACTGCTTTGAATCAACTTTATAAAACCTTTAATTACACTTAACGGTGATCTAATGTCATGTGAAACCACTGACACAAACTCATCCATACGCCTGTTCATTTCATTTAACAATTTATTTTTTGACTCTAGCTCAGCTGCTGAACGAACCTTTTCTTCTGCTCTAGCGAGCCTACGGTTTACTCTGGTTACAAGCAATCCACCAGATATAAGGATGATGACAACGAATATCACTAATATTATTGATTGTCTAAAGCTTTTATTAATGAGGTGTATAACTTCCTCATGCGGGGCAGCAACTGTAATAGTCCATTCTTGGCCATACAAATCAATGCTTGAATTAGCCATAAACCAAAGGTTGCCATTAGCATTTATTTCAACAGCATTTGAGTTATTGCCACTGGATATCCATTTAGGTGTAGCTATCCCATCCTTTACACGGAAAAAATCTTTAACAAATTTTTGGGAACTATCTATCTTATTACCGTATATAGCTTTAGCTAGACGGGTATATTTTATTTCATTACCTATAAGTTCTTTGCTCTCAGTAGTTATCCAAGCAAAGCCTGACTTTTCAATTTGGACTGGATTTATTATGTCGTTTGCAAGATCATTTATGCTGATTAAAGCCAATACCATTCCGGACGCATAAATAGGCCGAGGGCCACTATTTATGTCATTTTGAAAATAATTTTGCCTGAATATAGGCATACCCAGGGCTATACCGCGGTAATCCTTAGAAACAAACATTTTTTTTGACAAATTTACTCTCCACCCACTCATAGTCTGTTTATAAAATTCTGAAATCTGCATATCCAGCTCAAATGGATCAGGAAATTTTGTTACCATGACAAGTGTACGGCCATCTTCATCAAGTAAAGCCATGTGGCTTATCTTTTCGTCAGTTCGGAAAATTGCACTTCTAAAAGATGCGTCAACCCGTTTGATCTGGTAATTTCTAATAGCTTCTAGTTGAGTCTGAAAGATAATTTCACTGACAACACTTTCCATGAATAGCTTTACAGACTTAGCAGCAGATTCTGATATAAATTTTATGTTTCGCTTAAAAGCTTTTTTGGCTTCGTCCTCAACTGTCTTGTTAAGGTTTATGGCAATCATTGATAAAACAGCGAGCGAAATAAAAATGCCGGCCCATATAAGGCTCATAGTTTTACTGATTGATTTTCTTTCTGGCATATGATGTGAAAGTTAAATTTTTCTATATTCTATCATTAAGCTTTACACTTGATCAGAGAGTGCTAACTGATATCAACTGCACGAGTACGTCGGCCGGATGGCTTTCTAAATATTAGTCGTAATGGGCTAAGATTAAGCTCACATTTTTGGCGTAATTGATTTGCTATGAATCTTTTGTAGGACACTTTAAGTGCATCTGGATAATTTGTCATAAAAATAAAAGTAGGTGGATTTACATTGGCTTGAGTAACATAATATATTTTCACTTGTTTGCTTTTGTAAAATGGAAGACTTTTGTGTTGCTCGATTTTACCAAAAATTATATTTAATTTAGATGATGAAATCCTTTTGCCCATCTGTTCCTTAACTTTCTCGACAACTTTCCACACATTACTTACCCTCTGTCCTGTAGCGGCAGATATGAAAATCATTGGGGCCCAAGCTAGGAACTTCATTTGATTGCGTATACGATGTTCGAATTCAAGAGCAGTTTTATCTGTCTTGTCAATAAGATCCCATTTGTTAAAGAGGATAATGCATCCCTTACCACTATCTTCAATTAAACTACCAATTTTTGCGTCCTGAGTTGATAACCCTTCAGTAGCATCCAGCATTAGTATTACAATATCAGCTCTATTAATTGCTTTAATAGCCATAATGATGGAGAATTTTTCCAGCTTAGCACTAACTTTGGCTTTTCGACGAATACCTGCCGTGTCAATCAGCTGATACTTTACACCATTTATCTTTATATCAGTATCAATAGCGTCTCTTGTTGTACCTGCCATTTCGCTTACCATCATTCTGTCAGAAGCAGCAAATCGATTTACCAATGATGATTTTCCAACATTGGGCTTACCAACAACAGCGATTCTTGTAGCAACGCTTTCTAGCATTGCTTCATTTTCTTCAATAGCGGTTACTTGGTTTAAAGCATCCTCCAATAGTTCACCTATACCAAGGTTATGTTCAGCGCTAATTGGATAACATTGACCAAATCCAAATTTAGTGAACTCTATCGCGCTATGGTCATTAGAATGGTCAATTTTGTTTACCACTAAGTATATTTTTCTTTCAGACTTTCTAAGTTTATCCGCAATTTCTTGATCTATAGGCGTTGGACCAGTTTGGCCATCAACTACAAAAAAAATGAAATCAGACTCTTCGATGGCCATTTGGGCCTGTTCCCTCATTTGTTTGCTCAACCCAGTTTTGGGTTTGGGCTCAAAACCACCAGTGTCTATGATTGTAAATACTTTGTTACCCCAATAGGCTATAGCAAAATTTCTGTCACGTGTAACTCCCGGCGTATTGTCTACTATAGCTGCCCGCTGTCCAAGAATTCGGTTAAATAATGTGGACTTTCCAACATTTGGCCGCCCAATTATGCCTATATATTTCATTAAATAATCATGATAATTTTTTAAGGGATTATTATAATAGGTGTTTTTAGACCCGAAGGCTATAAAATGAGTGAGCACTTAATACTGGAGTTGGCTCTTCTAGGCACTGTGATCGGAGCGTGCCAATGGGCTGCATGGTGGGCAAAGCTACCAGCTATATTACCGCTGTTGATATCTGGAATATGCCTTGGCCCAATAACAGGGTTGCTTGATCCTGAAGCACTCATGGGGTCTTTTCTCTTTCCTTTCATCTCACTATCAGTAGCAGTAATTCTATTTGAGGGTGCCCTTACTTTACGTTTTGACCAGATAAGAGGACTAGAAAAAGTTGTTAGAAACCTTGTTACATCTGGTATTTTTGTTACTTGGATAATAATTGCTGTTAGCACAAGGTTCATTCTTGATTTTTCCTGGGAACTATCATTACTTTTTGGGGCAATAGCCGTCGTTACTGGACCAACGGTTGTGATACCGATGCTGAGAACTGTACGGCCAAACGCTACGATTTCCAATATCCTTAGATGGGAGGGCATTGTAATTGATCCTATAGGCGCCCTTCTAGCTGTATTGGTTTTTGAATTTATATTGTCTTCAGGTGGGGCTATGAGACCTGAATCCTCTTTAACTCTTACTTTCATTGTGTTTATAAAAACTGTTCTTGGTGGGGTTATCATGGGAGTTTCGTTAGGATACACCTTAGGGTCTGCCTTACTCCGTCATCTTATTCCCGAATATCTTCAAAGTGTAATTACCTTGCTTACCGTCTTGTTGTGCTTTGCTTTATCCAACCAGATTCAAGAAGAGTCGGGACTACTTGCGGTTACAGTAATGGGAATATGGATGGCAAATATGAAAGGAGTAGCCATTGACGATATACTTGACTTTAAAGAAAATTTGAGTGTTTTGCTCTTATCTGCGCTGTTTATAATACTTGCTGCAAAAATTCAGTTTGATCAATTTACGCAACTTGGTATAGGTGCCTTGTGGATTTTTCTAATTATACAGTTTGTGGCACGGCCCATCAAAATACTTGTATCAACTATTGGCTCAACATTATCTGTCCGTGAAAAAGTGCTGTTGGGTTGGATTGCGCCACGCGGTATAGTAGCAGCGGCAGTTTCGGCAATATTTGCTATTAAACTAATCCACGCTGGTTATGAACAAGCTGAATTGCTGGTACCGCTTGCATTCATAGTGATCATAGGGACAGTATCTTTACAAAGCGCCACATCTAGAGTTCTTGCTGTTAAACTCGGTGTTGCTGAACCAGACCCGAAAGGTTTTCTTTTAATTGGCGCAAATAATATAGCTCGTGCTATAGGTTCAGCATTAGTATCCCAAGGATTCAGGGTGTTGCTTACAGACAGCAACTGGGAAAATATTAAAATAGCACGAATGGAAAATCTGCCTACTTACCACGGTAATGCAGTATCCCAACACGCTGATAGACATCTTGATTTAGTAGGTATAGGGAAAATGCTTGCTCTATCTGACGACAGAGAGCTAAACGCGCTAGCAGCTATGAGTTACAAGAATGAGTTTGGCAGAAATAATGTGTACACACTTAGTTATCACAAAGAGGGAGATCCCTCTAAACATTCGGTAGCACCAACTCGGGGCGGCGTCATGCTTTTTGGTAAAGAGATTACGTTTTCTAAAATGGATGCGATAATAGGAGATGGCGCGGAGATCAAATCCAGCAAATTAACGGAAAGTTTTACTTTTGACGATTACTTAGCAGATCGAACCTCAGCTATATTGATTTTTGCTATAGACCCCAAAGGGCGAATACAGATGTTCGTAGAAAATGGTGAAATGAAACCAACAACTGGGTGGATAGTGGCTTCGCTTGTGGGGAAAAATAAAACAATCAATTAGACTGTATGATTAGACTTTGCTGCTTTTGAATTAATTCTACCGATTTCCCATGGATCCTTAAAGGCAATGATTATTTTATTATGCCAAATTCACTTCTCTTTTCATCGCCCTATAAGTTTAACCACAACATTTGGCAAAGCAAGTATTAATTGACCACTATGTTAACAAGCTTACCTGGCACAATAATTATTTTTTTTATAATTTTATTCTTTACTTGCATGGCAACCTTTTGATCAGCAAGTGCTAATTTTTCCATTTCATCTTTTGATAATCCATCAGGTGCAGTTATTCGCGCACGAAGCTTGCCATTTATTTGAACAACCACAGTCACCTCTTCATCTTTTAGGTATAAAGGGTTGGCTTTTGGCCAAGACACATCAGAGATTGCATTTTCGTTTCCCATCATTTCCCATAATTCGCAAGACAAGTGTGGTGTGATTGGTTGTAATGCTATTGCTATGAATTCCGCTGCTTCGCGAAGCACACCACACGTTTTTACATCGTTGGCGAAGTTATACGCTGTAATGGTGTTCATGTATTCCATTATAGCTGCTATTGCAGTATTAAAATGAAACCGGTCGTAGTCGTGTGTGACTTTTAATATTGTTTTATGGGTTGCCCTTCGTATAATTGCAAGGTCTTTTGAAAGATCAATTAGTTTTTCTTGCGCGATCCCTCCTTTTATTATTAATTTTATATGCGAGCTGAAGAATCGATATATACGATTTAAAAAACGAAATGAACCGTCTATACCAGCGTCATTCCATTCCAAATCTCGTTCGGGAGGTGAAGCAAAAAGTATAAACAAACGTGTGGCATCGGCACCATATCTTTCTGCCATGGCATCCAAGGGTACTATGTTACCTTTGGACTTACTCATTTTTGCACCATCTTTGATAACCATTCCCTGGGTCAACAGCCGCTTGAAGGGCTCAGGGCATGGAGTAATGCCAATATCGTACATAAAGCTAGTAAAAAAGCGAGCGTACAATAAATGCAATATAGCATGTTCTATTCCCCCAACATATTGATCGACTGGCATCCAGTAATCTAGATCGGCTTTAGCGCCAACTCCTGTTTCATAATGGGAGGAAGTAAAGCGAACAAAGTACCATGATGAACACATAAAGGTATCCATGGTGTCCGTTTCCCTCCTTCCACTTTTTCCACACTTAGGGCAATTGGTGTTAATAAAACTTTTTGTTGTTTTAAGTGGTGAGGCACCACTTTTAGGAAAAGTTATATCGGTTGGCAGAATGACAGGTAATTGATCATCAGGGACACGTACAGAACCACAATCATCACAGTTAACTACAGGTATAGGAACACCCCAGTAACGCTGGCGTGATATCCCCCAATCACGCAGTTTGTACTTTACAGTCTTTTTGCCAATTTCTTTATCGTTGAGATATTCAAGTGTTTTTTTAATCCCCTCTTTTCGGTTATGTAAGCCGTTAAAAGGACCGGAGTTCACCATAATGCCATCGCCAGTATATGCTTCGGCCATCGTATTGGCCTCATTAACTAGATCAGCATCAATTGAAGCTGTGGTTTTTGCAATTACAATTCGGATAGGAATTTCATATTTTCTGGCAAAGTCAAAGTCACGTTGGTCGTGTGCTGGTACACTCATTATTGCACCAGATCCATATTCCATAAGAACAAAGTTTGCCAGCCAAACAGGTAATGATTCACCATTAATAGGGTTTATTGCATACCGGCCGGTAAAAACACCTTCTTTTTCGGTGCCATCAGCTGCTCGTTCGGTAGAATCTTGGGCAACAGTCGATTGGATGAATTTTTCTACATCAGCCTCTCTTTCTGTACCAGAAGCAAGTTCTCGGGCCAGTGGGTGCTCTGGAGCCAAAGCAATAAAGGTAGCACCAAAAAGAGTATCTGGTCGAGTTGTAAATACCTGTATTGTTTTACCATCTTGAATCTCAAAGCCTACTTCAGCACCGTAAGATTTACCAATCCAATTTTTTTGCATTGTTATAACACGGTCAGGCCAACCACCTTCCAGTTCTTTTAGGCCATTTAAAAGTTTTTCGGCATAGTCCGTAATTTTAAGAAACCAGCCGTATCGCTCCTGCATGATAACCTTGTTATTGCAGCGCCAACATTTCCCATCAATAACTTGCTCATTTGCTAGTACTGTCTGATCGTGTTCACACCAGTTTACGAAGGACTTTTTACGGTATGCGTAACCTTCATCAAACATTTTAGCAAAAAGCCACTGAGTCCATTTGTAATAATTGGGATGACTGGTGGCCAATTCTCTGGCCCAATCATACGATATTCCCATCAGATTAAACTGACGACGCATCTCATCAATGTTGTTGATAGTCCATTTATGTGGATGGCTATTGTTATTGATTGCTGCGTTTTCAGCCGGCATTCCAAACGAATCCCAACCAATTGGATGAAGTACATTAAATCCCTGCATTCTTTTCCTGCGAGCAATAGCGTCACCTATGGCATAATTTCTTAAGTGCCCTACGTGTAACTTTCCGGATGGGTAAGGAAACATTTCCAGCAAATAAAACTTTTCTTTAGCAGAATCAACTTCCACCTTAAAAATGTTTGATTTTTGCCAAATGGACTGCCATTTAGCTTCAGTTGCTTTGAAATCGTACTGTTCAAGCATTTGAAACAAACCTTATGAATAAATACATAAAATTGAAGAAACTATAAGATGCGCCCTAATTGTCATCAGTGTAAGCAGTAATGCTACATTATAGCAATACTGCTCTCTTTTGGAGAGGTTTATAGTGTTATTTCGTCTAATATACCAAATGTAATCACTGTGCATCAATGTGATGGTCTATCACGTTATCTAAATTATAATTTGTTGATAGGCATGCGTAACAAATTAAGACGGAAGCAAAATACGTTAAATGTTTTTTGTTGTCGTTGCTGAATGTCCTCTCTTCGTTAACTAATTAGCATTGGCCTAATCCAATTCTTGGTAATGTGCTTCTGTTGGTAACATCGGCCATAACTTAATGCACACAATAAAACCAAACAAAACCACCCCAATTAGACCTATTGAATAGCATATTTCAACGAAAGAAATATTGTATGAGGCTATCTGACCATCCAAAAAAGTGGATGTAATTTGCTTATCGGGGAACAATTCTAGTGGTAGCACCTGAGGTGGTATAACAATAATATATCGTTCTATAACAACGCCAATAAGTTGCATCCATGCGGCTATTAATACAAACAACGTTGATTTTCCAGTCTTAGGATTTAATACAATCGACATTGGAATTATGAGACCTAAACCTAGCAATCCAACCCAAAAAAGATTCGTGTATTTTCCGCCGTTAAATAGTAAAAATGAAACCGCCTCATAATTTTTCGGTGCATAGGCTCTGGTTAAGTTTTCAACAAAAATGAAATAAAGAACAACAATAATAAAAATCCCCATAAGCTTAGCCAAGCTGTAGATTAGTTTGGCATCTACATGCCGGCCAGTAAGTTTGAACGTCCCATGTATCATAATTATCATCATGGCGGTTCCAGACGAAAGAGCGGCGGCTATGAAGGCTGGTGACAGTAATGGACTATTGTATAGTTCTCTCACGTATACAAACCCAAAAATGGCTCCAGTTCCAGAATGCACTAACACCGCAAGGAAAACAGCCGAAATGCCAAGAAGTTTTTCAAGCTTTCCTTTGTCATTAAACATTGCCCATAGGTATATGCCACAAAGACCTACGTATGCAGAGTAAAGTATGGCATTGAGCGAGAACATAGATCTAGGTTGGAAATAAAAGAAAGGCAGCATCAGCCTGTCTGGCCTACCCCAATCCAAAATTATTGCCATAAGAGCAGCGATGATAAGAAGTATGGCTAAAAGGGCTGCCATGCGGGAGAATGGTTTGAACTCTTTTTTACCAAAAACAGATGACATGGCGGATAGCACAAGCGACCCGGCCGAGGCTCCTATTAAATATACAGCCATGACGATGGGCAGTCCCCATGGTACTTGGTTTGTCATACCAGTTACATGATGGCCGTTCACAAATATGTATAGGGCAGATAAAGGTGCCAGCAGAGCCAAGAAGCCTGTAATACCAAATAGGCCCCAATATTCTTTAGAAGAGCCGTCTATTTTTGTATATTTCGTCTTAGCCATTTTCCTCTAAATCCCCACATAATAGACTTTTGGGTTGGTACCTAAATCAGCTCGTAATTGTTGAGCTTTACCACCTCTTACTACTTTCAAGATTCCATTATCGTTTTGGTTGAATTTACCAAATTGCATGCCACCGCCTCCATTAGCGTGACAAGCCTCAACACATGCAGGGTCCTTCCCTACGTCTATGCGGTGGACACAAAAGTTACATTTTTCAACAACACCGTGCATCCTAACAGGAACATCAGGATTATTAGCGTTTTCAGGATTCACATGTTTAGAAACAAAAGAACGGGCTTTGTAGGGACAAGCAACCATGCAATAACGACATCCTATGCAACGATGTTTGTCCACCAAAACAATTCCATCTTTACGTATAAAAGTTGCTTCAACAGGACATACGTGTGCGCATGGGGGATCCTCACAATGAAAACACATTGCAGGTAATGACCGCTCCGTTGGTTCTGGCACATGTTTTTGTTTGAATTTGACTTTTCTTATCCAATGGATATCAAGTTCTGGGTTTGAAAAATCAGGTATGTTGTTTTCTTTTCGGCATGCATCGACACAAGAGTTGCAATTTGGAGCACATTTATCAATATCGATTACCATTCCCCATTTGTTAATCAGCGAATCATTAGAATTAGTTTTGTTGGCATGGCTACTAACATTTGATAAAGCAAACCCAGCAGGGCCAACCATAGTTCCAGCAGCTAATGTAATACCTAACTTTAAAAAATCTCTGCGATCAACACTCATTTTTTACTACTCTGTTATCCATGGTTTTTTATTTTGTCGTTACCATGGAGTGGATATATATGACAGTTCCAACATTCTGGCTTGATTCCGACATAGGTGTGGCAACTATCACAAAATTCTTTACGATTACTGTGGCAGCTACGACAGTTGTTAATGCTATCCATTGTCACTCGAACACCATTCCTAACAGTATTTTCTCGTGTGTGCTTCAGCAAATTCATGTGATTATGGCGCATCCAATCCGTATCTCTAATGCATTTTCCTTGTTTTTCCAATTTTGGTTGCGGGGTAGCTGATACGGAGTTTAATACACCGACAGTCAAAGAATTGTAAATAAACGGAAATGACAATAAAATAAAAAACAGAATCACGGCAACAACGCCAGTAAACTTCGACAATCTATTCTCCTTTTAGAGGGAATCGGAAAAGTATTCCAGCCCAGCTAGAGTCAAAACCCGAAAATTACAAATAAAAGAAATGGGGCAATTAGCAAATTGTCTTAAGAGTTAAGAACCTCTGCTGTCAGCCGTTTTCAAAACATGTGGAACTCTTTCTTTTTATTAATTAGCAAATAAAATTGTTCCACAAATCTTATATCTTTTCACCGCTACATGGAAAAATTCCATCACATTTTAGCACGACACTATCTTAGAAGCTAAAATTCTAACTCAGTATATCTTATATTTAGTGAGATAATAACTAAATGAACATTCTACGTTTGATCTTTATAGTAAGTGTAGTGACATTATTTATATCATGTAGTGCCAAAGAAATAACTTCTCAAACAAGTTCAACTAAAGATAAGCCAGAGAATATTGGCTTGGGACTTCCATTCCGGGTAGATCAAGTTCCGACGGAAATGGTGCCTTTTGGCGAGACAATCAATCACCCTTCGCCAAATGGACATCCTGGAATAGATTTCCAATGGCGGAATGCTAATACAGAGATTATCGTAGCTATGGATGGCATCGTTGGGGACATAACCAAAGAGTTAAGTGAAATTGATAATTCAATAGAAGTGTATCATCTTGTTGTTGTCTCAGGGAAATATGGTATCTCGTACGAAGTTTTGGATTTATATGATTTTAACCCTAACCTGGAAATCGATGACGAAATAATTGCAGGTAAGGTGCTAGGCCACCCACAACCTGCGTCAACAACTGATTCAGGTATGATGTGATCCATTGGGGCTTTGGAATTGCCACATTTAATGAAGATGGGATAAAGACGCCTGAAGGCAAGGAAGAGCGCTACGTCTTTAATTGGTTGTGTCCTGTTCCGTATTTTTCTAAGGAAGCAAGGCTAAGAATAGATGAAGTCTGGGCTAAAGCTAATTATAGTCATAAGGAACAATTCCCAGAACTGTGCAATGGTCCTTTAAAAAATTATTAACATCAATATTTAGTAAAATAATAAGATAAATTTATTGCTTCTTACAAACATCAAGTCACTACCAAACATTTCTAATGCTTGGCTCAGAAGGGTCAATTAGCTATAATTAAAAGAAATAATTTAACAGATGTTAGCTTAACATTGCGCTTCAAACATTAGTATTATACCATCAATATTAGCAAGTAGATATGCAGGTTGTTTAATACACCACGACTTTTAATCGCTGCGCCACACAGAAGTAGCGGTAAGACCACAATAGCAACTGGACTTTGTCACACTTTGACAAAAATGAATATGTCTGTCCAGCCATTCAAAAAAGGCCCCGACTATATTGATCCGATGTGGATGTCGGCAGCCTCTGGAAAGGAATGTCGCAGCCTGGATTTTCATATGATGGGTGATGAAAACATTCTGCGCTCTTTTCAAAGCGTTGGAAGAAATTCAGACATTTCCATCATTGAAGGAAACCAAGGCTTATTTGATGGGATGGATATTGATGGTTATGACTGTACTGCCGGACTAGCTCAGCTTTTAGATTCGCCTGTTGTCTTGGTTATTAATACGCTTGGTATGAACCGAAGTGTTGCGCCTTTGTTGCAAGGATACAATGGGTTTGATAAAGAAATCAAAATAGCTGGTGTGATATTGAATATGGTAAGTAACCCCAGACATGAAAAAAAGTTGGTTGATGCCATAGATAAATTTGTTGGGATGGAAATTTTAGGCGTTGTGCCAAAAGCACCGCAAGAGGTTAAAGTAAACGAAAGACACTTGGGACTAATACCGTTAAAAGAAGATCCAGAGTTATTCATCAAAAAGGTTATTGCTATAGGGGAGCTAATCAAAAAAAGTGTAAACATCGATCGACTTGTCGAAATATCTAAAGAGGCAAGTGAATTGCCAATTCTCGAACCATGTCCAACTGCCTCTGGTTCTTCAGACATAAAAATAGGCATAGCCATGGATCGTGCATTCACATTTTATTATCCAGAAAACCTTGAAGCCTTAGTGGCTGCGGGGGCAGAACTTATTCCATTTAGTCCTATTGATGATACGTCACTGCCCAATGTGGATGGATTATATATAGGCGGCGGGTTTCCGGAAGTATTTATAGAAAAACTTGACAATAATGTCCAGATTAGATCAGAAATTAAGAGTGCTATCGAAAATGGGATGCCAACTTATGCCGAGTGTGGTGGTCTAGTTTATCTGACGAATTCTTTGGCATGGAAGAATAGATTTGGGAAAATGGTGGGAGTACTGGATTGTGGTGTGGAAATAGCTGAAAAACCAGTAGGCCTTGGCTACATGAATTTGGAGTCGACTGGAAATTGCAAATGGTTTTCACCGAATGAACCTGTTAAATGTCACGAGTTTCATCATTCAAGAATAGTTGATTTGAAGCAAGATTACCCTTTTGCTTGGAAAATTACCAGGGGCACAGGAATAACTGGAACACGGGACGGTTTTATTTACAAAAATCTTATGGCATCTTTTGCTCACCTTCACTCTTGTGGAGCACCCTCGTGGGCTGAAAACTTTACTGATCTTATACGTACAACGAAATTATCTTCTAAATAGGCTATTTGTTTTCACATTAGCAATATGGAGAGTTCTATGGATAATCAAGTGAACATGGATGGATATAAAACCAACGTTGATGAGGTAACCAAAAGTTCGCTTAAATGGTCAAAGGATTTACTTTTTTCCGGGAGAACACAAAGGGGCTATGAAATTGATTTTGATGCAAGGATTGAATGGGGCTGTGCTCCGACAGAAGCACTGTTGTTAAGCCTTGCTGGCTGCATAGCAGTGGATATAGTGAGCATCCTTCAAAAACAGCGAGTAGAGCTTTCCAAATTTAGTGTTGATATTGAGGGCAGAAGAAATGCTAATCCACCACAGTTTTTTGAATCAATTTTGATGACCCTTATACTGGGTGGTAAAAACATTGACCAGACTAAACTTGATAGGGCAATAGAGCTATCACAAAAAAAATATTGTTCGGTTAAGCATTCCTTGCGTTCAGATATGGAGATCACGATAAACACTGTGATAGAATAAAAATCAAAGTCTATAGTTATGTCCCTTTGGACGCTAAACCTTTGGTTAGGATAAAGAAAAAGCAAAACAAAGAATCATTTTAGGAAAATTTACCATCGTAAAACGAGTTTTTTCGGGGACGGTAACCAGTGATGGTGCTGGGGTAAAACTGACTCGTTACATAGGTCAACCCGGGCACGAATATTTTGATCCATTTTTACTCCTTGATTTTATAAATTCAGAAGACCGCGATGATTATATTTCAGGTTTTCCAGCACATCCACATCGTGGATTTGAAACCGTAACCTATTTGTTTGCCGGGCGTTTGTACCACAAAGACAATACTGGCCACAGTAGCACACTAGAAGCTGGTGGTGTGCAATGGATGACCGCTGGTCGTGGAATAGTTCATTCCGAAATGCCTGAACAATGTGAAGGAAAACTTTCTGGTATTCAACTCTGGGTTAACCTACCAAGGGCAGTAAAAATGTGTAAACCAAAATACTCTGAGTTTACATCAAGTAAAATGCCTGAAGAAGAGCGTGAAGGAGATGTAATAGCGCGCGTCATTGCCGGTCGATCCAGTTTAGGGACCTGTGGTCCTATTCAAGGTATAGCTACTAATCCAATTTTTTTTGATACCAAATTGCCACAAGGAGGAAGACTTTTAGAACCGATTGAAGAAAACATGGGTGCTTTTCTGTTTATCATTAATGGAAACATTATCGTTCGTGATGACACACGAGAAATACCACTCCGGATAAAGTCAAACCAACTAGTAACGCTAGATCCAGGTGAAATGCTAGACATTACTGCTGGAAATGATGGTGCAAGAATGCTGCTGATTGCTGCTAAACGCCTAGATGAACCGATTACAAGGCATGGTCCTTTTGTTATGACAACTACGGAAGAAATTCAGCAAGCAATAGATGACTATAACTCAGGAGGTTTTGGCCATTTGGACTAAAAACTTTTTTAAATATGGATTGTCCTATTAATAATAAAGCAAGCATAATGTGCCGTGGTATACTTTTTCAACTATCCGAGTTTCAAATATAAATTGGAAGTCAATTGCTATGCCAAAATGTAAAGTTAAGTATCGCCCCATTATTTACTCCACTGACAAACAGGATCAAGATGACCTTTTGCAGTCCTATTTAACAGGGGACGGACTTTGCCCTGCTTGTTTGCGCGCTGGAGATGAAATACCGATTGAAGAGCGAGATGGTGAGACACCTTGAGAGGGTGATGGTATCTACGCCGTGTGCGTTGACAATAAAGGAAGAATGAAACACGCCGCCTCATTGAACAATTAATATGCTAAATGACGCATATTGCGAACTAGATTAAGTTGTTTTTTGCCCATTCAATAAATTAAAAAGTTTTGAATACTTTTCCAGTGATATATCTTGTGCTCGCATCATAGGATCAATATCGGACTCTTTTAATGCGAGGCTAAATGTCCTCAAGTCAGACCACAATGGGGAGATATTGTTTTTTATCGTTTTGCGCCGATGAGAAAATGCAGTTTGTACAAACGAAAAGAACTTGCTCGCATTGTCTACTTGCACCCTGGGTTTTGATAATGGCACCATTCTGATAACCGATGATTTCACTTTGGGTATTGGATTAAAGGATGATCTGGAAACAGTAAATAGATGCTCAACATCCATATGATATGACATAAACACTGAAAGTGATCCATAGCTTGACTCTCCCGGGCTTGCACATATTCTTTTTGCCACTTCATCTTGTACCATTATGGTTGCTGAGCTAATAAAAGTATTGTGTTCGATAAATTGTTTTACTAAAGGTACTGAAATTGAGTACGGAAGATTGCTGATCACATGATACGGTGGTGTGATTGAATTGTAATCAAATTTAAGGGCATTGCAATGAAATAACCTTATGTTTTTGTTATCAGCAAACTCGGATGATAGGTTAGTGTAAAGCTTTTTGTCTAACTCAACAGCCCAAGTAATATTACCTCGAGTTAGTAATCGTCTTGTAAGCACTCCTTTACCAGGGCCAACCTCTAGCACCCGATCACTATTGCCTACACATGACGCATCAATGATTCTGTCAGCAACAGAGTCATCGACAAGAAAATGTTGACCAAGCTTATGCCGAGTAATTCTATTTTTTACGCGAGGCATTTCTATCACCGTTTAAAGGTCACTTTTTGAAGAAGTATTTTCCTCTTAAAATATTATCTGTTGTTCTAATAGCATAAATCATAGGGTTAGGATCAGCAATTCCCATACCGGCAATATCAAATGCGGTTCCGTGGTCAACAGATACCCGAAGGAATGGCAAACCTAAAGTGATGTTTACTGTACGGCCGAACGAAAGCGCTTTTACTGGAATTAATCCTTGGTCATGGTACATTGCCACTATCACGTCATAATCTTCTCTCGCCTTTTTTGTAAATATTGTATCACCTGGATAGGGGCCACTAACATTAACACCACTTCTCAGCGCTTTTTTTATCGCGGGTATGATTGTTAGCTTTTCATCATCCCCAAATAGTCCTGCATCAGACGCATGGGGGTTTAGTGCACACAGCGCAATCTTAGGATGGGAAAGCCCCATGTCTTTTAAAGCACTGTCAACAATTAACAACAACCGTAGTAGACCATCTATGGACAGTTTCGTTGATACATTTTTCAAAGCTAAGTGTGTGGTAGCTACTACAACCCGAAGTATATCGGATGCAAACATCATGGCTACGTCAACTCCACCAGCTAAATCTGCTAAGTATTCTGTGTGGCCAGCGAAATTGTAACCTGCTTTGTTGATAGATAATTTGTTTATCGGAGCCGTAACCACAGCATCCAATTGTCCTTTAATAACGGCAGTGGCTGCACAGCGAACAGCCCCCATTGCCCCTCTAGCACATTTGATTAATGGTTTCCCATAATCGGATTCAGTAAACATTATATTTGATGTTTCCACTACATTAAGGGAATAATCATTAGTAGCAATTTTATCGAGCTTAATTACATTAAGTGGTAATAGATCACTATGTGTTTTAAAAGCAGATAACGTTCCAAATACCACTATTCTTTTACGGAGCCTTTTCGGTAGAGAAATTATGGCTTTAGCTACAATTTCTGGCCCAATTCCAGCCGGATCACCCATAGTGACGGCAATTAAACCTTTATAACATTTGTTTTTCACGTTTATTTTTTGTTAATTTTTAAAACTCAATATTATTGGTTCGTCTGTTATAATCGCTGACGATTGAAAAATAAAGAATTGTTTATAGAAGCGAAAATTGTTTTCACAAATGGATTCATTTATTGTACTCATAATCATTATGTTACGCATAGCTTAGGGTTTTTCTATTTCTTGCACGAACCTTATTCCGGTGTTATTGCTTACGGCGGTGCATACACGATTCACTATTAAATGCACCTTAGAAAAACCATGATAATTTTTCTCTGATTCAGTTGCATTGGCCAGAGACAATTTGGCTACATAATTTTATGAACATGTGCACCTGTAGAATTGTATAGAACAAGACTAACATTACTATCTGGCCTAGTTTTAGAGTTTGCTCTTTGGGCTAATGGTATAGAAGAGTTGGCAAGTATATAAAGATTTTTGTTAACTTAATTATTAATGAGGAATTATAGTGACTAAGATGTATCCATCCCAAAATATAGCTGCAAAGCCAGCCTATGACAGGATACTTGGACCTTTTAGAAAAGATTTGATGTTGGTTGAAGACGCCATTCAAAGTAATTTCCGTTCCGATGTGGCAATAATACCCAAAATAAGCAACTATCTGATGGATAGTGGTGGCAAACGAATTAGACCATTGTTGGTATTGATCGTATCAAAATTGCTGGGTTATGAAGCGCCAGCGGATAAAGAAGATCCGCGCATTAATTACTCAGTTGTAGCTGAATACATTCATGCTGCTGCCCTACTCCATGATGACGTTGTTGACGAGGGTAATTTCCGTAGGAATAAATTATCATGTAACCGGGAATACGGGAACCAAGCCTCCATACTTGTTGGGGATTATTTGTTTGCCAGGGCGTATGAGATTTTGGCTTCAGCACCAGATATTGAGGTGGTAAGTGCAATGACAATTGCCACAAGGGTTATGGCTGAAGGCGAAGTATTACAATTAACCAATTCATTTAGCCTCAAAAATACAGAAGAACTCTATCTAGAAACAATTTATAGGAAAACTGCAGTACTGATTAGTGCTTGTTGTAAAGTTGGGGCGATGCTAGGAAAAGGAACTGAAGAACAAATAAAGTCAATTGCTAGCTATGGGTACAACATTGGAATGGCATTTCAACTTTTAGATGATGTGCTGGACTATGTTGCCACGGATGATAAATGGGGGAAGCCGATAGGTGTAGATCTGGCTGAAGGCAAGGTAACACTTCCGCTCATCTGGGCCTATTCTCAGGCTGAAGCTAATGACAAAACTTTTATTGAAAAATCACTTGAAGCGGATGAAGTTTCATCAGAAATGTTTGAAAAGACCCTTCACATTATAAGGCAAACTGGCGGATTAGATCGCACGTATTCAAAGGCTCAAGAATATAGCGAAATGGCAAAATATGACCTAAACATGTTCGAATCATCTAGTCAACTAGACGGACTTTTTGCCATTGCTGACTACATAGTTGATAGGTCAATTTAGGCCATAATAACGCTTGACACATTTGAGGTCTGTTGCTAGCATTCCCGCTTTAATGCAACAAGCTAACTTCGCAAGTTTTTTGTATAAATATTTGATTTTTACTACTTGGGCGTCCTGTTGCCGATGATTCCAAAAAAGCAAAAAAACAGATTAGAAAAATACAAAAAGTTTTATTTGCTTGGAACGATTGGTGTTCATATGGTCGTTTCCGTTCTGATAGGCCTATTTATCGGTAGGTTGTTGGATAAATGGCTAGAAACCACTCCCTGGCTTATGTTGCTTTTTCTAGGCTTTGGTGTCGCATCCGGATTTCTTAATTTGTACAAGGTTGGGGAACGCGAACTTAACGAAATGAATGATAACGGAAAATAATAAGTTATTTTTTTGGAGATAATATAGTATTTATGCCTAGTTTAAAGGCGCCCACCCCAAGGGACATAATAGAATTACAGCTTTTCAATGTGATGGTTTTTGGCGTTGTCGTTGCAATTGCTATGATAACTTCCAGTTTTGAAGCTGTTGTGTCAATAATTTTTGGTGGAATTTTTAGCATTGCAAACCTTGCTTTTCTTGTAAAATTCTCAGCTGTAATATTAACTAACGAGATCAATGTAGGATTGGCAAGAGTTTTGACTAGTTTAACTTTTTTTCTAAGGTTCGGCCTAATAGCTTTTGTCATTTTTTATTTATCGAGTTATGGGTTGATTAAATTTACCCCCCTAATTCTAGGGTTTTCCATAGCTGTAATATCAATTCCTATGTACTACCTTTTCTGTTATCCCTACCATCTAACAAGAGATAAACATGAAAGAACCAATTAACTATTTAGTTTTACCAGGCTTGGAGCATTATCCGCACGTTACTTATACTTGGGTAATCATGATTGGCTTCTTCATTATAGCAATGCTGCTTAGAGGGACATTCAAAATGATCCCGAATGGCATGCAAAATGCTCTCGAAATGATTGTATGGGAGCTTGCTCAATTTGTTGATTCAATACTTGGGAAAGATGGGCGTAAGTTTTTCCCTTTTATTGGTGCTTTAGCATTTTTTATCTTATGCGCAAACTTAATAGGCCTTATACCTGGTTGTGTACCTCCTACTGCTAATGTTAATACTAATATTGCTATGGCTATTATGGTATTTATTGTTTACCAAGCAGTGGGTTTCTCACGCCATGGGCTTGGCTATATAAAACATTTTATGGGACCAGTTTGGTGGATGGTTCCACTCATGTTTCCGATAGAAATAATCTCGCATCTTGCTAGACCGTTGACTTTAGCCGTGCGGCTTTTTGGTAATATAAAGGGTGAAGAGCTAGTTATATTGGTCCTTGGATTTTTGATTCCTTTGATCCTTCCAATGCCTATGATTGCTTTTGCAATATTCACTAGTATTCTTCAAACCTTAGTTTTTATTTTACTGTCACTCGTTTACATTGCAGGTGCGCTAGAGGAGGCGCACTGATTAAAGTTTTTAGATCAGACACCGATATTTGAAAAAAGGAGGATATAAGAAGGTGAGCATAAAATATAGGATAGCAATAATATGGGCGGTCATGGCAGTCACTATGCTGGCTCCCATTGCTATGGCAGCTGATGCTGGTGCAGTAGCTGCTGATGAAGGCCGTTACTCAGGATTTTTTAGTTTTATTGCCCTTGGTGCAGTTGTAGGTCTTGGTCTTGCGGCTGGCGGAGGTGGTATAGGAATGGGAAACGCCGTCTCAGGAGCCGTCAATGCAATGGCTAGAAACCCTGGGTTTTACGGACGAATCTTTACTAACATGCTAATTGGATTAGCTCTTATCGAATCTCTTGTTATTTATACGCTGGTCGTTGTTCTCCTTCTGTTGTATGCAAATCCGTTTCTATAAAATAATGAGAAATGGCTGCGGTGGCTTAGATATTTGTAGTAACAATATGCTCGGAGCTGTGGATTGTTCTGCAGCTCCGTTATAGCATAGCCACTAACTTTTGTGTAATGGGGATAAATTTCTTAAATGAATGATCTAAGTTCCGCTGTTAATAACACTGCGGACAATCAAATTAACATAGACCATGTTAACGAAATTTTAGATTCAAACAAGGATTTTCGCGGGGGAGCAATCCCTGTATTACAGAAAATTCAGATAAAATACGGTTATTTACCTAAAGAATCTTTATACTTGGTTTCTAAAAGACTTCGCATTCCACTTGCACATCTGGTAGGGGTGGCATCTTTCTATGCTCAATTCCGCATGTCACCTCGTGGAAAATATATGATAAAAATATGCTGCGGAACTGCATGTCATGTTAAAGGCTCAATCAAATTAGTTGATCGCGCATTGGAAAATTTAGAAATTGAAGCAGGAGAAACCTCAACTGATAACCTCTTTACAGTTGAACGTGTAGCCTGTATTGGGGCCTGCTCGCTTGCACCAGCCATAACCCTGAATGACGTAGCTGCAGGGCACCTAAACGCCGACCAACTTGAAAAGATAATTGCGGACCTAAAAGCTGATGGCTTATCCTGAGCAAGTAGAGCAGTTAACAAACTTGCTAAACTGAAAATAAACCCCAACTATTGATCAGATGGAGTTTACAGTGCTTCGAAAATCTTTTCCCGACTTAAAAAATGGGACTTTCTTAGCAGGCACATGAACATTCGCCCCTGTTTTTGGGTTTCTTCCAATTTTTTCTGCTCGGTCGCGCACACGAAAGGAACCAAACCCACGAATTTCAACTTTGTCTCCATGGGCAAGCGCATTAATAATGCATCCTGTAAAAATATTGATGATATCTTCTGCTTGTTGCTTTTTCACGCCAATCTTTTTGGCAAGTTCTTCCGCCATCTCTGACTTGGTCATAAAGCTCCCCCAAAATTATTACCAGAAAATTTCACAAGTCACTAAAGCAAACTGGAAGTCACGCCAAATTTTACACAAAAACCAGATCGTTCTAATGCTCCTATCACTACCTAAAATCTAACAAATGATGCTAATACAGTCAATTATAAAAATACTTTGTATTTAAACCTTGTCTTAATATTCTATTAGCTAACATTCTCTTCAAGATTTTCTTCAAAGTGTGTGTCTACGTAGCTGTCCATCATGTCATTCAACCTGTCTTGGAAGTAATCTATATCAGCTATATCAGTTAGGTTGTCTAAGAAATGTCTTGTTAATGAATGTATCAGTGCCTCAACTTCTTCAAGTGAGGCCTTCTCAGTGTCTAGTAGTTCGTTTAGCGTCTTTACTAATTTGGCAATCGATTCTTGTCTCATATTTTACTCATTTGTTATTCTGCAATTGATTATATATATTTTCGTACTGGGTTCAATATCAATTATTGGTTCATACAATAATTTATGTTGTGATAATAAAATTTCCAGTTATTTTTTTGACACCGCATTAGATCTCTGTGTATAGTGGCCACACATGTTTCAATGACTTTGATTGATTGTAATTATTATAACTTACTATTATATAATAAGTTATGGGGTGGCACATGAGGCAATGAATTTACTTCTTTCAAAAAGTACTGTAAGTAATTGAACAAAGGAATTATTGATTCTATTCGATTAAAGTCTAAAATTACTGTGCTAACTATCAATCAATTGCTTATGACAGTATATAATTCGGTACATTCTTAATTGGCACAATATTACATTAAGCCTGAAAAATAGGACAATATTAATAATGGATAAATATGCTCAAAGATTCATCAATGCGTCAATCCTTTACTTAGGAATAGGGCTGTGTGCTGGTATGTTTATGACGTTATCAGACGAATCTGTTGACATTATTCGGTTCGTCCATGTACATCTTTTGTTGCTAGGATTTGTAGCTATGATGATTTTTGGTGTAGCCTATCATATAATACCTAGGTTTAATGCGCAGCAGCTTCCCTTCCCTTCCCTTGTGCCCCTTCACTTTTGGCTATCAAATATTGCGTTGATAAGTATGCTTACTCTCTATGCTATGGGAGCTTTTTATACACACGGTAATTTGCGGATAGTGTTTGGACTTTTTGGCTTTTTGGAAGCAGTAGCCATTTTTCTTTTTATAATTAATATTTGGTTTACAATAAATCCCAAACAAAGAGTTGAATATGTCGGTGACTCTACAGTAGAAGTCCAAGCCAAATCAAATTTTCAAACAAACTCTGTTTCAGACAAAAGCGAAGTAGCCTTAAATCCAACTATGACAATTGCTGAAATAATGGGAAAATATCCCCAGTTGAGTGAAAAGTTTGCCGATGAAGGTTTGGAGGATGCATTTGATCCAAATACTGTTAATACTGTTGGCAATATTGTGACTTTAGCGATGATTGCTAAGAAGGTTAACATCGATGTACATTCTCTAATCGCACGCTTGGAAAATACTAATCTGAACAGTAAACAGTTAGAAAACTCTATATCTGTACAGTCTTCCAAAGAAGTTGGTAGGCAGGACATTGCATTAAAGGGTGAGCTTGCAAAGGTTACAACACTTTTGGGCCCACTGCTTAAAGTATATCCGGAAACATCCAAAGTAATTGAGAAGCATTGTGGCTCAGGTTGCTTCACTTGTCCGAGTTTTAGCAATGAAACTTTGGAACAAGCTGCCAATCTGCATGGTGTGCCAGTGGAAACTCTACTTGATGAGGTTAACCAGATAATTTCTTTAAATTCACCGGAGTAGACAAAATATAAGGCAATAGAAGAATTTTTATCGCTATAACAAAGGGTGAAGTAAGAACCGTATTTACGCTTACCACATAAATTATAAATACTTAAGCAGTCTGCCTTGCAAATGAGGGAAGCAACTAAACAAAACGGGTGCACTTAGTTTTTAATAAGGTGTCCGCCTGGCATATGTGTTTCTCGGATGATTTGATTCCAGAAATTTCGTGTTATTTGGTGGCATACTCGACATTCAACTGTTGATTTATACGGAACACTGCTATAGCGCGTTGGAATAGTCGATATATGTTCCAACGTATTGTGTTTGCGGTGGACATGGCAACTCTGACAATATTGTGTGATAGTTTTATTTGACTTGGCTATCATCATTTCTTTTGTAAACGCCTTGTCGATTGGTTTGGTGGCGCAGGATATGGGAACAGCTAATATAAATATTGCAATGCCAAATAACAAGTAACGCATAAATTTTAACTTTCAAACTACTAATTACCAAATAAACCACAATACAATAAACAATATATCATTTTTTATAGAGAAAAAGGTCAATGGAAAAATTTGATTTCAGGGGTTCAACTTTTGCAGAAACAGAAAGTTTTATCACCGGACTTGGCGAGAAAAGGTTTCGCACCAAGCAGATAAGATACTGGATTTTTGATAAATGTGTTGATAGTTTTAATTCAATGACAAATATATCGAAATCATTTCGCCAAGTAATTGGAAAGCTCGGGCATATATGCTTATTAACAGAAATGGACAAGAAAGTTTCCTCTGATGGAACAATAAAATATTTATTCAAACTCGAAGATGGCCATTCTATCGAATGTGTATGGATTCCAGAAGTGAATCGCAAGACTCTTTGTATTTCCACACAAGTAGGCTGTAAACTGGGCTGTACATTCTGTTTAACCGGCAAATCTGGCTTTAAACGTAACTTGACAGCCGCAGAATTGGTATCACAAATCTTGATGGCTAAACGGCTTGTTCCAGATGGTCGGATTACGAATCTTGTGCTGATGGGAATGGGCGAACCGTTCGATAACATGGAAAGCACCTTGCAAGCATTACGGATAATAACCGATAATGATTTCAAATTGTTCGGAACAAGGAAAATAACAGTTTCGACAGCTGGAGTTGTTCCCGGAATAAAATTATTGTCTAAAGAATTTCCATCCATTAACTTGGCCATATCCATTACCACTGCCAACAGTCAAATCAGAAATCGAATTATGCCTATTAATAAGAAATATTCGCTGGCTCGACTAAGAAAAGCATTATTAGAATTTGCATCGACAACAGGAAGAAAAACCACATTTGAATATGTTATGTTAGCTGGAGTAAACGACAGCACAGCAGATGCAAAATTATTGTATGAGTACGTGCAAGGCATTCCTTGCACAATAAATTTAATACCATTTAATGATGCTAGGGAACTAGACTTCAGCGCACCCAGTGACAATGTAGTAAATCAATTTCAAAGTTTCTTAATGGGCAAAGGTCTGCTGGTCTTTATCCGTAAAAGTCGTGGTCAAGACATCCGTGCAGCCTGCGGTCTACTTAGAGAATCAAAAAACTATACATGAGCAAGTGAACTTTTAATCTATCGTGTAAATCTAATCTATAACTTCGGGTTTTGTGCGGTGACTTCCTCAGAAACGCATTCTGCAAAATTATTTAAGTTTTCTTTGAATAAGGCAGCAAGAGTTTTGGCTTTTTCGTCATAATCGTCCACATTTTCCCAAGTATTTCTTGGTATGAGAAGCTTTGAAGGGACATTTGGAACTTCATTTGGAATAAGTAAATTAAATACTGGGTCATTGGTAAATTTAGCGTTAGCTAGCTTTCCATCTAAGGCTGCAGTAACCATTGCTCTGGTGTGTTGGATTTTAATTCTTGATCCAACTCCATACGGTCCACCCGTCCAACCTGTATTAATAAGCCAGCAAATCACATTATGCTCTTCTATTTTCTCACCGAGCAAATTTGTATATACCGACGGATGAAGAGCTAGAAAGGGCGCTCCAAAGCAAGTGGAGAAAGTTGCTATTGGCATAGTAATACCGAGTTCGGTCCCACCAACTTTTGCAGTATATCCTGAAATAAAATGATACATTGCTTGAGCTGGTGTGAGTTTTGAAATAGGTGGTAGCACACCAAAAGCATCGGCTGTTAGCATAAAAATTTTCTCAGGGTGTCCCCCATACCCAGTGAGCTCTGCGTTTGGCACATGTCGTTTTGTAATGGGATATGCCGCCCGTGTATTCTCAGTTAAAGTGGAATCATTCAAATCTACCCGACGGGTATCACCATCAACAACCACATTTTCTAGAATAGTGCCAAACTTTTCCGTATTAGAATGGATTTCTGGTTCTGCTTTCGGATCGAGGTTTATAACTTTTGCATAACAACCACCTTCAAAGTTAAACACTCCTTTATCACTCCAGCCGTGTTCATCATCCCCAATAAGCTTGCGGTTTGGATCTGCAGAGAGAGTGGTTTTCCCAGTGCCCGAAAGACCAAAAAACACTGCTACATCATTATTTTTACCAATGTTAGCTGAGCAATGCATTGACATAACATTTTTTTGTGGAAGAATAAAATTTAACACCGAAAAAATTGACTTCTTTATTTCTCCCGCATAGCTTGTACCACCGATAATAACCATGCCCTTTGCAAAGTTTACCAGAACGAAGGCTTCAGAATTGGTACCATCTGTTAAGGGGTCTGCCTTAAAACATGGTGCATTAATTACTGTAAACTTAGGTTTATGGTTCTCCAACATGTTGCTGTCGGTTATACGGATGAACATGTTGCGTGCAAACATTGAGTGCCATGCATCTTCAGTAATTACCCTCAGTGGTAACCGATAGTTTTTATCTGCTCCGACGTAGCAATCTTGGAGAAACAAATCTCTTCCCTGCCAGTAGGACAGCAACCTGAGGAAAAGTGAGTCAAACTTTTCTTCAGATATTGGTTGATTCACTTCACCCCACCACAACTGGTCTTTGCTGGAGGCTTCTTTTACAACAAAACGATCTTTTGGTGAGCGGCCAGTATATTTACCAGTTTTCGTTATAAATGCTCCTCCATGGGATAGCATTCCTTCCTCTCTTTTTACTGCCTCTTCTATTAGTGCGGCTGAGGATAAGTTTCGGTGAATATTTAATATGTTACGAAAACCAATTTCAGCAAGTTCTAACGATACCTTACTGTTTTTGCTCATATTCTCATTGATCTCCGTTATGTCATTTGAATATAGAAAAGTTCTTAGTCCATCGTTAAATATCTATAGTTTAGATAACATTACATAACCACTGTCGTCGTCTATACTATTAAGTAGAATTGCAAACCACATTTCGACTGGATTCTAGCATAAGAGAAATAATTGCGGAATTATTTCTCTTTCCAATTAGGCGGATAAAGAATAATTCTGCGTTGTTCATAAATGCAGTTATTAGGTATGATTAAACTTGGTTAAATTAATTGTCAAATATGTAAATTTTAAGGATTTTCTAATGGCTGTTTACGTCAATGCTGGTTCAGTAAGAGTTGGGTATACCTTGAAATATAACAATCAGTTATGGCGTGTTATGACTTTTGATACCGTCAAACCTGGAAAGGGCGGTTCATATGCTCAACTGAAACTAAGAAACCTTATACAAGGAAACCAAACCGAGGTAAGACTAAGAACCGAAGAAAAAATTGAAAGAGCGGTTATGGAGCAAGTAGAAATGCAATATCTTTATGAGGACACTGCTGGACACTGCTTTATGAATACAAAAACATACGAGCAGGTCTTTTTTCCTCCGAGTATTTTGGAAGGCACCTTAGATTTTTTAGCAGCTAACATGACTGTAACAGTAGAATATCACGAAGGAAAACCAATTGGGGTAGACTTACCAAGAGTAGTTGAATTAGTTGTTACAGAAACTGACCCAACCCTAAAAACGGCCACCGTTACATCATCCTTTAAGCCAGCAATTTTAGAAACTGGAAAAGTTCTTTCTGTCCCACCATTCATTGAAATTGGTCAAAAAATCAAGATTGACACCATAGAAGGCCGGTATTTAGAGAGGGCTAAAGAGTGATATGTACTATCACTTTCGCCTCAGTCGTTTGGAATTAGTTCCACGACGCTTATTACGAATTCCACTGTTCTTTTCTGTCCATCCTTGAATATTGATTCTTTTCTCTTTTTTATTTTCATAACTTGCAGTTGGGGTGCTATGTAAGGTTTTTTGATAATAATCATCTAATAACATTGTAATGATAGCCCGTGCACCATCCTCTTGGCTCAAAGATTTTGCTAATTGATCAAATCTTTTCATCCGTTCCACTTGCAGTCGATCTTTAGATCGAAGCTTTGCTTCAAGAAAAGCAATAATTCGTTGTGAAACTATTTCAGCAACATTGCCATCCGACGGTAGTGGCCTTTCAACCATATCAATTTCGTATTGTTTTGCTATTTTGTTTAATTCTATCCGTTCCATATTAAATACAAGTGAGATGACTTCCCCGCTTGCACCTGCTCTGCCTGTCCGACCAGCTCTATGAATATAAGCCTCCGATTCCGCTGGTGGCTCATATAAAATAACGTGTGACAGGTCAGGTATATCAATACCCCTGGCCGCAACATCAGTTGCAACTAAAAATCGCAAAGACCCATTTCTTACCCGCAATAAAACATTTTCACGCGCTTTTTGAGATAAATCAGCGCTAAGTTCATCGGCATCATAGCCAAACCGCTGCAGTATAACGGTTACATAATGAACCTGTGCTCTGGTATTGCAAAAAATAATTGCTTGAGTTGGGTTTTCCATTTCAATAATCCGAACTAAGCCTCTATCTTTTTTCATTGGTTCGACGACATAATACACATGTTCTGTATCTACCACATGTACTATATTTTGACTTAGGCTCAGCACTTGTGGATTGTTGAGAAACTGATCCGCGAGGTTAAGTACCGCTTTTGGATATGTAGCAGAGAACATATATACATTTATGGACTTTTTTGGTAAGAAAGACTGTATACGTTTCATGTCAGGATAAAACCCCATAGATAACATGCGATCGGCTTCATCAAAAACTAATATCTCTAATTTATCAAGTACAAGTGTTCGTTGTAATAAATGGTCAAGAATTCTACCAGGTGTTCCAACCACAATATGAGCCCCTTTGTTAAAAGCTTCAGTTTGTGGACCATACCCAACACCACCATAAACTGGAATTGACCTAATATTATAAGCACCACCAAGAATTTCTGCTTCTTTTGCAACCTGTTTTGCAAGTTCTCTAGTTGGCGCAAGCACAAGTGCCTGACAAGCCTTTTTATTTGGATCAATCCGCTCAAGAATAGGCAGCAGGAATGCACCCGTTTTGCCACTCCCAGTCCTGGATTGAACCATCAAGTCACGACCATTCAAAATATAGGGGATGGTGCTACTTTGAACTGGCATAAGGCTAGTCCAACCGAGTGCTTTTGCTGCTTTCTGTAACAATTTTGGAAGTTGCAATAGTTTTACCTGAGGCAACGAATCCTCAGGTTCTATAATATTTTGTTTGCTAATATGTATGCTGTTTTGCTGTTCGGATGTCTTTATATTGTCAGTCTTTTCTTTCATCAATTCCTCTAGTAAGCTTGATTCTACTCTCGCATTTCGAAATGTACAATTTAACCCCTTGGTGATAATCGATTTGAAATGAATACTTTTAACTACCAAGACATACTTGATGTTGGGCAGTTATATTACCCCTTATTTACTGCTGGTTGCTTGTTCAAGTCCAATATGGAGGGGACCTATCAGGCATGAGAAAGGCCATATATTCCCAATCTCATGAATCAGTTTTAATGAATGTTATCAGCAAAGGAAAAATAAGCAAGCATATTCTATTACTGTGACTTGGTATCAAATACTTATCCACTGTTTAATTCTACAATTAATTATAAACTAATTAGGCCTGTTTAATTACGGATTGAAGGTTAAATTTCCTCAGCAATGATTTGGTGCACAAAAATAAAAATACTAATGACGAAGTTATTTCTATGGGTTGAGGTAGAAGACTGGCTATCTCACCGATTACAGCTGTTGGTTCAATTCCCCAATACTGGTAAATCCAATTTAATGTTGCCCCAAGGCATATGATACTTATTGAAAGGGATAGAAGATAAATTATAGTAGAGCGCATTCCCATGAATTTACGTATTACAATAACAGAAGAAATATTTGTCCCGGGCCCAGCTAGCAGAAACACCAAAGCAGCACCAGGAGATAAGCCATTTAACATTAGTGCAGCGGCAAAAGGTGTAGATGATGTGGCACAAATGTAAACAGGTATTCCTAGAATTAACATAACCAACAATGACCAAACGCCATCCCCAAAATAGTAGCCCATAAAGCCCGCCGGTAAAGTAGCATTAACAAGTCCTGCTGCAATTATACCAACTAACATCCATCCAGCAATATCATCAAACAATTCGACGAAAGCATATCGAAAAGCAGCCAAGGCAGTACTGCTTACTTTTAAATTATTCTCAATATTACAACAATCATTAGCTATAGCATCATGGGAATGTTTTTCGCCCTCCGCTCTCCCTTCGTCTAATGGAACGGATTCTTCTTTATCATCGCCAAATAAATTTTCAACAACCCCAGTAATTAAAGCCGTTATCATGGCTGCAATTGGTCGAAATACCGTTAAGAGTGGGTCAAGTAACCCGTATGAAATAGTTATTGAATCAACCCCAGTTTCCGGGGTTGAAATGAGAAACGACATTGTAGCGCCACGTGATGCACCACTGCGCCGCATTGCCATTGCTGTAGGCAATACACTGCATGAGCAAAGTGGAAGGGGTAATCCTATGAGTGTTGATTTCAATACCGACCAAAAGTTACTCTTCCCAATTGATGACCGAATTAAAGTTTCAGGTAGCAAAATCTTAGCAAAACCGGCTAGTGCAAATCCTAACAAGAAGAAAGTGCTTGAATCCATCAGCACTTTCCATATATCACCTAAAATATTAACAATCACAAAATCGTTCATTTAACAGGTTGTAATTTTATTGATTTAAATGCTTCTAACGCGTTTAGCAGGGAGTTGAAGCACGTTATTATCTGAAACTAAATTTTCTAGGAGTTTTTGCGATTGTGCTAGATCACTATTTACTATGTCAAGTGATTTATCCACAATTTCGCCAGCCTTGCGCCACGGTGAATTATCATAGCGTATAAGATTAATTTGAGAGTGTAGTGTTGCATTTTTTTCTTCATCATCACTTGTCAACTCTTCTTGAAGTTTTTCGCCTGATCGCAGCCCAGTGAAAACTATATCAATATCAACTCCTGGTTTAAACCCAGCCATTTGTATCATTTTATTTGCTAAATCAACAATTTTTATCGGTTTTCCCATATCTAATTGGAAAAGATCTCCCTGCCCTCCCATCGTCACTGATTGGAGAATAAGTAGTACAGCCTCTGGTATTGTCATGAAATACCTTTCAACATCTGGATGCGTTACAGTTACTGGGCCTCTACTATCAATTTGGCGCATAAACAAAGGAATAACACTGCCATTACTACCAAGAACATTCCCAAATCGTACTGCCATATATTTAGTTATGCTTGACTTATTTGCCATCCACTGTAAGTAAAGTTCGCATACCCTTTTCGTAAGGCCCATTACGTTCGAAGGGTTTACAGCTTTGTCTGTCGATATAAGGATAAACCGCTCAACCGCATGTTTCTCAGATAGCTCTGTCACAACTTTCATACCACCGATATTATTTTTTATTGCTTCAGCCCGGTTGTTTTCCATCATAGGCACATGTTTATGTGCAGCAGCATGAAATACGAAATTTGGTTTATATTCTGTAAAAATACGATCCATAGAATGTAAATCGGTAACATTGCTACACAAAAAGTCTAGTTGGACTGAATAGGGTAATTTAGTCATATCCATTTCAAGCTGATAAAGATAATTTTCGCTCTTATCTACAATAACTATCTGTGAAGGCTCCAACTCAGCTAATTGAATTGCCAACTGGCTTCCTATGGATCCTCCACCACCTGTAACCAAAACACGCTTTCCATGGAAAACCTGTCTTATTATTGAATAGTCAATCGAAGCTGGTTCTCGACCGAGCAAATCCTCGATCTGAATTTCTCTCAAACTGTCAGCATTGATTTTTTTATCCGTTCCATCAAGGTATGATGGTACAACACGAACAGAAACATTGTTTTCTAAGCATACTTTATATATTTGTTCAAACTTATCTCCATCTATCCTTTCAGCGACAAGAAGTTCACGTATCCCCATTCGGTCTATTGACTCTTGAAGAATATCGATTCCACCGAGCACTGTGTACCCATGAATGCTAACTCCACCTAGTTTGGTGTTATCGCTTATTAGGCCCATTACCATATAATGCGAATAAGAATTCCTTTTTTGCCTGATGATGCTCCTTAGCAAAAACTCTCCACGCTCACCGGCTCCGTATATAAGAGCTGGTATACCAGGCTGTGGTTGTTTATCAACAAATGCTGCTGTCTTTAGTATTCCAGCAAGAGATTCTATGGTGAGACCATTGGAATAGAATAATCTTATGGATAATCTAAATGCACTGATAAATAGGATTGTTAAAAGAGCATCTATAATCAAAACCGAACGAGAAAACTTTGCAGTAAACTCAGGATAGTAAAAATATAAAGCTATAGTTATCACTACAGCAGAACTTATTAAAGTTGCTTTAATAATATTCATCAAGTCATAAACGCTAGTAAACCTCCACATGCCTGACTGAAGTCCCAAAAAGGAAAAAATGATAAGCTTAATGGTTACTGTCGGCAATACCATTTCGTTGAAGAATTGAAGAAATGGACCCTCAAAAGCGTCAAGTCGAAGCCAATGTGATAGCCAAAAACTTCCGTACAACAATACTGCATCTACCGCAAGGACGAGATATGTATTCGGATTTTTATAGGCCAATTTCATGTTTTTTTTATACCAACTTAATGAACAACTTGTATCCACTGCTTATAGTCTAAGGTAGTCATTTAGCATTCTCTTTTATTGACGTCAGGCTTTGGCTAACGGAAAATTGTAATCCCATGAAAAACCAATACTTTTACTCATTATAACAGTGCCCAGTGAATATGAGTGGTAATAAAATCTAATCCCTTTACTTGGAGACAAAGCCATGCTCATAGATATCTAATATTTTACTTAAAATCAATTTTTCAGAAAATTCAGCTTCTACAAGTTTTCTCCCATTAACACCAAATTTTGCTATTTTTACAGGGTCATTTATCAGTGTAATAACTGCCTCAGCTAGACCATTAATATCCCCACTTTTAACAAGAATCCCATTATAGCTATTCCGTACTATTTCCCTACACCCAGGAATGTCGTATGAAATAATAGCTTTTGCTGCTGACGCTGCCTCTATAAGCGACTTTGGAATCCCTTCTCCGTACTTTGATGGAAGTACAACCAATGTCGTCTGCTTAAGCAAACTAGGTATATCTTCAACATAGCCTAAGTATTCTACAACACCACTTTTTTTCAATTGACTTAATTCTTGATCAGTGAGCGATGCAGGATTTTTTGAATCTTGTTTACCTGCAATTACCATTCTAACGGATAATCCTTTACTTTGAATAATATCAGCAGCCTTGACAAAATCATCTATACCTTTGGTTTTGAGCATTCTTGATAACATCAACACTAAAGGTTTCCCCCGATACTCATGATCGCTTGATTTAAACAATGATGTATCAACCCCAGAGCCTTTTATTAGTATAGCTTGAGAAGATTTAATTAATCTTTTTTTGACAAATAAATCCATATCATCTGGATTTTGGAAAATTGTTACTGAGCGGTTATTAGCAAGGGCAAAATAAAGACCCATTTCAACAATTCTTCTGATCGTGCGCACTTTTGGACCGTTTGCAGAAAAAATATGGCCAAGGCCTGTTAGCGTATTTACAATGGCAGGCACCTTTGATATTTTTGCGGCTATTGATCCATAAATTACTGGTTTTAACGCCACATGATGAACTATATCTGGCTTGACCTTATTATAAATTTTTGTTAACTCAGCAATCGTTAGTAGATCATTGAATGGATTTACTCCACTTCGGTTCATTGAAATAGGGAAAAGATTAAATCCTTCACGTTTGATTTGCTCACCGTGTTCGTTTACAACAGTGGCGATGTTAATTTGATATCCTTTTCTTTGTGCCGCTCTTGCTGTTGCAAGTCGGTGTGACCAGAAGTACCAATCTTCGGAAATAAGGTAAAGAATAGATTTATGCATTAAGTAAAAACGGAAATAGTTATTAGTATACTAGCTCAACAATAATACTTACTACTCATGATGTTTGAATCAATTAATCGTATTTCGCCCGTGGCGCAATGATAGCAACCCAATAGCACCACCAACTATAATTGGAATAAGGAAAATAAATCGCATCCTATATAGAGTGCCAATATTTGGGACAAACAACCCAAGCGGTATAATCATTACACTAATAAACAACAAGAGCCATAGTTTAAAACCAGTTTGGCCTTTTCGTTGCCACAGATAAATAATAAAACCAAACCATAGGATGTAAATAAGAATGGTTTCAGCACCACTTATTTGTCGTATTCCCTGATTAGATTGCGTTTTCGTATTCTGCCACATGTTTGGAAAAGGAGAAAATACTACAATTTGTAAGCACCTGGGTAAGTAGGAAATAATATCTTTGATGCTTCTAAACAAAACATCAGTGTCAATGTTACTACCTGGATCATCAATGAGGTAGTATGTCAAAAAACTATCACGGTACATATTAGCTGCTATGACATGCCTTTCTAGAGTTGGTGGGATCCAAGCCGACTTAGTCCAAGCTCTATTGAAATTCGTGATAAATTTTACGAGCCCAGCTCGATGGTTTAATGCCAGATTAACAAGTATACTTGCATTAAGAGCAGAATCAGGCCAAGGACCTTTCAAAATCCAGCTAGAAATAATTTCATCCATATTGCTAGTGTATTTTTCTTGTAGAATATTTTTTATGAAATTCTGAGTGCTCAATATGACTCTGCTCGCAGTTGTTTCTTCATTAAGATTATAATGATCGGCATTCTTATCAGATGCATGTAACACAGTGGCGACACCTGTACCACTTTCATCATAGTAATAAACTAATGTTAGTGTTTGTCCTTTGGTAAGATCAGCAAGCTCCCTATAATGTCGATTAACCGTAATTGTGGTATCTGCATTTATCTTTAGCGGAAAGACACTGCCGATTGATTGCTCCATGCCTTTTGCCGTCTTGATTGGATAACTAGTCGTAAGTTTAATGACCCCGGTTGACCTGTTTACAGATATTATCTTGCCGCCCCTAAAATGTTTTTCTGTCGTTAAGGGTTTCTGCGTTAATAATGAATTGAACGAATAGTAAACACTAAATGATAGTAATAAGGAAACAAATATACCAAGTCCTATTCGCCAAGATCTGCACAGTGTAATAATAACGGCACATGCTGTCAGAATTAACAGCAAAGGAATTTGTTGTATTCTAAACGCAGAGACTACAATCAACCCTACGACAATTGATGATATATAGAGCGCATGTTTGTTTCTAGTACAAAAAAGACCGGTCCATCCTAGAAGAAACAGAATAATGCCAAAATTAAAGAAGGGGAACTTCAATAACTGAGTTGATAAGGCTAGGTTAACAGGAAGCATATTGAAAAACAGGGCTATCCCTGCAGCAGCTGTATCATTTTTTGCTCCCATATGTTTAGCGATAAAAAAGATTCCAAACCACGATAGAGTCCATACGAGTGCATTAAAAGGGGCTAAAGCAAAAGGATCAACTCCAAACAATGTATATGAAACAGCAATTAATTTAGCGTTTGCCGATACAGCAGTTGTGAATATTCCTGTGCATTCTCCACCCGACAAACAAGAAAGGAGATCTACTGCTTTGCTATTATATCCAATCGAATCAAAAGCAAAATACCACAACCCTGAGCCATTATGCAGCGATCTAAAATACGTGGAGTGTGCAATAGAAGATAATGCAAAAGACAGGAAAAAGTGGAATAAAAAGAGTATTGTGCCGATACGCCATTTAGCAGCCGTAACCCATGGTGCGTAACTTCTTGAATCCATAAAAACCTATCACAGTTAGGCTATGTTTACTTTTCAGAAAAAGCAAAACCACGATAAACCGATTAAAGGATTAGCACTGTTCCAAGTTTACATGGTGTAAAATTAATTGCAAGAAGTTAGATTATTTCTTATGCCACTTAAGGTTCAGTTTTGCTGATAGATAATCGACAAAAGGAATAATGCCAATACCAACAATAGTCATAAGATAAAGATACCGCATACGATGTAAGGTGCCAGTATTAACAAATAAGCATCCGAAAAAAACAAGAATAACAACACAGGATCCTGTGATAATCCAAAATTCTGGTCGGCTTCGCCAACGATAAACAGCTAATGGGAAAATCAATAAAGCGGCGTAAACAATTATCATTTCGAACAGAACAACACGATACATAAATAATGAACTTTTCTTTTCATGCTTTTTAAACAATTGAGATGGAAAAGGTGCTAAAAGTGATATTTGTAATGCCCTTGGAATGTACATGACTATGTCAGCAGGGCTTGTGAAGTGAATGTTTGCATCAATATTGCTTCCTGCCTCACTGTACTTTCGAAGAAAATACGATCTGTAATAGGCAATGCTAATAAAACGGTCATTAATTAGTTTTGGAAAAATGTTTTCCTCCTTCCAAAGCACTGAAACAAGGTGTTCATCAATAGATTTATTTTTCAGTGATTTTACTATTTTAGAAGAAGATTCAACTACTATTCCGTCTTTTGTTACCTCTGACTTTTTGCCGAATGTAATTGAATCTGAGTTTGCTAATGCCGTTGTTACTGCTGATTGCAGTTTTTTAAATTTTTCTTCATCACAAGGTAGGTTTGGTCCTCCTGTCAGTTCCCGACAAGCACCTTCATGAGAATAACTAATCAATGGAGCACCTTTAGAGAAAGGAGTAATTGCTAAAAGAATCAACACCATAAAACTAATTTTCTTAATTACATGTTTGGTGGTTATAAAATCCTTGCGCCAGTGAGTAATTAATATAGTCGTTAGCCCAATAATAATTAGTATGGACAAAATAAACATAAGTTGTGCGTGATACGGTCGCATTAACCAGATTAGGCCTGCGCCAAACGGAATTTGTATAATGCTAATAAAACTCTTTTGCCATTCATTGCGGAATGATGTTATTCCACACAAGGTTACCCAGCCTAATAGCATTGATAAAGTTCCAAGGATTACAAAACCATCCTTATGTAACTGGGTGTACCATAACATTGATGATGGGAAAAAAACAAATGGTGCAGCAGCAATAGCAGCACTAGTTGTAGAAGCAAAAAATCTTCTATACAAAACAAATAATAAAGTGCCAGCGGAGGCATGCAAAAAAGCATTAAGCGGGATTAGAACCCACGGTTTTGCTACACCAGTAGCAATGTAAAAAAAGGAAATAACATTAACAATACCACGGCTTTCACCACTCAGTGGCCAAGCGGACCAACCAATTTTTTGTGACGAAGTGTATGTTTCAAGCGCCTTAAGGTGAAATTCTGGGCTATCTAGAGTGCGCATAAGACCATCGCCAGCATGTAATGCTGGATAAAAATATGGCAGAACTACAAACTGCACAGCAATTGAAGTAATTGTTGCGTACAGAAAAAACGACAGCCATATAAAATATGTATTATTTCTTTCCACTGTTATCACCATAGCAAGCCCTAACTAATCAAGCGGTTATAGCTAACTACAAAAGCAAAGATGAATCATATCAATTGTAAAAGAGTTTTCTCTGTTTCTTTAATCATTCTTTGTGCTGAATACGCTTTAACAATTCTATTGCGGGCATGTTTTCCAAACTCCTTCTGTTCAAATAGTGGCAATGTAAGAAATTTTCTCCATGACTTTGCAAGAGCCACAGGGTCAGACTTTGGGACAACATACCCTGTGGAACCGACTATTAAAGACGAATCGCCAACATCGGTAACGACACAACTAATTCCACAAGCCATAGCTTCTCCAACAACATTTGGAAAACCTTCGCCAAATTCTGATGTAAGAGTCATTAAGTCGAACGAACGGTAGATCTTTGCCATAGAAGAAGATGTCTTGGCAAAAACAACTAAATCAGCAACACCAACAGACTTTGCTAATTGTTTTATTTTATGGACATAACCAGCAGGGCCTTCGCCTACTAAAACAAACCGTAAAGATGGAAACTCTGAATGTACAAGTGCAGCTGCTGAAATGAAGGTAGTGTGATCTTTCATAGGATCAAATCTTGCAACCATCCCAATAATGTGTTCTTCAAAGCTAATTCCCCAATTACAACGTAGGTCTTGGTCGATAATACCTGGCTTAAAAGTCTCCGTGTCAATACCATTTGCTATAAAGGTTAGTTTTGACTCTTGGATGCCCCTTTTTGCACTATGCGACATCCCGGCTTTTGAATTAACAATAACCATGTCAGCAAATTTAACAGATTTTTTTTCAATCCAATCAGCAACCTTCCACAAAGTATCATACCGTGTCACATCCATATCAGAAGCACGTATTCCCCAAACAACCTTGGCTTGATGGCAAAACCATCTTAAAATAATTGCTAGTATGTTAGAAACAGTAAGGTAAGAGTGAATTACATCCGGTCGCTCAGCCCTTACAATAGATATCATACGGCACAAGAAACCGAATAAATCCCATCTATGTTTTTTTCCAGCTGAATGTACTTTGATTCCCTGTTTTAATAGCTCAGGAATTAAAGGACCACCAGAATAAAAGACAATAACTGATACTGAATGTCCTAGCTGGTGTAGTCCATTAGCCAAAAGCACTAACTGACGCTCTGCACCACCGTAGTCAAGAGAACGAATAAGAAAGGTTATTTTCATGCTATACGTCGTCACAGAAGCATTTCATTTAAAGCTGTGTCCCAGCGATTTGCTACAATATCCAGAGAATAACTTTTTGCCACTTCTACCCCCGCTTTACCAAACCTTGACCGTAGGGCTGCATCGTCCATCAAAAGTTTTATTGCATCGCCTAATAATTCAACCTTTTCATTTGGGACAACTAGACCATTAATATTATGCTTAACAATATCATGAACACCTGCATGGAATTCTGTTGATATTACTGGCAATCCACATGCCATTGCCTCACATAAAGCAACAGGGAAACCCTCGAAGCGCGATGAGAGTACATATATATCAGCTGCAGCGACAATAGAATGTGGATGCTTCTTAGCCCCTGGCAAGAAAACTCTTCCTTCAAGTTTTTCTTCAATAACAATCTTTTCTAGGGCAGATCGTTCCTTCCCTTCACCAAGTATTGTCAGATCCCAGTTCTTATACTGATTTGCTAAACGGCTAAAGGCCATAATAAGTAGGCTGTATTTTTTTTCCTCAGCTAAACGACCCATGGAAACGACCATATGCCGTTCCCCTTTTTGGTTCTCCTTCACTTTTTCTATAACAATGGGATTTGGAATAACAATGGTTTTGCTTTTAATGCTATTTGAAAAACTCTTGGCAAATAATTTATTAAGAAGTACGACGCGGTTGGCAAACCACTTGTACGTCATAGTACGTAACCAGCCCCATAATTTCCCAATATCACATTGAGCTGGATCTGAATGTTCAGTTACAATGACTGGAATTTTTAATCCCAAAGCAGATAAAAGACAAATTACATTTGTTTTGTCTATAAAGCTTATAACTACATCTGGTTTGCTATTCTTAATGGCTTTTCTAAGAACGGTTATTCGTCTAAAGTTATTAATTATTCCTTGTAATAAAGAGTCTGCCTCAGATGATATATCTAGTGGAAACAAATCAGCACTACCAGGTAGATGATAAAAAGATGGGTCTGAACCATTATCAAAAGTTAAAACGGTAACCTTATTACCTTTACTACTCCATGCTCTTGCTAGCAATACTAAAACTTTCTCAGCCCCACCTTGTTTTAAAGCAGAAATAGTTAAGGTGATTCGTTTATTATTAAGGGTAACTAGTTGGTTTTGCTTATTAAAAACACGATCATATAGTTTGATTATTCGTTTGCCCATGAAATCGCTACAGCTAGTTGCAAGATAAAGCCAATAACGCAGACGCGTTGGATTTAGTTTTAACAATTGCAAGGCCGAAGATCGTAATACAGAAAAATTCCCAAATCGCAGAGTCAGATTGACGATAGATTCGTGGTAAGCACGAGTTATATCTTTATCACAGGTAATAGAGTGATTATCCAAGTCGACCAAATTGGCCGGGTCATGCCCTAGATCGATCAGATCTTTATTTTTTGTTTTGCGCTCGTGGTAAAGAGTCTGTGCTAAAGCGGCATAATTTCGTTGTGCACTTCGGCTGCACAATGAAATTTTTCTACGTCGATGCCTTAGGAAATATAACGGCTCATTTATATTAGCTAGTTTGTACTTCATTACCAATCGAAGGACTAAATCATAATCTTGTGAATAACGAAATGCCACACGATATCCCCCTATCGATTCAAATGCATTTCGCCTTATCATTAGTGAACCATGTACAAATTGGTTGGATACTGGCAACAATTTACGAATTGCTTCAGGAAAACATTCAACCTCTATTTTCCCAATAGCAATACCCTGCTCTTCTATAATATTTGCGTAGGATCCGACAAGGGCAATTAAAGGATGGTGATCAAGAAAATTAACTTGGCGGCTTAATCTGTTAATATCTGATATATCATCAGCATCTTGTCGAGCGATATAATCACCCTTTGCTATGGCAAAAGCGTTGTTCAGTGCTATGGTCAGCCCGCTATTATTTTGCCGAATTATTTTTAGGCGTCGGTCTTCAAATGAGTTGACTATTTTAATAGTTTCATCAGTGGAGCCATCATCAATTATTATCAGCTCGAAGTCAGTAAAACTTTGTTTGAGGATACTCTGAACAGCTTCATATACATAATCAGCACCATTATAGACACTCATTAAAATGCTTACACGCGGATGCAGATGCTTGTTGCTTTTCATTTCGTCTTTTCAATAGCCTCAGCAATAACATCGAGCTCAAGTGTGGTGATTGCTTCAATTCCATAAGTAAAAGTTGCGTCTTTCTTTGCAATTGCCCCTAGCCTTTCACATAAAATAGGTTGATTTGCAAGTGTGTCTAGGCCGGCGGCTATCCCTTCAACCGATGTGTGACAAAGAAGACCATTATTCTTATGCCTAATAATATCCCGAATACCACGCACATCAGTCCCCAAACATGGCATACCTAAACTCATAGCTTCAATTAGCGCTTTAGGCATTCCTTCATAATGAGAACAAATAACAAATATGTCATGAGCCGCTATAATTGCTGGTATTTCAGCAGATTGCCTTCTGCCTAAAAAGGTGACATCGGTTTTAATTTTTAAAGATCGTTTCTCCAGTTCTTCCCTAAGTGGGCCATCACCGACAATTGTTAGCTTATTGATATTATTAACTCTTTCTACCGCATTAAGTAGGCTAAACAGATTTTTTTCTTTGCTTAGCCTGCCAACAAAAACAAGGGACCCAGGAACTTTTGAAGGAGTAGGTTTAAGTGTATAAATATCAGTATTAACATAATTTGGGATTACACGGACTGATTGCGCATCAATTCCATACGCATCAACAATTTCAGATTTATCTCTTTTTGTAGTGACAATACAAAGATCGGCTGCCTTAAAACAGGTTCGCTCGTATTCTACCTTTCGTATTAAATCCGGACCACTATCTCCTTCACGTTTAGCGTTAGCTGACAAAAGATAACCGCACCGGACGACTAAGGGTTTTCCGTAGAGTTTTTTTGCCCTTACAGCTGCCATTGAGCCATTGATTTGGTTTGTCTTAAATACTGAAGAAGTAGTCAGAGATCGGCAATGAAGTAATGGCCCAAGCCGATCATGAAAACGTCGGCCCTTTTGAAAGGGCCAGATTAGTGCTCGACAGTTATTATACCTATTGCAATGAAAATGTTCTTCGTTGCTAGTACCATAAGAGAACAAATCAAGTCCTCCAAGCGAGTCTAACAACCGATGGTATATTGCCATTTCCCTTTCTATTACTCCAGCTTCATACCACCCTTGCAAAGATCCACCATAAGAAAGAAAAAGAGTTAGCCTAGAGTTGCCTAGCTTTACCATTAATCAGTAAGTATTTTTAGCAAGTTATTTGTGTCAAACGATAATGTTAAATCTTTACAAAATAGTTCTATAATAATTCCTATAATAGCCTTCTGCTCATTAACTCGTTGTCCTTTGAAATCACTATAACAATTGATGAAGAGCTCTTTCACTATTGGAGACAGTGACCTAATTACAAGGTCATTTTCACCTGACGTGTAACCAAGTGACTCCATCAAAAGGCCGTATCTTTTCTTTTCTATTGCATAATCCTTAGATCGCTCGTACCTATGTTTAGCACTAATGGCACCAGTTAAAAGTCCCAAAAGCCGATATGAACCGAGTCCCTTTGCGACCACTAAGTCGAAAAGAGGTTCAGCATATAATTCAGACTTCCTTCCAAGAAAGCGCCATTTTTCAATATCACTGCGTGTTTTTAGGTATTCAGAAAACATAGAGTGCCGTGGGCGATGTATACCAAGAATTTGATTTAAATTATTACGAGTAAATCCAAACCATTTGGCGCGCCAGTATAAGTCCCGATCGACAGTGCGGCGATCGCGAAATGAAAAATAATTGAAAAAGTTTCTTTTCCAGCAGCGTATAGATCCGCCAACACCAAATCCCTCTTCATATAACTGGCCATACACCGCCATTGTGAAAAATCCAGTATCCTTTATGCCATCATATAAAAGACGAATTGCATTGCTATTTAGAATCATGTCTGCATCCACCTGAATAAAGTAAGGTGTGGTACATTTGTTTGGCATTGCCTGAAAGGCTGCGCTCATCGGATAAACGTCTTTTATCAACCTAATTTCAAAACCACAATCTTGATTAAATAATGCAGTTTCACAGTCGGCGGTTGTTTCCTCCCCTGTAGAAATAACAAAGACCGTTAAATCATTTAAGTGTTGTTTTATCAAAGTTTATCGTCAAACCCAGGTGATTCGACATTGTCGTTAGGTTGCACCACGGGGTAGCAATCCTTGATTTTAGCGGCCAACCACCTTTTATTATATTTTCGGGCATAGATGTTCTCGACTATGTATGCTTGCTCTCTCCCTTCACCTGTTTCCAAAAGGCCAGTTGAAAAAAAACTGGCTTTTCGAAAAAGTGTAGAGCCACAGGCCCATACATTGTTTCCGTGCCTATCTGGAAGCCATGTCCAAAACTCTCCTCCTGTCGATGTTTTGCGTAGTGGCCCTATAATGCGATTAGGCTTCCACCAGTTATTCTGGTTCTTGAGCCGAACGATGCCAATCTCTGGATATTCGTTTAGAACTTCCAGGCATTGTTGAATATAGGGTCGATCCCCCTCAATCTCCATATCGTCTTCGATTAAAGAAATAAATTCTCCACGACATTTTTGGTATACATCGTTGAGGGCAGGCGCCATACCCAAATTCTCCGTATGGGCAATGATAGTGTCAAAAATTCCGGTGGAACGGGCATAATCAACCAACTCTTCTCCTGAGCCGTTATCGACAAGAATTTTCTCAAGCTTTGGGTAATCCTCCACCTTATCAAAGTATGGTTTCAGGCTCTCACAAAGTCGTTTGAATTCTGGAAGACGTTTGCATGAGAGCACGACCAACGAAACCATGCCTGGCTCAAAGCTGCAATAGCTCTCACTGTTGGCAATGATTTTCTGCGCCCTGCCCCTTCTCGGCCATACAGAACATTTGAGACGAAGTGATGATACAAGGCGCGCCTGGCCAAAGTTGGGTGGATCTGGTTGGCGTTCCTGCGCCCACCCAGGCCGGGGAATATGTGTTGTCATAATACTTTTTCTCGCTCAAAGTAGGGTACAGGGTTAATCATTGATTCCCTTGATTATCAGCGGCGGCGCCATAAAGATACCAGATGGAGTTTCTTTTCTCAGCCACAAGAGCGACATGGGTCGGTCTAAAAATAGATTGAAGTCTTGTATGCCATAATCGCAATGGACATAGCGCCATGAATGCTCTTTTAAACTTTGAATCTGTATAGAACATATCAACCGCCTTGCGCACCTCGGCAATGTGTTTATAGTCATGGCCGCTAATAAGACCGGAGGTATAGGGCGGATATATGCAAAGATCGGTAAAAACGCCTTTCAACGAATGATCTCCATCGATGAAGAGCATATCAATTGTCATTTCTTCCAAGGGAACACCCATGGACTTGGCTACCAGTTGTGGACCCTCCTCTGGTTTTTCGATATCGATCCGAATAGGAACAATGTTGGGAAAAAACTGGGTATGGCGTAGAAATACGGTATAATCGGCACTAATGGCAGTCCGGTCTTTGTCACTATATGCTGCCCACGGATCGAGGCAAAATATAGTGATATTGCTGTTTGCCAAAGCGGCAACAACCGCCGATCCGCCTTTATACGACCCTATCTCTAGGTAGCTACCCCTTGCCGGAATGTTAGCAACATTTTGTGCGATCCACTTCTTTTCTTCAGCCGACATTTTTGCAAAAGGAACATCCCACTTTTCGCGCATGGGCCGGTAAACAAACCAGCCGTTAAGGCATTCTGCATTTCCCAAATCAGCAAGGGCCATCTCAGAGGCGATCTGCGCACCGGGATGAAGATAAGGGATCAGCAGGGGAAGCAGTTGATCCCCGCCGCTTCCTACCAGCAGCAAATCAATCTGAAAATGAATGGCAGAAGTTTTTGGAACAACACCCACCGCTGCTTCAAAAAGTGGGTGGAGCGTATCAGGAGCTGTTGCATCGGCAGGAAAAGTGAGATGGGTAGCTGAAGAATGGACTTTCTTGCTGGTGTAATGAAAGAGACTCACATCTGCAGGCGGGACTCCAATTGTCCCAAACAGATCACTATCGCCCACCATCAAAGCAACAGAACCGGGACGAAGATTTGTAAAAACCGCTCTCGGCTCTCTCATATCATTCACGATCGTTTTTGCCAAAATCCGCTAACGGCATTCTTATTTTTCAAGAATGGATATCTCTGTTTTAAAGCAGATTTCAAGCCCACCATTAGCCCTTGAGTCCCATTGGAGCCAGCAGGGGCATCTACAGGCTTGAAGCCATTTGAACGCATCAAATCCAAAAATGTTTCATTAGTAAAATAGTTTAGGTGCTCCCATGGATTGATCTCTTTTGGGATTTCTTCGTTGCGCGCAAGTAGTGCCTTGATTACCTCCCAATCAGAACGCCGAGCCACATCACCGATGATTCCGGTTATATAGGCATAGCCTCCTGACTTTAAGAAGCTACTCATCGAATGCACTGCATCAGCGGGAAAGTGGAGATGTTCCAAAACCGAAGTAGACACTAAAAGATCAAATGGAGCATATTTGCTTAGCTCACTCTCTTGCGTGCAGACCGTTACTCCCTGTTCCCGAGCAAAGGCGACTTTCCATGAGGTCACATCAAAGCCAACCGCCGTCACTCCCGGCCCAGAGGCCACTTGCAAAAGCGTCCCCCAGCCACAACCGTAGTCAAGCAGTTTGACGTCGATTTTCTCTTTGCCCTTTTTACCCGCCACAGCGAGCAACTCGCTCCACCGCTTCAGGTCGCCGGTCCGCCTGCCCCAGGTCATGATTTTCTCCCGGCTCACCTTGGCATTGATGATTTTGTTATAGACCTGTTCTTCCCCTTCAGGATAGAGATGAGTGAGTGAATAGATGAGATGACATGATTGACATTCTACAATCGTATATTCGTGCTCAGGATCGAGTCCGAGCGCCGGAATTTCGGAGAGATCGTAAGAAGAGTTGTTGAGAGTAAAATCATCCTGTCGAAGCGTAACAACATTATCACGCTCAATTGTGTTACAAATGGGACAAGCCCTTTCCATAAGAGCCATCCTCGGTTACTCCTCTTTAAGGTTGGCGCCAGTTAGCATACGTCGCAACTTAGCTAGCGCTCGGTTACAAATTGAAAGCAGGCCACCAGACCAACGGACCTCTGGTTTCGACGCTACCAACATTTCACGAAGGTTATCATGATCGAAGCCATTCCGCTCCGCTTCCACTATCAAGCGATCTTTGAGAGTACTTAGGTAATGTACAGCAAAACTATATCCATATTCGCGTTCCCAAACTGGCTCTAGCTTACTTTTGTATGCCATCATAGTTAGAATAGACTGATCATTAAGCATTAAGTCTGGACCAAGCTCTTGAATACCTTCCGCCCACTGCCTCATTAAATCGTCATACCATTCGCATTTAATCATGAACAAGCCCGAATTAAGAATCCAAGGGGGACGATCATCATGCCCAGTCATTTCACGGTAGTGCAGCAATGTTAGAAAGCTCCATCTCGAGGGCGATACATCTTTAGGTTTCAAATCATAGTCAGCAAGGTCAACTGGGTAGAGCTTATGAAACCAAAAACGGGCGGCAAATCGTGAAAACAGTGGTGTGGGGTCTGCTACAAACAGCACATCAGCATCGCACACAACAATATCACGACCCTCATGATCTGGCTTGTATTTGCTGAGTGTGAAGGCTTTGAACGAAAAGCTACGAAATGAGCCGAGTTGAGCATTGGAGACATAGCACTTTTGTCCGGGTAAATGCTCCTGAATAAAAAGTTTCTCATCCTCTGAGCTTACAATAACTTCAATAGGTTCATAATTAAACTTCTTAAGCGATCGTATCGACCAGATTGTATATATGGCTGAGTTCATCCCAGTGGTACAATAAATGATCACCGGTTTGTTATCGTTCACAACCAATCCCCTCAGCTTGGATATTCACACGTCCAAATACTGTTAAAAACCGAAAGATACTTGCACATTAATTTTTCACTTCCTTAATCTTATAGCTTCTATTAACGTTTGTGCCCAGGAAACGACTGAAAGCCTCGCGATAGTTTGCTATTTGCTTATCCCATGTCCATCCATTAAGGATTTCTGTCCGGGCTGAATTACTGATTTTGTTGTAATCAGCGGCCGTTAAATTCGAAATACGGTCGAATAAAAACTGTATGGACTCCATAGATGGATCAATAAAATATCCATTTTCACCCTCAATAATAAGATCTGGCATATTCCCTACGCGTGTAGTGATCACTGGAATCCCACAGGAAGCCGCCTCAAGAGCCGGATTCGGCGTACCTTCATGCCAACTTGTGTTGAGATAGTAATCGATTCCTTGATAAAAGAGCGGCATACTTTCATAGGGTACTTTTCTCTTGAATGAATTTGCCCAGCGATCAACACGCTCCGATTGAGCGATCAAAATATCAGGGGGTCGAATGGAGCTCAATCGGTTAGCTATCTTGGCAATAAGTGATGGTTTTTTAAAACCGTCCCGCGCCACTGATACAATCTTCATTTCAATTCCCATTTTCGCCGAATCGTCAAGCGCCGCCTCAATCAAAGGATAATTCTTGGCCGCTTTTTGCTTTCCAACCCAACCAATCCTAATATAAGCAGGATCGTAAGGGCGATCTCGATGTGGCGCAAAAAGGTTTTGATCAATCCCATTGGGGGCATATAGCAACCTCTCTACTTGAGGAGACAAAAGGTCATATAGTATTTTTGAATTAGCTGTCACCACTTTAAATCGACTCAACCATGAAACGGCAGTATCAAAGGCCTCGGTATGATTGCGTCCTTGGGCCACTGCAGCCTCTGGGTTAAGGCCGCCACCAATATTGTAGTGACTGGTAACAGATGTCATAAACCGGTCAAAATCTGCATCCTCAAAAGAGCAGTCACCCGCCTGCACCGAACCGGATGGAATGCGCCATGTTGCAAAATAGATATAATCATCCCGTAGCCGACCCCGGTTCCAAAGAATACGAAACCGGGCAGCACTCATGGGAAGAAAGGTAATATCGGGCAGATACCGTTTGAGGTAACCAAGCCGCCGCTCCTGAACCCATCCCAACGCATCGGTGACAAAAATAATCCTAGCTGTTGTAGAAATAAACTGTTCCTTACTGAATCTTTCGGCCAACATATACCGTCAGCCAATGTTCTCGCCAGCCCCCCAACTCATCTTTGGGCGGAATATCAAGACCACCCGCCATTTTACCGCCTGTGGCGTTTTTGCGGCGATTGGATATGTCATAACCCGCGATTTCGGTTTTAACCTGCCCCCCTCTTTCAAAAAGGTGGGCCAAACCGGTGTGGGTGTACCGATAACAATCCAACGGAACAGGGTGATAGCGCCATGCAAAGGGGGCCATATGAATAAGAAGCCCTCCCGGTTTTACCAAACGTACGCACTCTTCTGCGGCACGCCATGGTTCCAGAATATGCTCAAAGACATTATGTGAAAATACAATGTCATAACTCTCATCTGCCAAATGGGGACAATGACAAATATCGCCGATGACCAAGTCGGTCCCTACTTGCGTTTCATCTATTTCAAGAATCTGATACTTAAAACCGGATGCACTCCCACGAAACTCACCGCTCCTTCCACCTACATCAAGGAATGTTAGGTCGCCCACATTTTCAGAGTGATAACGAGTAATAAAGTCTAGCGCATCCTGACGGCGAAGAATATTTAAATGGGACGAGAACTCTCCCTTAGGCAATATCACCTTTGGCAGAACAGGCAGGGCGCCTGGATCGCACATGCGGCTTAGTTTACCAAAGGCTCTACTTAAGAATCGTGATTTCAGCACTTGCTTTATGCGCCCATCACCTAAGTATTCTTTTCATTCTACGTTTGCAGTAATTAAACAAGCGACTCATCAAACCTGGCTCCTTTGGAAGAACAACCATCGGCGCCAAATTATCATGATCATACCCTGCTTCAATTGCCGCCTCAACCAACTGAGGTTTAAGCGTACTGAGGTAATGTTTTGCCGTGGCGTTCCCCGCATCCCGATCAACAATCGGCTCAAGGTTCATTTTTGAAGCTGCCACTGTTAGCATCGATTGGTCATTGAGCATGAGTTCCGGCCCAAGCTCCCGAATACCTCCCGCCCAAAGACGCATAAGTTCTTCATACCATTCCCGCTTAACCAAAAATAGCCCTGAGTTCAGAATCCAGGGAGGTCTACTTTTAAAACCCATTTTATCGCGATAGTGCAGCAAGGTTAATGAACTCCATCTGGCCGGAGACACTTCACTTACAGCGAGGTCGTAGGCAGCCGGATCGAGAGGATTCAACTTATGAAACCAGAACTGATTACGATATTTTTCGAAAAGAGGCGCCGGATCGCTGGTAAAGAGAATATCGGCATCGCACACCACAATATTCCGATCTTTTGCCTGAGGATAATACTCTGCAAGAGAGAACGCCTTAAATGAAAAGCCACGAAA
>DLRR01000006.1 GCA_002500605.1 Nitrospinaceae bacterium UBA7883 | reverse complement strand
AAAGCTGAGTGGTTCATTAGTAATAAAAAAGAATTAGAAATAAAAGACACTCTTGCGTTCGATTTGTTAAATAATTATGGTTTCAACCTTCCCACAAGCATTCCTGACGAAAGCTACAATTGAAAATAATATTAACTTAATTGTTTGAGTTTTAAAGAAGACTTTCCAATAGTTCTGTAGCAACACCTTCTTTTGCAATAGATTGATGAACAACTACGTCATCTCTGACTGCATTGATTATAACTTTTGCCACCAATGTTTTTTCCTCATCCATCAGGTCAGCCTTGTTGAGCAAAATAACATCAGCCACTGAAATTTGACCAGATATTAGCGGCCATGCGACATGCCTTAGTAGTTTCATTCTAGCTCCATCAAGTATCAGAAGTTTTTTTAGGTTTCCCGACACATATTTTTCGATGGCACCAAACAGGTCTTCAGCATTGGCCATTCCAGATGGTTCAATGAATATATAATTTAAATCTCCGCTACTAAGTAATGCCTTTAGTGTTTGGGTGAAATCACCAATGGCGGCACAGCAAATGCAGCCACCAAACAGTTCTTTAACAGGAAGCCCACCGACTTCCAGCATTTTTCCATCCACAGGAACTTTGCCAGCCTCATTTACAACTATGGCAGCCTTTACGCCGTCAACGACCGCTTTTTTTGCTAGAGACATCATCACAGTGGTTTTACCGGACCCAAGGTAACCGTAGACTGCAATTATTTTTGTATCTGGTTTGTTATTCGTCATACAGAAATGATAATAAAATGACAATAAGTTGTATAGTCTGCTTTTGAAAATAGGGGATTACGCCCCATATATTTTTCGCAATAGAATAATAGACCAAACTCGTTAAAATTTGCTACTGAAATTAGATCAATAGCTAAAGAATCTATTAATAAACCTCAGGAGAGGGCACAGTAAACCCTCCCCTGAAGCTAATGAGGGGTAGACAAAAACTATTACTGTGTGTAACCACGCTCCCCATGGAGGCTTAGGTCGAGTCCCTGAACTTCATCTTCTTCAGATACCCTAAGACCCATGACCATGTCTATGGCCTTGAGAATTATAAATGTAACTACGAAACTGTAAACCCATGCTGCGGCAACACTTTTTAGCTGAATCATTAATTGACCAGGGTTACCAAAGAAAAATCCGTCAGTTCCGCCGATGGCTGCTGTGGCAAATAACCCTGTGCATATGGCACCCACTGTTCCGCCAATTCCGTGCACAGCAAAAACATCTAGCGAATCGTCATAGCCAAACATATTTTTGGCTACAACTGCCATGTAACAGATTGATCCGGCTAATGCTCCGATTATTATTGCTGAAATTGGACCTACAAAACCACATGCAGGAGTGATAGCCACTAGTCCTGCTACGGCACCGGAAGCTGCCCCCAGAAGGGTTGGCTTTCCTCTGTGAATCCATTCAGTGAACACCCATCCAAGCAAAGCAGTTCCAGTTGCTATCTGTGTTACGACAAAAGCGGAGGCTGCTGTTGCATCTGCAGCGAGTTCGCTACCGGCATTGAAACCAAACCACCCGAACCATAGAAGTCCAGCACCTAACAGTGTTAATGGTAAACTATGCGGAGGCATAGGAGCTGAAGGAAATCCTTTGCGCTTACCTAATACAATGCAAGCAGCCAAAGCAGAAACTCCAGAGCTTATGTGAACAACAAGTCCACCAGCAAAATCCAAGGCCCCGAGGTCACTCAGCCAACCACCGCCCCATACCCAATGGCAGAGCGGATCATATACGAGTGTAGCCCAGAGTAAAACGAAAACAGCGTAAGCTGAAAATTTCATTCTTCCCACTACCGCACCTGAAATAAGGGCTGGGGTAAGAATTGCAAACATCATCTGAAATACCATGAAAAGCTGGTGTGGAATAGTTCCATTTGGCTCAAGTCCAACACCATTTAGGGCAAAAAGTGAAAAGTCTCCTATGAATTTATTGCCTTCCCCAAAGGCAAGGCTGTATCCAAAAAGCGTCCACTGTAAAGTTATAAGACCAAGGCATATAAAACTCATTAACAAAGTGGACAGTACATTTTTCCCTCGGTCCATACCGCCATAAAATAGAGCAAGGCCAGGTACCATAAGCATCACAAGAGCTGATGCAATTAGAATCCAAGCGGTATCTGCAGCCACGATTTTCGCTACCGCCTCCTCAGCATAAGCCACCTCAGTATTTAAAAAGATACCGGCAGCTACTATAAAAAAATATAATAGTGATTTTGTCATTGTTGCCTCCGTTAAATGGCTTCTTTACCGCGTTCGCCGGTGCGAATGCGCACCACTTCTTCAACTGGCGTGACAAAAATTTTGCCATCTCCTATTTTGCCCGTTGAGGCGGCTTGTATAATTTTTTCTATCGCACTCTCTGCGAGATCCTCTGCAAGGACCACTTCAAGTTTTACTTTGGGAAGGAAATCTATTGTGTACTCCGCCCCCCTGTAAAGTTCGGTGTGCCCTTTTTGCCTTCCAAATCCTTTGACTTCTGTTACGGTAATCCCCGCAACGCCCAGGCTAGTTAAGGCTTCCTTCACTTCATCAAGCTTAAATGGCTTGATGATGGCTTCTAGCTTCTTCATTTAATTCTCCTCTCAACACTCGAGACAATTCATATTTAAGATGAGCAGTTAGTCAGTCTTTACTGCAATACAATTCAATACGCATGCCAAAAGCTAAATGATTATTAATCAATATTTTATAGCTCAGAGCTGCTAATTATTAGACATTAGTGACAAAAAAAAAGAATAATAGTGGCAATAATGCTATTATTGTCACTTAAAATTTATTTTTAGGTGGAAACGTGAGCTCAAAAGACACTTATTTAGAGTTTTTTGTTCAGGCGGGGAGAATGTTGGGTTCAACCGGCAACAGGCTGGCCAAAATCAATATGGTGTTGGTTATGCTCATTGATTACTTCAATATTAGGAACCCAGTCTTGCTAATACGTGACAGCGTCACAAACAGCTACTACATAGAATTAGCCCCGGAGTTGGACCAAGAAGAGTTGACCAGGGCTAACCAACAGGTTGCTATTTTCCTTTCACGATACAAAAGAAGATTTGATTTTGAACAGATACTCTTCACTAGAGAGGCAAATGAAATTCCAATTATGTTACCGCAAAATATAGATGGTGAGCAGATGGCATTCATTTCATGTCCGATTGTTGGCCAAGACAAGAGCTTACAGACAGGGATACTGATGGCATATGTAAACCCTGAGGAACTCATTGATGAAAAGACAAAGCTGTTAAGAGCCCTAGCCGGGCAGCTCGGTTATTACCTTGATTCCAGCGGATCAATTCCTAGGCGGACTTACAAGTCTGATTTGGAAGAATTTCCGATGGTTTTGGATGGTATTGTGGGTGAAAGCCCGGTTATAAAGCAACTTGGTGAGACTATACAATCCGTGGCGTCTAGTAGAGCTTGCGTTTTTATACGTGGTGAAAGCGGATCCGGCAAGGAATTGATCGCAAAAAATATACACAAATGTAGCTTACGTAGTTGTTCACAATTCATCAGTCTTAATTGTGCTGCCATATCAGAGCATCTTCTGTTAAACGAACTTTTTGGCCATGAGAAAGGAGCCTTTACAGGGGCTACCACTACCACTCAGGGTAGGTTCGAAGTGGCCAATGGCGGCACGCTTTTTCTTGATGAAATCGGCGAAACAAGTGTAAATTTTCAGACAAAGCTGTTAAGGGTTTTGCAGGAAGGAGAATTCGAACGTCTTGGTTCTAACAAAACCATCAAGGTTGATGTACGAACAGTCTGTGCCACTAATGCTGACATAGAAGATTTGGTTAGAAACCGGTTGTTCCGCGAAGACTTATACTACAGGCTCAACGTACTTCCAATCTGGGCTCCATCTTTAGCTGACAGAAGGGAGGATATACCAGTTTTGGCAAGGTACTTCTTAATGAGGCTAAACCAAGAGTACGATAAGATGATTATCATCCAGGAAGATCAGATGCGTTTGCTGCAACAGCTTGAATGGCCGGGGAATGTACGAGAACTAGAGAATTTCATGCACAGAGCATTTCTTATGGATCGCGAAGGATTAATTGATGTAGAAGCTACATTAAAACTCGAGAGCAATACTAAGCAGGTTGTTAACTCCAAATCGGTCGACACTATGCCTTTTTATGATGCTAAAGCTAATACGGGAGAACTGGAGTTGGAAACAGAGGAAAAACAGGCTATAGAGTCTGCCTTAATTAAAACAAAAGGGGTTCAAATAAAGTCGGCAAAGATCTTGGGAATCACGCTCCGCCAGTTACGTTACAGAATAAAGAAGTATGGTATTGTAGTGCGAAAAGTAGGGATATAAAGTTTGTTTTGGGCCTAGGTTTTTCCGGTTAACTCTAGAAATGGAGCGGGCGACGGGGCTCGAACCCGCGACTTTCAGCTTGGGAAGCTGACGCTCTACCAACTGAGCTACGCCCGCCGAGGATTTTGATCCTAATAATACCATGAAATAAAATGCTTACTTTAGATAACAATACTAAACGTGAAAGTAATATCCCAACCCCAGTGGTGGATAAATCCAATTACTGGGGAGCTTTTAATTCCAATAGTAAAATACCATCGTGACCCTAGACTGGCTTACCAAAAATAGTGCGTTTACCCAAGGTGCAACAACCGACCAGGCATTACGAACTAGGTTTTATCCTTTTAGAGTTGAAGTGTTGTCTGCTGCTGTAGAGCATGTGCATAAAAGACTTCCTAGATGGGAAAAAAAATCTGAAACTTATATTAATTCCAACAGAATTCTTTTTATTTTTGAAAGAAAGACAAGGTTATTTAAATTTATTGATGATGTTGAGATCACTTTATCAAAATGCCCTTATGGAACAAATATGGATGCAAAAAGCTCATCGAGGATAGGCAAGGGTGACCTAGGCCAGAACAGGCGTAACATCGTGGAGTTTTTTGAAATTCTAAATATTGAGTTAAAGAATGTTTAACAACGTCTTTGACAAAAGGGTATTCTTTTGTACCACTGCATGGTTAACTGTGTTGGGAGTACAGGAATTACTGTATTTTAATGGCGTATAGATCCATCAATCTATTACCATATTTTACACATTTTCTGTGCTGACAGGCATCCTGTGGCTATTTTGAGTGCAAACTAAAGATCGGGTAATTAAGCATGGGCCAGGTTGATATTATTGTATTTTTGATATACGTGCTCGGTGTGACACTCTACGGTTGTCTCTTTTACAATAGGTCATCAGGCCCTGAAGGCTTCACCCATGCCAATGGCAGGCTTGGTGGCTGGTTGGTGGGTTTATCGATATTTGGCACATATTTATCCTCGATATCATTCCTTGCTCTGCCAGGTAAGTCATACGTCGACAATTGGAACGCTTATGCGTTTTCACTTTCGCTGCCATTTGCTGCCCTCATAGCATCGAAATGGTTTGTGCCTTTATACCGTGCGTCGCGTGACGTTTCTGCCTATGCTTATCTGGAGCGACGTTTTGGAGTTTGGGCCAGACTTTATGCCATGACCTTTTATCTGCTGACACAGTTCACCAGAGTGGGAACTATTCTTTTTCTAGTAGCCCTAGCGCTAGAGAGATTGGCAGGATGGGATATAACTAACATAATTTTGTTAACAGGCGTTCTTGTTACACTGTATACGGTCATCGGTGGCATAGAGGCAGTAATCTGGACAGATGCCATTCAGGCTGCGGTACTTACTGTTGGTGCCATAGTGTGTGCAACCATATTGCTATTTGGAATGCCAGAGGGAACCGGTCAGTTGTTCGTAATAGCTTGGGAAAATTCAAAGTTTTCACTTGGCTCAATGTCTTTGAATTTTACTGAATCAACTTTCTGGGTAGTGTTGATATATGGTTTGTTCATAAACCTACAAAATTTCGGCATCGATCAGTCGTATGTGCAAAGATACCATGTTGCCGAGTCACTGGCTTCTGCCCGAAAATCTATTTGGGTAGGAGCTCTATTATATATTCCAGTCAGCGGGTTGTTTCTTTTCATTGGTTCAGGACTCTTTGCTTACTATGCCGCTCAGCCAGATCTCTTGCCAATAGCACTTAAAGCCGACGGCATGGGAGACAGAATATTTCCATATTTTATTGTTGAAGCATTGCCGCAAGGGTTTACAGGTTTGATCATCGCTGCGCTTTTCGCTGCAGCCATGAGCTCCATAGATAGTTCATTGAACTCTTCTTCCACAATTTTGATGACAGATGTGTACACCAGATTTGTCAATAAAAATGCAACTGACAAACAAAAAATACGCTTTTTAAGGATAGCCACACTTGTCCTTGGAGTAGCTGGTACAGCGGTGGCTATTAAAATGATATCGATTAAAAGCGTGCTAGGGGTTTGGTGGAACCTAGCAGGTATATTTAGTGGCGGCATGTTGGGCTTATTCCTTTTGGCTGCCCTATCGAGACGGGCGTCATCACCACAGGCACTCGTAGGTATAGTAGCTGGACTTAGTTTGATAATATATGCAACTTTCGCAAAAAATTTCGATTTGCCCTACCCGATCCATTCGCTCATGACAACCGTTATAAGCACATTGGCAATTTTTCTCATTGGGTCTATGTTGTCAATGAGAAGACGTAGATTGAACCAAACCACCATACCTAAAACCATTTATGAACTTTAAGCGATCCGAAGATGAAATCAGGCAATCTAAATAAGGCTTGGCTAGTCAAAGTTGGAGGGAGTTTGCAGACTGGGAATGCGCTTAGCCCTTTGCTAAATGTGATTGAACCATTGGGGCGGAGGGCGGACCTTGTTATTTTTCCAGGAGGCGGTTTATATGCCGACTTTATACGAATGCAATATGCAAATGGTGTGCTAAGTGATGACCTTGCCCATGAACAGGCGATATTGGCCATGGACCAATTTGGCCATGAGTTGGCTGCAGGAATAGCCTCTTCCTCGCTAACCAGAACTAGAGAGGAAGCGTCCACAGTTTTGCAGAGAGGTGAAATCCCTATATTTGTTCCGTACCCATTTGCTGTAACCAATCCGGATATTCCAAAATCGTGGGATGCCACTTCAGACACCATATCAGCACATGTGGCAAATTATCTTGGTGTTTCTCGAATTGTTCTACTAAAAAGCGTGGATGGATTTGTTGTTAACGGTGAACTAAAAGTGAAGGTTAACCATGCGGAGCTATCACATACAAGCATCGTTGATTCGCTGTTTTGCCAGTCACTTCCGATGGCTTGTGACTGCTATATTCTCAATGGTAACCACCCTGAGAGACTAGTAGAACTGCTGGAAACTGGCAAAGCGTTAATGACTAAGGTATGTCATTAGAAACAAATAAGTGACCGTCTAACCTATGCTGTTTCCTCGCTTTGTTGTTTTTGGCCATGCAAGATTTAAGAGCCGAAACTTTCATTCTGTCTACCCCCGACTCTTCCCGGATTCCGGACATTGTCAGCGCAGAGCGGAATCCAACCCAGTCTGGATTTATTTTAAATATCCGTTCTAAATGCTCAATGGAAAGCGAACCGGCAAGGGCTGTCACCAAACCCAATTCCCTGGCCTCTACAACGAACTGGGTTAGCATATGGTCATCTGCATAATCAAACAGTGTTTTTCCTTCTTTTAAAAAGGTGTCCAGTAGCACCCCATCTAATCTAGCCTCAAAGGCGATTCGTGGTAAATCCATTGGATTGAAATAGCCGTAAGTGATAGCGTCGACGTAGGCTGCTGCAATTACCTTGACACTCAATGGGACACTACTTTTTAGTTTTTTTAGGTTGAGCCTAGCTGTAGTCTTATCAATATCACTCAATGCAGTTTTAATGTAAGTTGCACCAAATCCCACTAGTGTTTTGGCTCTATCAATAGTCTTTTGGCCTTGCTTGTCAAGGTCTCCAATGGCAACGGAAAGATCAGCATCTACTCCAATTAGCTTGCGGGTATCGCGAACAGTAATCGGATCTGGCATTCCCAATGAACCGCTGGAAGGATCTTTGATATCAATGAGATCTGAGAGATCAAATATATGCGCAGCTTCCGCTGGGGAAATTACGCTGGTTAGAAGACGCATATGGTTTTGTACAATTGTTGCTAGTTAATCGCCAGAAAACATACTAAAACCAACGCACGCTTGAAAACCACTATCCACGTATAAAATCTCACCCGTAGTTGCCGTTGACAAGTCGGACAACAAGTAGAGAGCAGCCTTGCCAACTTCTTCTTGGGTTACGTGGCGGCCCAGAGGTGACTCTTGGATGCCAAGGTGAAAAAGTGATTTAAAGTTTCCTATTCCAGAAGATGCTAAAGTTCTAACAGGTCCTGCAGAAATTGCGTTTACCCTTATATTTTTTGGACCCATGTCAGCAGCTAAATATCGTACAGAACTTTCCAGCGCTGCTTTGGCTACACCCATTACGTTATAGTTTGGAATGGCCTTTTGAGCCCCAAAAAATGAGAGGGTTAGCATCGAGCCTCCGCTAGGCATTAAATCTACTGCATGCCGAGCAAGTGCGGTGAAAGAATAAACTGAAATGTCCATTGTATTAAGAAAGTTGCTTCGCGATGTGTTGTAATATGGCCCTTTTAATTCAGATTTATCAGAAAATGCCACACTGTGTACTATGAAATCCAACTCACCATACTGTTCTTTCAACTTTTTAAAGACGGCTTTTAAATGATCATCATTGGCGACATCAAGCTCCTCCACAAATTGGGAATCGATTGATTGTGCGAGCGGGTTGACACGTTTTTTCATCTGATCGTTGGGATATGTAAATCCAACCTGGGCACCCTCAGAAGCAAGGACGCTAGCTATTCCCCATGCAAGGCTTCTGTCATTGGCCACACCAACCACTAGACCTTTTTTCCCTTTCATCAAACCCATAAGAGCATCTCCTTGAAAAATCTAGAACTGAACTGAATAGGCATTCCGCACAGCGTAAATGAAAACTTCGGGCTTCAATTCTATTTAGTTTGCACAGCAAAAACAAGCAGAAAGGGAAGGCTAAACCGATGGAATAACCTGACACAGCTATAAGCTGGATGACCTGTAAATCTATGGCTTTTTAGTTGTTTTACCAATGCTTCCGCATGAAAAGAGATTGAATAGTAGACTGTTATTCAAATACCATCAAGATAGAAAGAAAAACTAAAGGGAGTGTATCATGCCTGACATGGAAAGTAAGGGGAAACCATTAAATATTAGCATCTTTCTTCCAAATAATTTAGCTGCGATAATAGAACACGAATCGATAATGCGAAATGAGACACCTGAAAATGTCCTTCAAGAAATCGTCCAAAAGATGTTTGACGATAATAGTAAAGAAATTGCAAACTCAATGAAGGGTTAACATTTACTTGGTACAACAAACTTTATTATCTTGATTAGCTAACATTTTTGCTTAGCTGAGGCGCCAAACGAGAACCGTTATAATGCAAAAAGCAAAGCCCAGCCGCATTTCAGCAAACCCAGTTTTCATTGGGTTAGAAAATGAGATCATACCTGAAATATTAAGCAAGTTCCAAGTTGTGGCACATAAAAATGGTATGACAGCGAGAAGCCCCATAGATAGAATTATCTTTCCAATAATCGAGACGGCCACAAGGGAGATAATATGCACCATCAGCGGTATGCGCAACTCAGTAAGCTTTTGTTTGCATTGGTAGACACTTTTTTTCGAGCGCGTGGTATCTAAGCTCTTTTGTACCATGATCATTCTATCTATGAACCATATTACCAATAGAACATAAAGAGTGACTGCCTGCTGACTTATCATTCTTTCTTGCACAAGCGAAGCTGCAAGGCATGCTAAAGAAAGGCCAATAATACCTAAAATTTTGACTGTCAAACTTTTCTGGACCTTTGCTTTAGTTGATTTAAAGTAAACTACGCTTAAAGTTGCCGTAGCAACGACGAACCATGCAAGGCCAGGCAATTTAGAGAGTAAAACAACAGCGATAAAACATGCTCCAGCAACTAGAGAGCATACGATTACCCAAGTAATGTATCTTGCCCTGTCATTGTTGTCCGGAGGATAAAAACTTAACAAAAGAGGTTTGAATGACATGAACCCAGAAAGTGTGGCTATTGAGATGAGCAAAGCTCCTCCCCACCATATACCTCCAGACCCTTTGACTGCAAAAGAACCTACAAGTAAAGAGACTGCTAGTATTAGCCAAGCGCCATGTTCTTTTGGCAACACCGGTTTTTTTAGATAATCTAAAGCTGCTACTATTTTTATCATTGTTTAACAGGGTATACTCACCACTCTTTCAATGGAAAGATAAATGTTTTTTTGATTTCCAAAGCTAAAACTTAGTTTCAACTTTCTTGTAGTGAGTTAATCGAATAAAGCAAAAAGTGATCTCAGTTGAGGGAAATAACTGGTCATAAAGTGGAGGCAATATGGCACTTCTATCAATGAATGAAATCAAGGAACGTGCTCAGAAGGTTGAATTAATTGTTCTTGATGTAGACGGTGTTCTTACAGATGGAAAAGTGACTTTTTCGTCATCGGGAGATGAGATGGTTTCATTTGACGTAAAAGATGGCCATGGCATTGTAATGGCAATTTTTTCTGGATTGAAAATAGCCCTTATTTCTGGCAGATCTTCCAAGGTTACCAGAGCCAGAGCAAAAGATCTAAAGATTGAATTTGTTTATCAGAACGTCAAGGAAAAGCTTCCCAAATTAAAAGAACTTTTAGAAAAGCTTAACTTAACATTGGATACCGTGGCTTTTGTAGGTGATGATACTTTGGATATTCCTCCGATGAGGGCGGCTGGACTTGGGGTGGCAGTTGCCAACGCACATCATGCTGCACTTGCTGCTGCTGATTGGGTCACTTCTGCCGATGGTGGTAAAGGAGCTGTGCGCGAGATGCTAGATCTAATTATGGAAATGCGAAAAGGGTAGGACATTATCGAAAATTTAAATGTAAGCAGCATACGAGAAAAATCTAAAACAACTAACCAATTGAAAATTAATTCCTCGCTTTGTACCATTATGTTATGGGTATTGATATTTGTGTATCAATTAAGCACATTTGGTATGCTAAGTATTAGAATAACTTCTTTAAAGTTAGAAAGTTTTTAAAGGTTGAAGGGTGTAAGAAATTGAATATCGGTGACGCAAAGCTGGTTGGATCTTCTGATCTCATGGTTCGTTTGTCCGAACAGATTGATCGAATGGCTAAAATAGATGAAACTTTACTTATTCATGGAGAGCAGGGTTCAGGTAAACAGTTGGTGGCAAGCTCTATTCACAATTCGTCATCTCGTGCTTCGAATGGTTTTAGAACAGTCCAGTGTGGAGTCATTTCCTCTGGAATGTTGGAAGTGGAACTATTTGGGCATGTTGCTGATGCATTTGTTGGTGCGGGGTCTCCGAAAAAAGGACTTTTGGAAGAATGCAGTGGTGGAACCGTTTTGCTAGCTGGTGCTGAACAGATACAAACATCGACGCAAGTAAAAATATTAAGCTTTATTAACACAGGTGAGTTTCGTGCATTTGGAAGTGATCATGACAAAAGTAATAATACGCGGCTGCTATTTGCCACCTCTGAAGATATGAGAAAGCTTACTCTGAGCGGGGTAATCCGTGAAGATTTTTTCTACAAAATCTCTATGCTGCACATAGCTGTTCCTCCGCTCCGTGATCATAAAGAAGATATTCCAGAAATTGCTGACTTCATAATCCAAAATAGTAAAAACTCAGCGAGCCGTGAAAAAAAGTTGGCTCGAAAAGCTACAGAAGCTTTAATGAAATACAATTGGCCATCTAATGTTCGGGAACTTGCCACTGTGATAGAACAAGCAACAATCCTTTCGGAAAAAGGTCAAATTCAAATCAGGGATCTTCCGGAGAGCTTCGAGAAAAAGGCAAAAGAAAATTGGCAGCACAGACTTCTAAGTCTTTCAGATGTAGAAAAGGAGCACATATTTAGAGTTCTTGATGCAGTGAACGGTAACATATCCAAGGCATCCAGAATACTTGGCATAAGCCGCCCAAAGCTTTATCGTAAGTTAGAGATATACTCCACCAAAAAGCGTTTGTAAGCTTAGTTGCTATTCCTTGCAATATTTCGCAATACAACTAATGGTTTTTTGCATAGTCAATTGGTTGGTTTGAGTAACGCTTATGGTTAAGATTCCAACACGCGAAGATATGTTGGTCATAACCTTTAGTTTTACTTGTACACTTTGTAGCCAATTGCTCTCCATTCCCTCATAGAGCCTCGAAGATTCATCACATTCTTATATCCCAACCTCTGGGCAAGTTGTGATGATAGGGCAGAGCGTGCACCACTCTCACAATAGAAGACAAAAGGAGTATTCTTATCTTTAAAATTTTCGGTAAGGGCCCATTCCAACAAGCCACGGGGTATGTGGATTGATCCTTTAATATGACCTCCATCGTACTCATTTTTTTCCCGAACATCAATGAGAGCGAATTTTTTTCCTTGATCCATCATCTCCTTAAGCTCTCGAGCAGATATCTCCTTTACTGCAGCCCTAGCATCTCGAACCATTTGATCAACTATTTGGTCAGCCGATGAAACACTATATGACAGTGAAATGAAAACTAACGCCAAGGTGAGTGTAAGCTTAAGTGCGTTTCTTTTATTCATGTATTTGTTCTTCCTAGTAAAGAGTTTTGGTGTTAATTAGCTGTTGTATCGGATCAATGAGATTACAATATGCACATTCTCTTTTTGGTAAGCCCTTAAAACTTTACATTTAATTTGTGCAAGCAATAGTTTCTAGTACATTTATTTTATCTGCTTTTGGAAGTTTCTTTATTTTGGATTCCAACGCCAGAGCAGCACCTTTTTTCATATATCCACTATTTGCAACTAGAAAGACTGGGAGTCTTGCCCTAGTATATTTTGAAGCATGGCCGTCACTATGCTGTTTAATACGCCTCTGCAGACAGTTTGTAGCCCCACAATAAAGCGTGCCATCACCACACTGCAGAATATAAACTTGCCACTGCACTTCATTCATATCTGCATAAATACCGTTGATTATATAAATATTAAACAAAGTTTAGTGTAACCTACTTATATTTTATTACCACTTGCGAATGTTGTTTATAAATATCTTGACCACCAATAGAGCGCAACTATTAGCTGGAGATGTTGAGTATGGCATAGTAATCTAAAATGAGCCTTGATATAGAATGACCTGCTGACGAACATGATAGAAATGAGAGCAACTCCACTAGCGTTGATAGTATATTGTACAGCACACGAAGGAGAATATTACGATGGATTTTGAGACTATCGTTGTAATTCCCACCTACAATGAAAGAGAGAACATCGGGTTGCTTATCGGCGAAATTCGATCAGTATTACCGAACTGTTCCGTGTTGGTAGTAGACGACAACTCGCCAGACGGCACATCCAATTTGGTTGATGAAATACGATCTGGTGAGGATGGTATTCACTTAATAAGTCGACCTTCAAAGCAAGGTTTAGGCAGTGCATATATTGCGGGGTTTAACTACGCGCTAGACAAAAAATATAAATACATTGTTCAAATGGACGCAGATCATTCACACAATCCAGAATATATTCCACGATTAATAGATGTTGTTTCCGATGCTGATCTAGTGCTTGGATCTCGTTACATACCAGGTGGAAGAGTAGAGGACTGGCCAAGAAGTAGAAAGTTCTTGTCAAGATTTGGATGTTTATACTCAAGGCTAATCCTCTCCGTTCCATATAAGGATCTAACTGGCGGATTTAAACTTTGGAAGCGCGAAACATTGCAGGCACTTTCATTTGACAACATCAGGTCAACAGGGTATTCCTTTCAGATAGAAATGACTTACCGTGCCCATTGCGCTGGATTCAAAATTGTTGAGATTCCTATAACGTTTACAGACAGAAATTTAGGCAAATCAAAGATGACGAAGAATATTATAATAGAAGCTGTTTATCGGACTATTCAGTTGCGGATGAGAACTGTCAATTAATCCTAGGCCAACTAATAATTGAAACCGGACTAGAGTGAAAAAAATTATTTTGTTTGCTTTGACCGCCATTGCCTGTTTTGGTTCTGGACAGTTAATCTACTTCAATTTGGCGAATGTAATATACCTTGGCGAAATGCAGATGAAGGAAGAGTTTTGGCAGTCCAGGGAAAAATTTATAGCCACATTAGATTCACCTATTATTCCAATTCAGATTCCTGGTCCCATGGATTCTTGGGCTGGCAGTCAGCCCAAAGAAATTTCTATGCAGGTGCCATATACTCGCTCGTCAGCAATTACTATTAACTTTTTAGACAGTCACGAATCATCACCAACCAAGCTGGCTGTTTTGGTTAATGGAAGTCTTCTCGACTCTACAACTGTAAAGGCTGGTAGTGGAAAAACTCACCCGCTTTGGTGGAAAGTAGGAATTAAATCCAGTTACACAGCAATGATTCCTGGGAGCCTATTAAAGCAAGGAAAAGCAACGGTTACATTGCGGTCCATTGGTGGGTCATGGTCAGCCATAGATAGAGTGGTTATCAAACAAGTGAGCACTAAACTAGTTACTGTGCTAACAGTAGTTTGTTGGCTAACAGTATTTGTTTGGACAATTCTTTACGTTACAAAAGAGCAACTGTGGAAAAACGTAGGGATAAATGTTGCCCTTACAGTTTGTGCAACTATTATTTATCTGTTGGCCCTAGAGGCAATCATAAGAACAACGTTTCCGCAACGGGAATTTATCCCTCGACTTCGGATAGCTTATCAACCAGAAAGTGAAATCGGCTTTATGCTAAAACCAAACGTTGTTACTGGGCTTGGGTTTAACACAAATGATTACGGTTTGCGTGATTACAATCATTACAAAATGAGAAAGCCACCCAATGTATACCGTGTATTAGCGGTCGGAGATTCTCAGACATTTTCTGTTACATCAATGGAAAACTCCTACCCCAAATTGATGGAGCGCCTACTATCTAAGAGTAAAGTAAAGGTAGAAGTCATAAATGCAGGAATTCCTGGCTACGGTCCAGATGAAGAGTACTTTTACCTGAAAAAATATGGCCTAGCGTTTAACCCTGATCTAGTAACGGTTGGGGTTTCTGTGTCAAACGACATTACCGATAGCTTGCATCACCCGGTAAACACTGCAGTGGATGGTGCTCTTGTCAGCATCAAAGAGGCGAGGTCAATGACCAAGAGGGAGATGTCCAGGAAAAAGAAAAGATTGATGTTCTTAAACCAATTTCATTTGTACCGGTTTTTGTCTAGCAGAAACTATAAATCTATTATACAGGCACAGGAAAGTAACAGTCGGATAGCACGTAAAAAGATGAATAAGGTATCAACTAAATGCGTAAAAACTGTTGGAGGTGATTTACACAAGAACCCTGAAAATCATAACAAAACTTGGCGTGCTGCTTTTAACAAAACTGTGGTTTGGCTTGTAAAGTTCCAAGAGCTGTCCAAAGAAAGAGGGTTCGATCTAATCATTGTCCTAATACCATCTCCCGTCCAAATGGATAATCAAGAAGCAAAAAATCTTCAGATGACTTTGCAAGGCGACTATCAATGGAATGAGCCACAGCAAAGTCTTGCTTCAGAACTGAAAAAGGCTGGTTTAAACGTTTACAACGCCCTTTCGACGATGAAAAATCAGGGAAAGAATAAAGCTCTGTACTACTGTGGGGATACTCATTTAAATGAGCAGGGAAACCTTGTATTAGCCGACGGGATTAACAAATGGATTTTAGGGAGCGGGATTGCTCCATATGGTGTTAGGAATGATAAAATTGAGGTTGTAGCCAAATAGCTAAAAGTAATAAATTATTGTTACTTTTGTTTAAAAACATGTGGTGTTAGTTGAATAATGGTTAAATCAAATTATGGGAAATAAAGTTTTAATTTACTTCGTTGCATTAGTTCTTTGTGGTTGTAATGCTGTTATGGAAGAGAGTGGTGGAGACGATCCCTCGTTTGGTTTGCAGAATCTTTTGATACTAAACTTTGGTCCTTATGATCCAGACACAGGGATATCTGGTGATTTCGAATTCATATCAAACTATTCAAACCCTTTTTTTGACGAGTTTGGAAGAGTGCATTCAGCAGGGACTCCTGCTGAGTCTCACAACCCGACTTTTGAGTATAAAGTCCCAAGAGATACAAAAGTTTATTTTCCAATTAGTGGTTATATTAGTTCTATTACTTGGCAACCAACCGAATCATACAAGCAGGATGACTGGGAATTAGTAATCAAGCCAACTCTTGGGAGCAATTGGCTTATTGTTATTGACCATGTTACAAGTATTGATTGCGACAGGTCATCAATGTCTGTATGCAACAACCCGATAGTAGTAAATGGCCAAGAATTATCAGAGGGTTCGGAAGTTAATGCTGGGGATCTTTTAGGGTATGTTGGTAATACTGAAAACTCTGACGGATCTCAGCCATTTGGTAGAACAGAAATAACAATAGGTGAGTATATAATTGAAGGCAACCAAGACAACTTTATAAGTTATTGCCCAACCAACTACTTAGTACCTGAAATAAAAGATCAAATACGCGCTGCAGTTAGTGAAATAATGGAAAGCTATGAGTCATGGAGTAGAAATCCCTCATTTTATGATCAAGAAGCTATGGTTGCTCCAGGATGTTTGTATACGAAAATATATGAGTCCCAAGGAGAGACCACTCCAATACCGTAACATTAAAAAATAAACTTTATGGGTTTCTAACAAGGATGGTATCTGTGGAAAAAGAAGGTTTAATTCTAGTTGTAGCGACAGACAGTTTGTCTGGAGAGGAACTTGGATATGCTATCAATGGCCTTCAAGAAGTTGGCGCATACAACGTAAACCTTATCCCAACCATTACAAAAAAAAACCGACCGGGTCAATTGATGATTGTTGACCTCCCAGTAAAGAATGAGAATGCAGTTGGGAATTTTTTGGTTAAAGAGTTTGGGATACTCGGTTACCATAGGATAAAGACCGAACATGTTTTTGAGCAAATAAACTTTATAGAACGAAAGCTGTCAGTGCGTGGACCTAAAGGTTGGGTGAAGAATTTTGAACTTCAAGTTAAGGTAGTCGGTGATATGGCAGATCCGCTATCTATGGATGTAGAGAATGACTTTTTGGTTAAGCTCCATAAAGAACTGAACGCAGATAAAACCACATCAATCACAATGACCAAACTACGTAAAATGGTTGAATCAGCACTGCAGAATAACGAGGATCCCCTGATTCTAGAAATTTAACTTCATCGAACACTTAACAAACCTAATATTAACGTTATTCTCTCAATCAACTGGATACCAATTAGATGTTTTTGCCACGACTAGCTTCTACCAACTCTATAAATACCAGTTAACCTGGCATACAGCAACTGTGATGCATGTGACATTCCCGCTCCTGCCATAACAATGATCAACGGGAAAAAGTATAGTAGAAACCTGCCATCGTAGCTTGCAAAGGTGAGCCCTAGAATCAATAAATGAGCAACCACAACTAGTAGGATTAACTTTGAAACTTTGTTACGCCATACGTAAATAGCACCCAAAAATGCTAAAAGATATATTGTCCCCACCTCAACGCCTAGGCGAATGTTCATTCTTCTTGGGTAGTATGGCCTGACCCGTATAAGTTCGGCGCCAATTCTGGTTATCGCTAGTTTTGCACTATCAAGCGGGTACTTAATTGCAACCATGATGCCCTGCTCCCAACCGTGGCTGACTTTATCTAGCGTGGGCATTGCTATATCCCAACCTTTATATCCCCATATGACCGTACCTTTTGAAAACATTGCTACTGGGTGCTCATATTCAATTCCATTTTTAAAAGATGGAATCAATAAAGCCACAGTAAGAAAAGATATACACACAAATGTTATAGCCGCGGATTTAGTGGTAATATTTTTTGCCCAGATCATCGACAAAAATACACCAGCCACAGGAAATAATATCCAGCCATTAGGCCTAACACTTGCGGTAACTAGTAGCATAGGCCATAAAATTCCGTGCCACAGCCCACCGCTTTTACCTGTTCTATGCAGGATGTATGAAACCATGACGACTAAATATGAGTATAGGGAATCTGTTAATAAGTATTCGTTCCATATTGCTAAGTCAGGATTTTCAAAAAAAAGCAGAGCGGCAAACATACCTGCTCCTGAGTTCCACACAGCCTTACCGAGCATGAAAACACATGCTCCCGCAATTACCATTAGAATAAGGTGGAAAATAGCAACAAACTGTAAAGGGATTCCACTCGCCTTGACCAGAGCCACAATTGATATGTACCCAACGTAGTTGTTTTGCTTTCCGACCAAACTGTCACCGCGCAGTAGACGGTCTGCTCCATCTAAATACCTGCCCGAGTCACCACCCATCTGCATATTGAAAGAAGTAAACCCGTCTAGCATTCCCAGAATAATTCCTTGGTTTCGCCAAACGAACAAAACAACTAACGCTAAAATACCTAAAGCAGTAGCAACAGACCTTATGAACCTGCTATTTTCCAATTCCCTGTGTGCTCCTGTTTTCCTACATATAAACAATTACCTTTAGTTATTGGAACATAAAGTCCAATCTTTCCTACCGAAAAAATCTATTGAAAGTGCTTGTTTAGGCTTAAATTATCAAAAAAATTTGCTAGGATAAACAACTATACTTTTTTATAAACCACTGGTATCCTTAAACGCCACTATTTGCTATTAACAATTGCGTTGACATAATTAGTGCATTGTCGCTAAAATCTTGCGCATATCGCGTATGGTTGGTCTTAGAGGAATAATCTGTCGCTTGGAGCGGGTTTATTTTTTATCGTCAGGTGGTTTTTTAGCTCGGGGTTCCAGCTTGGTGGGGTTCTGTGCCGGTATTCTGACGGTGAAAGAAATGTTCGCTCTGTTGATTCGGGACATTGGTGTTGCCCGGATTGTTGCCTATTTGGTTATGACTGTTTGTTTGAATTAACCAGAAAAACTGCTGAGCATTTCTTTTGCGAACAAGTTTGGTGACCATTTGGTTGCTTGTGGATATATTCATGAAATATTTTTTATTCATTAAATTTTGTTTGAAGGAAATTAAAGATGTCAACTGAGACAATGACAGCAAAGGATAGAGTCATTAAGTTTTTACAGGGCGAAGAGATTGACCGCCCACCTGTTTTTAGCGGTATGGGTAATGTAATTAAACCGGTTTTAGACAAAAATGGCCTTAATTTCGCCAGGGTTCATCGTAATCCTGATCAGATGGCCACTGCTGCTTCCGGTTCTTTTCTCGATTATGGGTTTGAATGTGCAGTAATCCCATTTGACTTGGCTGTAGAGGCAGAGGCAATGGGTGCTGTCGTCAATTACTACGACGATGTAGACGGCATGTTATATCCAACCATTAAAGGGAAATGTGTAAAAACAATTGATGACATTAAGGTGCCTGATGATCTTTCCAAGGCAGGCAGGATCCCTATTATCGTTGAAACGATTGGGAAAATTAAGGAGAAGCTAGGAGACGATTGTGCTGTGGGAGTCCATATCCTAGGACCTTTTACCATGCTAGGACAGATGAAAGAGCTCGACGATCTATTGGAAGAATGTTTTATAGAGCCAGAGAAAACAAACGCCATGATGGAGAGGGTCTCTAGCGTTATCGTTGACGTATTTAAGATATATAAAGAGGCAGGAGCAGACTACCTGATACTTAGGGAGATGGGCGCCACCTCAGATGTATTGAGCCCTAATTCGTTTAAGAACTTAGTTAAACCACACTTGATTAGGATAATAAAGGAAATGCCTCAACCAAATATCCTTCATATTTGTGGTAACACAAATTTCATTGTTAAGGACATGGTTGAATGCGGAGCTGACGCAATAAGCGTTGATCAAAAAAATAATACTGCCGAGAGTCGGGAAAAAATTGGTGACAACGTTATAATGTGTAGTGGTTTTGACCCAATTGCCGTCCTTCATAACGGAAAACTTGAGGATGTTAAACCGGGTGTGTTAGAGAAGTGGGATGGTGCTAATGCAGTAATGCCCGGCTGTGACCTTTGGCCTGACGTTACTTCTGAAAACATGCAGGCAATGGTTTCGGCTCTTAAGGCTGGTCGTCCTGACGGCTCTTAGTTAGTAGTTCACTCATAATAGTTGTGTTTACCAAAATATAACTAATCGGGGCCGAGTGCCCCGACGAACCGTAAGGAGGGGTTTATGAGGCTTGTACAAATAGCGGGTTATCTTGGGTCAGGGAAAACAACTTTTCTTTTGGCCCTAGTTCAAAAGCTTGCCGAAAATGATAAAAAAGTAGCCATATTGGTAAATGATATGGGCGAAATTCCAGTTGACGGCAAGGTAATGGAAAAAGCCGGGATGAAAGTTAAAGATATTGGTGGAGGGTGTGTATGTTGTACGCTATCCGGTAGCCTAATGAACACACTACTTGCCATTGGTCGAGAGCAAAATCCAGACTTTATAATTATAGAGCCAACGGGTATTGCTGTTCCGAAGAACATTACAGAGTTAGCCCAAAGGGTATCTAAAAAAGTAGAGATTTCATTTGGGGCTACAATAACTTTATTTGATACTACTAGAGCGGAAAAACTTGTTACCTATGACACATTAAAGAGACTTATTTCCACCCAGATCAAGGATTCCGATATAGTGGCTCTGAGCAAAGTGGATGCCTGCGATGCAGATGCCATAAAGTTTTCGAAAGAGGAAGTTGCTAAAATGAACCCGAATGCAGAGATAATAAACCTTTCTACGAAAGAAGGAGTGGGTTTTGAGGAACTTGCTTCAGCTGTAATGGAAATTGAGGTTAGTGCGTGACTTTCACCACTGATAAAGACCAAGACCATGACCACGACCATGACCACGACCACGACCACGACCACGACTGGGATGAGGCACACGAAGGAACCGCTGCCTATGCCTGCAAATGCGTAGTTTCTACTAGCAGGAGTCTAAGCAGGGAGGAATATCATTCGCTTGCCAAAGAGTTGATGGGTGCCATTGCCGATGGCTGTTGGGAACAAGGAGCTCAGGTTATAGGGCATATTAAGGCATACATGGAAAGTGGGGATGCTTTTTTCTATGCCTCTACGGTCGGGAATCCTGATGACATGACAGTGAAAGATAAAGGTGGAGAGACATCTGATAAATTTCAGCTCACCATCAACTCGATAATTTTTGGTATCGAAGAGACAAAGGTAAAGCTAGCAACAGATAAAGCGGTTGAAGCGGTTATTAGTAAAAACGGCTTTAGCTTGACTAGATAAGAATAATCCACAAACTAATTTATGAGAGTTTTTATATGGAATCAGAAGTAGTCGCTATAGATCATGATGCAGTTTTACAAGAATACCTAGTAGATAGTGAACCGTTTTACCTCCCGTTAGAGGATGAAGTAGACCTTTTTACTATTGCTTACGAAAAAAAAGTTCCAGTGATGCTTAAAGGGCCAACTGGCTGTGGTAAAACAAGGTTTATTTCATATATGGCCTATAAGCTTAACCTTCCATTAATAACTGTGGCGTGTCACGAGGATTTGACATCGTCCGATCTTGTAGGCAGATACCTACTTGACGGAAGTCAAACCGTTTGGCAGGACGGTCCATTGACAACGGCTGTAAGGCATGGTGGTATCTGCTACCTTGATGAAATAGTAGAGGCAAGAAAAGATACAACAGTTGTAATTCATCCACTTACAGATGATAGAAGAATACTACCACTTGAAAAAAGGGCCCAGCTTCTTCAAGCCATGGATAGATTTATGCTTGTGATTTCTTACAATCCGGGCTATCAAACAGTTTTAAAAGACCTCAAGCAGAGCACCAAACAGCGCTTCATTACACTCAATTTCGACTATCCCAGCGCCGAGTTGGAAGAGGAGATAGTTATGCATGAAAGTGGGGTTAGTAAGAAGGATGCCATATCTCTTCGTAAGATTGCTGAAAAATTTCGAGGAATGAAAAACCGTGGTCTTGACGAGGGTGCTTCTACCAGATTGCTTATATATGCAGGTGTCTTGATTAAAAACGGGGTGGAGCCGCGTAGAGCATGTCAGAGCGCTATGGTGGATCCGATTACAGATGATCCAGAAATGGGAAAAACGCTTGAAGAAATTATTTCATCAATTTTGTAAAAGGAAAAATAGGTTTAGGTAACCAAATACAATGAGCGAGCTGGAAACTAAGTTTAGAGATAAATATGATTCTAACGGAGTCTTTTCAACTTGCTTGGATGAGCTTTCTGCGCTGGTCGATGAAGATGGCAAAGAAGAGTTTTTCAAAACACTTGACATAGTTGATTCTTTCTCTAAAGATACTGTTCCATGGATGCTTAAATCGTTGCCAAGCCTCTTAGCTAGACAGGCTGATTCTAAGAGCAGGTTAGAAACCTTGAAGGCGATAACCTCAATTGGCAGGGCTAAATGGTCAGCTGTTGTGGCGGTTCTTAACAACTTGGATAAAGTGTGTAATACAACCGATGGTTTTAACATTGAGTGGTTAAACCATGGGGTTAAAATCTCCTGCGCTGATCAGGACGCTGCTATAGAGTATTTTAATGTCAGTGCAGATGTTATGGAGCATCTTGGCGGAAAGCTGTTTGCCGTATGGGCGTCGCTAGGCGAAGAGATAGCTACAAAGTCGTGGAGAGCTTCCAAAGAATATTTCAAAGCCAGCCCTTCGGTTTTAAGCAAAATAGAACCTGGCGATATGGAGCAGTGGGCGCGACTTGGCATTTCTCTCATCGAAAAGAGTCCAAAAGTAAAAAGCAAACATAAGGCGCAAAGTCTATTTGCCATCGGAGCAGCAGCCGGCCAAGCAAAACAAATGAAACTAGGTATTAACTACTTTAAATCTGCCCCAGAGATACTTGGCAGGGTTTCTATTAGTGACTTGTCTGGCTGGGTTGAAGAGGGTCTTTCTCATACAGATGAAAAAAAGGAGAAGGGAGAAGCCTTTTTCTCGCTTCAAACAAGTAAGAGTCGTAGTGCAGTAGATGAGCTTGTAAAGGGGTTGGAGTTGAATGACGTTCATGGGGTGCTCCTTCCATTTGCTGAGGCGTTCACCGGGTCGAAAACCCCAATTCGCTCATCCTCGATTTTTTACAAAAACATGCCAGGGTTAAGCCGATTTTTTTCTGTTACTGACGGAACCAGAATATATCTCCCACCGCAGGTTTCAATTTTTGCCGACGAGGAGTTGAATTTTAAATCTTACAAGCTATCGTTGATCCATGAGATTGCACATCTCAGATATAACACTTTTGACATTGGCACCAAGGAGATGTCTGCCCTATCCGGATCACATGACTCTGCACTCTCAATGAAAATTTTCGAGTTTCTTGAAGATGAGAGGGTGGATCATCTGACAGTTCAGGAACTACCTGGAATAGCAAGGGATAAAACAATTCTTACTAATGAGTTTACAAAGAAATTAAAACCAGATGAGCTGTCAATGTTTGAGTATCTTTCTTATGGCATTGATCCGCAAGATAAAGCATTTGAAAGGATAGACAGGAAGCTTTTTGAAGCCCTTAAAAAGGCTATGGAAAAAGTAAAATGCGACAACACCTCTGTAATGCATACCCTGGAGCTAGCCAAATCGATATCTAAAGAAATAGAAGCAGGTAACCACTTGGTTAGAAAAACAGAGGAGAGGCCCTTTTATAGAGGTGTTATCGACTTTGGGTTGATAGAGAAAACTAAACGTGCCACAGAAGAGCTGATAGAAACATTTTCAAATAGACTGGCTCAAAAGGGTGCTGAAGTGGAAGCTGCTGATATTTTGGAGGCTATCACTAGAATTGAAGAGTCGAGGGGCATTGATTCCGACAGTGTATTGGTGCATTTATCCGATAGTGAGGAGATATCCTACCTTTTCGAGGAAACCGAGCAAATGCTCGAAGAAATGGAAAGCGAAAAAAATATGCGCCGCACTGTTCATTATGATGAATGGGATCATATGCTGGATGATTATAAAAAATCTTGGTGCCGGGTTAGAGAAATTGACATGGTCCCCACAAATCAGGTATGCTATGACGCGGCGTTGAAAGAATATTATGGGGTTGTTAGTCAGCTCAAGCGGCACTTTGCCTTGCTGAGGCCGGATCGAATAAAAAGGTTTTTCCGCGAAGAGCGTGGAGATGACATCGATTTTGACGCTGTGATTGAGTCAGTGGTGGAACGCCATGCCGGTGTTACACCGTCCGACCGAGTGTATATTAGACGCGAAAAGAATCTGCGAGATGTTTCGGTGGCTTTTTTGGTGGATATGAGCTACTCCACTTCAGACGAGCTTCCGAATGGTAAGACCATAATGGATATACAGCGTGAGGGACTTGTTCTTATGGCTGAAGCTTTGGAAAGTATTGGTGATCAATGGGCTGTGTATGGGTTCACAACTCATTACAGGGACAGATGTGATGTCTTTGTTGTCCGCGATTTCAACATGCCATTTACCGATGAAATAAAAAAGCGCTTTGACGGGTTAAAACCAACGGGGCAGACTAGGCTTGGGGCAGTAATCCGCCACGCATCGAGTCTTCTAGCACGTGTCACTTCTCGAATTCGACTACTTGTCCTTCTTTCCGATGGCAGACCATACGACCTAGATTACGGTAATGCAAAATATGCTATAGAGGATACTAGAAAAGCTGTATGGGAAGGGCAACAAAAAGGTCTATCCTTTTACTGTATTACCGTAGATAAAAAGAGCAGAGATTACCTGCCGTATATGTACGGAGGAACAAACTTCTCTTTGATAGACAATGTAGAAGCATTACCAGTGATGTTGCCATTAATTTACAAGAGGCTTACGACATGAGGGATGGAGGGAATTTATGGCGATCAAGGGTTTAAAGGCGGAGGTTTGTGATAAATGTGGACGTCCGGCGGTTTGGATTTGCCCCGATTGTGGAGCAAAGATGTGCCCATCCCATTCTGAAAACAGATATGTTGGGCAAAACCGTGGTTTTAAGTCACGTTACATGTGCCCAAAATGCTGGAAAAATAAGAGTGAAGGACATCGCCATAGGGTTTTGTGTGAAGATATGGTGAACGCAAAGACTTATAAACCTAAAACATACGTTTTTACAAAAAAATGACAGTATCGACGATTCTTAATGAAAGGGTTTTCGCACTTGAGGAACTCGCCTTAGAGGCTGGTGCCAAAGCGGCCAAGTGTTTTTCCGCTAGGTTCGTAGCGTTTGACGAGAGAGTGAGGATGAAATGTCAGGTGCCGCTGTGCCCACATTATGGACATTGCCTCACCTGCCCACCAAATGTGCCAAGCATGGAAGAGTTTAAGGCTGTTGTAGAAAAGTTTGACTCGGCTTTACTTATTCAAACCAGTAGCCCTATTTTGGGTGACATGGATCAAGCTGACAGGGAAGAGGTTATTGAATTTATGACTAACCCGGGGAAACAAGGCAAAGTTGATAGTGAAAGCAGTGAAGCATTTAAAGATCTAAATGCTTCAAAAATGGCTGCCGTTAAACTGCACAAGGTAGTTAATGAGGTCGAAGGTAAAGCATTAGGGCTTGGTTTTCACTATGCTACTGGTCTTATTGGCGGTCCATGTGAGATTTGTATCGAATGTGTGGGTCAGGGTTCAGGTGAGGGCTGTAGGCGGCCTTACGAAGCACGACCCTCTATGGAGGGCGTAGGGATAGATGTACTAAAAACCAGTATTGATGCTGGTCTTCCGTTTGAAATGCCGCCTAAAAAGGAAATTATTTGGAGTGGTCTTGTTTTAGTGGAGTAAGGCCTTGTTTTATATCAGGTTTATTGTATATTGACCTGTTTTTATTGAACGTTTAATTTAAGAGGGGAAAAGTAT
>DLRR01000021.1 GCA_002500605.1 Nitrospinaceae bacterium UBA7883 | reverse complement strand
AAACTTCTTCTGCAGCACGTCCCGCCGGGGCGAGCATCTGGTGCGCGAGGACGACTGAATAGAATGAAAATACTAGCATTGAGGTAGTAGTGAATGAGGCCATTTCATGCCAGCTCTCGATCAGGAAAAAAGAAAGACATTTACCCTGTTGTACGTAAGTACCGGCAATGCCACCCAAGCCGCTATCGGTGCTGGTTGCCCCCCCCCAGGATCTGCTGCAGTCACAGCCCATCGTTGGCTAAGGAATCCCGCCGTCCTTGCGTTGCTGCGAGAGTTGACCCCTACACCCAAAAATAGTTGCCGTGGCAACTATTTTGTGGTGTGGGTTTTGTGGGTAACTACTTTAGATAGACGCTACATATGCCTGCAAAGTGTCATTAAATCGTTACACTGTATGTCTTTAAACATAACAAATTACCCCCCTGTAGCCTATTCCAGATCGTATGGGTCGTTCGTGTCTTTCGGTTCTGTCAGTTTATCTGCTTTTTCCAAGTTCTTTTTCTGCACTTTTCGAAGCTCGACAAATGATTTGAAATGCTCCGGGTCTAAGCTCAAAGTCGGCACAACGGAAGCTAGGCCTGAATCAGGTTCAATAATTGAGCGCAATGAGGCAGTATTGCCATACTGATTTATGTTGTGGTTATACCCTTTTCGAAAAATAGGGCACTCCTCGTTTGGGCAAACCCAAAGGAATTTCGCCCCCCATCCAAGGCCATCAGAAAAGGCAATTGGTGGAAGATCGTAATGAACCATGGTCACATCACAGTGTGGGCACTTTGGTGCAATTTTTACCATAAGCGTCATGGGAAGCAGAATTCCTCCACAGTGTCTTTTATTATTTAGTTGAATAATACCAATCTTTCGCCAGTCTAGCAATTAATTGGAGATGCGGAATTTAAAGGTGGTTTTATGCAAGATTCAATTTATTGAGAAAACACCTTGTTCAACACCACCATCAAGGTCGGAGCTTTTAGGCACCCAGGCTTAAAAGCCCGATCACGCCCGGCACTGCTATACTAAAAGTAATCGCAGTTAAAAAGCTCTGACCCTGATAAAACGTGATGTGAACCTTAACGTCCATAGGGGGAAAGACGTTAATAAGCTAATTTATTTGTACTTCGTACTACTTTGTATCAACAGCTCGGCTATCACTTATTGTCAGCCGCGGTTCCATCCACCAACGGGTCATTTGGGTTTTCAGGAATTTCGCCTTTGAGAATTGAAAGAATTTCACCCTTTCTAGGCCACCTGCCCCTTTGGTTTACTTTTGAAAAAATGATGTCCCCATCGCGATAAACTTCAAACGGATGCATTCCACCGCCCCCTGCGGTGTATTCCACGTCGTAGCCGAAGGCTTCCTTAATATCCATTCCCAGCTTGATTGCTGCTGGGAAATGATTACAGTCTCGGCACCAGGTTATGGAAATTAACATTGACCTTCTCCCTCTTTAAATCAATTATTTAACTACAGTTGGCTAATCAAAGTTGATTACCTGCCTTCTGTTAATTATATGGGCTTCAATAACATCAGCTGCTTTAACCGGATCTTCTTCTAGTAGCATTCTGCCGCCAGTAATATCAACCATTCCCTCCGTGAGATAATCAGTAACTATTTGGCTTCCTCTTATTAAGGGATCTGGTGAAACATATGTTAATAACCCAAAAGCTAAAGCAGTAAAAATATCTGCTATTGCCTTTTGCTCCATGTATTCGGGAACTGCCGCGGCTACCGGTAATTCACTTACATCGCAGCCGATGGTCCATGCCAATGCCGCAACAGTATCGAGTATTTTGCCAACATCTGTACATGAACCATACGAAACGATTGGAGGAACATCATACTTTTCGCAGATCGCTTTTAGTTTCGGGCCTGCTAGTTTTGCCATATCCCTAGTGGACATACCAAGGTTCTGGTGAGTGGAGGAACAGCACCCTGCTCCTATCACCATAATATTTCGCCTGATCAGTTGCAATGTAAGCTCCTCAATAGCTTTACCAGCCTGGCCTCCACGTACAGTTGTGCATCCGGCAACGGCTACAGCACCAACGATAGAGCCTTCCTTCATATGTTCAATATATGTGTTGATGTCGTTTCCAAACATTTTTAGTACTGTTTCTGTTGTATAACCTGCAATAGCTCTTGAACTGGTCTGCCTCTCAGGAATGGTAATCACCCTAGAAGGGTCTAATTTCCTTGCTCTAAATTGTTCAGTTGCATCCACTAGCACCTTTTTTGCCTGCGTTTCAGCCTGCTTTGGATCAAAGTCCATGCTCTCTACATCAGGAAACCTCACTGAAGGATCGATGCTCAATAACTTTGTACCGAACTTCTCCGAATAGTCTTTCAAGGTTGGGACTGAACAGTTAAAGTCCATCAGGAAGAGGTCAACTGCGCCAGTGGCAATAAAAAGCTCTTCCTGTATCCAGTTGCCAAGCTGACCCCCAAAAATATCTTTGTACTCTTCCCGTTCTGCAACATTAAAAAGCTGCTGACCGGCGCACAAAGAGCCATAGAGTTTGATGCCTTTTGCCCCTGCATCACGGGCTGCTGTTTGAAAGGTATCGCTGTTGGCCATATCCATGATGATTGCCGCAAACAATGGTTGGTGGCCATTTGCTACTATATTTACTGTGTCTGGGTCTATGCAAGCAATGTTGGTGTCACCTTCTGAAAGATCCGCAGTTCCCATAAGAATGTCTTGGATAACTGTAATCCCCCACAGTCCAGCGTATTCGTTAGCAAGGCCCAGTCTGAGACAAGCATTTATGAGGTCAATGGGATCATTGCTGATATTGGTCATACACTTAGTTAGTGCCGTAAGAATTTCAGAGCTTGGGCCGGACGAGTAAAGATCTTCTTTTTTCCAAACAGCCTTGCGTTGCTCGACGGCAAAAAGATCCATGAGAACTAGAGGTGAATCGTCTTGTTTACCAATTTCAGTGAGCATAAAGTCTGCGAAAAAAACCGCAAGTTCGTTTATCGGTTTTTCATGATCTTGACCAAGAGCCATACACATCCTGCGTAACTTTTCCTCATCTTTTATTTTCACCGACGAACTTCCCTCCCCGATGGACTTGAGAGTTTTTGCCAAGTTGCGTAGTTGATAATTGTTAGCAGCTGTACCTATAGTGGCAAGTTGTAAAAGATTTCTAGCTACAATAACATCGCCGGATACCCCACATACTCCAAGTGGAGATTTTGGGCTTATTCTGCAAGGTCCGTCAGAACAAAGTTGGCAACTAAGGCCCTGTTTACAATATTGACATTGCGGTTGCTGTGCCTCAAACCTTTCAAACACTGTTGACATCCCTTGTTCAAAGACAAATTCGTGCATTTCTCGGCTTTGTTGGTCTTGGTGTGAGGCTATGCTTATCGTTTTTGGTTTATTCATAACTTCATTTATATTAAATTTATGAAACTATAGAGTTTTAACTTACTGCCGTTAGGCAGGCAGGGTTGGTAAAGCTCTAGTTTATTCCAAAATTTGTATCCCCTTTAAAAGATGTAAAAAATCTACATGTTTTGGCAATTATGTGTTCTTGGCAAATAAAAGTCAACTAAATATTTAGACTATCTCTATTTTAACTGGAGGTAAGTGTTGACAACGCCTCGTTTAAACTTCCAGCGCGGTAGCCAAGCAAGTCAACGGCAATGTAGATAAATCCAATCTTCTGAAACTCTTTATAAATAAGTTGCGCCATTTCTGTCTGCACAGCCTTGGTTATGTCGTCTGCTGTTAGTTCAATTCTTGCGATACCTCCGTGGTGCCTTACCCTGTGCTGTCCAAATCCAAGGTCACGCAAAAACTGCTCAGCTTCGTCTACCATTTGCAACTTTTCAGCTGTAATATTCTCACCATATGGGAATCGCGAAGCCAAACAGGCAAACGCCGGTTTGTTCCATGTGGGCAATCCTAAGTTACGGGACTGGTTTCTGATCTCTTCTTTAGTGAGCCCTGCTTCTTGCAGCAGGCTTCTTACAGAATGTTCCCGTGCAGCTTCCGAGCCAGGCCTATAGTCTGTCAAATCTTCTGCGTTTGAGCCATCGACAACCGCGGTTATTCCTTCATCTTGTGCAAGTAGTGTCAACTTGTTAAACAGCTCATTTTTGCAGTGATAACATCTGTTCACGGGATTTTCAGAATAACCAGCAATGTTTAGTTCTTCAGAATTTATTATTTTGTGCTCTATTCCAATGTGGCTGGCGAGCTCTATGGCTTCGCCCAACTCTCGCGCTGGGTAGGTTGACGAATTGGCTGTTACACCAAGGAGCCGTCCGCCAACAGGATTTAAGGTATCGTAACAAATCTTTAGCAGGTAAGTACTGTCAACACCTCCAGAGAAGGCAACTAGGATAGAACCAAGCGACGCAATTTCAGATTTTAACCAAGTAACTTTTTGGTCAGTAGTTTTTGCACCCATGTTGCCTAGTATAACTTCAAATGCGCAAAGTACCCTTAATTTTTGGACCTTTCATTTAACAAAATAGTGACAACTCTAAACGATGCCCAGTTCTTCGCCATCCAGGAGCCAAGTCTAGGTTGCTCAATTTTTTAATTGATAATAGTTGACAAAAATAGTAGGTTTTCATAATCTGAAATCAAATACCGTACTGAAACACTAAGGTATTTTTAGTTGAAGTTTAAAAACCGTTGATTATAAGGGTCATAGTTAACGGACTGGCCATTACGATAATGTTTATTTTGGTGGTCATAAAAAAAGTGGTCATGTTGGTTTGCTCTTAATTGCTGCTAAATCTACAGTTAGTTAAATTTTTTATGAATATATCCAGATCGTTGGAACCTTTAATTTAGGCAGGTCGATGAGTTTTACGCTAGGTTTAAAATGCCGCGAATGCGGGCGGGAATACCCTGCAGAACCAGTGCATGTATGTGAGTTTTGTTTTGGTCCTCTAGAGGTTAAATATAACTATGATGAGATTAAGCTTGCATTAACACGTGATGTGATTGAGTCTCGTCCTGCAAACATGTGGCGTTATCGGGAGCTTATCCCGATTGATAGCGAGCCCACTGTAGGTTTGCATAATGGGTTCACTCCCTTGGTTAGAGCAAAAAATCTTGGCAAAGAGCTGGGCTTAAATAACCTTTATATAAAAAATGATTCAGTATGCCATCCAACGCTTAGCTTTAAAGACAGGGTTGTGGCTGCTGCGGTTAATAAGGCTCGTGAGTTTGGGTATGATACTGTTGCTTGTGCCTCCACAGGGAACCTGGCTAACTCTGTGGCTGCTCACGCAGCAAGTGCAGGAATGAAGAGTTATGTTTTTATTCCTCATGATTTGGAATTAACCAAGGTGTTGGGCACATCTGTTTATGGTACCAAGCTAATAGGTATTAATGGTTCCTATGACGATGTGAATCGATTTTGTTCGGAGGTAGCCGCTGTTTTCAACTGGGCATTTGTAAATATAAATATTCGTCCTTACTATGGTGATGGCTCGAAAACTTTTGGATATGAAATTGCTGAGCAGCTTGGTTGGGCGGCACCAGATAATGTAATTGTGCCTGTCGCTGGCTCCTCTCTAATCACTAAAATCCATAAGGCTTTTAAAGAGTTTGAAGGTTTAGGGATCATCGATAAGGCAAACAGTAAGATTTTTGCAGCACAAGCAACTGGATGTAGTCCTGTCACTACAGCAATCAAGGCCGGTATGGAGGACTTTAAACCTGTGAAGCCAAAAACTATCGCAAAATCAATAGCAATCGGAAATCCTGCTGACGGCTACTACGGGATTAAGGTAGTTGGTCAAACGAATGGCTGGGGCGAAGATGTTAATGACCAAGAGATTGTTGATGGAATAATGCTTCTGGCTGAAACGGAAGGTATTTTTACTGAGACTGCAGGAGGCGTATGTGTTGGTGTCACTAAGAAGCTCTGTGAGCAGGGAAGAATAAAAAAGGATGAGGTAACAGTTATTTCCATTACTGGGCAAGGCTTAAAAACCACGGAAGCTGTTGAGGATCATTTAAATTCACCAGTGGTTATAGAGCCCAAGCTTTCCATTTTTAAAGAAATAGAAAAGGATTTGTAATGGCCTACCCAATGTTGGGCGGTGCCGAACATTTTATTCCATGATATTGGATATTTAAAGAGAGAGTAGCAAAGCTATGGCAACAGTAAAGATTCGTATCCCAACGCCACTTCAAAAACTTACTAACAACAAGGATGAAGTTAATGGTAGTGGTAAAACAATAAAAGACATGCTTAGTAATTTAGAATCAGACTATCCTGGATTTAAAGAGCGGCTCTATGATGATGAAGGCCAGCTTCGGAGGTTTATCAACATCTATGTTAATGAAGAAGACATCCGTTTCTTGGATGGAGAGGAAACCAATCTAAATGATGGCGATAGCATTTCAGTAATTCCTGCTATCGCTGGTGGTCTTGGCAAACAGATATAGAAAGGCTAGTAAGGTGGGTTTTACCGACGAACAAATTTATAGATACAGCAGACATATTATTCTCCCAGAAGTCGGTGGTATTGGGCAAGAAAAACTGCTCGATGCAAAGGTTTTATGCTTGGGGGCTGGTGGTCTTGGTTCTCCAGTTCTTCAGTATTTAGCAGCAGCAGGTGTGGGGAACATAGGCATTGTGGATTTTGATGTGGTTGAAATGTCTAATTTGCAGAGACAGGTAATACACAGCTCCGATAATGTCGGATTGAAAAAAACTGAAAGTGCAAAACGATTTATAGAAAAGCTTAACTCGGATATCAAGGTAACCACCTATGATGAGAGACTATCGACTGCTAATGTGAAGGAAATTTTCCAGGATTGGAAAATCATAGTAGATGGTTCTGACAATTTCCCAACTCGTTACCTAGTAAATGATGCATGTGTAATGTTTAATAAGGTTAACGTGCATGGTTCTATTTTTAGGTTTGATGGGCAGGTAACCGTGTTTAAAACAAGGGTGGGTCCTTGTTACCGATGCCTTTATCCTGAGCCTCCACCACCAAGCTTGGCGCCAAGCTGCCAAGAAGCCGGGGTTTTGGGGGTTTTGGCTGGAGTTATAGGAACGTTACAGGCGGTAGAGGTAATAAAGGAAATCATCGGAAAGGGTGATCAGCTCATTGGCAAGTTGCTAATGTATAACGCCTTGACGGTAGATCACCGCAAGCTAAATATTAGGCGGGATCCAAGCTGCCCTGTATGTGGCGATAATCCTACTATTCATAAATTAATTGATTACGAACACTTTTGTGGAGTAGCCCCGGAATAAGGAAAGGTTAGAAACATTTGGATGGGTTAACTATGAAAATACTTTTTGTTGTCCACGCATCTCCTAACAGTGGGGCTATTTCGACGCTGGTAAATACCGCTAAAATCGCCCGTGGGAGAGGCCATGAGGTTTCTGTTTTCATAATGGGAAAAGGGGTGTTAAACCTTACAAGGGAAGATTTCATTGGTCTTATATCAGACGATGTGCAAATAACTGCTTGCGAGCATAGTCGTGAGAAACTTGGCGCCCCTGGAAATGTTGATGGAGTGTTAAGTGGGAGTCAATATGATTTATCCGTGATGGCAAATGAATATGACCGGGTTATAAGTTTTATCAGAGGATAGAATGACTAAGAAAAAAGTTCAAAAACTTAATCGTGGACAACACATGCTACATCAGGTTTTTGGGAAAAATACGGAGTCAGAAACAGAACAACTCAGGAAATTTGGCAAAAAGAATATTTTAGTTATTATAGCTGACCCACCAGGCTTTAGCGTAGCTGAAAAACTACGCATGTGCGTTGGATTGACTCTTGAAGAAAATAACACGTTGTCTGTGCTTATGATAGACAACGGCGCTTATGTGGGACTTGGAACAGATAAAAGCAAAACAAGTCTTGAAATAGATAAGCATCTTGAAACACTAAGTGCTCTCAGTGTTGTGCTTTGTGTTTCTAAATTTTCAGTTGACGAAAGGAGTCTAGTGTACTCCAAATTTATATTTAAACTCCTCAGCAATCTTGATATCGAGGAGATGATGACAGCTAATGATATTATTATTAATTAGAAGAGGTAACGATGTCTAAGCTCGCTCCAACCGCAACGGTTCAGTTAGACGAGATGAATGTCGATATTTTTAAGCATATCGGCAATACTCCACTTATGCGTTTTGAATCTTTAGAAACAATGTGCCCAGGCGTGGAAATTTATGCCAAGGCAGAATGGTTTAATGCCGGAGGTTCTGTAAAAGCACGGCCTGCTTTAAACATGATACTTGAAGGAATCAAACGGGGTAACCTCAAACCAGGAATGACTATTCTTGATTCCACATCTGGTAATACAGGTGTGGCTTATGCCCTTATTGGTCACGTGATGGGCTACAAGGTTAAATTAGTAATGCCTGCCAATGTATGTAACGCGCGAAAACAGCTTTTGGCAAGCCATTATAATGCTGAGGTTTTTTATTCTGATGCCCTGCAGAGTTCCGATGGGGCTATCCGTATGACCAAAGAAGTTTACTCGAAAGACCCGGAGCAGTACTTTTGGCCTGATCAATACAACAATGACGATAACTGGAAGGCTCATCTCCAAAGTACGGCGCCAGAAATTTGGGAGCAGACTGAACATAGAGTAACTCACTTTATGGCAGGGATTGGAACTTCTGGAACAGTTATGGGAACTTCCTATGGACTGAAAGGCTTTAGCGATAATATCAAGTGTTACTCTATCGAGCCAGCCGAATCCTTACACGGAATAGAGGGTCTTAAACATATGGCAACGTCCATTGTGCCCAGAATATATGACCAAAGCAAGCTCGATGGCAAGGTTACGGTCAAAACTGAGGATGCATACGCCATGGTTTCTAGAATCGAACAAGAAAAAAATCTTTCTATAGGGTCCAGCGCAGGCGCTGCTCTAGTCGCTGCTGTTGAGCTAGGGAAAACACTAAATGAGGGTGTTATTGTCACTATATTGCCAGATTCATGCGAATGTGATGTGGCTTCAGGCGGGTTTGGTTTAATCAATTGCGGCAAATAGGTTAAAGGGTAATGAACAATAAAAAAACACTTTTGCTGATTACTGCTCCACTGGATCAAAGCCCAACAATGCTGTGTCGCAGTTTGATCGATGATGCAGACAAAGTGGTAATGGTTCAGGAGGGTGTTTATACAAGACAGAAAGAGGGATCTGATGTTTGGCCCGATCACTGGTTTGTATTAAATGAAGATGCTGAGGCGAGAAGGATTAAATCTAATTGCCATGCCCTCGATTACCAAGGTCTCGTAACGGCCATCGAGGAACATGAAAGAATAGTTACTTTATAAAAAGGGCAAAAATGTCTGTTAAAGTTGATGATGAAGTAGATATCAGGGGTGAGGTTTGTCCCTACACTTTTGTAAGATCCAAGTTGAAGCTAGAGACAATGCCTACGGGTCATGTTCTTCGCATAATAACAGATCATGAACCTGCGACACGTAATGTGCCCAAAAGTATGGAAAATGAAGGCCATCAACTGATTTCATCCCCGCATAAGATCAATGATACAGACTGGGAGTTCCTTGTTAAAAAACAGACTGAATAGGTTTGAAAAATGAAAATATCAACCCGTGGACACTATGCTGTACAGGCCATGGTGGACTTGGCCTGCCAGCCGAATAATAGCCCTACCTCTCTTTCCGTGGTAGCTGCACGGCAAGACCTATCACAAAATTATCTCGAACAGCTTTTTGTTAAGCTTAGAAAGTATGATTTAGTAAAATCTGTTCGGGGACCAGGTGGTGGTTATATGTTGGCAAACGATGCCTCCAAAATAACCATCGGTGATGTTTTCAGAGCTGTGGATGAAACCCTTGTCATTACTGAGTGTGCCGAAACCCAAGAGGGGGATGTTCCCGCTTGTTCCAAGCTTAATGATTGCAGAACCCAAATGCTTTGGGCAAAACTAGTGATACATTTTAATGAACTGTTATATTCCATTACTGTTGATGATGTTGCCAAGGGTAATGTTGAATTTCCATTTGTCGGTGTTAACCGCGAAGCTAGTCTTAATAAGTAGCCACTAATTTTTTTCATCAACTAATCAACAGGTTTTCCACTTAAATCAGGCTTTTTAGATCAAAAAATGAACACACCAACTTCCATTTAATATTTTGTTATTAGGATCATTATAATATTTTACGCAAAGCTATTATAAGTTTTCCACATCTTGTAGTCGTACAGATGAAAAGCACTTGACCACCTTAGCAACCCTACTTAGAATGAAGCCTTCATGAAACAAAGGCGGAGTTAATGGTTGAACAGAAAATCTGGAATGACTGTAAGGCTGAACTCAAGAAAAAGCTAAATCCTCACAATTACGACTCATGGGTAAAGCCCATCAACTACGTCTCGTATAAAAACACTACCCTGACTTTGGCGGTACCCTCTACTTTTTTTGTCGAATGGATAGAGGAACACTACAAAGACTCAATAAAGCAAGTGTTTAACACGTATAGTGGGGTAGACATTGATTTAGTTTTAAGGGTTGACGAAAATCAACGCAAGGGTCCAGAAAAGGCAGCAGGGCTGGCTGAAAAACCACCAATTAAAAAGCCCGTTGCTGCTCAGCCGAGAAACAAATCTGGCCTGAATGAAAAATACATTTTTAAACATTTTGTAGTGGGGAAAAGCAACGAATTTTGTTACGCCTCGAGTTTGGCATCGGCAAACAAGATAGGGGAGGTTTATAATCCACTTTTTTTATATGGAGGGGTGGGACTTGGCAAAACACACCTACTTCAGGCAATTGGAAACCACGTCTTACAAAGCAACCCTGGGGCTGTGGTTTTATATTTAACCTCGGAAAAGTTTGTCAATATGCTTATTAATGCTTTACAGCATGGAACTATGGCGAATTTTCGACGTAAATTTAGAAACTTAGACGTTTTACTCGTAGATGATATCCAATTTATTGGAGGCAAAGAGAGAACCCAGGAGGAATTTTTCCACACCTTTAACACTTTATACGAATTAAAAAAACAGATTGTTATTGCATCCGACAAATTTCCAAAAGAAATGAGAAATTTAGAGGAGAGACTTAGATCACGCTTTGCCTGGGGTCTTATTGCAGACATCCAACCTCCTGAGCTTGAAATTAAAATTGCAATATTAATTTTGTTAGCACAACAAAACGGGTTTGTTCTTAAGGAGAAGGTGGCGGATTATTTAGCAAATAAAATTAATTCAAATATTAGAGAACTTGAAGGGGCCCTTGCAAGGGTAATGGCCTTTGCATCGTTGACTGGCCGAACAATAGACACAGACCTTGTTGAAGAAACCCTACGAGGAATTTACGACGATGTTGCTTGCAAGATGGACATAAAGACAATTCAGAAAACTGTATGTGGCTTTTATGGTGTAAAATTTAGCGAATTAATTTCAAAGCGCAGGTCAAAAAGCATAGCTGTTCCAAGGCATATTGCTGCTTACTTATGTCGTGAATTCACAGACGCCTCTCTTCCGGAAATAGGGAAATCTTTTGGTGGCCGAGATCACACCACAATTATGCACGCGGTGTCTAAAATTAAGAACGAGGTAGAGGTTAACACCAAAGTTTATAATGAAATTCATGAAATAAAAAAGATTATGAAAATGTAGAGCTTTCTGAGTAAAAGCTGTTTAAAAGATATTTTTTTCCATTAAATCACTTTAGTATGTTGAAAACCAAACTTGGTTGTGGATAATCATACCTCCTTTTGCTACAATAACTTAGCTGGTTTATACACTAACTAGTTCACTCTACTACTTCTACTGTTTTTTTTTATATGAAAGAAAGTAAAGAAATTAATAATTATCAGGCCGAATCCATAAAAATCCTTGAGGGTCTAGAAGCTGTAAGGAAGAGACCCGCAATGTATATTGGAGACACCACAGTAAAGGGATTGTCCCATCTTGTCTTTGAAGTAGTAGACAATTCCATAGATGAAGTTCTCGCCGGCTTCTGTAATAAAATTGAAGTTACCATTCATATTGATAATTCAATAACAATTCAGGACAACGGTAGGGGTATCCCAGTTGATATCCACCCTGAAACAAATACCTCAGCAGCTGAAGTTGTAATGACAACATTACATGCAGGCGGAAAGTTTGATGGAGATAGCTATAAGGTGTCAGGAGGGTTACACGGAGTTGGAGTCTCTGTTGTTAATGCACTATCGAAAAGTTTGTATTTAGAAATCCGCAGGAATAATAAAGTTTATTCACAAAATTATTTAAAGGGTGTAGCAGAAAACCCACTGAAGCAAATAGAAGAGACCACAGGAACAGGAACTAAAATAACATTTAAACCGGATGGAGATGTTTTTACCGAGACAGAATTTAATTTTGAAATGCTTTCGGAAAGACTTCGTGAGCTTGCTTTTCTCAATAAAGGGGCTCGAATAATTATAAAGGATGAGAGAACAGATAAAGAACATGATTTCCATTATGAAGGAGGAATTGTTTCTTTTATCGAGTATTTGAATAGAAATAAAAGCCCGCTTTTTAGCTCTCCGGTTTATATAAAAGGTGATAAGAACCATACATCTATGGAACTAGCAATGACTTACAACGATGGCTATAAGGAAGATGTTTTTTCCTTTGCCAACAATATAAGAACAAGAGAAGGTGGCACCCATCTCGCTGGGTTTCGATCTGCCCTTACAAGAACTATAAACGCCTATGCTTCCAACAATGGACTAATAAAAGGCTCCACAACTTTTTCTGGTGAAGATGTTCGAGAAGGGTTAACAGCAGCCCTATCAGTAAAAATACCTGAGCCACAATTTGAAGGACAAACAAAAACCAAACTAGGGAATTCCGAAGTTTCGGGGATGGTGGCCCAGCTTGTAAACGACGGACTCTCTCAATTTTTTGAAGAAAATCCCAAAGAAGCCAAACTAATAATAAACAAAGCATCTGTAGCGACACAGGCTCGTGAGGCAGCAAGAAGAGCCAAGGATATTACGAGAAGGAAAAACGCCCTAGAAAGCTCTGTTCTCCCTGGCAAGCTAGCAGACTGCCAGGAGAAAGATCCTGCCCTCTGTGAGCTTTATCTTGTGGAGGGAGATTCTGCAGGAGGGTCAGCAAAACAAGGGAGAGACAGAAAGTTTCAAGCCATACTTCCCCTCAAAGGGAAAATATTAAATGTTGAAAAGGCCCGATTTGAAAAAATGTTGGCAAGCGATCAAATTAAAATTCTACTAACCGCACTGGGGGCGGGAATTGGAAAAAGCGATTTTGATATAAGCAAGTTGCGCTATCATAAAATTATTTTAATGACAGACGCCGATGTCGATGGATCACATATAAGAACATTACTGCTGACCCTTTTCTACCGACACATGGAAGAGATTATACATCGAGGTTTTTTGTATATTGCCCAGCCACCTCTTTATAAAGCACAAAAAGGAAAAAGCAGCAGCTACGTTAAAAATGACCATGAACTAGAAAAGGTTTTGCTGGAAAATGGACTTAGGGGCAAAAGTCTTAAAATAAATAACGGAGGTTCTGCATATGAAGACACCACTCTCATTAACATAATCCGCCAAATGATAGAATATGGCAAAATTCTTGAGGGCCTCATCCGCAGAGGTTATCCTGAGCAGGTAGTGGAGCCGCTTCTAGATGAAAACATAATGGATAAAGAGTTTTTTGTTAATAAATCGAGGCTAGAGGAAATATCTCAAAGTTTTGCTCCAGCCGAAAATGGTTTATCAATAGTTGAAGACCCTGAGCATGGAGGGTATGCCCTAGAATGGCCTGACAAAAGAACCGGACAAAAGATGAAAATCAATTGGGATTTAGTTCTTTCAGCAGAATATAAAAAGCTTCACTCCATAAGAAGGGGGCTTGAAAAATACAACAAGCCTCCCTTTGTTTTAATTGATAAAGACGGCGAGATTTTGTTAGATAACCAAAAAAGCCTGGTTGAGCAGATTTTAAAAACCAGCAAAACAGGGATGTCTATTCAGAGGTATAAAGGCCTTGGTGAAATGAATGCAGAGCAGCTATGGGAAACAACCATGAACCCAGAAAATAGGAGCTTGCAACAGGTGAGGATTAATGATGCAGTGGAATCAGATGATATGTTCACTGTGCTAATGGGTGATCAAGTTGAGCCACGAAGAGAGTTTATACAAGATCACGCTCTTGAGGCCCAGAGATTAGATATTTAAACAATTATTTTTCATGATAAACAAGGCAGCTACTCCCACCATAATTTGATTTGTTTGAAATTGGCAGACACTAAACAGTTGAGCATAAAAAGAATTATATGCATATTGCTTTTGGCGTGTGCAGTATCTCTACCCGCTGACACTTCTTTTGCACAGGAGTTTACAACAGATCCAATGCCTGCTTTGGAGGGAGGCATAGAAAACGAGGGGCAGCTTGAGGTAAATAAAGCTGAACCAAAACTTGTAATCATTAACCCTGGTCATGGAGGGTCGGACCTTGGAGCCAGAAGCCCAAAGAATTTTTTAGAAAAAAATATAAACTTGCGTTTGGCAAAATTAATCAAAAAGAAATTTTCTTTTGACAAGGAAATTGAAATACGGCTTACTAGGCAAAGCGATAGGTCAATCGAGTTTTTCAGGCGGGTAGAAATAGCAAACACTGCCAAATCAGAACTTTACATTTCTATTCATTGTGACGGAGGAGTGGGGCCAAGGAAATCGGCAGTGCGATTGTTTATTAATAAACCTGCTGCTGCTATTAAGCTTAATGATTGGAAAAGCAACAATAATAAAAATGATAGAAAAAATTCTATTATTGCAGAAAAGCTTTTCGTTAACCTTAAGGATGTTGTAGGTCGCAATATAGAAATTGTTCCAACCAACCTTTTGTACCTTGGGGGCTTAAGCATGCCAGCAATTGTTATAGAATCAATTGATCTTTCGAACCCAGAAGATGAAATTAGGTTGAGAAGAGATGACCACCTTATTAATATAGCAGATGCGATTGCAAAAGGGATTCGGGGTTATTTTGTTGCTACGGATGTGGGGAGGTAAATGCCAGTAAAGATAGGCCGTTTCAGCCTTGGAGGAGGGTTTTTATTCTGGGCTGTTGTTCTAATACTTATAGGAATGTTTAGTTGGTTTTATCCCGTTCCAAATGGGTTCGGAACAAAAACTTTTTGGCAAGAAAAATCGCGAGTAAACACTTCAGCAAACGTAGTTATTCAAGGGAGAATGAAGCCAGTAACACTTGTTCTACCGGATAATAACGGGGAATGGCTCATTAGGATTAGCAGTGAAATAGAAAGTGCTGAGTCTGTAGAATTAGATATTGAGCGTATACTAACCGAACTTTTCGAGGAAAGTGCAAAAACAAATGAACTTTTTCCTGCTGACATAGCCATACGAGGGGTTTTTGTATATGACGATGTGGCCGTTGTTTCACTTAGCGAAGAAGTAAGAGAACAGTGTAACCCAGGAGTGTGGACAGAGATGCTAGCTTTGTATAGTGTAGTAAATACGGTTGTAGAAAACTTTGATAATATAACTAGCCTTCGGATTATTATTGATGACAAGCAATCGCCTGTATTTATTCATCACGTCGCAATTGACAAACCCCTTAATGCAGCTTATTGGCTAGACAAGAATCAAGTGGGGTTAAAAATTAAACCAGCTAATGAATGATAATAGGCCAGTAGGTGTTTTTGATTCTGGTTTGGGCGGGTTAACTGTTTTAAAGGAAATTTGTAAACTTTTGCCCAATGAAAATCTAATCTACTTAGGCGACACTGCCCGTGTTCCTTATGGAAGTAAATCCAGGGAAACAATTATTCGTTATGCAAAAAACAATATTAAATTCCTTAGCTCGCATAATGTGAAAATGGTTGTCGTTGCTTGTAATACAGCATCCGCATATGCTCTGCCAGAGCTACTGGAAAATGAATGCCCAGTAATAGGCGTAGTCGAAGGTGGGGTTGAAGCCGCCTTAAAATATGGCAGGTGTAAATGGTTGCGTGTTGGGGTTATTGGTACAGAAGCCACAATCAACTCTATGGCTTATACGAATGAACTATATAAAGTAAGACCTGGTTGTAAGGTTATCACCAAAGCCTGTCCGTTGTTCGTTCCTTTAGTGGAAGAAGGCTGGGTCGATAAAGACATAACAAAGATGGTAGCAGAGGAATATTTGGCTTCATTTCGAGGAGAGGTAGATTGCTTGATTTTAGGTTGTACCCATTACCCAATGCTTAAGGGGGTTATATCTAAGACAGTTGGTAAACAAGTACGCTTAATAGATTCTGCCAAGCAAACAGCCAATTTAGTAAAAATGTTTCTGTTAAAGCACGGACTTATAAAGTCTCAGGATTCTAGCAAAGGAGAGATCAAATTTTTTGTTACTGATTCTCCTAAAAGAAGCCTAGAGGTCAGTAACCGAATGTTGAGTGGAATAAACTTGAAATATAGCGGATTGGTAGATATCGGTCCATAAGAAAGAGATAGGAGACAAATAATGTCCACAAGGCTTGATGGAAGAAGGTGGGATCAATTGCGAGAGGTAACCATAGAGCGTGGCACAGCAATATATGCTGAGGGCTCGGCCTTAATAAAATCGGGGAACACTCAAATATTATGTACCGCAACGGTTTCAAAGGGGGTTCCAATCTTTTTAAGGGACTCGGGGCAGGGATGGATTACAGCTGAGTACGCTATGCTGCCTAGGGCCACTGGCATGCGTACCAAGAGGGAGCGTCGAGGGGCAGGCGGTAGAACGATGGAAATACAACGACTTGTAGGGAGATCGCTCCGTTCTGTAGTTGATTTAACCCAACTTGGTGATAGGACAATAACAGTTGATTGCGACGTTTTGCTGGCTGATGGTGGAACTAGAACAGCTGCAATAACAGGGGCATTCGTTGCCTTATCAGACTCAATTAACAATTTGGTCGCGGACGGGCAAATTGCAAGGAACCCAATAAAAGAGCATGTTGCAGCTATTTCAGTTGGGATTTTAAAAGGTAAAGCTGCATTGGACCTTTGTTATGAAGAGGACAGCTCTGCCGAGGTTGATATGAATATAGTGATGACTGGATCCGGTAAATTCGTTGAAATACAAGGAACTGCAGAAAGGGAGCCTTTTAGCTGGGAAAAAATGAATGACCTTATGCGCCTTGCAGAGACTGGAATAGGAAAACTGTTAGAAACACAACGAGCAGTGCTTGCCCAATAGGTAAAAACACTAAAAATAAAAGAGTTTATAATGAAGTTGACCCTTGACTGGCTTTTTATCTTCATACTATTATCCTTATTCTTATTTTTTGATAGCAAGGTCTGCGCAAAAGAGGAACAGTGAAAAGGACTTATCAACCGCACAACATTAGCAGAAAAAGGGTACATGGGTTTATGTCCCGGATGAAAAGCAAGGGAGGCAGGGCTGTACTCAAGAGACGTCGTGCAAAGGGAAGGAAACGACTCACAGTCTAAATAACATGTCTTTTAAACGAAAAGACAGGTTGCTGATGCGGTCTCAGTTCTTAAATGTATTTAGAACAGGACTACGCAAGAAAAATTCGAATATTCTGTTTATCTATAAACCCAACGGAATGGGATTGTCTAGGCTGGGACTAGACGTGCCTCGTAAGGTAGGAAAAGCCCATCTCCGCAACAGAATAAAACGTTTGATCAGGGAAATATTCAGGAAACAACGAAACTTCTTCCCTGAACATTTAGACATTATTGTAAAGGTGATCCCTGGAGATTTAGCGTTAGACTACCAGGCGATAGAGCAAGAATTTATAAGATTAGTCAAAACATTTGATAGCGGCCGTAAACAATAACAAAATACGGAGACTTAAATAACGGCCCGGTTGGAATTTGTATGAAGCGAGTTATTATTTTTCTTATCAGAGTTTATAAACTAGCTCTATCTCCACTGATGCCCCCGGCCTGTGGTTACTATCCATCTTGTTCACAATATGCCAAAGAAGCATTGGAACGTTACGGTATATTTCGAGGTGGAATTATGGCATTTCGTAGGCTTCTTCGGTGCACACCGTTTCACAAGGGGGGGTACGATCCAGTTCCGTAGATGATAGATAAAAACTTTGTCGTTGGCCTGCTTTTGGCTATAACAGTTGTTATAACCTACAACATGTATTACGAATACAAGTTCGGAGATTATTACCGCGCACAAGAAAAAATAGCCGCAGAGAAAAAAATAATAGAAGAAACAGGCGAGAAAAAGGAATTAGTAGAGGAAAGAGCAAGCAACCAGCCCATTGCTCCCAACGACAGAGAAAGTTCTAACCAAGGCACATCTAGAGTCGGTATTAATGCAGAAGGCCCTGCCGGTGATTCTATTAATAAGCCCAACTTAAATACTAACCAAAAAACAATAAGGATTAATAACGGCTTGGTTGAAATTGTTTTATCCAACAAAGGCGCTATTTTACAAGAATATAAACTTACTAAATATGCTGACAATAAAAACCAGCACATTGACCTAATATATAAACCAACAGATTTCGTTACAGAGCAGGACAGGCTTGAGCGTATTGCTCAGGAAAATGGCGATAAGAATTTTTCGCGCCTGCACAAATATCCCACAATGGGATTAAAATTTCCCAATTATGCTTTTTCAAAACGCATAAACGAGGCTTTTTTCACCCTAACAGAGCAACGTGAGTACATTGAGCTTCGTTCAGGTGATAAACCGCTACGCATAGAGTATAGATTGGCTGACGAGTCTGGAGTAGTGGTCACTAAAAGCTATGTATTTTACCCTGAAGATTACAAATTTGAAGTTGAGATTGCTGTAAAATCCACCCCGAAATGGGGTGTATTTAATTATTCGCTTGTGTGGTTCGGCTTGGGTGATGAAGAAACAGATTTTATTTCATTCTATTCCTATAACTGCCCTATCATCAAAGAAGGCGATAAAAGTCCTTTATTCGTGGAGACCCTAGATGAAACGGACAAGCCTTTTGAGGAGTACGAAGGAAATATAAAATGGTCAGCGCTCACGCACAGATATTTCACAGTATTTGCTATGTTTCAAGACATGCCAACGTCTTATGTAAAAACAACATATATAAGTGATTCAGATGCCACACTTGAATGGCGTCTTAATTCAACTTTGTCGCATCAACCTACCGTGGCGTCTTTTTATGTAGGACCAAAAACCCACGAACAACTAAATAAGTACAAAGACAATGTTTCGTCCATTATAAATTATGGGTGGTTCGACATTCTTGCTAGACCAATGTACTGGCTGATGGAATTATTTTTCAAGTGGACTGGCAATTGGGGATGGTCAATAATTTTGTTGACCGTAGTCACTAAAGTGCTTTTCTTTCCTTTGACTCAGAGAGGTTTCAAAAGCATGCAAAAACTTCAGAAGCTACAGCCGCATATGAAAAAGCTTCAGGATGTATATAAAGATGATAAAGAAAAATTAAATCAAGAAATGATGAGCCTTTATAAGGAGCATAAAGTTAACCCAGTGGGGGGTTGTATGCCTCTAATTCTGCAAATACCAATTTTCTTTGCTCTTTACAAGGTTTTGCTGGAATCGATAGAACTTAAAGGAGCTGAGTGGATATTTTGGATTAAGGATCTGTCCTTACAAGATCCATATTATATAACGCCGGTGTTTATGGGGGCGAGCATGCTGATTCAGCAAATGATGACGCCCAAGACAGGCGACCCGATGCAAAGAAAGGTGATGATGGCAATGCCGGTAATCTTCACTGTCATGTTTCTTCAATTCCCATCGGGACTTGTCATATACTGGCTTGTCAACAACATCCTTACAATTGGCCAACAATGGTTGATTAATCGTGAAACCAAGTGAGAAAAACTATGGATTGGGTTGAATCAGAAGGAACCACTAGAGAGGAAGCAGAAAAACGAATCTTAGAAACTCTGGGATTAAGCAACATTGAAAACGTTGAAATAGAAGAATTGAGAGTGACAAGAAAGTTTCTAGGTATGGGCGGACGAACAGTTCGGTTGAGGGGACGAATAAAGTCTGATGAAAAGGTAGAGAGTAATAATATGCTCGTTTCAACCCAACAAGAGCCGCCTGTTGAAGCAGAGCCTGAGCAAGAGCAAACTCCTTTGGAATTTTTGTCCGGTACTAACAAATATCGCCCATGGGTAACAGAAGGAGCAAGCGCGATAATAATCCCACAGGAGGGCCGAGGGTTTGGTAAAAGAAAATACTCGTCAACGCCTGATGATCAAGATCGATATTTAGATGACAACTCTTTAAACGGGGAGAACGAAAATGTCGACCGGCAAGAGGAGCCTGATGACGAAGATGAGTTTCAAGCTACCGATTATACAGACGATATAGATTCTCCTGCAACAGATGAAGACCGTGATAAGGCAGTTACTTTCATGCAAGGCATGCTAGAGCATATGGGTATAGAAGGCAGTATGGTTGGCCACAAATTATCAGATCGATTGCTTATACAGATTAATTCTGAAAGTGGTGGATTGTTAATTGGCCGTAGAGGGGGAACCTTGGATTCAATGCAATATCTGGTAGATATTGCGGTGAACCGTAAACGTACAGATAGGCTACGCGTTATTTTAGATACAGAACATTACAAAGAAAAGCGTCGTTTTCACATATACCAGGTCGCAATGGATGCTGCAAAAAAGGTCATAACTGAAAAACGGTCCCTGCGACTACAACCTATGAGTCCAGCTGAGCGCCAGATTGTCCACAGCACTCTGGCCGACAATCAAAAAGTGGAAACCATTAGCGAAGGTCAGGGTAACCGTCGCAGGGTTGTTGTCTACTTGAACGATGAACGTTAGAATATTTACTTTGTAGCGCTTACTACCACCATAGTTATCTTTTTTCTTGCCTTACTTACAAAAGATTGTTTTTATGTGCTTAAGAACAATCCCACGTTTGGTGATATTTATGAATCAATGCGGCTATTCAAGCAGCAGAAACACATGTCTACAAAGTATAAATATGTAGATAACAATGCACAACGCACTTTTGTATAACAGGAAAAGTAGTATGGGTACGCAGGTTAAACAGGAAGAAACCATCGTTGCAGTATCATCCCCAACGGGAGAGGGTGGAGTGGGAATGATTAGAATGTCTGGAATTGGCGCTTTAAACATTTTACAGACTATGTTTAGGGGTCCATCTGGTAAACCGCGGAATGAGTTTGAATCTCACAGGGTCTACTATGGGTTCGTTGCAGACACTACGGAAACTAAGATTGACGAGACGCTTGTTGTGGTAATGAAGTCACCTAAGACTTACACGAGGGAAGATGTCGTTGAAATATCGTGTCATGGCGGTATCGTTGTACTTCGGAAAATTTTACAGGCGTGCGTTAAACTAGGAGCAAGAATGGCCGAAGCTGGCGAGTTTTCAAAACGGGCATTTTTAAATGGGCGAATTGATCTTGTTCAAGCAGAGGCTATCATTGATATGATAAAAACCAAATCAGACAAAGGTTGGCGCACCGCATTCTCTCAGTTGGACGGAAAACTTTCCAAGCGGTTGGACAATATAGAAAATTTACTTGTTAGCATAATAGCTGATATTGAAGTGTCCATTGATTTCCCCGATGAGGATATTGAACTGGCAAATGACGTAACTGTACTAGCGAAGCTTCAAAAGTTATCCCGAGACATCGATAAAATAACATGCACTTATGGAGTTGGAAGAATTTATAGGGATGGCATTTCTATTGCAATAACAGGGAAACCAAACGTAGGGAAATCAAGCCTAATGAATGCTTTGTTGGAAAGGGATCGAGTAATAGTAACCGATACCCCTGGTACAACCAGAGATTCCATTGAGGAGTCCCTGCAAATAGGCGGCGTGGCTGTTAAAATAGTTGATACTGCAGGCGTGCGCAAGGCATCTGACAATGCTGAACAGCTTGGAGTTAGTCGAGCACTAAAAGTTGCTTTTGATTCCGATATACGGTTAATTATGTTTGATGGTTCTAAATCGCTTGACGATGATGATAGGAAACTTGCTGAGGAGCTTTACACAAGGTTTGCTGAAAAAGGCTCAATTCTGACAATAATAAACAAAAATGATTTGCCACAGGTCATATCAGATTCCATCGTTTCTCCTATGGATAAATCCTCGATTATCAGAATCGCTGCAAAAACCGGTGATGGAGTTGATCTATTGAAGCTGGCTATCTCTAAACTCATTGAAAAAATGGGCATTAACCTTGAGGATGGCCCAGTTTTGACTCGCGAAAGACATCTTGCCAGAATGCGGGCGATGACGGAATCTGTTGGAAGGGCAATATCAGCCTTAAAGGCTAAAATGAGCCGAGAGTTCATTGCAGCTGACCTCCAGGAAGCAAAGGAATCGCTTGAGGAGCTCACTGGTAAAGTTGTAGACGATCAAGTAATTGATAAGATTTTTAATGAAATGTGTATTGGGAAATGATTTGGTCATCAGTTTAATACTTCGGTGCGTGAAAGTGATTTATCAAAATTGATAAATCGCCTGCGGGATCTGAATCAGGTGCGTGGTAATTTATACACTATTTTTTGACCTAATAAGGGGTAATATTGGTTAGCAGGGCCGGTTTTGATGTCATTGTTGTTGGCGGTGGACATGCTGCCTGTGAAGCGGCACTGTCTAGTGCACGGATGGGTTCGAAAACACTGATGATAACAATAAATGTCGATCAGATAGCACAGATGAGCTGCAACCCGGCAATCGGAGGATTAGCCAAAGGACATCTTGTAAGAGAAATAGACGCACTAGGTGGCGAGATGGGAAAGTGCATTGATGCCACAGGAATACAATTTAGAATGTTAAACCGTTCTAAAGGCCCGGCTGTTCGAGGTCCCCGTGCCCAGGCTGACAAGATGCTTTACAAGGCTAAAATGCGCACCACGCTAGAAAATCAGTCAGGCCTGTTCATCAAACAAGGCCAAGTGAAAAAATTGATAATAAATTCGCGTGAAGTTATCGGTGTTTTGACAGAGCTCGGCGAGAAAATTTTGGCTAATAGTGTAATAGTTAGTACTGGAACTTTTCTTGATGGACTTATACATATAGGTCTTAGTAGTTTTCCGGCGGGCAGGGCTGGAGAAATTGCCAGCATTGGATTAAGCGGGCAGCTTCGTGAATTAGGTTTTACTGTAGGTAGACTTAAAACTGGTACACCAGCTAGGTTGGATGGAACAACAATTGACTACGCAAAAACAGAGCTACAGCCAGGTGACGAGGATTCGGTAAATTTTTCATTCTTCTATGCTGGTAAAAAGGAAAAACAAACCAACTGTCATATTACCCATACAAATGAAACTACACAGCAGATAATAGAAGATAACCTTGATAGATCTCCTTTATATACAGGGGTTATCCAGGGTGTGGGTCCTCGCTACTGTCCATCAATAGAGGATAAGGTTAAGCGCTTTCCCGAAAAGCGTAGACATCAAGTATTTCTTGAACCGGAGGGGTTGTACACTAATGAAATTTATCCCAATGGTTTGAGTACATCCTTACCATTCGATGTTCAACTCAAGTTTTTACGTAGCATACAAGGACTAGAAAATGTAGAGATAGTTAGACCTGGCTATGCCATTGAATATGATTTCTGCACTCCAACGCAGCTCTATCCAACGCTAGAGACAAAAAGAATTAGTGGTTTATTTTTTGCAGGCCAAATAAACGGTACATCCGGCTATGAAGAAGCTGCTGCCCAGGGGCTAGTTGCAGGTATAAATGCGTCACTTAGGTGTTGCGGGGAAGAACGGCTGGTGCTCACTCGACAAAATTCTTATATTGGTGTGCTTATTGATGATCTTGTAACTAAAGGAACTGAAGAGCCATACAGGATGTTTACATCTAGAGCAGAGTTCCGCTTACTGCTGAGACCGGATAACGCTGACCTTAGGCTATGCGACATCGGGAAAAAGGTAGGATTACTTAGCTATCATGACTTCTCCCTGTTTGACTCTAAGAGAAAGCGAATTAATTTTGAAAAGGATCGACTGAAAAGCATCAGGCTGCCTTATGGAAAATTGACACCAGCGGACGAAACGAACATAGGCGGTAAAATACCTGAGTCTGGAATAATTTTGTGGGAACTACTTAAAAGACCAGAAATGTGTGTTTCGTCATTGCCCTGGTACAAACCCAGCCCAGGCTTAGCAATAGAAGAAGCAGAACAACTGGAAATTGAGTGCAAATACGAGGGCTACATTGCAAGACAAGAAAAACTAGTTCATAAAACTAAAAAATCAGAGGATAAAAAATTTCCGATTGGGTTCAAATTTTCAAGCACTCCAGGATTATCAATGGAAGTTATTGAAAAGTTAGAGCTAGTGCGTCCTATTAGCCTGGGACAGGCATCGCGCATATCTGGTATTACCCCAGCTGCATTATCAATTTTGCATATTTATTTAGAGAAACTCTCTTTGGAGCAAACGGGTGGAGGAGTTTAAGGCAAAGTTTGAAGGCGATGTGTTCAACCGGCTGCAATTATTTAATGAAGAACTTGTAAAATGGAACCGAAAATTTTCATTCACCTCCATTCCGGAACATTTAATTTTTAAAAGACTTATTGCTCCTTCTGCTTGGCTTGGGAACTATTTATCTGGTCAAACCTCTCAAGACATTGTAGATTTTGGAACTGGCTTTGGAATTCCTGGGATACCCATGTTGATTGCTGACAACTCTAATAAATACCTTCTGATAGATAGTCATACAAAAAAAACTGAATTTATGCGCCATATATTACGAAGTAATATATTGATTAATAAGGATTTATGCCGAATTCAACAGGCCAGGGTTGAAGAAGGACTTTGGAGTAGCCCTGCATCAATTTTGGTTTGTCGTGCAGCTGGTAAAATGGAGGAGATTGCTACTCTATTCCAAGGAAAAATGGCAAAAGGGGCAGTCGCTTATTTTTTCAAGGGCGACAATACCCGTGTTGAATTAAAGAAACTGTATAGTAAATATCCCAATGCATCGCACGAGATTATAGAAGTGCCTGAATTTTTTGGCAATTTGAGAATAATACGATTAACAGGGGCTTTTTATTAAGCCAGCAATCGATGTTTCACGTGAAACATCGGAGGGCTCACGTTTTAAGAATGTTCAAGTCCCTTGTGCGAATTTTACAATAAGGCAAATTATAAACATAAATTCACTTTTCTTCTTGTTTTAAATAATTGCCAGTTGTTATACTCCCCTTAACTGATTTTCCAGCATGAAAATAATGAAAACAGTTTAAAAGAAAGTTATCACCGCTTTTTACATGAAAAAAGTCATTGCTGTTACCAATCAAAAAGGTGGAGTTGGTAAAACTACGACAGCAGTAAACTTAAGCGCATCTCTCGCCTTGGGTGGTGAAAACGTCTTACTGCTTGATATTGACCCGCAGGGCAATGCATCTTCTGGCCTGGGATTACAAAAACCCGATGATAACGCAAATATGTATAAGGCATTGATGGATGGAGTTGTTGAATCATCAATGATTATCGATACAGCAGTTGACAGGCTGAAAGCTATTCCCTCCTCAACGGACTTGTATGGTGCTGAAATAGAATTAGTTAGCTTTGAAAACAGGGAAAACAGGTTGCTAGGGCTTATTGAGCAGATCAAAGCAGATTTTGATTATATAATAATCGACTGTCCCCCCTCACTGGGAATACTCACATTAAATGCTCTCAGCGCTGCCGATTCAGTAATAATCCCTTTACAAACAGAATACTTTGCTCTTGAAGGGTTGAGTCAGCTAGATAGAACAATATCCATGGTTCGTGACGCGTTTAACCCCGACCTTACAATAGAAGGTATTTTATTTACTATGGTCGATAGTAGAACGGTCCTTTCCCAGCAGGTAATGAAAGAAGTTAAAGATTATTATGGCAAGCGAGTGTTCACCACCATAATACCAAGGAACGTGAGACTTTCTGAGGCACCTTCACACGGAGTTCCTATTATAGTTTATGATGACAGGTCGAAAGGTGCGGATGCATACATGGATTTGGCCATTGAATTAACTAGCAACCACGCTAGTAGCATTGACGTAAACGGCAAAGAAGCATCGCATTTTCAACAAAAAGCTGGAAATATTTAATTTATTTGGAGTTAATTATGAAGCGAAAGGCACTTGGCAGGGGTCTTGATGCGCTAATTCCGTCAAAAACCAGGGAAATAGCAACTGGTGAAAGGATAGAAAGTATTGCTGTTGACGAAATTCGCCCAAATAGGGATCAACCACGTACCGTTTTTGACCAGGATTCGCTATTAGAGCTATCCAACTCGATTAAGGAAAGAGGCGTAATTCAACCAATCATTGTAACAAAGAAACGCCAGGGGTACGAGTTGGTGGCAGGAGAGAGAAGGTGGCGTTCAGTTAAGTTATTGGGAATAAAGGAGATACCTGCAATAGTAAGGGTAGTACGCGACTCTGATTCCCTTGAACTTGCCTTAATTGAAAATATCCAGCGTGAAGACCTAAACCCAATTGAAGAAGCCATTGCTTATGAGAAGCTATTGAAAGAATATGCCTTAACGCAGGAAATGCTATCAAAGAAAGTTGGTAAGAACAGATCTTCCATTGCCAACTTCCTGCGCCTTCTTAAATTGCCAGATCAAATAAAAGATGACCTTTCGAATGGACGGTTGACAATGGGACATGCCCGTGCCCTCTTATCGCTAGAAACTGATCAAGAAAGAATGGCATTACGTGACCAAATCATTAACCTGGGTCTAAATGTCCGCCAAACAGAAGATGAATCGAGTAAAAGAAAAGGCAGGGTTAATAAAACCGTCCCTCCACAAGACATATTTCTTGAACGTGTGCGTTTAGATCTGGAACGCAAAATGGCTGCAAAAGTTGAAGTAAAAGCTTCAAGCAAAAAAGGCGGAGTTATTAAAATTAGATATACCGACGTGGATGATCTTAACAGGATAATTGCACTCTTTGACAGTGGCCATGAATGAATGGTTTAATCGCTTCAGCATGTAACCCTTTTGTTAAACGGGTTTTATAGCCAATAGCAAATAAAAATATATTGCCGTAATGGCTACTTTGAATTAAAATCCAATTACTAAATAGCCTTGCAACAACAGGTATATACAAATGGTAGAAGACATAATTGAAAAGGGAGCAATCGAAGGTTTTATTGGTAACGGAACCACTTTTGAAGGCGTAATTTCTTTGAAAGGTACTGTTCGCATTGATGGTGAAATTAATGGTGAAATTAATGGCGGGGATGAGGACAATCTTTTCATAGCCGAGTCGGCTGTTGTTAAGGCTAATGTGAAAATTGGTACACTCATAGTTCATGGCCACTTAGAAGGTAACGTGGAAGTTTCTAAAAATCTGCAAGTATCAAACAAAGGAAAAATCCTGGGCAGTATCACCTCAAAAAGCCTTTTATTAGATGGTGATGGCACCATAGAAGGTGCAACTATTACAACAGAAGAAGATTTTACCCTGGGCGAGTCGGTAGTTGTTAAGGCTGATGCGAAAGTTGGGAGTTTGTTTGTGAATGGAGAAATAAAAGGCAATATAGTTGCCAACAAAAAAATTGATATCGCCAATACTGGCAAAGTTTATGGCAATATAAGCACACCGGTACTGCATATTGATGAAGGCGGAATTCTGGAAAGTAAAGTTTCCATGGCCGGAAATGGAAAAACCGGCTTAATACTCGAAGACCAAACAAAAAAAATAAGGTAAAAGTAATAGCCTAACAGGTAAAAGACCCCTTCCATATTTTATAGCAGCACCGTTTTGTTTACATTGGTGGAGTCTAACCAGTTGTGTTTATTTTATGCGCCCGTAGCTCAACTGGATAGAGTTCCGGACTTCGAATCCGGTGGTTGCAGGTTCGAATCCTGCCGGGCGTGCCATTTATTGCAATGCAAATTTTTAAGTTTAAAAAGATTTTGCATTTCAGTACAACCGATTTGGCAATCATTTTGGGCCGTTAGCTCAGTTGGTAGAGCAGCTGACTCTTAATCAGCGGGTCGCAGGTTCGAGCCCTGCACGGCTCACCATTTTTCAATTAAAATGATTATAGAGGCAGAAGAAGCCGGCATTTTTGATTTAGAAAATGCTTGAAGGGATCTAGAACAAAGAGAAGAAATGGTGTATCCGCTAAAAACGTTCGGGCTGTTTTTAGTCACGGCAGTGGCTGAAATTGGTGGCTGTTATTTAGTATATATGTGGCTAAGGCTTGGCAAATCCGTTACATTGCTTCTCCCCGCCGGGATAGTTCTAGCGATATTCGCAGTGCTGTTGACGCTGCATCCGATGCCTGCGGGAAGGACCTATGCCGCATATGGAGGAGTATATGTTGCTTCAGCGATGTGCTGGCTATGGTTTATAGAAGGTATCAAACCAGATCTATGGGACATAACTGGAGCATCGGTAGCCGTTTTGGGAATGTTAATTATTGCTTTTGCGCCCCACGGGTCATGACTTACAAACTGTCAAAAGATTCAAAGTATGGAAGTCTCAACACCATACAAAAAGTATTTTTATTAGTAATAATACTGACGGCTATTGCTGGATTCACCATGCTTGTAGTGGTGAACGTTTATGGAGCATGGGTAGGTGCTGACGCCCTCTACCACAGGCAGGAAGTAATGTTGGGAGTAATTGTTGCTTCTGTTGCAGGGATTTATCTTTTTAGAAATAAAAAAGAAGACTAGCACATCCTTAGCATCACCTTAGTTCTTCCAACCTGCCCCTCACAGACAAACTGATCACCCTTGTCTTTCCGCATCAATCTTTTCCAACTGTCTACCGGAATCATAAATATTTATTAACTGGACGGACAAACAATCTTAGCTTGTTATTGTGGTTTGCTAAGGCTAAGATGCGCACTCATCCAGTTTTCGAGGCCTGCGGGTAGCTTTAAGAAGCTGAAAAGGAAGATGGTGAAATTCCATCACGGACCCGCCGCTGTGACCGTGGACTGGCAGTGCAATAGCCACTTGGATTTTTAAAGTTCAGGGAAGGCGCATTTGCCGGGTTGATACGGGAGTCAGAATACATGCCAGCAGGATGCCATTTGGAACCGGCGCTTGAAAACATTTGGGGTGGCGAGGATCCATCCCATTTTGACAAATTCTTTCCGGCAAGGATGGATTGAGGTCAGATAAGCGCAGGTTCACTCACGTAAGTGGTTTTCTGCTTCTCACCACCATGCCAGGGAAACAACAAACTGGAGAGAGAAGATGAGCCAAAGTTTTAAAGAAAATCAAGCGCCGGATTATTCCTTCAGCAATGAAAAGAGGCAAGGTGTATACGAAGCAATAGCCCTCCGCAGGGATATCAGGAGTTTTTTGCCAAATCCCATACCTGATGAAAAGCTGGGAAGGATACTCGAGGCTGCCAACATGGCACCATCCGTTGGTTTTATGCAGCCATGGGACTTCATTATTGTTAAGGATTTTGATACTCGCAATAAACTCCATGCTCATGTCGATTCTGAGAGACGACATGCTGCAGATGGTTTTGAAGGTAAAAGAAAGGAGAGTTACAGTTCTCTAAAACTCGAGGGAATACTCGACGCCCCTGTAAATATTCTTGTGACCTGTGATCCCTCCCGATTTGGGCCGTCTGTAATCGGACGTAACACAATCCGCGAAACCGATGTATTCAGTGCTGTTTGTGCTGTACAGAACCTTTGGCTCGCTGCCAGAGCAGAAGGAATTGGGGTCGGCTGGGTGAGCATTTTAAAAAACGAGTTCCTCCGTCATATTTTTCACATACCGGCGCATATTATTCCCGTGGCATATCTATGTGTAGGATATACGGAGGATTTTGATGATACTCCCCTGCTCCAAAAAATTGGCTGGTTACCAAAAAGAGAGTTGGACGAAACAATTCATTCTGAGGAATGGGGTAAAAAACCCGCAGCCGGTTAATATATTGCGGGATGGCGGGAGTAAAGTAGAACTAGAGAACGAACTTTAACAGCATCTAAAAAACTTAATTAAGGGAAATACTCTCCTCGCCATCCCCGGAGGCAAAAACAATCTACAGTTATATTAAACAAAATCTTTCTAAACAAATAATGCAGGTTAAATGGAGAAACTATGAATTTAATTTAACGAGAAAATGTATTCTTAACATGCAGAATATGATTAAATACTGGGAGTTAAATCAATACCGGCTCATGATGCTGTCTTAAAGGTGAACTGTAATGTACCTGTGCCTGCATTCTTTTCCTTACAACAGGGAGCCATGGAAAAAGGTGTTAAATGGATTTTGAGAAAATAAAAAAAGAGGCTGAGGCAGGCGAAGCAACAGCGCAAAACGATCTTGGTTGGATGTACCACTTTGGCAAAAAGGTGTCACAGGATTTAGAAAAGGCCGCCGAATGGTACCGTAAGGCAGCCAAGCAGGGGGACGCACCTGCACAGTACAATCTTGGTGTTATGTACGCCAAAGGTGAGGGTGTTGAACAAAGTCATCAAAAAGCTGTTAAATGGTATCGCAGAGCGGCCAAGCAAGGGTTTGCCAAGGCGCAGTCTAATCTTGGTGTGATGTATGACCTCGGCGATGGCGTAGAACAGGATTTCAAGGAAGCCCTTAAGTGGTACCGCAAGGCTTCCTTGCAGGGGCTGGCTGATGCCCAGTTCAACCTTGGCGTGATGAACGAGGATGGTAAAGGTGTGCGGCAGGACAAAATAACGGCCCTTATGTGGTACAACATTGCAACTGCAAATGGTGTCAGAGAAGCGATGCAAAGAAGGGACATTATTTCAATCGGTATGCCTGCCGCGGATATAGAGAGGGCAAAAGAACGAGCCAAGTTTGTATGGAATGAAACCAGGGAAAAAATGCAAAAAGCAAAGGGGACTGATAGTCCCAATTAGGCATTCTTTAATTATCACCAACATACCCTGCCCCTCCATTTGTAACGATCCAGACCGTTTGATTTAACTGTTCGCTGAGCAGCAAGACCGAGTGTAGAATGTAGTTTATTACTGTTAGAAGTTTTAGTCTGGACTTATGATGTCTCATTCAAATTTAAAGAGGGCCGCTATACAGGAGCATTTGAATGCGGGGATCAGGCATGTTTAACCGGTGATACACACTAAGCCGGGAGTAATTGCCGGGATTGCTGTCCTCACCCTATTCGGCTGGGCATATATTTTCTGGATGGCGTTAATAATGGACGTATCGTCGTCACTCCTGATTATTCCACAGTCAAAACCCTGGACACTTTTCTATGCCACGATGGTATTTATCATGTGGGCCATAATGATGATTGCGATGATGCTGCCATCTGCCTCACCAGCCATATTAATCTATGAAAAAATAGTCACTGGTAAATCCCAGACTGAAAACCCATTGTGGCTGACTACACTTTTTACAAGTTCGTACCTTTTGACCTGGATGTTGTTCAGCCTTGCGGCCACGGCAGCGCAATGGTGGTTGCATTCTGTCTCATATCTTTCACCTATGATGGCCATCACCGACAAATACATAGGTGGGGCTATTTTAATAGCCGCATCTGTCTATCAAGTGTCGCCCATAAAGGACGCATGCCTGAAGCATTGTCGTTCTCCCATGGGATATTTCATCACCAATTGGCGTGATGGGGCAAAGGGATCCTTTACAATGGGTTTCATGCACGGCATGTATTGCGTGGGGTGCTGCTGGGCCTTAATGGCGGTATTGTTTTTCACTGGCATGATGAACCTGCTATGGGTGGTAGCGATTTCCATTTTTGTACTGGTAGAAAAGATCACATCTACAGGAGATAAGATAGCTTATTTATCCGCGTTTTTACTTTTCTTTGCGGGACTTTGGGTGATACTTGGTTAGTCAGCCATCTAAATGGTCTAGTTTTGATTTGAGGCGTAATCGAATTTTGCTGTAAACCCGCATCTTTCCACAAAATCCCATTGAAATTCGTCCACGTTAACATTAAGAGTGGATATGGATTCCTGCCCAATATTCTCATGACCCGGCAGACCGCATGTCACATCACCCTTGTACTCTGCCATTCGATCCACATGCGCTTTAATAACGTCGCCAACTTTTATCCACATGTTGTCAGTCGAATGGTCCAACTCTATATGGGCGCTGCGTACATCGCGAAACTGTGCCACTCCACGAGCGAATAAAATGTTGCCCCCTGCCTTGCCCAGGAATATCTGTTCCAAAGCATGATGCTGGTTTTCATTGGCTCTATCATCCAAGTAGGCAATTATATCCCAAGGCTCATTTCCAGTTCCATCATGCCAAATTCCCACCATGACCACCCTAAGGCCATCAAGAACTACATCGTTGTAACAGCCCTCGGTAATCTCCCATGAAAGGGCATAGTTGCAGGTCTCATAGGTAGCCCTGCCTTTTGCGATACCATCCACTTTACGGCATGGACAAATAGCCTCACAGTTGCACGCCTCGTAATACGTTCCCTTTGCAAACCAGTTATTTTCCACCATGGTTCCGCGTCCATTTAATTATGGAACTAATGTACTTCATTCCAAGTTAAGTTTACCCTTTTACAGTCCTGATCGGTTTAAAATTTGGCATTCATTTTACAGAATTAAATTTTTACTTGTTTTTTTCCTTTCCTTTTTAAGATTTTCCCCTACGGGAAAATCTTATTATTAACATCTCCTTTTCTACGTTATTCTATATACAGTATCTCAACCCGACTTTCGTATTGCGTGTGGCAGGCCATCATAGGGAGATACTAGTTTTGATTTTTATCAATGGAAACAGTTGTTCTAACTGAAAGTCACTAAGCGTAGAATGGAATTAAATATTAATAGGGTTAGTACACACATGTCGGCTTATTCTATTTCCTCCAAAATACATGTTCGTTTATCTATATCAGTGGTTTTTTTGGTTTCGGCCATTCTATGTGGCTGTGCATCCGGTGGAAATTCTTACAACAAGACCAGTGAAGAGTTCAAGGAAGTAAAACGGCAGTCCAAGTTTGGGGATGTAGAGGCAAAGTATAGCCTTGGAGAAATGTACTACAAAGGCGAGGGCGTTGTGCAGAATTACAGAAAAGCGGCAAGATGGTATAGCTTGGCAGCGAAGAGGGGGCATGCAAAAGCACAGTACAGCCTTGGGGTGATGTACTATAAGGGTGAAGCTTTTGAACAGGACTACAAAAAAGCCGCTGAATGGTATCGTAAGGCGGCTTTGCAGGAGGTTGCATGGGCTGCGTACAACCTTGGTGAGATGTACGACAAAGGTGAGGGTGTACTCCAGGATAAAATTACCGCCAACATGTGGCTTCTTGTTGCAGGGGTTAATGGCCTGAAGGAAGCGAGGAGTAGACGGGGCCTTATTGCAAAGAACATGATCGCAGAAGAGATAGAAAAGTCAAAGGAACGGGCTAGAAATTGCATACTTTCAGACTACACGAACTGTGATTGAATGAAGCACCGAGTTAAGTGTTTTTTAAAGGGGCTGAAGCTGCTGTTAAAAAAGGATGTACTCATTCTCTTGGGTGATAGTGGTTTTATTGAAGCTATGTATCGTGTTTTATTAGGACGCCCTTCCGATCCTGAAGGGAAAGAGAATTATCTTCGGGCTTTTGAACGTGGGGACAAAACAAGGATAGATATAGTACAAGAAATCATTGAATCGGATGAATATCGCAACAATCTGACAAACAAAAGAATAAAATACGATTACAATCTTCTACTGAAAGACTTTGTTAAGCTTTTTGATGTAAAAGGGGTTTTGCCCTATACGGAGGATCCTCCATTTGATGGACCGTTGTTATGCGGGTTGGCTGATCCCAGACTATGGCTTGATGAGGAATGGTTTGAGATCTTGAAGAGTCTCAAAGTCATTCCTGAAGATTTGAGAATGATGCATCGAAAAGGCTACGAGTGGGTGCATGTCTGTTTTGCACTGGGGAAACTTGGTGTTATCAATGAAGGTGCAAGATGCCTCGGTGTGGGTGCTGGGCATGAGCCAGTATCCTACTGGTTAGCTAACAGAACCGGCCACGTTGTGGCCATTGATCTATACAAAGACGATAGCGACTGGGCCAATCATGGCGGTAGTGAAGGTGATTCCTCGGTTATAAATGACCCTGGTAAATATGCGCCTTTCCCTTATCGTAAAGAGAGATTAGAATTCAAACGAATGGATGGAAGGGATCTTAACTTTGAAGACAATTCATTCGATATTGTTTTTACTATATCGTCTATAGAACATTTTGGAGGACACAGCCAGTCTGCTAAATCAATGGCTGAAATAGGGCGAGTTTTGAAACCAGGCGGGGTAGCTGCCGTTGTAACTGAGCTAATCATTAACGATAAAGAGCACGAAGAATTTTTTTCTTTGGATCAGCTAATTAAATATGTAATAGCCCCATCTGGACTAAAACTGGTTCAGACACCGGTTTTTGAAGTTCCGAGATACGCCCTGGAGCATCCGTCTGTTATGCCAAAAGAGAGTACCTTAACCCCTCATTTTGTTCTTGATATCAATGGTGTCATTTATACTTCTGTCTGTTTAATGTTGCGAAAGTAGAGGTTAAATGGATTTCCAGGAAATCAAACAAAAAGCTGAGCAGGGGGATGTTGATGCACAGTATAACCTTGGCAAGATTTATCGGAAAGGTGAAAACGTAGCACAAGACTACAAAGAGTCTGCAAAGTGGTACCATATGGCAGCCGAGCAGGGGAATGTTGGTGCACAGATTAACCTTGGTGTAATGTACCGAAAAGGTAAGGGCGTAACAAAGGACCACAAGGAGTCCGTTAAGTGGTTTACCAGGGCAGCAAAGCAGGGAAGTATGATTGCGCAAGACAACCTTGCCTTCATTTATGCCATAGGCCTGGGAGTGCCGCGGGACAGGGTGACCGCCTACATGTGGTATGTCATTGCAAGTGCGAGTGGTCATAGACTTGCAGAGACAGAAAAGAATCTTATTGCTAAAGAAATGACTGAGACAGAGATAAAAATGGCAAAGAAACGGGCTGAAAACTGTGTGAAATCAAATTTTAAGAACTGCGATTAAATGTGGTTTCATTTTCCATTCCTTTCTTGTTAATGGTTGACTTGCCTAAAAGTTCAGTGCTGAACTTTTCACTGCCAGTCAATTGACTGGCAATTGACTATAAAGGTAGTTCTGACGGTTCAACCGAGCACTCTTTAATCCATACTAACCCCGACACCTAGCGAAAAAGTACCCTGGGTACTTTTCTACCTAGTATGGGGGTAGGAATAATATATAAAATTAATGATTCCCGTGTTCCCTCGATCTGGCATACTAATTACTGTTTAGTGTATCTATTTTCAACACAACATGTTTGAATGCGTAACGTGTTAAGTATTTAGGGGGTAAGCACACAAATGCCAACCCACGTTATCTGTTGCAAGGCTAACATTTCCATGTTCATATCAGTAGTTTTTTCCCTAATAGTTATAGCCCTTCCACCCTTTTCCCAAGCATTGGAATCAACTAGAGTGGTTTATATAGACACGCATAATCATATGGTGGGAAAATGGTCAATGGGGCAGTTTGATTTTGCACAACAGGAACGAAACTCCCTAGAAACTATGGATCGTTCCGGTGTGAAACTCAGCCTTTTGATGCCCATGCCCCAGACCGTGAACCAGAGGATGCTACTGAAAGCAGAAGACCTTTTCCCTACAGCAAAGAAGTACCCGGGTCGGTTCGCCGTTTTGGGGGGAGGAGGGAGTCTGAACATATTGATCCAGCAGGCTGTCAAGAAAGGGCGTGTCACAACAGCAATGGAAAAAAAATTTGATGCCAGGGTATTGGAACTTGTGCAAAAAGGCGTGGTAGGTTTTGGTGAAATGACAGCCGAACATTTTTCCATGACTAAGGAGCATCCTTATGAGTCTGCACCGCCAGACCACCCTCTGTTTTTAAGGCTAGCTGACTTAGCCGCCAAATATGACCTGCCTATTGATATTCACATGGAGGCGATCGCAGAAGAAATGGCAATGCCAAGACGTTTTAAATCTCCGCCCAACCCTCAAACATTGAAACCGAATATAGACGCATTCAGCCGGTTTCTAGCCCATAACCGAAGGGCAAAAATTATATGGGTTCATTTGGGCTGGGATAACACAGGGCAGCGGACAGTTGCATTGACACGAAAGCTTCTAATAGAAAACCCAAATTTATATTTTAGTGTTCGGATAGCCAGCGGAATGAAAAAAAGAAGAGTTTCAATAGCAACTTTTCCTTTGGATACGAACGGACGTTTAAAAAGTGAGTGGCTGTCAATGTTCCAGGAGTTTCCTGACCGTTTCATCCTCGGTAGTGATGAAATTGTCAAACCGGCCAACGATCATCCCAGTGCAGGAAGTATCCATTCAACTTTAGGAATACTCGGGCAATTGCCATCGCAACTGAAGTCTCAGATTGGTTACAAGAATGCCTATTTTTTGTTTAAACTTAAAGAGTGACATTATTAACTTCAGTTGCTGCTCTCAACCCGGCCATACTCGATTACCCTGTCTCTTATTTGAACTTGACCAGATGTGCGACTTATGCGATAGTCCCCACATTCAGGTTCTCAATTACTTTTGCCAGTATGGGAAAAAATTGAGATGAAAAGGGAAAGCCGTGAAATTCGGCTGCGGTCCCGCCGCTGTAAGTGAGGACGAAAGTCTCGCAGTATGCCACTGCATGGTTTTAGCCATGTGGGAAGGCAGAGGTGATTAGGATGAGTCACGAGCCAGAAGACCTGCCTGGAAGGGCATGGACGCCTTGACCGATTGAAGTCTGCGTGCCATGAAATGGATGGAAAGATTTAATAAGCTGGGTGTGGTCTTTCCGTCGAGTCTTTGCGTTATTAAGGGGGGAACCGTTGAAACACGCTCAGCACTCCAGGAGTCCTGAAAAAACCATTTGTCCAACCAGACTGGTCTTTCTGTTAAATACAGCCTTTTCAACTGCCTTTGCTCCAACGCTGGGTGACGACCGTGTCTGAGAGAGTTTTCCTTGCCAGGCATTGTGTGACTGAGGCGAATATAAAGCACCAGTTGGCTGGATCCACGGATCTGCCATTGAGTGACCTAGGATGTCAGCAGGCTAAAGACATGGCGCTACGTATTAACACATCCATGATTGACGCTGTTTTCGCCAGCCCAATGAAAAGAACCCTGCAGACTGCAAGAATATGTTTCCCCAATTCCCACATAAAAACAATGGACGAGTTAAGGGAAATTGATTTTGGGGAATGGGAATGTCTAACTATTGATCAAGCGCAGGAGCAGGATTATGAGAGATTTAAGCATTGGCAAAATCTTGATCAAAACTTTGGCTTCCCTTCTGGTGAAAACATGGAAAGCTTCAGCGCAAGAACCGAAGTGGCGGCAAAACTGTTACGAAACCGGCCAGAGAAAAATATCATGGTTTTTACACATGCAGGAACGGTGAAAATTATGCTTTGTCACTACCTTGGATTGGCGGTGTCTTATATGCAGAAATTTAATATAGAGACAGGAAAAGTATCCTCTTTGGAACTGTTCGATGGTGGAGCAGCATTATCGGGTCTAAACAAGGATAGTATTTAAAAATTGGATTAATAACTCAATGATAACATTAGTTACGGGCGGGTGCAGAAGTGGCAAAAGTTCTTACGCGCTAAGCCTTGCCGAATCATGTCTTGGCCCTAAGGTGTTTATTGCTACAGCAAGAGCAGATGATGACGAAATGTTGCTGAGGGTTGAAAAGCATCGCAAAGAACGCGATATGAAAGTATGGAAAACCATAGAAGAGCCTATAAACCTAAGCACGGTGGCTGAAGAGTTAAAGCCAGATTCAACTGTTTTAGTAGACTGTTTAACTTTATGGGTTAGCAACCTTATGCATGATTATCACTTAAATGACAAAAAGATGACTGAAGATAAAATTGCAGATCTGGCTTGTAAACTTCTTTCCACCTGCAGAGAGACCGGATCGGATTTTATTTTTGTTACCAATGAAGTAGGACTTGGGGTTGCTCCAGTTAATAATGTTGCTCGTCTCTACCGTGACTTGGTGGGAAGAGTCAACCAAGTGGTAGCTGCAGAGGCTGACAAAGTATATTTTTTGATGAGTTCAATACCCACCAAAATAAAGGGCTGAAGCTTAGACCTATGGAGACGACCATGTAAATTTAAAGTTTGATGAATGGAGCTACTTCTAATGAGCAACATAATTTTTTTATCTATACGTAAAGGTTTAATAAAATGAAATTTATCGAAGAAACTATTAACAAGATTGGTGGAGCCAACCAGGATGCCCGTGCAATCGCAATGGGCAGGCTCAATCAATTAGTGATGCCGCATTGGGCATTAGGTCGTTTAATGGATTTGGCTGCTGACCTTGCTGCAATGACTGGGTCACAGAACCCCCCGGTATCAAGAAAAACAGTTTGTGTGTTCGCAGGTGATCACGGTGTTACAGCCGAGGGGGTAAGTCAATACCCCAAAGAGGTTACAGCACAGATGATCCTTGGATTTCTTGGTGGACACGCAGGTGTAAATGCACTTGCGAAACTAAACGATACAAGAGTAATTGTCATTGATGCTGGTGTTGACAGTGACTTGGAACATTTAGGTGAAAATGAAAACTTCCGTTCAAAAAAAATCCGTAAAGGGACAAGCAACATAGCCTGTGGCCCAGCCATGAGCCAAGATGAGGCCGTCAAAAGTATTACAACTGGAATTGAAATTGCGAATGAATTTGCGGATAGTACTGATATTTTCGGCACTGGCGATATGGGGATTGGAAACACAACGCCAAGCACAGCTATCATAGCTGCTTTAAGCGGTAATCCAGTTGAAGGTCTCACAGGCCGCGGAACAGGAATAGATGACGAGCGCCTAAAAATGAAAATAGATATTGTTAAGAAAGCCTTAGAAGTCAACAAAGTTGATTCCAGCGATGGGATGGATGTTTTGACTAAACTTGGTGGATTTGAAATAGGTGGAATTACTGGCTTGATACTTGGTGCAGCTGCTCAAAAGAAACCAGTTCTTATCGATGGCTTCATTTCAACAGCAGGGGCTCTTGTTGCTAAGACCATAAAGCCTGAGGTTGCCGATTATATGATCACATCCCACCAGAGTGTAGAGCCGGGCCATGAATTGATGTTAAGCCAAATTGGCAAACCAGCTTTGCTCAATCTTAACATGCGGCTTGGAGAGGGTACAGGATCAGTTCTTGCCATGAACATAGTTGAAGCAGCAGCTAAGGTGCTTACAGAAGTGGCCACATTTGAGGAAATTGGTGTGTCTGGAGCGGATAAATAGTGAAACGGTTTTTTGCTGCAATTGGGTTTTTAACTGTAATTCCACTTCCATCCTCCATGCGAACAGATGGAGATAGCGTGGGAACTGGGACATTTTACTTTCCTGTTGTAGGCTTACTTATCGGGGTTTTTCTAATCATGGTTTATACCATCACATCCAAGTTCCTTCCGTTGTTGCTGGTGGCATCCATCACAGCTCTATTAACAACATGGGCATCAGGTGGGCTTCATATGGATGGGTTAACCGATACAGCTGATGGTATTTTATCTGGCACATCGGTGGAACGCACTTTAGAAATCATGAAGGATCCAAATACCGGAGCCTTCGGTGTATTAGCAATGATATCTATTGTTACCATGAAAATATTTGCCGTAGTGTCGTTACCCCAAACAGATGCAATGTGGGCTCTGCTGGCAGCTCCAGTAGCTGGGCGTTGCGCCATGGTGCTGCCAATGTCACTTAGAGACTACCTTTCGGGAAAGGAAGGCGGACTAGGTTCAGCTTTTTATAATAAGCGCCAAACCGGTAACGCTTTATGGGCTAGCGGATTTGTTGTGGCTACATTTGTAATTACCGCAAAGTTTCATGTAATCGGTCTTTCTATCCTGTTCTTTGGAGCCACTTTCCTTTATTCGAAATACATTTGCAACAAGCTTGGTGCAATGACCGGTGATACCTACGGTGCCCTGTGCGAAATAATGGAGACAATGATACTTATCATTTTTGCTGGATTGCTCAATGTCTGACACTAGACCGTTCCATGGAGGCAACCTGGCAAACTTGCACCGGGAAAGTGGGATTGGCGTAAAGGATATAATTGATTTTTCAGCAAACTTGAACCCATTGGGACCTCCAAACTGGTTACGAAGCATCATCAGTAATGAGCTTTGGCAGGTTGCCCATTATCCAGACCCAGACTGCACGGAACTAGTGGAAATGATATCCAAACGATATGGAGTGGATAAAGGGAGAATTATTCCAGCAGCTGGTGCTACGGAGATTATACACGCACTGCCTAGAGCCTTTGGAGTCAAAAAGGCAGTAATTGTGACCCCGACTTACACTGACTACAGTAATGCATGCCAAATATCCAAATTGGCCATCAAGAATTTTAGCACCACCTTTGGGGATGACTTTAGCTTTCGACCTGAAGAACTGGAAAGTACGTTGACCGGTGGAGAGTTAGTTTTTATCTGTACTCCTAACAATCCAACTGGTGAGGTAAGGGCGAGGAAAGAAATTGCAAATCTTGCAAAATCAAACCCAGACTCCTTTTTTGTTATAGATGAGTCGTTTGGTGGGTTTATTGAAGAATTTGAAAGCACAATTGAGCTTGATCTTCCCAACGTAATTACCATTGTGAGTTTAACCAAAATATGCGCAATTCCCGGACTACGTGTTGGGTTTGGAGTTGTAAAGGAATCCTTCACAGAAAAAATAAAGCGATTGTTACCTCCATGGTCGGTAAACCACCTGGCACAACGTGTAGCCACTGAAGCCCTTAAGGATTTTGACTACTTAAAACAAACACCTAAAGTCGTACGTCTATGGCGAAATGAACTTATTACCGCTCTAAAAAGTATTAACAACATAAGAGTCTATGAAGGTTTTGCCAATTATGTTTTATTAAAACTGTTGAAAGGCGCTCCAGACAGCTCTGTTCTGTTTGAAAATCTTTTAGCAAAGAGAATAGCCATTAGAACATGCAAAGATTTTCATGGCTTGGACTCCTCCTACATTAGGCTGGCAGTTAGGACCCCTGAAGAAAACACGAAACTGGTCGAAGCATTGATGGAGGAACTTGGGAGCAACCGAAAAGTCTCAACGGCCGCTAAGAAAAGAGTCACTCCTGCAATTATGTTTCAAGGGGTAAGTTCCAATGCTGGTAAGAGTGTTATGGCAACTGCCTTCTGTAGAATATTTAAACAGGATGGGTACAAAGTAGCGCCTTTTAAGGCACAGAATATGTCGCTAAATTCATATGTAACACTGGACGGAAAGGAGATTGCTCGAGCACAGGTAACTCAGGCACTTGCATGTGGTGTTCAGCTAGATGTAAGGATGAACCCCGTACTAATCAAACCAAACTCTGATACTGGCGCACAAGTGTTGGTGCGTGGAGAGCCAAAATCAAATATGTCTGCTACTGAGTACGTAGAGTTTAAAAAAGAACTTGCCCAGATTATAAACTCAGAATACGACTCTCTAGCGGATGACTATCAAATAATTGTTTTAGAGGGTGCTGGTAGCCCAGCAGAGGTAAACCTTAAGAGACATGATTTGGTCAACATGAAAATGGCCAGACATGCCAAGTCTCCAGTTATCATTGTTGGGGATATAGATAGAGGTGGCGTATTCGGTTCTTTCATCGGGGTGATGGAGACACTTTATGAATGGGAGCGACAGTTAGTTGCTGGATTTCTGATTAACAGGTTTCGCGGAGATCCGATGTTACTTGGTGATGCCAATGATTATGTGCTACGGCACACGGGCAAACCTACTTTCGGCGTGGTTCATTTTTTACCGGACCTTGGCTTGCCAGAAGAGGATATGGCTTTCGGATCGGGAACTTTATACAAAGGTGCCGAGTCGATTGACTTAGCGCTAATCGCACTTAGGCACGTGTCTAACTCCACTGATTTTGATGCATTTTATTTGGAGCCAGATGTAAGTGTTCGCATAGTGCGTAAGCCGGAAGAACTTGGCACGCCTGATGCTGTTATTATTCCAGGCAGTAAAAACGTTATTTCAGATATTAAATCTCTCAGGGACCGAGGGCTAGACAGTGCTCTAGCAAAAATTTACAGTAGGGGCAATTGCGAGATTATCGGTGTGTGCGGAGGCTTTCAGATTCTTGGTCAGTTAGTTGAGGATCCTCATGGAATAGAGTCTTCAACTCAAAAATCCAAAGGTCTTGGTCTTTTACCAATTACAACAAGGATGGATATCCAAAAAACATTACAGCTGGTAAAAGCCACTCATCTGGAGTCTGGTTTAAAATTGGAAGGATACGAAATTCACCATGGAGTAACGGATACAAACGGAGCCATAGATTGCATGTTGCGTCTTGATGGTAAAGTGATAGGTTACAAAAATAAAACCGGTGATGTTTGGGGGACCTACCTGCACGGTGCATTCGACTCAGATGAGTTTAGGCGATGGCTTATTGACCGTATAAGAAAGCGCAAGGGTATGAATCCTATAGGTCATGTTATCGCCTCGTACAACTTGGAAAGTGCGCTTGACCGTTTAGCTGATTCAGTCAGGCAAGCTGTAGATATGGATCAGATCTATAACTTAATGAACATTAAATGATCTTAGAAATCCAAATTATAATTGCGTTTATTGTAGACCTGTTTATTGGTGACCCCCGTAGCTACACCCACCCGGTAACTCGGATTGCTACATATGCATTGTTCCTAGAAAGATCAACCAGGAGACTTATTCCATTTAGTAGTCTTGCTGGTGCAATAACCGTTGCGGGGGTAGTCTTTGGTGTGGGGATTATTACATGGTCTATATTATGGGTATCATCACTTGCAGGCTGGTGGCTCCAGGCACTAGTCTCAATAGCTATTATGTATTATTGTTTCGCGACCCATGACCTATCCAAGCATGCAAAGCAGGTTGAAACGGCCCTTCAATCGGGTGATGTCAAATTATCCAGACAGTTGGTAGGGCGTTTGGTTGGACGGGACACAAAAAATCTTGACGAAACCGAAATCATCCGTGGGTGTGTCGAGAGCGTAGCGGAGAATTTGGTTGATGGCGTTACCGCCCCTCTGTTTTACGCGGCACTAGCCGGTCCGATAGGGGTCGCGATTTATAAATCAGTAAACACAATGGATTCACTTTTCGGATACAAAAATAAAAAATATATTGAATTTGGATGGGCACCGGCTCGCTTGGATGACTTGCTAAACTACATACCAGCCAGAATAACTGCTGCCACAGTTGTAATTACGTCACCCCTTTTTGGGTTGACCTCTTCTGGAGCATGGAAAACGTTACGACGGGATGGTCAAAAGCACGCCAGCCCGAACTCTGGACTGACAGAAGCAGCTTTTGCCGGTTCTATGGGGATCCGTTTGGGCGGTATCAACTTTTATGAAGGGGTAGAAAAAAAGGCACCATATATGGGCGATAATTTCAATGTTCTCTCTGTTAGACATATCGGACTGGCAGTAAAATTAATGTTGGCCACATCCGTTTTATTCCTAATGACAATGATCACCATAAAAGTATTAATCTTATCTTTATTCCTGATTTAGTCAAAAACCAGGGACAAGGTATGACATTAAAGCATCCTAAATTTTTCCAGTAAAAAGATAATCGACAAATTTTACTATGTACTTTTGCGCTTGACTGCAAATGATAATTATGCGAGTGTGAGGCAGTACAGGTTCTCAGAGTTTTGGTATACCATAGCCAAATTTGAGATGAAAGGGAAAGCCGTGAAATTCGGCTGCGGTCCCGCCGCTGTAAGTGGGTACGGAATTTGATTTATTGTCACTGCGTAGTGAGTAACTGTGCGGGAAGACTCAAATTAGTAGGATGATCCACAAGCCAGAAGACCTGCCTGTTGCTTTTCAATTAACAGTTTGAACTCGAGGATTTGGTTAGGACTGTGAACATGAATAATTGTCTGTCCGTTTATTTTTATTGCCGGTGTGGTTTTGTTAAAGGCCATGCAAAATTCCATTACACGCAGGATAGAGGATGATGGCTAATTGTCCTGTGATTGTAGTTGGAGGTGGGTCAAGCGGTGTTGGTAAAACTTCTATCGCACTTGGTCTGATCCATGCTTACACTAAGCGTGGTATTAAAACACGGGCATTCAAGGTTGGCCCTGATTTCCTCGATCCCACATACTTGAAAATTTCCTCAGGTAACACATGTTATAACCTAGACACATGGATGATGGGACCGGACTATGTTGTAGAGAGCTTTAAAAAACACACCGAAGGATTTGATCTGGCAATTATTGAGGGCGTGATGGGGCTGTTTGACGGCACAAGCCCTGACAGTTCAAAGGGTAGCACAGCTGAAGTAGCTAGTCTTTTAAACGCTCCTACCGTGCTGATTGTAAATGCCAAAGGAATGGGTAGAACCATTGCCGCTATGGTGAAAGGGTTTTGTGATCTTGAAAAAAACACCTTAATCGCCGGTGTAGTGGCCAATCAAGCCGGCTCGGAAAAACATGCTCAGATACTCAGCCAAGCCTTATCGTCGTGTTCTCTGCCTCCTCTTATAGGTTCAATCCCGAAGGAAAGCTTGCCCAAACTTCCAAGCCGACACCTTGGTTTGGTGTCAGCTAATAAAAAATTATTAAGTGATGTTGTTTTAGACCAGCTATCTGAAGCTATGGAAAAATATATAGACCTTGACGGTCTGTTTGATCTAGCCAAATCAGCCAATGCCCCTTTGCCTAGCAGTAGTAATAAATACTTTGGCGAGACATCACATAAACCAAAAGTCAGGCTAGGACTTGCTTGGGACGATGCTTTTCATTTTGTATATAACGATAATTTGACTGCTTTACAGGATGCAGGGGTCGAACTAGCAACATTTTCTCCGATAAATGACAAGGTGTTGCCTGCAAATATTGACGGGTTATACATCTGCGGCGGTTACCCAGAAGTATATGCTGGAGAACTATCTGAAAATCATGCTATGAAAGAGCAAATAGCCAGTTTTGTTCAATCAGGCGCTCCAGTTTACGCTGAATGTGGTGGACTTATTTATTTATCAAAAGGTGTGGAAACCCTGGATGCCAATCGACATGAATTAGTGGGCTTGTTGCCAACATGGACCAAGATGACTGAACGGTTTAGAGCACTCGGTTATTACGAAGCCACAACCACGGACAAAACTATTTTTGGTGACGCTGGAACAAAATTCCGCGGCCACAAGTTTCACTATTCAACAACATTAGATTCACCATCAGGTAAATCTGGTTGGAGATCAATATACAGCCTTAACAGAGCTAGAACAGGAAAGGTGGAGAAAGAAGGCTACTGCTATAAGAACACTGTGGCTAGTTATGTACATGCCCATCTGGCGTCAAAGCCAAGCGTAATTACAAATTTTACCAACACCCTTTGCGGGAGAAATTGATGAAATCACTTGCAAGAAGCTTTTATGACTCGCCAATGAGACCGGAAAAAATTGAAGAGCTATCCTTTGCGACCATTGATCGCGAAGCCCCGGCCCACAATTTTTCAGAAGAGGAATGGATCATCGTTCGACGAATGATCCATTCAACAGCAAACTTTGAGCTTGCGAAATATACCAGAATGTCGCCTGATGCAATGGAGTCGGCGACCAATGCTCTTTCCAGTGGCAAACACATTTATGTCGACTCAAATATGCTGAAGGCTGGAATTTCAGCCGCCAGATTAAAGTCTATTTTTCCTGGTTATACAAAAGATATGATCCACTGTCATGTGGCAGATGCTGATGTGGCAGCAGAAGCCAAAGAGTCTGGTATGCCAAGATCTCTACATGCCATTCGCAAAGCGAAGGACAAACTGGCCGATGGTGGAATGTTTTGCTTCGGCAACTCACCAGTTGCCCTGATGGAGTTAAGCAGAATGATACTGGAAGACGGTGTAAAACCATCACTTGTTGTTGCTATGCCTGTTGGGTTTGTAAATGTAGTGGAAAGCAAGGATGAGTTTATGTCGCTAGGAGTCCCTTTCGTCGGGATAAGCGGTCGGTTTGGTGGCAGTTCCATAGCTGTGTCCACAATTCATTCATTGTGCGCAATAGCAGTGGAAAGGAAAAAAAACAGTGAGCAATAATACAAATACAGGCATAATTTTAATTGGTCATGGAAGCCGGGTTCCTGGTGCATCTGCGGCAATGGAGCGTATAGCCTCGATGCTGTTGGAACGTAACGCTCAACTGTACGACTTTGTCGAAATTAGCTACATGGAACGTCTTGGGCCACGTCTGCCTGATGCGATGAGTAAAAGCGCAGAAATGGGCGCCAAAAAAGTTATAATTATTCCTTACTTCTTACATGTTGGCCTGCACATTATTGTTGATCTACCAACCATGGTTAGAGAAGAGGCGAAGAAATACCCAGGAGTCAACTTTATATTTGGGAAAACCCTTGGGTTCGATGAATCGACGGTTACGCTAGTGGAAAAAAGAATAAAAGAATCTTGGGAATGGGAGGATATTAGAGAAGTCAATATCAAAAGCCGCAACGACTACCCAATACCAGATGGGCAGCAAGATGTAGTGCATATGTCGATAGAAGAAGCGGAACATTATCGCAACTCATGCGGGGTAAAAAATAACCATCATGGTGTAACCTCGGATTGACTATTAATGGAAAAATTACGTCAAGGAATAACCACAGGAACCTGTGCCGCAGCCGCAGCCAAGGCTGCTTTAAGCCTGATGTGCGGCGACAAGATTAATGGGGAAGTTGAAATACCCATGCCAGATGGGTCCAGAAGGATGATACCGGTAAAGAAGGCTGCTATTTCAGAAAACTCTGCCACTGCTACTGTTATAAAAGATTCAGGCGACGACCCAGATGTTACGAATGGAATGGAAGTGGTCGTAACTGCAGATTGGGCCGATGACCAAGGTGATATAATATTCAATGCGGGTGAAGGTGTTGGTACAGTAACCCGCAGAGGGTTGCAGATTCCCCCTGGCGAACCAGCCATAAATCCAGCGCCGAGAGAGATGATTACTACGGCGGTTAAGGAGGTTACAAAGCGGTCTGTTCGTATTACTATATCCATACCTGGTGGAGAGAAAGTAGCAGAAAAAACCTTCAACCCCCGACTTGGCGTTGAAGGCGGCCTATCTATACTGGGGACTACGGGTATTGTTAGACCATACAGTCATTCGGCAATTATCGCTACCTTGCGCTGCTCATTGGATGTTTTGCTGGCTACAGGGGAGCGTAACCTAATTTTTACCGGTGGCAATATTGGCACAAAAACAGCGCTGCAAGAGTTGGGAGTCGGCAAGGACCGGGTTGTGGAAGTTAGCAATGAATGGGGTGAGATGCTGGACTACGCGAAGGATAAAGACATTGATTCCGCTCTTATTTTAGGACATCCCGGGAAACTAGCCAAATTAACCACTGGATATTTCGATACGCACTCATCGAAAAGCCCCAGTGCGGTGCCAATAATATTAGCACTGGCTAAAAAAACAGGAATAAAAGCACCAGAAGATGCAAACACGGCGGAGGAAATTTTTACAACCATTTCACCAAAATCTATTACCAAGCTAGCACAAAAACTAGCCATGGGGGTTACGGAGGCCGCTTCCAAAAGGGTTGATGGTAAATTTGAAATCTCATGCGCCTTGATAAATATGAAAAATGAAATCATTGGCCATCATGATGATTTGACTAAATGGAAAAACCAATAACAATTGTGGGGTGCGGACCAGGTGCCCCGGATATGATTACCTTGGCAGCCAAAAATGCAATTGAAGGAGCCAGGTATCTTATTGGATCAAAAAGACTGCTGGAGGTGTTTGGGACCGGTTCGGCTGAGCATGTGAACGTTGGCGCCGACACGAACCTAGCTGTCTTAGAAATAGAAAAACGGTTTGATAGCGGTTCGGTGGCCGTTCTGGTTAGTGGTGACCCAGGAATGTTTTCCCTTGCGCAAAAGGTAATAGAAAAGTTTGGTCATGACAATTGCGAGATTGTACCTGGAGTAAGCTCTATACAAGCCGCATTTGCCGCCATAGCTACATCATGGGCCGGAGCTAGGATAATTTCAGCCCATAAGCAAGATCCAGAGGGAGACTTGGAGGAATATGCAAAAGAAGACAAAGTGGCTATCTTGGGCGGCAGAGATGAATCTATCAAATGGGTTAGAAAACTTCTAGGTTGTATGAACGGTAATCGACGAATTTACGTTCTCGAAAACCTGACGTTGCCAGAAGAGAGTGTAACTGAAATTACGGAGGATGGCCTAAACGAATACAAGTCGGCCTCTCTATCCATATTTATTGTGATAAAGGAGATTCACAAATGAGCGTTGGAACATTATACGGGATAGGCGTAGGGCCTGGTGATCCCGAGTTGCTTACTGTAAAAGGGTCACGCATTATTGGTGAGTGCCCAAATATATTTGTGCCCAAAGCGCGGATAAAGTCAGAGAGTCTTGCACGTAAAATAGCGGAGCAATTTATCAACGGAAACTCCCGAATACATGAGCTTGTATTCCCAATGGTTACCGATAAAACCAAACTGAAAGAAAAGTGGGATGCATCGGCTAAAACTATTTCAGAAGTGTTACTTAATGGTGAAGATGCTGTTTTTCTAACATTGGGCGACTCCCTGTTGTATTCGACATACATTTATATGCTCAGGTCGCTTAAAGAGATTATTCCAGATGTAAAAGTGGTGACCGTTCCTGGCGTAGCAGCCTTTTCTGCAGTGGCCTCACTTACTGACTTCCCTGTTGGCGTTGGTAAACGTAAGATCACAATTGTTCCAACTTCAGACGATATGTCAAAGGTGGAACAGGCAGTGACAGACGAGGGAACTGTTATTTTGATGAAAATCGGTTCAAGGCTACATAATATATTAGATATTCTAGATAAATATGACTTACTCGATAAATCTGTGTTCGTTGCTAATGCTGGCTTGGAGACTGAGAAGATCTCTACTGACCTAAGAGCTTTGCGAGAAGAGACTGGTGACGGCGCATACTTAGCTGTAATTTTAGTGGATACAGGAAAATGAAAGTTTATTTTATAGGTGCGGGACCAGGTGATCCAGATCTGATAACTGTCAGAGCGGTAAAAATATTGGAGCGTTCAAAAATCTGTATTTACGCCGGATCACTAGTTAACCCAGATATTTTAAAATATTTGCCCAAAGAAGCACGGATTCTGGATTCAGCTTCGATGACACTAGACGAAGTTATAGCAGTCTACAAAGAGGCCAAGGAAATTGATGAGGATGTAGCCCGTGTTCACACTGGCGACCCTTCCCTTTATGGTGCCATCAATGAGCAGATGGAAGGGCTTGAGGAGATGGGAGTAGAGTACGATGTAGTGCCAGGCGTCAGTTCTTTCCAAGCAGCGGCAGCTGCGTTGAAAACAGAGCTTACCATGCCGGAAATTTCCCAAGCAGTAGTGCTGACGAGAACATCTGGTCGAACCCCCATGCCAGAAGGACAAGAACTGGAAAAGATGGCACAAAATCAGGCCACTCTTTGCATCTTTCTATCTACTCATAAGATAAAGGAGGTGCCTGATACTTTGATTCCTTACTACGGTGCAGATTGCCCAGTGGCTGTAGTGTATAAAGCCTCTTGGCCAGACCAGATTATTGTACAAGGAACGCTTTCAACCATAGCAAATAAGACGGTCTCAGCTGGTATAAAGAAAACCGCACTGATAATGGTTGGTCACGCCATTGGGGCCAGAGGAACAACCTCCAAGCTGTACGACAAGAACTTTTCACATGAGTTTCGAAAGGCCACAAAATGAAGGTGGCTTTTATAACCCTCTCTGTAGAGGGAGCAGAAGTTGTGAAAAAGGCTATGAAACGTTTTAAAGGAGCCCACGCTTATATACACGAAAAGGCCGATGCGAATATTTGTGCCCAGAGGTTCGAGCGTGTTACACAGCTGACTGAAGAAATATTCAACGATTATGATGGTCTTGTTTACGTGGCACCCACGGGAGCAGTGATCCGCGCACTAGCTCCTATGATTAAAAGTAAAATTTCAGACCCTGCTGTAGTTGTGTTGGACGTTGGCGCTAGGTACGCCGTTAGTTTGTTAAGCGGACACGAAGGTGGAGCAAACGATTTGAGCTTTGCAGTGGCCAATGCTGTGGGTGCCCAACCGGTAATATCAACAACGACCGAGGCGGTGAAAGACATAATAATTGGTATTGGATGTCGCAAGGGGAAAGAAAAGGAAAAGATTATTGAGGCCATAAACATCGCTATTGATAAAGGGGGAGTAGCCATGGAGCAAGTTAGAACCCTTGTATCTGCAGATGTAAAAATTGATGAGACCGGGCTTTTGGATGCGGCCAAGGAGTTAGGCCTCCCAATACAGTTCATCTCATCGACACAAATTCGTTCACTTGGTGGGTCGTTTAAAACAGGAGAACTGGTTGAAAAAAGTGTGAATCTGCCAGCAGTCGCTGAGCCTGCGGCGTTACTGGCCTGTACACGGGCCACCCTTATACTTAATAAATTGAATTTGGACGGCATAACTGCCGCTATTGCCAAAGAGGAGTTAATATGACCAGTATCAGTAATGGAAAAGGCAAGCTTTATGTAGTTGGCATTGGACCCGGGGGAAAGGCTGACAGAACCCATAGGGCTGAAAAGGCCATAATCGAAAGTGATGCAGTGGTTGGTTATAACCGTTATCTTGACAATATTGCCGATTTAACAGAAGGGAAGGAGATGAAGGCATCAGGCATGACACAGGAAGCTGACCGTTGCCAGACAGCTCTTGAACTGGCGGCAGAAGGTAAGACTGTAGCATTTGTTTCATCTGGCGACCCGGGGGTGTATGGAATGGCGGGACTAGCTTTTGAAATGGCCAAAAAAATGGAATCAAACGTTAAGATTGAAGTTATACCTGGAATATCTGCTGCCAATACCGCTGCAGCAAAATTGGGAGCACCTTTGATGCTTGACTATGCAGTTATAAGCCTAAGCGACCTGCTTGTACCATGGGAGCAGATTGTAAAACGCCTTGACTCAGTAGCTTCTGCAGATATGGTTTGCGTACTTTATAATCCGCGTAGCAAAAAACGTGTTGAGCAGTTAAATGAAGCTGCAGCAATATTCAGCAAATACAGAGATGGATCGACACTAGTTGGTGTTTGCACCAACATCAGCTATGAAGGAGAGGAGTCTATAATCATATCCAACCTCGAAAAGTTTCTTGAAGAGGACATAGGAATGATGACAACTGTGGTAATTGGCTCTAGCAACACAGAGAATATCGAAGGCTGGATGGTCACGCCAAGGGGCTATGCGGGAAAAAGGTTTTGATCCTTCTTCTTGGTGGAACAAGCGAATCTGCCCCCATAGCAACTGGGCTCGCCGAGCGTGGCCACGCGGTTATAGTCTCAACTGCAACCGACATCAAGCTAAACACTGGGAATCACAAACTAATAAAAAGACGATCTGGCATGTTAAAGCCTGAGGCCATGGAAGAGCTGATAAAAAAGGAAGACGTCGCATTGCTTGTAGATGCAACACACCCTTATGCGGCCATGGTGCGTAAAACGTCTAGGGAAATTGCGACCGGTCTTAATCTTCCATACCTCACATATATAAGGCCAAGGACGGAGTTTAATTACCATAAAATAACATGGACCAATAGCCATGATGCGGCTGCAAAAGTTGCGGTATCTTTTGAAAACCCGGTTTTGCTAATGACCGGGTCGCGAAATCTTGTTCCTTACGTAAACGAATCAAAAAATTCCGGTATAGATCTATACGCCAGAGTTTTAAACAACGACGATTCACTAAAAGCTTGCAGGGAAGCAGGGCTTGCTTTTGATAAAGTAATTACCGGGCGCGGGCCATTTAGCGTTAAAACCAACATTGAACAAATGGAACTCTATGGTGTTGGTACAATTGTCACCAAGGACACCGGTAGATCTGGTGGGGCTTACGAAAAAATTGATGCAGCAAAGGCCTTAGGAGCGGAGGTTGTTGTTGTAGACAGACCCGATTACGGTGGTGAAGGTGAGCATGGGAATATTGACAGCCTAATTGAAGTTGCCTGTGAGATTTTGAAGTAAGCTACATACGATGGAACAAACCGAAACGGGTTCACATTCTAAGGTGCATGGCCTTGTTGTGATTTATACAGGTAATGGCAAGGGAAAAACCTCAGCGGCACTGGGCTCTGTTATGCGAACTGTGGGCCATGGGCTGAAATGCAAAATGATACAGTTCATCAAAGGTTCAGGAAAAGCTGGTGAACTTAAATTGGTAGATCGATTGGGGCCGCAGTTTGATATTGAGCAAGAAGGCCTTGGGTTTACCTTTACCAACAAACACTCTATGGTTGAACATAAAATAGCTGCCCAAGCTGCTCTTGCAAAGGCGCAAGAAGCCATTGCCAGCGGTGACTACCATACTGTGATTTTAGATGAAATTTTTTATGCACGCAAAAAGGACCTAGTAAGCTCAAAAGAGGTAATCAACCTTATTGATATAAAACCAAAACAAATGCACCTAGTTATGACAGGCAGGGGGGCACCGGATGATATAATAGAGCGGGCGGATTTGGTGACGGAAATGAGAGAGATCAAACACCCCAAAAAACTGGGGGTACGCGCTCAAAAGGGAATAGATTTTTAGGGCTAAACCATCACAGTTTCATTGATTCGGTATGCACAACATCTTTAGGCTCTTGGGCTTCATCTAGGAAAATTTCGATAATCACAATTGATAGCCACTGTACAGGTTGAATGACTACGTAAGATTTTTTATGCAAAGCAACAACTATGGGTTGAATGTGGACAATAATTAAAGGTTAATAATTAATGCTGACTCATGGAATCCCATTCAATATAAATGCAAGGAAATATATACCAATAATATGTTTTCTCTCATTCTTAATGTTACCTCCTTTGATCCAAGCAGATGATAATGTTTTGGAAAAAGTGAAAATTAAAGCATTGGAAGGAAACATAACTGCACAAAGTCAGCTAGGTGGAATGTACTACAATGGTAATAAAACAAAAAGAAATTACAGGGAAGCTGTTAAATGGTACAAAAAAGCTGCCAAGAATGGGTATGTATATGCACAGTACAGTTTGGGATGGATGTACCAACGAGGTGAGGGAGTAAAGCAGGACAAAGTAGAAGCAGTTAAATGGTACAAAAAAGCTGCAGAGAGCGGCCATGCATCCTCACAGGCCCAGCTTGGTCGAGCGTATGACTATGGTGAAGGGGTTGCGCAGAGTTATGATGAGGGGTTCAAGTGGTACAGAAAGGCAGCAGAACAAGGACATGCCACTGCACAGGCCCAACTTGGGTTTCGATATCAGATAGGTATAAATAAAGAAGAGGACAATGCAGAAGCAGTTAAGTGGTACAGAAAGGCAGCAGAACAAGGACATGCCACTGCACAGAATAACCTTGGGTGGATGTATCAGCTTGGTAAAGGTGTAAATCAAGATGTTGTCACTGCACACATGTGGTATGACATTGCGGCGGTGAGAGGGAATAAACTAGCTTCTGAAAATAAAGATAGCATAACTAAGCAAATGACTCGGCCACAACGTGAAGAAGCTGAAAAGCGGGCAAAGGTTTGTATAAAGTCAAAATTTAGGCAATGTGATTAAAGCAAGGACTATTTCACAGCAATTACGACAATTTGGAATGGTAATCACGAATCAAGTTGCATGTTTTTCCTTGAATGCATATTTTGCTTATGTGATAATCAATTATCATCAGGTTCTCAGTTGGTTTGCCATAGCCAAATTTTGAGATGAAAAAGGGAAAGTCGTGTAATTCGACTGCGGTCCCGCCGCTGTAAGTGGGTACGAAAGTTTTAATAAGTGCCACTGCATGGTAGTTAGCCATGTGGGAAGGTCTAAACGAGTAGGATGATCCATGAGCCAGAAGACCTGCCTGTTGTGTGTGTGGTATCGGATCGGTTCGAGTCTGTGTATTGCAATTAAAGGAAGATCCAAGTGAACTGGGTGCAATCTCCCTTTTAACGGCCTTTTGTTTTTGGGGAGTGAGCGGTTAGATTTGCCCGGCAATATTATGCCCCCTCATTTTCTTGGCGTGGTTTAATTTTGGTGCCCACTCCCCCTTTTTATTTGAGTGTTATTATTTATTCGTTACACCATAACTTAGCAACTGTTTAATTCTTAAAGGATTGTATTATTAATTAGTAACGGAACACGAATAACGGCTTGACATGACTAGGCGGTGTTTCTTAATCTGTAAAGAAATAGGAAAGATACTTACTGGAGATAAGCTATGGCTCCAAAAGGAAGCAATATCGAATCAGAACTCATTGAGACTTTCATTGCTGCAACAAAGAAGGGTATGAGTGCTGAGGAGTTTTTTGCAGTTGCCGATGCTACATTGGAACATTTGCGTGGTAAAACAAAAAATGAAACGATGGAGAAGATACTAAATAACACGGCAACAAATGCAGACGTCAATAAAATGATCCAAGCGCTAAGTGGGAGAGCGTCAAACAAGGAAAAATAAGTTAAGGAACGTTTCATCCATATTCTGCTTATTAAGCAACAAATAAATGTATCTCCTTCCTTCTAAAGTCCAAATTTCGTTACCCATTTAAGCAACAATTTTTTTCAAATTGAAAAAAAGGAAAGAGGATAGGAGGGCAAATAGGGGGGGGGTCATCAGGAAACTTGCCCTATTAAATCATGCAAGTTGTCAACCCCAAGTTCGTTTAGCAAAGGAGCTAACTCCGCAGCCAGCTTTTCGCAAATGGCAGGATCAACAAAATTCATAGTTCCAATTTGAATGGCAGTTGCCCCTGCCAGGGTAAATTCAATAATGTCTTGGACTGTTGCTATACCACCGATTCCAATTATTGGTATCTTAACCGAGCGATAACATTCATTCACCATGCGCACAGCAATTGGCTTTATAGCAGGCCCGCTTAAACCACCAGTGCGTTTTGCCAATAGTGGCTTTCTGCTTTTTATATCTATAGCCATTCCTACCAAAGTGTTAATTGCTGAGATGGCATCAGCTCCGTTATCTTCACAAGCTTTTGCAAATTCAACAATATCCCCTACGTTTGGGGACAGCTTTACTATTAGTGGTTTTTTTGTCGCCTTGCGGCAAAGGTTTACAACATTACACGTGACAGATAAATCAGTGCCAAATGAAGATCCACCCTTGTTAACATTTGGGCATGAAATATTCATTTCCAACCCGTCTATTCCTTCCACCTGATCGAGACGATTGGCGAGTTCAACATACTCTTCCACAGTTTCACCAAAAAAGTTGACAATAACGCTGGTGTCAACTTTTCTAATTTCGGGCATTTTAGAAGTGATAAACTTTTCAAGTCCTACGTTATGGAGACCAATGGAGTTGAGCATTCCAGAGGGTGTTTCACATATCCGTGGATCTGGATTTCCAACTCGGGGCTTAAGTGAAATACCTTTAGTTACAAAACCTCCTATATTTCCCAGGTCTAAAAAATTTTGAAAGGCAAGACCGTAACCAAAAGTGCCTGAAGCGGCAATAATTGGATTTCTAAGGTTTATGCCTGCCAAATTAACAGATATATTAGGTGTATTCATGTATTTAATATTTCAACTTCACTGCTCAGGAAAACAGGGCCTTTCCTGCACACAGTGAAAAATCGATCTTCATTTTGTTTTTTTAGGACACAACCGAGACAAACGCCAAATCCACACGCCATTCGATTTTCAAGCGATGCATAAAGAGGAATGTTATGTTCGTCAGCAACACTAGCCAAGGCTTTCATCATTGATATCGGTCCACAAGTAAACATTACATCTGGCTTGCCGTTACTCTTAATGTTTTTATCTACCAACTCTGTTACAAGGCCGCCAAATCCTTTTGTGGAGTCTTCTGTGCTCACATCCACGGGAATACCGCGATCGCTAAAAAAGGAGGTCTGTAAAAGGAAGTCTGCACTTCTAGCACCTAATAGCAATTTAAATTTGTTGCCAAATATGTTGTTGGCGGCTATTCCCATGAAGGGAGCTACGCCCGTGCCACCAGCAACGGCCCAAATCTTTTCCCCCTTTAAATCAGGAGGGAAACCATTACCAAATGGGCCAAGCACATCAAGATTATCACCAGGCACCAAATTTGAGAGCAACCTTGTGCCGATGCCTGTGATCTGGATTAAAAGTCCAAATTCACTTCCATCGACTTTGAAGTCAGCAATGCCCATAGGGCGCCGGAGCAGCGGAACCGAACTGGTACCAACGCGTACCATGACAAACTGTCCAGCCTTGATCCCTCCAATGAGAGCCTTAGGCTTAATTGAAAGGTAGAAAAAGCCTTCAGCGAGCTTTTGATTTTTTAAAATTATACAATTCATTTATATCGGGAGATCATTACCTAATAATGGACTGAATGGAAATAGAAATTTTGCCAATTAAACGCAACAAGTTAAGTTGATTGCCTGGCTCACCACTAGCAAGTTTTATATGTGTAGCGTCAGCAACATCTTGGCCTAATGTTGGGTCCATGGCAACCCATTCGCCAATATAAACCGAAGGCCATGAATGGTACAAAAAACCTTTATGCTGAGGCGAGTATACCAGCCCAACAGATACCTGTGTAGGAATACCAGCACTACGAGCCAATGCAGCAAATAGATTTGTATGACTCTGGCATTCCCCTTTGCGAGATTTCAATACATCTAAAGCCGAGAATGAATCAACAAGCTTTTTTTCGATATTGCTATATACCCAACGATTAATTTTTTTTGCAGCAGACCATGCATCCGTTTCGCCTTCTATTATATCTGCTGCAAGTTTTTTGATTGTACCATTTTGTGACTGGATCTCCGGCGTTGCAGCAAGCGATTCTTTGTCCACCTTCACTGCGGTTCCGAGTTGATAAGAAGCTACGCTAGGTTTAAAGCGACGCAAAACGACTGGTGCAGATTTTTCAGGAGTGCTAGAAGCAGCAATTAGTGTTTGGCGATAGTCACTTGGTATATCATCATAACCGTCAATGCCTGTTATTGCCAGTTGTAGCTCACTTATCGATATAGGATCATTCAAAGGTTTATCAGGCTTGACAAGGCTAAACGCTATTAAGCTTTGGATTGGAACATGCAGTTTGGCCAATTTTAAGGCATTCTCTTCTGTCGTTTTTATAGCGCTGAACCCCAATGGCCCATCTTCAAAAAGCTCCATTCCATCGGCCGTAATATATTTGATTGTTTTGATGCCATGAATGGTTGTTTCGACAACAAATACTTCGTAAGATTCCCCAAAGTTTTTCTTTATTGTTTTTTCTAAAATGCGTACCGCTAGTTCTTCAATGATGCGAAGAGTAGAGAGATAAATGGGGATAGTGAAAGATTTCCCGACAATCAACTCATCAGCAAGTGAAAATGAAACTGTTTCTCCAAAATGGACCCCACTTGGTATTTGTACTGTTTTCTTGAATGTATCACCACTTCCCTCCACCAATAATGTTAATTTATTTTTTAAAATTCTTCCGATTACACGCTGTCGTTGATTCTGCATGGTTTGTGAGCTGATAAAACTGACAAGATGTTTTTCGTGGTTGAGATATATGATGTTTGATGTTGACATGTTTTGAGGCTCATCATTTAGATCAAGCGTTATGACAGACCTACTAGTCACCATATAGCCTGCACTTGTGCTTTCGATTTTTTGAGACTGAAAGCCAATTTTCTGGCCTTCGAAAAGTATATTCATCCAGTTCTCTGAAATAATTTCATAATCAGTTTGGTTTGACTGTGCCAGATTGAAGGATAGAAGAAGTATGATCGCGGTCAGCGCTGAAGTTGTCTTTCTCATAATTATTTTTAAGCGCTATTCTTGCAAGCCTCGTAATATTCTTGCAATGACAACACAGAAAGATCTTCATGCGAGAAGGCTTCTATTGCATCTGTTGCAGCATTTGCTGCTTCCATTGTGGTGAAATAAGGTATGTTCATCATCAGCGCATTGCGGCGAATATAAAATGAATCATCGATTGCCTTTTTATCTCTTGTAGTGTTAATAACCATATCGACGAGCCCTCCACCAACAGCATCAGCGCAATCTGGTTTCCCCTCGCCAACTTTCATAACCTGTTCCACGATAATGCCACTCTTTTCGAGCACCCGAGCAGTTCCTGGTGTTGCTAAAAATGTAAATCCATATTGAGCTAGCCTGCCAGCAATTAAGGCTGCCTTGGCTTTGTCTTCATCCGTGACAGATATTAGCGCACAACCTTTGCTTGGCAGGGAAGTTCCTGCTGACAGGGAAGCCTTACCAAAAGCCTTACCAAAAACCTTGTCTATCCCCATTACCTCACCGGTAGACCGCATTTCAGGACCAAGAATTGTATCTACGCCAATGAACTTGGTAAATGGGAACACCGACTCCTTTACAGCTATGTGAGTGATAGTTGGCTCTTTGGTAAATCCTAACTCATGTAGATTCTTCCCTGCCATAACCCTGGCTGCTAGTTGAGCCAGAGGTTGGCCGATAGATTTTGATACAAAAGGAATTGTTCTGGATGCTCTTGGATTAGCTTCCAAGACATACACTTCTTCTTCTTGAATGGCAAACTGAATATTAATAAGACCGACGGTTTTTAGCTCAAGGGCCAGTAAAGTGGTTTGCCTTTTAATTTCCTCAATCATGGTTTTGCTAATGTTGTGAGGTGGCAATGAGCATGCAGAGTCACCAGAATGGACACCGGCTTGCTCTATATGTTCCATTACTCCAGCAATCACAACAATTTCACCATCACAAATCGCATCAACATCAAGCTCAGTGGCCGAGCTTAAAAATTTATCTATTAATATAGGATGTTCAGGTGAGGCTTGCACAGCATGTGTCATGTAGTAGTTAAGAGAATTATCATCGTATACTACCTCCATAGCACGGCCGCCTAGTACATACGAAGGCCGGACTACAACTGGATATTCAATTTGGTTTGCAATTTCCCTTGCCTCTGATAGACTTGTAGCGGTTCCGTTTGGCGGTTGTTTTATCCCTAGTTTCATGAGCAAGGTTTTGAAGCTTTCCCGGTCTTCTGCCATGTGGATGGCGGCCGGCGATGTTCCAATTATTGGAGCGCCTGCCTTCTCCAATGCAATAGCTAAATTAAGAGGTGTTTGTCCACCGAACTGGACTATAACCCCCTGTGGTTTTTCAAGATCAATGATTTCCATAACGTCTTCATATGCCAATGGCTCAAAATACAGCCTGTCGGCAGTGTCATAATCAGTAGAGACTGTCTCTGGGTTGCAGTTGACCATGATTGTTTCAAAACCGTCTTTAGCTAAACCAATTACCCCATGTACACAGCAATAATCAAATTCAATTCCTTGACCAATCCGATTTGGTCCACCACCAAGAATCATAATTTTGTTGCGGTTTGTAGTGAAAGCTTCGCACTCTTCTTCATAAGTTGAGTATAGGTAAGGTGTATTGGCTTCAAACTCTGCCGCGCAAGTATCAACCCGCTTATAGACTGGGCGAATATTGTACGCAATACGTTTCGCCCTAATTTTGTCTTCAGTGGTGTTAGCAAGAGCTGCAAGCCTGTTATCTGAAAAACCAAGTTCTTTTAATTCCCGCATATGCTCGCTATCTTTTATACCACTAGCTTTAAGCTTTTCTTCTGTTTTTATAATTAGCTCAATGTTGCTCAAAAACCATGGATCAATACCGGTGAGGCTATAGAGTTTGTCTATATCATAACCCTCTCGTAGCGCCTCACCCAGGTGCCAAAGTCGGTCTGCAGATGGATTGGTTAGATGATGTTCCAGAGTTTGGTGGTCAAGCTGACGTTGCTGATCAAAGCCAAAGGAGCCTATTTCCAAAGATCGCATTGCTTTTTGAATGGCTTCTTTAAATGTTCGTCCAATGCTCATCACTTCTCCAACCGATTTCATTTGAGTACCTATTCGTTTATCCGTCTTTGGAAATTTTTCGAAAGCAAAGCGTGGCATCTTGACAACGCAATAATCGATAGCTGGCTCGAAACAAGATGGGGTTTGTTTAGTAATATCATTTCTAATCTCGTCTAAAGTAAATCCGATAGCTAGCTTTGCAGCTATCTTTGCAATCGGAAAGCCTGTTGCTTTGGAGGCTAGAGCCGATGAGCGTGAAACCCTGGGATTCATCTCAATTATTACTAGGTCACCATTGTCGGGGTTTACAGCAAACTGAATGTTAGATCCTCCAGTCTCAACCCCAATTTCACGAATAATGTCTATGGCTGCATTTCGCATTAGCTGATATTCCCGGTCAGTAAGAGTTTGGGCTGGGGCAACAGTAATTGAATCGCCCGTGTGCATTCCCATGGGGTCTAGGTTTTCAATTGAGCATATAATAACCACGTTATCTCTAATGTCGCGCATAATCTCAAGTTCAAATTCTTTCCAACCGGCAATGGACTGTTCTATTAAGATTTGGCTTACAGGGCTTGCATCAAGACCTCGTTTGCACTGTTTAAAGTACTCTTCTCGTGTGTTTGCAGACCCACCCCCAGTTCCACCCAAAGTAAAAGCAGGTCTAATAATTGCTGGAACACAAATACTTCCCAAAATCTCTTCGGCTTCTTCCATATTGTGAGCCAAGGCAGAATCCGGCACGTTTTGCCCAATCTTTTCCATGGCCTTTTTAAACTGCGCTCTATCTTCCGCCTTTTTAATAGCAGGAAGCTTTGCACCGATTAGTTCCACATCGTTATTTGCCAAAACCCCTGCCTCTGACAGGTTGACTGCCAAGTTAAGCGCTGTTTGTCCACCTACAGTGGGGAGCAAGGCATTCGGCTTTTCGCGCTCTATTATTTTTTTTAGCGATAAAACAGTAAGTGGCTCGATATATGTTTTGTCAGCCATTTCTGGGTCAGTCATTATGGTGGCTGGGTTTGAGTTAACCAGAACAACTTTATAGCCTTCCTCTCGAAGGGCTTTGCATGCTTGAGCTCCAGAATAATCGAATTCACAAGCTTGTCCAATAACTATAGGACCAGCTCCAATGACCATTATACTTTGTATGTCTGTACGTTTAGGCATTACTTATCAGGCGTCTCATAGATTTGGCTTGCGTCAATATAACGGGAGCGCTCTAGCTTAATACTAGACCTGGTTAATTTACAAAAGAGACTATCTGGAACACTTCCGTTTGATCCTTCAATTCGTTTTATTTCCGATTTAATAAACCTCAGGGTTTCAGCGGGATGATGGCAGATACCTTGAGTTGGCAGCAATTTTCCATCCAACTCAACAACACGAGCTTCAAACAAGCCTCCCTTAACGAATAGATCACCCAAATGCCCACAAGACAAAGTATATATTTTATCTTTGTATAGAGCTTTCACCTTGGCAACACCATTCTTCGAGCCTTTAACTAGGAAAATGTCACGAACATGATTTTTTAGGGCCGAAATTATTAGAAGCTCTTGGTCAGAACCTCTAGCCATTTCATCTTTATAAACATCCAGTATGGTGGCACCATCCTCTGTTAGCATAAAATCAAAAATAAACCATTCTAAAAATAGCGATATACGGGCATCATACGAGTCGTCTTCAGGGAAAATAGTGCCTACCTTTCTAGTGTAAAGATTAAAGGCTAGCTCTGCTTTTTCTTGAAACCTGTCTTCTGAGGCCATTTTATTTAGATTGTTAATAACGGCAAAAAACGTTTTTTCAAGTTCTATACTCATTTACTCAAAAACTCAAAGAGCTCCCTTCTCCATAAAACTTTTAAATCTACCAAACATATGAGAAGCGTCACTAGGCCCAGGAGAGGCTTCTGGGTGGTACTGCACGCTAAATATTGGCATGGTCTTGCTGGAAACACCTTCCACGGTGCTGTCGTTGAGGTTTAAATGTGTAATATCCATATGTTTTGGTAGTGAGTGCGGATCTACTGCAAAATTATGGTTTTGACTTGTTATTTCAACCTTGTGTGATGTCAGGTCTTTGACTGGATGATTACCACCGTGATGCCCAAACTTGAGCTTATAAGTTTTTGCGCCTAAAGCTAGGCAAAGGATCTGATGACCTAGACAGATTCCAAATATCGGTTTTTTCCCTATAAGTGTTTTTACGGTATTAGTTACATATGGAACAGCAGATGGATCCCCTGGTCCATTGCTTAAAAAAACTCCATCAGGGTCCATGGCTAGAATGTTCCTTCCCGGGGTATCTGCCGGAACAACGGTTACCGAGCAATTTATATTGTGCAGATGCCGCAGTATATTCCATTTGACTCCAAGATCGATAGCGATGACTTTATATTTTGCCTCATTGGTGTTTTGTGAAAACCCATCATTGAGGGTCCACAGTCCACCATTCCAATCATATATTTGTTTGCATGTTACATTTCTAACGCAGTCCTTTCCGTCTAGTCCAGAAAGTTTGGAAGCTATCACCCTTAACTTCTCAATATCTTTTGAGTCAGAACTTATTATTCCAGGCACGGTACCGTGGAGTCTAATATGTCTGGTTAGCGCCCTAGTGTCTATTCCCTTAATACCTACTATATTGTTTTCTTTAAGATAAGCGCCAAGGCTTTTTTCTTTCCGCCAACTAGACGGGATATGACTTTCTTCTTTAACAACAAAACCACGAACTGATGGCATTCGTGATTCCAAGTCTTCGGAGTTTACCCCAACATTACCAATTAGAGGATAGGTCATGGTAACAATCTGTCCATCATACGAAGGATCAGTCAGTATTTCCTGATAACCTGCCATGGCTGTATTAAAGACTACCTCACCACTAGATTGTCCTAATGCCCCGAAAGGTTTGCCACGAAAGACCCGTCCATCTTTTAAAACAAGGTAAGCCTTGCGCTCCTTGTTATCACTCATCTGAATCTATATCTTTTCCATTGAATTTGTAAACCACTCGACCTTTTACAATTGTCACAACTGCACGACCCCGCATTCGCTTTCCACCAAAAGGCGTGTTTCTTCCTTTGGTGGCAAATTTGGATGGTTCGACAATCCACTCGAGCTCTGGATCTATTATAGTTATGTCAGCTTGGCTACCAATGTCCAAAGAACCACCGGATAGGTTTAATGTTTTAGCTGGTTTAGATGATAGCGATCCTATCAGATCCGACGGTTTCATGTGTCCATCGTTTACCAAAGACATGGCTAATGGAACTGCTGTTTCAAGCCCAACTATTCCAAAGGCAGCACAATCAAACTCCACCTCTTTTTCAACCACGTTGTGAGGAGCATGATCAGTGGCAATGCAGTCTATAGTGCCATCCATAAGACCACCAATTATGGCAGTAACGTCTGACTTGGACCGTAAAGGTGGGGCCATTTTACAATTGGTATCATAAGATCCAACTGCATCTTCTGTAAGAGTGAAATGATGCGGAGTTGCTTCTGCTGTCACTAGCACCCCCTGTTTCTTTGCTTGGCGAATCAAGTCAACTGATCCAGCAGTTGAGACATGGCAGAAATGGATTGGTATGTTTAAATATTTGGACAACGTGATATCCCTTGCGATTATTGAGTCTTCACCTGCAGCAGGAGCGCCAACAAGACCTAGTCTGTTGCTTGTTCGACCTTCGTTTATGCTCCACTTTCCACAAAGGGATTGATCCTCCGCATGCTCTAGTATTACAAGGTCAAACATTGATGCGTATTCCATGGCATCACGAAGTAAACCAGGGTTCATTAAACATTTGCCATCATCAGATAAGGCAACGACACCGGCTTTCGCCATTTCGCCTATTTCAGCTAAGGCTTCTCCTTTTATACCCTTTGTGACAGCACCAACTGTGTGGACGTTGATAACTGCTGTATTATTGGCTTTTTCCAAAATAAACTCGGTTACTTGGGCACAGTCATTTACTGGATTTGTGTTGGCCATAGCAACGACAGAGGTGAACCCTCCCGCTGCTGCCGACTTGCTGCCAGACTCTATTGTTTCTTTATATTCGTATCCCGGTTCACGGAAATGTACATGTATATCAATTAAGCCTGGAGTTACCCACAATTTATTTGCATCTATAGTTGTCTTAGCTTTTGCACTTATTTTGGGGGCGATTGTGACAATTTTATCTTTCGATACAAGTATGTCCATTTTAGCATCCATGCTATTTGCTGGGTCAATCAGCCTTCCATTTTTTATTAGTAGATCATCCATTGCTATTCTGTTTTCTGTAATCCTGCACCAAGTAACAAATATAATGTCGCCATGCGGACCGCTACTCCATTTGTTACTTGGTCAAGGACCACTGACCACTGGCCTTCGACCACTTCCGGAGAAATTTCGATTCCCTGATTTATTGGCCCAGGGTGCAGTACTATGGCATTGTGTTTGGCTTTTTTTAAGTGGGAAAGCGTAAGCCCGAATAGTCTTGAGTATTCTCGGGCATTAGGAAACTTTGCTTTTTCCAGTCGTTCCGTTTGTATTCTAAGTGCCATAATCACGTCGGCCCCTACAACGGCATCTGCGAGAGATGTGGTTACGTTGTCCGCCATCTCCTCAACATAAAGTGGCAGCATTGTCTTGGGTCCACAAACAGTGATATTCATACCCATCTTTTTCATTCCGATCATATTTGAGCGAGCAACCCGGCTGTTTTTAATATCACCGAAAATCACCACATTTAACCCTTCCAACTTGCGTTTACTTTCTAAAATAGTCATCATGTCCAACAGGCTTTGAGTTGGATGCTCATGACGGCCATCACCGGCATTCACAACGGTACAATTGGTCCATCTCGAAATCATTGCCGGAGCACCGTCTGACTTGTGCCGCACAACAATAAGGTCAGGGCGCATAGCCTCGAGATTCGCTACCATGTCCTTGAGAGACTCACCTTTTGACATGGATGACCCAGATGTGCTTATGTTGATAACATCCGCTGAGAGTCGCTTGCCAGCAATCTCAAAACTTGTTCTTGTCCGTGTGCTTGGTTCCGCAAACATATTGATTATGGTTTTACCCCGCAACGTTGGAGCCTTCTTAACGTCCCTTTCGGAAATACCTTTCATTAGCTTGGACGTATTTAAAATTTGGGAAATGTCCTCTGGTGTTAAATCTTCCATCGAAATTAGATGTTTATGATAAAAATCATGTTCAGTCACGATCTTTCCCTTTATCCGGCAAAGTATCAAGGCCACTTAGCACTATATCTCGCCCATCGCATTCCTTAAATCTAACCCTAATTTTTTCCACATATTGCGTAGGAACATTTTTACCGCAGTAGTCTGGGCGAACCGGCAGTTCCCTATGCCCCCTATCTATTAGAACAGCAAGTTGGATTTGTCTTGGTCTGCCAAGATCAAAAATATGGGTCATGGATGCCATTGCTGTTCTTCCGGTGAAAAGAACATCATCAACTAATAAGATTGTTTTGTCTTTAACCTCAAAAGGTATTTCCATTTCCTTGCTGGTAAGAATTGCCCCCTTAGTACGGAAATCATCCCTATACAATGTTGGATCTAAGGACCCTGTTGGTACATTAGCTTTAGAAATGCGTTTTAATTCTTTAGCAAGGCGTTTGGCAAGTACAAAACCTCTAGTGATTACACCTACAATTACAAAGTGTTCAAGGTCTTTATTCTTTTCAACAATCTCGTACGCCATCCGAGTAATCACTTGGCGTTGTTTTACGGCTGTAAGGATAATATCTTTCTCTGCTGACTTACTTTTAGGTTTGCTGACAAACAACTTTTCGCTTGATGGCATTTCCTTTATTATCTTTTTCGAAGCTTTAGCTCTAGCCAAAATCGTTGTCCTCTTGTAATAAGACATTCGATGATCTATAGAAATCATTGATTAATAAGGAATTGATCATCAGTTTAGGATAAATATTTTCTGGTAGGCTTTTGAAACTCAGTGTCACCATTCTGTTGCTCTTTCTAGCCTCACAGGACTAAATTAAAGATTCAACCTTTATCAACTGTGTAACTCTAACAAATAATTACACTACAACGCAATAAATAGATTCATCACATTGAATAAAAGTGATATTTCAACAAATTTCTTAATAAAAGAATGTGGAGTTTAAACCAAAACTGCTACTAGGTACAATCAGTAGGCGGAATGAATTATTGATTCTGAAAATTGTTTTTATATGGACAAAATTTTGTTGAATTCCATTTTGGATTCATTCCATTTGAAAATGGCCGCACCACGTACTCCTTCTTCATAGACGGAGACCACAAAGTGAAAGACCTTAGGAAATGATGGCTCGTTAGTGTCTGCAAACATTGCGGCCCGGTGATCTTCAGCTGACCAGTACGCCTCGTGATTTGGGTGCGAATGGTAAAATCCAACAATTTCCAAACCGGTTTTAGATATCTCGTTCATTATTGATAATAGTTCCTTGGGATCCAGAAAATACCCGGTATCAGCATCTCGTTGATACATGTCTGGATAAAGCTCCTTTAGTTGGCCTTGAATGTTTGCGCAAGGACGAGCCTTAAAAGTTTTTGGTATGTCTTCTTGGCCTATAATAACCCCGCAACACTCGTCTGGGTATTCTTTGCAGGATTGCGCATACATTGTATCTATTGTTTCTTTGGGGATCTTCATAACTGATTCCAATATCTAACTACACATCGTTGATGTCTTACAGATAAGCATAAAATGATTGCACAATACCCATTAAAATAAAAATGGTAATAAAGTAAGATAAAGCTATATTTTACATTTAATATTAAAGTATTTTTTTCTCTTTTCATAGGTTCGTGGTATCTTTTCAGTCATGAAACTAGCAAAACTCGGAAAAGAAGGACCTGATATTTCTCCAATTTCTATAGGCACGTGGGGTATAGGGGGTCCACCTTTTTGGTCCAGCAAAGACAGGGGTCAATCAATTAGCACTATTCAAGCAGCTATTGATACCGGGATAAACCTGGTAGATACAGCCCCTGTATACGGTTTTGGCCTTGCAGAAGAAATAGTTGGCGAGGCCATTGCGGGGCGTCGCGACAAGGTTGTAATTGCTACTAAATGTGGTCTTACCTGGCAATCAAAGGAGTTGTCCTCCATAACAAATGATTTATCTCCGGCAAGCATAATAAAAGAGTTAGAAGACTCACTTAAAAGATTAAAAACAGACTATATCGATTTATACCAGATACACTTTCCGGATCCTAAAAGTGCCATTGACCAGGTAATGGTCGCTTTATATCTATTGCAACGAATGGGGAAAACACGATTTATCGGGGTCAGTAATTTTAACGTAGAGCAACTTAAAACCGCACATGAATTTGCTCCAATAGTATCGTTACAGCCAAAACTAAACATGCTAGAACAAGAGATCGTAGGGAATGAATTAGACGTGTGTGTTGAAAAAGATATTGGCGTGTTGGCATATAGCCCACTTGCATCCGGGCTTCTGACCGGTAAGTATGATAGAAACTCAAAGTTTACTGGTTGGAGGGAGAGAGGTCGGATTGGGATTTTCCAAAAGAGAAAACTTGGTCAAGCTTTTAATACAATTGAGAAGCTGAAAACCTTTGCAGAGGACAGAAACATATCTTTGTCACATCTAGCAATTAATTGGGTGATTAACCAAAAAGGCGTAACCTCTGCCTTGCTTGGCATGAATACCCCTGGTCAGGTTGAGGACAACATGAAATCATTGGAGATAAAAATGACCAAAAAGGAAAAAGAGGAAATAGGAAAAATTCTAAATCAACAGACAGGTTAGTTATTTTTAACTTCAAACTACTGATACCCAGTGATTTCCAGTTTGCTTTTGCCACATAAATCAATTTTCATAATCCGTGTCATAAATTTAGTTGGGAGTTGGTCCAGGTAGTAAATATTATAAAGGAATTTAATAATGAGTGAATTAGTAACAGTAGTCCATATGCTTTGTGGGGCAGCTTTTGCCGTTACGCTGGTTATCATGCAACTTGGGGTAGGCCCGGCGATGGGTAAAATTTTGCCAAGCCCTGGCAAAGAACATGCTGTAAAAATAATCCATGGTCGGATAAGACTATCCACAGACATCATAATTATTTTAATGATAGCCACCGCAACTTATCTTTTAATGGTAAAACAGGAAATCATATTTGGGTCCATTTGGCTTCAAGTGAAGATAACTTTGGGGGGGTTAGCTATAATAATTGGAGCTTTGTTGCACTTTTACTGGCGTGGAAAAAAACGGAAACTAAAAAAAGCTGGGAAAGATGATGAGCATAAAGCATTAACTAAGCGCACTTTAATGTATGAAAAGGTGGTGCTGGTACTTGCCAATTTCGCATGGATAATGGCAGTGTTCTATAACCATTTTATTTAAGGCTGGCTATCGTACTTTCTACATGTTGATAATACATTGCTAATTTAGCGACTGCCCCATAAATGAACTATTGGTTTGGTGAAACGCAGCAGCACCTAAATCCCGTGAAAGTAACTTGTGCGAATATTCAAACCGTTGCAGCACTGACTCAGCTTCCCGCAAAAATAGCATTATTTCAGCGTTAGATTTTATAGCACTTGCGATCCTGTACGAGGCGATAATAATCGACTCAGGATCATCTCTTTGCACATTTGGAAGACCCATCTCTAATAATTGACTATTGCTTCCCCATTTGCGAACAAGATCTATAACCTGGATACATTTGTCATATGTTTCCTTTAGATTATCCGGCGGAATCTCATCTCTAATGGGTTTAATTGTAGCCACGCGGTATGGGCGTGTCCTATTTTCACTCAATACCGTTGCTCGGGTTATTCCCAAAAGTGTAATATTGTATTTTCCATTTTCAAGCTCTTCGCTTAATACTACCTTTCCGACGCACACTGTCTCGTGTATTTCAGGGTTCTTGTAATAATCTTTTTCCCAATTGGGCTTGAAATTAGCCATTGCTAGCAACTGTGAATTTTTCAAAACTTCGTGACACATGTCACGGTATCTAGGCTCAAAGATATGGAGAGATAGGTCTACACCAGGGAAGAGAACGACGTTTGGCAGAGGAAATAATGGGACAGGATTGTCTAACCCGTTAATTTGATTGAACTTTGCCATAATAAACTCACTATGTATTTATTAGATCAATTGTCATATGGTAAGGTAATAATACAGGATGTAGGTATTCTTGTAATCTCTTTACGCATAGCTTGCACAAAAATAGCAGGCTTGATTGAGAAGGTTAATTTTGTGAAATATGACAACCACGTTTGTTAAAGGAGTTATTGCATGGCCGATAAAATACTTGATTGCAAAGGTCTTTCCTGCCCAGAGCCTGTTTTAAGAACTAAAATGGCGATCAACGAGCTTGAGGCAGGACAGATTCTAGAGATGAGTGCGACTGACAGCGGATCAGCCAATGACATTGCTGCCTGGGCCAAAAGAACAGGAAATGAACTTTTAGAAAGTAGCGAAGCAGATGGTGTTTACACTTTTACAATAAAAAAGGGATAATGAAGAACTTTTAATTTTGCATAGGCGACGGTATGTCAGAAGAAACTCCTAAACGGATAGCCATTATAGCTGTACACGGATCTTTAGACATGGCTTACCCACCACTTATTTTGGCCTCCACCGCTGCGGCAATGGAAATGGAGGCGGGAATTTTTTTCACTTTCTACGGCCTGGATATCATTAATAAACACAAGAATAAATCACTGGGTGTGTCGCCTATTGCAAACCCGGCGGCACCTATGCCAGTGCCAAATATCATTGGTATGTTACCCGGTATGACTGCTGTGGCAACTGGAATGATGAAAAACTGGATGGGTAAACAGAATGTGGCTTCTATTGAAAGCCTACTTGAAATGTGTAGAATGGGAAACGTGAAATTGATAGGGTGCCAGATGACTATGGATGTTATGGGAGTGAAAGAGAGTGACCTAATTGAGGGTGTAGAGGTTGGTGGAGCCGCTACCTTTCTTGACTACGCGACAGATGCATCTATACAACTCTCATTCTAACCTATTTTTGTCCTTGGAACAGCCAACACTTATTGCCACTTAAAACATACTACTTTGGCAAACTCGAGTCTTTAGCAGACCGAGGACGACGACTTGATATATCTTTACCCGTAAGAACGAATACTAATTTTTCTCCAACCCATCTTCCAATGAGTGGCGGTGGGTCTGGAACCCAATCTCTGCTTCTAACCTGTGTTGCAGAAGCCATAGCTAGAATATTTCCTTTTCTGTTTGTAACTCTAGCCGTAACTGCTGAGACATATATGCCAGAACCATGGGAACCAGAAAAAATGTTTGCTCCTGTAAATACTCCAGACTTAGAATCATCGACTATAGCAATAACACCTTCTATTATTGCTTCTGCATCATTTCTTTTGGCCGTCAAGCTGACCCCGTTGGGTAGGAATGTTTCAATTATGCTACTTTGGATTATTAACGGTATCGTTTCTTCGCATTGACATTTAAAGAAATCAATATATACGGACTTTACATTCCTAAGTTCATCTTTTGATTCTTTTCTAATGCTATGAGTTTGAAATGGCATTTGAGTAACCGCGTTCGTAACACAACTTACAAGAAATGCCGATATCATAAGAGAAGAAATATATACAGCACCCTTTTTACTTATATTCATTTCTTCCCTCTTCTTGGTGCTTATCACATGTAAAATCATACCATAACGCCAATCTTTATCGTCAAAGAAACTCGATGAGTCTGCTGCGTAAAACAGGAAGGGAAAAGTTAGGATAGGGCTAGCTTATTTCCATTTATAGTACTTTACGTGGAGGGAGCTTTGTCTGTTCGAACTCGGCTTTTTTCTTTTCGAATCCTTGCTTACCCATTACGGCATAGGCATACTGCTTGCCAAACTCAACCCCAGGCTGATCAAAAGCATTCACACGGTATAATCCTCCGGCAAAAGCTGTAGAGACCTCAAGCATGTAAAGTAGCTGGCCAACACTGTTGGCATTAACCTCAGGTAGTCTGATAGTCATGTTTGGCCTGTGATTTATCACAAGCGCATGCTCAGTTCCGCTCTTTTCAGTCATAAGAAGATTTGCCATTGTATGACCTGAGAGGTAAGAGATCCCTGGATGATCCTCAAAGCCTTCAGGGATAGTTACATCTGCATTAAACTTTTCAGTCTCAAGGAAGCAAACTAGCTTGTCAAAAGGGCCCTCTACATACAATTGTATCTGTGAATGCTGGTCAGTTGCTCCTAATGCATTAACAGGTGTTTGACCTAGGTGGACATGGTTGCCATCTACATCTACCTTTTTGCCTAAGGATTCTGCCCATAGTTGGCGGAACCAGTCAGACACGTCTTTAAGGCGATATGAGTATGGCAGCATTACGGTTATTTTCTTACCCCTGGTAGTGTCTAAGAGGTAATGTATGGAGGCAAAAAGGTATGCTGGATTTTTCCTTATTTCAGCCTTACTACATCGTTTATCCATCCTTGCTGCTCCCTTGAGTAGGCCGATCACATCCAGCCCTGCCGCTGCGGCTGGTAATAAACACACGGGGGTGAGGACAGTAAACCTCCCCCCAATTGCATCAGGGACTACAAAAGATTTTAACTTGAACTTGTCGGCAATGTTTCGGAGCGTGCCGCTATTAGCATCTGTAGTAACGATGATGTGTTTTTTCCATTTCTCGCCAAGTTTTTTTTCAAGCAACTTTTGCACTATCATGAACTGGCTCATGGTTTCAGCAGTCGAACCACTTTTAGAGACAACATTAAAGACCGTGTCGCTTATTTTAAGTGATGATAGCAGTGCAGAAAATTCATCAGGATCTATGTTATCGGCCACTAATAGGCGGCATGCACCGTTTCTTTTATTTGAGGTTAAGTTGTTATGTATTGGGTGTCCGAGGGCAGTAAGAAGTGCCGTTGTCCCCAGTGCAGAACCTCCAATTCCTAATACCACAAAGGTTGTAAACTGCTTTTGTATTTGTTTGGCTGCCCGTATGAGTTTATTGGTCTTTTCCATTTCATAAGGTAGATCATAAAATGGTTTGTCTCCAGATTTCCTTCGTGCAACAAGGTCTTTATGAATGTCTTTAGCCCTGTTATTAAGGGCTGTTATTGCTTCTTCGGTAATACCGTTTTCTTCGCCAATGATCTCTTGAAAAATATTTGTGTAATCGATAACGATATCATTCATGTCAAAAAGCTTTTTTGTGTTAATTATTATTAAATATTTCCTTACCAGCTACCCATGATCGGAGAACTGGACCACGAGAATCAATTATTGCATGTAGCGGACTTTTTTTCCCACTTACATTTATGTTTAAGTGGATTGCATCAAAAGGAGAACTCGGTTTTAATTCCCCCAGTCCATTATCCACTCCCATTGCCTTTGCACCACCTGTTGTCATCAACTTATAAACTGTTTCTAGAGGCATGTCCGGAAATAATTTCATTACCTGCCTGGCTTCGGCACGAATATCTAAGTCAGTATTTGATGCAAGAGAGTCGGTCCCTAATCCAACGGCAATCCCATTTTTAAGCAACTTAGGCAGTGCATGATTAACTTTTCTTTTAAACCACTTGTTCGAGTTCGGACAGAAAACCACTGATGCACCTTTTTTCTTCAGTAGGGCAATATCACCCCTTGAAGGATAATTGAAGTGCACACATAGAGCATTTTCTAATGCATTGCCATCGGCCATAACCCTGGCAGGTGTTTTTCCATGCACACTAACATTAAATACCCCTCTGCGATTATGTAATAGTGAGAATGGTCCTTTGCCAAATTTGCTAAACGTGGTTTCATCTTCTGTTTCACACAGGTGAACTGTGAGCGGAAGCCTTTTTGTTTTTGCGTATTCTGTAGTTTTTTTTAGTAAAGCGCCAGAAACGGAATATGCTGCGTGGGGTGAAACACCTAGCCTAATAAGATCAGTACACGTGGCAGAGGAAACTCTGGAAATTAAATTGTTGTGCTGTTCGTTGGCAATTCCCGGATCATATCCCAATGTTTCATGGTACACAGTGGCACGAAGACCAGTCTTTACCAGTACGGGTGTGACGTCAAAACTTGAGGTTACATCACCAACACAAGTAACACCCATTTCTATCAGCCGCCTAGCGGCCTTCGCGGTAGCAGTAGATACTGTGATTTTTGTAGCCTTTAGACGTGCCGCTATGAGGTCCTCAATCCAGTCGGTGAATAGAGTTCGTCGTTTGAGTTTACCAGCTAAAAAACTCAGTTCCAAGTGGCAATGAGCATTTACAAGGCCAGCTGATATTAAACCTTCTTTGAGTTTAATTACTTTATCTGCTTTTACGTTTGAAAGGTTTCTCGTTGGTCCGATATCAGTAATTATTCCATTTTTAACTATAATTGTCGCATTTTCTAGCCATTGCCTATTGGTGGCTACTACTAGTGGTGCTGAAACCTTTAGTGTCTTATGTGATTGTGCCAAGGCAGTAAGTCCTGATTATGGGTCAATCCATGTTCTCCAGTCGTCTTTAATATCACCCCTTTCCCGGTAACGTAACATTGCATTTTTACAATCGCACTCCCTGTCATGATTTACGATGGCTTGAAAGGCCGATGTGACTATGCTAGGAATCTTGCCAAGAGAACTATCCACAGCCACTTTTTCTTTGTCGGTCATCATTCCCTCAAACAACACGCCACTTTTGTAGTCTCTAGTGGCAAGGCCCTCAGCAAAGTTTGTCAGATAACACACAGCTGCATAGCACATTTCCAATTCACGGGCCAAAAAAACTTCTGGAGCCAGAGTCATTCCCACTAGGTCAGCCCCATAGGAGTGATAAAGGTTAATCTCTGCCGGTGTCTCAAGTCTTGGCCCTTCAGTGCAACAATATATAGATTCATCATAATGTGGACATCCGAATTGATTAAGGGCATAAATAATAGCATGCCGCATATCGGGGCAAAACGGATGGCTCATGCGTATAAACCCTAACCCACCTTTCTCAAAAAATGTGGACGGTCGGTTTTTGGTTACATCCAGAACGTCGTGTGGTACAGCGTAATGTCCAACTTCGAACGTTGGATTGATTACCCCAGGTCCGGACCAAGCAATTATGCGTTGTACCCCAAGCTCTTTAAGACCCCATATGTTGGCTCTATAGTTAACAAATGGAGCAGATGTCTTATATCCATCTGACCCGTGTCTTGGTAGAAATAAAAATTCTAGTCCTTTTGATTTATAGGAATAAAGATTTGCAGTTTTACCGAATGGTGTTTTAATACCAGTAATTATTTTAGGCTTTCCAATAATATTTTTTGAAAGCAGGCTATGTGCACCGCTACCACCGATAATGGCAAGTGGAATTGATAAACTTTTATTTTTCATTTTATTTATACAGCATGTCTATTATTAAACCTTCGCGTAATCCGTAATCGGATACATATATCCGGTCTAGCCCAGCTAATTTCATTGTTGATTCAATGATGGCAAATCCGGCCACAATAAGATCTTCACGCCCACCTTCCAGACAAGGTATTTTACCCCTCTCATGCAGTTCCATGGCAAAAAGTTTGTTCTTCATTCTATCAATTATTTCAGATGTCAACACATGGTTGTTGACTAACTGAGCTGAGTACTCCACCAGCCCAAGGTCGATTGCTGCTAAAGAAGTTACTGTGCCCGCCGTACCCACTAATGACCTAATTGATTTATAAGATTTCTCACCTAGTTTATTAAAAGCTTGTTCAACCGTCGTTTCTACTTCTTGTTGCATGGCCTTGTACTCATCGTTGTCCACTGGATGTTTTGTAATATATTTCTCCGTAAGCCTCACCACACCAAGGTTTGTACCTGCGCTTGAAGCAACTGTTCCGTTAGTCGAGCTAATGTATTCAGTGCTCCCACCTCCAATATCGAATAGAATAAAATCGCCTATCGCTTTATCGAGATGGGATTGCACACCTAGCATGGAAAGCCTCGCCTCATCAATCCAAGGAATTACTTCCAAACAATAGCCAGTGGCTTGTTGTATCATTACAGCGAGCTCAGCAGTGTTCTGCGCAGTGCGACCTGCGCTTGTAGCTGCGATACGAAGACGAGTGGGGGCAAATTTTTTTGTATTTTCCAACATTTCAACTATAGCCTTTGTGGTTCGTTCCATGGCTCTCTGGTCTAGAAAGCCACTGTTTTCCAGGTTTTCCCCTAGGCGGGTGATTCTCTGATCTGAGTAAAGGGTATCGTACCCAGCCTGATTGGGTTTGACCACAAGGATACGAATGGTATTTGTCCCAAGATCTATGGCTGCTACTCGGTTCATTTCTTTGCTGCTTTATCGATCTTAATAGTAAAATAAGGATTATATCAAATGTGGTTAAAACCTTGGCCCAGCTTTGTTGTAAACTGTTAACTAACCTGACAACTGAATTAGAGAGAATTACAAAAATGATGAAACTCAAAGATTTGGTGGCCACATTAGATGAGCTTCTGGATGTGAGCACGATTAGTGATTCCAGCCCCAAAGGGTTGCAGGTAGAAGGTGCAGCAGAAATATACAAGATGGTAGTGGGTGTATCCGCTTGTATGGAGTTATTCGAGAGAGCAGTATCCATGGGTGCGCAGGCGATATTAGTTCACCATGGAATGTTTTGGGATTCAGATCATAAGCTTGTGCGGGGGAGCTTAAAGGCCAGACTAAAAATATTACTGAGCAACGATATCAGCCTGCTAGGATATCACTTGCCGCTAGATTGCCATCCAGAAGTAGGAAATAATATTGGCCTTGTAAGGGCACTTAACCTGATTGATGAAAAGCCCTTTGGAGAATTTAATGGCAGGTCAATAGGTTATTTGGCACAAGCGCAAAGACCTATTTCCATAGATGATTTTATAAGTGCGGTGCGTAAGAAAATCAACCCAGACGCAAAATGTTATGGTTTAGGGTCAGGCGCAATATTGAAAATCGCGATATGTTCAGGGGGTGCGCCGTCATTGTTACGCGAAGCGATAAGTGTAGGAGCAAATGTATTTCTCACTGGGGAAGAGAGCGAATGGATATATCATCTTGCCCGGGAGGAAGGCATATATTACGTTGCAGCAGGTCATCATGCTACCGAACGACTTGGCCCAATGGCTTTAGCAAAATGGATAAATGAGAACCTTGATGTGACTTCCGAGTTTGTGGATGTTTCAAATCCGATATAGACATGTATGTTAGATAGTGAACTGCCAGTGCTGAAAAAAATAAAAAGAATTGGAAGCTCTAAGAAAAATTGACTGTCAAATTTTCTTATGTTGGTTGACATATTGTTATCTAAAAACCTAATCACATCTTGCCAGTGATCTACTATAGTAGAAAACATATGGTGCCCATCATCTTTCCAAAATCTCCGATTTACCTCGGATTGATCTCCATTGCCATAACAGTATGGCTGCGTAGACAAGGTATCCAGCGGCGGCGTATATCTTCTCGCTGGGAAGTTTGATAACGGCGTTTAGCAAATAAGGGTTTATAAGCGCGATGGTGATTACCAGCATGATAACCCGGGTTGGCCAGCCGATTTTGCTGATGGCGTACCCTTGTATGGCCGAGGCGAAAGCATACATTCCACCAACAGTACTGATCAGGACAAAGAGTCCATACCAGAAATTTTCAACACCGATGAGCAGAATTTCGTTGTTGTATATGAACATGAAGGGTAGCAACGCTACACGGATATCGTACGTGAAAGACTGAATCCCCGTTTTTACTGGATCGGCCCCAGATATACCCGCTGCGGCATAGGCGCATAGACCCACCGGTGGCGTATCGTCTGCCAAAATACCGAAATAAAACACAAATAGATGTACCGCAAGTAGCGGGATCATCACACCTGAGTCTCCGGCCAAGGTAACGATCACAGGGGCTGTAAGAGTGGCCATGACAATATATGTGGCTGTTGTCGGCAGGCCCATGCCAAGCATGAGGCACGCGATGGCGGTTATGAATAGCATTAATGGCAGCGATCCCATGGAGATCGCTTCGACAACCTCCACCACCCGTAACCCAAGGCCTGTAAGTGTGACGGTGCCCACGATTATACCTGCCGCCGCTGTGGCCACGGCAATGGCAACCATGTTTCTCGCCCCGCTTTCCAGTCCATGGTAGATATCTGTAAATGCATCCAAAAATGCCGGTCCCACTGGTTGTTTGGATATCATCGCATTAAGTGGCGATTGAATTACCATCACACCCATAAGTATAACGATGGCGTTGAAGGCGCTTGCCACAGGGGACTGTTTTAATATCAGAAGCGATATTACTAGTGCGGCAACAGGAATTAGAAAGTGTGAACCACGGAGCAATGTTGGCCAAAACCTTGGAATCTCGTCTGGGGGCGATCCCTTCAGCCCAAGTTTGAGCGCCTCGAGGTGGCTGATATAAAAAAGTGTGAGATAGCTGGCCAGCGCTGGAATTATGGCGGCTCGAACTACGTCAAGGTAAGTAATTCCTAAAAACTCGGCGATAATAAATGCTGCCGCACCCATGATTGGCGGCATGAGCTGACCATCAGTGCTAGCCGCAACTTCTATGGCGCCCGCTTTCTCGGCCGGGTACCCTACTTTTTTCATAAGCGGTATGGTAAACGTTCCGGTAGTAACGGTGTTGGCCACAGAAGAGCCATTGACCATGCCAGTGAGCCCGGATGAGAGTATGGCCGCCTTGGCCGGACCACCACGGAACCTCCCTAGCAGGCTGAAAGAGACGTTTATGAAATATTGTCCAGCCCCAGCCTTTTCCAGCATGCTGCCGAAGAGCACGAATAAAAACACAAATGCCGCCGATACACCCAATGGAACACCAAAGATACCTTCAGTTGTTAAAAACTGATGATCGACGATTCTGCGTATAGAGTAACCCCGATGCTCGATGATCTCGGGTAGATATGGACCTAGCATTGAATAGGCGAGGAATGCTCCCGCTACAACGGTTAGGGCAAGACCAAGGGATCTGCGAGAGGCTTCCATAATAAAGGCAACACCTAATAGCCCAATTATTATATCCCGGGTCAGGGGTATGCCTGGACGTTGGTGCAAACCTTGAAAGTCGAAAATTATATACATTACCGACAAAACAGACGCAAAGGCCAATAGCCAGTCGTACCAAGGGATGTAATCGATGGCTTTAGACTTTTTCTTGGCCGGAAAGGCCAGGTAGGCAATGGCCAGGGCAAAAGCGATATGTATTACCCTTGCCCTCCATGCGTCCAAAGTTACAAAGCTGGCCACAGATAACTGAAACAAAGACCACCCAACGCAAAGGGCCGCCAGAGTCCATTTTGCTGGGCCGTGGGTATGCCTTCTGCCAGCCTCCACTTCAAGCGCGCTCTCAACCGCATCCTGCCGCCCGTGGGTATGATTAATCATTACAAATTACTATTTCTGCCAATATACGGAATCAGGCAAGGTGTGCTTGTCCTGTATCGGGCATAATCCTCACCCTGGAAGTTTACACGGCAATGAAAGGATCCCCGGTCTCAGAAGCAGATACAGTGACCCTTACTTTGCCGAATCTATCTACAAAGGTTACTGCATTAATACGATAATTTTCATCCACGATCTATCTGGCTTTCTATTACCTCGTTAATTTTTCAATTTGAAAAAAATTGTTACCTTCCTAGGTGACGGCCTGCACCTCACAAATACAAGGTTACCATGTGTTGATGGTTCCCAAAACATGGAGAAAATTACTTGATCCATCCCCTCTCCTTATAATATTTTACCGCGCCTGGATGAAATGGGGCCGATAGACCCTGCATCATTTGATCAGGAGTAAGAATGGAGAGGGCGGGGTGGGTTTTCTTGAATTCTTCAAAGTTTTCAAAAACCATTTTCACAACGTTGTATACCACTACATCGGATACATCTGTGGTGGTAAGCAATGTGGCTTTGACTGCAAATGTCCTTATTGGATTTGGATTACCAGGGTACACATTACCAGGAATATCCACGGCGACAAAGTATGGCCTGCCTTTAGTAAGCTTTTCAATGACCAGATCACCCACGGATATGATGTTAACTTTATGGGAAGAGGCCACATCCATGATATTGGCAGAGCCTATGCCAACTGTGTAAAAGTATGCGTCAATCCTTCCATCGCGAAGGAAGTCGGGAGCCTCCGATGCCTTAAGACTTTCCACCTTCATATCATTGACACCAAAGGGAGTGACTCCGAATAAGACCTCAGATGTGGAGCGCTGGCCTGAGCCAGGATTACCAATGTTTACCCGTTTGCCCTTGAGGTCACGAAAAGTCCTGATTCCACTCTTATCGGAGGCGACAATGTGAAACGGCTCTGGATGTATGGAGAAAACCGAGCGAAGCTTTTTCACCTGCTTGCCCTTGAAATCGCCGATGCCGTTATAGGCCCGGTATCCCACGTCGGATTGGACTATGGCCATGTCTAGTTCTTTAATAGCCATGGCGTTCACGTTATATGCAGAGCCACCTGTAGATTCGACTGTGGCTCTGATGCCATGATCTTTTTTGCCTTTGTTCACTATCTTGGAAATAGCCCCCGCCGTCGGGTAATAAACGCCAGTTACACTGCCGGACCCGATGGTTACAAATATTCGCTTAGCCAAGGCTGTCTCTGCCAACAGAACGATAGAAATAATGGCGACCAGCGCGACGAAGACTTTTTTCATAGTGAAACCTCCTTGAAAACGATTCTTATAGAAATAAGCGGTAAAAATAACAATCAGAGTCCGTACACTTAAGGGAACGGTAAAGAGATTGGCTGAACTCACACATAAAAAATATCAGCATAAAAACCCATCTGCCAATGGCCCAAATTCAATGCGAACAATGAATTAAAGTATATCGGATATGTCACAAGAATAGCAAATGGGCATACACGGCGCCCATGGGCTTTAAAAACGTTATCATGGTAATTATTGATGACAATTTCATGCAAACAATTATTAAATTGAATGGAAGGCAAAGATGTCAGATCATAAGAGCGTAATAACCTTTTATCAGCTCAAAAGGTTGCCTTGAACAAGATTTATATTAACGGAGGATTGGGTCTTGTAAAGTGCCCCCAACTCGAAATGTTTTTTTCCCTTCGGAAAATATCATTCCCATTGGGCCAAGCTGCTCGGCAAGCTGTTTATCTAAATTAATTGCTACGGTAAGAGCTAGTCGCGAATGTCGAGGTGCTGATGTAAGGTTGATACTACCTGTTACTTTGATGCTCAACTGGGGCCCTGCCACCTCGAATCGATTGAACTCTATTCTACCTCCCCTCATCTTTAGGCGGGCTGTTCCTGAAGAAACTATTACTGGTTGTACGTCAGGGGCAAAGATTTTACCAAGCTTGACAATTCCGCTGTTTAACTTTGCGTCCAGATCGCCAGATCCTTTTATAAGCAGCCCTTTAGGAAGTTCCAAATTCCCTGATCCGGATAATGCGGTAGAGAGTACAAACCATTTTCTTTTTTTTAGTAACTCAACTTCTCCCAGATTAAGATCGTCGAAGGTGAAGCTAACACTTAAATCCTTGCCGTATACCCCTACCTCTGCTGCACTAGTTCCACCATAGGCCATGGCCTTTAATATGTACTTCTCATTACCAAAAATGCTTGAGATCAAAGCTGGCCGTATATTTAATTTTTCTAGATGTATCCCTCGCCGTGCCCGTTTTTGTGGAATTACCTCTACATCTGTCATCGAGAGACCAAGCGGGAAAACTAGATCCATTTGTGAGACGTCCATGTTAATGCCTAAATCTTTGGCAGCAGAAACTACTACAGGCTTAAACACTATTGCTGGAAAGCGAAGATAAGAAAATAACAGGCAAGCAACAATAAAAAAAACTATATAAATTGCTATCGTGGTTGCCATTGGTTTGGCCCTAAACAATGTCTTTATCTTCGTTAAGGTAACTTGCATAGGCTATTTTGTGATGCGTTTGTAGTTTGATACCCGGAGAGCCACTTTAAGAAATGCTGGATTTTCATAATTTGTTTTTACAGACATACGCTTGACTCTGGCGTACCCAGTTGTTTTTTTTATTTCTTGTAGCAATGAAACTAGTGCAGGCAACGAAACCTTTTCAAGTCTAAGCTCAACCCCGTATTCTTTGTAACCGTCAAATTGCATGGTCTGCGTGGGGGACATGGAAACCACATTACTGCTAAGCCCAGAATTTTTTGCCAGGAGTTCCATTGAAGCGAGGAGAGATTTATTGGTTTTTCCAGAGCTAATCCGTTGATTAATCAAATCAATAACGGTTTTGACTTCTACATATCTATCGGCAATTGCTGAAATCTCCATCAGCTCACCTCTTTTACTTAATATTTTTTGTTCTAACGATGCTCGCTGGTCGGTCAAAGGCTCGTAAATTCCAACCCATAAGAATGTAACAAGGCTAATGATGATTATTACACCAAGCAATAATCGTTCTCGATGACTCATGTTTGTTAAAAAGATCAAATCGATACCTTTCATGGGTCTACTGACTGACAGTTACTTTTAGTCGGAAATTCACATACGCAGAATTCACCCCAGCCTTTGCATGGTCCACAGTGGTGGTATTTACCCAAAGCAATCTCGAGATCTCTTTTTTGAGTTGCTCCACTTGTTCGAAAGATTCGGTTCTTCCAGCAATGACTATTTCTGTATCTTCATATACAAAATTTTCTACATCAAGTTTGCCAGTCCTTGGTACTGATCGAGTGATGTCTAGAAGTCGGTCTAGAGCTGGGTCAGTAATCGACCCGATAATTCCGAGTGAATGAGATTTGTTCAGTAATCTTTTATAACTGTTTTTAAGCTGTTGCGTTTCATAGACTATATTTGTTTCATTTGGTATTGCCCGCCTGAACTCGGCTCTTGTTCGATTCTTTAAGTCATTGTATGTTGAACTAAGAGCGATTACTTCCCCACCAAATGATAAAGCCCACACAAATATTCCCAGCATTATTAGAGCTGCGGTTGTAAGCATCTGGGCTCGTTGTCCTATAAGTCTGGCTTTTCGTTTAAATTCACCAGTGCGAAAATTCAAAAGTTTATCTACTTTGGCGTTGGCTAGGGCGTACGCAGCGCCTAGTGGAACAGAAAACACAGCTGCGAGATTACTGATGTCATTTGAATTATCGCTATCTACTGTTGCTTCAAAGTTATCTAGTACTGGAAATTTTACTGGTACATTTAAGTTGTTACCAAGTCTATTGATAAAATCTGCATTCACGCAACCAGCTCCTTGTACGATTACTTCGCCAAGGTTTGTTCCTTTTTCTTGACCTACTGAATAGGTTAGCCTTTTTACTTCTCTTGCAACTTTAGTCGGATCATTTGTGGCCGGAAATGAATGGAACATTAACGGCTGTTGGTTTTCCGAAAGGGCCACAGAAATATAGTCTGATTCTATTGAGACCAAAATACGTGGTAGCATTTGTGTGCCGGAAAGTTCGTTATTAAATAAAGATAGTGGCCCTGCCACTACTGCATCAGGAACTACCTCGGCCTGATCAAAAAATTCAAGATGCTTTTTCATGTCATTTTTACATGCAACGGCCACCAACACTGTCGCACCGTTTTCATCTTCTTCAATTATGTCGAAACCTACGCAGATATCTTCCACTTCGAAAGGCATGTATGATTCCAACTCGTAAGGGAGCACTTCCTCAATCTGCCGTCGCTTTTTCATTGGGAAAGTCAACTTCCTACAAGTAAGCAACCTTCCTGGTAAAACTGTGACTACATAATCCACTTCAGGATTAAACCCAAGCAAGTCCATGGCAGACCGTAAGTATTCTTGCGTGCTCTTATCAGACTTGAGCCATTGACTCTTTCTCAAGAGATGTATAGCCTTTTGTACGCGAAACCGACTATCAATAATGGCTATTCTTATGTCATCATTCCTGACTTCGATTCCAAACACCTTGTTTGCCATAGTAAGATCCTAGTAAGTTTTGTAAAAAAGTGTTTTGGTCCCTGCCGCGTTTCGCCTGTAGACGGCATGAATGGACCTGGATGATTCACCAAAAGTAGCGCTGGTATCTACTGAGTAGTAATCGCTTTTTACATTAATTAGCAGAGCGATATTGGGGTATATATCGGCCATGCCTGCAATTGTTTTAATATCTTCGCGCTTTTTAAAAGGTCTAATTAGCCTTTTAGCGACAATTGATTTTACCAGACCATTTGTCATGGCCTCGTCAAGGGCTAGTAATGCGTAAGGAGTGGCAGTGTTTATGTTGATTGGACCATCTCCCCATAGAGTTACATGGGGCCGAAGCTTGGTCATAACTTCCTTGGTGATACCTTTGATTAGGTATAATTCATCTAGGGAATCAAGACGAGAGTTTTTTGAATGGTATGGGTTTTTCAAGGATAAATAATAACCATCTTCTGCTCCCCCAGTTGATATTAGGCTATTTTTATCGGACCAATCCACTATTGAGGCAGCTAGGGTATAATCTAGACCCAGCTGGTCTAAAAGTCTGGTGAACAGTGCAACCCACTTGTCATTTCTATAGCCTTTGTCGGAAGTTAGTTTGTTCAGATTGATTTTGCCGGACTCGTCTTGGATCGTCAAAAATGCATATGTGTCATCTATAGGTAATGGTATGGCCTTCTGGGCCCACTCCTCGCTTAGAGTATCAAGTTTAATCTTTGACTTAGCATCTGCTATTAAGATACGCTTTGCTACTTCCTGGCCTGAGCGAGCAGCAAAATAAGCTTTGGTTTCATCACGATAAGAGGTGGCAAGTGTAGCTTGTATCCACGAATTATACAGGAAATCAAACACAGTGATTGTAAGTAAGGCTACGATAAAAATTGTAAGTATGAGAGCAACCCCAGATTGGCTTTGTAGAATGCGGTTACGTCTCATTCTCCGCCTCCTATTGGAATCAGGCTTTTGCTTTCTAATACCGCACCTGTCTGTCCACTCAGCTTAACTGTTACTTTTACCGCTTTTGGTAGTTGCCAAGATTGTGTTGAATCGAAGCTTTCTTCCCACTCATTTGCAACTAAATATTTTATGTCAAAGGACAGCAATTTAGTGGTAACAGGGATAGCACCTTCCTCGTCACTTGCAGTGGAAAGTTTTAATGCAGTAAAGCTTTCGCCCCGCATGAGAACATTTTGATTATCTTTTCCAGTTTCATCGACATACCATACGATAAGGGCTTGATCTGGCCCGTGGAATGAAAACTTCTTCCCATACCCTGTAAATTTGATTTTGTCTGTCTGCATATCTCCTATGCTATCCTCACCATTAAATACTCCAGCTTTATTATTTGGCAACAGGGAGGCTGAGGCTAAATCATTATTTAATGTTTGTATAATGAAACGTGCAGTGTGGTTAAGTCTTGTTTTTTCATCCATAATAGCGCTACTAGCAGAAACAGCGGCAAATGAAGAATAAATCATGATTACTATTAGTGAGATGATAGCAGTTGTTACAAGCACCTCTATTAAGGTAAACCCTTTTCGGCCCGGCCTTAAATTGCTGCCATATAATGTGCTCATTTTGTCAGATATGCTTTAAGGGTAAAAACATTGGATCCTTCTTGATCACTTATTTTATAAACTGCAATTGCAACTTTAAAAGTTTCACGTATGGGAGTTTTGTCAACATAAGTTTTCCATTCAAACTCAGGATAATCTTCACGCTTATGTGTGATCGGTTCCCCAACTGTTGGAAGTGTGGTTATGAATATTCGTTCCATTTCTTCGCGAGCAAGAGTCACTGCTCTAGTAATTTTTATAGACTCTGCTCCCATGTGAATAGCTTGATTATGTGCCGAAAGCAGAGAAATCAAAGAGAATGAAAGCACTGCTAAAGCCACCATTACCTCGAGGAGGGTGAATCCTTTTTTGAAAGATGTTTTGTTGCGTTTATTGATCATGCTGCACTTCTATGTTCTGAGTCTATGTATAGAGATATACGGTCATCAAGCAAGCCTGGCTGCGATTTTCCTTCGGTGATTTTCACTTCTCCGGTAAGCGGATTTGATTTAAGTGTGTAGACATTATTAGCGTTATCTGCAAGTTCAATAATTGCAAAGTCCATAAAACCGGAGGGCAGGAAATGGATGGTAATAGTACCATCTTTAGTTAAACCATGTCTTTGAGTACGCGCCCAATTGATTTTAATGGTTTTGGGTAAAGTGGTGTTTTTTGCATACCGCGTTGCAATTTTTTCAAACTGGTTATCTGTGTTTAATAAACTCGCAAAATATTTTCCATTATCCAGATCAATTGTAAGTCGATACACAAGGCGGGAAGTGGAAGCCTTATCATACAAGTATGTTATGGAAGCAGCTAACCGTCTTGCAGAAGATCTTAGTTGCCAGTCGCCAACACTGGTCAATCGAGGAATAATTAAAGCCGATATAATTCCTATTATCAGCAACACAACTGAAAGCTCTATTAAAGTGAATCCATAACGATTAAGTAGTGGAGACGATTTCACTGTATTTCCCAGTTGGTTATATCAGCGTCCTTACCTTCCCCACCCCTTTGACCATCAGGGCCATAGCTAGATAGGTCATATGGGCTGTTGGCACCAGGGGATAGGTAAATATAATCACCCCCCCAAGGGTCTTTAGGTATGCGGGGCAAATAACCGTATTCGCGCCATCTTTTCGGGATGTTTCCTGTTGTTGGAATATTCACCAGTGCGTTGAGCCCCTGTTCTGAAGTTGGGAAGACACCATTATCTATATGGTACATATTGAGTCCGGTTTCAATTGACTTTATATCTACCACAGCCTTGATACGTCGTGCCTCCTCAGGTTTAGCCATGATTCGCGGGATGATGAAAGCAGCTAAAATACCTATTATAGCGACAACAATAAGGATTTCTATAAGTGTGAAACCGTGACAATTTTTTATTACTCTTTTCATATCAGACATAACCTCCCAACTAACCCACAATATGGCTTAGTTCAAATATTGGTAGCAATATGGCGAGGACAATAAAGCCTACTACGGCCCCCATGACAAGTATTAGAATCGGTTCAACCATAGAGGTCAATACAGAGAGTGAGGTTTCCACTTCAAATTCGTAGGCCTCAGATATTTTGGCAAGCATATTTTCAAGAGATCCTGACTTTTCGCCAGTAGTGATCATTTGGGTTACTGTTGGCGGAAAAAGACCAGAACTTTGCAGTGGAACGGCAATTGATTCACCCTCTGTAACGGCCACAGCTGACTTTGCTATAGCATCCCCTATCACTTGGTTGTCCAGCATCTTTTCGGTTAGGTTAAGAGCTTCAATAAGTCCCACTCCGCCAGTTAATAGGACACTTAATGCACCAGTAAACTGGGCTATATTTGAATTCAGTATTATTGGTCCAATAATAGGAGTTTTTAATAGCATTCGGTGCAGATTTTCCCTTCCCTTTTCTTTAGTTGAGTAATACTTCAGCGCAACAAGCCCAATGATTATGAAAAGTAGTATAGCAATCCACCAATTAGATAGAAAATTAGACACAGCAATAAGAATTATGGTTGGCAATGGCAATGCTTGACTCATTTCTTCAAACATTGTTTGTGTTTTTGGCACCACATAGCCTAGAAGGAAAAGTAGTATGCCACAACCAGCAAAGGTCATTATTAGTGGATATACCATTGAAGTTGTTAGCTTGCTTTTTTGTTTCATTCTGTGTTCATTAAAGTGGGCCAACTTATTTAGAGTCTGCTCCATGGCTCCAGACATCTCGCCTGCTCTAACAAGATAAACGTACATATCATTAAAGTGAGTAGAGTGTTCAGCAAGAGCATCTGAAAAGGAAGAACCGTGGGAGACTCGTTCTCGAATATCAGTGATGACTTTTTTAAACCTTACATTATCTATTTGGTATATCAAAGTGTCTAATGATTCTACCAATGTAACCCCAGCTGCTTGCATTGTTGCTAATTGTCGAGTGAACACAGATATATCTTTGGATGATATTCTGCTGGTTAAAACTACCATCGGTGCCCGCAAAAACTCCTTGGTGCCACCAGAATCGGCCATGATGCCTGTTGTTCTTATTCCGTTTCTTCTCAGTTTTTGGCGGGCCGCTCTTGGGTTGTCTGCGTCGACGATTCCGGCGATTTTTTCCCCAACTGGGCTGTAACCTATGTACTCAAAAATCGGCATGTGTTTCTCCTATATCGCGTCGGAGGTTACACGTACTACTTCTTCAACCGAGGTAGCACCTTCAATAACAAGCTTTGTCCCACTAGATTTAAGATCCAAAAACCCACGTTTTGCAGCCGCTGCCTTTATTTGCACAGAATTTATATCATCAGTAATCAGCGGTCGGATTTCTTCATCTACTACCAGAAGCTCAAAGATGCCCGTTCTTCCAATATAACCAGTATTCCGGCAAATTTGGCAACTTTGAGCTCGGTAGAACACTATTCCCTTGTCAATATCATCTGGCTTTAAACCAAGTTGGGCTAAACTCCGTTCTGTAGGATCATATGCTTCACGGCAATGTGGGCAAAGCACCCTTACCAATCGCTGAGCCAACGTTGCTACTAATGAAGATGAAATTAGAAAAGGTTGAACACCAATATCGACAAGCCGAGTTACGGAGCCGGCGGCATCGTTAGTGTGAATGGTTGAGAAAACCAAGTGTCCTGTAAGTGAAGCTTGTACAGCTATCTCTGCGGTTTCCAAATCACGGATTTCACCAACCATAATTATGTCTGGATCCTGACGCAGGATCGACCTTAGGCCATTGGAAAATGTTAGGCCAACCTTTGTATTAACTGGCATTTGACCAATTCCAGGTAGCAGGTATTCCACTGGATCTTCAACTGTTATGATATTTTTCTCCACGGTGTTAATGCTAGAGAGAGCCGAGTAAAGAGTGGTTGTTTTGCCAGAACCTGTGGGACCAGATACGAGTACAATACCATGTGGTAATTGTATTAGACTTTTTAATCGCTTTAGGTTGTCTCCCCTAAGTCCAAGGTTCCCAAGGTCAATTAACATATTGGATTTGTCCAATAAACGCATCACCACTCTTTCTCCGTGGGACGTTGGTATGACGCTTACGCGAATGTCTACTTCTTTACCAGCTATAACTATTTTGACGCGCCCATCCTGTGGCAGGCGTTTTTCTGCGATATTGAGACCGGCCATAATCTTTATACGAGAGACTATGAGTGCCTGCAATCTTTTGGGAGGTGATATTATATTTATTAGGTTGCCATCAATTCTGTATCGAACAACCAAATCCCTTTCGTACGGTTCTAAATGTATATCGGATGCTTTTTCTTTAACCGCTTGAACTAACACCGAGTTCACAAGCCGAATAACTGGTGCCTCAGCAGAAGTTTCGAGTAGGTCTTCAGGCAGGCTATGAAGCAAAGAGTCAAGGTCTTCTTCTTCGCCTATATCATCCATGGTTTTGTTTGCAGACTGGGACGACATATCATAAACCTTGTTAATAAGATCCATCATGCGGTCAGGGTCGGTCACAGAGACCTCCACTGGGCTTTTGAAGAGGAGGCGAAGATCGTCTAGAGTTTGAGTATCAAGAGGATCCGCCGAAACAGCTTGTAGCTTTCCTTCCTCTTTGCGGAGCGGTAGTATTAAATTAGATTTGGCAAACTGAAATGAAATTTTTTCCGCAAGCTCAATATCCACAGAGTTGGTGTCTACATTGTCCAGCCACTGCAAACCCAGTTCGTCTGTAAGTTTTTTTAGCCCTATTTGGTTTTTCATTGATAGCCATCTAGTTCAAACGAACCCCGGAAACCAGTTTCCTTTTTCTTTTTTTCTTTTTTCTTCAATGGATCTGTAGTTAATGGAGCCTCAAATGGTGTGTTCTTTTTCTCATCATCCACTCGCATAATGCGGTTTTGCTTTTCGGTAATATGTTTAATATCGTCACTAGAATTGATAATATGCGGTGTAAGAAAAATAAGAAGATTAGTTTTTTGCTTTTGTTTTGACTGATTTTTAAATAACCACCCCAAGCCTGGTATGTCACCAAAAAACGGGACCTTGGATTCAATCTCGTTAAAGTCATCGCGAATTAAACCGCCAATAACTATATTTTGCTTGTTATTCACTGTCACAGTGGTTTTAACAGAACGTGTGAAGGTAATCAGATCCTGGGCTTTGTCAATCTGAGTTGGAGAAATTGAAGAAATTTCTTGAAATACATCTAATTTAACAGTGTCTGAAGCGCTTATCTGTGGTTTTATCTTTAAAGTAATCCCTATATTTTTTCGCTCTATGGTGGTCAAAGTTGTTCCACCAGTGTTTTGCGATTGGCCCGTGATAAAAGGAACATTTTGTGCTACGACAATCTCAGCTTCTTCATTATCAGTTGTAAGTAAATTTGGTGTGGAAAGGATATTAATCCCGGACTCTTTTTGCAAGGCGTATAGTAATGCACCTATGTTTAAGTAGTTCTGGCCACCAAAGTTTATTATCCCATCCACGACGCCAATAGTAATGCCTGGTGGTGCGTCAAAAGGATTTTCGGCCACCTTGTTAATGTTGCCAAAATTTGTTCCTCCGATTCCGACTATTGAGCCATCGTTGAAGTCAGCGGTAGCCCGCCACTCAACTCCGAATTCCCTGCTTTTGTCTGTGGTGATTTCCATGATCAGGGCCTCGACAAAAACCTGTTTACGGCGCTTATCCAGCTTTTCAATTACTTCACGTATTGTTGAGTAATCCTCGCGTGAAGCTGCAATAACAAGAGAGTTTGATGCCTTATCAGGGGTGACGAAAACCTCACTTTGCAGGTTTATTGAACTAGGGTTGCGATTACCTGTTGGTTTTTTGGATATTGGAACGACCTTACCAGTTAGTTGATTAAGCACTTTAGAAAGTTTCTCAGCATCGGCATTTTTTAAGTAGTAAACGTTAATCTTGCCTTGCCCAGCTGGTGGTCTAATATCCAGCTTTTTGACAAGTGACCTTATCCTTTTGGTTTGAAACTTTGTAGCCATTACAATTAAGGCGTTTACCCTTTCATCTGGAATAACACGGGCTTTAGTGTTGCTCCAAGCAATGTTTACTGGTACCAGTGACGATCTTGACCCCGGGGTCGGCTTCCTCCTACTGGTGGAGCGTTTATCACCCTTGAATATTTTAGATAGTCGTTCTGCCAGTTCTTTTGCTCCGGCATACTTAAGACTCATCACAGTAAGTTCTTCCTCGTGACCTGCTACATCGAGTTGCTTGATTATTCCTATGATTTTATCGGCATTAGATGCTAGATCGACTAAAATGAGTGTGTTGGTAGATGCGTATGAGGTTATAAAACTAGATACTGGGATAAGAGGCCTTAGCACATTTACCATCTCATCGGACATAATATAGTTTAGTGGTATGAGTCTTGTGGTCATCCTATCCCCAACTTCACTTTTACCTGAATAGTAGGGGCCTTGACGCTTTGCCTCCGATGTTGGAATAACCTTGATGACTTCGCCAGCAGAGAGAAGAGTGTACCCATAAACCTGAAGCGTCGACTCGAAAACTTTCATGGCCTCTTCCATCGACACCTCTTTGGGTGATATCACAGTCACCTTCCCTTTTACCTTGTCGTCGACAATGTAGTTTTTTCCCGTAAGCTCAGACATGAACTTAATAAAGACCTTTATGTCGGCTTCATTGAAGTTGATAATCACTTTTTTGGCACTAGATAACTTCTGCTTAACTTGGGGTGTGCCCTGCTTGACAGTACTTTTAGCAGAAGGGTTAGTAGGTTTTGTTATTGCTTTGTTTTGTGCCTTGGAATTATTTTTCTCTGCATTTGCGATACGCTCAACGGGTCCAATAGAAAGAACGACTGCGATTACAATGCAGACAATCTTTTCAAAAAAGTTTTTCTGGTCTGTCATTGGATTGAATACCTCAAGGTTTTTTTCTGCGAATTACGCAATAGATCGACTTCAAAATTGTTTTCATTGCGAAGAGCCTGGAAAAGTTCAAGCCCTTTTTCAGCGGAGTCTATAGCGACACCGTTTATCCTTTGGACTAAATCGCGGTTTTTAAACCCAATTTTGCTGAAAACCGACCCTTTTCGGATGGAAAAAAGTCGAAAACCTGTAGCCTTACCACCTTGGATGATTGGTACAGCACGCACTTCGGTAAGTAGCCTATTTATGTTTTTTAACTGTGAGTCAACATATTGCCGTGAAATTGTATAATCAACATCGCTTTGTCTGAGGACGTCCTGTAGAGTACTATTGCGCCCTGTAGCTATGGAAGGTCTTCCATTGTAAGCTCTAGCAGAACCTTGGCGAAAATCCATCTCCAGAATTTCGAGTTTACCGTTGTTCATTAATTCAACATTTACTCTGCTGATTGAAACGATAGTTGCCCCAAGTATTTGGTCTCCCACCCTGTATATAAGCTTATCCATTGATTTGCCACCAATAATGGCTGCTATTGAAGTATTGCCTTCCATGTCCCATATGGTCCCAACTAGTTTCAATTGAAGACTAGTCTTCAATCCGTTTGCACCCACACTGGAAGATAAACCGTTCTGTAAACTCTGACGTAAACCACCTATCTTCCCCAGCTGGACAAGAGATGAGTCAAAAATGTTCCCGTAGATAACAGCCGAATAGTCAGGCCGAAGAATGTTGGACTTGAAGATGGAGTGTCTTGTATAGTGCTTAGGAGATTGCATATTGTAGTCATGGTCAAAAAGTCTTAATATGGCTTTATTCATGACTCCTGAAACCATCCATGCTATCCACAAGATTATGAAAAGCTGCATAGCAATCCAAGCTTTTTTTGAGAAGTTTAGTTTATCAAGCACTTAAACACGCACCTAGTTAATGTGGTATTGGAACGGACAAGACAACTAAGATTTAAATTGGCAATAAAAGTAAATGACAGGAAGTAAGGGTCAGGTGATATAAGCTTGCTTTTTATAGAGCTATTATCGGTCTCCAAGAACTTTTCGAAAGTTTATATTCATTGAAGTTTCAGCCCTTTCAAGGGTGTCTTTGGCCACTAATCTAGCTTTTCGGGTTCCCTCCTTGAGAATATCAAATACGTTGCTTGGCCGGCCCATCCAAAAATGTCTTTTTTCAAGCAGTGGCTCGAGATAGTTGAGCAAATTCGAAGCCAATTGTTCTTTGCATGCAACACAACCACGGGCTGCTTTTTTACACTCGACAGCAGTAATTTCATTTTCCTCTGCTGAGCTAAAAACTTTATGAAAGTTAAAAGCAACACATTTATTGGGGTCGCCGGGGTCAGTTTTTTTCACACGTGCAGGGTCGGTAACCACATTTTTAATTTTATTAATTATATTTTCCTTTGTGTCTGATAAGTAGATGGCGTTATTGTAGGATTTACTCATTTTTCTTCCATCTATGCCAGGCAGTTTAGGAACTTCGCTTATTTTGCCCTCTGGTTCCACGAAAACTTTGGTTTTGTAAATGTCGTGAAAACGACGAACGATTTCACGCGTAAGTTCTAGATGAGGAAGTTGGTCAATACCAACTGGAACGAAATTGGCTTGATAGAGCACAATGTCAGCCGCTTGTAAAACCGGATAACCTAGAAATCCATACGATCTCAAATCTTTTTCCACCTGCGCCATCTTTTCTTTGTAGCTTGGCACACGTTCTAGCCATGGTATGGGAGTTATCATTGAAAAAAGTAAATGCATCATTGCGTGCTCAGGGATGTACGATTGCACAAATAGGGTGCTTTTTTCAGGGTCAAGTCCAGCAGACAACCAATTAATACCAAGGTCAAGCATGTTTTCTTGTAGCTGTTCCGTATCTTCATAGTTGCTAGACAGGGCATGCCAATCAGCGGCAAAATAATAACAATCCAAATGATCTTGCATTGACACCCAGTTTGTAAGGGCACCCAGAAGATTTCCCAAGTGAAGTTTTCCTGTTGTCTGCATTCCAGACAAGACACGCTTTTTAGTCATAATATAGTTTTTGCTGCACAATGTTCTTTTGATTTACCGCAATAGATCTAAAATGATGCTGATGAGCGGGTAAATTGTCCAGTTCAAAATATTACCCGGGTTCGCAAATAGGATGAATATTAGAATAAACATTCCAATGGGCTCCATTTTTGCGTAGGAACGAGCCATGCTGTCAGGTAGCATCCCTGTAACGATTCGACCGCCATCAGCTGGAGGCACAGGAATTAGGTTTATCAATGCCAAGATAACATTAATTAAAACGGAGAAGTGAAGTAACATAATAACTCTAGCTAATATCGAGAAGTCAGATTCAGAGTTTTGGTTACCTAGTATGCCGCTTACTTCTATAGCCACATCGGGATATTGCCAGACCATAGTTTTAAGTAAAGCAGCAGAAATCATGGCTAGAAGTATGTTGGTAAGAGGACCGGCTGCCGCTACAAAAACCATATCGTGTTTAGGGTTTTGTAAATTAGAAAAGTTTACTGGAACTGGTTTTGCGTACGCAAACAGAAACCCTGTTAGGTTGTAGAAAATAATTGGTAAGGCAACGGTTCCAAACCAATCAACATGAGCTATTGGGTTTAGGGTTAATCTTCCCATTTGCAGTGCAGTGTCATCACCTCTGAGCCACGCAACATACCCATGTGCCACTTCGTGTAAAACTACTGCCAGCACTATCGGTATAGCCATAATCGCAACTTGCCAAATTATTTCTTGCATCTATTGTCCTAATTAAACTTTAGCGTCAATGTTAACATTATAATCTCTAAGCTACTCCAGAGTTTTTAGTCTACAGCAATGCCTTTTACACTTTGAGTGCTTACTAGGCCTCGCCATTCAGATTAATTTTAATAGATTCAATACTGGCTTAGAGTAATTCAAGCACGACTGTGATTTTAATAGAGCATCACCCGACTCTAAAGTGACTAGCTTAAGACTTTCCAGTACGTCGGGATAGTTAAAGGTTTTGCCTCTACCATACCTTGCAATCATCGCCGACACTTTATTGTAGGCCGCAGGTGCGAGTTTACCTTTTATTGTTTTGAGACTCCCTAGCATTGCCTTGGCTTGTTTTTTTTTGGTCGGTCGTCTTTTGACTGTCTTTAAGAATAGCATTTTTGTAGCTTTAAACTTATCTTGTACCGTTCCATTGTTTAACAGAGCTTTGTCTAAGGCAGACTGAGCCCTTTGGCTTCGAGAAGCTACAAACAACCTTTGCCGATCATGGAATTGTCGCAAAGTTTCACTATTTATATGAGATTCAGCTAATGACAGAAAATCGTGCAAGGCCAGTGCAGCTTCTATAAAAAAAATTCTCATATCTAAGTTTTGTAAATCGTTTTCGTCGATGATCGGTACCCATGGTTTTGCAGCCAAAAAAGCTGATGTAAATAAACCATTTACACCATATCGGCTTTTCCCGCTCTTCCTGTAAACTGTTGCACTTTTATAACCGCAGCTAGGCGAAGAGGCCTTTACTATTAAACCGCATATAATTGCGTTCTGCCTAGCAAACCTTCGGGAGTAGTCAACTATTTCATTAGTGATATCCTTGTCATTATCAATTGTGCCGATAAGCTGAACATCGAAATTTTGCACAAGCGCGACAGGATTTCTAGGAGTAGGTAATCCAATATCAACTTCAGGACACACGGATATTAACTCAAAAACCTTAGAAACTTGGCAGGCAAGAATGTGGGACTTTTTATTTCCACCATCATAACGGGTGGGTTTTCCCATCAGACAGGCACTAGCTGCAATTCGCGGATTAGGAAACATAATTTATAATTTAAACTGCATGAAGTTCCTTGTATTATTTGTATTCCTCTTTTATCAGTTAAACCTACGATAGCTTCACTGCTCATATCCGGCTGAAGTATCTTTTGATTACTCTTATCAATACTTAAACTTTAATGATGATATTCTAACCCGAGCCAACTGCCTTTGAGTGCTAATATCATACATAGCTTTAGCAAGAAGGCAGTAAATTGAGTTTTTCTGTTCTATGAGCAATAAGACACTCTTGGGGGCTTTAGGTGAAGATTAAATTTGACATTACTAAAGTGATTAGAATATTGCGTAGGGAAGTTAAAAAGTGGGAAGTCCCGATAGTGACTATCTACAGCAGAGGAAATAAAAGAAGTGCTTTTCTTGTATTGATTAGTTGTATTTTATCACTACGAACTAGGGACAAGCAAACAGCAGCAGCATCCAAAAGACTGTTCGCGGTTGCCGAAACACCAAAAGAAATTGCCAACCTGCCAGCTGAGGAAATAGAAAAACTAATCTACCCGGTTGGCTTTTATAGAAATAAGGCGAACACTGTTAGGGAGGTATCTCAAACACTAATAGATAAATATGACAGCAAAACACCAGATACTATTGAACAGCTTGTATCATTAAAGGGTGTAGGTCGTAAAACTGCTAATCTAGTGGTGACACTTGGTTACAGCAAGCTCGGAATATGTGTAGATACCCATGTACACCGTATTTGCAATATATGGGGATATGTGGATACGAAGAATCCAGATAAAACGGAGATGGCATTACGCAACAAGTTACCTGAGAAATACTGGATAGAATTTAATGATTTGTTGGTCACGTTTGGTCAAAACCTTTGCAAACCAGTTTCACCAATGTGTTCCAAATGCAAGCTAGCTGGAATGTGCCCAAAAGTTGGTGTAAGAAAATCAAGGTAAAAAAATTAAATCAATTATCTTGACTTTTGCATGACCAGAACCAATAAACTATAGGGAAGAAAGAAACACCGTAATAATACAAATATAACGGCTTACCATGATAATGGCTTTGAAAAATTTAGATATGGTCTTATGAGTAAAGATTATTATGAAATTCTTGGTGTTGGCAGATCGGCGTCTGAGACTGAGATTAAAAAAGCATACCGTCGTTTAGCAAAAAAATACCACCCTGATAAAAACCCAGAAGACAAAACTGCCGAAATCAAATTCAAATCAATAAGTGAGGCATACGCTGTCCTATCTGATAGCGATAAACGGGCCCAATACGATAGATTTGGCCACGATAGCTTCCGGCAACGTTTTTCCCAGGAAGATATTTTTGGCAATTCAAACTTGGGAGATATTTTGCGTGAATTTGGCATTGGTGAAGAATCGTTTGGACAATTCTTTACTGGACAGCAGACTGGTCGAGGCGGTGCTAGGGGATTTCGGTTTGATGCCTCTCCGGGTGGTGGCTTTAGTTTTGACCAGACGTACGGAGGTGGTCCAAGAATGGGGAACAGTAGAGCAAGAGGCCATGATTTGACTACTGAAATGACAATAGAATTTAACGAGGCAATGGAAGGAGTTGAAAAAACAATTTCCATTAATACACACCAAGGCATAAAGACCTTGACTGTAAAAATTCCTCCAGGGATCGAGACTGGGAAGAAACTTCGTATGAAAGGTTCTGGAGGTCCTGGAATGGGTGGCCCTAATGGCGATCTTTATATAGAAATAACGGTTAAGGAAGATTCTCGTTTTAAAAGGATAGGGTCTGACCTTTACGTTGAAAGTCCTATTAAATACTCAGCGCTAATAATTGGAGGTTCCATTGAGGTTCCAACGCTTGGTGGCTCAAGGGAGTTAAAGGTTAAAGCTGGGTATGAACCGTCAAAAAAAATACGTATCAAAGGGGCTGGAGCACCAATACTGGGCAAGAGTAAATCAGGAGATCTATATGTTACCCTAAACGTGGAAGTTCCGGATAAAATATCCAAAGAGCACAAAGAACTAGCTAAGAAGCTTGCTAAAATAAACCTTTAGCCATGGCTTATGCCTGCTAATCAATTTTGGGGAAAGCAGTCTTTAATCTTTTGAGGCGCTTGCAAGCTAAAACCGTATAAAATAAAAGAAGAACCAAATAACTTGCCTGATTAGGTGCAAGAATAAACTGAACATAAAAACTATTTCTATAGTCATGTAAGGTTAAATGTAAGGAGAATAGGGCATATGGGTGTTGATAGCTGGGCATGGATGGCAGTTGGGTTTGCCTTGATTCTTGCTATCGCATCGCGGATGCAAACCGATGACTTAACTGAGGATAGACGGGCACAAAATTCACAGAAAGATGAGAAACCGAGATGGAAATTCTATACACCTGTGCTTGTTGCTAAAGAGCGAGATGAAAGATTAGCAGGACCGATGGCCAAGGTCTCGACTGTAGACAAATTGGCCAACTCCGCCCGACTTCAAGCAGAAGATAGTGGCATATTTGAAGTAAAGGTGGTTGCCATAGAGTTTGATGAGTTTGGCCCTGTAATGTATGTAAACGGAGAGTTTGAGGTTCCGCCTGATGAAAATCTGGATGTAAACATCGTTACAGCTGATATAACAATTGGAACGCTTACAGACACTTTTACCCCTTTCGATCCATCTGAGTACGGAGAGAGTTCTGAAAAGCAGATTGGTGACCTTATAAACTTTATTGAACCTGCAACTTTAGGTCCTACGCAAAAAGGAAAGTTTCGTGTGCCTATGATCTCAGCTGAGAGGGAGGAGAGGATGAATATTGCTATAGAGCGTCTTGAACATGCAGCCCAAGCTTTGGTAGAAAAATATGATAGCGAGTTTAGCAACTTCTCCTTAGAAAGCGATTTTCTAGCAAAAATTGAGTCAGACTTCATAAATGATTTTGTTGTACGGGAAATTGTTGATGCAATTGAGCAAGAGTTCATTTGGGTCCCCGGAGAGGTTAATACTGTAGTTAGTTTTATAAACTCGTATGAGGAGGTGGTGGACGAAGCGTCAGTACGACTTTATCTAAAGCCAGCAGAATCTAATATGTTGCTCATGAATATTAACAAATTGATATTAAATACTCTTCGAGCAGAGCTCGGGCTAGACTTAAAAAGCTATGATGCAATTGTATACGATCGCTGATGTCGAAATGTGTTGGCACTAAAACTAGAACCAGTGAAAAATTGCAGGTCTAACAGATTAACACCCTTATTATTGCTTAAACTAACGCGGGACCCACGCCAGTTTAAGTAATAAGGAATGTTTAGTTGATTTTAAGGAGTATATTCCTTGTCATTAGCCTTGAGAAAGGCAACTAGGTCTGCTACCTGTTCATCAGAAAGCTTTTTGATTTTCATTTTCGTTCTTTTTGCTTTTATGGCTCTTTTTTTCCACTTTCTCATTTCCTGCGTTTCGGCATCATTCTCTTCCCATGTTCCTTGGGGATCTTTTAGCCATTTAACTAGCCAGGCTTCACTTCGTTTTTTTGTTACACCCATAACGGTGGGACCGACCTTTTTCTTTTTTTTGTTATAGTAATGGCAGGTATTGCATTTGGCTTTCTTCCAAAGGCGTTTACCATTATTAACGTCACTAGCAGCAACCGTTGATCCGGAGACGGCGACTATTACAACAATACCCAGTGCAACGATTTCCCAAACATATTTTTTCACTTTGTTTCCTTTCTAATTTCTGGTTTTTTGCTTGCAGTAAGCAGCTCCTACAACCCAAGGTGTTACGCAGGTATCTTTACAAACCATTAAATAATACCGATGAGAGCGTCAATACTCCAAGAATCATTTTTAGCTGTCAAGAAAATTTTTTCTGTAAAGCGCAATATTTGGTTATTTTTTTGTAGGCCGTACATATGCAGCCGTTTCAATCAAAGCTTGATATCAAATTATTTTGGCATAGGGAAGTTTTTGGCAGGAAAGCAGATTAAAAGCGACCCGCTGGTAGACTTCCCAACCAGCGGGTCGAAAATAAAATCAGATATCGTAATACATCGTAAATTCATATGGATGTGGTCTTAGCCGAAGTTCAGCAACTTCGTTTTCCCTTTTGTAACTGAGCCAAACATCTATTACATCTTGTGTAAAGACATCACCTTTAAGTAAGAAATCCTGATCAGCTTCCAAAGCATCAAGCGATTCATCAAGACTTCCCGGTAGAGCCGGAATCTCAGATAACTCTTCTGGTGTGAGTCCGTAGATATCCTTGTCGAGAGGTTGCCCAGGGTCAATTTTGTTTTGCACCCCATCCAGGCCAGCCATCATCATGGCAGCAAAGGCCAGGTATGGGTTGCAGGATGGATCTGGGAAACGAAGCTCGATGCGCTTGGCTTTTGGACTTGTAGAATACATCGGGATACGAATTGCGGCCGATCTATTCCTTGAGGAGTAAGCCAAATTAACAGGGGCCTCAAAACCAGGAACAAGGCGCTTGTATGAATTCGTAGTTGGGGCTACTAGAGCCGCGAGTGCTCTGGCATGTTTAAGTATCCCGCCAATGTAGTGCAGTCCCATCTCAGAGAGTCCACCATATTTATCGCCTGCAAACAAGGGTTTGCCAGCTTTCCACAATGACTGGTGGACATGCATACCAGAGCCATTATCATTCCACACTGGCTTCGGCATAAAGGTGGCAGTTTTATTGTGTTTTTTTGCAACATTTCTGATGATGTACTTGAACAGCATCAGGTTGTCAGCCATTTTGAGCAGTGGGGAGAATCGCATATCGATCTCACCTTGACCAGCGGTGGCAACCTCATGGTGGTGTGCTTCAACGTCGATACCGCTTTCTTGCATAACCATGGCCATCTCAGAGCGTATATCCATTAAAGTATCTGTTGGTGGAACAGGGAAGTAACCTTCCTTGTATCTTGGTTTATAACCTAAGTTGGGGTCTTCTTCTCGACCTGTGTTCCACTGCGCTTCCACAGAATCTACTTGGTAAAACGCACCAGATTCATCACTTTGGTAACGAATATCATCAAATACAAAAAACTCTGCCTCAGGACCGAAATAGCAAGTGTCAGCTATACCAGTTGATTTGAGGTATGCTTCCGCTTTCATAGCTACGTTTCGCGGGTCACGGCTGTATTTTTCCATTGTTATAGGGTCTGCTATGTTTGCCACTAGCGAAAGAGTAGGATATTTTGTGAATGGATCCATTATTGCTGTGGTAGGGTCAGGGATGATCAACATGTCAGAATTGTTGATTGCTTTCCAACCTCTAATGGATGAACCGTCAAACCCCAAGCCATCCTGAAATATATCCTCTGACAACTCTGACACTGGAAATGAACAGTGCTGCCATATGCCTGGCAAATCAAGAAACTTAACATCGAACATAACAGCATTGTTTTTTTCTGCTAATTTAATAACCTCTTTTGGCGTCATCAATCTTTCCTCCAAACTATGACGTTAGATGAGGTGACATCAAATCATTAAACTTAATGATTATGATCGTTGTTGTCACCAGTTTCATATGAAATAAACTACCCTTTAAAATGGTGAAATGGCTACAGATATTCTTGACAAACCAACGCTGAATTAAGTGCCAAGAACAGTACAAATCCACCACCACTCATAAAGCCTGTTCAGTCTTTAAAACACCCAATGGCAAATAGTCCCCATATCCCATTACCGAGATCCGCTACAATCACACCGATTAGGATTGCAAATCTAAACTACATCGTAAAGGATGACAGAGAATACCATAATTTATCACCTGAAAAGCCAATAATGTCTGCACCATGTTTGCTGGTGCAGATTATCGTCCATCTGCAACTCTTGTTAACCTTGAAATGGTTCAATTAAAGCTAAAGGAAACCACCATAATAACAAGGGAAACTCCTTTGTTGTTATTCATTTAGTTATAATGTTAAACACCACATTTGCCAGTTCAAATACGTATAGTCCCTTCTACTGGCAGGACAAATATTTTCCTGCCAGCGATTTTTTTGGTTACCGTAGCTGTTGGTTAAAAGCACCTTTCACATTCTCTACTTTAAAAGGCCTTGTTGTTGCCTCAACTTTCTTTAAGACTTCATTTACCATTCTCAACCAATTAAAAAGAGTAAGTAAACTCAACAGCCATTTCTGAAATGCTATCTTGTAAGTTTCCATCTGCATCAGCGAAAACCTTCTGATTCGATTTAGTCAACCTATACTCAGCTAACACCCCAAAACCATCGCCTATTGCGTAGCTCGGGCTAATAGTAACTGCATTTCGTTTTTCCGTAATACCGGATCCGAGACGTGCACCGTCTTTGTCATCAAACTCATCATAGCGCAATGTAAGAGCCACCTTGTCAGTGAAAGCGTAATTGGCCATGACCAACCATCCGGCCCAAGTTGCGTCTGCCCCAGCTGTTACAACTGAAGCTTTTGCATGTGTCCCAGAATTGAATTCGCCACCGATTGTAAGGTTTTCAATCGTAGTAATTGTTAAGTCAACATCGAGAACCGATAGATTGTCCGATGCTGCACCCTCTTTACCAGATATGTGTGACACACCTAGGTTTACACCTTCCATTGGGGTTAAGCCAATTCTACCTCCAATAGTCTTTTCTTTGTTGTCATCTGCAATAAGGTCCCAGCCGTTAACAGCGTAAACAGCAAAATCGATTATGCCGGATCCACCTGAAACCATTGCACCAGTAAGATTTCCTGGTAGACCGTAATCAAATACCATGGCGTGGGAAAATTGGTACATTTCGTTGGGGTCGCCTAGTTCAAAGCCTATTGGAGCATTAAACTTGCCGAAAGTGAGGTTTGTACCAGCAGTCAAATCTAACCATACGTAACCCTGTTCCATTACTTCATCACCAGTATCCGTGTTATTTAAATGCTGAAGGTCCAACCTAAGCCCGCCTAGCCCTTCAACAGTTTTTTCAAAATCAACTTCAGCCTGATCAAGGCCAAAAGTTGATGACCCGTCCAATGCATTGCTGTAGTAACTAGTGTCCACAAAGCCGGAAATAGTAATACCCTCGGCAATATTAGTAGTTTTACTGTGCACCGATACTAGTGCAAGTAAAATTGTAAATAAAAATAAGACTCGTAGTTTCATGATTAAAACCCTCCTCATGATTCAAAATTTAAAAAGGAGAAAATCCCTTTTTTCGTTGAAGTTCGCTCCAATTATCTGATGAAAATAATTCATATTTAAAATGAACAAAATAATTCATATTTAAAATGAACAAGTTAGTCAGCCTTTACTGCAATACAATACAATACGCATGCCAAAATCTAAATGCTTATTAATAAATATTTTATAGCTCAGAGCTGCTAATTATTAGACATTAGTGACAAAAAAAAAGAATAATAGTGGCAATAATGCTATTATTGTCACTAAAAGTTTGTTTTTAGGTGGAAACGTGAGCCCCAAAGACACCTATTTAGAGTTTTTTGTTCAGGCGGGGAGAATGTTGGGTTCGACCGGCACAGGCTACCAAAATCAATATGGTGCTAAAAATACTATAATTCCAAAAGCCGTAGTGGGAAAACACGTACAATATCAATGTTGGTTTGAGTTGGGTTAATCAGCTTGGCGTTATCCCTTAGGTTTATAGTGAATTCAGTGAACTGCACGGCTTTAATTTGTTGGCATGCGCAAAAGTTCTTAATTACCCGGACAACCTAGAGGGCAGTGGTATAGCATAAGGAAGTTATATAAATGACACGGTTGGCCTATAAGCACAACTTAGCTAGAATTCTTGCTGTGGAGCACGATAACCCACACTCAATTCTCGGCATTCACAAGGATGGCAACGATGTTGTTGTGAGGGCTTTTTTGCCTGAGGCAGCTGAGGCAGCCGTTATTGATTTACACAACCGGGCAAATCGGTACAGCATGAAGAAAGTCTGTAGCGACGGTTTTTTTGAGGTGGTTATACCTAAACGCTCCATTTTTGCCTACGATTTACATTTGGTCACATTTAAAGGCTTGCACACAATAACACGTGATCCGTACAGCTTCCTCCCATCTATTGGTGAGATAGACACTTACCTTTTCAATGAAGGGACCCACCTAGATGCACATAAAAAACTTGGAGCACACAAAGTAAACATCGACGGTGTGTCTGGAACACGGTTTGGTGTATGGGCGCCAAACGCTAAAAGTGTTTCCGTAATCGGAAACTTTTGCGATTGGGATGGTAGGCGATACCAGATGCGCAAAATAGGCGTTTCTGGAATATGGGAAATATTTATCCCTGGTATAACCAAATACGACATCTATAAGTTTGAAATAAAAGCTCAAAACGGTGATTTAATTAAGAAGGCAGACCCCTTTGCATTTGCTAGCCAGCTTCGACCGGAATCGGCGAGTGTTGTTTGGGATATTACTGAATATGCTTGGGAAGATAAAGAATGGATTGCAAATAGACCGAACCTTGATCTGTTAAACAGACCAATGAGTGTTTACGAAGTGCATTTAGGCTCATGGTCAAAGGCTGATGAAGGCGGTGGATGGATTTCTTATTGCGAATTAGCACCTTTGCTGGTTGAACATTGTAGGCAACAGAATTATACGCATTTAGAGCTTATGCCTATTGGAGAATTCCCATACGATCCATCTTGGGGCTACCAAGTAACGGGCTATTTTTGCCCAACATCAAGGTTTGGCGATCCAGATGACTTTAAATACTTCATTGACTTTATGCATCAGAATGAAATAGGCGTGATTATTGATTGGGTGCCGGGTCATTTTCCTAAAGATGAACATGGCCTTAGCAGGTTTGATGGAACTGCACTCTATGAACATGAAGACTCGCGTAAGGGTGAGCACAAAGAGTGGGGAACTCGTGTATTTAATTATGGTAGAACCGAAGTAAGCAATTTTTTACTATCATCAGCACTTTTCTGGTTTGAACATTACCACGTGGACGGACTTCGTGTGGATGCTGTGTCTTCCATGCTTTACTTGGATTATTCCCGTGAAGAAGGAGAGTGGCTTCCTAATGTGTTTAATGGCAGGGAAAATCTAGAGGCTGTTGAGTTTTTGAAGAGAATGAACATACTGATTCATGACAAATTTCCAGGGGTAATTACCATAGCTGAGGAATCAACTTCGTGGCCAGGTGTATCGCGACCCACGCATTCGAATGGACTTGGGTTTACTATGAAATGGAACATGGGCTGGATGCATGACATCTTGGGCTACTTCCGTAAGGACCCGGTTTATAGAAAATATCACCATGGTGTGTTAACTTTCTCTTTGTTGTATGCATTTGATGAAAATTTCATTCTTACTTTGAGCCACGATGAAGTTGTTCATGGGAAAGGTTCATTGTTTGACAAGATGCCTGGAGATTTGTGGCAGAAATTTGCCAACTTACGTTTGCTGTATGGATATATGTTTGCCCATCCTGGGAAAAAAATGCTGTTCCAAGGCTTGGATATTGGACAAAAGGAGGAATGGAACTTTGATGGATCTGTAGAGTGGAGCCTACTTGAAAATCAATCTAATGCAAAGCTTCATCGATATATGTCCGATCTTGGCAGATTGTACTTAGACTCACCGAGTTTGTGGGAGAGTGACTTTACTGTAGATGGCTTTGAATGGATAGACCATAGCGACACCGAAAATTCTGTTATATCTTTTATGCGAAAAGGAAAAAAACTAGGCGACTATATGATATTTATATTTAATTTTACTCCCACACCAAGAGAAAATTATTTAGTAGGAAGTCCTGAATTGGGTAGATACATAGAGGTGTTTAACTCAGATTCCGAATCTTACAATGGTTCAAACATGGGTAACATGGGTGTAGTTCAAGCCTACGAAGGGAAACGAGGAAAGTGGAAGTTCCATTTCTCTGTTACGCTGCCGCCACTCTCGGTGATTGCAATGAAACCATTATATTGATTAGACAGGAAGAGCACTATAAGCAGAAGCACAACACTTTTGGTGTTTGTAACAACAACTATACTGTTTAGATGGAGCGTTGAGAACACATAATGACCAACGATTGTCATAAGGTTTATTTGCGCATAATTACTTTCTGTATGTTAATGGTGCCACTGTGGTACGGATTTTCTTTTGCAGGCGACCCAGAGGTGGTTGATGTATTCGTTGAAATAAAGGAGAAAGAGATTATTCTTTCTACTTTCTTGGCTGATGCATTTACACAAGAAATCAGAGAAACTCTTGCCAGTGGAGCCCCCATTACTTTTACTTACATAATTCAGCTTAGGAGAGAACGCCTTTTCTATTGGGATACGACCGAGAAACAAGTCACTATTAAGCGTATGACAATGTTTGACGCATTTACTAAAGAGTACTTAACGTGGGAGAAACTGGCCGAGGATAGTGACGATATCGATTTTGAAAATGAAATCGACGAGGCTTTAATGAGGAGAGGTAAAGAAAATATCAAGGGCGGAAAAAATAATGCAATAACAACCAAAAACGGCCAAATAGTGCCACTAGTGCAAAGCCCAATTGTCATTAGGAAGACCCAGGAACTAGAGCAATGGATGAAAAAGCTAGAGGAGGAAGGAATCGGCAGTGTGGACGAATTGGATAGCGATGCAGTTTACTATATTAGAGTAAAAGCTCAAATAAAAGCACTCAAACTTATACCTCCGTTCAACTACATCCTGTTTTTCCTATCGCATTGGAACTTAGGCACTGATTGGTCGAAATCTAAGCCAATTTCTTTTGATTTTTCAGAAAAAGCAGCTGAGCTAGTTGAGGTTAGTGAACAATATAACAAGAACCCATAGCGGGATTGCTAAATGAATATCAAACATCAAATGAATCGTGCTTTGAACTTTGCCAAATGGCTTGTGCTCCCTGGAGACTACAGGGATGAAAAACCTGACTCCATAATAAATATACGCAAGCGGAAAACCAGATACGTTATGTTGGCCGGGTTTGTACTTTTCATCGTTTTATTCATGGCCACGCTGTTTTTATCCGAATCAGAAATCAATACTCCAATTTCAAACAATATTCTTGTAGCAATTTCCCTCAACTTCGGATTAATCCTCGTTCTTGTTCTGTTGTTGTTAGTGGCCCGTAACATCATAAAGCTTTATTTCGAACGTCGAGGAGGTATTGCCGGATCAAGATTTCAAGCTCGTCTTGTTATAGCTTTTCTTAGTTTGACCCTTATTCCTTCCATCCTTGTGTTTACTGTAGCTTCAGAACTTCTTAGTGACACAATAGACAAATGGATAAACAGTCCTATTGAGCAAACTTTACATGAATCAGTAGCTGTTGCTGAGGCACTATACAAAAATTCTGAAAAACAGACCATGTCTTATGCTGCTTACGTGGCAGGGCTTATACACCGTGGAAAACTATTGAATCCCGATGCCCGTGAAGTTCTTAAACGAGAAATCCAAAAAAAGACTTTCGAATACGATGTCGACGTGATTCAGGTATACAACTCTGATTTTGAAATCATAGAAGAGGCAAGAAAGGACAATGCTTTTTTTGTGAATTTTGATCTACGCACTGAACTTAATATGCTTGCCAAAGTTGCTATGGGAGAGGCTGTTTCTAGCATAGAGGATGTGCGTGAAGAAAACCACGTCGTTTCCATGGTACCAATATTAATAAGACCAAAGGGCAAGCCTAGCCATGTGCTTGGCGTTGTTGTGGTAATAAAGACTGTTTCCAGAAGACTACTTGAAAAAGTGCAGGGGATTCTGGAGGCCTTTCAGGATTATAAGCAGCTAAGAATAAAAAAGGAGATGATAAAGGATTCATATCAACTGACACTTGCAACAGTTGCTTTGGTTCTTGTGTTTTCATCCATCTGGTTTGGTTTCTACATTGCGAAAGGAATCACTGTTCCTCTCAAGTTACTTGCGGAGGCCACCGAAGCTGTGGCTAAAGGAAACTTGGATATTCAAATAGACTTACCTAATAAGGGTGACGAGGCTGCGCAACTGGTAGGCGCGTTTAATAAAATGACGCTGGACCTGAAAAATTCTAAAGAACAAGTCGAACGTATTAACGTGGAATTATCAGAATCTAATACAGAGCTTTATCATTGGGGTCAGTATGTCGAAGCTATACTTGAGAATGTTGGCGGAGGTATTTTTTCGTTAGACAAACTTGGAGTAGTTACAACCATAAACGAATCGGCCGCGCATATGTTTGGTATAGAACAAGATAAATCCCGAGGGCAAAATTTTAATACAATGTTAGAACCTAAATATTTGTCACCAGTTCGAAACGTGGTAAGAGAAATGAGCGAGCAAGGTGAAAAAACGATCGTAAGAGAAATAAATCTACTAATTGATAATAAGAAGCGAATACTCAAAGCCGGAGGCTCAGTGTTGACCGATCATTTGGGCCAGTATGTGGGGATGGTATTTGTTTTTGACGACATAACGGATCTTATAGGGGCGCAGAGAACCATAGCTTGGAGAGAAATGGCAAGAGCCATAGCTCATGAAATAAAAAACCCGCTTACCCCAATACAATTAAACACACAGCGACTTCGTAGAAAATATGAGCAAAATGCAGCTGATTTTCCAAAGGCGCTTGACGATGCGACAAATATCATTATCCAAGAAGTAGAACAGCTCAAAGCACTGGTTGATAAGTTTCGCCAGTTTTCGGAATCACCAGAATCGTACTCTGGTCCTTTAGATCCAGGCGAATCTATTACCTTGGGGCTTCGTCCTGAACCAACGATGCTACATGATATTATTTTTGAAGTAGTGAAGTTGTACCAAAATACGCGGCAGAATTTACTGATAGAAACTGAACTTGACTCGGCGATTCAGCTGGTTACGATTGATGCCGAACAGTTTAGAAGAGCATTGATAAATCTTGTTGAAAATGCAATGGACTCTATAGGCGAAGGGGGTTTGATTATAATAAGAACAATATATGATAGTGCTAGGGATAAAGTTGTGATTGAAGTTATAGACAACGGGCACGGAGTATCGGAAAAAGATAAAGAGAAAATATTCCAGTCCTACTTTTCTACTAAAGCGCAAGGCACTGGATTGGGGCTAGCCATTGCTAGTCAGGTCGTGGTGGACCATGGCGGTACTATTAAAGTTAGTGATAACAAGCCGACCGGTGCAGTGTTTACTATCGAATTGTCATCGAATTAGTGCTACAATTTGCCGGGTATAGTGGAGAGCCCATTTCACGCCGATGTATCCTTTATGGATTACTGAAGATGCCACGTTATTGGTAACACCAAGAGAAAAAGTCACAGAATGTCTAACGGTTACGGAAAAATATAAATGGCCAAGGTAAAGATACTTGTAATAGACGATGAGGAAAACATCCGCGTTTCAATTCATGGAATTCTTTCTGATGAAGGGTACGAAGTCAATATGGCCAAAGATGGTGAGACAGCCGTCAGAATGGCTAGGGCGCACAGCCCAGATATAATTCTGCTGGATATTTGGATGCCTGGCATTGATGGAATTCAAACATTAAAGCTATTAAGGGGGATGGGCTTGAAATCAGAAGTTATCATGATGAGCGGGCATGGTGCAATAGATACGGCGGTCAAAGCAACAAAGCTGGGCGCATTTGATTTTATAGAAAAACCTTTCTCACTTGAAACCATATTAAAAACCATATCTTCTGCTTTAGAAGGTGCAAAGAATCGAATACCAGTTTTATCAGGTAAAGCAGAACATTACCAGAGTGAAAACTGGTTTTGTGGGCCGTCGAGAATTTCAAGGCGCATCCTAAAAGATCTCGATGATGCCGCTAAAGCGAACAAGCCAGTTTTGCTAATTAGTGAACCTGGCTTAACATCAGAGATGGCAGCGCGATACATAGCCGGAAATTCAGGTAAGTCAAAAAATCTGTTTATGCATGTTTCTGGTCTAATATCAAGTGGCGAAGATGGATTGTTGGAGTGCTTTGGGTTGGAAACTAAGAACAAAAAATACGCTAAAACGCAGCCCATGCTTTCCAAGGTAGCGGGTGGTACTTTGTTCGTAGATCGAATAGATGCATTGCCTGCTAGAACACGCAGAAAGATTTTAGAAGTTCTTTCTGTCCAAGCTAAGACAGAAGACTTACTTATAATCGTATCAGCTAAAATAAGTTCTAGTAAACGCTCTTCCAAGGTATTCAAAGCCATTTCAGATAAGTTACAACCCAACACCGTGCTGATAGAACCACTGTTTAAACGAAGAGAGGATATGCTTGAACTGTCCCAACAGTTTGTAGAGTCGATTTCAAAACAATATGGGAAAAATATAAAGATTATTGAAAGTAATCTACTTGATAGACTCACAAGCTCTTCAGCTATTAGGTATACAGATGAACTGCGTCACGTGCTTGAACTAGCTACACTTGGATCAGATGGAGATACCTTAACGGGAGAACACGTGATAATAGCAGGGCAAGAAGAAAGCATAAAAGAAAGTGAACAGAAGAAGGAATCCAAAAAGAAAAAGTTGTCTTCTCGTATGGTAGGTACAAAAAGCCCAAAAAGCATCCCACAATGCACACTTAAAAGCTCTGTTGTATTGTGTGGTCAAGGACTCCATTCTGGGCTTAATACAGGACTTATCCTTTCTCCGTTGCCACCTGATTCAGGTATATTATTTTGGAGTATTTCAACTGGCACCAAAATACCAGCCTCCCTTGAAAGCGTGAAATCTACTGAGTATGCAACCACATTGTCTAGTGAGATTGTAACCATAAAAACAGTAGAGCATATACTGTCAGCGCTGCATAGTTATGGGATTACAAACCTACTAATCAAAATTGGTGATGAGGCACCAATAATGGACGGATCGGCACGAGAGTTCTGTGAACTTATCGAGAACGGTGAACTTGTGGAACAAGAAGCTAATATTGAGCCAATTGTTATTAAAGAGGAGATGACAGTATCTGCCACCGATGGGACATCTACTCTGACAGTTGAGCCGGCTGATGGATTTACAATAGACTATTTTCTAGATTACCCACAGCCAGTTGGTAAACAGAGATATCAATACGAATACCGTGGTGGCTCTCATTATAAAGATACCGTAGCCCCAGCAAGAACATTTGGATTTTTGAAAGACATAAAAATGCTTGAAAAAATGGGGCTAGCAAGTGGTGGTAAGCTTTCAAACTTTATCCTGATAGATAGCGAAAAGGTTATCAATACACCTTTGCGCTTCCCAAACGAACCTGCTCGACACAAGGTTTTGGATCTGATTGGCGACCTTTACCTTCTGGGCCGACCAATTTGCGGGAAATTTACAGCCCGTCAATCAGGACATACACAAAACATTGAAATGGTTAGGAAAATCAACGAAACACTGGTAAAAAGTTGATGTTTGCCACAGATAAACTGAAGATAGCTGTACTAGTGTCTGGTAGGGGAAGCAACTTACAATCAATTGTAGACGCATGCAGGTCTGGTGAAATAAATGCAGACACCGTATTGGTCTTGTCAGATAACTCTAAAGCGAAAGCACTTGAGCGTGCAAGGAATCAATCAATAAAAAGTAAAGTATTACAGCGTAAAAACTATGATGATGTAGCAACTTATGATGTTGCCCTTTCCGATGCAGTGGAAGAGTCTGGAGCTGACCTTGTTTGTCTGGCTGGATTTATGCGTATACTCTCGAAAAAGTTTATTCACCGTTTTGATGGGAATATCATAAACGTTCATCCTTCGCTTTTACCGTCTTTTCCTGGTCTGGCCGCACAACGACAGGCGCTGGATCATGGCGTAAAGGTTTCTGGTTGTACAGTTCATTTTGTTGATGAAGGTGTGGATACGGGGCCTATCATAATCCAGTCATGTGTACCAGTTATGCCAAGAGATACAGTTGAGTCTCTTTCTGCCAGAATTCTGGAGCAGGAGCATATTATTTATCCTAAGGCCATACAAATGATCGCGTCTGGCGAAGTGAAAAGGTGGCTAGGATAAAAGCAACGAGTAGTTTAACCAATCATTCAGTTTGTTTAGTTTGTTTTTTATGAAAACTTTATTTCTAGTTCTGTTCTTATTGCCTGTGTTACCTGTTGATTCTTTGGTTTCGATGGCCGAGGAAAAGGTTGGACTGAACAATAAGCAGGTTATCAACAAAGTGGAGAAGGCGATAGGAGAAATTAATTCCCTTTCGGCGAAATTTTCGCAAATATCAATCACTCGTGGGTTTGGAGTTGCTGGAGAAACCAATGGCCGGCTGATCTTAAAAAAACCTTCTATGATGAGGTGGAACTATGAAACACCAAAAGGTATGAGTATAGTTGTTAACGGCTCTAGACTTTGGTTTTACGATCCAGAGGACAAATCCGTTTACTATGAGGACTTCACCGGCAATTTTCATTCAATTTCACCTGCAACTTTCTTGTCTGGCGAGGTTTTGATAAGTGAGCTATTTAATATCGACTTGGTTCCTGGAAAAAAAAACGATAAACTTGAACACATAATGCTAAGGCTTATACCAAAAAAGCCTCAAAGGTCAATTAAAGGGGTATTGCTAAAGGTGGACAAGAATACCTTTAAGCTAATGCAAACTACGTTTGTGGATTACCTCGGAAACAAAAACCAAATAACGTATACAGATGTTAAAATAGGCTTAGAAATTGATTGTTCTAGGTTTAACTTCATTGCACCGGAAGGAACAATTACTAAGTCCTTTCCTAACACACAATCATTGCAATAAATCATAAACTTCGTTATGGGTCTACAACTGGTAAATTATGGAAATTATAACACTGCTTAGCTTGGTTGGAACGACTGATCCAGGGATTTTGGTAGGGCGTGCTGTTGGCTGGATACAGTTTGGAGCATCAGCCCTTGCTATATTAGCGTTTCTTATCATTGTGCACGAGTTTGGCCACTTTATTGTTGGTCGTTTGCTTGGCGTAAGGGTAGAAAAATTTAGTGTAGGATTTGGGAAAACTATTATAAGTCGCAAGGTTGGTGAAACAGAGTATATCTTGGCGTGGATACCATTGGGAGGGTATGTAAAATTTTTCGGCGATGAAATGAGCGATCACGAAGATATGCCGGAAGGCTCTTTTTTGAGCCAGCCCGTGTGGAAACGCTTGCCAATTGTAGCCGCTGGTCCAGTATTTAACTTTGGTTTGGCTGCTGTAATATTATCCATTGCATTTATGTACGGTATTGATAAACCGATTAGAGTTGTAGCAAAAGTGATGGCGGGCGATCCAGCTGAGGTTGCGGGTATTTTACCTGGAGACCGGATAGATGCGGTAGGTGAAATCAACGTAGAATCATGGGACCAAGTGCGTGATGCTATACACAAATCCCCGGGGAAAGAAATAACCATTTCGATACAGCGCTCTAGTGGCAGGATGAAGAATGTGAAGATCATTCCCAAAGTTTTTAATACAAAAACCATTGACGGACAAAAAATAACTATCGGGCTAATCGGTGTGATCCCTAAAACTGAAAAGCAAGCATATCCAATTCATCAGGCCATTTATAAGGGCGTTGTCTGGACATGGAATATGACAAAATTTACCTTTTGGTCCATATCAAAGCTTTTATCGCGTGACATCCCAGCAGACCAAATCGCCGGCCCCATTGGTATAATGCAACTTGCAGGACAACAAGCGCAGAAAGGTTTTGTAGACTTATTGCATTTTATTGGTTTGATATCTGTAAACTTGGCCATACTAAACCTACTTCCAATTCCAGTACTAGATGGAGGGCATATAGTTTTTTATAGTTTAGAGGCCATAATGGGCAAACCAGTTAAAATTAAGTACCAAGAACTGGCGCAACAACTTGGAATAGTGTTAATTTTGTGTCTGATGGCACTTGCTTTTTACAATGACATAGCAAGACTGGTTACGGGGTAGCCCTATAGGTATTAACTCCGCATAGATATGAATAGACCTTTTATCCAATTACATTGTCGGGTTTACACACCTTCTTCATTTGGACCCCATATGATTTTATGCAGTTGTAGATTTAACCTGCCGCGAACACCAGAGTTGATAATCCACCCCGCAAGTTTTTTATATTCGATACTGCCTGCCGCAGGAGAGTAGAGAATTTGCCCGCATTCATTTAGCTTGCCTGAGTTTACAATTTCACATGCCCAATCAAAATCTCTTTTGCTAGATATAACAAATTTCACCTCGTCACGTTTTTGAAGATTCTTATAATTAGACTCCAGAAATGACCCTGCATGGCCAGAACCTGGAGTTTTAATATCTACAATATAGCTTGCTTCGCGAGGGAAAGAAGAAAGGTTAACTGTTCCATTGGTTTCTACCAGTGTTTTGTATTTTGCCTTGATAAGGGAGGCTATCAGTACATTACAACTTGGTTGTAAAAGCGGTTCTCCTCCAGTGACTTCTACCATCTTGATTCTATGCTTTCCTACTACGTCCATTATTTTAGTGATAGTCATAGGTTTCCCAGCCGAATTTATAGCTGTTTTTGTGTCACAGTAAAAGCATTCTAGATTACAACCGGCAAGGCGAACCATTACACAAGGAGTTCCGGCATGCGTGGATTCACCCTGAATGGAAGCAAAAATTTCTTCTACTTTAAGCTTGATATCGACGTTCATGAAGCCGTCAACTAACTAAGGGTGATATTTACTTTGCATCGAAAGGGTTTCGTAGCTAATTCTAGCAGCTGCTTGTTCGGCCTCTTTCTTGGTTTTCCCCGTGCCGATTCCATAGGCATCTCCCAAAATGAAAGCTTGAACCTTGAATGACTTCTGGTGGTCTGGTCCGCTTTGATCAATCAGTTTGTATGTAGGTGTTGACAAAATGTGGGCTTGGCAGTGTTTTTGAAGATGGCCTTTGTAGTCCGTAATCTTTTTCTCTATTGTAATACTGTCTATTTTATCGCGGAAAAGATTTAGGAATAACTCATAGGTCTCGTCAAATGATGAGTCGAGAAAAAAAGCAGCAATGAGGGCCTCAAAAGAATTAGCCAGTATTGAAGTTTTGTTTCTGCCGCCACTTGCCTCCTCACCTTTCCCAAGTAACAGATATTCACCTAAACCAATAGATTTTGCGAATTCTGCTAGGGAGTATTCATTAACCAGCTGTGCCCTAATTTTAGACAATTCTCCCTCAGTCATGTTTCGATTTTGAAAAACCATATAACGGGAGATAATGAGGTCTATGACGGAGTCACCAAGAAATTCAAATCTTTCGTTATGGCGAATCTCTAACCCCTGGTGCTGGTTTTCATTAGCAAATGATTTATGCGTGAGAGATTTGTTAAACAATTGCTCATCTCTCAAAGTGTACCCAAACACCATAGTCAGGCATTTTAGTTCTGCTAATCGTTTTTTATCCATTCTCTGTTTATCGTTTTAGTGATCAAACTTTTTGAAAACCAGCGATCCGTTAACACCACCGAAACCAAATGAGTTTGATAAGGCAAAATTAATACCTTTTTTTATTGATTTGTTGGGAACATAAAATAAATCACATTCTGGGTCTGGATTATCATTGTTAATTGTTGGCGGAATTAGACTAGTTTGAAGAGCCAAAATAGTTAATATGCTTTCCACTCCCCCGGCCGCACCCAATAGGTGCCCTGTCATAGACTTGGTGGAAGATATAGCCAGCTTGTACGCATGTTTGCCAAAAGCGGTTTTTATTGCCTTGGTCTCAATGCTGTCTGCCATTGTGGATGTTGCATGCGCATTTATATACCCAACTTCTTCTGGTTTTATTCCCGCATCTTTAAGCGCATTTGTCATACACGCCACAGCCCCTTCTCCGTTTACCGGTGGAGCTGTCATATGGTATGCGTCTGAACTCATTCCATATCCAACTAATTCCGCATAGATTTTTGCTCCGCGTTCTTTAGCTCTTTCTTTACTTTCTAAGACAACAATGCCACAGCCCTCGCCCATTACAAACCCATCTCTGTCATTGTCAAATGGTCGTGATGCACGTTCTGGGTCATCATTTCGTCTAGACAGTGCTTTAGCCGCTGCAAATCCTGCAACACCTAGACCCGTAATTGCTGCCTCTGACCCACCTGCAAGGGCAATATCTGCATCTCCTCGTTCTATAAGCTTTGCTGCATCCCCAATAGCTGATGAGCCGGTTGTGCATGCGGTGACTGGACATGAACTAGGTCCCTTAAGCCCAAATTTAATCGATACTTGGCCAGCAGCTAGGTTTGTAAGTACAGATGGAATAAAAAAGGGTGATATCTTTCGTGGTCCACGATCCTTTAAAATTGTTGCTGTTCGTTCTATCTCAGGAAGCCCCCCTATTCCTACTCCAATAATTACAGCAAACCTGTTTCGTAGTTCGTTAGAAATATTGGAAAAGTCAATCCCTGCATCATCAAGAGCAAATTGGGCACATGCTATGGCAAAATGGATAAATGTATCCATTTTTTTTGCTTCTTTTCTGCTCACATAATCTAGTGGATCGAATCCTTTAACTTCGCCGGCAATCGTAACTGGATAGCCTGTTGTGTCAAACTTTGTGATAGGCCCAATGCCACTTTTAGAGTTCAGAATATTATTCCATGACTCGTTAACGCCTATTCCAAGCGGGGTAACCATCCCGAGACCGGTAACAACTATATCTTTCATGTGTTAAAGGCTGTCTTGTTTCACCTGTGTGGTGTGATGTTTCAAGGTGATCTCTAAATAGAGCACAAGAAATTCATTCAGAAGCGTTAGCTGCAGTGGAAATGTAATCCGTCGCCTGTTGGACCGTATGAATTTTCTCAGCATCCTCGTCTGGAATTTCAATGTCAAACTCCTCCTCAAAGGCCATAACCAATTCAACAACGTCCAGTGAATCAGCGTCTAAGTCAGAATCGAACCTTGCTTCAGGTGTAACTTGGTTTCCTTCTACTTCGAGTTGCTCAATAATAATGTCTTTTACTTTTTCTTCAATAGATGCCATAAGTTTTTCTCCAATTTTCGGATTTCAACATTTTAGTTTAAACTTTAATAATTCCAATATAAACTTCACATATACATACCACCATTTATCGAAAGCGTATGGCCTGTTACGTACGCTGCATCATCAGAAGCCAAAAATAGTGCTCCGGCTGCTATATCATCCACATCGCCTAATCTGCCCATAGGTATAAGTTTTAGAGCTTCTTCCTTGGCTCTATCGGACATGGCATTTGTCATGTCCGTAGCTATAAACCCTGGCGCTATTGCATTTACAGTAATAGAGCGACTAGCTAACTCCTTTGCCGCAGACTTTGTCATGCCAATTAGCCCAGCCTTTGCTGCGGAGTAGTTTATCTGCCCCACATTTCCCATTTGCCCTGCAACAGAGGAAATGTTGATTATACGACCATATCTTTGTTTCATCATTATTTTTGTGGCAGCGCGGAGACAGTTGAAGGAGCCGGTTAAATTTGTTTTCAATACTAGTTCGAAATCATGATCTTTCATCCTAACAAGCAGTCCGTCACGAGCTATACCAGCGTTATTTACTAGTATATCAACTTTTCCAAATACATCTTTGCATGTTTCAATTGCAGCGAGTGCCTGTGCTGGGTCTGAAATGTCTGCTGTGATGCACTCGACGTTGGATCCGTGCGCTCTGCATGTTTCAGCTAACCTGTCAAGTGGTGTAGAGCGTGTAATTAATAAAAGATCGGCACCATGTTTTGCAAAGGCCACTGCAATAGCTCTTCCAATGCCTTTTGCCGAACCAGTTATAATGGCAGCTTTACCGTCGAGTTTGCCCATTTAACTCCTCCACTGCTTTGTTAATATCTATTACACTATGAATTGGTATGGTTTTGAGTGCTCTGTCAATCCGCCGCATAAGCCCTGTTAACACCCTTCCTGCGCCCACTTCAAAAGCGAGAGAAACATCAAATTCCTTTAATTTTTTTATACAATCAACCCAAAGAACACACCCTGTAACCTGTTTGGTTAAGGCATTTCTCACATCTTTGCTAGTCTTATTAACTTTTGCATCAATGTTTCTAACCACTGGGATGTTAGGGTCTGTAAGTGAAATGTTTTCTAGTTCTCTAGCTAACTTCACACCAGCAGGTTCCATTAAGCTTGTGTGGAATGGAGCGCTTACCGAAAGGGACACAACTTTTTTTGCGCCTTTATCACTTGCAACTTTCATTGCCTGCTTTACTGCTGCAACCCGACCTCCAATCACCACTTGTTCAGGGCTATTAAAGTTTGCTGGCTCAACTACGCCCTCAATCGAATCACAGATTGCTGTAACTGCATCAGCATCAAGCCCAATGATAGCAGCCATTATACCTTCTCCAACTGGTACCGCCGATTGCATAAATTCACCACGCTTTTTAACTAGCTTAATTGCATCTGAAAAACCAATTGCACCTGCGGCCCAGCATGCTGAGAATTCACCAAGGCTGTGCCCTGCTAACGCTACTGGTGTAAAATCAAACTGTGCTTGTATTTCTTCGTAAATCATAACTGAAATTAGCAGCATTGAAGGCTGGGTATTGGAGGTTAGATTCAATTCACTTTCCGGCCCTTCAAGCATTAGTTTACCAATATTAAAGCCAACGATGTCGTTGGCTTCCTCTACTCGTTCTTTAGCTTTTACTGAGGACTCTATAAGCTCGCGGCCCATACCGACAAACTGAGATCCTTGACCAGGAAAAACTACAGCCGTATTAACCATTATTGAAACGTTAAATTACAGGATAAGTGAGATAAGTTATCCACCTCTGGGCAATCTGTCAAGGTAGATTAGTCCTCTGTGGTTAGTAATGAGAAAAGCCCAGTTTCTTTATTTATACATTATTTTGGGATTTTTTATTACTTCCATTAACCATTGGAGGTTGAAGCGGGCATGTTTGATTGTTTTCCGATTGTCATGTGACCAAAGTAAATGGATAAATCCGTCGGATGAGCGAAGTATGGCAGGGTAAGAAAAGCTAGTATCAAGGTTGCCTGGTTTAAACTCCAAATCGGCCACTCTAGAAAAAGATTGACCATAATCAGTTGAAATGGCAAGCGAAAGCGGATTCCGTTTTAGATGCGAGTGGTTATACGCCACCAGAACAGCATCCAATTCTTCTACAATGATTGCGGCTAAAGCAGAATCTGGATTAGGCAGTTCCGTTAGATCGACGGATCCCCACGTTTTGCCATTGTTGTTTGAATAGGATCTTCTCACAAACCTGCCTGATTTGTCTCGTGCCAGGAGTAGGATCCTGCCGTCTTTAAGCTTTACCACAGCAGGCTGTATCGCATTGTGGTTGTCAAGTTCGGCATAAGTTTTGGAGAGTATTTTGCCATTTTTGTACTCAATGATGGCTGTGTAAGAACCAACCAAATTCAATTCGTACATGAAATCTACAAATAGTGGCAACAGAATCTTATGATCTCCTGTTTTGATGGGTGGGTTACGAGGCAGGTTGCCTAAAGCCAGAACCAAGTTTTTACCTTCTGTCCAAGTTTTTCCTTCATCATGGGATTGGACATAATCAATCATGGCTCCGCTCCATCCTCCAAACTTAACCGACGCGAAAAACATCCATATGATACCGTCGTCATCACGGAACAAGCATGTGTTGCCAACTGACTTGGAATAGTCAGCGGGTACAACGTTGGAAGAGGCACTCCATTTGCCTGTTGCCCTGTCCCAAACGGAACTGATTATTTTTGCTTCCGCATGCCCCTCCTCTTTACCGGCAAACCATGTGGCCAAAATGTTTCCATTCTTAAGTTCCACCATGGATGCCCCATGAGGCTTCATATATCCTTCAGGAGTAAACACTTGGTAAGTTTCAAACAACGGTTTGGACCACACAGGGGCAGCTGTTAACAATAATGTAATAAAAGTGGCAATAATTCTATTCATCCGGCGATTATAAACCTTTAACCATCAGCGTCAATTGCTGAAGGATCACCAGACAGCATAGTCGTACAAGGCCAATAGGCGTTCTTTAGTGGATAGATTGACGGGAGTTTTAATCAGTTCGCTGCTTTTTATATCAATTTCCATCTGTGTGGAAAGATCGCTGATAAATGTTTCTTCTGGTGAACCATGGACAAACAATGTTAGCTCACGGTTTCTTCTCATGCTTCTATGAGTGAAATTTGCTGAGCCCACAGCTGCTACTTTTCCGTCTGCCAACCCAACCTTGGCATGGATACTCCCCGGATAAAGCCAAACATTAATATTGCATGCTGCAGAGGAACCTAGGAGTACGTTTATTGAAATTAAGTTGGCGTAAACATTAACATCTGGTGATTTTGGAATGATCACATCAACTTGTATACCATGCCTTGCCACCTCAATGATAGTAGAAATAATTTCCCTATCCGAAAAATAGGCGTGCTGTAAAATCACTCGCTCTTTTGCATTGCGAATCATCTCGAGATACGCAGTTATTATCTCGCATTTACGATGGTTGTTAGTTGCAAGAAACAGCCCAGGGGTCTTCGGCATATAAGCACCATCTCCAATCAGTTTTCGCTCCATCGCCATAACAACTGTTAAGTCATTAACCATTACCATGTAGTCGTGCATTTCGTTACGGTATTCAAGAGCTATATTCATACCACCCAAAATAATTTTTTCCCTGTCTACTATGTAGTATTTGCTATGGTCCGAACTGTCGAAGAGATTTGTAATAATACGGATAGCACCATGCCCTCTCATTACCGAATTGGCAAAGACAGGGCTAGGCTTCCCTTTTATCATATCTTTTATCTCAAAATATGAACCAAGCAGATCCTTGCGTATGGTAACAAAAGCTCCGCTTGCAGTAGCTTTGATTACTTGTTTTACCATGCGGTTGCCAGTAGCATCATCGCGCCAAATGAAAGCCTGGATGAACACATTTCGTTTTGCATTTTCGATAGAATTAAAAATGGTACCAAATGCCTGCTCGCCGTCAATTAGCAATGTAAGAAAAGAGAGATCAGCGGCTTTATCTTTGAAAAATTGCTGGCCCAAAACTTTTGACGGTGCCCTGCCCAAGCCAAGAGGACTGAGTAAAAATCTTGTAAAGAAAATAATTAAGGCAATTATAAGACCGATTAGACCTGTCATGAGAAACTGAACGACAATTTTTCACGACACTGTTTATAAAACAGAAAAGTAGGCATCCATAGTTTCCTTTGCGGTTTTCTTCCATGAGAACTTGGAAGCTTGGCGGATCCCTTTTTCCCGCAAATTTTTTCGAAGGCTTTCGGATAGTGCAAGTTTTACTAAACCTTGACTGATCTGATCCACGCTTGTTGGATCGACAAGTAGGGCAGCATCCCCTACGATTTCCGGGAGAGAGGAAACGTTTGAAGTAAGCACAGGAACACCGCTGGCCATGGCTTCGAGTGGTGGCAAGCCAAATCCCTCGTAAAGGGTGGGAAAGGCAAAAATATCAGCCCCCCTGTATAGTTCCAAAAGATCGACCTCATTAACATAATTGGTCAATACTATATCTCCGTTTCTCTTTAGCTTATTGTATGTTTCCAATATTTCTTTGTACAACCACCCCTTTTTCCCACATATTACAAGCTGCCAATTTCCATTTAACTTATCTCTGGCTTGGTCATATGCAAGCATCAGCCGTATTATGTTCTTGCGCGGTTCCAAATTGCCAATGAAAAGCATATATTGGTTTTTGATTCCGAACTTTTTTTGGAGGTAGCTGTGATCTTTCTCAGAAGATAGTGGCTTAAACTTGGTTGAGACGCCTTCATGGATAACCTGAATTTTGGAGTCGGTAATGTTGAGGTAATTCATAAGATCATTTTTCGTGCTGGTTGACGGGGTGATTATCTTGTCTGCCCTCATTGCCACGAGTTTGATGAGCAACTGCATGTATTTCGCGTATTTGAGCGGGACGGTGTTTGGCATCAGATAGGCTACTATATCGTGTATTGTTACTACCATGCGGACTTTCTTTTTTTGCAGCAAAGGAATCATGAAAGCTGGTCCATGGAAAACGTCTACACCCCCGTTTTTAAGGAAAAACGGGAGGTAAAGGCTTTCCCATAAATCACCAATTATGTGATTTTCGTTTGATATCCATGTAACATAGTTTTGAAACTTCGGCGTGTTTATTGAAGCCCACTCTTCGGTGCCTTCGTTTGAAATTAGACAGTACTGGCAATTGTAATCAACCTCAGCAAACTCTTTTAATAGGTTTGTAACGTAATAGCCAACTCCTGATTTGGGCTTGTTTATAGTTCTTATATCAATGCCAATTTTCATCTTGGATGACTGTCCTCTATTATGTCTAAATCTGCCGTAACAAAATGCAAAAATATCTAATTTGCTAGATACAAAAGTCACAGTGGACTTTCACCGAATTAGAATTATTGCTGAAACATCTATCTCATTTCGTTTCTTTGGTCAAACTAAATTCAATACACATTGCAGGAAACCAGAAGGCAAACAGTTTTTCATAATATTGCGTGAAAAGATTTGCAAATAGCTCCACGCCCAATAAGCGCCACGCTTTCCATAACTTTAACCGCACATGGGTTAACGTCAAATTATTTACGCCATATCCTTGGTACGAGCTATTCTTTTCCAATAAGGATTTAAGTCCTTCTACGGAGAAAAACTGTTTGTGAGTAAAGTCACTGTAGGCATGTAGAGATGAAAAATGAGGGGTTCTCACATTGATAACACCACTCTGCTTAAGAATTCGACTCGCCTCAGATAGTGTTTTTGCCACATCTTCTACATGCTCCAGTGAGTCAATCATGTAAATAGCATGGAAAGATTCATCCTTGAACGGCATTGGAAAGTTCATGTTGGCCACAACATCAACATGCGGACTCTTGAATATGTCTAAACCGAGTGAATTTTTCTGTTTGGCGGATCCACACCCCATGTCTAAGGTCGTTATTTCAGTGCTATTATTCATCTAGTTTAACTCCGCGTCTTACTATAGAAAACCAAACCCAGGATCCAGCGATACAAACGCTTAGATCCGTGATAACTTTGGACCAAGCAGCACCTATTGCCCCGTTGGTAGGAATCAGCATTAGGTTACATGTAATATTAACTGCAAGTCCGATTGCAACTATTTTAACAGCACTATCGGACTTGCCATCAAGAATCATCAAAGTCAGCAAACCGTGTCTCGTGAAAACAAAAAATGAAGCAATGCCAAGCAAGCTTGTGGAACTTACGGCAGGCACAAACCCGGCTCCAAAAATAGTAAGAACAATATTTTTTGCAAAAAAGAAAACTAGCAAAGCACAGGTCAGACCGGAAAGTGCAATAGCTAACAGGAGCAGGTTTGAAAGTCGCAAAAACCTACTCCTGTCCTGAGCTGCAAGGCGGGACAGAGTTGGAAATGCAGCGGCCATGCCAAGTGTTGGCACCGCCAAGGCCACATCTAACAACTTTACACCGGATGAATACCAGCCAATCTCAGCTAATCCCATGCCAAGAAACGGTGCTATTGCGATATCAATTCTGTAGAAAGCGATTACGAAAAAAGTTATCGCGGCTAATGGGAAAGCCTGACGTAGAAGATTAGCCCACTGCGGGACAGCAAAGGACGGCAGGATGGAGGTGTAACCCTGTCGGAATGTAAAAGATAGAGAGCATATTGCAGCCACACTCTGGACTAAAGTCATTACTGCTACGGCAAATAAAAGCCCAGCCCCCAGTGCTAGACACAATGAAGCCAGCCCTGTCACTGCTATTTTACTGGCACCCATGATCATGGTTTCGTATTGCATTTTTTCTTGAGATTGGAAAATGGCAGATGCATACTCTGTTATTGCAAACCCAGCCATCTGTATTCCCAGAAGAAAAAATATCCAGATAACTGTTGTTTCAAAACCACCAAGTACGGCGTATACAAGGGCTATTGTCGTCATTAAAAACGAAAGTGTAACTTTCAATCCGAGCATACCGCCCAATGCCGAATCGATGAAATTGCTATCCCTTGAGCCTTGCCGTATAAGCAAAAGGTTGAGTCCAGGGTCAACCAAGAAGACAAGTACCGCCAGCACAGAATAGACTAGTGAAAAAGTACCAAAGGCGACCTCACCTAGCCACCTTGCAATCATCATGTAAAAGATAAAGGCTAAGACCCGACCAATGAGTTCTGTGGTGGTCTTATAAGCCAGGTTTGTCCCGATCTTTTTTAGTGGAGACACTGTCAATGAACCAATATGGCTAGCTCAGAATGTTTTTGATGACGTATGTTGACTTACCTTGTGACTCATGATAGGTCCGCGATAGCATTTCAGCTACTAGGCCAATAGAGACAAACTGAACACCAATGAGGATAAGCATAACTGCCAAAAGAAGGGCTGGTCTGCCTCCCAAAGGAATTCCCATAAAAAGTTTTTGTATGGACATCCACAAGGCAACGAGAAATCCCAAAGCGCCGCTTGTAACACCAATCAGCCCAAATATTTGTATAGGGCTGGTGGAGTAGCTTAAGAGAAATTTGACTGTTATCAAATCTAACACTACTCTTATGCTTCGGTCTATTCCATATTTGCTTACTCCCGCTATTCGTGGACGGTGGTTTACTTTAACTTCCGCCACATTGACACCCATCCATGAGGCGACTGCTGGTATAAAACGATGCATTTCACCGTACAGTTGAATATTTTTAACGATGTCCTTGCGGAAAATCTTTAAAGAGCAGCCGTAATCTTTAAGGTGAACTTTTGTTGTCCAGGAGATCAGTTTGTTAGCAAGTAAGGAGGGAAGCCTTCTTGAAAACAGTTTGTCTTGCCTGTGATACCTCCATCCCGCTACTATATCGAACCCTTCGTCTAGTTTCTTTATCATTCCTGGAATGTCTTTTGGGTCGTTTTGCAGATCGGCATCTATCGTTATTACAATGTCACCTTTGGAATGTTTAAACCCCGCAGAAAATGCTGCCGTTTGCCCAAAGTTGCTCCTAAAACGGATTACCTTGATTCTGTTGTCGCTGTTGTGTTGATTTTGAAGTTTCTCGTAAGTGGAGTCTGTACTGCCATCGTCAATTGCCAAGATCTCAAAACCACCTTTCAGCCCTTCGAGAATTGGAATAATTTCCGCAAAAAAACGGTCGAGATTATCTGCCTCGTTATACATAGGCGTCACCAGCGACACCCTAGGATCTTGTGCCATAAGTTGTTACTTAATCTCATGATTAAAACTGATTGATTTTACTGCAAGAGCGTACAGTCATCAAGGAAAGAGGCATGAGTGGAATGAATTCATGGTGATACGCTCTGTTGATAAACACGAGAAAGTATATTATTCCAACACGATTATTCTTTATAGAGCCAGCACGAAACCAAAAATTGTATAAGATTTATCCTCATAAATTTTTAGTGTCCATTATGTCTATTGCTCTTTCCGGTAATCTTATCAAAAAGGTGGAGTTAGCGTTTGAAGCCAGTTGCGTTACAAAAATCAGTAGTGTAATGTATCTTGAAAATCTGGTGCCGAAGTGGCGGAACTGGTAGACGCGCATGATTCAGGGTCATGTGTCCTTACGGGTGTGGGGGTTCGAATCCCCCCTTCGGCACCAAAAATATTAATAATTCGAAATATTGTTTTTTTGCTAGTAACCTTAACTAGCCTTGAACGGTGCATCTTTTTCATACTGTTTATGCGAGTACAGGTATCTGTTTGATGCAATCCCTATAAAACTGGGATCCGTGTTCATCTAAAAAAGTAACCAAACCTAAAAAAGTAAAAAACGATATATTTTCGCCATTTTTTTTGAAAAATTGGCCAAAATTGAGTCAAAAATCGCAAAAACTGTCAATTTCGCTTTTGATCTATCTCGCTTAGCCTTGACTGTTCAAATTTTGATGTTATGTTAAGTACAGAATATAGTATTTGTCTCTACATGTATTGTGAGTATTCCTTTCTAGCGTTTTATCAGTTGTACACTTTTCTGGTTCATGGCTATGCTAGAAGTATTGCATTATGTGTAACTGCGTAGTTATTTAGTCCCTATTGCTGTCAGCAAATGGTTCTAGCGCTGGGGCCATAAGATCGTACAACCTTCTAAGGGCATTCTCTTTTTTCAACACGTACAAGAGTGACCGGCATGCCACCGGTATGTATTGTAAGTATAAATAACTTTTATTTACGTGCGTTTGATATCCATATGTACCCAAAGCTTTGTAGAGCCTCTGTGCCGCACTAAGGTTAAGCAGTTTGCTGCTATTTTCACTATATCTATTTCCTTTAACAGTTAAACTAAAAAACCCTGTTGCCAGTTCATCACGTATACCTTGTGGCATATTCACGTAGGGATCATACAAGAGTGATGCGAGGTCATATTCTATGCGGCCCATCCTGGCGTCCTGATAATCTATCCATACTCGTCGTCCGTCATGCATCATAATATTTCTGCTGTGTAGATCCCTATGTGTAAGCGTTGGCGCTGTGGCTGAAATATCTTCACACAATTTCGTCCATTCCTGTCCCAGTTTTTTCAGATAGTGATCGTTAGGGGGCAGATCTAAATTGTTAGTCAGAAAATGGTTGTTACTAAACTCCACCTCCCACATCAATTTCTCTAAGTCGAACAATACCCCATAGCATTTCATATGGTTTTTAGGTTTTGGCGCTGACTTTTCCTGAAACTCGGCCAGATCAGCAAGAATAGGAGTGTACTCCCGACGATAGTCATCCTCCCCTGCTCCTGCCATTCTGTTTTGTAACATTTCGTCGCCCAGATCCTCTAGCACGGCGCACTGTTTATATAAACCTATGAACTTGGGAGTATCGACACACAAAATTTTCATTAGCCCGCTTATCTCCTGAAACCATTCTACAGCCTCTGCATTTGCTGCAACCATCACTGCTAATGTATTAATTGAATGATTGCGAATACGGTAATACCTCCTAGTGGAAGCATCCCCGCAAAGCGGTTCAATGTTGCTTATCTGGAAATTTGGGAGAACGTTAGCGACTGCATTTTTTACAATTGAGGAGTCAATCTCATCAATCATCCAAGAGTCCTTTGATTATGTTTGCAGTTTTATTAATCGCACCACGGTTGTTTTCTATTACTGCCAAGGATGCTTTGCCCATTTCTTCTCTTTGACTAGCATCTGAAAGCAGAGTAATAAACTTTATTGAAAGTTCTTCCTCGCTATTTATTCTTACGGCTCCTCCACCTTCCTCTAGTGCCTTTGCTGCCTCGTGAAAGTTGACCATGTCGGGTCCATAGATTATTGCTTTGCCGTGTGCCGCCGGTTCCAGTGGATTCTGACCGCCGTGGGATATCATGCTACCACCTACAAAAGCCACATCTGCGATCCCATAAAGATTAGCCAATTCACCAAAAGTATCTATTATGGGTACAGACTTTGGCCCAGTTGGTATTGCCCCCATTACCATTTCTGTTTTTAAGGCAATCTTCATTGAAAAACCTGCTAACGATTTCTCTATCCATTCTACATTCTCGATTCTGCGCGGCGCTATAACAAGCCTTGCTGATGGAATAGCACCAATAGCAGTCATGGCTGCCCTGAGCGCCGCCTCCTCTCCTTGGTGTGGACTTCCCAAAAAAAGGACGATAGCGTTTTCTTCTATTCCTAGGGAGCGTCGGATTCTTTGGTTTTCATTTTTGCCAAGTTTAGTGATGTTTCTATCAAATTTTAATGTTCCAGCGACGTTCACCTTTTTAGGATTTGTTCCCATTTGAACAATCCGTTCTCCATCTCTCTCTGTTTGCATTAAGAATAGTGAAAAATCCTTTAGCATTCCCTTGAACAACCAAGAATACCGCATGTAAAATGGAAACGCCCTGTCTGAAATCCTTCCGTTTACTAGCACAGCTTTCCCGCCATGTTTGACACATGCTCTAACCACATTCGGCCAAAGCTCTGTATCAACTAACACTAATGCTGCAGGGTTGATAGCTTTTATCGAGCGCTTAACGGCACCAGGCAGATCATAGGGAAAATAAAAAATGTTTGCATCTGGTGCCAATCTTTTCTTGGCTAACTCTTGCCCAGTTTTGGTGGTAGTAGAAAACATAATTCGATAATCCGTAGAAATTTCCATAAATGACTTGGCCAAGTCAGTGGCAACCATGGTTTCGCCAACGCTAACTGCATGTATCCATAAGGTTGGCTTGGTTTGTTGTGGAAGGAAAAACCCAAGTTTTTGCCCCAACCCAGTTCGATACTTGGGCTGAGTTAGGATTATCCAGATAATATATGGAGAGGTTATGATAATAGCCAAATATACCATCAGGCAATAAAATAGCCGCATCATTGTAGGTTAAACCAAGTGTCGGCTCGGGCAGTCATTTCTATCATTGTTTTTTCTAAACCTACTCTAATTTTTTTAAGTTTGGCCGAACTGCAATTGCTCGGAACGTAGACTGGTTTTTCGTACATAAAAATAACTTTTGAGAACGGTTTAGGGATCATAAGCTTATCCCATGAGTTAAGAGTCCAGCGATTGGAAAACGATACAGCAGTGGGTAGAATCGGGGCTCCAGTTAGCTTTGCTAGCATTAAGGCTCCTGATTGCAGTTTATAGACAGGACCACGTGACCCATCTGCAATCATGGCTGTACAGTTGCCGTTATCAGTGCTTCTTTTTAGCTCACGGAGTGCAGAACGGGCTTTACTGTATGAAGAGCCGCGTATTGTTTGAAATCCAAATGCAGTCAGGACTCTAGCCATGATTTCACCGTCTGAACTGGGGCTGACAAGAAGATTAAATTCATGGCTTCTATTCCTGTAGTGGTGTGGATAATATAATAGCCTGCCATGCCACAAAAGCAAAATGGTTGGCCCTCTCTTCCGTAATTGCACCTCTATCTCTTCACCAACCAGCTCAAGACGTAGTGTAAACGATAACAGACGTAGCAACCAATAGGCTAAAAACGGTGCAACATAAATGTTAAATATACTTTTCATATGGATGTGTTTCTGGCATTCAAGGACAACTTAATCCAGCCCATTGGAACATTGCAAGTCAAATCAAGCTGGTTATGGGTTAATTCTTATAACACCCCGTTTGTCACCGCTTACTGTTCCTATGATAGCAGCGTTTTCGTCACCAGCGTCTATAATAGCTGAGAGCAGTTTGTTGCTTTTGGTCTCCTCACATGAAATTAGTAATCCTCCTGAGGTTTGGGCGTCGCATAAAACCATAACTTTTTCGTGGGAGATTGTATTGTGAGTTTGAAGTATTGGCTTTACCCAATTGTAGTTTCTTTCTCCTCCCCCTTTGGTCCCGGCAATGGAGCATTGTTCTACCCCCTCAAACACAGGAACTTTTGAATATTCAATATCTAGTGAAACATTCGACTTTTCTGCAATACTTCTGGCGTGTCCCAGAAGTCCGAATCCTGTCACATCAGTACAGGTGATTGGCCTAAACTTAGCCATGGTTTCTGCAGCATACCTGTTTAATCTGGCCATGCTCTGCTCCCCTTCCCTGTAAACACTTTTCCTAATGTTTTTCCCCTTATTTTTTATGACAGGTTGGAATCCACTCGCAAGCTTTGCAACGTTGCTTAAAATGCCGGTACCAATTTTTTTTGTCAGTATCAATACATCACCCGCTTTTGCGTTGTGGCTTGTTACCATATCCTTTGGGTTAACAATGCCAGTTACTGAAAGTCCATATTTAGGTTCCTTGTCTTCTATGCTGTGTCCTCCCAAAAGTGCGACACCCGCCTCTTTTAACGCATCCAAACCACCTTTTAGGATCTCTTGAATTATTTCCACACCGACCTTGGATGGGAATGACATTATGTTAAGTGCAGTAATTGGTCTTGCCGCCATTGTATAGATGTCAGACAGGGAATTTGCAGCTGCTATGCGCCCAAAAAGAAATGGGTCATCCACAATTGGTGTCATATAATCAAGGGACTGGACAATGGCAAGATCCTCACTAACCTGATATACACCAGTGTCATCACCCACATCTGCTCCGTAAAGCACATTAGGATCTGCACCGTACTCTAGTGAACTGAGCACCTCATGAAGGTCCTCCGGACCTATTTTTGCGCCTCATCCACCGGATTTAGACAGGGTTGTAAGTTTTACCTTCTTTTTTTCTATCATTTGTTAACTATTTAGCAGTGTCAAACTAAGCAAGCTGGTTTTGTCATGAATTGTTCTTGAACCTACAAGCAGTTAAAACCGTTCAAAACATTTAATGATAGTGATTGTAAAGCCATATAAAGGTATGGGCAACCATTTGATTAAAAAATATGAAACTGATACTTGCAAAACTTAAGATGTAAAATTGAATAATAGTTGTTTGGTTTAAGTAGTCGTTCTTTTTCGCTTTCTGTTTCTAAGGTCTCTCCACTTGCCAAACCGAAGTTTTCTTTCAAGTCCGACAAGCCATAGAGTAACAAAATACCCAACTAGTGCACCAAATATACCCGAGACAAGAGAACCTATCCACATTGCTTCTGCAATGTCATATATTCCTGAAATAGAAGCAGAATCGTTAAACACGTATCCCGGCATGAGTCTAGCTGTACTCATTATCCACTCACCTAGTTTGTATTCCAGGTAATATATGGCTGGTGAGCTAATCGGGTTTGTTATCCAGCATGCAGCAAGTGCAATTGGCAGGTTGCCTGGTATAAATATGATTAGCGCACAGACAAGTGCCATCTGAAAACCAATTGTAGGAGTTAATGCTATAAACGTACCAAGTGCCACTCCTCTAGCCATTTGCTCGGCCTTAAAACTCCAGAGCTCAGGCTTGAACAACGTAGACCCAAACAGTCTGTATACTCGACCACTCCTCATGGTGTTTTTTTTGGGTAGTTTATTCTTAAACCATCTTCTGTAAGGGTCGAATAGTTCATGCAGCTTGGCCGACCAAGACTGCTTATGATCCATCTAACCTTGGATTGCCCATTTATAAATCCCTTTCATTTTACAGTTTTCAAAGGTGAACAAATTAAAAGTACTGTGCCTAATTATATTTCAACTAGACTGCTAGTACGGAAATTTTTTTGCTGTGAGAACAGTTTTTAATTATTAAATTTTTGCAGTTAGCTAATAGGTCTTGATTGACTAACTAGCTACAAGGTGCTTAAAGTTAAAGAAATATAAATTAATGGTGGATTTAAAAAGAATGCGCATTGGTATTGATGTCCGCAAGATAGACGACACAGGCATAGGGAGATACATAGAAAATCTTGTCGAAAACTTGCTGACATTAGATGAAGAGAACGAATATGTTCTTTTTTCCTCACCAGAAGGTCTTGCTAAATACAATTTTCCTACGGGACGCGTGGTTGAGGTTATTGAAGCATCCAAAAAATATTCCGTGTCTGAACATTTTACAATTCCTAGGAAAGCCAGTAAGCACCAGATAGACCTTTTTCATTCACCCCATTATGTGCTACCGTACTTCATCACACAGCCGTCGGTTGTGACGATTCATGACATTATCCATCTAAAAGATCGGACTGTTGGTAAGTTTGCAAAAAACTATGCTCATGTCATGATTGGTAATGCGGTTAGAAAATCAAGACGTGTTTTAACAGTCTCCCAGACTACAAAAAACGACCTGGAGAGCTATTTTAATATTGATCCTGTTAAAATAAAAGTAATACACAATGGAGGCGGGTCGGACTTTCATCCTACGGACACGAAAGAACTGATTGCTATCCTCGAGCAAATGTCCATTTTTGTTCCATACTTCCTCTATGTAGGTAGCGACCGACCTCATAAAAACATCAATGCCATTGCTAGCGTAATGAAACACTTAGATGATAAGGCCCGATTTGTGATCGTCGGCCGTGTTAGCGAGGTTGTTAAGCAAAGGTTTGCTAAATTTGGTGACAATGTTTTATTTTTTGACAACCTTGGAAAACCAGAGATGACTGCATTGTACACAGGTGCCAGCGCGTTGTTATTCCCCTCATACCTTGAAGGATTTGGTCTGCCACCACTTGAAGCGATGGCATGCAATACACCTGTAGTATGTTCTAACCGTTCATGTTTGCCTGAGATTGTTGGTAACGCCTCGGTGCTGGTCGACCCTGATGACCACAAAACTCAGGCAAAGGAACTAGTACGCCTCGTTACTAATAAACCTAACCGAAGAAGGTATGTCAAACTAGGGCAGGAAAGAGTAAAACTATTTTCGTGGCTTAACACAGCGAAGGCAACCATGCAGTGCTACAAAGAGGCAGTGCAATGAAAGTTGCCCTGGTTCACGATTGGCTAACAGGAATGCGGGGAGGAGAAAAGGTCCTAGAGGTTTTTTGCGAAATGTATCCTAAAGCAGATATCTTTACGCTGGTTCATATTCCTAATTCCGTTTCTGAGGTTATAGAGAGCCATCAAATATACACTTCATTTTTGCAAAAGATGCCTGACATATCGCGCAAGTATCGTTGGTATCTTCCGCTCATGCCGTTGGCAATAGAGTCATTTATATTGCATGATTATGATCTGGTCCTTTCTTCTAGCCATTGTGTTGCAAAAGGTGTAAAGCCAAGTGGTACGCCTCATATAAGCTATTGCCATACACCAATGAGGTATGCTTGGGATCAGTACAATACCTACTTCAATCGAAGTAGGTTTAGCCCTGCATTGCTTTACCTGATTGGGAAAGTGATGCCCCACATGCGGAAGTGGGATAGGAAGAGTGCTTCTAGGGTTGACATGTTTATAGCAAACTCACAAAACGTGTCTGATAGAATTCGCAAATGCTATAGGGTTGAAGCCAAAACAATCTATCCTCCAGTCGATACTTCTTTTTATGAGTTGCCAGACATCAAAACTGAGCGGAAAAAATATTTAGTGGTCTCATCTTTCGCGCCGTATAAAAGAATAGACTTGACTATCAGAGCGTTCAATAAACTGGGAGAGCCCCTTGTAATTGTTGGGTCAGGCGAAGATGAAAAGCACCTGAAAGAAATGGCTAGACCTAACATAGAATTCCTGGAATCGGTAAGCAATAAAGAGTTGAAACTTTTGTACCAGAGTGCAAAAGCGCTGATTTATCCTGGTGAGGAAGATTTCGGGATAATCCCGGTCGAAGCAATGGCTTGTGGCACTCCCGTGATCGCCTTTGGTAGAGGTGGGGCTTTAGAGACGGTTATACCTTTGAGCGATACCTCAACAGCTTACCCAACAGGAGTTTATTTTGATGAACAAACGCCAGATGATTTGATACAGGCTATCGGTCGATTCGAAAAACATAGCATGTTTTTTTTACAGGAAAAGCTACGTAATAATGCCAAAAGATTTTCGCGGGAATTATTCCGTAACAACATGGAGCGCGCAATTGAAGAATTTGTACAAGCAAGGCATTAGTTTGACTTATTAATACACAAATGCATAGAATGGCGCAATCATCATTTCAAATAATCTAATGGTGAGCTGATGTTGGTATGTCATTGGGTATGGAAAATCTCAGAGCCCTTGTGCTAAACAGCACATATGAACCCCTGCAGTTTTCTACTGCAAAAAGGGCACTTGTACTATCCTTGCTGGGGAAAGCTGAGGTTTTGGAAGTTGATGGCTTTATTGTACGAACATCCGTCAGGGAATATCGGCTTCCCACTGTCATACGATTAAATCGATATATAAAAATGCCACGCAGATCCTGTGTTTCGTTTTCCAAAAAAAATGTGTTTCGTCGCGATAATTATACCTGCCAGTACTGTGGTGGTGGACTAGAGATGACCATTGATCACGTAATACCCAGATCCGTTGGTGGAAGATCAACCTGGGATAACATAGTGACAGCATGCCGCAAGTGCAACCTCAAAAAAGGAAGCAGGACACCTGAAGAGGCTGGCATGAAACTTCTCATGCGACCAAAGCAGCCACAGTTTCTTTTTCATTCGAACATTTCAAGTATAGCGCCACAGTCCCATGTGGACAGCTGGACAAAATACATCTCTAATAGTGACAAAGTAAAAGCGGTTACTAAGCTTTAACCTAGGCAATTATGAGCAATGAGGTCTAGTTGCTGCGACAAAGTGGCGTGGACCTAGTTTATCCTTGGGTCAAGAGCATCCCTAATGCCTTCCCCAAGGAGGTTATATCCCATCACTGTAATAAAAATGGCCAACCCGGGGTAAACTGAAAGCCACCAGGCGAACTCAATATTATCTTTACCAAGGGTAAGCATATTCCCCCAACTTGGAGTTGGGGGCTGTACCCCAATACCAAGAAATGACAATGCAGATTCGGTAAGTATTGCTCCCCCAATGCCCAAAGTTGCGGAAACAAGCACAGGAGACATTGAATTTGGCAAAATGTGCTTAATGATTATCATTATGTTGGAAACTCCTAGAGCCTTTGCAGCAGCGACAAACTCATGTGTCTTTAGAGAGAGAAACTCAGCTCTCACAAGCCTAGCCACACTCATCCATCCTGTTATTCCTATGACAACCATAATATTGTATATGGATGGTTCCATGAAAGCTATCACGGCTAGGATTAGGAAAAATGTTGGGATTGTTAGCATAAGGTCCACAAAGCGCATTAACACATCATCGACCCAGCCTCCAAAATAACCAGCTGATGCTCCTATTATTACACCTATCAAAATAGCAATACCAATTGCTACAAAACCGACCGTGAGTGAAATCCTAGCTCCATATAACATTCTCGAGAAAACATCGCGACCTAAGTCGTCGGTTCCGCAAAGATGACTTAAAGATGGTTCAGCAAGAATATTTTTGGTATTTATCATAGCTGGATCATATGGAGCCAAGAAAGGTGCGAATATGGCAACTATGAAAAGTACTATTACTATTACCCCCCCAGCTACGGCAAGATGGTCACGAGAAAACTTATTAATGAATATGCGGGCATAAGACCGCGAACTACCATTAATCATAAGTTATCCTTGGGTCAACAAAAGCGTATGTAATATCAGCTAAAAGGTTAGCAACGAGCGTAAGAAATGATCCAATAACCAAAACCCCCATTATCACTGGATAGTCTCGAGACATAACAGATTGAAAAAACAGTTGCCCCATCCCCGGGATGGAATAAATTGATTCAAAAATTACTGAGCCACCGATAAGCCCTGGTAGAGATAAGGCCATTATTGTTATTACAGGCAGTAAAGCGTTTTTCATCGCGTGCTTATATATTACCCTCCTTTCGCTAAGTCCTTTTGCCCTAGCAGTAACTATATAATCCTGGAGGATAACCTCGAGCATGTTCTGCCTAGTAAAACGGGAGAGACCTGCAAGACCTGTAAGGGCAGAAACCAATACTGGCATAAAAAGATGCTTTACATAATCCACAAGTTTGTAAAAGGGAGTTAACTGATCATGGTTAAAGGAAGTAATGCCTGATATTGGAAACCATCCGAGTATTACACCAAACAGGATCATCAGCAAAAGAGCCAGCCAGAATGTTGGCATTGAAAAGCCAAAAAAAACAAATATAGATGATGCCTTGTCGAACAATGAATACTGCTTTGTTGCAGAGACAACCCCTATTGGTATAGCAATCACAATTATAATGATAAGTGAAAGAGCATTTATAAGCAGGGTAATAGGAATCCTTTCAGATATCTTATCTATAACCGGCCTTGCATCCTGCGAAAATGATGTTCCAAAATCTAAAATTGCTATGTCCTTGACCCAAAGAAAATACTGGAAGGCCAAAGGCTTATCAAGGTTGTACAACTCACGTAATTTTTTTAATGATTCTGCTGAGGAGTGAGGGTTTAAATCTGTTAGCATTTCTGTGGGATCACCGGGGGCAAGGTGAATAATAAGAAAAGAAATCATTGTAATGCCGATCATCATCGGCACCATCATCAATGTTCTTTTTATAACGTAAACGCTCATTTATCTATCAGCTAAATATGATCATATGACTACAGTTAACTTTCGGTCCAAAGCGATGCAACAGTAAATCACAAATTATTGGAAAGTGGCATAACAGCCTTTTTGTAGAAGATGTAATAAAAGACCTTAACAGGGGGTATCCACGGTAGTTTTGTCATCACGAATCAGTTTTGCCGTCTGAGTTGCTTTGCAGATATACAATCATGCCGGTCTCATCACAGTTTGGAAATTTATGGCAGGACACGCATTCCCCCCATATTTTCTGAGGAAATTCACGTTTATCAACCGTTTTAAAACCCTGTTTTTCAAAAAACTCTGGGATGTAAGTGAGAGCAAACACCTTATAAATTCCAAGCCTTTTAGCCTCTAAAAGTGCCATTTTTAGCAGCTTTGAGCCGATCCCTCTATTTGCGTGATTTGGGTCCACCGCCAGTGCTCTCACTTCAGCTAGATCTTCCCAGGAAACATGCAATCCACAAACGCCTAAAGTCTTTCCTTCCTCCTCGTAAATCGTGTATTGTCTTATAAATTCAAACAAGTCGTTGAGCGAGCGTGGTAGCATCTCTCCTTTGTCAGCATAGATCTTAATTAAGGAATGTATTTTTCTTGCATCTTGGATTATTGCTGGCCTGAACAGCCCGGTCAGTGTGCTGCTTTTACTCAAAAGTAGAAATGCCTTTTTTAAATTTAAATAGATCTAACATACCATTTTTGTCATCTAGTAACGCTACGTCAACTGTCGTAGTATAAGTTGGTTTTGCCTTGATGTGAAGTAACCTTATCATTTTTCTAGATATCGATCAGTAATGATTATTGATCTCCGTGCTATCGCTAATCCACTGTGAAGAGCAAAAGAAGACTATTGAAAGCTTGCAGAAGATTTTATGGAATTCAACTTAAAGTTAGCATACTGAAACGTTAATGCTCTTTTGCAGCGAACAGGTTCATTTTGCTCTTGGGTGCGTGAGATCGTAAATTTCGCGAATTCTAGTCTGGGCAACGTGTGTATAAATCTGCGTTGTTGTTATGTCAGAATGACCGAGCATTTCCTGAACTGAGCGAAGATCAGCTCCTCTTTCTAATAAATGGGTAGCGAATGAGTGACGCAAAGAATGCGGACTTATTTCTTTATTGATATCAGCGTTACGAGCTAACTTTTTAACTATTTTCCAAAACCCCTGCCGCGACATTGCACCACCGAGCCTTGTGATAAAAAGGTAATGGCTTGTCTTGCCACGCAGAAGTTTAGGTCTTGCCATCTCACGATATTCGCGCACTGCATCACGAGCGACTTCACCTAGCGGTATAACCCTTTCTTTGTTTCCTTTGCCAAATGTGTTGAGATAACCTGCTTCTAGATTTACATCAGTTAGTTTCAAAGAAACCAATTCACTAACTCTGAGTCCAGTAGCGTATAAAGTTTCCATCATTGCAGTGTTGCGTACTCCTTGCCAATCACTCTTGTCTATTCCGTTAAGCAAGTGCTCAACTTCTTTAAACGATAACGTGGACGGTATTTTTCGCCACTGCTTGGGAGCTTCCATAGTCGACGTTAAATTGTTGTCCACAATCCCTTCAAGTATAAGGAAGTTGAACAATACCTTCACTGATGCAAGGTTTCTGGCAAGCGAGGCCGGCGAAAGGGAATTTTTTTTAAGTATATTCATATAGTTAGATATATCTGAAGGCAACAATGCATTCAAGGTCTCAGGCCCTTTGTAACCCACTAATTCTAAGAACCGCTTTGCGTCTCCGCGATAAGCTACGATGGTATTTGCAGACCGATTCTTCTCTACAACGAGGTAAGTAACGAATTCTTGCAATAAAGTGTCCATATTGTTATTTCTCTTTAATTCACCATCTGCCTATTGGAGCAATTACCACATTATCCAAACTAACCTAAAAGGTGGGTTCGAGATTGGATTAATACTATCGAGGTAAGAGTCATCAGAGTAGCGAACTCACTAGTTTATAACTTGCTAAGCTATTGAATGGATCCAATATGGTTTCCTTCAAAGAGCAGTTGGTTTTTTCGTCCGAATGGATTTTCCATAAAAGCAGTTTGACAATTGCTGCAAAGGATGTAGACTCGCTCTTCGAAAAAGCTGTCTTCATCTTTATGGGTTTGGTGCCTGTTAATATGCTCTAGAAACTTAATAACCTCAGCATTAGGGTCTGCATTATCCTCTATGAAACTACCATCATCGGCAACCAAAGTAACCCTGGCCACAAACTTAATTTCATTCTTATCCATAGCCCTTCTACAACAGGCACATTCCTCAGGAATCAACTTTCACCTCCCAATTTTATAACAATGCAACCTCGCCAAAGGTTTACGAATAAACCAATCATTTTGTAATTAGTATTATGGGTATTATACAACCTATTTCACTTTCTGAGAACCCGGGTAGGCGGCATTGATTTTGACTTGGCTAAATAGTTAACCTCATGCCATCCTCGGCCACAACTATTTCACCCTTGTACCCGCAGTCTAAAATGGTTTGCATGGCTAGCTCAATATTTTGCTGAGGATTTATATGAGTGAGTACTAGCTTTTTCACCTCAGATCTAACGGATACTTGTCCAACTCCCGATGGAGTCATGTGCCCTTCAACAAGCATATTATCTGGCATAGAACATTCTATCAAGAGGGTGTCGGCTCCTTTTGATAGGTTAATAATTTCTTGGCAATAAGCTGTATCCCCTGAATAAACTAGCGTGGAACCATCATCAGCTTCAAACCTAAAACCAATAGCATTTAAAGAATGAAGCATTGGCGCAGTAATGAATGATACCCCAGACCCCTTCCAGTTATCTGTCCTAGCCTCCTCAATAGCGATTTCGTATTCTTCAGAGAAAATCCATTCTCCATATGGAACTGCCAACTGATCAAAAAATTTTCTAAACCCGGCTGATGCAACAATGTTTATATCTTTCCGCTGATTTGGTTTGGTGCATGATTTGTAGCTAAACAAGTAAGGAATTATATCTGCGCAATGGTCAAGATGGAAGTGGCTTATAAAAATACATGTTATGTTTAGTGGATCTTCACCTGCAGCAACAAGTCGGTTAATGGCTCCTGGGCCCGGATCGATGAAAATCCGTTCAGCTCCTGCTTTAAGGAAATAGCCGGGCGGAGTTCGCCTTGGTGTCGGGGCACATGTGCCAGATCCTAGTATTAGGAGTTCCATCTACATCTCAGAGATGAGACTGTCAAGTGAACCTGTGTGATAAAAGCCCGATAAAAAAGCGTCAGAACGCAAGATTTCAGAATGCAATGGAATTGTGGTCTTTACACCTGCTATATGAAACTCAGACAAGGATCGGTTCATTTTAGCTATGGCTTCTTTACGGTCTATTCCATGGACAATGAGCTTGGCCACCAATGACTCGTAGTGTGGTAATACTTCGGCGTCACTGTAAAGAGCTGTGTCCACACGGATTCCCGGGCCGCCAGGAATATTCAACCCGGTAACTTTCCCAGGATTGGGAAGGAAAGTAAAAGGGTCCTCTGCGTTTACACGGCACTCAATGCTGTGCCCGGAAAACCTTATGTCACTCTGACTGTAACGTGTTTTTTCTCCAGCGGCAATTCGTATTTGCTCCTTTACAAGGTCAAGGCTAGTCACGCATTCGGTCACTGTATGCTCTACTTGAATTCTAGTATTCATTTCAATGAAAAAGAATTCCCCGTCTCCATCATATAAAAATTCAACTGTCCCAAGACTGGAATATCCGATTTGTTTGGCCAGTTTGAGAGCGGCACTTATCATGTCCTCCCTAACTGTAGGATCAAGTGTGGGAGCTGGGGACTCTTCTAGCAATTTCTGGTGACGGCGTTGAATCGAGCAATCCCTTTCACCGAGATGAATTATGTTCCCATAGTTATCAGCCATAATTTGTATTTCTATATGTTTTGGGTTTTCTATGAACCTTTCAATGTAAATGCTGGGATCTCCAAATGCTGATGCAGCTTCGGAACGTGTAATATCAAAATGCGGGATTAGCTCAGATTGATCTCTGCAAATGCGCATCCCTCGGCCTCCTCCTCCTGCAGCAGCCTTGATGATGATTGGATAACCTATTCGATTAGCTATTTCTGTTGCATCTTCAGTTGACTCAACCATTGAGTCGGATCCTGGTATTACTGAAACTCCAGCACCTGAAGCAAGATTTCTCGAGTTAGCTTTGTGCCCCATCTCCCGTATATTTTTTGCGGTTGGACCTATAAAAGTAATGTTGCTTGATGCACATACTTCAGCAAACCCTGCGTTTTCGGCAAGAAAACCGTACCCGGGGTGAATAGCGTCTACATCGGTTATTTCTGCGGCACTAATTATGGCTGGTATATTTAGATAACTTTTATTTGAATCGGGTGGGCCAACACAGACCGATTGGTCAGCAAACCGCACATGTAGGGAGTCTTCATCGGCAGTTGAGTGAATGGCTACTGTGCTTATGCCTAGTTCTTTGCATGCCCTTATTATTCGTATAGCAATTTCACTTCTATTCGCGATGAGGATTTTTTTGAACATCCGAATTTTTCCTCGAGGGACTTTGTTTATATCGGGTCTATTTCAAACAGTGGTTCTCCAAACTCAACTGGCTTTCCGCTTTCTGGAAAAATTTTTGAAACCTTACCAGTAACCTCACTCTCTATCTCGTTCATCAGTTTCATTGCCTCAACAATACAAAGAATTTGGCCAGGCTTCACCATGTCACCCACTTCGACATATGATGGAGATGTTGGTGAAGACGCTCTGTAAAATGTACCAACCATTGGTGACTCAAGGATGTTAGAGAGTCCAGATCGATCTGGTTTTTGATGGGCAGGGCGTAGCACCACTTCCGGTGATTGTGTATGCACTATTTCGGTTGATATAGGGATTTGGTTTTGAAGGGGAATTGACGGGGAGTTTTTTTTCATCAAAACTCGTATCCCTTCCTGCTCCACTTCAAGCTCAGTCACTTCACTTCCTTCAAACAGGCGGATCAGCTTTTTAATTTCAGAAAAGTTCATCGATAATTGCCCCATAAAATTGTCGAAGCGCTTTGCACAGTATAATAGCGATTATTTGGAAAAAAAAGGTTTTTTTATTAAAAAATGATTGTTTATGGGCAAAAAATTGGAAAAATTAAAAGTGGACATATGTAAAATTTTTTTACATAATATTATCGATTATAAATAATATATCTATAAAGTGTTATTATTAAACACCCCAACTTAACTGCAAGCCAAACTAAACATGCCTAGGTTGCTTCAAAGTTTGGTGCTTAGGAATATCAAAGTTTAGACAGTTTGGGTTGACAGACCATGTAAGATCTAGAAGATAAATCGTAAAAACCCGTAATTTAATGATTGTTATAATGTCGCTATTATTAAACATGGTTTGGGCCAGATTCTGTTATTAGTAAAATAACTGGGAAAAAGTGATTTTGCACCCTTAACTAAAAAAGAGGATTATAACTAAAATGTCTGAAAAAGTTGTTCTTCTAATCCTTGATGGATGGGGTTATTCTGATGAACCGGAGTGGAATGCTATAACTCAAGGTAAGACTCCGGTTTTTGACCTTTTAAACAACGATGCTAAACACACCTTAATAAGCGCATCGGGGGTAGAAGTAGGACTTCCTAAAGGTCAAATGGGCAATAGTGAAGTTGGGCACCTTAATATTGGTGCTGGGCGAGTTGTATTTCAAGACCTACTCAGAATTTCAAATGCTATTAAAAATGGGTCTTTTAAGGAAAACCTAGTTTTACAGTCTGCCTTTAAACGTGCACGTCAAAACGATAGCAGTGTCCATTTATGTGGTCTCTTATCAAACGGCGGTGTGCATAGCCATATAGAGCATCTTTACAGCTATCTTGAAATGGGCAAATCCCTTGGAGTAGATAAAATTTTTGTTCATGCATTCACTGATGGTAGAGATACTCCCACGGATTCAGGGTTAGGTTTTATTCAAGACTTGGAACAGGCAATGGGGAGAATTGGCGTTGGCCGTATAGCTACGATCACCGGTAGGTTTTACGCGATGGATCGTGACAACCGCTGGGATAGAATAAAGCGAACGTATAATCTGCTTATCCATGGCGAAGGAGCCAGTTATAAATCTCCTCTTGAAATAATGAAACAAAACTATGAGCGTGGCGTAACTGATGAGTTCATTGAACCAAGCTTGGTTGTTCCAGTCGGAGAAGCGCCAAGACTAATCCGTGAAGACGACGAGATAATGATGTTTAATTTTCGGGCAGACAGAATGAGAGAGATTGTACGTTCACTTCACAAGCCTGAATTCTCAGCTTTTAATAGGAGAGGTGGTTCTGTTTATTCAGTCACATGTCTTACTGAGTACGATGAGAAATTTTCTTTGCCAGTGGCATTTGAAGGGGAAAAACTGAAAATGGGGCTAGGCCAAACAATTTCAGAAAACGGTTTGCGACAGTTTCGTACAGCAGAGACTGAGAAATATGCTCACGTAACTTTTTTCTTTAATGGGGGTATTGAAACTCCATTTAGTGGTGAGTCTCGAAAACTTGTTCCATCCCCAAAAGTAAACACTTATGATTTAAAGCCAGAAATGAGTTGCAAGGAAGTTACTGACTTGGTTGTTAAGGCCATCGGCCAAGGGGAAGATGACCTTATAGTAGCCAACCTAGCAAATGGTGATATGGTTGGGCATACTGGAAACTGGGAAGCAGCAATACACGCAGTAAAAACTATAGATTCATCTGTTGGTAGGATTGTAAAGGCTTCAAATGCGATAGATGCTCATTTGTTAATAACTGCAGATCACGGCAACATAGAGATGATGAAGTACAATAATAAGCCAATGACAGCACATACAGGTAACCTTGTTCCGTTTTATTATGTTGGCAAAGCACCATACAAGCTTTGTGATGGTGGAAGACTAGCTGACATAGCTCCAACAGTTCTGAAACTCATAGGGGCTAAAATCCCAGAACAGATGACAGGCGTACCTCTTCTAGACTAATAGATATGAATAGAAACAACTAATTTTAATAATAGTTCTAAATAACAGGCAATGACAGATCGATTTTGTTTTGAATCACTGAGAGATTTTATCGCGTATCTCGAAGGGGCTGGGGAACTTGTTCGCATCAAAGAGCTTGTTTCTCCCATGCTCGAAATAACTGAGATAACGGACAGGGTAAGTAAATCGTTAGGCGGCGGAAAAGCACTATTTTTTGAAAATGTAGAGGGTAGTTCCATTCCTGTTTTGATAAATACTTTTGGAAGCCAACGACGGATGACGGCCGCTCTAGGGGTGGAAAACTTTAACGAAATTGCACATGACATTGATAGCCTTATCCACACTAAACCTCCTGAAAACCTTGGAGAGAAATTGGCAGTGTTGCCGATGCTGTATCGTCTATCAAAATTTCCACCAAAAATTATAAACCAACCACCCCCTTGCCAGGATGTGGTTCTTACGAATGAGGATGTAGACCTTACCAAGTTACCAGTACTTAAATGCTGGCCCGAAGATGGAGGCCGTTTTATAACCCTGCCACTTGTAGTCACAAAATCGCTAACTGGTGTGCGCAACGTTGGAGTGTATCGCCTACAAGTATTTAATGCTAGGACTACTGGAATGCACTGGCACGTACATAAAGATGGAGCCAGCAACTTTGATGAGCATCGATCAGCTGGCCTAGAGAAGATGGAGGTGGCAGTGGCTATAGGATGCGACCCTGCAACAGTATATTCAGCGACAGCTCCGTTGCCACATGGAGTGGACGAGTTTTCTTTGTCTGGTTTTATAAGAAACAAACCAGTCGAGCTTTCAAAATGTATTACAGTTGATTTAGAGGTGCCAGCAACATCAGAGATTGTGTTGGAGGGTTATATTAACATCAAAGAACGACGCATAGAAGGCCCTTTTGGCGACCATACAGGGTATTATTCATTGGCAGATAACTATCCGGTATTTCATGTAACCGCCATTACTCATCGTAAAGACCCAATCTACCTTTCGACCATTGTTGGTAAACCACCAATGGAAGACTGCTATATGGGGAAGGCAACCGAGAGAATTTTCCTGCCTCTGCTCAAGTTGATGCACCCAGAGATTGTTGATTATGATCTTCCGTGGGAAGGGGTATTTCACAATTGTGTAATTGTTTCCATCAAGAAACGATTTCCTGCCCATGCAAAAAAAATAATGAGTGCATTGTGGGGTACAGGGCAGATGAGCTTTGCCAAAATGATCTTGCTTGTAGATGAGAACGTTAATGTCCACGACTATAACAACGTGGCTCGGGAGCTGTTGAACCGATTGGATATGGGTGATGGACTTGTTATTACACAAGGTGTGCTAGATGTACTTGACCACTCATCTCCAAACCCCTTGTTTGGAGCTAAGATTGGAATAGATGCAACAACCCCGTTACAAGGTGAAGAGCGAAGCATAAAGGAGACTCCAGATTTAGAGGCCTTTCCCAGCTTTGAGGCTAGATGCATTGAGTTACCTGAAGTGATCGATTACTCGATACCGCTAAAAGATGTGGCTAACCCACTAGCAATCATTTCTGTCAACAAAACTCGACCCGGTGATGGAAAGGAAGTGGCCAAAAAAGCTATTGAAGGTGATACTGAAGGTTCTATAGCTGTTATCCTTTCAATAGATGGATCCATTGATCCAAAAGACAACTCAATAGCATTGTGGAAGTTTTTTAACAACGTTGACCCAGCGAGGGATATTGTATTAGAGTCTGGCAGACTGTTCGTTGATGCAACTGCAAAGTCTGCTGAGGAGGGGCACCATAGGGAATGGCCGGATGAACTCATGATGAGCAATGAGATTATTACACTTGTAAATAACAAGTGGGACAAGATTGGCCTAGAAGATGTTACAAATAAGCAAGCCGATGGGTTTAGTACAAAAAAAGACAATTAGTGGTAAAATCTGGGCGACTTTTTGCGTTGCGAGTTATGGTGTAATTGTAAACATTATGCAATTGAAAGATTGCAATGTATATTTAGAGCGGCCCCTACAACCAACATTATTTAATCTATTTTAATAGGAAATACGTAATGGAAACTTATTACAACCCTAAAGACTTGCCAAAATTTACTGATATTGGGAAAGAGGCTCCAGACTTGGCAAAGAAATTTTTTGAATACTACACTTCTGTTTTTAAAGAAGGAGAACTAACAGAACGTGAGAAGGCGCTTATTGCCTTAGCGGTGGCGCATACAATTCAATGTCCATACTGTATTGATGCTTATAGCAATGCGTGTCTAGAAAAAGGATCTAACACAGCCGAGATGACAGAGGCTCTCCATGTGGCTGTTGCCATTCGAGGTGGTGCATCGTTAGTGCATGGTTTACAAATGCGCAAAATAACAGAAGAAGTTTCGATGTAACCATCCGTTTTATTAGGACAGCAAAAGTGGAAACCGTAGCACCTACAGTCTTGGAGCTTGCACCTTTTTCAAATGTGTTAGTAGAACACAACCTTGCCCTTACTAGGGATAGTGCTACAACGTTACAAGTAAATGTTGGTAAATTGTGTAACCTGGAATGCCAACATTGTCATGTGGAAGCCGGTCCTGATCGTCAAGAGGTAATGGAAAAAAATACTATAGATAATGTAGTTAGCTTTGCTTCACGTTGTGACTTCGAAGTGGTGGATATCACTGGTGGAGCCCCGGAACTTAATCCGAATCTAGCTTACTTGGTAAGTTCAATTTACAACCATGTTCCAAAGCTTATGCTACGAACAAACCTAACATCGCTTCCAGATAAAAAATATGACCAGCTCATAAACACTTTAAGTAAATATAAGGTTGTTATTGTCGCTTCACTACCATCAGTAAGCCAATTGCAAACTGATGCTCAGCGTGGAAACGGCATATTTGAAAAAAGTTTAACAATTTTAAAAAAACTTAACGAGGCTGGATATGGTTGTAAAAATAGTGGTTTAGAGCTAGATATTGTTTCAAATCCAACCGGGGCGTTTTTTCCACCCTCCCAGTCTGCTGCTGAAAAAAGGTTTAAAAGTTACTTGGATAGGCGCTGGGGTATTGAATTTAATAATCTTTATGTGGTTACCAATGTGCCTCTGGGGAGATTTCAGAAGTGGTTGGTTAAGTCTAGCAATTATGAAAATTATATGCACAAACTTGCTGATAGTTTCAACCCAGGCTCTATAGGCGGAGTCATGTGCCGTTCATACGTTTCGGTGTCGTGGAATGGGTTTCTTTATGACTGTGATTTTAACCAAGCAACCAACTTGCCACTGGGTGGCTCTAAAACTCACGTAACCGATCTCGATGGTCCACCAATGCTTGGTGACCCTATTGCTGTTTCAGATCACTGCTACTCTTGCACAGCCGGTGCTGGGTTTACTTGTGGCGGCTCAATAGACTAGTTATTATTGACTAAAACCTTAGGACTAGAATTATGCGTGCGTATAATTCTAGTCCTAAGGTTTGGATCTAAAATTTCAGCCACAAGAAAAATTTCTAGATGTTGGTTGCGATTAGGTTAGGGGGTGTTCATATTTTTGATAGATAAACTACAAAGCTGGTTACACTGTTCAGTTCAAATTTTGCTTAATTGAAGTATCCTTTTATTCCAGACAGGGTAAACTCCGCCCCCATCGCTAACAGGATAATACCCATTACCCTTACAGTTATCCGCATACCAGTCTCACCAAGCATAGCGGCCAGCCGCTGGCTTTGCAGAAGAATTATATAAGTAAGCCCAATGACAAGCGACACAGATATAATAAGTGACACCCACCCAACAACTCCCTCTGTCCTTGAGGCAAATACTATTACCGTTGTAATTGCTCCTGGTCCAGCCAGGAATGGAATTGCCATAGGTATTATTGCTATGTCATCCTTTATTTCTGCCTCATCCTGTTCCTTTGCAGAGTTTCTACTAACCGTAGTCTTTCCCTCAAGCATTCTAAGTGACATTTGCATTAATATGAGCCCACCTGCCACTAGAAGTGCACTTATAGAAATTCCAAAAACCTTAAATATAGCTGCCCCAGTAAACGTAAACACCAGTAATATAATAGTTACCGCCTTCACTGTTCTGCCCACTTGTGCCTGACGACGTTCTTTTGACATGTTTGCAGTTAAGACTAAAAATACCCCGACAGCGCCAATTGGGTCGAGTACCGAGAACAGTGTTATAGATGAGTTAAGGAAAAAAATTATATGATCTGTCATTTAACACCATTGAACTATTGTTGATATACTGGTTGACACATTATCTTTGATATTAACAGCAGGAAGAATAAATGGCCAAACTTTGTGTAAATATAGATCATGTTACTACTGTGAGACAAGCTCGAATGGTTGACTATCCAGACCCAGTGGCGGCAGCTCTTATGGCGGAAGATGCAGGGTGTACTGGTATAACCGTGCATCTTCGTGAGGACAGAAGGCACATCCAAGACAATGATGTCTATAGATTAAGGAACTTGATTACAACCAAGCTTAACCTGGAGATGGCTGCGGTGCCGGCAATTGTTGAGGTTGCCCGTGATGTAGAGCCAGATCAGGTGACATTAGTGCCTGAACGTCGACAAGAAATAACAACTGAAGGTGGTCTCAATGTTATTAGAGGGAAAAAAAAGCTGGGGAAAATTATAAGGATGTTTCAGGATATGGATATCCCTGTCTCTCTCTTTGTAGATCCTGACAAAGATCAGATTAAGGCAGCAGTGGAACTGGGAGCCAATTCTATAGAACTTCATACAGGAAGCTACTCAGAGGCCAAGTCAAAAAAAGAGAAAAATGCGGAGCTTTCAAAGATAAAAAAAGCGGCCAAATTGTCAGAACAACTTTCTATTATAACCCATGCCGGGCACGGCCTGAATTTAGATAATGTGATACCTGTGGCAGCAATTAACTCAATTCTAGAGTTAAATATTGGCCACAGTATTGTGGCGAGGGCGGTCATGGTAGGAATGAAGAATGCCGTGAAAGAAATGATAAAGGCATTGGAATTAGCACGGTCAGCTATCTAAGCTGTATAACACATTAATAACTATTCTAATTGATGGTGCGTGAGATAACTTTTAGGCAAAAGGTGAAGTAATGCGTTTTTCTCACTTTTTCAAAACTTTTTTATCTCATCCCGTCCATCTTGTGGGTGTGATAAAGCTTTTCTAGTAGCCTTTCTCCAGGGACTTGCAGAGGCGTATATAACTTTGGTATCGAGATTTGCTAATGTCACCTCTGTTTATAGCTGCTTTAACTTCACATCCAGGTTCTGTGTTGTGCCTGCAATTACGAAACTTGCATTTGGCCCATAAATTAGCAAAACCAGGAAAGAACCTAGCCGCATCAATTTGATCAAGCCCAACTGGGTTGAACATCCTTAGGCCGGGCGAATCTATGATTCCGCCACCACTTGGTAAATTTACTAGCAGAGCCGAAGTTGTAGTGTGTCTACCCCTTTCCGTTTCGGTGTGCACTGCCCCAACTTGTTTGCTAATATTGGGGCATAGGTGGTTTAGCAATGATGTTTTCCCCACTCCAGAGTGTCCAATCATCGCTGAGATTGAACCGGACAACCTTTTTGCCAAGCTGTCTATCCCTTGGCAAGTTTTGGCAGATACTTTGTGTACATCCAGCCCGAGTTTCTCATACTCACCTAATTCATTGAGTTGCTCTGTTGGATAGTCGAGGTCAATTTTATTAAAAACCAGTATAAAGGGAATAGATGCGTAAGCGGCGGCTACCATAAACCTATCTATTAACCCTGGTTTAAAGGCAAGTCCGCTTGAAGTAACAATAACTAAGCAGTCTAGATTGCTCGCTAAGGGTTGCTCTCTTCCTTTACGAGAACCTTCACGTTCTAGAAGATTTTTGCGTGGCAAGAGATTCTTTGGCTTTGTTCCTGCGACTTTAACTAAATCCCCAACTACCCAGTGTTGCCCTCGAGGAGGGACTATGTTAATTTCACCACTCGGTAGAGATAATTTAACTGTACCACCATGATTAGCCACCACTCTGCCGATGATCTCTCTGGCGATTCCATTCTTGGACAATTCTACGTCTCCTTAATCGCCATTAACCAATCATAGCAGTCATTTAACCCAAAATAGCCTTCAAAATTTTGTTCACTACCTCAGGATTAGCCTTGCCATTTGTCGCCTTCATTACCTGACCAATGAAAAAGCCCAGAAGCTTGGTCTTGCCCTCTTTATATTGTTTGAGCTGCTTAGGATTAGCTTCTATAACTTTTTTCACTTCTTCCTCTATAGTTGAAATATCTGTAATTTGAACCAATCCTTTTTTATCAACTATAGTTTCTGGGTCATCACCCGTTTTTATCATTTCCTCAAACACGGTTTTAGCAATTTTACCGCTTATAACCTCAGATTCCACTAGTTCTAGCATTTGACGAAGCATTACGGGCTTCACGACAAGTTGATCTGGTTCTATGTTATCTTCTTTCAATACCCGCATTACTTCACCCATGACCCAATTAGAAACAGTTTTAGGTGACTTAACACCTTTGGCAGCCTCTTCGAAATAATGGGCCAGCGATCTACTCGATGTAATAACTGAGGCGTCGTACTCTGGCAAACCATAATTTGTCATGAAGCGATCCTTTTTAGCATCTGGTAGCTCTGGCAATGATTCACTTATCCTTTTGATCCAGCTTTTATCAACTAATACCGGCTCCAAATCAGGTTCTGGAAAATATCTGTAATCGTGTGCCTCTTCCTTGCTTCGCATTGGGAAAGTGATGTCCCGATTAGAGTCATACAGCCGTGTTTCCTGAATAACCATTCCTCCATCCTTAAGGACCTGAGTTTGACGCTCAATTTCATGCTCGATACCTTTTTGGACGAACCGGAATGAGTTCATATTTTTTAATTCGGTTCTAGTACCAAACTCCTTTTGTCCAACGGGACGAATAGATACGTTAGCATCACATCGAATGGACCCCTCCTCCATGTTGCAGTCAGAGACTTCAACGTATTCCAAGATGGTCTTTAGTTTTTCTAGGTAGATTTTGGCTTCTGCTGCTGACCTGATGTCTGGCTCAGATACAATTTCTATAAGTGGTACTCCAGTCCTGTTTAGATCAACATAACTAGAATGAGAGTCACCCAAGTTATCACCATGTAATAGCTTCCCGGCGTCTTCTTCCATATGAATTCTAGTTAATCCAATACTCTTCAGTTTATTTTTCAGTAAAATATCAATCCGCCCTTTTTTGCAGATTGGCATGTCGAATTGGGATATCTGGTATCCTTTGGGCAGGTCGGGATAGAAATAATTTTTTCTGTCAAACTTAGTTTTAGGCGATATTGCACAATTGGTGGCTAGGCCTACTTTAATTGCCTTGTCTACGACCTCTTTGTTCAGAACCGGTAAAACACCGGGCATTCCTAGGCAAACTGGGCAAGTGTTCTTGTTTGGTTCTGAGCCAAAGCTTGTGCTGCATTTGCAAAAGATTTTTGATTTGGTATTCAGTTGGACATGCACTTCCAAACCAATAACTGGCTCATATTCCATGTTCTACTATCTCCAAATGGCAAAAGCTAACAAATCTCGAAATTTGCATTGCATAGTAACCTCAAGTAAAGGTAGTTTACAAACTGGGTGATTGATAAAATAACCTAGGTTAAAAAATAAATCAGGAGTATTATTATATATGTTTTAGATGGTATTGATTAACGAACCTAGACTAAAAAAGAGTAATGGGTGAATCATTGCAATTTATTTGGATAGTATTTACAATTTTGTATAAAGACTCTATAATCAGAAGAGACTTTAACTTTATGGAGTAGTATCTCAGGGATAGCAAATTCCTTTCTAACGGCAGTCCTGTGCATCCACCTCAAGCTAGCCTTGGGTTTTTTTGTTAATTTGGAAAAAACCGTTCTAAGATAAGCTTTCTCACCAAATAGCATTTTTTGACGGCGTTTTTCCGTGTGCTTTTCATGGTAGTGTTCTCGAAACTGTCCCGACGTAAGTGCATGAAGTTTTACTGGCTCAAATAATCCTGTAGATAGTTTTGTTACAAATTGAAATTGTGGTTTAACAAAAAATGGAAAGCTGAGCCAACCACTATTAATTCAGCAAGTTGGTTATGTTAACTTGCTATGATTTAGCAGTTGTCATACAAAACTCAATGTGATAGATTTTAACATATAAATATTTGAAGAAACATAGTATGAAAGTAAATAGAATAGATAATTATGATTTGGCAGAATCCATACTACGGAGTTTCGGCTACAAACTGAGCAAGTTACTGCTACTAGGCAGAAAAAGCCGCTCCGTTTCTGCGGTATCTGTTTTAACTTTTATACTTATAGGGTTATTTATTTTCAACAAATATGAAAGTTCTCCATCATTTGGGGCCAAAATAGCCCCACTTGGATCATTGATGCAGGTCGAAAGTATGATAATTGAACCTGCTAAAGTAGGTGTTAAGCAAAGCGAGATTCATAATGCAATTAATTTTCTTGCTAAACCATTGAATAAATATGAGAAGGAGATAGTTACAAGTGCCGTTTACAAGTATAGTGAACTTTTTGGCCACGACCCGTACCTTGTTTTGGCAATAATTCAGACTGAGAGTAATTTTAGAAAAGGTGTGATTTCCAAAAAAGGTGCAGTTGGTCTTATGCAAGTACGACCATTTGTAGCTAAAGGTTTGGCTAACGAATTAAACCTTGATCCTAACTTGGTTGCTCAGTCCCTTACTGATCTTGAAACAAATGTTCTGATAGGCACGCATTATCTATCCAAGCTTAAACGACGATTTGGGAATCTGCGAATGGCTCTTGAAGCTTATAACCTTGGGCCAACTAGGCTTAAGAGACGGATTGACAGGGGGGATTATCTTCTTAATAAATACTCCAAGAAGGTGTTAACCCGTTGGAAAGTGATTGCTAAGATAGCGACCAAAAAAGCTTAAATCAACTTAGCATCATTGAAAGTTGGTTTTATTAGCTCTCTCTTTTTTCCTCATCTTCTTTGCAATTGATGCATAGAGTGGCTACAGGTCTTGCTTTGAGGCGTTCTAGCCCAATGTTGTCACCACATTCCTCACACTGACCGAACTCGTCTTTGTTCAGACGAGATAACGCCTCATCGATTTTATTTATCAACTTTCTTTCTCGCTCGCGCAACCGCAACATAAAACTTCTTTCAGTCTCGACTGTCGATCTATCAATGGTGTCAGCTAATTCTCCGTCAATGACGCTAAGGTCATTGGCAATTGTATCAGATGCTCCCTTTACGAGCTTTGCCCGTTGCTTAGAAAGCTTTTGTAAAAAATAGGTATGATTTTTTTCGCTTAACTTCATTACTAAACACCTAACCATTACTACTGAGTCTTTTCCCAAGATAGCCTCTTCGCCCTATATCTTCAAGGTAATTTTTTGAAAAAAGTTTTTATACATAGCCCTAATAGCTGCTATGTCTGATCGATTTTATCGTCACGAGCGGAGGCAAGGCCAATGGCAATGAGTAAATAAAGCAACATTTGCACTTCTGAATCACCAAAGTTATATTCAAAAAACCCAGCCACCAAAAATGATATAGTGGATGCTATTGATGCTCCTAGGGCCATGATCCTTTCTCTGTCATTAATTTTCGCTATGGTCCACGAGCGTAGCATTACCCAAAGTGCACTAGCCCATACCAGGGACCAGCAAAACAGACCAACTAGGCCACGTTCTGCTGCTATCTCAAGAAAGTTATTGTGCAGATGAGAGATAGTTGGTTCTTTGACGTCCGGATGACGATACTTAGGGTATACGATTGGAAAAGAATTTTGTCCTACCCCAAAAATTGGATAGTCCTTTATTATTTTTAGACCTGCCCCCCAGAGATAGATTCGTTCTTTATTCGACTTTTGATTTTTATCGAACATTGAAAAGGCTCTGTCGCGTATTTTATCTGGTGAAGCAGCCAAACCTATTGCGACTACTACTGGAATAATAATTATTGCAAATGGCTTCCTGAGTGCTATCAAGATGGAACAGCCTATGAAAAGGCCAACCCAGGCGCTTCTTGTAAGTGATAGCAGCAAAGCTACGCCCATTATTAAAACAGCGAATGGCAGCCAAGAATCTGACCACTTTTTAAAAGAGAACAGGATAATTGCGAGTGCGCTAATGATTACAATCATTAGCAATCCAGCATATGTCATATACATGTCATTAAAACCAGATATACGGTTATAAATATCTATTCCCCTTTGCAATATTTGGGCAAAACCCACTATAGAAATGACTGTTCCGACAACTGCGATTAAACGTAATACTTTCCCACTAAGGGTTCTGTTACGCCAAAGAATGTCGTATGCCGCAAAGAAAATTGCTATATGGGCTAAATCATTTGAGTCTTTCAAACTTTCTATTGGATCTAGGGAAAGTACGGCAGAAGTGAGTGAGGCAACAATAAAAGCAACAAAGGTCCACCAAATACTTGGTATTCCAGGACGATGTTTTGTTTGGATCCATTTGCAAACCCAGCATACAACTAATCCAGCAGCTGCACATTGCGCGATTGATATTGAAAACAGATCTGCTGCAGAAAAAATAAAAAGGAAAACAATTCCAGCCTTGTCCCAGTTGCTAACCATCTTTGCTGAGATTACCTCCGGTATCCAGATGTTATTGTCATAAATTTTTCTAAGTTTTGTTGCTAAACTGCAATTCAAATAGTCGGCTGTAAGTACCACCTTTTGCAAGTAACTCAGCATGCGGTCCAAATTCAATTATTTTTCCACCATCTAGTGTCACTATGAGATCTGCATGTAGAATGGTTGAAAGCCTATGCGCAATAACGAATGTTGTCCTGCTACTCATTAGATTTTTCAAGGCCTTTTGCACCATTACTTCAGACTCTGTATCAAGCGCTGATGTTGCTTCATCGAATATCAAAATAGAAGGATCTTTCATAATGGCACGTGCTATCGAAATTCTCTGGCGTTGTCCGCCGGAAAGCTTCATCCCGCGTTCGCCAATTATCGAGTCATAACCGTCGGGGGTTTGCATTATGAAATCATGGGCGTACGCTGCTACGGCTGCATGCTGAACATCTTCCAACGGCTTCTTCGTTTGTCCATAGGCAATATTATTTCTTATGGTATCGTGGAACAGGAATATGTCTTGAGTTACTATACCTATTTTTTCCCGCAACGAATGGACTGACACATCTCGCAGATCATGGTTGTCGATTAGTATGGCACCATCTGTAACATCGAAAAACCTCGGAATGAGATTGACTAGAGTTGTTTTGCCAGCACCGGATGATCCAACGAAAGCTACAATTGTGCCTTTATTTATGCAGAGGTTGATTTTTTCCAGAACAGGCCGGTCTGGTTCGTATTCAAAAGAAACGTTATTAAATTCGATTTGGTGATTGAAAGAGTCAAGGCTAATGGCGTCCTTCTTATCTTTTATTAGTGCTTTGGTATCTAGGATATCGAAGACACGCTGAGCAGCAGCAAGTGCCTGCTGCGTCTTGTTGTAAACACGGCTCAATTTGCTTATGGGTTGAAACAGCATGAAAAGTGCTGTCATGAATGAAAAAAAAGATCCAACTGTAGTATGGCCAGCAATTACCTGTGTGCCACCATACCAAATTATAGCGGCAATTCCAAAAGCACCAATAAATTCCAGCAATGGGCTTGATAGTTCATTGATCTTTATGATTTTTTTTACGGTATCAAAATAGGCTGCGTTGCCATTTTTAAATTTTGTTGTTTCATATTCTTCCATACCAAAAGCTTGGACGACACGTATCCCAGTAAATGTTTCATGGAGCAGTGAGTTAAGCTCCGCCATTTTTTCTTGGGAAATTTTGGAAATTTTGCGTAAACGTTTACCAAGGCGGTCAATTAAGATAGCTGAGAAAGGTATAATAGTTAAAGCAAATAGAGCTAACTTCCAGTCACGGTAGAAAACCACGCAAAGCAAAACCGTCATTGTAAGACTTTCTCGCATTAAGTCGTAGACCACAATTGATACTGAGTCTTGTATCACTTGGACATCGTTCGTAATGCGAGACATCAGTTGTCCTGTCTGCCTTGATGAGTAGAACTTAAGGCTTAAAGACTGCAGATGTTTAAACAGATGATCGCGTATATCACGAACGGCTAGTTGGCCAATAATCTGCATTAGTGATGAAGCAAAATAGCGGCCGATTCCTCTGATAGCATATATTGCGATAACACCTAATGGCAACAGTATGAGCATTACTTCATTTTTACTTAGAAATATATCGTCAAGTATTGGCTGTATTATCAAAGCAGCAGCCCCAGCTGACGCCGAGACAAAAATCATAAATATAGATGCTAGCAAAAACTTCCCAAGGTAGGGCTTAAGATATGCAAGCAGACGACGATATAAGTTCATATTAATAACCGGCAACCTTGTTAGTTTTATTGGAAATTTTTGAAAGAATGGCTATTCTCACTTGCTCAATATCTATTGTCGCCATGCAATCGACATTACATATGCTGTTACATACTTTGCATGGCTCCATCATCGGTCGTATAGCTGTGTCATGCTTGCCTATGGGACCCCACCTCTCAGGAAGGCAAACGTAAATTGGGCAGTAGATTCCTACGACTGGTGTGCCAACTGCTGAGGCTAGATGCAGAGGGCCGGTACTGGATGCAACAAAGACATCCAGTTCTGACAATACTTTAGCTAGTTCCATGATACCGTTAGTACCAACATATGTTTTTGGCTTTCCGCCAGATGCCAGAGCAATTTCTTCAAGCAGGTCTTGCTCATTCTCGGAACCAGTTAAATAAACATCCAGCCCAGACTTTTCGAGAATGCCGATAAGCTGGCCGTAGTATCGTTTAGGCCAATTTAATGACGACCCACCATGTCCTGGGTGGATACCAACTCGTGGTTTTCCATTCTTAGCTCCTAGTAAAAGTGGTGTGCTATCTGGTATATAGACTTTTGATTCGCGGATGATTTCTGCACCAAGGGGTTTTAAGAGGTCTAGATTGTGATCTGCTTCATGCCGGTTACTTTTGGAGCGCCGTTGTTTTATTTTATGGTTAAGCCCTATCTGGGCTAGTTTAGTTGCAGGCCCAATACGAATCGGGATGCCAGCAATAAGTAGTGCTAAAGCTATTGAATTGTTCAGATAAAGAGCTATCCCAACATCAAATTTCCCTCTCCTAATTAATGAAACCACATTGCAGAATTGACCCACTGGTATATTGGATTTATCAGAATCAAAAGTAATTGTCTGATCGATGTCTGCACGATTTTGCAATATCTCACTAGTATATTTGCGGGTTAGGGCACAGATGTGAGCCTTCGGAAAGGTTGCCCTAAGCGATGTGAAGACAGGCAGACTAAGCGTTAGATCTCCAATCCTGTCCGTTCTTACGACAAGTATCCGTGGTTTTTCAGTAACTTTTATGGTATCCAAATTCATGCTAATGATATTTTATCACGATGGTGGAGCTATATTACAAACTATGCCAGAAAGCGGAATTAATGTGTTTGCTCTGATTCACTATCATTTTCTTTGAATCTGTTGTTTGTTTCTTGTCGAATGAATGACATAAACAAATCGGGGAATACCTCATCACATTCGTGTAAGTACTTCAACACTGATACTATCCATATCGATTGATCAGGCGTCTCAATGATGGCGATATTAGTGTTTCCAAACTCTGTAAAAATGTTATCACGCATACGGTTGGTATTTTCGACATTACGTTTATCGGTTATGGTCATTGGACGAAGTGGCGAGACATGAAAAACCTCAAGATCCTTGAACTCGTCTAAAATGTCGCCGTTTGTCAAACTGTTCAATGACATTATACCAGCATGTCCGATCACCCTTGGGTCGCCAAGTGAAGCAACATATAAAGGTGCTTGTTGGATCATAGCTTGCTCAGCCACACCAATTCTAATGACCGCGCTTTTCTCACCTAAAATTGGACCAAAAACTACAAAATCCCATTTGCCTAAAGATAGGTCACTTTGCCTTTGATGGACAGTAGTTCCATCTAATGCTGCTTCTATCTTTTCTTTTGTACTCTTATTACTTGCATGCATAAACACTTTGCTTACATTTAGTCCATAATTTGACAGCGGAAAGTGGGGTAAAATTAAAAGCCTTGTCAACCTACCAGAATTCGGCAACTACTAGAAGCAAGGCAACCACAAGCATTAATCAACTGGTCTGTACCAGTATATTAATAAGTTGCGACACTAGCAACTGTTTTGCTATCATCTACAGTTCTGCAGTGGAATGTGCTCCTTGCTCCAGTATGGTTTGACCAAAGACACCAGAGTGGTGTTGGCAGTTCAGCAATAATTAACTGGGGCTTGAAACCCGTAAGGAGGATTTATGGTAAATAGAGATTATGAAGCTCTGCTCATTGTCAGGGCTGACCTGACAGAAGAAGAGATAGAAAAGGAGATTGACGGTATTGTTGATCTCATCAAATCAGAAGGCGGAACCATCATTGAAGATGACCGTTGGGGAAAAAAGCGTCTCGCCTATCTAATTAAGAAGCAACGATATGGGTTTTATACCCTTTTGCGGTTCACCTCAAATTCATCAACGCCTGAAAAGATAAACCGTCAACTCAGGTTTAATGAAAACATTCTGAAAGGCCTTATCGTTATTTTTGATGGGTCTGCTGGTCGCAAGTCAGCTGATGACCTACGTCGCGAATCCGAGCGTGCCGCCACCAAAGATGAAAAGGACGAAAGAGTAGAAGCGGTAAAAAATGAAGGGGAGGATAAAAATGTCTAACTTGAATAAAGTTATACTAATTGGTCGTCTCACACGTGATCCAGAGTTACGCTACTTAGCTTCAGGTGTGGCTATTTGTAAGTTCGGTTTAGCCACCAGTCGCAAATACAGAGATAAGAGTGACGAAAATAACCTGAAAGAAGAGGTGTGTTTTGTTGATATAAGCGTATGGGGCAAGCAGGGTGAAAACTGCCAGGAATACCTGGCTAAGGGGCGACAGGTCTGTGTTGAAGGGCGTTTAACTTACTCAAGCTGGGAAACAGATGAGGGTCAGAAAAGAAGCAAGCTAGAAATTACTGCAGAAAAGGTTATGTTCTTAGGTTCGAAGGACGAAACATCTCCAAAAGAAGGTAGTGGCGAAAAGGTAAACGGAGAGTCGCCAGCAGATGACGTTCCATTCTAACTTTTTCCCAATATCACTGAATTAATAATAAGCAGGAGAAACCTGATAATGAGACCAACGAGAAATTCCAACGGAACTAAAAAGAGGAATTTTTTCCAAAAGAAAGTATGCCGGTTCTGTGTTGAAAAAGTTGATAATATTGATTATAAAGATATTAAAACTTTAAGGAACCTAATTACGGAGCGAGGCAAAATTATTCCTAGCAGAATTTCAGGAAACTGTACAACTCACCAGCGAAAGTTAACAGAAGCTGTAAAACGTGCTAGAACAATTGCTTTAATCCCATTCACGAATCAATGATAATTAAAAACAAATGATAGATGTCCAAGGAAGGCCAACAGGTGGAGGGCTAGTATCACTGGCCCTTCCTATTGTTCTCTCCGTCGGATTGTTTTATGCATCGGGTTTTATCTCGCCACTAGGAATGCTTGCGCCGGCGCCAATATTTTATGCCCTAATAAAACATGGTAAGCGGATTGGGTTTGTTATTACCATTGTTAGTACACTCTTGTTACTTATTTTTGGTGGCCCGCTATTTTCTGTTTTCTATCTAATTTTTTGTGGGTTAACCGCTTGGATAATGTCTGAAACAATCAAAAGGGAAGCAACACTTGAGGCAACAATTGGCCTGAGCGCGTTAGCTCCATTTGTCGCTAGTATTATTTTTTTTTCCCTTATTGGCAGTGGTGCCCAAATAGGGTTAAATGAATCACTAACCAACTGGGCAAGCCTAGCAGTGGATTCGGTTATTCAATCCTACAATGCATCCGGATCTGACCCTAGGATGACAATTTGGCTAGAAGATAACTCTAAAGTAGTCGTTCAAACGTTTGTTAATATTTTCTATGGAATATCTTTTTTAAGTGCCATTGTTACAGTGGTAGTTAACTACATTGTGATAAAGACACTAAGCATGCGCTTTGATTGGGGGATCAGCTTTCCTGATCATAACTTTGCCAATTGGAGTGCACCAGACACCATGGTTTGGGGCATAATAGGTGGAGGTTTTGTAGCATTGCTTGACGACGGAATGGCTGGTGTCCTAGGCATCAACCTTGCCATAATATCAGTGGCAATTTATTTTTTTCATGGTATAGCTATTACGCATTATTATTTCAGGAAAACCGGTTTTCCAAATATTTTCAGGGCTATTGGGTACTTTTTTATTTTTACACAACCAATTATTATATTGATTGTTAGCTTTGTTGGATTAACTGATTTGTGGTTTGATTACAGAAAATTATTGCCAGTAAAAAAAGGTGAAAACTAATGAACACAGGAAATGTTCAGATACTTGGCAGCCAATTGGAGAGGTTGATATGAAAGTAATTCTGACGGATTTTGTTCCTAACCTTGGGGACTATGGTGATGAGGTGGTAGTAGCTGATGGATACGCCAGAAACTATTTGGTTCCCAACAATCTTGCCCTAGAAGCTACACCGGCTAACAATAGAACTTTTGAGAATAATTTAAAACAACGTGCCCGTAAGATAACTAAAATAACTTCAGAGGCGGAAGCAAAGAAAGGCCAACTAGAATCGATAGGTGATCTCATATTTACTCGCAAGTCCGGGGACGAGGGGAAGCTTTTTGGTTCTGTAACTAACGGTGATATAGAGGCCGCTCTTTCGGCAAAGGGATTTGTGATAGACAGGAGAAAAATTGTTTTAAGCGGACCTATAAAAAGTATAGGGCAACATGATGTTACAGTAAAAATTTTTAAAGAAGTTGTGGGGACAATTAAAGTTGTTGTAAATGATGATAAAGTGGACGAATTGGTTCCGGAGGCAATTGATGCCCCATCTGAAGACTCTGGTGAAGTAACCACTACGGATGACACTTCAAAAGACGGTCCTGCAGAAGCCCAATAGTCACGAAATCCATATTTAATATTTTTAACTTATCGGGTGGATTATGCACATCTCCGATATTGTTTCCATCAGGAAGGCTGAGTTTCTTTGGAAAAGTGGGAAAACTAACAATGCAATCGAATTACTCGACTCGGTGATTTCGAAGGACAATTATGATCACAGAGCATTGATCCAAAAAGCAATACACTCTAAAGATTTTTCTTTTCTTACGTTAAATGAAGAAACACTAGGCAATCCAGCATCTTGGCTTTTTGGAGCCGCGGATGCTTTTGAGTGTAATAATCTCGAGTTGGCAGCCTGCTATATAGGCAAGGCACTCCAAATTTCCCCAAAAAACAATACGGCTCTTGCTTTATCGGCCCTTATAAACTATTCCAACGGAACAGGTGATTTGCTTACGTTGGCAAAAAACGCACCTGCTGCTTCTTTGCATATACAGGCCTTGATATTGGTAACGGTGGAAAAATCCATATTGCTGCTAAACAAAAATTACTTAGAAGCCAAAGAAGATTATGATGACACCAACAAAGGAATCCTTGGTAAGGGTGTAGAATTACTTGATAATCTTGCAATATGGCTACACTGGTTTTTTGTTGCAGGCGTAAACTTTACCCTCAATATCGTTTATGCCAATAGAAGCTATGTGCACCACTTGATAAACAATGGTGACCGTGATCATGGCTTAGGTCGACTGGATGCGGCAATAGGCAATTTTAAAGCTGTTCTTAAGGTAGATAGTGATAATGTAGAGTCCTTAGTTTCGTTAGTGATGCTAACCTTGCAAACTAGTAAATATGACGAGGCCCAAACATATGCTAAACGGTTAATGGAGTTATGCCCAGTTAACGATTATCCTCAACATGTTAAATGGCTAGCAGATGTTCACTATTGCAATGGAATTCTAAATACCGCCTACGAGTTATATTTTAAATCTTTTTCAGAGGATCCACGTGAATACATGACGCCTTACAGACTAGGGTTGATTGCCCTATTGCAAAACAATGGAGTTGAAGCTAGCAAATGGTTTGAGGCGGCACTATCATTGATACATCCTGGATTACTAATAAAGAGACTTGCTCATCTAAAGGAGTTGATGGAATCTCCCTAAAATTGTTGTGTACCTTTCCATTCTAAGAACCTAAGCTTCATTGTTTCGTAATCAGCCTCATTGTCCACGTCTAAAGCTGCCCCACCAGCGGTTGTTATAACAAAGCCAGCTCTCATTCCAAGTATCCTCCCAACGGCAGCAGCTACTTTTGTCATAGGTACATATCTTCTTGCTACCCAGTTGAATTTTTCTAGCCCTAAATAAGCAAGAAGTGATGAAACTTGCATTAAAAAATACAAGAAAAGGCTTTGTACTTTTATATGTTGGCGCCACATGTCGCGGGTAAGTCTCAACATATTCATAACATTCTTTTGATATCTTGAATTATACAGAAGCTGAACTGCATCGAGGTTTTTACATGCGAATGGGCGGGCCAAGTGTAGATTGTTTATTCTAAAGCTGCCTTCACGAAAATAAGCGCTTGCCATTTTTATTCCTGGTTTTTTTCCAGTTGAATGGAATATGGCCATTTCATTACTTGGTGTCATACCCATAACATAATCGTAACAACCTATATCAGCTTTTAATAGGAAATCATCAACTTCTGCTGCAGAAATCAATGGAACATCCCCAGGCAACACAAGAATGACTTTGTCTATCAATTCTTTATTGACTTGTCTTTCGCTTTGGTGATTAGCTCCTAAAGTGGCCAGGAATCCGCTCCATATATTTGCTATTAAATTGGAGTCTTGCTCAATAGTTATAACTGGCTTAGGAAAATCTTTTTGTCTGCCTAGTTGAGATATGTTTGCATCAAGCTTTTGCTTATTGCCGATTATAAATATACGTCTCACATTCTGTGTCTTGAACAACGCGTCAAGTACATGAGCAAAGAGCGGTTTGCCGTGCATGTATATAAACGATTTGCTGACACCGTACACAGAACGTGATGCGCCTTTATCACCACAAAGAAGCAGCGTATCGACACCTTTAGAAGAAGAGTTCATAGTTTAGATACTATCGGTAATTGAATAAACCAAGCTTATGCAATCAATCACTTATTTACAGGCTATTGTTCCACATGGAGACATGTCTGCTTACAATATAACAATGTACGTTATCAAGCACAAAGGTGATTTTTCCTTTGTGCCAACACACCGAGTCATTATGGTATCAAGGATGCGGCCTGTGCGAAAGTGATATAGCTTGATGGCATCACTCCAAGCCATAGAGAACCATAAATAGAAATTATAAGAGCTGTCACCAATGACGGAGACAATGAAAGTGACGGTAAGGCTTCAGTGGTTTCTTCAGTCATGTACATAACAATGGTAAGTCTCAGGTAATAGAAAACAGATATAACAGAATTTACAACTGCAATAATCACAAGCCACACATATCCTTGCTGTAAAGCAGACATGAATATGTAAAACTTACCCACAAAACCAGCCGTGGGTGGGATTCCGATCAAAGAGAACAAAAGAACAACAAGGGTAACACCTATTATGGGGTGTTTGTAGCCAAGCCCAGTATAGTCTTCAAATGTGGTTTTTTCTTCGTTCTTTCGAGCCACTATAGTCACCACTGCAAATACACCTATGTTCATAAAGGTATATACAAGCATATAGAAAAGAATAGCAGACACTCCAAACCAATCACCAGTAGTGAACCCCATTAGAATATAACCGGCATGTGCTATTGATGAATAGGCTAGCATGCGTTTAACATCTGTTTGTCGAAGGGCCATAATATTGCCAACAGTCATCGTCATAACTGACAGGATCCAAAATATTTGCCACCAATCTGCTTGCATACTTGGCAAAGCCTCGTTAAACACTCTTAAGAATGCAGCAAATGTCGCAGCTTTTGGACCGGATGACATAAATGCTGTAACGGGAGCGGGAGCACCTTGGTACACATCAGGAGCCCACATGTGAAAAGGAACAGCTGAAATTTTAAAACCAAATCCAACCACCAGCAGAGCTGCTCCAATTATTATAAGGTGATAATTGGCAATACCAGTTCTTAGTGAATCTCCAATAATCGCAAGTTTGGTAGAACCCGTGGCCCCATAAATTAGAGCAATGCCGTAAAGAAGAAATGCAGAAGCTAAAGCGCCTAGAACAAAGTATTTTAGCGCGGCCTCGTTGCTTTTTTCTCGATTTCTGGTATACCCCGCAAGGGCATAGAGGGATATAGACATTACTTCAAGACCCATAAAAATGGTCACCATATCTGATCCTGAGATCATAAAAAACATGCCAGACGTTGCAAAGAGTAATAAGGCATAGTATTCACCATTGCTTATGCCTTCGTTTATTGTGTACGTTACGGATACAAGTATGGTCATGCCTGTTCCAAGCAGACAAACCAACTTAAAGAATGAAGCAAAATTATCTACCACATACATTCCTGAAAAGTTCATTTCAGTATAGCCATTCATATTAGCCGTCATTGCTGAAGCCAAAAGTACGCCGCCTAGAGCAGTATATGCAAGATAACCTTTCTCTTTTCTAGCAGTGAAGACTTCGAGTAATAACAGCAGTATTGCTGTAACAACCAGTACAATTTCTGGTCCGACAGCGCCTAGGGAAACATCAGGAATGACTAACTGCTTCATTGTGGCGAGTTCTTCTTTCTATTGGAGTTTGAGTAAACGTGGTTTAAAACTTTTGTTAATTTTTCAGATCGACTGGTAATAATGTTTTTGTTATTCGCCGAAATAAGTTTTTTGTAGTTTGAATTACTTTTTTTGTCTGGCTCTTTAATAACAGTGACAAGTGGTTTTCTGTTTTCAATACCCACTTGATCTATCAGGTGAACTACACTTGGCTCCATCATTTTAATAACAGGAGTTGGAAATATACCGAGAACAAAAATTAGAATAAGAAGTGGCGCGAAATAGGATATTTCGCGCAGGTTCAAATCCTGCAGATCCATATTTTTAGGATTTGTCACTTTTCCAAACATTACCCGCTGGTACATCCATAGCATATATATAGCAGCCCAAACCACACCTGTTGATGCGAGGATGGCAAACAGCTTGTTCGACTCCCAAACACCTAACAGAATTAGAAATTCTCCCACAAATCCGTTTAAGCCTGGCAGTCCTATCGAAGAGAGTGTGACTACCATAAAAATTACTGCAAATATTGGCATTTTGGCTGCAATACCACCATACTCACTAATAAGCCTTGTATGTCTCCGTTCGTATAAAACACCGACTATCAAGAATAGGGCACCGGTAGACAGGCCGTGGTTAATCATTTGCAATAGGCCACCTTCAATCGCCTGTGTATTAAGCGCGAAGATGCCAAGCACTACAAACCCCAAGTGGCTTACGGAAGAGTAAGCTACAAGCTTTTTAATATCGCTTTGAACCATGGCAACCAGTGCACCATAAACGATACCAATTATGGCTAGAACAGATATCCAGTTAATGGAAGCGATTGTAGCTTCAGGAAATATTGGCAACGAAAATCTGAGAAATCCATACGTACCCATTTTTAAAAGAATACCCGCAAGTATTACCGATCCTGCAGTTGGTGCTTCTACGTGAGCATCTGGCAGCCATGTATGGAATGGAAACATGGGAACTTTGATTGCAAACGCAAGGAAAAATGCTAAAAATAGCCATATTTGGATCGCCGGGTCAATTGGGAGTCCATGGTAGGAGAGAATATCCAAACTATACTCACCAGTGAGTTCATTGTAGTGAAAGTACATCCAGATTATGGCCACTAGCATTAGTACTGAGCCAATCATTGTATATAGGAAAAACTTAACTGCTGCGTAAATACGTCGCTGACCACCCCATATTCCAATGATAAAGTACATTGGAATTAGCATAACCTCCCAAAAAATGTAGAACAGAAAGAAATCCAAGGCGCAAAAAGTACCAATCATTCCTGCCTCTAACATTAGCATAGAGATCATGAATTCTTTTACGTGTTTGGTAATGGCTTTCCATGTGCTAGCGAAGCAAATGGCCGCGGTTAATGTAGTAAGTAGAACCAGAAATAGGGATATTCCGTCTACTCCAAGACTGTAATACACGCCGAAATCTTTTATCCAGAGATGCTTTTCCACGAATTGCATCTCGTGGGTTGTTTTGAAGTTAGTTAAAAGCAGGAGTGAAACTAGGAAGTTGATTGCAGAGATTCCAAAAGCTAGGCTACGGATCAGGTTCTTGTTTTTATTATCAACAAAAATAAGAGAGAGCATTCCAATTACAGGAGTAAAAATCAATATTGAAAGTAGCGGTATTGACTCCATTTTTGTTTAGTCCCCTAGCACAATGAACCAGACGCTTATCACGGCAACTACTCCCAACACCATTATCATTGCGTAGTTTCGTACAAAGCCGGTCTGGGTTTTTCTTATAGTTTGGCTTAGTTTATAAAAGAAATTGGCTATACCATTTACAAGACCATCAATGACCTTCATATCAAATATCCTCCAAAGAAGGTCACGCGAAGCGAGAAAAATTGGCTTTACAAAAATGGCGTCATAAATTTCATCCACGTAGTACTTATTTTGTATAGTTCTATAAACTATTTTTATCCATCCTTCCTTTTTAGCAAGCTTTTTGGCCGATTCTGGGTTTGTATAATAGAAGTACCTAGCAACCATGATACCAATCACGGCCACACCAACAGAAACGGCCATTAGTAAAAATTCTATTTGCATCGGCGGATGTGGTTGCTCTATCGCTCCACGCGTAGAAAAAACAGGAGCCAAAAAACTTTTAAGTATGTGGGCATCTTTTATAATTGGCAGACCAAGAAGCCCTCCCAGAATGGCTAGTCCAGCGAGGATTGCTAGAGGTGCTGTCATCACTGGAGGTGACTCGTGAACATGATCGCGTACATGTTGATCAGTGGATCTGAGCACCCCTGAAAAGGTCAAGTAATACAATCTAAACATATAAAATGAAGTCACCGCTGCTGCTGTCGTTGCAAGAGCCCAATAAATTAAATGACCCTGAGTTTCTCCAAAAAAAGCACTAAGTAAAATTTCATCCTTGGAGAAGAATCCAGCAAAAACTGGGATTCCTGCTATAGCAAGTGTTGATATTAGGAAAGTTATGTGTGTTAATGGCATTAATTTTTTCAGCCCACCCATTTGTCTCATGTCCTGTTCGCCTGAAAGCCCGTGGATTACTGAACCAGACCCTAAAAAAAGGCATGCTTTAAAAAAGGCATGGGTTATAACATGGAACACAGCCGCAACATAAGCACCTAATCCACATGCGAGGAACATGTAACCTAGCTGGGAAACGGTCGAATAAGCCAGGACCCTTTTGATGTCATATTGGTATAGACCCATTGTTGCTGCAAAAAGAGCGGTGATGGCACCAATACTGGCTACAACAATCATGCTGGTAGGCGCTATATTAAATAGCGCGTTACATCTTGCAACCATGTAAACACCTGCAGTAACCATAGTAGCGGCGTGGATAAGGGCCGATACGGGCGTAGGGCCTTCCATGGCATCGGGTAGCCATGTATACAATGGTATCTGTGCAGATTTGCCTGTGGCACCAATGAATAGTAGTAATGTTATACCAGTGACAGTAAAGCCCCCAATTGGTAGAACTTCATGGGCAACAGGGAATACTGATGTGTAGTCGATGGATCCAAAAGTCCAGAAAATCCACATTATAGCTAAGATGAAACCAAAATCGCCTATTCTGTTTACCACGAAAGCTTTCTTGCCAGCGTCTACTGCGGAGTTCTTGTCATAGTAGTACCCAATTAGCAAGTAAGAGCAAAGCCCCACACCCTCCCACCCAATGAACATGATTAGGAAGTTGTTGCCTAGTACCAGTAGTAACATTGAAAACATGAAAAGATTTAAATATGCAAAATACCTTGAGTAACCATCTTCATGTCCCATATACCCAACTGAGTAAATGTGGATTAAAAATCCAACGCCAGTTACTATAAGCATGAATACCCCTGAAAGGGGATCGATCTGAATTCCTGCCTCTGCGATAAATTTGTCAGACTCAATCCAAGTAAAAAGAATGCTCTCGCTGATCCTGCTTGAGGGATCCAGGGACAACAGTTCGATAAAGGCAAAGAGCGCAAATAAGGCAGAAAAGCCAGTAGAGCCAAGTGCTACGAAAGTAACAGCTCTTTTGCTTAATAATTTACCTATCAGTCCATTTGTAATAGCACCTAGTAGTGGTAAAATAGGCACTATCCAGATAAGCTTAAGACCTGTCATTCTACAACCCCCGCACTAATGTGAAGTGAGCCGTATGAGCTTTTTTCATTCATAATTAGTTTTTTAATATATTCAACTTGTCGATGTTAAGTGTTTCGCGATTTCTAAATAGGGCCACCACAATGGCAAGTCCCACAACAGCCTCTGCTCCAGCTACGGCCATAACCATGAACACAAACAAATGACCAGTCATATCGTTTAAGTAATTTGCAAATGTTATAAATGTCAGGTTAACGGCATTTAGCATAAGTTCTATACACATCATAACAACGATAATATTACGCTTGGACAGGACACCAACCGTGCCTATTACAAATAAAATTCCTGAAAGTGCAAGATAATGGTTAACAGTTAGCATTTTCTAGTTTTTCTCATCAATAGTTGGCTGAAGTACATTTGGTAATTTTTTACTTAATCTTTATTTTGGATAGCATCACAGCTCCGACCAGTCCGGCAAGAAGCAGTACTGAGGCGATTTCAAAGGGTAACAAATAATCGGTAAAAAGTACTTTTCCAACTGCGAACGTGGTTCCAAAATCCACTTCTAGGTTTGGGTTAACTGTCATATTTATAGTAGTCATGAAAGGTAATAACATAGCCGCAAGTATCCCTACTGATCCAATTTGAATAAATACTGCGCTACTGTAACTTTCCCCTTCCTTCTCCCTTACATTGAGTAGCATTATTACAAACATGAATAACACCATTATTGCCCCAGCATAAACTAGGACTTGTAGTGCAGCGATCAGATGAGCATTCAACATGGCAAAGAGGCCAGCTAGACAAAACATGACTCCAACCAAAGATATGGCTGAGATTATAGGCCTTTTTGCGATGATCATTGTCATAGCTAAGCAGATGGCTAAGGTGGCAAAGGAGTAAAAGAGTATTAGAAGTGTCACTCTTTTGGCTCCGTTTTGAGATTCGGACTTTGTCTGTAGCGGTAAGCGCTAAAGTATTTGTCCCTAAGTACATCAAAACGTTTTTGTAAGTTTCTCTCCGGGTATAACAGCTCCTTTTTGGTATAAACCATTTTTGACCTATTATATTCACAAAGGTTTTTCCAATCATGGCTCATAACTATTGCCTCTTTCGGACACACTTCCTCACAAAAACCACAAAAGATGCATCTTGATCCATCAAGTACATAAGAATCCGGATAACGATCACCATTTGGTCTTTCTCCGCCAATTATGCTAATGCAATTAGGTGGGCAGGCTGCCTCGCACAGCCCACAAGCTACACATTTCTCAATCCCGTTTTTGGATCGAACTAAAACTGGCCTACCGCGATAAGCAACTGGTACAATTGGCATCTCTTCCGGATAATAAACTGTTGCAATCCTTCTATAATGCTTGCCGCCTACCTCTTCCAAAAACAAACCAACAAAGTTCAAGAAGAAATGCCTCCATGTGATTAGCATTCCACAAATCATTTCTGGAATATACATTCTTTCCCAGAGCGTCATATCCACATTGCGGTCAACTTTTTTTACTGTAATGGCCATCGATATAATATTTTATATTCTTGGTATTAAATTAGTTAGCATCCCTAAACCCACAACAAAAATCCAAATAAGTGACAGTGGTAGAATCATTTTCCACCCCAACTTCATTATCTGGTCATACCGAAAACGTGGCATAGTCCAACGAATTGTCATTTGCAGAAAAATGATTATTGCAAGTTTTGAAACAAATACCGTGACACCAATTACCATTGCTACAAGATTTGCGATGTTTGCACCCAAAGAACTAAAACAATCAATAAGCTTTGCATCTGCTATAAAGGGAATATGATGCCCGCCAAAAAAAAGAACCACGCACAACGCTGAGATTGTGACAATTTCTATAAACTCAGCAGTCCAGAACATTACAAATTTTAAACCAGAGTATTCAGTGAAGTACCCTGCAACCAGCTCAGACTCTGCTTCCGGCGCATCAAATGGTATTCTCTTGTTCTCTGCTACAGCACAGGCGAGGAATAGGATAAAAGCTGGCCAGTGCCAGATAATTCCCCAATGCCAGAAGATATCCTGTTTAGCAACTATTTCTACCATCGATAAGCTTTGATAAAACATGACCAGCCCTATTATTGTTAGGCCCATAGTTACTTCGTAAGAGAACATTTGAGCTGAGGCTCGAAGGCCTCCTAGCAGTGCCCAGTTATTGTTTGAGGACCAGCCTGCTATAAAAACACCATAAGTTGCTAATGATGTAATAGCGAATACAAAAAGAACACCTACATCTAGGTTTGCTATTACTAGGTTTACCTCTCTATCTCCAAAAGTATATGTCCCTCCAAAGGGAATAACGGAAAATGCCAGTATTGCTGGTATGAGAGCCATTATAGGTGCTAGTGTGTGCAGTGTCCGGTCTGCTCCGCGGGGAATAAAATCTTCTTTAAAAATAAGTTTAATTGCATCAGCCGCTGCATGTAACAAACCAATTATTCTAAAACCAAAAACATCGGCTCTATTGGCCCCTATGCGGTCCTGCATAACAGCCGATTGCTTACGTTCTACCCATGTTAATACTGGGGCAAAAACCCCAACAAGGAGGACTACAATAAACCCTATTTTTACCAATACTTCAATTAAATCTACTACCCCTATCATCGGTCGCACTCGCCTCCAATGAGGTTTATCATGTCAAATGTTGGTATTAGGTCGGCTAACAAGCTGCCTTTTACCATAATAGGAAGTGCTGATGTCATTGGAAAACTTGGAGGCCGAACTCGACATTTTACAGGGCTACCACTGCCGTTTGAGACCAGATAAAAGCCAAGTTCGCCATTGCAGGCTTCGATGGCATGGTATACCTCGCCTTCTGGTACCTTTTGCCCTTCAATCACATTCTTGAAGTGAAAAATCATCGACTCCATATCAGAGTTAATATCGTCTTTTGATGGCTGTCGCCACATTGGGTCATCAACGTTGATAGGTCCATCAGGTATTTGCTTAAGACATTGGCGAATTATACGTATTGATTGTTTGATTTCATCCATTCGGACAAGAAACCGATCAAAATTGTCACCTGTGGATCCAATGGGAATTTCAAAATCCAATTTGTCGTAAACAAGGTAGGGTTCAGATTTTCTCACGTCAAAAGGAACTCCGCATGCTCGTAAGCATGGACCAGAAAACCCCCATTCTTTTGCTAGTTCAGCGCTTATGCCGCCTGTGTCTCGCATTCTGTCAAGGAATATTCTGTTTTTCAAAAGAAGCTTAGCAAAATCGTCATACAGCTTTTCATTTTTTTTAAATACTACTTCGGTCGACTCAGGAAACTCGTCTGGCAGATCCGAAGTAAGGCCACCGATGCGTATATAGTTGTGTGTTAGCCTAGCACCACAGAAAGACTCTATGAGGTCCCATAAATATTCCCGAGCCTCAACAAAATAGAGGAACGCAGTAAGTGCACCCAATTCCATAGCACATGCTGCCAAATTTGTATAATGTCCAGAAAGACGACCCATCTCACTTGCTATAACTCTGATATATTTGCAACGCTCAGGAGTTTCTATACCTATAAGCTTCTCAACGGCCAGAGCATAACCAACGTTATTGAGAACACCGGCCGTATAGTCCAACCTATCTGTATATGGGAAAATTCCGCTCCAATGCTGAAGCTCACATTCTTTTTCAAATGCTCTGTGCAAGTATCCAATCTCAACATCTATGTCTTTAATGGTTTCCCCATCGAGAGTCAGGTAGAATTTAACTGTGCCGTGTGTTGCAGGATGTGAAGGGCCCATGTTGATTTCCAAGGGTTCTGTATGACTCTCTTTGTGGAAATCGTAATTTTTTTGATTATTAGCCATCGTTAAATTTTAGAAGATCTAGTTTCTTGGGCCTATCAACGGCTGCCGTTTGGTTTTTGAATATTCCTTGCGTAGTGGATGTCCCTCAAACTCTTCGTAGAGCAGTATTCTGCGAAGGTTTGGATGACCTTGAAAAACAATCCCATATAGATCCCAAGCCTCACGCTCGAACCAATTGGCTCCTCCCCATATCCCCGTAATTGAATTGATAAAGGCGTTTTCTTCCATCAACGGAGCTTTGACTCGTAATCGGTGGTTTTTGTCTATAGAATATAAGTGATACACAACCTCAAACCTTGCCCTCAGATCACTTAAGTATGGATGAATTTGTTGATTTCCTAGGTAGTCAACTACAGTTAGATCAATCATCATGTCAAAGGTTAAAAGTTTGTCATATCGTAAAAACTGCATTACATTTATGATCTCGGCTGGTTGAACAACAATTGTGTCATCACCAAGTAGACTGTGGGCATAAATTATTAGTTTGCTATCAGAGAATTTATCTGTCACACGGTTTATGACAACAGATGAATTATTTTTGTTATTTTCTATATTTTTCTGATTGTTCATACCTGCTGCACTATCAAGTGATTTTCCGATCGTCTGCTTCTCCAACTGTGGCGATGCCCTTGACCATCATCGTGTTGGGATTAGTTTCAACTTTTTCCTGTAACTTTATAAGGCCATCTAAAACAATTTCTGGTCTTGGTGGGCAACCAGGAACATAGACATCCACAGGTATCAGACTATCGATTCCTTGCACAGTGGCATAGTTGTTATACATGCCACCAGAGACAACACAACTCCCAAAAGCGAACACCCATTTTGGCTCAGTCATTTGATTGTAAACTTTAACTAATATAGGAGCTTGCTTATGGCTAATGGTTCCAACAACCATTAGCAAGTCAGCTTGCCTAGGAGAGAAGCGTGGCAAGGCTGCCCCGAATCGATCAATGTCATAACGAGGTCCGGCCACAGACATGAATTCCATTCCACAGCAAGCGGTAACAAAAGGGTATAAAAAGAAGCTGTATTTTCTACCCCATGCAACAATTTTATCCAGTTGGGTAATGACAACACTATCCGAGAGGACAGTTTCAGCACTACGGGACTCGTCAATTACTCCCAATCCAAAACTCCCTTCTTCCATATGTATATTAAACCGGCTGCCAGAATTAATATAAATATCATCATTTCAATAAAACCAAAAACTCCAAGCGCTTGAAATGTTACAGCCCATGGGAATAAAAACACAGCTTCAATGTCAAAAATGATGAACATCATGGCCACTAAATAAAAGCGGATTGAGAATCGTTGTTTAGATGAAGACGCCTGGACCTCACCACACTCGAATGGCTCCATCTTCTCTCTAAACTTAAACTTAGGGCCTAATAATTCACTGGCCAACACCATGCCAACAGATATTGCACCGGCAACGGCCAACATGAACAAAACCGGTATGTACTGACTCAAATAAAACTCCTAACCGCTGGTTTACCTTTAAAGGACGCCAAGTTTACCATGGTCTTTGTTGATTCAGAAGACCTACTTAGTAATTGCAACAGAAGTTTAGCTCTTTGCAATCGTAACCTTAAGGACACTGTCGTTTCTGTCAATTAAATGTAAGGCCGGAGCCACTTCAAAGTTTTTCGTAATAAAAACAACGCCAATTGGTGAACGATTATCCACCTTTAGCAATGCCTTTATGGCTCCATGTTTTGACTTTACAGTAACTTCATCACCATCGTTCAATTCAAGGTTTTTCGCATCATCGGGCCCTAACTCTACAGAAACTCTTGGTTCAATATTGTTAAGTGTTTTGCTATGACGACTTAACGCTCCAAGGTGGTAAAGTGAATTTCCAATAATGGCAGTAATTGGGAACTTAACATCTATCTGCTCAGTCTGCTCAACATTTTTTATTGTAAAGTTCAGAGAATGCTTTTCATCTGACATTGCTTTATATTTGGCAACCTGACTACCAAAGGCTATATTTTTGTGCGAGAATCCTCTATACGCCTCGACAGCCTGTGAAATTTCGTTTGCCACATCTTCGCAGTTATTGTAGCTCATTTCTATGCCGAGGTTTGACCCAAGGTCCTTCATTATTTCCCAAATCGGTCGAGATGACCCAATCGGCTCAATAACTTTTCTTATGAGCTGCACTCGCCCTTCATTGTTTGTAAATGACCCATCCCGTTCGTAAGAGGTGGTAAGAGGAAACACAGTTTTTGCAAGCTTGGTTGTTGATGTGGCAAAAGAGCTCAAAGCTACAATAAACTCTGTTTGCGACATTGCTTCCTGTACAAACTTTCCATCATTAAAGTGTGTGATAGGATCGCAGTCTGCAACGACCAAAGTTTTTATTTTTCCTAGCTTCATTTTTTCAAACAGGTCTATTGCTGGAGCCAAATCCACATCCTGGACCTTTTTATAGTTGGGTAGGTGAGTAGGTGATATTCCCATATCATTTACTCCCTGGCTGTTGCAATATTCGCGGTAAAGGATAACCCTCCCGCCTAGAAAGTTGGCCAAGTTAGTAGCGGCAGCTACGATATCGGTCGATCTTTTATGATCGTGAATTTCCTTTCCTAGGAAAATAACTGGTTTTCCTGCACCGGAAAGCCCTTTAGCCATATCCGCAATTTCCTCTTCACTCACACCAGAAATGTCTGCTGCTGTAGGCATGTTCATCGACGGTGTGGTTCCAGGAGACCCAAATGGGTTTTCAACGTTAACCATTTCAGAGTTTGGGAAAACACTAAGTTTAAGCATTAGGGCTGCTAATAAATGAGTTTCGGAGCCGTATTTATATAGAATTCTTTCCTCTTCGTGTGGGGTGAATTCCGTATTTCTGCAGTTTGCTATGTAAAGTGGAATTTTTTTATCACGCATAACCACGCGAACCATATTTGCTATAACTGGATTTTCTTTTGAAGCGTCACAACCAAAGAAGAAAAATGACCCGGCAGAAGAAAGCTCATTGTAATCTAGCAATGGAGCCAATGCTCCAAATTTCTCAAAGATGCCCGAGTTTAGCTCTGGGTTATTTAAGTTCGATAGTGTTTGAAGGTTGTTTATACCGATTGATCGAAAAAGCTTTTGTAATGTAAATGCATCCTCGTTAGTCATGGTCTCTGAGGCGATAACCGCCACTGAATCTGGTCCGTAGTCTTGAATAGTTTTCTTTATATTGTTCGCAGTAATCTCAAGAATTTCACTCCACGTACAATCCTCTTGTTTTGAGTGTTTGTAAACTGCTGGTTGTGTCAATCGACTTTCGGCTTGCACAAAATCATGACCAAAACGACCTTTAGCGCATAAGTTGCCATTATTAACCCCAATCAGATCGTTACTGGTGATTTTTACAAAAGAGCCTTTCTTGACGTTGGCAACAACAGTACATCCTACTGAGCAATATGGGCAGATGGTGGATGTTGTTTCATATTCCCAGGCGTGGCCTTTGTAAAGTTCAGTATGATCTTGGAACGATCCCACTGGACAAACATGCAAACATTGCCCACAAAAGTCACACTTTAAAGGTATGCGAAAGGGTGTTCCAACTTCAGTCCAATAACCACGTTTCTGGAATCCAATGGCGCCGTTACCTTGAATTTCATCGCAAATGGAAACACATTTGCCACACATTATGCATTTGTTGTAGTCACGCTCTATGACTGGGTTGTCGATGAGCAGTGGTTCGTTTCGTCGTTTTATAGGTATGCGCCCACGTTTTTGCTCAACAAAATATGCGGCATCTTGCAAACTGCAGTCGCCAGAAGCATTACATGTTGGGCAATCCAAGGGGTGAGCGGCCAATAAAAACTCCATTATCACTTTTCGTTTTTTGCGAATTTCTTCAGAGTTAGTGCTTACATTTATGCCTTCTTTGACAGGTTCGCAACATGCCCATTTTGTCCTAGTACGTCCTCTAGATGTAACATCCACTACACACATACGACACCCACCAAACCTTGTTAGTTTTGGGTCGTAGCAAAGACCAGGCAAGTAAATACCAGCCTGTATACATGCATCATATATTTTTTTACCACCATCGATGGTCACCTCGGTTCCATCTATAGTGATTGTTATCATGTTGTTATTAGACATTATTTAAGCCTTTAGCTACCTTATTGCTACGAAATTACATTTTTCGTAGCAGACATCGCATTCAATGCATAAATCTTTATTGATATATGGAATTTCTTTTTTTGAGCCCATCATTGCACCAGTCGGGCAAGGTTTTATACAGGCGCCACATTTTGTGCAGACTTCAGGTAAAATTTCGTATCTATATAGTGAAGTGCAAGAAGAGGTTGGGCAGACTTTATCTATTATGTGTTGCTCAAATTCTTCTCGAAAATATCGTAACGCTGATAGCATAGGTGCTGGAGATGATTTACCCAGGCCACATAACGACATGCTCATTATTTGTTCTCCAAGCTCCTCCATTAAACTAATGTCCTCTAATTTTCCCTCGCCTCTAGTTATTCGAGTGAGCATTTCCAAAAGAACTGTATTGCCAACTCGGCATGGAGTGCATTTCCCACACGATTCCTCGGCACAAAACTCCATGAAAAACCGTGACAGCTCTACCATGCAAGTAGTCTCATCACAAACAACCATTGACCCTGATCCCATCATGGCTCCAGCATCGGTTAATGTTTCAAAATCTATTGGTAAATCTAGGCACTCTTCTGGTAAGCACCCACCAGAAGGGCCACCGATTGCGACAGCCTTAAACTTTTTCTTTTTAGGGATTCCACCGCCTATATCAAATATGACCTCGCGAAGAGTCATGCCTATGGGAACTTCTATAAGACCAGCATTTTTGATGGCGCCAGAGAGAGCAAAAATCTTCGTTCCACCGCTTTTTTCGGTGCCAAAACTCAAATATTTGTCTAGCCCAATGTTTATTGCACGTGGGACGTTGGCAAAAGTTTCTACATTATTGAGTACCGTTGGTTTGTCCCAAAGGCCGGCTTCAACTGATTGGGGAGGCCTCGGTCGTGGCATCCCACGCTTGCCTTCGATGGAATACTGTAGGGCCGTAGACTCTCCACAGACAAATGCACCAGCGCCTTCCTTAACTTTAATATCAAGAGAATAACCGCTACCCAGTATGTGGCTACCTAGTAAATTACTACTTCTTGCTTGTTCTAGCGAGTGGTTCAACCTCTTTACAGCAAGAGGATATTCTGCACGGCAATAAATATAACCAAATGTTGCACCAATTGCATAACCGCCTATTATCATGCCTTCAACAACAGCGTGTGGGTCACCTTCAAGGAGTGCTCTATCCATAAACGCTCCTGGGTCACCTTCATCGGCATTGCAGAGAATAAACTTCTCGTCTGCACTGTGTTTAGCACACTCACTCCATTTCCATCCTGTGTCAAACCCGCCACCACCACGGCCTCGTAGTTTTGATTCCTCGGCAAACTTAATTACCTGTTCCGGTGGCCACTTCTCCTCAATAAGTATTTTTCTTAGGGCTTTATATCCTCCATTAAAGATGTATTCGTCGAGGCTGTCCGGGTTAATAATTCCACAATTTTGGAGGACAAACCTGTTCTGGTTTTTATTCTGATTTAGCTCGTAATAATCTTTTATCCCCTCGTAATTATTCTCTCCGTCTTTCCATTGAGCGAGAACCTTTCCAAGAACTGGTCGATTACTGCCCAAATGATCTACTATTATTTTTTCCACATCATCTGGCTTCACTTGTTTGTATATAACTCGGCTGGAGCCAGGCATGTGGATGTCGACAAGTACCTCGTGATAACACATACCAACACAGGCTGTCTCTATTACCGTAACCTCAAAGCAGTGCTTTTCAACTTGTGCTTTGATCTCTTCATATACTGCTTGAGCACCAGCAGCTATCCCGCACGTACCCAAGCCTACAAAGATCTTAGGCTTAGTTTGAAGCTGTGACATAAAACAAATATACCTTTTTTCCACATGAGCGCTGTTCCATTAGAAGATCACTCCATGCGGACCAATACCTGGCTCGTTATAAATTTTCCCTACCTCTACAACCCTCACTAAATAATCATGAGACACCATAATTACAATTGTGAGCCAGCTAATGGCAAGAAGATAATAGCTTCTTAGGTGTATCTTTTGACACATTAAAGAGTGACTTAATTAAAACAAATTCTTCTAAAAAATCAAGCTATAATTAGCAATTCTAAGAAGAAATTTCTCGTAGACATTACCAGAATGTTGTTAGTAAATATTACTATTTCTAATAGTTGCTTTTTATAGTCATTTTACCTTCTAGATTAACTTGAGAACAACTTTTCACGAGGCAGCTTTCCATTTTTTACATTTCTTTGCTAACTGTTTGCTCGAGCAGGGTTCCTGCATGTTTGACAAGTCCATCAAGACCTTGCCCTGATACGGCACTAATTAATCTTAGCTCTACCCCTACATGCTTATTAAATTCTGTTTTTGTCGTTTCCAAAAAATGTAAATCGTTTAACGCGTCTGCCTTGTTGATTACTACTATCTGTGGTTTGCTGGATAGGTTTCTAGAAAATCGTTCCAACTCATTGTTTATTATTTTGTAGTCAGCCAAGGGGTTTCGTCCTGCTTCAAAGGCCAGTGGATCGATCAAATGTATTAGTAGTCGAGTTCTTTCAATGTGCTTAAGAAACTGATGACCCAATCCACGGCCTATAGCCGCTCCTTCTATAAGGCCTGGTATATCAGCTATATAGAATGATTTATGTAAGTCCCATTTAACTGCACCGAGGTTTGGCGTTAATGTTGTGAAAGGGTATTCCCCAATTTTTGGTTTGGCGTTTGATACGCGAGAAACTAACGTTGACTTTCCTACGTTTGGAAACCCGATTACTCCAATATCAGCCATAAGTTTTAGCTCTAGCCTAATACTGCGAGACTCTCCCTCTGTCCCTTTATTGGCTCTTCTGGGTGACTGATTGACAGAAGATTTAAAATGTGAGTTACCCCATCCGCCTGAACCACCCTTTACTACAACGGTGCTTTGCCCATACTCATGAAGATCAGTGATGATGTCACCAGTATTGACATCTCTTATAATAGTTCCAACAGGAACCCGCAGTACCAAATCAACGCCACTTTTACCAGTTTTCTGACTCTTGCTTCCAGGTTCACCGCTTGTAGCTGTATAATGGCGTTCTAGTTTGTAATCAAGTAGTGTGTTTAGGTTGTGGTCGGCTAAAAAGCTTATTGAGCCTCCGTTCCCACCATCGCCTCCATCAGGACCGCCGCGAGGTACAAACTTTTCACGGCGAAATGATATTTTGCCGGAACCACCATCGCCAGCCTTTATTTCTATGCGTGCCTCATCAATGAATTCAGTCATGACTTCGTTGTTCAGTGATTTTGTTAATGGGGTAGCGGCAAAAAAACCTGCTCCAAAGCAATAGCCAGTGCGGGAAAAGAAGCTTTTACAGATGCCCTATGCTTTGTTGTCTACCAGGTCAACGTTAATATAGCGGCGTGGACCTTTGCCACCTGTTGTAAAATCAACAACGCCATCTATTTTTGCAAACAGGGTGTGGTCATTTCCCATGCTGACATTTCGCCCAGGGAAAAATCTGGTGCCTCGTTGGCGAACGATAATATTTCCTGCATTAACTAACTCCCCGCTAAACTTTTTAACTCCTAGGCGACGCCCGGCAGAATCCCGACCGTTTGATGTACTCCCTTGTCCCTTTTTGTGTGCCATAGTAGTGCCCTTCTAGTCAGCTTATTGAAGTAATTTCTAGTGTAGTAAATTGTTGACGATGGCCAGTTCTTTTCCGGGAATTTTTTCTAGGCTTATGTTTTTGGATTAATACCTTTGGAGCTTTATCGTGAGATAAAATCTTTGCTGACACTTTTTTGTTTTCAAGAAATGGAGTGCCGATCTGGACTTTTTCCCCTTTTCCGGTCATAAGTATTTGCTCTAATACTACATTAGACCCAATATCGCCATCTATCTTCTCGATATTAATTCGGTCACCTTTAGAAACCTTATATTGCTTACCACCAGTTATTAAAACAGCAAACATCAAATTACCTCCACAAACAACTAAACAAATTAGCATAACATATTATCCAAGAATTTGTTCTAGCCAAACATCTGGATATTATAGCTATGTACGACTCTGATCACCAAGCAGATCCGTTGGCACGTATCAGATGGTAAATTATTAAGATTGTAAGGGCGACATTATGGCAAAACTAGAGATTGTTTTCAACAATTTCTAATTCCCAAACCCGCAATTATTTAATTATTTTTTTTGTTATAGCCCTAAATGAGCAGTAGTGTTCTTGTTCAGCCAAGTTACATCCATTCCAGTATTGATCTCTACCAGATCATTTTCTGGGAATGACATGCGAACGACTTGCTTGTTTTGCTTTATTTATACGAAGTTGAAATATTGCAATAAGGTCTTTGCAATTGGAAAAACCAATGTGATTTCCTTATATCTTATGAGCTTAAGCCAACTCAAGATTACTCGAGAAAACCTATGAAATATGATACGAGAAGACTGTTATTGTATTATGGTGTTATTAAAGTTAAAGATGTTGGAATGACAAGATGCCTTTGCATCCTGGTAATTGTTTATAGAATTTAAGGGTAATTAATGAAAAAGGTTGGAATTCCTATAATTGGCGTCACAACGGATACAAGTATTATGAAAATAATACCCAACGTAGAAGAAGAGACTTCTTACTATATCAAGCGAAAGTACGTGGATGCATTAGTGAAGTCAGGGGGGCTTCCTATTTTGATTCCGCCAATGAGCTCTGCAAAAAGGTCAGAAAAATACTTGGATGTGATTGATGGATTGTTAATTACAGGTGGCTGGTTTGATATAGACCCGAAGACATACGGCGAAAAACCTTTGCCTGTTCTTGGAAAGCTGCAACCAGAACGCACAAGAATGGAGATGCGCCTAATAAAAAAAGCAGTAGAACAAAAGATTCCAATACTGGGAATTTGCGGTGGGATTCAAGCTATTAACGTTACTTTTGGAGGGAGCCTATTCCAAGACTTAAAAACCCAGGTAAACAATGCTTTAAACCACGAACAATCGCCTAAGCCACCAAGTAAAACTAGCCACGATGTTTACTTAACTGCCGGTTCTCTGATACGTAAAATTGCAGGAAAGACTCGACTCAAAATAAACTCTACTCATCACCAAGCAATTAAGGAAACCGGCGATGGTGTTTCAGTGTGTGCAGTTGCAGCAGACAACGTTGTTGAGGCAATTGAACTGCCAGGAATAGACAGCTTTATTTTGGGCGTACAGTGGCATCCGGAACAGCTGTTTGAGACAGATGTTGCTAGTCGTAGATTGTTTAAAAAATTTGTTAAGGAATGTGTCCGTGGTATGGACAGTTAAACAACTTCTGTTTCATGACTATAATATTTCAGATTCAAGGCCTTATTTGCTAATAGTCCCAACTTTGGTCTTGCAAGGAGTATGTAACAGTTGAACGTTTTTGTGACTGGAGGAACAGGCTTTGTTGGGCGAAATGTAATTAGGGCTCTTAAAGCTGCCCACCACATGGTCTACGCTTGGGTTAGGCATGGGTCTGAGGTCAAGCTTCCTTTTCTAGACGGGGTGGAAATTGTTTTTGGCGATTCCCTTGAGCCACAAGAAATGCGCATTGGCATGGAAAAGTGTGATGCAGTTATAAACCTTGTTGGTATCATTCGCGAGTATCCACGAAAAGGCATTACCTTTGATCAAACACATTATCAAAGTACGTTGCACACCGTAAATATAGCAAAAAAATGCGGGGTAAAAAGATTTATTCAGATGAGTGCAAATGGTGCGTCGGAGCATGGGGTGTCGGTATATCAAACAACAAAACGGCGTGCTGAACGAATCGTCGAGGAAAGTGGGTTGGATTGGACCATATTTAGGCCATCCGTTATTTTTGGCGACCCAGAAGGGCTATTTGAATTCTCCACAGAGCTAGCAGGTATAATCCGGTCCTTTATTATTATTCCAATATTCGATGGAGGCAAACTTGAAATGGACCCGGTGTGGGTAGGCGATGTAGCGGACTGTTTCGTAAAGGCGTTGAACACCCCAATATCTTCTGGGAAGACGTTTCATCTCTGCGGCGGCAGACCAATAAAATTTAAACAGATTGTAGAAACTATAGGCAAGGCAATCGGCAAGAAGCGGATAGTCACCATGCCGATTCCTTTCGGTCTCATTTTACCTGTGGCCTCAGTGATGGAAAGATTTTCATTTTTTCCAGTAACTTCAGATCAACTGCTAATGCTAAAACAGGGGAATATCTGTAAAGAACAAGAGTTTAAGGCAATATTTGGTATCCAACCCAAGCAGTTTATTAGTGAAAATCTTGACTACTTAGGGCTTGATGGATATTGAGAGTTTCTGTAAAAAGCAGTTTAGTTTTTTGCTTTAAGCCTAGATAGTGCTCTTTTGAGCTTAACCTCCATTCGAGCAAAACTTTCGTCATCGTGAGACATTCCTGACAGAGAATCTTCTGAATATTTTTTTGCTCGATTGGCCCTTTCTTCATCAATCTCATCTGGTTTTTCGCATGTGCGAGCCAGTAGCAATACTTTGTCTTGAGTAACCTCAACAACACCACCTGAGACTGATAGTTTTCTCTGTACTCCACCTTCTTCGTAATCGACAACTCCTGGTTGGAGCAATGTTATTAAAGGCATATGGCCAGCTAAAACCCCAAAGTCACCTTCTTTTCCAGGTAAGGTCACTATTGATACATGTGAATCTAAAACTAATCTGCTTGGAGTTACAACTTGTAAGGTAAGTTTGCCGCTTTCAATTCCATCCTGGGCCATTTACTTTCCCTTTTTCATGTTCTCAAAACGTTCATAAACCTCATCAATGTTACCAGCCATGTAGAATGCCTGTTCCGGGATTTCATCGCATTGACCATCAATGAGCTTTTTGAAGCCTGCAATTGTGTCTTTAAGTTTTACATACCGACCTGGTGAACCAGTAAATGTCTCGGCTACAAAGAAAGGTTGTGATAGAAACCTTTGTATTTTCCTTGCCCTAGCAACAGTAACCTTATCATCTTCTGACAGCTCTTCCATTCCTAGAATGGCGATTATGTCTTGTAGCTCCTTATAGCGTTGTAGAACAGTTTGGGTTCCACGTGCTACTTCGTAATGCTCCACACCCAAAATGTGTGGGTCAAGTATACGAGAAGTTGAATCAAGCGGGTCAACCGCCGGATAAATTCCAAGCTCTGAAATACGGCGTGATAGAACTGTTGTAGCATCGAGGTGAGCAAAGGTTGTTGCTGGAGCTGGGTCTGTTAGGTCGTCAGCAGGGACATAGACTGCTTGCACGGATGTAATCGAACCATTTTTGGTTGATGTAATCCTTTCCTGTAAGTTCCCCATTTCGGTTGCTAAAGTCGGCTGATACCCAACTGCTGAAGGCATACGACCCAATAGTGCCGATACCTCAGAGCCTGCCTGGGAAAAGCGGAATATATTATCTATAAATAAAAGCACATCTTGACCTTGAGTATCCCGGAAGTATTCTGCTACGGTTAAGCCTGTAAGGCCCACACGCAGTCGTGCGCCAGGTGGTTCTGTCATTTGGCCGTAAATAAGAGCTGTTTTATCAAGGACTCCAGCATCTTTCATCTCATGGTAAAGATCATTACCTTCACGGGTCCGTTCCCCGACACCTGAAAATACAGAATAGCCGGAGTGCTCAGTGGCTATGTTACGTATGAGTTCCATAATAAGAACAGTTTTACCAACGCCAGCCCCTCCGAATAGTCCGGTTTTTCCCCCTTTTAGATACGGTTCTAACAAGTCGATTACTTTAATACCTGTCTCCAACGGTTCCAGAGAAGTGGACTGCTCAGCTAAAGTGGGGGCATCTCGATGGATAGGCCAGCGGTCCTTTTCGCCCACAGGCCCAACTCCATCCACAGGTTCACCAACAACATTTAAAACACGCCCAAGAACCTCTTTACCAACAGGAGTTGTGATGGCTTCACCAGTGTCCCTAATTTGGATTCCTCTAGTCAGGCCTTCTGTCGACTGCATGGCAACAGCCCGAACAGAGTTTTCACCTAAGTGCTGGGCAACCTCAGCCACGATGGTCTCGCCGGTTTGGGTGGTGATGTGCAAAGCATTGTAAATTTTTGGTAGGTCCCCGGGTGGGAATTCAGCATCGAGAACAGGACCGATGATTTGAGTTATTTTTCCAGTAGCCTTTGTCGCTGTAACCATTAACTATCCTCCAGCCGTGCGAAATGAAATAAATAGGCTTTCATTATGTTTATCCTGCAAGCGCGTCAGCACCGGTCACCACTTCGATAAGTTCTGTAGTGATGGCAGCCTGCCGTGCCCTATTGTATTCTAGTGTAAGGTCCGAGATCATTTCAGAAGCATTTTTTGTCGCCCCATCCATGGCTGTCATCCGTGCACCATGCTCTGATGCTACTGACTCAAGAAGGGCTTGGTAAATCTGTGAAACTACATAGCGGGTTAGAATTCCATCTAGAATTTCTTCAGCAGATGGTTCATATTCATAATCAACTTGGTTTATAGCTGATATCCCTGTGTCAGTTTCCATAATTATTGGCAGCAATGGTAATGCTATGGCCTTTTGGGTTGCCACATTCTTAAATTTATTGAACACAATGTATGTTGCGTCGGCCCTTTCACTCGAAAATTCGTCAATTATAATCTGCGCAATTTTTTCAGCCAAGGGGTAGCCAACTTGTTTGCTGTATTCAATGATATGATCTAAAATCTTAACTGGGCGGCGCTTAAAATAATCGTATCCTCTACGGCCAACTGGGATTAAAGAGATTTCTGAAGTTTTATTGGAATCTATCACCTGATTTGTGAGCTTAACGACGGAGTTGTTAAATGGCCCACAAAGTCCCTTATCACCTGTCAAGGTGACGATAAGCACTTTCTGTGAATCGCGTTTGATAAGCAGTGGGTGCGATTCTGGGTTCGAGTTAGCTGCGAGCCTGCCCACAAACTCGATCATTTTAGCAGAGTACGGCCTCGCGTTCTCCATTGCTTCCTGAGCTCTTCGCAACTTTGCCGCAGCTACCAATTTCATAGCCTTAGTAATTTGCTGGGTATTTTTAACGGAGACAATCCTTCTTCTGATATCCTTTAGGTTAGCCATCTATCTATTCTTTTTTAAAACGACTTTTAAATTCAGTAATGGCTTTGACAAGTTCTTTCTCTGTAACGTCAGTTATCTTTTTGTCATTACGAATCGACGTATAAATATCAGGGTATTTGGATTCTACGAAGGGAATTAACTCTTCCTCAAATTTTGAGAGTGATGAAATTGGGAGTTCGTCAAGATGACCATTAACACCACTGTAGATTAGTACAACCTGTTGCTCCATTGACATTGGCTTGTACTGATCCTGTTTTAATATTTCAACAAGGCGCTCACCGCGAGTAAGTTGGGCTTGAGTAGCCTCGTCTAAGTCAGAGCCGAATGCAGCAAAAGCGGCCAGCTCACGAAACTGAGCCAAGTCCAGCCTTAAACGTCCGGCAACTTGCTTTGTCGCTTTGGTCTGGGCCGACCCGCCTACCCGCGAAACCGATATCCCAACATTTATTGCGGGGCGAACTCCGGAATAAAATAAGTCTGACTCTAAAAATATCTGACCATCAGTGATAGAAATAACATTTGTTGGAATGTAGGCTGATACGTCACTAGCCTGTGTTTCGATGATTGGCAATGCAGTGAGCGAGCCTGCTCCTAAGTCATCGTTTAGCTTAGCTGCGCGTTCAAGCAAGCGGCTATGGCAGTAGAAAACATCGCCTGGATATGCCTCGCGCCCCGGTGGTCGACGCATAAGCAGAGACAGTTGCCTATAAGCTGCTGCCTGTTTAGAAAGATCATCGTAGATAATCAGCGCATGCTTTCCGTTGTCGCGAAACCATTCTCCAATTGCACATCCGGAGTAAGGGGCCATGTATTGCAGAGGGGCTGGTTCAGAGGCCGTAGCTGCAACGATGGTTGTGTATTCCATGGCACCATGTTCTTCAAGGGTTTTTTGTACGTGGGCAACGGTAGAGCGTTTTTGCCCAATAGCAACGTAAATACAGTAAACATCTTGGTTCTTTTGGTTGATAATAGTATCGATGGCTACAGCTGTCTTGCCAGTTTGTCTGTCGCCGATGATAAGCTCACGTTGTCCCCTTCCTATAGGAATCATTGAATCGATGGCTTTAAGCCCTGTTTGCATTGGTTCGTGGACAGATTTACGTTCAATGACACCCGGGGCAATTTTTTCAACAGGACCAAACAAATCTGTTTCAATTACACCTTTACCATCTAGCGGTTCACCGATGGCATTTACTACCCTGCCAACAACGGCATCCCCGACAGGAACTGAGAAAATGCGACTAGTACGAGTAACCACATCGCCTTCCTTAATATTGATGTCGTTTCCTAAAAGCACGGCACCAACGTTGTCCTCTTCTAAGTTAAACGCCATTCCGGTTATGTCCCCTGGGAACTTTAGCATTTCACCTGCCATGCAGTTTTCCAAACCATATACTCTGGCAATACCATCGCCAACGGAGATTACTGTCCCTACTTCTTTAAGCTCAACCTTCTGCTCAAAATTATCAATTTTCTGTTTTATTATTGAGCTGATCTCTTCTGCTTTAATTCCCATATTATTTCTTGTCCCCTATTAATTTAGAGCGACCCTAAGGGTTCTTAGGTGGTTTAAAATACTACCGTCGTATAGTACGCTTCCGATACGAGCCACTACCCCACCAATTAACGATGGGTCAATTTTCGCAGTAATTACTGCCTCTTTACCAACGAGCTTTGTGAGCTTGTTTGACAATTCTTTCATTTCGCTATCGGTTAATTCAACGGCGGTTGTAACTTCTACAGATACCCTGCCTAAAACAACGAAGGCTATATCATTGAACTCCGATGAAACAAATCTAATAATGCCAATCCTATTCCGTTCTACTAAAAGCTCAATTAATTTAGTGGTTTGTTCGGCCACCTTTAAGCATTCGAGCACGCCAGCCATGACAGCACTTTTGTCCTGCTGGCTAATGGCCGGATTTAACATAATAGTACGAAGCTCTTTATTTTCCTCGAAAATAGTAGCGAATTCAGATAACTCAGCCATCATTTGTTCAAGAATAGCTGGGTCACTATAAAGCTCCGCAAAGGCGCGCGCATATCTTCTTGCTACCGCTGTTTCTTTCAACGCACCTTCTCCATTTCAGATAAATAGTTTGCCAAAATGGCTTTTTGATCTTCAAGACCGATGTTTTTTTGAAGAACCTCCTTGGCCAAAGCTATAGCTGCATTAGCTGCCTGACGGCGAAGCTCAGTTTTGGCACTTTCTTTTTGAATATTAATTTGTTCAGCGGCTTTAGCTACAATTTTCTTTGCGTCTTCTTCGGCTAGTGCAATTATTTTTTTCTTGATAATCTCAGCTTCTTCTATGGCTTCTTGCTTTATCTTTTCACCCTCATCAGTGATTAAAGCAAGTTTACTTTCATACTCTTTAAGGGCTACTTCAGCTTTTGATCTAGCCAACTCTAACTCATTAAGTTTGTAGGCTATATCTTCTGTGCGCTTTCTTAATATAGGACCCCCAAACTTTACTACCAGCCATACAAAAATACCTATTACAACTGTACCATTTACTATTCTACCGCCATCACGATACCAGCTCCACTCAGTGGCCAATTCAAGTCCAGATGCGTGGGCTATGGCAGGTGTGAGCGCAAGTCCCAGTAACAACATAAAGGTAGTTTTGGTTTGCATTATTACTTGATAATCTTTCGGTTGAGAATTTTTTCTGCAAGTGTGTGGGCAAAATCATTAATTTCAACGTTGAGTGAAGTAGAGGCCAAATCCGCTTCATTTTTTATATCATTGTAAGCATTATCAGTTAAACGTTTGAATTCTAATTTTGCATTGTCGGTTAGTTTATCCTGCTGGATAAGTGCTTCGTCCCGAGCCTTTGAAATTGTTTCAGATGCCTCACGTCGTATATTTGCTAATTCTTGTTGATATTTGGTTAAAGCCTCTTCGCCAAGTTTAACAAAACTAGACGTGCAGTCCTCGATTTCATTAATTTTTTCGTCACGCATTTCGGTATGTTTCAATACCGGCTTAAATATAAATTTGTTCAAAAACCATAGTATGATTATGAAATTTGTTGCTTGAATAAACAGTGTAAAATCTACGTCAATCATCTATCTAAATGCCACCAGTGGATCCGCTTAACAAAGCCAGGTCAGACTACTCAAGGACTAACCAGCTGGCTAGTTAGAGCTGGGTTTTAAGGTCTAAAAAGCGGTAAGTGTAATATGTTTTTTTGCGGTTTTCAATGAATTTCCTTTTGGTTTTTGGAAAAGTTGCCTTGAATTGGCATTTCAAGGAAAAATACACGTAACTAATCCGTGCACATGGCATTGAATTGCACAACTTTTTGGGAACATTGACTTTCAATCTATGTGTAAAATGGGGTGAGCGATGGGAATTGAACCCACGGCCACTAGAGCCACAATCTAGCGCTCTACCAACTGAGCTACGCCCACCATAGATAGTGGTAATTAAAGCACTAAAAAGACGTTTTGTTCAAATAAAATTTATTATTCATCGTTATTTGTTGTTTTGTAATCTGATATCGGTCATCGATTGAGACGATTTTACATAAAGTATTTTCTTCACCTTCTCTAGTTGTCTCAACTGTAACAGTTGACCCTAGGCGTGCAGCGGCTACAATTCTAGGGAAATCATATGCCCCCAAGACCCTTTTGTTGTCGAATTTAACAACAACATCACCGTGCTTGATTCCAGCTTTTTCTGCTGCTGATCCAGCAAACACATCATCTACAAATACACCAAGTGCTTTGGAAAGTCCAAAGTCCCCTTCCTGATTTTTGTTTTCTTGCTGGATTGAAACACCTATCCATCCACGTTTGATTTTATTATTTTTAGCTCCTTGTGTTTGTTATGGCCCCGAAGGTTATATTTTTTAAAAACTTTTTCTTCTCCATAACAATGTGCTTAATAAGCTTGTTTATAAGTGGTTTTAGTTAAATACCTGTCACTAAAATCAGGCGAAGCTATTTTTTCTCCGTAGCCTTTATCACCAAGAACATGTTGCGCTTATCTCTTTGCACCAGCATTAGTATCGGTTCACCTGGCTTGACCTTTCCGGTCTGTCGGGAAAGACTATCAATATTTTTTATTCTTTTTTGATTAACTTCGGTGATTATATCACCAGCACGAAACCCCGCTGCAGCTGCTAATCCACCCTGCTTTACGCTGGTGACAACCACTCCTTCATCCTGTCTCACATCCAGCTGTTTGGCTAATTGGTCAGTGAGGTTTTCTACAATCATACCAAAGCCTTCAAATTGACTCGGGTTAATTATTATTTCTGTATCATCAGGCATTTCGCCCAATTTTAACCGTATTAATTTTTCTCTACCTTCTCGGATAATTTTTACTACAACAACAGAGCCTGGGCTCACGGCTGCTACGATTCTGGGGAGATCCCCAGCTTCAGATACCTCTTCTTTGTTAAACTCCACGATGACATCACCACGCATTACCCCTGCTTTTTTAGCAGGAGACCCTTTAAACACTTCGCCAACCAATGCACCAGCGGCTTTAGGCAGTTTAAGAGCCTTTTCAAGTTCTTTGGTTACCTGTTGTATCCCTACGCCTAACCATCCACGTTTGACTTTGCCTTTCTTGAGATCGCTGTAAATGTCCATTGCAGTATTTATTGGGATAGCGAACCCAATTCCTATATTACCCTGTGTGCCACCAGTGAATATGGCTGTATTAATACCGATCACGTTACCGTTGATATCAATTAGCGGCCCGCCAGAATTTCCTGAATTAATAGCTGCGTCAGTTTGGATAAAATTGTCATACGGTCCGGCTCCTATTATTCGGTGTTTGGCAGATATTACCCCGACAGTAACAGTTTGTGGGAAGTTAAAGGGGTTTCCAATGGCCATAACCCATTGGCCTACCCTCATATTATCGGAGTCTCCTAGTTTGACCTTAGGCAGATCCTTGTTCGCTTTAATTTTAATGAGAGCTATATCTGTCTTGGGGTCAGAGGCAATAAGCTTTGCTTCATATTCTTCTCTATCACTGCCTCTCCCACTGCCAAATGTTACTATGATTTCATCGGCTTTGTTGACGACATGGCTATTGGTAAGAATATAACCCTCGGACTCCACAACAAACCCCGAACCAAGAGACCGGCGTATTCGCTCTCTGGGCATTTGCCGACTTTCTGGGGACCTTCTCTCAAAAAAATCTCGCATAAGGTCTTTGGGAGCTCTCACTCTGGATTTGATTCGTTGCTTTGTAGATATGCTCACCACAGCAGGTGCCTGTTCCTTTGCTATTTTTACGAATGCGTTCTCTAGTTCTAAAGTATTTTTGGCTTCAGCTTCAGCGGGACCTAAAATTCCGTACGTGTTTAAATCAAACCCACTTAAAGACATAGTAATAACAAAAACAGTAACTACTATGGTTAATAGGTTGATTTTTATGGCATTGTATTTCACTTTTTGTCTACCCTTTTGTCTACCCTTTTGTCTGCCCAGTTTATTCTATGTATTAATTTTTCTTAGCATAGACTGTTCTACGGACATAAACAAGGCTGCTTGACTAAAACACTTGACAAACTTAGTAAATATGTCACAATATCTAGCAACAGTTTAAAATAACAATATTGGTATATATTTAAGTTATATGTCTATAGGTCAGGAAGAAAAGAAGGTTCCGGTTACAACACATCTGTACCAAAGGCAAATTAACCAATTGAATCGTATAGCGAAAGATCTTCAAGTGACAAAAGCAGTACTGTTTCGAGAAGCCATAGAACAACTTTTAAAACGATACGAGAAAAAACAACTTGAGATCGGGATAAAGTAATAATTTTTGCTGAAAATATAAAATTGGAGTGGTAACACAGTTTTTCCAAATGACAGCCTTACTTATTTTTTGAAAGGGCTCGATTAAATGGCATCTGCTTGGACTATTGGCCAGACCAAGACCACCACTGTACTGACCACCACCTGCAAGATCAGCCCTTTGGGCGATAATGCAAAGACCACCCCTTTCTTTGCCAAAAGTTCGAGTTTTACTCTCCTCCCCGGAGGGTTAATGGTGTAGGCCAGCTTTCGAAACCCCATTCGATGGCTGGCCGACTTTTTATGCCAACCGCAGAAATTTGTCTACATTTGGTCATTCGACAAAGACTAGCTTTTTACCAGCTCATAAAATAAAATCAGTGCTAGATTTATTTTTCTTGAGAGCGCTTCGTGCTTGTGATATAAACACTTAAGTTCTAAACGTTTGCGCTGAGTAAGCGAGCGTTTCTGAGCCGAGCTAGTGTGGAATTAGTAACTCCAAAATTACTATCAGTAACAGGTGACTAAAAGGAGTCCATGTTTGGTATGGCCGGCTAGGCCTTAAGAAGATATTGGCACTTTGGCCCATTTCCACATGACTCGCTGTTTTTATTTTAATAGGAATTTGGCGTGTTAGTTCGGCAGAAAGGGATTTGGATAAATCTTTCCTTTCGACAAGTGGGGATTTGATCTTGGTTTCGAGTGAATCAAGGCAGTTTATGAAACTCTGTGTGGTATGGCTGCCTCAATTACCGATTAACTGTAACTGGTGAATAATAAAAGGATGCTCTATTTCGAGCTAACTTTGGGCTTGACGATAGAACTGCAAGAGGCAATATATTTGAGTCAAGATAAAAAAATGCTTCTTGCCCATAAGTGGTACAGACGATGAGTCTTACCACTGTGCTTATCCATCTTTAGATTTCACCTTTCTTTGGTTCTGCTCAATACCGTTAGAATTTCCGTTTGTTAAAGGATTAACAAGACCCTTCGTTAAGGGTCTTCAATATAAGTCCGTTTAATACGGAAAGGGGCCTGTCGCTATGGAAACTCAATTATTTACTACACTCTTTCAACTTATCATTGCTGTTGTTTTTGGTGGTTGCGTTGGCTGGTTAATAAAGCGACGTGGCTTTTCAAAAATGGTGCTTCAAACTACTGACGATTCCAATCGGCTTCTTGAAGAAACCAGGAAAACTGCAGAAAATATCAAAAAAATAGCCGAGATAGACGCTAAAGAAGCAATCATTAAAAGACAAAACGAGTTTGATGTTAAAGTGAAGGAAAAACAAAAGGAAATAGATAAAGCAGAACAAAGGCTCTTGGATCGTGAAAAGACTCTAGATAAAAAAATAGAAAGATGTGAACAAAAGGAATTGTCAATTGGAAAAAAAGAGTCTCATCTTGATGATGTTAAAAATTTGTACCAGGAAAAAAATGAGGAAGTAAAGAAGCTAGTAGAAGAGCAGGAAAAAACTTTGCACCGAGTATCGAACATGACCGCTGAACAAGCCAAAACTGAACTAAAAGAAAAGTTTTTTGAGAAAGCCAGACTCGAGTCTGTCCACACTCTTAAAAGGATAGAAGAAGACACATTAAACGAAGCGAATGAAAAAGCACGACATTTAATAGCCAGTGCTATTCAGCGGTGTGCGTCTGACTATGTTGCTGAAAGCACTGTTTCAGTCCTAGACATCCCAAGTGATGAAATGAAAGGGCGAATTATTGGCAGAGAAGGCCGCAATATCCGCGCCTTTGAGATTGCAACAGGAGTTGACCTTATAATTGATGATACCCCAAATGCAGTCGTTCTCTCCAGTTTTGATATGGTCAAACGTGAGATCGCAGGACAAACACTATCTTCGTTAATTAAGGATGGGAGGATACATCCAGGGCGAATAGAAGACACAGTAGCTAAGATTAGCAAAGAAGTTAACAGTGGCATTAAAAAGGATGGTGAGCGAGCTTGTTTCGAACTTGGTCTCGACGGTATTCATCCAGAAATTATTAAACTGTTGGGAAGATTAAAATACAGAACCAGCTATTCTCAAAACGTACTTACCCATTCTACAGAAGTCGGCTTTATGTGTGGAATGATAGCCGCTGAACTTGGCCAAAACGTGAGAATGGCCAGACGAGCTGGGTTACTACATGACATTGGCAAAGCTGTCGATCAGAGCGTGGAGGGAAGCCATACACAAATTGGTTACGATTTGGGGCGAAAGTATAATGAACCAAAAATAGTGCTAAACGGAATTGCTTCCCATCACGAAGATGTTCCTGCAGAGTCAGTTATAGCAGTGTTGGTCGCTGCTTGCGATGCTCTTTCTGCATCTCGTCCAGGTGCAAGACGCGAGATGCTCCAGACTTACATCAATAGAATGCAGAAGCTCGAAGAGATTGGAGACTCTTTTCGTGGGGTTGAAAAGACTTATGCTATTCAAGCTGGTCGAGAAGTTCGTGTTGTCGTGGAACCAGAAGCGGTGGGAGACTCTGAAGCTTTTTTCTTAGCCAAGGACATTGCCCGCAAAATTGAAGATGAACTTGCGTACCCTGGTGAAATAAAAGTTACTGTTATAAGAGAAACTAGGGTTAGTGAAGCGGCCAGATAGGGCAATCAAGGAAAGTTAAAAGTGCGAATACTTGTTATTGGTGATGTGTTCGGTCGCGTCGGGCGACGTGTTCTACGTCAAGGGTTGAACAATATTGTCACCTCCGCAAAGATTGATTTCGTCGTTGCCAATGGCGAAAACCTTGCCGGTGGATCAGGCGTAACACATGATACACTCGAAGAAGTGTTTGGTTTAGGTGTAGACGTAATTACTTCTGGTAACCATATATGGGATAAAAAGGAATCACTGAAACTGTTAGAAACAGAGAAACGGCTATTGCGTCCAGCTAACTATCCTGCTGAAGCTCCTGGTGTCGGCGGGAGAACATATGAGGCTAGAAATGGGAGAACAATTGCGGTATTAAACCTCTTAGGAAGGGTATTCATGGATTCAGTCGATTGTCCTTTTCATACTGCAGATAACCAGATTCACAAACTCAAAAACGAATCAAAAATTATACTTGTAGACATGCATGCAGAGGCCACAAGTGAGAAACAAGCCATGGGCCACTACTTAGATGGGCGTGTATCAGCCATCTTTGGAACACATACTCACGTTCAGACTTCAGACGCCTATATCATGCCACGCAGTACTGCCTACATTACAGATGTGGGAATGACAGGTCCAATTCACTCAATTATTGGAGTACGGCCTGAAATTATACTTAGGCGGTTTGTAAAAAAGATTCCTGAGCGATTTCAAGAAGCCTCCGGACCTGGCCAGTTCAATGGAGCAGTTATAGAAGTAAACGACGACTCTGGTCTGGCTAAAAGTATTAAATCTGTGGTGATTAGCTATGAAGAACAGTGATCTAATTTATCTTTTGTTACCATAGAGCTAACCCCGGATTTTAAAGTTTCACTTGCAACCCAGCCAAGTTGCCCTTGTATTTTGCTAACGTCTATCCTAAGCGAGCTTTGCAGTTTGAAGATTGCCTCAGAGTCTACATTATTTCTTTTCCCTGTTACATGGTAATAAAGATCTCCAACAAAACCGACAAAAAAAAGGGCAAACTTAGATACTGGAACCGCCACTTTTATACCACCCAAAGCCTCAGAGATAAGCTGGATCAATTCACCGGTGGAAACATCTCTTCCATCACTAACCATGAATGTTTCGTTTGCTGCTGCAGGGTGTTCTATGCAGGAGGTGATGGCATCAGACAAGTTGCTTATTGAAATTATGCTCCTTTTATTTTTTACCGTTGGAACAAACAGGATTAAACGCTTGTTAACATAGTTGACCAAGTTGCTCATGTTGCCTTTTGCGCCTGGTCCATAAATCAGGGGCGGTCGAAGTATTACGTATTCTGTGTTCTTATTTTTACAAAATTTTTTTATCGCTTCTTCTGCTTTTAGCTTGCTCTGACTATAGGAATCCCTTGGGAAAGGAACCGACAGCTCATTAAATGTTTTCCCCTCGGGAGTAAACTCCCCTAACACTTTTATAGTGCTCAAATAAATAAACCTTTTCACATCAGCCTTTATTGCAGCTTCGGCCCAATATTTTGTGTGCTCAGTGTTTATTCTAGTATGTTCACTCTCTTCCAGTCTTTTTATAGTTGGCTTAGAATGTGCCAAACCAGCCAAATGTACAATAGTATTAACGCCTTCAACTGCCCTATCCAAATCTGCTTTTTTTGAAACATCAGGTAAAAGAAATGCCTCTACAAAACCTTTTCCAGTACTAGGCAAAGTATCCGTTGAATTAACGGTATCTTTTGGAAGATTTCTATAAACAGCCCTAGTAGCGAAACCGTTTTGTGCAAGGCGTGTAATAAGATGCGAACCTACAAAGCCACTTGCACCGGTTACTAAGACTTTCTTCATTTATTAAATAAATTTAATAAGCATGCTTGATGAATGGAGCATAAACGTTTAAGCTTCTTGTCAATTAGCATAATTCGGAGTAGCACAACAACACCTTAGCTTTACATGCCCATTTGTTTTCTAGCCTCTTTCATCATATCTGCTGTAATGATTGATGCTCTAGTAATTCTGGCTTGCGATTCCATGTGTCCTCGGACCATATTCCTAACAAACCCAGGAACCCGCTCTAGTAATTCAATAGCTTCATTGCTCCATTCGATTTCTCCTTGGTCATGCAAGACATCTTTTGGCTTGGATCTACGACTAACCAACATCACATTACAATTAGCATTACGCAATAAGTTTTCTGCGTTTGATCCAATGTCTAATTCATTTCCGCCGTGCACTCCAATTTTACCCAAAATGAGCAGCGCGATATCCTTACCATTAAGCCATTTTAGTATTTCATCATATGCCTTTCCAGCAAGGACGAAAGACTCAATCTGAACACCTGCTTCTTCAGCTAAAAGCTTTGCTTTTTCAAGATGATCTCGATAGATCTTTTCGAGACCCGAGTCAATTATCTGGTCATGCAATTGTTCTTGTTGTTCAAACTTAAAGGTGTCACTTGCTTCTTTACTAAGCACACTGGAGATAGAGTTGAATACTTTAGAATGAAAATCAGGGTCAAACACAGTTAACGCAGTAATTTTGCAGTCTAGCCTTTTGCTCATTTGAATGGCTGAGTGCATTGCTGCAAACGATTGCTCAGAACCATCTATGCCCACTACTACATGCCCATTTTTTAATTTCAGTGGGCGTTTTATAACCAAAGTGTCTACTTGTACTCGTCTCGTTACTCGTTCACAAACGCTTCCAAGTTGGCTGGTCTTAACCTCGCCAAGTCCCTTTGCTCCCATTGCTACAAGATCGTACTTGACGTTTCGTATATCCCGCACAAGTTCAGAGTAATTTCGCCCCTCCATCGATTTACTGTCATGGCTTATTCCACGCTGACTACATCTGTCGCGGAAAACATCAAGGTACGAGTCGGATATTATGTGTAAGCCGTGTTCTATTAATTCAGAATGAATGTCTCGTTGCTCTTGTAATTTTACAGGGTCTTGGAACTCTGCGGGCAACCCAGGTTCCATCTGTACAAAACGGGTCTCGTGAAGGCGTGCAGCATATACATGTGCACCAGTAAGATTGGAGCCAAACTGATCTGCTATATCGAGCGTGCTGTCAAGAGCCCATGTAGAGTAGTCAGAGTTATCTAACATGATTAGAATTTTGTTAAACATTTTGCTCAATTGTCTCCTTAGTTAACATACTACCATTGCGACATATACAGCAAATAATATACCAGCGTGTTGGTTATAAACAATAGAACAAAAAAAACTAAGCATAATTTGCCAATCATCCTGTGTCTTTGCTCTTTTCTGCGAAAGGTTAGGTTTATGGCAATGGTCAGTCCAGCTGGCAGACCATACCCAAGGAAAAGAAACAAAACTTTATGAAACGAACTAAAATTGTGTGTAAAGAAAGTAAAATACACAAGCAGCATAAGCCAAAATGCTCCCAAGAGCCACAGAGCAGGGGATGATTTTGCTGACCCATCGCAAAGTTCAATTTTGTTACCTTTACGTAAAACACTCGAGAACCCATTTAATATCATATAGATTGCAAGATATACTGATAAAGCTACGGTTAGAAAGTGAGCCATTAGGGCTGGCCTAAATATTTTAAGGTAAACCCATTCTGGTCCGTGGAACCCAAGCTGGTCGGTAAAACTTATAAGACCTAGTTTTCTAACCTGATAGTAGAACAAAAAGTAACCCAACATTACCAAGGCTGATACCAACACCATGTAGTGATGGGCCAGCCCAGATTTTTTTTTTGCCATGATTCCAGATGCAACAAATAGCATGGTTGTTGCAGTAGAAAGGAGATAACTGATATCGGATCCCATAGTAGACCGGTGGGATAAAAATCCGGCTAAATTAAAAAAATCATCCATATCATTACAACATTTTGAATTAATAGTATTTACTCTAGCTAGGTATATGACCACACTATAGTAGTTTTGAAAAGATACTACTGATAAAATGGCACAATGGTGCATTTAAGGGCTTTTTCAACAGTATGGAACTTCCAAGAATAGGTATTACCGCCAAACTAATCCTAGTGTTTCTAGGTGTTTGCCTAATTCCAATTGTGGTGGTGAGCGTAATTGGAATTGCAATGACATTAAACACACTTGAAACTAGCTCCACTTCAAGTTTACAAGCCAGCGCCAATCTGCAAAAAATCCAGATACAAAACAATCTTCGCAGGGTGGTAAAAGACGTTACATATCTATCAGAAATGGTTTCATATGCACCTGCGAACATAATAAATGCCAAACGAGAAGTTTTAGAGTTTAGCAAAAGCAGGCCAGAGTACTATCAGGTTAGGTATCTTGGTGATTTGGGACATGAGGTTATAAGGTCTAACTTCAGAAACAATTTATTTTTCCTAACCCCAGAAGCCAACCTCCAATATAAAGGGAATCGATACTATTTCCAAAAGGGCGTAACCATAAAAAAAGGCTCTGTTTACTTTTCCGCCATGGACTTTAATTTGGAGCACGGCAAACTTGAATTACCAAAACAAATGGTAATTCGAATTGTAACACCTGTTTATTACAACGAAAGAAAACAGGGGATAGTGGTTCTCAATATGTTTGCAAAACAATTTTTTAAATGGATGCAACTTCCAGGCACTCCATTTACAACTTTCCTGGTAGATGAGAACGGGGTGATTATACATACTGAAAAGAACAATAATGAGCTGAAAGTCCCCGTGAATGTTAACTCTGGGGTAAGCTTTAAAGAACTTTATCCTTCCCTTAATAAGCAAAATCTGATGGAAGGCAACACAATTGTTAATTTAGATGATGTTGTTTTAGCGAACTTCTTTATTCAAGATGACGGCAACTTTAACCTTCCACCTTGGCGACTGGTTACGGTACTACCGAAATCACACTTTGATCCCAAACTGAATGTTTTTACACTTAACTTAATGATAGCCCTGTTTGGAGCCGCAGTTTTCGCTGTACTTGCAGCGGTTTTCTTTGGAAGACGCTTTACTAGGCCGATCGAGGCATTGTCTGAAGATGTGCTTTTGGTTGCGGAGGGACAAATGGACAGTACTCTAGACGTCAGAACTGGAGATGAGCTTGAAGACCTTGTTAGTCGCTATAACAGAATGAAACTCCAGCTTAAAAGTCATCAGGCTTCATTATTGAGTGCCAATGCCACTAAGGAGGAAGAACTGCGAAACTCAGTTGCAGAGATTAGACAGCTAGAAAGGGAACTTTATAAACAGGATAAACTAGCTTCACTAGGTGAGCTTTCAATGGGTCTTGCACATGAGATTGGCAACCCCTTGGCATCTATCAAAACAGTGGCGCAGGCGCTTTCTGAGGAGACAGAATATCACACAGATAAATCTAGTCATTTTGCAAAGATTGTTTCTGAAGTAGACAGGCTTAATAGTTTTCTTAAAAAATTCAATAACTTTGCGGTTATTAGGGATATTGATCTAGCTCCATGTGATATTTGTGAACTTGTGCGCGATGTTGTGTTTTTTCTAAAAATTCAAGCAAAAGAAAAGAAAATTGAACTCAACGAGGTTTTTGAGGACAATCTGAATAATGTCATGGTTGATCCCCAGCAAATAAAGCAGGTAATAGTCAACCTGATTTTAAATTCGATTCAAGCAACGGCTAATGGTGGAGCCATTAACATCTCTGTACGTACAGGTGATGAGCATTTTTGCTGTGAACTGAGGGACACATGTTTTACTACTACTAATAAAGAATCGGTCTCGTCAGACGACAGGGAATTTATAGAGATTTCTGTATGTGATACTGGGCATGGGATACCCGGTGGTAGCGTGGAAAAGATTTTCGATCCATTTTATTCAACCAAACCCGATGGTACAGGCCTTGGGTTATCTGTTGTCCATAGAATCGTCGACCAGCACATGGGCACAATACAAGTTTATTCAAAAGAAGGATGGGGAACTACATTGATGATATTACTTCCAAAAACTTATTCAAAAGAGTCTTGATGAGTAAAGAACTTCTTATCGTAGAAGATGACCAAACAATGCTCGAAACTTTGAGCCACGTTTTTAGAAAAGCTGGCTTTACAGTGTTTGAAGCAGGTAACGGTGCTGCCGGAATAGAAGTAATTAATAATAAACCTGTTAAGGTTATGCTCCTTGACCTTAACCTCCCCGACATGTCGGGACTTGATGTGTTAGCTAGGGTGAAGGAGATCGACGACCAGGTTCTTTGTATTTTTATGACTGCGTATCCAGAGATTAAGACTGCAGTAACGGCAATGAAGCAAGGGGCTTATGACTATATCAACAAACCATTTGAGCTTGATGAACTTCGGATAATTGTGAATAAAGCTTTTGAAGTTGAAACACTTAAGTCTGAAATTGCTTCCCTTCGTTACGAGCGAGACTCTAGGCGCCAAGATTTTGGGATGGTTGGAAACAGTGACCCAATAAAACGTATTCAGGACCAGATTAGTCAAGTAGCCAGGACAGACAATACCCATGTCTTGATTTTGGGCGAGAGTGGGACAGGTAAAGAGTTGGTAGCAGACGCTATACATAACATTTCTTCCCGTAAAGACAAGCCTTTATTAAAAATAAACTGCTCATCAATCCCTGAAACCCTTTTAGAATCGGAGCTCTTTGGGCATGCAAAAGGAGCCTTTACAGATGCAAAAACCAGTAAAGCTGGTATTTTCGAGTTGTCCCACACAGGCACTATTTTTTTAGATGAAATTGGAGACCTAGCCATTTCACTTCAGCCCAAGTTGCTTCGTGTCTTAGAATCACGTTCGCTTCGCAAGCTTGGTGGGACAAAAGATATAGCAATTGATATTAGAGTTATCTCAGCTACCAACCAGGAACTCAGTGTTAAAATCCAGCAAAACCAATTTCGATCAGACCTACTTTACAGGCTCAATGTTTTCACTATTTTGGTGCCCCCTTTGCGTGAGCGCGTACATGACATTCCGCATTTAGCCAGACACTTTCTATCCCAGTTTAAAAGCACAATGAAAGAAGATGTTATCGATTTTGATAACGATGCTATTGAGCTATTAAAAAACTATGCTTGGCCTGGGAATATAAGGGAACTAAAAAACATGATTGAGCGTGCCTATATCTTAACTAAAACAAATATAATAACTCGCAAAGATCTTTTGCCTGATTCTGGCTTTAATCTCGTAAAAAATAATAGTGCAGAGCTTTTTTCAATACGCGACAATTGGACTTCACTAGAAGAGGTAGAAGCTAAATATATTCAAAGTGTTGTGAATCACTTTGATGGGAACAAATCGGAGGCTGCCCGTCTGCTTGGGATTTCTCGAGTAACACTAAGAGAAAAACTTAAGAAATGTGCCGATGCGGACTTTAATTAGAATTCTTGAACAGTAGAAGCTCGGAAATTTTTTATATCAAGGACATTGGAAAAAAATTGTAGGCTGGACAATTTATTGGCACTTTGGAAATAAATTTGCCAGTCTTTACAATGTTGATCAAAAGAATACCGGCTTTTACAGATTTAGAATGATATTTGAATGAGTGGACTTTGACATTGTTAAGTGTTAATTATTTTATCAACACTAGTTCCAAAAACTTTTCCCAAAGCATCTAAAGCTATCCAATGCAAGTCTTCTTTGGAAGGGTCAGTGAGCACTGAAACCAAGGCCCTTTTCACGGATTCTGGATCAAATTTGGATAACGAATTACATATATCGTCTGTTAAGTCGGCAAAATGTTCACGATCAAAGAGAGCATTTATAAGAATATTAAGGCAACCATCGTCGTTATTGATTAAACCAAGACCTTTTATACACGCTTTCCTCACTTGTAAAGAGGGGTCATTTAGGCCTTCCGATAAGGCTGTAATTCCTTCAATTTTACCAGCAAAGGCTATTGCATTAGCGGATTTTTCGCGGACATTTTCATCATAATCTACCATCAGTCTTTCGGCTACAAGATCTAAAACGATACTGAGTTTCCCAGCAACATATACTGCCTGTGCCCTTATCTTTGGGTCTGATTGTGCAATAATTGCACGCACTTTGTCTTCACCGGGGTTGATACCAATTTCCCCTAGTGCAGCAATGGCTTTTGACGCTAGTTCTGGATTGTCAGACTGTGCAAGCAACACCATATTTTTTACCACATTCTCAGACATACAGCCTGTGAGGATAAGGATTAGGTCTTCTGGCTGTAACCCACCAGGAGTGGCCCCAGGGTTCAGAACTGCCTTCTTACCGCCTATCATTTCAACGTCCTTACCAAGTTCATTAGTGCTGTTGGATTTGTCAAGCCGGTTGTCGATTTGGTTTATTGGTAAATCTGAATCTTTCATCCAAAGCAACTCGCATAAAGAATCTAAAGATTCATTATCACCGCATTTTGCTATGGCGGCGGCAATGGCTATGGATACTTGTCTTGGTCCAGTTTGAAGCAGCTCAGTTAAGTCTTTTGCAACATGGTTTTTATAAAATTTTTCATATAGTTCTATTAACCCAAGACGTAAAAGCGGTTCTTTGTCTTGATTTTTAATTAGGTCAAGCAGAAGTGGCTTAAATTCTTTTGACGATGACTTAGCCATTACTTCACTAGCGACTAGGATTAGTTCATCACTTGCATCTGGCCCTAAGTACCCGGTAACTTTATCGGAAACATCTACATTGGGCAATCCACCTAGCACCTTTAAAGCAACTGTTTTAACAGTTAATGAATCGTGATCGAGTAGTGGTTTAATTGATTCTTCAATCCCTGAGAGTAGTCCATTTTCTTCCATCGCTTCCAAAACCGAACAAACAACCATGTCGTTGGAATCGCGAAGTAACAAGGCAAGACTTACTTTTCCATCTTCACCCCCAACCAGGGCTAGAGCCTTTGCTGCTGCTGCCCTTACCAGTGGGTCTGCATCAAGTAAAACAGAAGACAAAGAATCTTTCATCTCGTGAAAACCAGTTTCGCCAATCATCTCACATGTCATCCGACGCTCTGCTGGGATGCCGTTAGAAAGCATTCTAGAAAAAAAATCTACCACAGCTGAGCCGCCTATAGATTGAAGTGCCGTAAAAACTGTTTCACCAATATCGACCCCTCCTTCTTGTTCATAAAACCTTATGATGGGTTCTGCTGATTTTGCCATACCAAGGTTTCCCAGAGCTTTTATGAGCTCTAGTTGCACGTCCCATTGTGGGTCCCAGTCAAACTCTTCGTCATAGCTGTAACCATCCCCATCATCGGCTAAAGCTTTAAGTAATATATCGACAGACTGATCCTTTCCAGTAGCCCCAATGGTTTTAGCAGCACTTACCCGTATATCGCCTTCAGGGTCGAATAGCAGTTTTTCTATTCCCGAAGTATCGGCATCTTTGCCACACTGGTAAATTCCTTCTAGTGCCTCAATCCGCAAATCTATATCCTCTTTGTTGTCAGTTGCAATGTTAATCAAAGAATTCTGATTGATATGAGGGGCAAGACTCCCAAGTGTTTTAGTGGCATAAAATCGTGTGTAAAAATTTTTTGATGACAAAAAATTGTTTACTAGAATGGCGATATCTTTTCTTAGAGACACTGTTGCTCCATCAAAGGTTAGCATTTGATTTAATGCCAGATTAAAACAGTAGATAGCTAGATTAGCCGACAAAATCCAAATAAAGGATTCTGCCGGCTTTCAAGCTATAGTAATAAGGGCTAAACTATATCACGCCTGGCAAAACTCATCGAATCAAAGCTGTTCTTATAAGGAGATTCTCCAAGTTTTTTAATCTTGCCTACTCCAAGCTTGAATCTGTAGCGGTTGGTAATTGGGTCCGGAACCATAGCTACGAGGCTGTTGGCAGACTGTTCCGGATGTAAGAAATATGTCCAACTCGTTCCCTTCTTGACGACTGAAGTGACAATGGCTACACCAGTGATAGAGGCAGAGTCAAACCTAATATGCCCATTCTTTTTCAATGTAGAGTATTGAAAATCGCCTGGATGGGATGCTTGGTTGTAATCTTTCTGAACAGGCACCCTGTTGCTGTAAGCCATCACATAGTCACCACTTTCAATGCCTCTCGATTTTGCATCGTCAGGATGAATTTCAATCCAATTCTCGGGCCACCTTTTCATGATCATTGGTCTTCTTTCCATGTCGTCAAATCCCGATTGCCATACTTCATTAATTCTACCGTTGGTGATCCATAATTCATCACCTTTAGGAGAGATTTCATCGTAAAAATCGGAAAAAAGATTCCATGGTGATTTCAGCATGTTTAGTTTGCCTGACTGTGAGTTGAAATGCGTAAGCCATTTAGGCCACACTGTGGTCACAGCAGGACCGGTCTCTGGCATTACCCTTTCTGTATCATGAGCCCTAACTGTCCCAGCTAATTTATAGCCATTCCACGTAAGCCCAGTTTCGGCACTAACATACTGCTGCCCAGGACGGTTCTCTTTCCACTCTTTAGGCACCATTAAGATTGGCGTTTGAATTCCCTTGGTACCAAACTTGCGTAGCGCTTCGTGGCCCTTTATTCCATTTTTCTTTGCCATGAACACAAGGTTGTGATACGCACGTATACCCTTTCTGCTGAATCGGGCCGCCTCCTCAAATACTTCATTTGAGTTTTTCCAGTTAAAGCCTTTAAAACCCATTTTAGTAGCCCATTGACCCACAATCCACCAGTCGGGTTTGGCTAATCCTGGGGCATCCATGAACTTTGAGTATAGCCTCAAACGCCTTTCACCATTGTTTCTGGCAAAATCATCTTCTCCCCAGCCAGAAGCCGGAAGGACTATATCTGCGTATTTTGCTCCAATGGGGTCACGCAGATAAATATCCTGGTTAACAACAACAGTCCCACCGCTATCCATGCGCTTTTTAAGGGAGTCAATAATTTCTTCTTTCTTGCGGGATTTAATCTGGTGTGGGTTTTTCCTAGTAAGCTTGTTAAACATACTTTGAATTGATTGTGTTCCACCCATGGCTGATGTCCATGTGGTACCAACAACATGAGCAAAACGCACGTGCCCAGAAACAAACCAACGATCAAGATCAATTGGCTTTTTGCGTCTACCTTCTTGTTTCTCGGGCGACTTAGATCTCGGGTATCCTCCACCGCTCATTCCACCACGCTGATGACCTCCAAAACGACCAACAACCTGCCCGGGCCGGCCGCCAGCTCCGAGAATAACTGCCATAGCAGCTACAGATGTGGTGTTGAGATAATTATTAGACCAGTAGTTACCTTTTTCGATCCCGATGGAAGTTTTGACTCGGCTGCCATCTGCCTTGGGTTTGGCCATCATGGTAGCGGCAGCTTTTATCTTGGAAGCAGGAATGCCAGTAATCTTTGAGGCTGTAGCCATTTCCGCCTCTTTTTGAGAGAATAGCCACTTCTTGTAGTCATCAAATCCCTTGGTTTGAAACTTGCCCCAAGTGGTACGCCATTGCCATGGTGTATTCCTAGTACCTTGACCAAACCCGCTGTCAGTTTCCCACTTATTGGCTACCCATTTATTTATCCACTCTTTATCTTGCCACCCTTTTTCAATTATGTACCGACTTATGGCCAATTGCAAAACTGTATCGGTGCCTGGTGTGATCTGCAAGAATAAGCCACCGTTCTTTTCGGCGAAAGCAGCACCAGTAGTTTTTCTTGGAAGGACAAAAATTAGCTTTTGTCCTCTGTTGCGTACAGCTGGTAAAAACCATTCGGTGAAAAGAACAGTCTTAGTTTCATATGGGTCAGTACCAGATATAAACACAACTTCTGAGTTACCCCAGTCCCAATAGGATGGAGCAAAGTTTTCAAAACCAGTATCTCGGAACCCAGCAGTAGCGCTCCCTGGGCCAGGCTGATCGTGTGGTGCCCAGGCAGGTGTATTAATATAGCGTCTGGCAAACTTGGTTAGGGCATATGTGTTCTCATAAAACTCGTATGAAAAAGTTTTTTGAGCCCATGCTTGCTCACCGAATTTATTTATAGTGTAATTTGACAGTTCAGCACATACATCCAGTGCAGTGTCCCAGTCGACAGGCATTAAAGTGTCGTTTACCCGGACTAACGGACTTTTGAGCCGGTCGTGTGTTGGGGAATTAGGGTTGTAACAACGTTGTGATATAGCGCCACCTCGGATGGAATGATCACCGGAAAGGTTGACAGCTTCTGCATCGCCATCAGGGAGGACAACAACGTTGTGAAGTTTACCGTTATACAAAGCAACGTTATGCTGGTTTGGACCTATCCATTTACCCGACAAAGGTGAAACTGGGTAGTCAACACCTAAGGCATTTTGTTTTGCTTTGGTTCCACCCTCTTTGCCAACAGGCCATCTGTATATTTTGTATCCGCATGCTACTACACAATAGTCACATGCGGTTGTAAGAACGTCGGCGTCTGATGGCGGTATTGGCACTGTATCTTTGGTACTAAATTTTGTAATGCTCATGATCAATCTTTCCTTATGTATTATTAGCCAAGGTTTTTGTTTCGGCCGTAAATAAGCCCCATTACGCCGACGGCATAAATATCATCTCCCTTCACCTCCAACTGAATTTGTGGCAGGCTCTGCGTAGCGTGTCCAGCCACAATCATTCCATGGCGCGAAAGATCGAACGTTGAAAGGTGAAAAGGGCAAGGGCCTGCAACAGCATCTGAATGGTGGTATCCACCGTCCGTAACAGTTCCACCCATATGCGTGCAGAGCTTGTTGAATGCAACAACATTGGCATTTTTACCAACACCACCACCAGCTGGTTTGCTAAGCTTTATTAATATATTTTCAGAATCTTCATCAGGGTAGTTGAAATCAATTGGCCTTCCAGACTTGAGCCTGCTTAGCTTGCCAATTTTCTTTCTTGGGTATCCGACCACCTTGGCCTCAGCCATCATAGGTTTTGTCCCAAGCATCATCATTGCAGCAGTAATACCGCCGCTTAGGAGGAATTCGCGCCTATTTGCACAAGCGCCTTTTCCCATCTCTGTTTCACTCATATGTCACCTCAAACATTTAGATTATCTTTACAAAGCGCATGGATAAGCCATGCGCTTTAGTTATTTTTTTGGTTGCCAGTCATCAAATGCTGCTATAGGTGGAATCTTTGGAAATGGAAGCTTAATCTCTTCTCCACTCATAGAACCAAGAAACTCCACAAGATCTGCTTTCTCATCATCTGTGAGGTTCAATGGTTTCAGAATTTTAGTTTTTGTGTTCAGCAGATCACTTTCCCCTCCGCCTTCGTTGTAGAAATCTACAACTTCCTCTAGGGTGAAGAAAGCCCCGTTATGCATAAATGGAGTTGAATAACTCAGATAACGAAGGGTTGCTGTGCGAAACTTGCCTATGTCCTGTGGGTTTTTACCACGGAAATATGCTCCAAGGTCATGCTTGGATTCGCGATAAAGCTTTTCAGTCACACCTTTTGCGTAAATTTCAAAGCGATAACTAATCTGAGCAAGACCTGATTCGGTCCATTCCACCGGATTAGGAACATCTAAGTTGTAGTACTTTTCATCGGTTAGCATAGGACCGTTATGGCACTCAACACAGTTCGCTTTTCCTTTAAACAACTCGAGGCCACGTTTTTGCGAAGCCGTGAGAGCTTTGTTGTCACCCTTAAGGAAGCTGTCATAAGGAGTGTCAGTCTGGGACATGTAACGCTCAAAAGCGGCTATAGCCCGCCATGCATCCTTAATCAAAGGCCGATCGTAACCGAAAACTTCCTTCCACCGTTGACGGTACTCTGGTGTCATTTGGAGTCTTGATTCCATCATGTCATCTTCCCCGTTACCAGCGACCCCTCCTTTATTTGCAGCCGGAGCTTGGGACTCTAGGCTCGTAACTGAACCAGCCCAAAACAGTTTATGAAAATAACCAGTATTTACTATTGTTTGGGAATTTCTCCAATGTACCGTACCAGGATATCCCCTGCTTATCGGGTCATTAAAACCCCAGCCAGTGTCCGGATGGTGACATGTACCGCATGATAAAGAAGCATCCCCAGTTAGTTTGGGATCGAAAAATAGCAAATAGCCCAACTCCTGCTTTGGTCCCATCTTGGCTGGGTAAATAGCGGTAGATGACTTATTATCCGCTGGAATGGGAGGGTGAGCTGGAAGTGGCACTAACGGCGGATCAAAATCTGGATCACCAGCTGCGAAAACTGGAACTGCAGTCAAGGAGGCTACAGATATAAAAGTGGCTGCGATTACAAGTGCAAGCCAATAATTACCCTTGAACATATTTCCTCCTTTACTTAATTCTTGGTTTTATACCAGTTAGCGATTACAGGATAAGAAAGGTCTGGCTTGCCAACATCAATCGATGGGTTATCACCAGACAAGGAAAGTAAGAACGTTTTTAATGCCTTTTTTTCCGACTTCGTAAGTTTTAAAGGCTTCATCGCTGAGTCCTTTAGCCCTGGTCGGTCTTTTCCACCACCCTTGTTGTAGAACTCAATTACATCTTCTAAGGTCCCTATCATGCCATTGTGCATGTATGGTGCTGTATATTTGAGTTCTCTCAGGGTTGGCGTGATGAACTTGCCAAGGTCATTTTCATTATGGCTAACAGTAAAATAGCCAACATCACGTCGCCAGTTAAGCCTATTCTGGACTCCAAGACCATACATGAAGGTAAGGTATGTGACATGACGCTGTGGATTTTTAAAAATATCCGCGTTCTCAGGGACGCCAGTGTTATGTGGTAACCCATCTGAGAACATAGGACCATTATGGCAACTTATACATCCGGCCTTTCCTTTGAAAAGCTCCATGCCTTGTTTTTGTTCGGGTGAAAGTGTGCCTTTATCAAAAGGCACATTTTTTGAGACAACAGTTTTTAAAAATTCTGGAATTGCCTTTCGTACTAACCCGTTGGATGGCTCTTTTCCATAAGCTTGTTTGAATAACTTCACGTACATAGGCACCTGCTTTAGGCGCTCCTGCATGATCCGCATGTCCATATTCATCACATATGTGTCTGTGATTTGGTCGCGAGTCATGTCATTTAACGAAGTTCCAATTCGACCATCCCAATGCCAAGGAATGCCAAGAGTTTTTTTGTAAGCTGTGTTAAGTATCGTTGGTGCATTTCTAAAATGTTTACTCCCGGGATATGCATCACCCACCGCGACATGTTTTGTCCAACCCTCTTTTGGGTCATGGCAAGTGCCGCAACTAATTGCCGAATCCCCGGAAAGTCGTGGGTCGAAAAATAACGCTTTACCAAGTTTTGCTTTGACGGCGTCAATTTTTAATTTCGGCAAGGGGCCGATGTCAGATGCTTGTGACTGTACAGAGGTGAATAGAACTGCAACTACAAGCACCATCAAAATAGTTGAGTAATTATAAATTTTGTTAGTAAAAAATTTCATAAATCGAACTCCCTGCGCCATTTAATAAGGGTAGCGACTTTAGAACAGCCCCCACATTTCAAAAGTTAAAATTAGGTTTAAGAGGAGAAACAGAGCCCTATACAAGGCTTAAATGGTTTAACTTCTAACCTACAAACCAAACATAACTTTCATTCAGCGAATACAATTCGCAAATATTATGCCAACTGGTTTTATTCGGTCGTGGAATACAAGGACGTTTTTTGGCAGCAGTTAAAACAGCACTGGTTATAGTGGTGATAACCCTTGTTGGTGCCCATTTCTTTCATTGCATGTCATCAACAAAGAAATACGATAATTGGAAATTCCGGGCTGGCAATGAACTTACCATGCTGGAAAGATTGTATCCAGCAAGTGTGCGCTAGTTTAGACTGTTGCTAAGGTTGCCTTGATATTGAAACCTTATGGTGAAACAGGCAGGAGCCGATTCACAGTAATAACTGACGATTATAAACTTAGCCAAACGTTCGTTCCATGTTTTAACAATATAAACCAACTTTTTTGGTTTTAACTTATGAGTCCAGAAATCGTATCTGTACCACTTGTCGAGTATAGGGCTAGAAGTTTCGATGCTTCCATCGGGTATAATATCGGCCTCGTATCCGTTTTTTGGGGCCCTGCTAACCTGGCTTAATGATGTTGCGTTTACTGATGCCACCAGCACTTTCCCTTTTGGTGAGGTCATCCCACTATTGGTGACTATCTTGGCCCTACGTATAGCTATATCCCAATTTAACTGCTCTTTGGAAATTGAGCTACTTTGGAACCACGAACTATTGGAAAAGTTGAAATGCACCCATTTGTTTGGACTTGTGGCATCGATTACATACTCTATCTCTTCGCTAAGTTCAGCACCAAGATCCTTTGAGCTGGGATTTTGTGAAGTAGCTAGTTCCACTTGTGCGGCTTTCTTTTGAAGTTCAACTGTAATCTCGTCCGTACTTTTATACACAGCAGAGCCCAGTTCCCACATCATTAAACCTGCTAGGGAAACGATATTGAGAATTAAAAACCATTTGAGCCATTTAGGTGGTGTTTGGGCTAACCCCGGAGTCTCGTCTTTGTTGTTGTTATAGTGATTCATTGGTTAGATAATGAGGATAGTGCTATCGTGCTCAGTTTACAATACCAGTAACAACTATTATATATCAACATACGGGGCTTTTATATGGGTAAAGGGAAGTGGAGAAACAGAAACTTTTCGTTGATCGATATTTGGTTTCACATAGGTGTGGCAATAAATCTTGCCGTTGTTTTGCTTCTACTTTGGTACTCCCTCGGTTAAAAAAAACTGGACAGGATAGCAATCCTGTCCAGTTATGATCGAAACCCAATCTATCGGGGGAGGGATAGATTGGGCTCCTATCAGCGTGGCGTGGCTGTTTAACAACAGCTAGTGAGCCACTTATTTGTATTCATGGTTTAAGGTAGCTTTACCGCCACTTCCAATTTCAATTTTTTTGGAGATCACGCCAAGTTTTGAGTGCCAAACTATAACCGAGTACTTACCGGCTGGAATCTTATCTATGGAATAAGTTCCATCAGCGGATGTGATGGCATAATAAGGATTCTTTAGAGCTAGCATGTAGGCATGCATGAAATTATGAGCATCACATTCTACTTTTATAGTGTTACCTCGTCGCATCCTAACCTTTTTCTTAAAAGTAAAACCCTGGGTGGGCTGTGCTTCATTAAACATGGTTACTCTGACGACCCGTTTGCCAGCAGGTATAAGTTCGTACGTGTGAATATTGTGTAAAACCGGGTCATGGTTCACCACCTCTAATTCGCTTTTGTCCTCAATAACTTGAACCCAGGGCAGAAAAGTGCAAGTTTTTTGGTTAAGTTGCCAACCACCATTTGGGACGTTCCATGGTTTACCCGCTGAAACTTTCTTGAAAAACACAACTGCACTTTCCAGCCCTCCGTTACCATCAACAGTAACTTCTTTGATTTCCCGGACACCAGTGCCGCAAACCTCAGGATTTTTTTCAATTGAAATTTTCATTGAATCTGGAACTTTGCCATTGAAGCTTATTTTACCAGACAGGGCTCCACCATTGGGCACATCCTGTTTTGTATATGCAATCGCACTAGATAAATAGAACAAAGTTGCCACCATAGTTGCAACCAAGGCTGTTCGCGAAATCATACCTTCTTCTCCCTTACAAAATTTAATTGTAGATGCCACATTCCAATTATCTGGAAAACGACACCTAAAATTCTCGTTACAACGTAGTAAAAACAAATGCTGTTTTTTAGTTGATGAGTAATTACAAAATTATTCACCGCTAGTAAAAAGACAACTCTTCCATTACTATCAGCAATTACCATGCCCCAGAACTTGGTTTATTCCAGATATCAAGATTAGTGCAACTACTGTGTGGAGTGAAAAACAAAATATCCAGAATAGGATTCTTGCTGGACAGTTTCTAACCATCCTGCAAAATTATTTACTATTCTAGTGTGGAACAATATGAAAACTGTTCAGTTTGGAATCAGCAATTAGCGGTTCGTCAGTTAAACGTGTAAAAAAATAGATATTTTTTATCATTTACTATTCTATTGTGGAACAATATGAAAACTTTTCTATTTGAAATCGGTAATTGGCGGTTCGTCAGTCAAACATGTAAAAAAATAGATATTTTTAAAGTCTGAGGAACAGTATTTGCTTTACATCATCAAGAATTATTGAGGGTTAATATTAAATGTCAGATAAAATGGGTCCAGCGTTATTCATTGGAGCGTTTGTTCTCTCGTTGGTTTATTTTGGTTGGCTTTTATTCTAAAGTAGCCTGAGTAGTTTTAAGTAATATTCAAGTAACTTAATGTAATAAAATTGGTGGGGGCGTACTTGATGAATGGGAAATTGATAGGCTTCTTTGCTGCCTTTTTCTTATGTTTTTCTGCATTGCTGTACTCTATCAACTTTTTTCTTATGAAAGTCCAAGGGCTACCGCTGATACCATGAGGCACCTAAAAGAGACAGCTAATCGGCTACCGTATGTTGCTGCACTTGCCCTATTTGTATTTGTAATTATTCTTTCTTTTTCTGAACTAACTTCCGCTTCGACAGAGGTACAGCCTTCAACACAATCTTCCAGTGAAACGAGCCAAAGTGAACTCTATGCTTCAGCACCAAAACTGTCAGAAGATTCATATCCACTGTTATTTGGGTTTTCAAGTCGAGTAGCTGTCTGGATTGTAGCTCAGCTGCACCTGTTTTTTGCTGCCTTTGTTCTTGGTGTTCCAATATTCGTACTAGTTATAGAACTAATAGGCGTTTTAACAGGCGACAAGCGCTACGATAATATGGCACGTGAGTTTATAAAGATAAGCATGGTTGCCTTTTCGTTTACTGCAACACTGGGGGGGATCCTTCTATTTCTACTCATAATACTATACCCCGATTTTACAATGTATTCGCTCAAGATATTTAAACCAGTGATGTTTGTATATGCTTTGATGTTCTTTGCTGAAAGCCTTTGTTTATATATTTACTATTATGGCTGGGAGGCCTTATCTGATGGATTAGGCAAATGGACACACCTGACTGTTGGCCTTATGCTCAATGTGGCAGGAATGACGTTGATGGTTCTTTCAAATTCCTGGGCGACATTTATGATGGCGCCTTCTGGGGTAAGCCCGGATGGGTTGTTTTTGGGGAACGTGTGGGATGTTATAAAAGGGCCACTCTGGAATCCTGTTAACCTGCATCGTTTTATAGCAAACATTGCATACGGTGGTTCGATAGTGGGGGCATATGCCGCATACAAGTTTCTCACTGCAAAAACCAGCGATTACAGGGCCCACTATGACTGGATGGGCTATACAGCTAATTTCATTGCCATCGTGGGGCTTTTACCGTTGCCTTTTGCAGGGTATTGGTTAACCAAAGAGATGTACGCATATAGTCAACAGATGGGTATTACGCTTATGGGTGGGATTTTTGCGTGGCTATTCATAATACAGGCATTACTCATCGGCGCCCTATTTCTTGGAGCAAATTACTATCTTTGGATTGGCTTGGGTAGAGCAACGGGGGGTGAAAAGTATCGAAAGGCTATTAAATATATGGCCTTCGTGTTGGTAGCATGTTTTCTTGTATGGTTTACCCCGCATACGATTGTTATGACCGGGTCAGAAATTAAAGCCCTTGGAGGTGCCCATCACCCAGTTCTAGGCGTGCTTGGTGTTATGTCGGCAAAAAATACTGCAGTAAATCTAATGATACTTACCACCTTCCTTGCCTTTATGTTGTATCAACGGGCAGGGAAGATCCCAACAGTCACATGGATGGATGTAGGCAATGCGGCAATAACCGCCATGTTTGTGGCAGGTGCTTTAAACATTATAATTCTAGGAGTATACGGCTATTACATTCCGGCTAACATCAGAATAGGCCTTTCGGTTCCGCAGGTTTCCACAACTTTGCTGGTTATTATTGTAGCAAGCGTGATAAATGCGTTTATTTACCGCGGCTCAAAGGCCATTGGTCCGACTAAATGGGGCGCAATGCCTATTCGTTCCCAATACGCCCTGTTTCTGCTTGCCATATCATTTACTTGGCTGATGGGTCTAATGGGTTACGTTCGCTCTGGCATAAGACAACATTGGCATGTTTACACTGTTTTTCGCGATTATTCAGCAGATGCATTTACGCCAACACTTGGCTATGCAGCCAAAATAGTTTCTTTGACTACGTTGATATTCATGGCAATGGTTATGTTCATTTTTTGGCTAGATGACTTTAGTAAAAGGAAAATAGCTGACAAATGAAAACATTGCTTCAAATTTTAGCCTTCAGTTTAATGGTGATTTATGGATATACGTGGTTTTCCAACAGTATTCCACAGATGCAATCACAGCCACCCTCAGAGGAAGAAATTTCCCTTGAAGGGATGACGTTGGAAGGTTATGCAGCACTGGGGGAAAAAATATATGAAGGTAAGGGGACTTGTCCGCTTTGCCATAACGCTGTTGGACACCGGGCACCACTTCTTATTGAGACAAGTGACGATGGACAACCTGTGGCTGTAAGATCAACTGATCGTCTGCAAGATTTGCGTTACAAAGGTGACGCAGAGTCGGCAGAAGAATACTTGAGAGAGTCCATGATTAAACCTTCTGCATTTGTTGTGGTCGGGTTTGGCAAAACAGGATCAGGCGATACTATAAGCCCTATGCCTGATGTTTCAGCCGGATCAATAAATCTGTCAGAAGTTGAGATAAATGCAGTCATAGCGTATTTGCAACAGGCTGCAGGTATTGACATTACAGTATCTTTGCCCATTGGTGAGATAGATGTGGACGAAGAGGATGAAACTGAGGACCCAGGTCCAGTAAAAGATTTTTCGCAGTTGGTTGAAAAATATGAATGTAAAGTTTGCCATGTGGTGCCAAACGTAGACATGGAAGGTGAAGAACCCGATATGGGGCCAAGCCTAGTCAATATGGCTGAGCAGTATAAGGGCAAGTTGCCGGCCGGTTACTCGTTGGAAGATTACATACGTACATCAATACTAAAACCCAACGAGCATATAGCCATGGGGTTTGAGTCGGACATAATGCCTGATGATCTCTCTGAACGAATGAGGGTATCTGAGCTTGAGATGGCAGTTCAAACAATTATTGGTGCAGGGAAGGGCAATTAGTCGTGAAAATTAACAGACTCCTGTTAGCCGTTCTTTTGGTAGCTGGTGCATATGCGGGCTTTGTGTTCGTGTTTACGTATCTACTGTCGGAGCCTATACCCGCAAGCGTGATAAAAATGTACATGTTTTTTATTATAGTGGGCGTAGTGTTAGCTTTGACGGCTGACGATGAATCGGTTCGAGAGATGGTCGAACCTTTTACTGCCTTGGTATTCAACAAAAAATACCTTTTATTACGAAACATAGTTTTTATTACTCTTCCAATAATTGGAATGGCTATCACATATTGGATAACAAAGCCAACCATGGATGCGCCTGTAGAGCTTCGCACTGTTCACCCTGCGCCACCCTCTTCATTAAAAGCTTTTGGTAAAACATTTAATCTGCAAACCTTAAAAAACCCATTCCGCGAAACCGAAAACACCGACCCTGATAAGTTTGCAGCTTATGTGACAGAGGGGCGCGACGTGTATTATAAGAACTGTTTTTACTGTCACGGTGACAAACTAGCCGGGAAAGGCCATTACGCAATTGGCTTTAATAATCCACTTCCAGCCAACTTTGTTGATGTGGGAACGATAGCTCAACTGCAGGAGTCCTTTCTGTTCTGGCGTATTGCCACTGGTGGGCCTGGCCTACCAAATGAGGGTGCACCATGGGCTTCACCAATGCCGGTTTGGCAAAACTATCTCAGCGAGAATGAAATTTGGAAAGTGATCATGTTCCTTTACGATTACACTGGCCATGCACCGCGTGTAATGGATGATCACAAATGATAGATATGAAATATATGCTAATGAAATCTATAGTGGTGTTGGCGGCCATGTTGATAGGAATGCCATCTTCTTTCGCCGAGAGTAAGCTTACAGCTGAGCAGGCAGAAAACGGCAAGCCAATCTATGAGAAATTATGTATCGGCTGTCACGGCGAAAGGGGAAAGGGGGATGGTGCAGCTGCTAACTTTCTGAGACCACGCCCGAGAAACTTTAAGATTGCCCGCTACAAATTTACCTACACCATGTATGGAAAACTGCCTAAAGACTCAACCATTTTTAATGCTATTGCTGTTGGTTTGCCAGGAACTTCCATGCCAGGATGGGAGGATACTTTAACGGATGACCAGATATGGGATGTTGTGGCTTACATAAAAACGCTTTCAAGAAAGTTCACACGAGCGGAGAAAAAGAAGAGATATCCTAAGCCTATAGAGATAGTAGATGTCCCAAAGGAATGGACTGGTGAAGATATCAAGCAGGGTTATGAATTATTTAAAAAGAATTGTGTAAAATGCCATGGTGTGACAGGACTCGGGTCTGGTTCCACCGCGGTAGCGCTAAAACACGATTTAGGAGATCGTATTTGGCCTCGCAACTTAACGCGAGGCTGGGTATACCGTGGTGGGAACGAACCAAAAGATATTTTCCGCACTATAGCCACAGGTATTACTGGCACACCAATGCCAGCACATCTAGAAACTATGAAACCAGAAGATATATGGAAGATTGTAGGATTCGTTAATTCCATTGTAAAACGAGAGCCACCAAGGGTTTCTGAAGTGATTATTTCTAGATACGTTGAAGGTGGTTTACCAAAAAGGCCAACTGATAAAAAGTGGGATGAATTGCCTTTAGAATATATCCCTTTGGTAAGCCAAATCGTAGAAGGCAACCGATGGTTTACTACAACTCTCGAGTCCATCTATGTCAGGTCATTTTATAATAACGACTATATTAGTATTTTGGTAGAATATGATGATCCTAGCCAGAGTCCGCTTGAAACTCCAATTGAAATGTTTCCAGAAAATGAACCTGACTCATTTGCAATACAACTCCCAACAATAATCCCTACTGGAATGGAGAAACCGTACTTTTTAAACGGCGACGATGATGCACCTGTAAACCTTTGGAAGTGGACCAACAATACCAATGGTAATGGGGCAGATGCCCTTCTCGGAAAAGGCATAACAAATGCTGTATTGATGGATGAAAGTTCACAAAACATAACAGTGAAATCTGTTTATGACAACGGCAGATGGAAAATTATGTTCACGCGGAAACTTAAGGTAGGTCAAGAAAGTAATCTTGACTTTGAGGTAGGAAAATATATTCCCATAGCATTTAACGCATGGGATGGCAATAACGGTGAAAAAAATGAGCAAAGGGCAATTAGCATTTGGTACTGGCTCTTACTCGACTCACCATCATCAATGAACGTATACCTCTTCCCTCTTATCATCGGGTTGATGATAGCAGGAGGTGAGGTGTGGTTGATTTTTAAAGCCAAGAAAGGCTAAGAGGAGTTACCTAATGAATAAAACTGTTGGTATAGGACTATTAATATGTTTGGTTGTTTTCGTGTCTGTTCAAACTGTGTCAGCTGCAACGGTCAAAGGAATTGTATCAACCAAAGTTGCAAATAAGCAGAAAGCCATTAAAGTAACAAAGGATCAGGCTATTTGCGGTAAGTCGAACCTTATGACAGAAAACGCGATTATTTCTAAATCAGGCGGAGTAAAAAATGCAGTAGTACAGATCCTTGGAGCGGGAGAAGGTAAACCTGGTGTCGTGGAGATAGCACAGAACGGCTGCCAGTTCGTACCCCATGTCATCACAACCACAGCTGAGTCGGCTGTTGTTGTGAATAACAACGATGGCATAACTCACAATTTCCATACATTTGGTTTTGAAAACGATCCAGTCAACTTTAGCCAGCCCGGAACAATGAAGACAAAAAAGGTCGACGAAGGTTTCGAGGTTCCAGAAGTGATTAAGGTTCAATGTGACATCCATGAGTGGATGAATGCATGGGTAGTAGTGACGGATGGATCTGCAGCTTCAGTATCTGCTACCAATGGAGCGTTTGAGATTAAAAATGTGAAGCCTGGGAAATACAAGGTATTAGTTTGGCACGAGAAACTTGGTGAAATAGAGAAGGATATAACTGTAAAGAATGGTGACAATATACTTAACATTAGTATCGGCGAATAATTGTTAGCTAAGTTTTGATATAAGTCATGCATAGGAGCGACTGTAAGATGTATAAAGTGCCAAAATCACGGGTCACTAAAGTTGTAGCAATGGCAATGGCCATGATTTTTGTCGCATCGTCTCAGGCCCTTGCCGGAGACGGTGATTATGGCCAGGTGTTTGGTTTGTCCTCTCGTAAGTTGGTCTGGTTCATTGCACAGATGCATCTTTACTTAGGGGCATTTGTTCTTGGTGTCCCAATATTTGCGGTACTAATTGAGTACATCGGCTTTAGAAATGGTGATAAAAAGTTTGATGGTTTGGCTAAAGAATTCACCGGTTTACTTTCCGTTGCTTACGCAACAACTGCTGCATTAGGAGGGTTGCTGCTTTTTGTTTTTGTTGCACTATATCCAACATTTTTCAGTTTTATGGCCAACGCCTTTGGGGACGCCATGATTTTTTATGCTCTACTGTTTTTTGGTGAGACGTTGTGTCTGTACGTCTACTACTATGGATGGGACTGGATGAACGACACCTCGCCATGGCCCAAATTAGTTGGATATTCCTTTGCCGCTATGGGTGTGGGAACAATTTTATTAGCTGCAGGAGTCCAGTTTGGAGCTTTTGGACATTACCATGGAGCAATTCAGCCTTTTTGGGCTGTAGTGCTTGTAATTGCCGGTCTTGGGTTTTTTGTTGTTAAAAGTAAAAAGGGTCTGCATGTTTGGGTGGGTGTTTGGTTAAACGTTTTTGGCACACTGATAATGATGGTGGCAAATTCATGGGCAGCATACATGATGAGTCCTTCTGGCATTGATCCAAATACAGGCCAATTTGTAGGCACGACACTGGATGCAGTTATGAATACTCTATGGGCACCGATTGGAATACATAGAATGCTGGGCAACATAGCTTTTGGCGGTTTTGTGGCTGGAGCTTATGCTGCTGTCAAGTTCATCGGTTCTACTACGCCAGAGGACCGCGCCCATTACGACTGGATGGGGTATGTTTCAAACTTTGTTGGTATCTGCGGACTGATTCCACTACCTTTTGCCGGATATTATCTTGGCCGCGAGGTATATTCCAATAGTGCAGTCATGGGTAATAACATGATGGGTGGTGACTTTTCATGGACATTCATAATACAAGCAATGTTGGTAGGATCACTTTTCCTAATCTCATGCTATTACTTATGGATTGGGATGGAGCGAATACCTGGTGCTGAGAGGTATCGAGGATTTGTAAAGTACCTGAACGCTTTTGTTCTCATTTCATTTGCCATATGGCTTACACCCCACAATATGCCGTTAACAGGGGCGGAAGTTAGCGCAATGGGCGGATCCCAATACCATCCCACTTTAAAATACCTTGGCCTGATGCCAGCCAAAAATGCGGTAGTTAATCTAATTATAATTTCAACATTTATTAGCTTTATGCTCTATAGGCGGGCCAATATGGGAGATATGGTGCCAATTTCTAAACAGGGCAAGGGCCCAGTGATAGCAATATCTATTGCGGCGTTTATATGCCTTTATTTAATAGGCCAATATGCCTGGGCAATGTACAGCCTTGACCCACAGGAGTTGGATCTTCCTCCAGACCGGGTGCAATATTTTAAAACAGTGGCTATGCTTTTATTTGCAACATGTTTGATGATAGTAATCTCATCAGTCTTGGCAATCAAAGACAAAGGGGTTTTGGCCCAATACATTTACCTAGCTTGGATAATATTTAGTGTTGTTATTTTCCTCGGAGTTTATGGTTTTGTTGTAATGGAGAAAGCTTCGCCGTTCCTTCGAAACATAGCAGTCAGCCAATTCATTCAGCTTATAAGTGCCATAGTTCTCGTTACGGCAATTGATATCTTTTTATTTCGTGGGGCGAAATCGATGGGCGAAATGAGGTGGGGACAAATATCCTCTCGCTCACAATATGCCCTTCTAACGCTTTGCATTTTTATTACATTTAATATGGGCCTTATGGGTTTTATCCGATCCGGTCTCAGGACTGATTGGCATATCTATGGAGTATTGAAGGATACATCTGAATGGGCCTTTACGCCCACTAATTTCACAATGACTGTAATGGTATCAATGGCCACGCTGGTGTTTCTATCTGCGGTGGCAATAATGTTTTGGCTATCAGCCATTTCGAAAGCTGGTAAGAAATCAAATCCGGCCCAGGCTGAGCCTGTGGAAGTTCAATAGGGAGGGCGGAATGGCTAAGGCGGTTCTTCGCGTTTTTATATTTTTAGTTTCGTTGATCGTTGTTTATGTCTATATAGGTTATACCATAACTGACATGACTGGTGGGTTTGACAAGCAGGTTGTCGTAGAAGGGATCAACGTAGAAGCTGGAGAACAGATATTCTATGGCAAAGGCAAGTGTTCCACTTGTCATTCAGTTGGTGACAAAGGGTCAGCCATACGTTGCCCAAACTTGGGCGTCATGGGCGAAAATTTTCAGATTCCAATAGGAGAGAGAGCTTTTGAACGAGCAAAGTTAAGAGCACAAAAAACTGGTAAACCATGGAATGCAGTGGACTACCTCTATGAATGTATTGGGGAACCAGGGGCTTTTGTTGTGGATGGGTATAAAAACGAGATGCCCGTAGTTTACAAACCACCAATAGGCCTAACTCCGGACGAGGTTAAAGCAGTGATTATGTTTCTTGCTTCCCTTGGTAGCGAAATAACTGACGAGCAAATTTTAAAACCAAGCGGTATAGCCAAAGATTTTCTTGTAAAAATCGAAGCGGCAGCGACTTCTAGTCAAGTAGCAATGCAGCCATTTGAGCCTTATTTACCTGGTGACCCAGAGAAAGGAAAGGAACTATTTTGGAATGAAAATAGTAAGGCTGGTTGTGCTAAGTGCCACAGTGTTGGATCGAAGGGTGGACAGGTTGGCCCTCCACTTACCAGTGTATCGGGGACTAGAACTCTTAAATATATCATAGAGTCCATAGTAGACTCGTCAGCGGTAATCGTCAGTGGCTATGAGCCACTTCTAGTGCTCACAAATGACCGCCAGAGAATTGCAGGAACTAAGAAGGAAGACACACCAGAATATTTTCTGATTGGCCAGCCTACAGGAGAGATAAAGAAAGTGATGAAGTCCGATGTTAAGAAATTTAAGATTATGAAGAAATCCATAATGCCTGGAAACTTCGCTGAAATTCTATCAGTTGATGAATTTCACGACATCTTGGCCTATGTTAGAACATTAACCGGTGACCAGATAACAACTGAAGACACTCAGCCGACATCGGGACCAGACCAGCAATCTCAAAATGTGCCAATTAGAGACTTGGTCAACGACAATAAACAAAGTTGAATGGGGAACGAACAGTTATGAGCAAACAGGAGAAATCAAGTAGCATGTTTTGGTGGGTGGTAATAACTCTTACCATAGTTGTGGCCCTTATAAAATTTGGCATACCTGCTGTTTCGAGAATAATTACAGGCCTCGATTTCCCTTTAACGGTGCCATCAACATTATTCTTGTTCTATGCAGTCCTAATAATCGTCGGAACATTTGTGTATATAACCTCTGACGAAGACACGTTGAAGAACTTTATGCATCCGATCAAAAGCTCATTAAGCGGAGCTTATGGTCGCATGGTGCAGCTAATTATAATGATCCTAACCCCATTAGTGGTTTGCGCCGGAGTGTTCAACTGGGTAAAGCCTTCAGTGGCATCACCTGTGGCACTTCGCATACAGCATCCATCATCAAACTTTCCTAAAAAGTTTGAAACTGCGCAAAATCCAATGGCAAATCCCACTGACGTAGAGATCGACGAGTTTGTTGACCAAGTAAAAAATAATAACGTGAAGTACTTCCCTCAAGTTAATGAGGTAGGGAGAACCTTTACCAACATAGACCACATACCAACGGCTCCCGTGTTTAAGTTTTTAGAACAATTAAAAGCTGGCAAAGTCGATAAGAATTTGGCCAAAGAGGCTCTCATGGAAAAGAGGCTATTCGAAGGCAGGGCTATGTACCAAATCAATTGTCGGCCGTGCCATGGTGACAGCACTGCTGGTGACGGACCGATGGCCTATGGTTTTAAGCTTCGCCCAATTAACTTCACTGACAACGGAACCATTGAAACAGTAGTAGAAGGCTACACTTTTTGGCGTGTGAGCACTGGAGGGCTCGGACTTCCAAAAGAATCAACCCCCTGGGATTCAGCCATGCCAGTATGGGAGCTTGACTTGAGCGAAGAAGAACGGTGGACAATTATCCTGGGTGAATACAACCTAGCGGAGAAAACTCCGCGTATACCCGAGAAACTGGAGTAGTAAATGACTGTAAGAATCGCGTTTTTGATATTGGGGTGGATCACCTTAATAGGTACCAGTCAGATAAATGCGGCGATAGAACCGAAAGAGCCAAAGCCAGTTAAAACAAAAGAGCTGTTAGATAAGGGCCGCATTACATATTTTGAACGATGCAGTTTTTGCCATGGGGTTGATGGCGGTGGTGATGGTCCGGTTGCTGAGTTCTTAAACCCACGCCCACGTAACTTTAAAACTAACGTTTTTAAATTTCGCTCAACAGCTAGCGGAGCTCTGCCGCTAGACGAAGATTTATTTGAAACTATATCTAAAGGCATTCAAGGCACAGCAATGCAATCTTTTGATGATGAGTTAACGAAAACAGGCCTTACTGAGGAGGAACGATGGGGAGTAATTTATTTCATCCAAACATTTTCCGATACCCCAGACTTTTCATTGTGGATGCTTGACGAAGAATATAAGAATGCAGATGACGCTGATGATAAAGCAGAATATCGATATAATAAGTTGGTAAAAATCGGGGATGGCCCAACAGCGTCTGATGAGCTTATTAATAATGGTGAGGAGATTTATAAAAAAGCGAAGTGTGCCCAGTGCCACGGAGAAAATGGTCGTGGTAATGGTGTATCAGCTAACGGTATGAAAGACGATTGGGGTTTTTCCATAGCTCCACGTGATCTTACAAAAGAGTGGAAGTATAAAGGTGGTGCAAGCGTGAAAGAAATTTTCTCACGATTTACCACAGGTTTGAACGGAACACCAATGCCATCTTTTGCAAATTCAATAAAAGAGGAGGAGCGATGGGCCCTAGCCCATTTTGTGCAGTCTTTGCAGTATAAACCAAATGAAGAACAAAACCTGCAGGTTCCCAAAGTGGAAGGAGAATTACCTGTAAACCCTGAAGATGAAATGTGGAAACGGTCTGGAAAGATTGATGTGTTACTCACTGGCAATGTTCTGATCAAACCTAGGTGGCAAAATATTACTGTTGATTTGGTAGAAGTACAGGCTCTGTACAACGACAAGGAAATTGCATTTCGCCTCAGTTGGCATGACAGGTTTGCAAACGTTATCCATGAAGGAAATGAACAGCTCCACCAGACCGCTAAGAAAAAGCCAGAAGATCGAGGTGGTTTACAAACATATGTGCCAATATACTCCTCAGACTACAAACCGGGCAGGTACCGAGACTCAGTAATGCTGCAGTTCCCTGTAAAGCTCCAAGGTGGCTCTGAGAAACCACACTTTTTAAATGGGGACCCAAGGCATGAAGTGAACATGTGGTGGTGGCGCTCTGATTATGACTTAGTATCAAAAAGTCTTGTGGAAACACAACGAAAACAAATGGCCGACTTGAAAGCAGCAATAGCCGCCGGCGGTGAAAAACTTGCTGTGAAATTCACTGTAGCTGATATTAAGCCGGATGACACCATTGGTAAGAAAGGTCCTGCTGTGATCGAAGTAAACGCAAAAGGTTTTAAAAAGAGCTTTAAAATTCAAGCCGATACATCCCAAGCAGTTACAAGCTCAGCCAGTTTTAATGATGGTGTCTGGACAGTGGTAATGAAACGTCCACTTGTGACAGAAAATAAAAAGGATATTCAGTTTGAGCCGGGAAAATTTATTCCTATTGCTGTCAACGCATGGGATGGGTGGAACAAAGATATCGGCATGCGAAAGTCAGTTTCATCGTGGTATTACTTATATTTAGAAAAACCAATGCCGGTTCAAGTTTATGGCTACACTGCGCTGTCCTTTTTAGCAATTTGTGGATTGCAGGTATTTTTGTCTAGAAAATGGAGAAAAGAAAAGTAACCGTGCTTTTAATGGTTAAGTCTACCGTGAGGATAATCAGCCGCAACTTGTCTATGAATTAAGACTTTATTAATTGTTGCTGGTTTGAACGTCGTAAGGTTACTGTGATCAAGCTGGACGCGAAGGCAATTCTTGAGGCTATTTAACTTTTTGCTGCTCTACTTTTTAACAACTCCTTAAGTTTTGGCGTGCATCGCTTTCCTCCGCAAGGTCCTGACCCTGCACCGGTTGTTATTTGAAGTCTAGTAACTTTTCTGATGCCATCATCTATCAACTTTATAAACACCTTTTTTTGAATAGCCTTACATTGGCAAGCAATCCTTAAACCGTCAATAATTTCTTCTTTACTGTGCATGCAGATTACCGTTCTTACAAAACAACTTACATCTCAATTTCAGCGGAAACCATATCCATCAAGTTGCCAAGCAGTTCTTGGGAGAAATCAAACTTGATGCCTGCAATGCTAAACAGTTCTTTAGCTGGTTTTGCTCCACCAAGGGATAGGGCTTCTAGGTATTTTATTATGGCTTTATCCTTGTCTAGCTTATAATTTCTGTATATTTGCAACGCACCAAGCTGGGCTATAGCATATTCAATGTAGTAGAATGGAACCTCAAATATGTGCAGTTGTTTGTGCCATTGGCTAGCTCTAGCCTCATGGCTTATTGTTGACCAGTCTATGCCTACATCAAATCGCTCAGACAGCTCCACCCATTTATCACTGCGTTGCTTTTTGCTGTGCTCAGGATTTGTATAAATCCAATGTTGAAAGGCGTCCACATGTGCGACCCAACCGAACAGGCCTACCAAATTACGTAGGTGCTCGGTTCTCGCTCTTTTCTGTTGTTCGAGATATGGATAAAATGGTTCGAGTTTTTCCCCACATATTAATTCTTGGCTCATGGAGGCTACTTCACAAAACTCCATAGCTGCATGGCGACACCAAGTTAACTCAAGCCCCCTAGATTGCAATGTATGAAATGCGTGGCCACATTCATGTAGCAGAGTATTAACATCATTTTGGGAGCCTACCGCGTTTGTAAAGATGAAAGGAGTCCTAGACTCAGAGAGAGTGGTCTGGTATCCTCCGGGAGCCTTGCCTTTGCGGCTGTCCAAGTCCATTGATTTTAGTAGAGATTTGTAGCGTTCACCTAGGCGGCTGTCTACTGACATGAATATTTCGCCGACTCCTCGCTTTAAATCATCGACTTTTTCAAACGGTTTTAATGGTTCGCGTCCCCGTTCATCAACTTCAGTATCCCATGGACATAGTGCACTTAGATCCATGGTTTTTCTGCGCTTAGCGTTTATTTTTTTGGCTAACGGCACAGCAGTTTTTTCAATTGACTTATGAAACTCCATACAGTCGTCGGGAGTATAGTCACGAAGTTTCGATCTAAAACAAAATTCCCTATAACCGGTCATCCCCAGATTCTGTGCAAACTTGGTTCTGTGAATCACCATTTCGTCAAAAAGGTCATCTAGTTTGTCTTTATCATCCATGCGCCTTTTTGTTACGGCGGTAAAAGCTTTTTGTCGCAAATTCCTATCTGTTTCACGTAGGTACTTAGACATTTCGGGAAACGTTTTCTCGCTACCTTCAAAATTTACAGTCATAGCGCCCATGATCTCCTGATACTGTTGTGATAGTTCAGAGAGTTTTATCTGAATTGGAATGTTTTTTTCCTCAAACAACTCTATGGACACCCCCACAATTTTATTGAGTTGCCCATATTGTTCTATATCCAATTCTTTGCTTATTGGCGAATCGTAATATTTACGGTTTAGGACATCGGCAAGCTTAGTAACTTTAGGTTGTATTTCCCGCACGCAGTAGAGGTATTCTTCTCTTTTTATTTTGCTGTCTGTGTGACAAGTCATTTCTATGTATCTGCGGGTGCAAAACTCATCTGTGACATCGTGAAGTTCGGACCATTGTAGCAACCAGTCTACTAGCTCATCTTGCGAAGAAAACTGCCTATCAACTAGCTGACTATAGTAACCCTCAAGATCTTCCCAAGACTCCACTTTAAATTCAGGTGAAATGTACTTCCTTGGGTAAATTAAATTCCATGGTTTAACATTACGTTCCACGATAATCTACAACCTATATTTTTCATTTGATGTAAAAGGAAGATATATTCTTCACATTACGTTCTTTCTTTTGAGGAGAAAGCCCTATGGCTTGACCAGAGAGTTGAAAACTAATAGTATTCCCTTCTGCTGTGCTTGTCCTTAAGAAACCAACATAGAGGATTATAGAAAATAATGGCGATAATTAAAAGAGCCCTGTTGAGTGTATCCAATAAGGAAAACCTTGTTGAGTTTGCAAAAGAGCTTGCTAAGCTTGGCGTGGAAATACTTTCAACAGGAGGCACCGCTAGAGTTCTTTCCGAAGCTGGGTTGAACCCACGAGAGGTAAGCGACTATACAGGATCGCCAGAGGTCCTGGATGGTAGGGTTAAAACGCTACACCCCAGAGTCCATGGCGGAATACTAGGAAGGAGGGATCTTGAAAAACACAAAAAACAAATGGATGACCAGGGTATGGAAGAAATAGATATGGTCGTAGTTAATCTATACCCATTTGAATCAACCATAGAAAAAGAAGATGTGGTCTTTGAAAAGGCCATTGAAAATATAGACATAGGTGGACCTGCGATGATTAGATCCGCAGCGAAAAACAACAAGGATGTTGCAGTTGTCGTGGACCCTGCAGATTATAAGAAACTCATCGAAGAATTAACATCTGCTGATGGAGAGTTATCTCAAGAGACAAAACTCAACCTTGCCATAAAGGCATACTCCTACACTTCTTGGTACGATGGACGGATTACATCCTACCTTGAAAGCGTTGCGGGATGTCGCGAATTAATGCCTGACCGTAAAATAATGCAACTTCAGAAAAAACAGGTTTTAAGATATGGTGAAAATCCACACCAGTCAGCTACTTTCTATGCTCAAGTCGGTGCAGAGTCCGGTGGAATTGCCAATGCCATTCAACTACATGGAAAAGAATTATCTTTTAACAACATTGTAGACATGGCTGCGGCATACGAGTTGGTTTGTGAGTTCTCTGACCCTGTGGTAGCTATTATTAAGCATACTAACCCTTCCGGCGTGGGTAGAAATAAATCGCTTAGACAAGCATATATTGATGCTAGAGAAACAGACCCGATTTCAGCATTTGGTGGAGTGATAGCTGCTAACAAGATTGTAGACGAAGAAACCGCCACAGAAATTTCCAAGTTATTTGCTGAAGTTGTTATTGCGCCAGAGTATGAGTTAAACGCGATAGGTGTTCTATCTAAAAAGAAAAATGTAAGACTGATAAAAGCTCCATTGTTAGATGTAAGCGGGAACCTTGCATTTAAGTTTGTACCTGGCGGCGCTCTGATCCAAAATTCGGACTCAATAATCTATGATGCCACAGCTTTAAAAATTGTTTCTAAGCGCCAGCCCGTGGCAGAGGAGATGGAGGCGCTAAAATTCGCTTGGACTGTGGCCAAACATGTAAAATCAAATGCCATTGTGTATGCTGATGCAAATTCCACCATTGGTATTGGTGCTGGGCAAATGAGCAGAATTGATAGTGCCAAAATCGCTGTAGATAAAGCAACTCGATCTATAGAAGGGTCAGTAATGGCATCAGACGCTTTCTTTCCATTTCGTGATGGAATAGATGCTGCGGGTGAAGCGGGAGTCTGTGCAGTCATTCAGCCAGGTGGATCAGTGCGAGACGACGAGGTAATCGCAGCAGCAGACGAGCACAATATGGCTATGGTGTTTACGGGAACTAGGCACTTTAGGCACTAGATGCCCAAAGTTCGCTATTTATGCGTAAGTTCATCAAAGAAGTTAACTTTGGTAAACACAAACACGTAATGATCAGTGCGATTTTATGCGGCTAAAATCTATTAGAAACGCTGCTACTTTTCAGACATAGATTTATTAAATCCTCTACTAGAGTGCTTATTTTTAACTCGCTTGACATTTTTTACGCCATTAACTTTCATGACCGCATCCATCATTTCCTGCAGTTGAGCCAAATTTGCTACCTCTAGTGTAATGCTAACAATACCAGTTTGCTCATCTTTAACACTTAAGTTGACATCAGTGATGTTGGAATTTTCATCGGCCATAACGGCAGTTACCTTTGCTAGTACGCCAGGCTTGTTTTGAGTCTCAACTTCTATGCCAACTTTATACGAGTTCTTTTTTTCTTTCTCTGTGTCCCATTCCACAGCCACAACACGCTCTGATTCCAGTCCGATAGTGATTGCATTAGGGCAATCAACTGAATGAACCATAAGGCCGCGACCACGTGAGATGAATCCTAGGACATTGTCACCAGGCACTGGATTGCAACATTTTGCAAACCTAATCAGGACGTCATCTATCCCTTTAACCCTTATTCCTTGCGGCTTTGTTGGTTTAGGTGTCCGTGTGATGAAACGCTTGATGGCATCTGTGAAAGATTGTTTTGATTTAGCTGCTTTCGCCGTTTCCACTGGAGCCAGTTTTGTTAAAAAATTAGATACTTTAACTTTTCCCAAACCTAGAGCGGTGTAAAGACTATTGACCGACATGTACCCAATGGCTTGGGCTGGGGGCAAGACTTTGTTTTCTTCCATCAACTTGTGGGGATCAATGCCAAGGTGACGAATTTCTTTCTCCAAGATCTCACGTCCAATCTCAAGTGCCCTTTTGCGCTCCTCTTGACGAATGTAAGAGTTGATTTTGGATTTGGCTTTGGACGTTTTTACTACTTTAAGCCAATCCCTGTTCGGCTTCTGTTGTTCATTGGACATAATCTCAATTATGTCGCCATTTTTTAGCTTTTGTTTCAAAGATGCCAACTTACCATTAACTTTTGCACCTATACAATGCTGACCCAGCTCGGTGTGAACAGAGAAAGCAAAATCTATTGGAGTGGCATCTTTTGGCAGCGCCTTCACTTCTTGTTTCGGCGTAAAAACATAAACATCATTTGGGAAAAGGTCAATTTTAACGTACTCTAAAAACTCTCGCGGATTATCAACGTCTTTTTGCCATTCGAGCAGGTGTCTTATCCAAGTTATTTGATCATCATGTTCTTGATTCAGCGGGCTACCTTCTTTATAGCGCCAATGGGCAGCAATACCTTCTTCGCTTACCATATGCATTCCCTGTGTTCTTATCTGAAACTCAACAGCCTTACCTTCCGGGCCAACTATAGCAGTGTGTAGGCTTTGATACATATTTGCTTTTGGTAAGGCTATGTAGTCATCAAGTTTTCCAGGAATTGGTTTGTACAGGCTATGCAATAAACCAAGGATTAAATAGCATTCCTGTTTAGTACTTGTAATTATTCGGACCCCCATCAGATCGAACACTTCCTCGAAACTGATTTTCAAACGCCGCATTTTTTCAAAAATGGAAAAATAATGTTTAGGTCTACCTGCAACTGAAACACTGAGCTCCTCATTATATAAAAATTCTTCCACTTCTTTTACTATTAGGTTCACGTACTGGTTTCGTTGTTTCTCCACTCTAATTACACTTTGCTTTATCTCTGAGTATTCATCTGGCCAGAGATATTTAAAAGATGCATCTTCAAGTTCTGTTTTTATCCACCCCATACCTAGGCGGCTTGCAATTGGGGCATAGATTTCTAAAGTCTCTTGGGAAATGGACTTTTGTTTTGCCTTGTCAAGGTAGTGCAAGGTTCGCATATTGTGAATCCTGTCAGCCAGCTTTATCATGATTACCCTTATATCCTTACTCATCGCTAGAATCATTTTGCGCACATTCTCAGCCTGTAGTTCTTCTTGACTGGAGAACTTCAGTTTGGATATTTTTGTAAGGCCATCAACGAGCATGCTAACCTCTTCACCAAAAAGGTCCTTAATCTCGTTAGGTGAAGTTTCAGTATCCTCGAGTGTGTCGTGTAAAAGGCCAACAGTAATAGATATATGGCCGAGTTTCATTGCCGTGAGAATGTTGGCAACTTCTAGTGGGTGGCTTAAATATGGCTCACCAGAAACTCGTTTCTGGCCCTTGTGACACTTGCTAGCAAAAGCATAGGCGCGCCAAACCATATCACAGTCAGCATCGGGCATGTAACGACTCAACTCTTCAACTATATATTCAGGTCTTATCATTGCTGGCACATACCACTAAATCATTTATATTACAACATTCTAGCATGTAAACTAATTTTCATCTAATCCACTAAACCTACGTGCTACCTATAAAAGGCTATTGTTGTTAACAACATTTGCTGTGAAAAAGAAAAAACCCAATATATTTTATTGAGTCTTAAAACACGATTTATATACAATACTCACTTTGGCCCCTCGTCTAATGGCAGGACAGTGGACTCTGAATCCATAAGTCGAGGTTCGAATCCTCGGGGGCCAGCCATTTAAGAGTGCAAAATTATTAAACAACCTAATCGTGTGATAAATAGAGTTATTAGAAAACCAAGCTGGCTAACAAAAAAACATACTCCTTTTGAACAGACTATTGTTACTAGACGCATTATTAACAACCTTTCATTAAATACAGTATGTAAATCTGCCAAATGTCCAAATATGGGGGAGTGCTATGCTAAGGGGGTGGCCACCTTCATGATCTTAGGTAAATCATGCACAAGGACTTGCGGATTTTGCGCTGTAGATTCAGGATTTCCCAAAGGTTATGTTGACAAAGATGAGCCACTTAAAGTTGCCAAGGCTGCCTTAGAAATGAACCTAGACCATGTTGTTGTAACATCTGTTACGCGTGATGATTTGGATGATGGTGGAGCAGCGGTTTTTGCCAAAACAGTTGCCAGTGTCAGAAATTTACTACCTGAAGCTACAATTGAGGTACTTACACCAGATTTAGGCGGCAATGTTGCTAACATTAATTTGATTGCTGATTCAGATCCTGACGTGTTCAACCACAACCTGGAAACTGTTCCTGATCTTTATGGCGTGGTTCGACCCGGAGCGATATATTCTAGGTCATTGGACCTTCTGCGACATGTAAAGAGCCAATACCCACGTATAATTGTAAAAAGTGGGATAATGCTGGGTTTTGGAGAAAACGTAAAACAGGTGATTCGCTTAATGACTGATCTTGCCGGAATTGGACTAGATGTATTAACTATTGGCCAGTATTTGTCCCCGAGTAGGGGTAACCTTCCAGTCATCGATTACGTTCACCCAGAAGTATTTGAGAATTTGTCTGCCGAAGGTAAAAAACTGGGGATAGAGGAAGTTTTCTCAGGACCTTTTGTCAGGTCCTCATTTCATGCTGCTGATGTATTAAAAACGTTACGCCATAGAATGGCTGAGAAAGAGTTTTGACAAATCTCTAAGCACTAAATACATTCCCAGTGCTTTTTTTTGTCTATGGTGATTGAAATACCTTGTCCCTTAACATTAAAATAAGTAATTATCTTAATTAGAAGCATAACGCAGTACATATTAAAGATGGCAAAACGCAAACAAAATAGAAAATTTGCAAGAATAGAGCGCCTGCCCCCATATGTGATGGCTGAAGTAACAGACATGCGCATAAAGGCTAGGCGTGCAGGTGAAGATATCATAGACTTTGGTATGGGCAATCCAGATATGCCTACACCCAAGCATATTGTATCCAAGCTTATAGAGGCAGCCCAAAAACCACAAAACCACAGATACTCTGCATCTCGTGGCATAACAAAGCTTCGCCATGCAATATGTGATTGGTATCAGAGAAAATTTAGCGTAGAACTAAACCCAGAAACAGAATCGATAGTTACCATTGGCTCTAAGGAAGGTATTAGCCACCTGATGTTAGCAATAACAAGTCCTGGCGACTCTGTGTTAGTTCCTTCCCCGACCTACCCGATTCACACATATGCTGTGGTTATTGCAAACGGGGACGTAATAAATGTGCCGTTGACCGACAATGAGGATTTTTTTGATAACCTGACTACAGCATTCGAAAGAACCTGGCCAAGGCCAAAGGTCATGATGCTTAATTTTCCTCATAACCCTACAACTGTGACCGTAGACTTGGAATTTTTTGAGCGCATAGTGGACTTTGCTGAAAAACATGACATTATAGTTGTTAATGACCTAGCATATGCCGAACTAGTATTTGATGATTACAAAGCTCCATCAATTATGCAGGTTCCTGGAGCAAAAGATGTTGCAGTGGAAATCTCAACACTGTCTAAATCCTACAATATGCCTGGATGGCGAGTAGGTTTTTGTGTGGGTAACCCAGAAATGGTTTATGCTCTCCAGAGAATAAAAGGATACCTAGATTACGGAATGTTTCAGCCGATACAAATTGCCAGCATCATTGCTCTAAATGGCCCACAAGAATGTGTTGAGGAAACAAGAAAAGTATATGAATCACGGCGCAACGTCTTGTGCGAAGGTCTTAACAGAATAGGTTGGGAAACAGATAAACCCAAGGCTACCATGTTCGCATGGGTAAGGTTACCAGAAAGGTACAGAGGAATGGGCTCTCTGGAGTTTTCCAAATTGTTGCTTTCGAAGGCTAAAGTGGCTGTTTCGCCTGGGGCTGGTTTTGGCGATGGGGGAAACGAATATGTGAGATTTGCTCTAGTGGAGAATGAGCACCGCACCCGTCAAGCAATACGGGGTATTCGTGATGCACTCAAGCTTTAGCTTTTTAGTCTGTAACACATCAATAAACGGTAAATCATGAAAACAATAAAAATAGGGATGATAGGCTTCGGTGCGGTTGGCTCTGGCGTTGTAAATTTGTTCAATAATATGACTAGGGAAATTTTTGAAAGAGTAGGATTAAGCGTTGAGCTAGTAAAAATAGCTGTAAGAAACAAGGGTAAGAAACGAAGCCAGGTTTTCGATAAAAATAAAATAACTGAAGATGCCTTTTCTATAGTTACCGACCCTGAAATAGACATAGTTGTTGAAGTTATGGGTGGAGAAGAACCAGCCATGGCACTAATACTAAAAGCGATAAGCCAGGGCAAGCATGTTGTTACAGCAAATAAGCACCTGCTGGCTATGCGTGGAGAGGAAGTGTATTCTGCTGTGGAGTCTGGAGAGGTGGAGCTTGGCTTTGAGGCTGCAGTTGCTGGTGCCATTCCGATAGTTAGGGCAATCCGATCTGCCTTTGCAGGCGATCGAATTGACATGATCCAGGGAATTGTAAATGGAACCGGCAACTACATACTTTCACGGATGACGTCAGAAGGAAAACCATTCAACGAAATACTTAAAGACGCCCAGAGTCTAGGATATGCAGAATCCGATCCAGCCTTTGATATAGAAGGTATTGACTCAGCACACAAGGTTGCAATAATGGCCGCCCTTGCGTTTGGCACATCGGTTAATTTTGGTTCAGTTTTCATAGAAGGGATTACATCTATCACTCCTGACGACATAAGCATGGCACGGGAGTTTGGATTAAAGATTAAGCTGTTGGCAACTGCAAAGAGGTGTGAAGGAGGAATTGAGGCACGCGTGCACCCGGCCATGATTCCACAGAGTCACTTTCTAGCTAGTGTAAATGGAGCTTACAATGCAATTGAGATTATTTGCGATAACGCCGCCAAAAATGTACTAATTGGGCCTGGTGCAGGATCTGGCCCCACCGCATCGGCTATTGCTGGTGATGTTATTGATATAGCATGTAAAATTGCTCGTGGTGGAGCAGGTAAAACTCCACCAATGCTTATACCGCTAGAGCTAAGAAGTGAAACAAAAGTAAAAGCCATTTCAGATATGGTATTCGAGTATTACCTTAGATTCACTGTTCCAGATCGACCTGGTATTTTGGCAAAACTGGCTGGTGCATTAGGTGAAAAAGGTATTTCTATAGCATCCATGATCCAAAGGGGTCGCCAAGAAAATGAACCTGTTTCGGTAGTTCTTACAACTCACAGTGCGGCAGAGGCTGATTTGGATATGGCATTAGAACAGTTAAAAGATACTGACATCTGTTTGGCTCCTGTAACTAAAATCAGGATACAAAAAGATGCGTAAAAAGAAATATGTGGTTTTACTAGGTGATGGAATGCCAGACCGACCTATCTTAGAAAGAGATGGCAAAACACCACTTATGTTGGCCAGAACACCAAACCTAGACAGAATGGCAGCAGAAGGCTGTTGTGGATCAGTCAACACTACGCCTGTTGGGTACGAACCAGGTTCCGATGTCACCAACATGGGTATTTTGGGTTATGACCCATGTGTTTATTACACTGGCAGGGCTCCGCTTGAGGCAGCTGCTATGGGGATTGAGCTTGGAACTAACGATATAGCTTTTCGATGTAATCTGGTAACACTTGAAGGAGTAACAGATGGGGTGCTGATGGAAGATTTTTCTGCAGGACACATTGAAACTAAGGATTCTTCGGAAATAATAAAAGCCTTACAATCTGAGTTTGGCAACGAAAAGATCTCATTTTACCCAGGTGTTTCTTACCGTAATCTAATGGTTTGGAAAAATGGTAAAGGAGGAGCGAAACTAAAACCACCTCACGATATTTCTGGTAAAAATATTCGCGAGCACATGCCCTCAGGAGAGGGAGCAGAGCTGCTGACACAACTTATGAATGATTCTCAAATGTTTTTAAAAAACCTTGATATAAATAAAAACAGAAAAGTTCGTGGTAAGAGCCCTGCAAACAGTATATGGCTTTGGGGACAGGGTGGAATGCCGTGTATGCCAACACTCAAGGAGATGCGAAACCTCACGGGCGCCATGATAACTGCTGTGGATCTAATGAAAGGTATTGGGATTAATTCCGGGATGCAGATTGTCAATGTTAATGGGGCTACAGGATGGATAGACACAAATTATGAAGGGAAAGCTGAAGCTTGTCTTAAAGCAATACAGGAGGTGGACCTAGTATACTTGCATGTTGAGTCACCGGACGAGGCAGGACATATGGGGAACCTAGATTACAAAATCAAGGCCATAGAAGATTTTGATGAAAAGGTTGTGGGGCCAGTGCTTTTCGGCTTGGAAGCGATAGGTGAATTTCGGGCCATTGCTTTATCAGATCATTCAACGCCTGTGGAGATAAAAACACACACCACAGATCCGGTTCCGTTTGCCATTTATCCTGCTATTGGTGAGGGTGTAAATACAAGTAATCGTTTTGATGAGAGGATAGTAGAGACTTCAGTGTTGCAATTCGATAGTGCTGTTTCCATGAATAACTATTTCATAGAAGGAAAGATTTCTTAACAGTTGAAAAATTGAGTGGAAAGATTTCACAGGACATTGAACTTGTGGTATTAACCTTTGTTGGATAGAAATTTTTATGGCGCTAATAGTACAAAAATATGGAGGCACCTCGGTTGCGTCACTGGAAAAGATACAACAGGTTGCCAGAAAGGTCTGCAAGACTCATAGTGAGGGGAATGACATTGTTGTGGTTGTTTCCGCTATGTCGGGTGAAACTGACCGGCTGATTGGACTAGCCCAAAAGCTAAGCAAAAGCCCCAGCGAACGTGAGATGGATATGCTTATGAGTTCAGGCGAACGTGTGTCAGCAGCACTGTTGGCCATCACATTAAATGAGTTGGGCACGGCTGCTCAATCATTTACTGGCAGGCAGATTGGTATGATTACAGATGCCGTGCATATGAAAGCAAGAATACAAAGGATAACTGGCGAAAAGTTAAAAGAAGCGCTAACTGATCATAATGTCTGTGTTGTGGCTGGTTTTCAGGGTATAGATGAAAAAACTGGCAATGTTACGACCCTTGGTCGTGGAGGGTCGGACACGTCTGCAGTAGCTATTGCTGTGGCAGTAAAAGCTGATTTGTGCGAAATATATACTGATGTTGGTGGTGTATACACTACCGATCCAAAAGTAGTACCAAACGCAAGGAAAATAGACATAATATCTTTTGACGAGATGCTTGAAATGGCAAGCCTTGGTGCCAAAGTTCTCCAAGTTCGTTCTGTGGAATTTGGGAAAAAATACAATATGCCTATACGAGTTAAATCAACGTTCGAGGAAGGGAAGGGTACGCTTGTGACTGCTGAACAAAAAGAGATGGAATCTGTTGTGGTTTCGGCGGTAGCATTTGCAAGGGATCAGGCTAAGATAACCCTTGTTGGTGTTCCAGACAAACCTGGCATTGCTGCAAGAATTTTCAATGCCGTAGCCGAAGCGACTATCAATGTGGATATGATCATCCAAAATACGTCTGCGGGCGGATTGACGGATTTATCTTTTACTATCCCAAAAGCAGAGCTACTAAAAACTAAAGGCCTTTTGTCGGACACGGTCAGTAAAGTTGGGGCAAAAAAGCTCCAAACTGATGAAAACATTGGCAAGGTGTCAATAATCGGAGTGGGAATGAAAAGCCACTCAGGTGTGGCCGCAAAAGCATTCTCTGCATTAGCAGAGGGTGGTATCAATATAATGATGATTTCCACATCAGAAATTAAAGTTTCATGTGTTGTTTCTAACGATGAGCTAGATAAAGCCGTAAAAATTTTGCATGATTCCTTTGATTTGGGAAAACCAGTAAAAAAGCAATGATCACGAGGGATACAACACCATGAGCAAAGATAGAAAAGTTTTCCTTTATGATACAACATTACGTGATGGGGCCCAGTCGGAAGGAGTTTCTTTCTCTCTAGATGATAAACTGAGATTGACTGAGGCTTTGGATGATTTCGGTATCCATTACATTGAAGGTGGATGGCCAGTATCAAATCCAAAGGACGAGGCATATTTTAAGCGTGTAAGGTCGCTTAACCTCAAACGAGCTAGAATAGCTGCATTTGGATCTACTCATCACCCCAAAAATAAAGCAGCCGAAGACCGCAATGTACAGCTTTTGCTTGCAGCTAAGACACCAGTGGTTACCATTGTGGGCAAAGCCTGGAACATGCAAGCAACCAAAGTTTTAGGGGTTTCTGCAAGAAAAAATTTGGAACTAATCCACAGCACTATCACATATCTCAAGAAAAATGTGGACGAAGTAATATTTGATGCAGAACATTTTTTTGATGGTTGCAAGGATAACCAAAAATACTCAATTGAGGTCCTTTCTGTTGCTTTGGATGCTGGCGCTGATTGGCTCACCTTATGTGATACAAATGGAGGGACCCTAACTTCTGAGGTGGAAAGTTTATTGGGTATTGTTTGCAATACTTTCCCAGGGGCAAATATTGGAATTCACTGTCATAATGATTCAGACTGTGCTGTTGCAAACAGTATAGCCGCTATCCAGAAAGGTGCTCGCCAGCTACAGGGAACCATTAACGGTATAGGTGAACGCTGCGGCAATACAAACCTATGTTCAGTCATTCCAAACCTTCAGCTAAAAGCAGGTTTCAACTGTGTCTCGAAGACAAAACTCAAAAAGCTGCGAGAGCTTAGTAGGTTAGCGTTTGAACTTGCTAACATGAGTCAGCGGCCCCATCAGCCCTATACTGGGCGATCAGCATTTGCCCATAAAGGTGGAATACACGTGGCTGCAGTGAACAAAGTTTCTCGATCTTATGAACATGTGGAGCCAGAGATTGTTGGTAACAGGAGACGTGTACTGGTTTCGGACTTGTCTGGCAAGTGGAATATTCTGATGAAAGCTGCCGAGCTTGGCTTAGACATAAAATCCAAGGATAAAGCCATCAAAAAAATCCTTAAGGATTTAAAAGACTTAGAATCGCAGGGGTTTCAGTTTGAGGGAGCTGAAGGGTCTTTTGAATTGCTTATTCGAAAAGCTACGGGTCAATGGAAAAGAAAATTTGAGATAGAGCGTGCCAGAGTTGTGTCCAATTTCTCAGATTTAAAAAGCTCGAACTGGGCCGAAGCAGTGATAAAGGTTCGTCTGCCAAACGGAGCTACTAGACATTCAGTTGCTGAAGGTAATGGCCCTGTCAACGCTCTGGATAAAGCCGTTCGAAGTGCTTTGGTAGATTATTATCCTGAGCTTTACGAGGTGGAGTTGCATGATTTTAAAGTACGGCTTCTTGATGACAAATCAAAAACTGCTGCCGTTACAAGAGTACTTGTTGAATCTGGGGATAAAAATAGCAGATGGGGTACTGTTGGCGTTTCTCCAAACATAATTGAAGCGAGCTGGCAAGCTTTGGTTGACAGTCTTGAATACAAACTGCATCAGCCCAAACGTCGATAAGAGGCATATAACTTCAGAAAGAAACAATCACTTCAACTCTCTAGGCCATTGCAGAGATCTGAGTGTTCTGCGGTAATGATATGAATTTCACCATGAACATAACAGAAAAAAAAGCAAAAGCAGTCCAGTCAATGTTTTCATCCATAGCGGAAAACTATGATTTTCTAAACCACTTCTTATCCTTAGGCATGGACAAAGCCTGGAGGAAAAAAGCAGCAGCCTGTTTCGATGATCTTTCTGATAAACATATCCTCGATGTGGCATGTGGAACAGGAGATCTGTCTATTGCAGTAATGGAAGCTGGTGAGTCCACTACAATGGTAACAGGAGGAGATTTTTCAGAATCTATGTTGAAAATTGGACGTGGAAAGATCAAGAAAATGGGAATCGAAAGTAGAATAAACTTTCAGTTGTTAGATGTCTTGAATATAGATTGTGAGAACAATGTATTTGATGGGGTCAGCTGTGCTTTCGGAATTAGGAATTTCGCTGATTTGAACAGAGGTTTGTCTGAGATGATCCGCGTGTTAAAACCAGGAGGTCGTATTGTTATACTTGAGTTTGCAGTACCAACCAATAGACTTCTTGCCAGCTTTTATAAATTCTATTTTACGCAAATACTCCCTTGCATCGGAGGGCTACTATCAGGCAATAAGTCAGCATATAAATATCTGCCTGACACAGTGTACAGATTCCCTACCGCAGATAAGATAATAGTAAAGTTGGAGACTATTGGGCTTAAAGACGTAAAGTATGTTCCGCTTACTTTGGGGATATGCAATATTCTTACAGGAATCAAAATTTGATTAAGAGCATAGATTAAATGTCTGATTTTTCTAAAACGCTAAAAGATAAACTTAAAGATGGTAAGTTAAAACAACGAAAACTCCATGAAAGAGGTGTTTCTGGCCTTGAAGTATGCTCAGGCCTTACTGTAGTCGTAGATGAGGTATTATTAGACTTGTTCAAGTCAGAGCATGGAGCTTTTGATGGTGCGCTGGTGGCTCTGGGAGGCTATGGAAGAGGCCTGTTGAACCCATGTTCGGATATCGATCTTCTTTTTTTAATCAAAGACTCTATCCGCAAAACTACTTTTAAACCCCCCGATGCGTTGCTTGCTAAACTATGGGACCTCGGATTAAAGGTGGGGCACAGCTCTCGTAGTACAAGCGATGCCATATCCATAGGTTTAAAAGATCTTACGGCTCGCACTGCAATGATGGAGTGTAGATTTTTGGCGGGGGATAGAGAATATTATGATTTATTCAGGAAAAAATATTTCCGAGAGGTCGTACGAAGTAAAACTAAGAAATTTATCAAAGACAAAGTTGAAGAGATGAAAAGGCGCCACCGAGCCCACGGAACAGTAGTTTGCTTAACCGAACCTAATCTCAAAGAAAGTGCTGGTGGTCTCCGAGATATTCATACTGCCACGTGGGTGATACGTTCGAGAATAGATGTAGAGACTTTGGAACAAATGGCGGAAAGGGGAATGATAAACCTCCGTGAAATGCAATCAGTGAAAGAGGCTTACTCATACATTTTGAGACTTAGGAACAGTATTCATTGGTTAACTAACAAACTAGAGGACACTTTGGCCCAAGAGCTTCAATACGATGTGGCTGAAATGGAGGGAATATCCGGAAACCGAAATGTAGCGTGTGCAACGTTAATGCAAAAATACTACACGTCAGCTTCAATTGTTGAAAGGTTCTCAGAAGAGATTATCGAAATGTCTTTCAACTATAGGCGCAGATGGTCATGGCGACCAATACTTGCAGATAACGACGGACTTTATACAGACGGGATACAACTGTTCGCAAGAAGCTTTCCACCAATGGAATATGAGAGTGAACCAACAATTTTATTTCGAATAGCACGACGTCTTTCAGATGAAGGACTTAAGCCTGCCCCAAACTTGTTTCGCGGATTAGAAAAGGTGGCCGAAAACTCCCCAGCAAGTTGGTATAGAGGAAAGCGGGGAGGTAATGCACTGATGGAGATATTAAATCTCAGTAATAGCCACTTGGCTATATCAGTTTTTCATAAAACTGGGATTTTAAGTCGGTTCATTCCAGAGTTTAAGGAGATAACATTTCTATCCCAGTTTGACAAATTCCACAGATACTCCGTAGACGAACATACCATTGCTGCTCTAAGAGCACTTGAGGGCCTCCAGGAATCCGAACTAGTGGCGCCAGAACTTCGCTCGCTTTACTCATCTATCTCGGATATCGGAGCAGTAAAGCTAGCACTGCTGTTACATGATCTTGGTAAGCGGGCCAACGATATGCACGCAATTGAGGAGGATAAAATAACAGAGAAAATAATGAAAAGACTTAGTCTTCATTCTATAGCAGATGTTGTCATATTTCTTGTAAGTGAACACCTTTTAATGAGCGTCACAGCTCTGCGCAGAAATATATCAATTCCTACTACACTGAGGATGTTTTGTAAGAAAATCAAGCATAGTAGAAATCTAAAAAGGCTCTACCTCCTTACTTTTGCCGACATTTCAGCCGTTGGTCCTGATATATGGAGTCAATGGAAGGATCAGCTTTTACTCAGCCTATTTCAAAAATCGATCACATATTTTATAGAGGGTGAAGCCGTATTTAATACTGGTCCTGAGAGAGTTGACATAATCACACAAGCGACACTTGAACAGGAAGTTGGCGTTGAAGAAGCTGAGGTCCGATCGTTTCTCAGAAGAGCTCCTAACATATATATTCGAACGGCAAGTGCGAAGGATGTAGGCGAACATTTGAGGCTACTTCGACGACTAAAAGGGCGTAGGCTAGCTTTTCTGTTCAAATTAAACCCTGGAGACAAAACAGGTGTGTTTACCTTGGCCTCAAAGGAGAGGATAGGGTTTTTTTCTGTCGTAGCTGGTGCATTTACCGCCAAAAACCTCAACATTATTGAAACCAGTATTAATACTTTTGACGGCCATATGGCAATGGATACCATTGTTGTTAATGGAGCAAATATTGGGATTTTCCTCGAAGATGCCATATTGACCAAGTTTGAGGAAGAGATGGCTGATTTTCTAGAAGGCAAGCGTTCGGTGGCAGAGCAAGTAAAGCAAAGAATGCGCTATGTTAAAACTAAAAAATCACATCATGATGCGGGGCGAAAAGCTCAGATTGTTATGCTAAACAACCTATCTGAAAAACGTACAGTAGTAGAAATTCGTGCTCCAGACCGACTAGGTCTGCTATACGATATTACTTCTATTATGGCGAACCTAAAGCTAAACATCACTTCCGCCAAAATAAGCACTGAAGGGGGCACTGGTATTAATGCTTTTTACATAACCGATGCAAATGGTAAAAAAATAACAGACCTTAGTCTTCAGGAATCAATGATTGCTGCACTAAAAGAAACTAGCTAACAGTGCTTGATGACCAAAAAGTAAAAACGGGTTTATAAAAGGTAGTCTTTAAAACTTTTCATTTAACGTATATAGTAATCCAATGCGTGGACAAAAATTGTTAGAACTGCGCCCATCCCAAGCGCTTTCGAGTATTTTTATAGCAGTTGTGTTGGTTGGCACTTTGCTGTTGAAGTTACCATTTGCAGCCGTGGACGGAATATCATTCATTGACGCCCTCTTTACCGCTACATCAGCCACTTGTGTAACAGGATTAATGGTTGTAGATGTGGGGACAAAGTTTACCCCATTCGGACAGCTTATTATATTGTTGCTAATTCAGGTAGGTGGATTAGGTATTATGACGTTTTCAACGTTGTTTATGGTGCTGTTGGGTAGATCGCTATCCATGAAGGACACCTCAATAGTTTTTGACTCCCTTGATCGAGGCAGAAAATTATCAATACGACAGCTTTTGAAACATGTAATGCTATTAACTTTTTCCATAGAGGCGGTGGGGGCCATATTCTTGTTCTTTCGCTGGGTGAATGAAATGGGGATTGGTAAGGCAGCTTATTACGCTACCTTCCACTCAATCTCGGGCTTCTGCAATGCCGGTATTACTTTATTTCCAGACAGCCTAATCTCGTACTCCGATGATTTAATGATTAATGGTGTTGTAGGGCTTTTGATTTTTTTCGGTTCTCTTGGGTTTATCACTATCGTTGAACTTAATCTTTTTATAAATGAACCAAAGTCTAAGCGTGGCAAGAGGAGACTTACGTTAAACAGTAAGATAACCTTGTTTGTAAGTGTATTGCTGTTGATATTCAGCGCTGTTATGGTATTTACCATGGAGCGTAACAATGCTCTTGCTGGTATGCCTCTTTGGGATCAGGGCCTTGCATCGATTTTCCAGTCCGTTACAAAAACAGCAGGGTTTGTTACCGTCGACTTTAGCGAGTTCACGAACGGATCACTTTACTTGTTTATGCTACTCATGTTCATTGGTGCAGCGCCCGGCTCTGTTGGAGGCGGTATAAAAGTTACCACATTTGGCGTTATTGTAGCACTAGTGATATCAAGAATTAAGGCCAGAGAATCGGTAAGTATCTTTCAGCGCACAGTGCCAGAGCAGATAGTATCCCGATCTTTAGCCATATTATTTGTATCAATACTAATCATTGTCATATTCACAACAATTCTTTTGTTTACCGAGTCTGGTAGCGCCAGCTCACCAGAGCATCGTGATATGTTCATGAAGATTATGTTTGAGGTTGTTTCTGCGTTTGGCACTGTTGGCTTATCAGCTGGGGCCACAGAAACCCTGTCGGAGTTTGGCAAAGTAATGGTTACATTGCTAATGCTTATAGGGCGTCTTGGCCCCCTAACCGTAGCTATGGCAGTAGGTACTGAGTATGCCAAAGGAAGTTTTCAGTATTCAGAGGAAAATGTAGTGGTAGGATAACGGACAGGTGGGAAATATTTTCCATGGAGAGGGATATGCAAAAAAAATGCGCCATAATTGGCCTTGGTAGATTTGGTTATCACCTGACCAAAACTCTTTTTGACAAGGGGCACGAGGTTTTGGCTATTGACCAGAACAAAACGCTGATCCAAAAAGTTAAGGACTTTTCCACTCGGTCTGTTGTGGCCGACGCTACGGATCGAGATACTTTAGAGGCACTAAATATTCGCGAAGTGGACTTTGTTGTAGTTGGGCTTGGATCCCCATTGGATCACTCTATCCTTGTCACCTTACATCTAAAAGAGATGGGCATCAAAAATATTATTGTCAAGGCCATTACTGAGCAGCACGGAAAGATCCTGCAAATTCTTGGGGCAACAGAGGTTGTGTATCCCGAAAAAGATATGGCCATAAAGTTGGCGACTGCACTCACTTCACCAAATCTAATGGACCACCTAATTCTTATGGAAGGTTTTTCCATAGTGGAGCTAGCTGTACCAAATAGCTTTATTGGGAAAAGCATTAAAGAGCTTCAATTAAGATACAAATATGAGGTTCAGGTTGTTGCTGTAAAGGAAGTTATCCCGGAGCGAATAACGTCAATGCCCAAGCCAGAATTTATTATCAAGGATTCGGATATTTTGGTTATTATGGGCTCGGATGAGGACTTGGAGAAAGTGACGGCTATCAGGTAAGTCGAGCAATTACTCTAATGAAGAATTTAGCATTTGCTTTGACCCCTAATTATAATGTCTTGCCGCTTCACGCTTGTTCTTGACATGACCCCAAGAGCTGATGGTAAACTTTCGCTAACATGTTTTCTTGCTCAATAAAAATAAAATTGAGCGTTGTCTTGAGCGCTCTGCTAGTGTTTCGACCTTCTGGTCAGACGCCATAATCGAGCTTTGTGGCGTTGAGCCTGGCCGACCTCCCCAGTAAATAAAAAGTGCACGAAATCCTGTTAGATTACAACCATAGTTTCCAGAGTTTAGCTGGGATAAACGATAAAAATATACGTAGGATTGAGAAACGATTCGGTGTGCAAATCATTGCGCGTGGAAACAAACTGAGGATTAGAGGTGACAAGCGTTACACTGAAATAACTGAGAACTTGTTGCTGCAGCTTTTCGAGTTGATAGAAACTGGAAACGAACTAAACAATGGCATGCTCAAGTTTATAACTTCAGCATATTACGACGATCCAACCATTAATCTTAAAGAAATATTTTCGGAGAGTATTCAACTTACTACTGGCAAACGAGAAGTTCTGCCCCGCTCTTTAGCTCAAAGAGAATATGTTTTTGCCATGAATAGGTTTGATTTAGTTTTGGCAACTGGTCCAGCTGGAACGGGTAAAACGTACCTTGCAATGGCTGCTGCGGTAAACGATCTTTTAAAAAAGAAGGTGAGTAGAATTATCCTTACTAGACCGGCAGTTGAAGCGGGGGAGAATTTAGGTTTTCTCCCAGGGGATTTGCAGGAAAAAATTAATCCATACTTAAGACCGCTTTATGACGCCTTATTTGATCTGTTGGATGCAGATCATGTTAAGCGCTTGACAGAGCAAGGCTTGATAGAGATAGCCCCTTTAGCGTATATGAGAGGTCGAACACTAAATGATGCATTTATTATTCTTGATGAAGGACAAAATACAACCCCTGATCAGATGAAAATGTTTTTGACTCGGCTTGGTCGAAATTCTAAAGCGGTAATAACAGGAGATGTGACTCAGATAGACTTGCCCGGGAAAAATGGCTCCGGACTGGTAAATGCTAACATGGTATTAAAAAATGTTTCAGGCATTAGGCTTGTTAAGTTTACAGAAAAAGATGTTGTACGCCATGAACTTGTGAAAAAAATAATCCAAGCTTATAACATAGCTGATGAAGAAAAGGATAAGTTAGTTTAATGGATTTTCGCCCAAAGATAGTAAACTTAGATGCCTTTAAAAGAAAAGGTGCGGGGACTCATCTTGGCAAGACTGATCGATCTGTTGCCGAAGAGGGACCTAAACAGGGAATGTTGTGGTTGCTATTAGCATTTGTAACTGTGTTGGCAATGACCTACCTTATGGTGCCATCTGGAGAAGGAACAGTGCCAAATATGCCGATTGGTTCTATTTCGCCACACAACGTTAAAGCCCCATACGAAATGCATATTCAAGATGAAGAGTCGACAAAAAAAAACAAGACCCTAGCCACTGCAAAAATACCCAATGTTTTTGACTATGATGAGGAAGTGGCAAAAGATATTTACACGCGCATCGTAAAAGCTTTTAATGTTATGGGTCAGGCGTACTCAGGAAATGTCAAAACAATCAACTATTCCATTGTCATTTCACAATATAATGGCACCAAGGTTGATTCAGAGGTTTCCGGCAGATCAAGTAATACTACAACAAAGCCCAATATAAACGAACTCAGCGAAGCGACGGCTGATTTGAGAGCTTTTGAGAAAAAAGAAAGCTTTAGAAAAGCCGAAGCGGACTTTACTTCTGCAATTGGCATAGAGCTTGATGAAAACCTTAGTAAAACTCTGCGCTATTACCACTATTGGCCTGGAATTAAAGATCATGTCATTGACCTATTAAAACCTGTTTTTGAAGCTGGTATAGTTGGGCAAAAGAGTTCCTTGCTGACTTCTACTAAAAGTGGAGTAACAATTAGAAACATCTCCAGCGACAATGAATGGAGCACAGCAGAATTCAGCACCCTTTACGATATTCCAGAAGCCTACAAAAAGATCAAGAAAAACGCCAGCCAAATTTTACCGGTGGAAAGGCCAAAACTTTTAAGGTTAATCACCATTCTAGCCTCCCGACTTGCTGTGCCCAACCTTTCTATCAACAGGGCAGAGACAGAAGCTAGAAAGAAGAAAGCTTTCGATAGTATAGAACCAGTGTACTTCAGAGTTCAGCGCGGAGAAATGATAGTGCGTGAAGGAGAACTAGTATCAAAGGTTCATGCTGTGAAGCTTGGTGGGCTGGCAAATTCGTCACAGGATGGTGGTGTGGTCAAAATGGTTGTTAGCTACTTAGTTCTCAATTCCCTAGTTGTGGCCCTGTTAACTATATTCATATGGAAGTATCATCCCGAAATTTATGAGTCAAAAAAACTACATTTGTTTGTAGCAACACTGCTAATATTACATACAGCACTAATCTTAGCAAGCAAGGGGTTGTTCGCAATGTTTCTACCACAAACCCCATCGATAGCTCTAGGCACATATCTGTTAGCGGTTCCGCTTGTATTCGGTCCAATGATAATATCAATCTTTTTTACAAGTGAAGTTACGGTTCTGTTTACTATTGCCGTAACGGTTGTAACAGGTATGATCTTCAGGGAGCTTCCGATCCTCGCCCTAATGACCCTAGCAGGAGGAATGGTTTGTGCTTTTCATGTGCGATACTACTCAAAGCGCACAACAGTTATCAAAGTTGGCATGCTGATTTCTTTTGCGAACGTGATAATCATTCTCTCTTCAGGCGTAGCTAGTGAAGTTTTCTGGCTTCAGGCTAGAGCCTACGAGGCAGGATTTGCAGTATTTGGGGGCGTAATTACCGCAATTCTTGTATCAGCAGCACTGCCATTGGTAGAAAGCTTTTTTCCTGTGGTTTCGGACATAAAACTTTTGGAACTTACAAATCTAAATCATCCGCTATTACGCAGGATGATAATGGATGCACCAGGCACATACCATCACTCTATAATGGTTGGCAACCTTGCCGAAGAGGCCTGTAAATCTATTGGTGCGAATGGATTGTTGGCTAGGGCTGGTGCACTCTTTCATGATATAGGGAAAATGAAAAATCCTGGCTATTTTGTAGAGAATCAAGGGTATGGAATAAACCCGCACGACGAGATCTCTCCGAGTATGAGTAAAATTCTAGTCATCAATCATATAAAGCAAGGCCAAGAGCTTGCAAAAGAGCACAAACTGCTACCGCAAATCTCTGCCATGATACCAGAGCACCATGGGACACAACTGGTTAAGTTTTTTTACCATAAAGCGAAAGCTAATGAGGATGTTTCCAGAGAAACCGTGAACGAGGAGGATTTTAGGTACCCGGGACCTGTACCCCAATCGAGGGAATCGGCCATTGTAGCTTTAGCTGATAGCTTGGAGGCATCAGCAAGGGCATGCTCTAACCCTACACGACAAAGACTCAATACGCTTGTAGCAGATGTTATTAATGATAAATTCGTACAGGGGCAGCTTGATAACTCTCATCTTACTCTAGATGACTTAGCTGCTATAACTGAAAGCTTTACCCATGTTTTAAGCGGTATCCATCACCATAGGCTTCAATACCCAGGACATGGCAAGGAGAACCTTCCTAACGAGAATAACAGTGACGGTACAAGTATTGATAAGACAAATGTCTCAGATGCCTAGAGAGGTTGAACTTAAAAATAAAGCTGAGGCAATCTTGGGTCATGTGGGCCTTGGATTATGTGAACTTAGTCTTCTTTGCACAAACGATGCAGAAATGGCCGAATTGAATTACGAGTATCGCGGCATGAAAGGGACCACAGATGTACTCTCATTTCCCCAAGTAGAAGGCAGGCCTGATGGCCTTGAAGGTGGAGTGCTTGGCGATGTGGTTATTTCAATGGAGGCAGCAAAAAGACAAGCCAATGTTGCCGGTCACTCCGTTGAAAAGGAAATTGATATACTGCTAACACATGGAATACTTCATTTAGCAGGATATGATCATGAGCAGGGGTTAGAAGAGTCACGTCGCATGAAAACACTTGAAGAAAAGATAAAGAAATTATTAGATTTAGAATCTAAAGAGTGATAAACAACTCTTTGTTTGAAGTGCTGAGGATCAAATGTCAGATAATCCACTATGGGCGCCATGGAGGAGTGAGTATGTCTTAAGGCAGAAACCATGTGTGTGTGTTTTTTGTACCATGCCGACAAAAAATGACGACCGTGACAATAATATTCTTTACAGGGGTAAGTTCAGCTACATTGTGCTAAATCTATATCCGTACAGTACAGGACACACCATGATAGTACCCAACAGGCATGTTTCTGACTACACTAGCCTACAAATAGATGAGCTAGCTGAAACTTCTCAGCTAACCCAAAAGGCAATAATATCACTTAGCAAGGCATTCAATCCAGATGGATTTAATTTAGGGATTAACCAAGGCAAAGTGGCCGGGGCTGGGATAGATGAGCACTTGCATATACATATTGTTCCTAGGTGGAACGGGGACAACAACTTTATATCTGTCACCGGTAAAACTAAAGTTATTTCTTTTAGTCTGTCAAAAGTTTATAACAAGCTACTCCAGTATTACTAAGTCATCTGATCCAATATAGGTTATTAAATGTCATCAAACACTCCGATGATGAAGCAATACTGGGGCATTAAAAAGGATCACCCAGATTCCATTCTATTCTACCGAATGGGTGACTTTTATGAGATGTTCGGTGAAGATGCAGTTGTGGCTTCAAAGGTTATGAATATAGCTCTTACCACTCGTGATAAAAACTCTAGCAACCCTATGCCTATGTGCGGTGTGCCCTTTCATGCATTACAAACTTATCTTTCTCGTATGGTGAACAATGGCTACAAGGTTGCCATAGCTGAACAGATAGAGGATCCAAAGGTTGCCAAGGGAGTGGTTAAGCGTGAAGTGATGCGCATTGTCACACCAGGTGTTACGCTAGAACCTTCGATGCTGGATGAGAAATCATTTAACTTTCTTGCAGCTATCTCATCCTCAAAAACTGGATATGGATTGGCTGTGACCGATCTTTCAACAGGACTTTTTCGGGTTTGCGAGTTTGTAGGTGATAGCGCGCTTTACGATTTGCTAGATGAATTGGAAAGGACAAGCCCTAGGCAGATTCTTGTATCAGAAAGAATAGAGGAGACAAACCCAGCCCTGTTTCAAATACTGGCAAAGGAGTTTTCTGGCTGTTATGACTTTGTTGATACTTGGCAGTTTGGCTATGATAATGCCAAACAAACGATCCTAGATCAGTTTTCTATTAAATCTCTTGATGCTTTTGGCCTTGAATCAATGAAGCTAGCCACTGGTGCTACCGGAGCGGCTATAGCATATCTTCGTGATACGCAGAAAACCAGCATTATACAAATCACAAAAGTAATACTGCATAACCCAACTGATTATATGGCGATCGATCCGGCAACCAGCAGAAACCTTGAGCTTGTAAAAAGCATTGCAGCTGAGGATGTAAAAAGCTCATTGTTGTCTGCTTTGGATCAGACCAAAACAGCGATGGGAGCAAGACAATTAAAGGAATGGACGTTACGGCCACTTACGTTAACGAAATTAATTAACCGTAGGCTTGATACAGTGGGTTGGTTTTATAGTAATTCAGAGCTTCTTGAGAATGTTCGAAATTACCTTTCAAAAATAGGTGACCTTAACAGGATATCTGGACGAGTCGTCTCTACCTCTAGTTCCCCTAGGGATTTGTCTGCTCTTGGAATATCGTTGCAGCCGCTTCCGGGGTTGGCTGGCTTGATCGATAGCGTGAAAAGTGACATGGGATCCATGTGGTATCGTCAGTGGGACAACATCGAAGATCTGGCAGATCTACTCAATCGATCTATAGCCAATGAGCCACCCAACTATGCCCGTGAAGGTGGTGTAATTAAGAAAGGATATTCTAAGGCCCTTGACGAGCTTCGTGAAACGCAGGTTGCTTCAAGGGAGCTAGTTCTCAACCTTGAGAAACATGAGAGAGAAAGGTTGGGATTGGCCAGCCTAAAAATAAAGTTTAATAAGGTGTACGGCTATTTCATAGAAGTTTCTAGGCGGCAGGCTGACTCAGTTCCCAATGAATGGATAAGAAAACAAACACTGGTTAACACAGAGCGGTTTATATCACCGAAACTAAAGGAACTGGAAAATGAAATTCAATGCGCGGAAGAAGAATCTACTAACCTTGAGTTGAAGCTTTATAGTGTAGTGTGTAGTAAGGTTGTAGAACAGGTTCCGCGTGTGTTGTTTATGGCTCAGGTCATATCGGAAATAGACTGTATATCAAATCTGGCTCACGTAGCTAGGAAGAGTAATTACCACCGGCCAATTGTAAACGACGATGATGTTTTAGATATTAGAGATGGCAGGCATCCCGTACTAGAGATGATAGAGTTGAGCGAGAGATTCACCCCAAACGATGCTTTGCTCAACCCTGAACAAAGAAGACTGTCCATAGTCACTGGTCCTAACATGGCTGGCAAATCGACATATATACGGCAGGTGGCCATTATAACACTTATGGCGCAAATGGGCTCGTTCGTCCCAGCAAAATCAGCAATTGTGGGTGTGTGTGATCGTATTTTTACACGGGTTGGCGCCCAGGATATTTTACAAAAAGGACAGTCCACTTTTATGGTGGAAATGAATGAAACAGCTTTAATACTAAACAATGCCACATCAAAAAGCCTTATAATCTTAGATGAAATTGGTCGTGGCACATCCACTTTCGATGGTATATCAATAGCGTGGGCAGTAGCAGAATATATTTATCGCATTGGTGCCAGAACACTATTTGCAAGCCACTACCATGAGTTGACCGAACTAGCCGATAGTCTTGATTGTGTTGTTAACCTTTCTGTGGCGGTAAGGGAGCGGAATGACAAAATAATGTTTCTAAGAAAAGTGATAGAAGGTGCTTCAGACAAGAGTTATGGAATCCAAGTTGCGCGCCTTGCAGGACTTCCGCTCGAAGTTATTGAAAGAGCAGGAGTGATATTAGCTAAGCTTGAGGCCAAAGAGTTGGATGCATTAGGGCAACCAAGGCTTGAGGCCAAAAGCAGCAAGGTGGCTGATAAGGATCAAAGAGACCTTTTTATAGTTCGCACTAGCGAGGTGGAAGAGAAAATAAAAGAATTGGATATCAATTCTATCACTCCTACTCAGGCTTTGAATAAGCTTGCTGAGTTTAAAAAGTGGCTTGTTTAAGCAATCAATGGCTATGTGGATGTTAGGTTTTGTATGCAGGCGAAAGTTTGCCAAGCATGACAGGGGATTTTGATCCAGTTATAGTTAAAAGGTCTAGTGATTTTCTCCTAGTAGCGCACCAAGTCAATAGGGCCATAAGTGCTGTTTCAACATTTCTTGTGCCGATGCCAAACGTATCACTAGTTACTACCTCGACGGTAGGAAGAGTTTCACCTAATAGACTAACTAGACGGCAATTGTTGGCACCACCACCACAAACGACCAGTCTGTCTGTTTTTTTGCCTTGTTTTTTCAAACGCCTAATTTCGTTAGCTATTGTAGTGGAGGTGAGTTTTGTAAAAGTAGCCAAAGTTGTTCCTTTAGAAAGTCTATTGCTTGATGTCTTGGACCATTTTATAAAGGCTTTTCCAAATTCCTCTCGCCCAGTTGACTTAGGCGGTTTCTTTTTGAAATAAGGATGACTTAGCAATCGGGATAATAGAGTGGGATCGATTTCATGATTTGCAGACTCTCTTCCGTTTTTATCAAAGGCACCTATTCCCATTGCCATTGCCGCCATATCGATAAGCATTACGCCAGGACCAGTGTCATATGCCATTAGATCGCTCAGACATTGAGCCCCTTTTGGGATGTATGTTAAATTTGCTATTCCACCTAAATTTATCACGCTCACATTTTTTCGTTTATCAGTGAATAGCAGGTGATGAACTATTGGTGCTAATGGAGCACCCTGGCCACCAGCGGCTATATCAGCAGAACGGAAGTCGTGCCATACATCTATGACTAGATTCTGCGATAATAAAGCCGCATTACCCAGTTGAAGTGTATGTCCAATCTCTGGTTTGTGCCAGACTGTTTGTCCGTGCATTCCCATTGCCTCAACCTGGACACCTTTTAACTCTGAAGTCTTAAGTAATTTTTTTACAGCTTTGCAATAGGCTTGAGCTATGTATGTATCAAGTGTTGAAGCTTCTTCAGCACCACCGTTTCCATCAATGAAGTTTAAGATTCTACTACGTAACTTATTCGAGTATGGAAATTGAACAGAGGCCATAAACTTGATTTTTGGCGTACAAGACTTAGATGTAACTTTGTACGCGGCAACGTCTATACCATCCAATGAAGTACCTGACATTGCTCCTAAGTATACTGGCAATCAAAAACTCCGGTTAATGTGTGGATTGATTGAAGTTATCTTTAGTGCGTTTAAGGAGAGCATGGTTGGTTAGAAGGTCGTAAACGGTCATAGCCATTGCTTTAGTCATTTCTAACATCGCTTTGTGACCACTCTGAGTTTTGACAGCTGCCAGGAAATTACGAGAGTGGTTTATGTCTTCCTTATCTCCTACTGCATACTCTGGATGCAAGGTAGGAACTACCTGACTTAAATTCCCTATATCTGATGATCCTATTTCTGTTGTCTCAGAAAAACCGCCATCAGCTATACCTAAGATAGCAAGATTGTCAGCAAACGCTTCGCCCATAGGGTAACTAGGATAAAACGGGTCATAGCTGTTCCCACAGGTTTTAATTTTTACTTTGCAGCCAGTTGCTTTAGCCGCTCCTTTTGCACATTGCTTGATGCGTTTTAGCAACTCTTCAGAGTGTTTTTTATCTAAATCTCTTACAAAGTAGTGCATTTCAATACGATCAGGGATGATGTTTGGCGCATCTCCACCATATGTGAAAATTCCGTGGACTCGCGAGTTTCCCCGGATCTGTTGACGTAACGAAGATATTGAGTTGTAGCATAAAACACCCGCGTCCAAAGCATTTATACCTTGCTCAGGAAAAGCGGCAGCATGGGCTGCCTTTCCTATAAACGTGAATTTAAGCTCGGTAATAGCATACATACGAGAAATTATTCTGGTTTTATTTGATGGGTGTATCATGATGGCAGCGTCAATATCAGAAAAAGCGCCACGCCTAATCATTTTTATTTTGCCACCACCACCCTCCTCAGCCGGGGTGCCTATAGTAACCACGTTCCCCAATTCAGGATGCAAAACATTTTTTAATGCAACCGCTGCACCGAATGCCGAAGCGGCAATTAAGTTGTGGCCACATGCATGACCGATCCCAGGAAGAGCATCGTACTCCGCAAGAATGGCGATGATTGGCTTCGATTTGATAATTTTTGCGTTTTTAGCAATAAAAGCCGTTGAAAGTCCTAAATAAGGAGATTCAACGGCAAACCCCCTTTCTTTTAATTTTGATGTGAGAAGGGATGCAGCAAAATTTTCTGTGTAACAAGTTTCAGGATTATCGAAAATCGAATTAGCAATTTCGCGCATTTCATCAGAGAGGTTATCTATTTCTTTAGCTAATTTGGTTTTTGCGTTTTTGAGATCTTTTTTCATTGTTACGTTGTTAGAGGTTCCTTAATATGCGGAGGTAGTTTAGTTTTTGAGGTATTTCCTGATCCTCGCAGTAGTTGTGGTCAGCCAAGATTTTTAAATCTTCCAAAACCCTTCTGTCACCCTCAAATACTACAGTTTTGGCCTTCCTGTCGGCAAGTAAACCCCCTGCTTCTAAAAGATCAAGCACAGACCGACAACTGAATTTACGTTTGCCAACTACAAGAAAAACGTCTGTGCCGTGCTCTTGGATTACGAGGGTCACATATGTTGCTGGTCTCGCGTGAAACCCTTGCGGGTTGGGCAAGGGCAGTCTGTATGAAACTGGTGTGACGTAAAACGATAGAATTCGTTCCGCTACGTTATTGCCTTCACTAAGATAGCGATTACAAAAATGCATGGCAAAGTTGATAATCGACCATCGCAACTTTTCATTATCAACCAACTCCGAAATTCTTTTTTTAACATCACTTTGCCGTACGTTATTCTCATGCCTCTCATAAAAATGAACTAGCCATCGAGCGAACTCGAACAAATGCATGGGAATGGCAGTTAAGCCACGCATAGTTGCTATCCATCCATTTTGTTTCTCTGTTTTGCTACCTTTGAGGTGAGTATCGTATGCGCTTTGGAGAGTGTGCAGATGACCTTCAAATTCGGAGATAATTGTTTCATTAATCTTTGAGGGGATGATTTCTTCTAGTTTTTGTGTTTTGATTTTTGTATGTAATCTATGACCTTTAAAACTTTTTACCAGCCGTCTATATGATTGTGCTACGAAAATTATTTTTTCTTTCTCATCAGACTCTTCATCACTGGAAATAGTGAAAGGCAGTTGAGGGGTTGTATTTACTCGCCACTTTTCAACAGGGTGGGAAGCCTCTTTTAATTTAATTCCGTGTAACCTTGCCTCGCTTCTAAGAGCTTTGCGAAACCGGATGAGGGCTTGTGAAAAATAATCCAAGACTTCTTGTGATTTTGCTTCAAAGTCTTTCCGGATGCCGTCTCTTTCCTGCCCTAAGTAATCTGAATATCTAACTATAACGTGGTGTAAATGGAACCCAGCAATGCTGAAGTTCCTTACACAAGCTACAAGTTCTGCAAAATATAGCCATTTTAGATTTGAGCGGGCACCGTAGTCATCTGTAAAGCTTTCTAATTTTTCAGATTCTTGTAGCAGCGTGAAGTAGTAAAGCTTTGAGTAAGTAAGAGTCGGATCATCGAGAAAGTGTAAAATCTTAAAAAATTCTTGGCACTCCTTTTCAAGGAGGGATAAGAACTCCTCTTCACTTATAATAGGTGTCAGCGAACTACTTGAACTAACTTTCACTTAATTTTTCTGACTGTTAGCAGTATGAATTTGTTTTTTCGAATAATTTGGATTTTGTTGATTCTTCCCCCGATTATAGAAACAGGTGCCAGTCAAGTCAACTTGCTGTTTTGGAATTGTAGCTTCTTTTCCCTCATTGTTGAAATAGGCCTTTCCATTTCAGACAATATAGATGATTTAAACCTGAACGAGCAGTCATTATGCCTAAATACATTCGAACCATCCATTAAGGCAAAGTCTTATGTCTTTACACAAGACAGTTATAAGTTGATAGTTAATTAACCAAGGTGCATTATAGTATAGTCGTTAACTAAAATATGCCCGAACTTTAAGTTGTCTTAAGCGTGGCGTAAATCAATGAAAGATTCTCACAGTAATATGAAAATTAGTTGTGCCAGATTATGACAGGTGTTTCGCAGTTCCAAAGACCAAATGAAGTGCTTACCGAGCGGGTACCACCGCAAAACCTTGACATGGAGCGTGCCATTATAGGAGCGATCCTACTTGACAACGAAGCACTCCCAAAGGCATTAGAGATACTATCAGGTCCAAATGACTTCTATAAACCAGGCCACAGGAAAATTTTTCAAATTATTACGGACCTCTTTGAAAAAAATGAACCGGTAGATATCTTGACTCTTACTGAGGCCATGCGAACCAGAGGTTGGTTAGAGGAGATTGGGGGAGTTGATTATCTAGCAGAGCTACTCGAGATAGTTCCTACGTCAGCGAATATTCGTATACATTGTCAACGAATCAGGGACAAGGCAATACTGAGGAAAATTATTACAACTGCCTCAGACACTGTAGCAGTAGCCTACGAGCAAGCTGACGATGTTGATATTGTGGTGGATAATATTGAAAAGATGATTCTTGATATTTCCCAGGAAAGAAACAGAGGTACTTTCGTCCAGGTGAAGGACCTTCTGCAAGACACAATGAAAACGGTTGAGACCCTTTATGAGAATAAAGCTCTTGTAACAGGTGTTCCTACCGGTTACAAGGATCTGGATGAAAAAACAGCTGGACTACAAAAATCCGAATTGATTGTAGTGGCTGGTCGCCCTTCCATGGGCAAGACTGCTTTTGCCCTCAATATAATACAAAATTACGCTCAAAAAAATCCAACAGGGGTCGTAGCTGTTTTCTCACTGGAGATGTCTTCTGAACAGCTTGTTCTGCGTATGCTTTGCTCAGAAGCAAAAGTTTCGACGCAAAAAGTTCGAACAGGATATCTTCCTAAAACAGCATGGCCATCTTTGACGCAGGCTGCTGGCCAGCTTCATAAACAGAACGTTTATATAGATGACTCACCCGGTCAGACTGTCCTTGACGTGCGCAGCAGGGCAAGAAGACTGCAAGTGGAAAAAGGTAGGCTTGATCTTGTGGTTGTGGACTATCTACAATTGATGACCTCACGTGGACGACAGGAGTCGCGAGTGCAAGAAGTTTCTGAGATTACCCGCTCACTAAAACATTTGGCCAAAGAGCTTAACGTGCCAGTGATAGCTATATCCCAGTTATCAAGGAAAGTCGAGGATCGCGGAGGAGCAAAACGCCCTCAGTTGGCTGACCTAAGAGATTCAGGATCTATAGAACAAGATGCTGACGTTGTTATGTTTATATATCGTGAGGAGTTTTACGAGCCTAATAAGCCCGAAGCCGAAGGAATTGCAGAAGTCATAATAGGCAAACAAAGAAATGGCCCACTTGGAACCATCAAGCTAACCTTCCTAAAAGACTTTACAAGGTTTGAGGATAGCGCTATGAATAGAGGATACACAGATGAGGAATTCTAGCCAGATAGAGGGCTAGCCTTGTAAAATGGTTAGACAAGATTACCCTTCTTTTGCCGAGATCGATCTCAACCTCTTTCATCAAAACATAGATCTTATTTATCGAGTTGCGGGAAGACGAAAAATCATACCTGTGATTAAAGCTAATGCCTATGGTCATGGAGCGGTGGCTTTGTCAGCAGAATTATGCAAAAGAAACGAGGTGCATACACAGGCTGTGGGAGTTCTGTCTGAGGCAGCCATGCTTCGAAAATCTGGAATAGCTGGACGATTGATGGTCCTCGATGGTATTTTGCCGACACAGGCCAAAATGGCTGTAGAGTTAAATCTAGAGCCTGTGATAAGCAACCTAGAAGAAGCTAAACGGTTGTCAAGAGTGGCAGGAAAGAAAAAAGTGTCAATTCATTTTAAGCTTAATACTGGCATGTCACGACTGGGGGCAGATTGTCAAACGGCTTTTGACTTATACAAAAAGATAATCGGCATAAAAAAACTCCGAGTAGTCAGCATTATGACCCATTTTGCTTCATCAGATTGCGATAAACTTTTTACAAATAAACAAATTGCCAAGTTTGACGATTTTTGCGATAGTCTTTCTGCATCAGGAGTTGATCTACCACCTAAACATGCTGCAAATACATCAGGGGTTTTTCGCCATCCCAGCTCCCATTATGACTTTGTAAGACCGGGTTTGGGTCTTTATGGTATTCAAGAATTTGATGGGCAAAATACGGGGCTCTCGCCTATCCTTTCATGGTTTGCTAGGATAATCATGATACGGGACCTTAAAAAAGGTGACCCGGTTTCATATAATTTGACTTGGACAAGCTCTAGGAAACGGAAAGTGGCCATAGCCATGGTAGGTTATGCTGATGGATTTAATAGAGCGCTTTCTAATAAATGGCAAGCTATAATAAACGGAGTTAGAATTCCACAAGTGGGAACAATTTGCATGGATAACTGTTTTTTTGACGTCACAGGTACAGAAGCCTCAATTGGTGATGTAATTACTCTAATTGGAACCGACGGTGGAAAAACAGTGAGTGCAATTAAAATGGCAAGAGCACTAGATACTATAGCTTACGAAGTGTTGTGTCTTATAGGCGCTCGGACCACGAGATTTTATTTGAAATCGGGCAGAGTAGTTGGTGCCCCAAGTCGGATTTATCAAGCAGACAAAACTTTTACCTAATGGGAGCAAGCTATGAGATTCGTCCATAACTTTGGGGCGATGATTATATCGGCACTCCATTCACTTGGGGAAGCCACCGTATTTACATTAGATACTTTGCGTTGGATAGTACGTCCCCCGTTTCGTATAAGGGCAGTGTTAGAGCAGATGCAAGAGATAGGATATAATTCTATTCCAATAGTAGCCATAACAGCTTTATCTACAGGAGCTGTACTTGCCATTCAAAGCTACATAGGATTTAAGCGTTTTGGTGCAGAGAGCATGGTAGGTACAGTCGTGGCACTTTCTATGACTAGAGAGCTAGGTCCTGTGCTTACTGGCATTGTTGTAGCTGGCAGGGCAGGCTCAGCAATGGCTGCTGAACTGGGAACAATGAAAGTCACAGAACAAATCGATGCCCTCTTTACGCTTTCGGCAAACCCAGTTAAATACCTTATAGTTCCGCGCATTATAGCTGCCACGCTGATGCTACCAATACTTGTGATTCTGGCTGACATGATTGGGATAGCAGGGGGCGCTAGCATTGGCGTAGGGGTATTGGATGCCAATCCAGTTATCTATATGAAAAAAACATTCGAATTTCTCCAATTGAATGATATTTATTCAGGGCTGTTCAAATCCATGGTGTTCGGTTTGATTATTGCCGCTGTTAGCTGTTTCCAAGGTGTCAACACAGATGGGGGTGCGGAGGGTGTCGGAAAGGCAACTACCCGAGCTGTCGTTGTATCCACAATTATGATTTTGCTCACGGACTATGTTTTAACATCTATATTATTTTAATCAGAAGACATGGGAAAAGATTACATAATTAAAGTTGACAATGTTCACAAGGCTTTCGGTGATAAATCAGTACTCACTGGAGCTAACCTTAGCGTTGAACGAGGTGAGAGCATGGTGGTCATTGGTGGATCGGGTACAGGCAAATCGGTCCTCATTAAACATATGATTGGACTAATGATGCCTGACAAAGGCAAAGTTGTAGTAGACGGTAAAGAGGTGGGAAAGCTTAATGAAGAAGAATTAAATAGCCTGCGGCGCAAGTTTGGAATGCTGTTCCAGGGGGCAGCACTATTTGACTCCCTTACTATCGGTGAGAATGTTGGGTTCGCTCTTAAAGAGCACACAAACTTATCAAAACGAGACAGAGAGAAAATTGTAATTGATAAGTTAAATATGGTTGGCTTAAAAAACGTTGAAAACCTCAAACCGATGGAACTTTCTGGTGGAATGAAAAAAAGAGCTGGCCTGGCTAGGGCAATTGCAATGGATCCCGAGATAATTCTTTACGACGAACCAACAACAGGTCTCGACCCACTCATGTGTGACCAAATCAACGACCTTATTGTTTCCATGCAAAGTAAAATTGGAGCTACTGCTGTTACTATTACACATGACATGGTTTCAGCTAGTAAAATTGCGGATAGAGTGGCAATGTTATACAACGGAAAATTCATATCAACTGGAAAACCCGCTGAAGTGTTTAATGACACGAACCCAGTTGTGGCTAATTTCTGCTATATCGGTAAAATTGTCTATGAGACAGAGGCAATTTATAGCAGGCCAATAAAAGGGTGAATTTAGCAAAGTTAAGGTTAAATTGTTATGCCAAAGCCTGATGTTAATTCTAAGGAAAGGTTGGCCTTGTTATGAAGGTTGTAACACCAGAGACTAAAGTCGGTTTATTGACCATTGTTGCGATCGCCCTACTCTTGCTTTTTTCAATGAAGGTAGGTGGACTATCCTTGTTCGGTGATAGCAAATCTCGTTATATTATTATGCATTTTTCATCTGTGGCAGGACTGGAAGTAAAAAGTAAAGTGAAGCTATCAGGTGTAGAAATTGGTTATGTGGATGAATTGACCCTAGAAGAGGGGTATGCTTCTGTAAAAGCTGTTCTGACACACAAGGCATTAATTAGAAAAGGTTCCATTGCCACAATTAGTTCAGCAGGTCTTTTGGGGGAGAGCTATATTGAGATAATTCAAGGTTCACAAGACCAAGCACCACTTGGGAATGGCGAGATATTAAACGACACCCGCTCTGCAGTTGATGTTAGTGCAATGGTAAGGAAACTTAGCACTGCCTTAGATGATGTCAATGCAATGACTTCTTCATTACGACAACTATTTGATTCCATGGAAAAGTGGCCTTCTATAAGCGGTATCATAGGGAACATAGAGAAAGCTACAGCTAACCTAAAGAGCATTACGGGAAAAATTAAGCGCGGCGAAGGAACAGTTGGTAAGCTTGTCACAGACGAGGAAGTGTACGAGAACCTAAACAAAACGTTGGCTGGCGCAGGAAAGATCCTAGATAAGACAGATGATCTAGGTCTCGATTTAGGATTTAGGGCAGAGTGGCAGGCTTACTCTTCCAGTAGTAAGGGGTTTTTTACTTTGCGTCTACGGCCGCGCGAAAATAAGTACTATCTCTTGGAAGTAACCGAAGATATTCGCAAGGAATGGAAAGATGGGGAAAGGCATAACACTCTTGAATCTCTTCTATATACAGCGCAGATTGCCCGGAGGTTTTCTGACTTTGTAGTAAGGGGCGGACTGACAGAATCTTCTGTTGGCGTTGGTTTGGAGTATTACATGCTGAATGACAGCCTGATTGCTGTTACCGATGTCTACAATATGAAAGGGTACGATAACAATGCTGAAAATCCTCAACTCAAAGTTTCTTTAAAGTGGACTTCACACAATTACCTGTTCGCTTATTTTGGTGGAGATGAATTGCTGAATGAATATTACCGTACATTTTTTCTTGGCGGAGGAATTCTGTTCGACGAGGATGACTTGAAAATGGTTATTGGGCTTTTGTATTAGGGGGCCACTTTACAGGCTGAAAGTTTGATGACAATTTCTTTTATACTTTCAATTACCCCTAATGAACAATGGCATTAAAGTCTTTCGCGGAACATGACGAAAAACGAAACAATTACTAATTTACAAGTAAAAGGAAGTTTACTTTTCCTTTAATGTTCTGCTTCCTAGTCAGTCAATAGTTTTTCTAAAACGTACAATGCTAACTAGTGTGAATGCCACCGCAAAACCACTTAATGCTGCAAAATTCACAAATAACTCGGAAAATGAATTTCCTTTAAGTAAGATCCCTCGTATTGCTTCAACAAAGTATGTAAATGGTAACAGGTATGATAAGGGTCTAATGTAGAACGGCATTGCTTCCAATGGGAAGATGAAGCCAGACAGCAGAATGGAAGGCAAAAGGAAAAAAATTGCTAAAAATACTGCCTGCTGTTGAGTTTGGCTTACTGTGGAAATGGCTAGCCCAAGAGCAATAAGTCCAAACACAAAAACAGTAACAAGCAATAAAAGGAGCAGGTGAGAGACAGGCCAAGGTAAATCAAAAACCCACCATCCCAGCCCTAGAATAAAGTAAAAATCGATAAAAGCGATGGTCAAATAAGGTAATGTTTTCCCTAAAACAAACCCTAGCTTAGAGATTGGGCTAACTAGCAATTGTTCAAGAGTGTTGGTTTCTTTTTCCCTAACAATGGCAATGCTGGTGAGTATCAATGCTATCTGCATTATCAAAACGCCTACCACGCCCGGCAGAAAGAACCACGGTTCGTACTTCTCAGGGTTGAAAAGCACTTCAAAATCAAGAATAAAAGGTTCTTCAGGAATAACTACATTCTCTGCGTCAGGGTTTGTAAAGTACATAAGTTGCTGAGTATCGTTACTGGTAATTACCGTTGCATTGCTTTCCATCGATGTCGCCAGTGAAGGCATGGTGCCGTCTACAAACATTGTTAGATGTGGCTGTTGGTTCTCAGTTAACTCGGAAGTAAATGTATTTGGAATGAACAAACCAGCCTTTGCACGTCCGGTTCTGATCTCTTCAATAAGATCTTTCTTACTGTTAACCTCATAAAGTTGAAAATACCCTTCACTCCATATGTTGGTGCGAACTTCGTTCGAAAAGAAGGAATGTTCTTGATCAACGAATGCCATTCGTAAGTTTGCTGGTTCAAGCTTAAGGACTAAACCAAAGAGTATAAGAAAGACTACCGGCATCATAATGATAAAAACTATCAGCCTTGGATCTCGGCGTAATTGTAAAAATTCTTTACGGAAAATGGCAATGACCTGGTTCATAGGTTTGTTACTCCTTGGTCAATGTGATGAAGACGTCTTCAATAGTCGGTTTTGCTAACTGCACTAGTGGGGTAGAAGATGTTGTTTTTATGATGGCCTGTTTTAGTTCTGTCGCAACAGATTGATCACGTGCCACCACTCTTAGGTGTTCCCCAACCTGATTAACGGTCAATACACCTTCTAAGGCTGTAACAGCCTTAGAAACCTTTGGATCGTAGCTTAAAGAACATACGAATACTTTATTATTTTTAAGCGTACTACGAATATCTTGCAAACTTCCTTCAGCAACCAGGTTCCCACGATTGAGGAATGCAAGGTAATGACAGCGCTCTGCTTCTTCCATGTAGTGGGTGGTAATAAATAGGGTTTTCCCAGCTACGGAAAGTTCGTAAAAAAGCTCCCACAACTCGTTACGAGTGACTGGATCAATGCCGGCTGTTGGTTCATCTAAGAGAATAAGCTCGGGCTCGTGAACCATAGCGCAAGCGATAGAAAGTCTACGCTTGTAACCCCCAGACAGACTTCCTGCCCTCCTGTTGGCAAAATCTGCTAATCCGTATTGTATTAGAAGGGACCGTTTGTGACCCGCATCATTTTTTCCATAAAGAGTGGCATAAAAAGTTAAATTTTCAGCAGCCGTTAGGTCAGGGTAGAGAGCAAAATGTTGCGCTACATAGCCAATATGTCTTTTAATTTTTTCGCTACCAGTTTCAAGATCAATCCCAAGAATCTTTGCCGTTGTAGCCTGACCACGTATAATTCCTGCAAGTAATCGGATAGTAGTACTTTTACCAGCAGCGTTAGGTCCAAGCATTCCATAAACCTTACCCATAGGCACGTTGAGGTCAATTCCATTCAAGGCTGACACCTTCCCAAAATTTTTTGCTAGGTTTTTAACTTTGATAGCATAACTGTCCATTATGTTTACCTCTAGGCATATACTGTATCCATATAGTCTTTTGCTCTCTAATTTTACCTCAAGCACCATATCGAAAACTTTTCGTTTGTCTGTACTCAGTGTAGTATCTATTTGAACAATTGTTTATTGTTATTACGGTCTAAGGTATTTGAGTTACGTAGATCATCACATAGCCGTGGCCAGCACCGCTTGGGTGGGATATAACGGCAGGATCAGTTACTAAGTCTCGCTCTTCACCATCACTTTCATCAATGCTTAATCTGTCGCCTTCGTCTAATATCCATTCCGCTGAGTTATTGTAAGTGAAGGATCTAATTTTTTTTTCAGGGTTGCCTACTGTTTGCGTAAATCCATAATATTTAAATTGTTCACCAACTTTTAATCCGTTTGCCATAACAATAAAAGGACTTGAGCTCATGTCCGGTAGTCTAATAAAATTAAGTCCATCCGTTGATGTGGCATGGTAGTTGGTGCCCTGCACACCCCCTGCAAAAAACTCGTAGTGATCACCTACATCTAACAGGTTTGGGTCTAGAACGTCAGAATTTGAGGAGCCAAAACGAATACCTTCTTCTACCTGCCAATTAAGGAGATTATTTGAAATTGCCGAGAATGTAGCAGCATGCCCACCCTCACTGTTGCCGAGGGTAAAATAGATTCGATACCGTCCATCTGCTAGCTCCACTACTGATGGATCCACAGGGTTATGTTTACTGTAACCTTCTGGTAACCCGCTGATGGTTAGTTTTTTGTAAGTCCAGTTCTTAAGATCTTTACTGTAGGCTGCAACAGTTCTATTCTTGAGCTCTGGGCTGTTGTCTAGATCACTCCACATCACATATATGACCCACAGTGCCCCATCTTTGATGATAGCGTGTGGCACATCTCCTTGGTCGGTGATAGTTGTTCCAATGCGTTTCCAGTTGAGTCCGTCATTCGACGTAGCAATACGGAGACGTCTAGCCCACGGTCCATTGTCACCTAGAACTGGACCCTGACCTTTGCCAATTGCGGGGGAAAAGTCACTTATATCATAAGCTCCACAGCTGGCCATCATCCAACCGGTGGCAGCAATTATAACGACCAACCTCCAATATTCTGTTAAGCCTTCTTGTTTTGACATGGTTGGAGCCTATCCAAAAAGATTAATTGCGTTAGCTCTTGGGTGGTTTCAACTTGTAATGGAAACTTTCTCGCAAACCTCAAGTTCAAAACTTGGTTGAGAACCAGTTATACAAAAGTCCAAAAATTAATCCACAAACCCCACCATCTACCGTACCCCAAATTCCTCCGATTAATCCCCCTTGGAATCCTGGGCCATAACCAATGTAGAAAGACTCCATCAAGGTTACCACCTCTTCTCCCCATCCAAAGGCTGCAGTCCATCCAGTAACCATCATCGTAAGGCCCCAAATAACTCCTACTGAAGCAGACAATGCACGAACATTCAGCATGATTTTTCCTCCCATTGATCATTCAATGTTAAATGTAGACCATTTTGGCTTATCCGTGCAATATGAACTCAGTTTGTTGCTAATTCATAGATAAAATAATTATAGAATTAGTTAAGTTTTTAGCTTGACTGGACACCTTGATGTACGTATATTCGTTAATTCGCCTTCGATATAAAGAAGACGGCAATGATCTTAGAAATTGAGAGAGCGTCGAAAGGTTTGAGATGCGGGAAGGCAGTTACAACAGTAACTGCAACCTAATGCAATTCAACAGAGTGGTATCCAGCCCTAGTGGGTGGGTAGCCATTCTATAATTTGAATCTAGGATTCAAACTGGAGAGTTTGATCCTGGCTCAGAACGAACGCTGGCGGCGTGCCTAAGACATGCAAGTCGTACGAGAAAATTTTCTTCGGGAGATGAGTAAAGTGGCGCACGGGTGAGTAACACGTGAGCAACCTACCTCCGGGCTGGGGATAACTCGCCGAAAGGCGGGCTAATACCGAATAATATTCAGGGACATCTGTTTTCTGGATTAAAGGTGGCCTCTATTTATAAGCTACCACCTGGTGATGGGCTCGCGCACCATTAGCTAGTAGGTGGGGTAACGGCTCACCTAGGCTACGATGGTTAGCTGGTCTGAGAGGATGATCAGCCACACTGGAACTGAGACACGGTCCAGACTCCTACGGGAGGCAGCAGTGGGGAATATTACGCAATGGGCGAAAGCCTGACGCAGCAACACCGCGTGAGCGATGAAGGCC
>DLRR01000014.1 GCA_002500605.1 Nitrospinaceae bacterium UBA7883 | reverse complement strand
ATACTTTTCCCCTCTTAAATTAAAGGTTCAATAAAAACAGGTCAATATACAATAAACCTGATATAAAACAAGGCCTTACTCCAATGAACAAGGCCATTAAAAATATTTTCCTTTTATCGCCTTACCTCAAGGTTCCTATTTTGAACCTCGTTTATCATGTAACCGCTTCTTGCTTTTTTCTCTTTGGTCTATGCCAATACCATCTAGCATTGATCCCCATTGAGCTACATCCAGTTTTACGTGAGGACAGCAACTTTAGAGCATCCATCGAAGCAACAATTTCATCACTCTGGTAACTATTTCGGACAGGTAATGCTCTTAAAGTTTCCATATAAGCAACGATTTCATCACCACAATCTGATATTAATTTAATATCTCTGGAGCTTTTTGTAGTTCCAATACTTCCTTGTATAACGGCTACGATAAATTTAGCTACCCTCTCAGCGTTGACTGCACGATGCACATAGCCTTTTGCCTGACCTTTTATTAATGAGTTAGAAACAGCACTTCGCCAATGGTCATAAATTGATTTGAGCCGTACGCGAAACCCTTCATCTAGCGATGACATTTCTTGTGTCAAATTGTTTAGTGGACAACCGTTTTCTAATTGTTCCTTAGTAATTTCTTTGGTAAGTTTTCTTACTATCGCCTGGATACCGTTAATTGGATTCTCATGTTGGGCCAACGGTTTAATCCATTGGTTGTTAATATAATCAAAAATTATGTTATTAGTTACGTCATACCCTAATTCAGTCTTGTTTGGATAGTGATGATAGAAAGCACCCTTAGTGAGCTTTATATTTGACAGGATTGTGTTCAAGCTGGTTGCTTGAAAACCGTGTTTGTAGATCGCTTTGAATGCGGCCTTTAGTATGACATTCTTAGTGAGCTCGGAGTCTCGCTGTACTTTTTTGCTAATCGCCTTGTCCCCCTAAAAGTTTTGAAGTAGTCTAAGTCTAACAAGCAAACTAAAACTTTCAGTCCCTAAACGACATTACATACCGACCAGTATGAATGTGAAACATAAATATGTCAATCGTTAATTTAGATTTTCTCCTGCTACACTAACCTGTTGAATAAATGAAAGTTATTAGCTTAGAGTTCGTCTTAAGGAAGCTTGGTCGTGACTTTTTAGTATTGGCGCTCAGGTAAATGGAGAAATCAACGCCATTCCCACAGCTTTTATCGGGATTAGATCATCGGAATTGGTACTTGAATTTGACTAATTATTCTGAAAATATTCCTCAAAAAGTAAACCCATACATTATTCCAATTGATACATAAGCACTATGGTGTCGTCTCAGGTAAGAAAGCAAGGTAAGTTACTATAAAACACCATGGCAACAATACCATGACTACGAACGACAAAAGATAAAGGTCGTAGATTAATAGTTACACCTTTTGATATATTATTTTGAAAAACGGAGAGATCATTTTAATGAAATATAATCTTTTATATCAGAGCAGGTATTATCAAGTAACCTGACATTAATTCAACTATGCATTATAAGAGTTGTCATTTATCTTGTTCAGTAATATTTTACCTTTTCGATAATTTATTTTAATTTATGAAATACATGTTCCGTGTAATCGCCTATATCGCCTTGGTTGGCTCTGCCTTTTTATTAGTGTCGACATCTCCGTTGTCTGCCACTACAAATGTACTCGAATTAGATATCCAGGGTTTTCGGCTTGGGCAAACGGTTGAGGAAATAAAGACCCGTTATCCAAGCATCAAAATCGATGAAATAAAACCGGATAAAAAAAGCATTATGGGATATCGAGCCAAGATAAGCGAGGTTCATATGTATTTTACTAACGATGCACTTGGGAAAAAACTTTTTCGAATTCAGCTATTAAGGATATTCCCAACAAAGCAGGATCCAGACCCGATCTTCAAAAAGTTTGTGGAAAAATATGGAAGGCCCGATTATTCCGGCAGGCAGATGCTTCATATCCAGGCGTGCTGGGGAAAGTGTATTGGCGATCAACCACGGCTGGAGTTCAGGATAAAGATTAGCAATATTGGACTACAGCCATATCCGATGACACTTACGTTAAGCAATCCAAAAATAGAAAAAGAAAACCGCAGACTATACTTAGAAAAGCCACATCCTTCAAATTAGAACCATTGTAATAGCTTAGCCAAGTTTTATAATTTGATATATTTAGAACATTTCGTTCAATCTTTCTTTATAAAAATATCACTTCTCTTTTTAGATCGTGGAAGCATTGTTTATTAAAACAGGTGTAACGAAAAACAGTAATTATGCATTTAAGCACCATCTATCTGTTTCTATCTAATTGTATTATTGGGCTGAAGCTAGTGTAGTTTTGTGCATACATGTATTGCTTCTCATTGTTTGATGGCAAACTCCGAATACATTCTTTCCAGGCATGGTAAGTTCATTACCAAAAGCCAGAAATCCCAATTTGTCAGGGTTTGTTGCTTTTCACTGTTTGATAGCAAACTCCGAACACATTCTTTCCAGGGCTGGTAAGTTCATTACCAAAATTCCATCCACATCAGAAGAAAACATGTTGGCACAGTATTTGCGAACTTAAACCAGTAGCATTACTGTTTCGGTTATTCGTGGGAAACCACCATGCGACAAATTTTTAGGAGATACGTCGATACCGACGAAATATTCGATCATGTTGCATATACAGGGTTTTTTACTTTATTTGATTTCCCGTAAACAAAAAACGGAGGGGATGTAAATGGCTCAAGAAAACGATTCATCGGGTGAACCCATATCCAAATGGGAAAAGTTCTACGACAACATTTTTCTTCTTTTTATCTTGGGGATGGGGATTCCATTTACGCTCTACACCATATGGGGCGTGTACGAGATTTTTAGCACACCTTTATCTCCACTTGTTAACTAGCAAAACACAAACAGTAAAGGTAAAAATACTATGAGTGTACAATCTCTCCAACCAGGATGGTGGAAAACTCCAGTTCATAAAGAGGAAAGAATCTGGATAACCGTCGCATTGATCTGGTGCATCCTCATGACTTTAATTATGCCGTTATGGCATGTGGTGGGGGAGCATAATCCTTCAGCCGAATATTACAGGATCGCTCCGGAAGATTTCGACAAACTGACGGATGAGTTTATAGACAAGTACAAGGTTGGCGTTGAAGGCGACTTCGCCGTTGTAGAGCCACCAGCCGGGGCCGATATTTTCTTGCGAGGGTCTCAATGGCAATGGGATCCAGTCCTGAAGTTAAAAGTTAACGAAACCTACAGACTTCATCTCTCATCAATAGACGTTTTGCACGGTATGTCTATATACCCTATAAATCTTAATTTTGAGGCGGTTCCGGGTTATGATTATGTTTTGACAATCACTCCCACCTCAACAGGAACTTTTAACATCATTTGTAACGAATTTTGCGGGATCAGCCATCACAATATGATGGGCAAGATCATCGTTCAATAAAGGGGGACTGGAATATGGAAGCCACAGCGGAACAATTTCGAACTTGTGCCACTACAGGACTTAAGGTTCACGGCCCCGCGGAAAACCTGATTAAGACAAACGCCGTTACAGCGATAGTTTTTCTTCTCGTTGGCGGCATTGTCGGTCTTACACTTGTACTTACTAGATGGCAGGCCGTTCATCTTCTTGATGATGAATGGTTCTATAGAATGTTATCGCTTCATGGTATCGCCATGCTTGTGGCCTGGATGATATTTTTCGAGATGGCTATTCTATATTTTGCAAGCGCTGTCCTGTTAAACTGCCGATTGGCGACGCCTTGGGCGGGTTGGCTTCAGTTCCTGCTTATGTTTGTTGGCGCGGCGATAGTGGCCGTTGAGATTTTGCTAGGCAACGCTGATGTGATGTTCACCTCATATGTGCCATTAAAGGCGGACCATATGTATTACCTGGGCGTTATCATTTTTGCCGTTGGAGCAATAGTTGGTTGCCTTGTCTTTTTTGGGACACTGGTGGTGGCCAAAAAGGAAAAAACATACTCAGGCTCGATGCCGTTGGTCACCTTCGGCGCTGCAGCGGCGGCGATTATAGCCTTGTTTACTCTCGTACATGGCGCCATCACCTTCATCCCCACATGGGCATGGGCAGCGGGACTAGCCCCAATGATGGATGCTGAGTTATATAGAATGCTATTCTGGGGTTTTGGCCATTCTTCCCAGCAGATAAATGTGGCTGCCATGGTGGCGGTATGGTATCTGCTTGGCACGTTAACGGTTGGTGCTATTCCTATTAACGAAAAGGTATGCCGCACTGCATTTGTGCTTTATATCCTTTTTATCAACATAGCTTCAGAGCATCACCTCTTGGTGGATCCTGGTCTTGGAATAGAGCATAAAATATGGAACACCGGCTACTTTATGCATCTTGCGGTGTTGGCCAGCATGATCCATGCGTTTTCGGTTCCGGCCGCTGTTGAAGTGGCTCTCCGCAAAAAAGGTTTCACGCGTGGCGCGTTTGAATGGCTTAAAAAAGCCCCGTGGGGAAACCCTGCTTTTTCGGCGCTCGCTATTTCCCTTGTCGGGTTTGGCTTTTTGGGCGGTATCACTGGTGTCGTGTATGGCACGGAGCAAGTTAATATCATCGCCCACAATACAATGAGGATTCCCGGCCATTTCCACGCCACCGTGGTGGTGGGGACAACTCTTGCTTTCATGGGTTTAACGTATTATGTGTTACCCCTTATTTTCCTTCGTGAAGTCGCCTTCCCTAAGTTGGCTAAAATCCAGCCATATCTATTTGGATTGAGTATGTATGTGGTTTCTATCACGATGATGATCGCAGGTGGTTTTGGCGTATCGAGAAGGAGCTGGGATATGAGCGGTATAGAATCTCCTTTCCAGGTTAATTTTGGTCCAGTTGTGGATCTTAACCTCGCGATTATGGGAATTGCTGGTGTGCTGGCTTGTATTGGCGGAGCTATATATTGTGTTATAGCGGTCGCCACACTTTTGATTGGCAAAAAAGTAGAAGCATAAACTTGCTTTAATAGGAGATGAACATGGAGCTTAATGAAAAACACAGGCCCAAAGGATCGCTTATTTTGATAACGATCTTTTTCGTCACTTTCGTACTTTTCTATCTGCTAAACTGGAGATATCTTCTCGATATCTGGAAAGTAGGATAGTATTTCGGTTTTGTTACATGTAGCCCAGGCTTAAGTTCTGGCCTGGGCTTTTTTATGCTTGCAGAAGTTGACTTTTATCATACCTGCGATCTCTCAGTAGCAATATGAATAAGGTTTAAACTTGTTACAATGGTCAAAATAATATTCCACACAGTTCGTTATATGAATTGGTTGTTTAGCGCCGCAATTATTGCCTGTATGTTTTCTACACCATCGCTTGCGTTATCTGCTCTGGAGAAATCTGAGGCTTCAATAGGATCATCTTTGCCAAATTATCGTTTGGTCAATCAAAACGGAAATTTCTTCGCTCTGCACAGCCTAAAAGGTAACCCGGTTTTGATTAACTATATATTTACAGATTGTCATGGCCCCTGCCTGATGATAAGCGGGAGTGTGAAAAGAGTTAAGGAATCTATCAACCCCTCAATTGCTGGAAATATATATTTTCTTAGTATTAGCATCGACATTTTAAATGACACGCCTCCACTGCTTAAAGAGTATGGGGAGAGCTTTACTGATGATTTCGACAATTGGATTTTCGCCTCGATGGATGCACAAACACTGGAAAGGATAACTAACAAGATGGGATTTCGGTTTGAAAAAACAGATTCTGGCTATGAGCATATGAACAGACTGACCTTGATAGGGCCAGACTCTAAAATCGCGAAACATTTCTATGGTGTCAAGTTCGACCCGGTAACGGTGGAAGAAGCCATTATAGCGACAATGGAAGGAAGAACGGTTAAAAACACATTTGCGGACACAATAAGTCAGGCTTTGACCTACTGCTCAAATTACGATCCAGTCACTAATACGTACAAAATAGATTATGGATTGATAATATCGTCCTTAATCCAGTATCTATTAGTCGCTGGAACAGTCATCTACATCTTCAGAAAACGTTTATCTTCATTTGCTAGTCGATATTTCAAACATGGAGAAGACGTTGTCCAGCGGTAACCCACAAAATCAGTCCGAAGCTTCTCAACCAAAAAAGTCGCAAAGTGGACAATTGATACCGGCAGTCCTCAGGCCGGGCAACTATATGCTTGTCCGGACACAGGAGGCTTTAAACAAAATATTTGGCCCTTCAATGAATCCGCTGTACTATCTTGGCGCTATAACTTTTCTTTTACTCTGGATTCTTATCGCCACAGGCACATACCTATATCTGTTTTATGACATGACTCCATCCGGAGCCTACAAGTCGGTTCAATATCTAACCGAAGACCAGAAATGGTATGGAGGGATTATAAGGTCAATGCATAGGTATGCGGCTGATGGAATGATGATAGTTATCGCGATACATATTGTGCAGGTATTATTTTCAGACAGGTTTCGCAAATATCGATGGGTGGCATGGATATCTGGAGTGGCGATTTTACCTGTAATATGGCTTGAAGGTTTGACAGGCTATTTTTTAGTTTGGGATGAAGTGGCGCAAATGATAGCTGTTACGTCAGCCCATATTTTCGACGCTTTGCCCATTTTTTCCGAACCGATGCCAAGAAATTTCCTCAAAAACGATTCTGTAAACGCTCTCTTGTTTTTTATTTTCAACTATCTCCACTTGGCCATTCCATGCCTATTGTTAATACTGGCGTGGATCCATTGTATGCGTATATCTATGCCAGTTATCAACCCACCCAGGGCTGTAACAATCACAATTTTATCGACTCTGGTCGTGTTGTCTATTATAAAACCGGCTGTAAGCGCAGATCCTGCTGACCTGAGTCGTCTAGTAGGCGTTATGGCTATCGATTGGTTTTATCTTTTCCCATTCCCTTTGATCGATTGGCTGGAGCTACAACCGGCCATGGTATGGCTTGGTGGCGGACTTTTATACGCAATAGTCTTTGCTATGCCCTGGATAATTTCTGATCCGGTCAAATCCAAATATATTAATCCAACTGTAGGCCAAGGGACCGTCACAATCACTCAAAGCGACTGCACAGGTTGCCTTCTTTGCCAGAAGGCTTGCCCATTTGAAGCGATAGAACTCAACCCAAGGCTCGAAGGCGCGCCGAATGAAGTGGAGGCGTATGTGGTGGATGACCTTTGCTCCGAGTGTGGATTTTGTGTAAATACATGCGAAGTAGGCGCCATATCTATGGGAGGTTGGAGCGTAACCGAATTCCAGAATTATATCGAGTTTCTTTTTAAGAATTACAACAAAATGCTCGTCGAACCGGTGGTCATGGCGTTTGTATGCGAGAGAAGCTTTGATCAGAAAGCTTTTTTTACACACGAAAATACCAGAATGAAATGTTGCGAAGAAGTAGCTGTGATGACAACACCATGCATCGGGGTTATCAGCCCTGCAATTGTCGATTACAGTTTTAAGATGGGAGCCGAGGGAATATTGGTTATTGGATGCAGAGGATTGGATTGCCATTACCGGGAAGAGCGAAGGCGGTTAAAGTTTAGAGATAATCTGAAAAGGGATCGATTTATGGTGGAGAAGATGGACGATCCAAATATAGAAATAATGCTTATATCTCCTTTTGAAAAAGAGGCCCTTAAAAAAGAGATCGAAGATTTTAAAAATGCTGTAAAAGTGGATAAATCTGGAGGGCGTATACTAAATGGATAAAAGAAGGCTGTCCGCCGCATCAATCGCCACTCTTGTATCTCCTGCCATTTTCATATTCTTGTTCTCCACATCGCCATCGTATGAATATAATAAAAAAAAAGAGGCGGCATTGGTTGTCTCTTTTAAGAAAAGCTCCGAAAGAATAAGGCTGTGCGATGAAAAGGAGCTAAATGCTTTTAAGCAAAAAGCGGATAAAAGACGCAAACATATGCAATCAGCTCTCAGGGAATGTGGGAGCCGCGAACGATTACCAATTAGATTAAAAGTCTGGTTAGACGATAAAGAGACTCTCGATAAGATAATTTACCCGACAGGCTTTCGCAACGATGGAATCACCTATGCATATGAATATTTCACGATCAGCGCCGGCATGCATAGAGTAAAGGTTGCGGCAGTCGATTACCGTGAACGTGAAAACGATTTTTCGCATGTAATAGAAAAAGAAATAATATTTAAGAGACGTCAGATTGTTTTGATCGATTATGATCGGGTGACAGACCAGCTCTATTTGAACAAATAGCTGAGCTAGGGCATACGTTTGCAACGAGGCTTGTGAGGGCTGGAGTTGACCTGTATGTGGTCTCAAAACTTTTGGGTCACAAGGATATACGGATGACCCAGCGTTATGCTCATCACTGTATCGAAAGCTTACGTCCTGGCGTTGAAGTTTTGGACGATTCTGTCACAATTTGTAAATTCAAGGGATTTTGCTGATGATGCTTAGCATGCAACCAATTGTTTTAAGAGGGCTTAATTGGTGGAGCCGAGGGGGATCGAACCCCTGACCTCAGCGTTGCGAACGCTGCGCTCTCCCATCTGAGCTACGGCCCCACTACAAAAGCAGATAAGTTCATTCCTATTCTTTAACTCCAAATATTCCCCAACCGACAGCGTGATGTTGCATAAAGGTAGAAATATTGTCTTGGGTGATCACTGAACGGGATACATTAATCCAACAGGCAATTACCAGAAGTGCCAGGCCAGTTTGCTGTAACTGGTTGGCAAGCGGGTCGGTAATTTTATCCTCCGAAAACATCATAACCGCCATGTACGAACCTGGAGCAAAAAAGGACCACAGACCATATAAAACAGCGGCAGCAATTTTGTTTTAATCAAAAATCATTCCCCACCCTGCTTGTATCATCAGACTGATTTTCCGCCATGACCATCCTTCATTGACGGTGGGTTCTCCAGCCAGATAGGTGCCTACGATTTCAATGCTTTTCCACTCTTCTGGCAGGATCTTTTGGAGGTTTCCAGAGAGAACCGTGAAATCAGCGAGTTTACCCACCTCCAGGCTGCCTCTGGTGTCTTCTTCAAATATTTGCCAGGCGGCATTAATCGTAACCGCTTTAATCGCATCATCCACGGTGATAGTTTCATCATGCCCAAGGATATTCTTCCCAGACCGTGTATTGCGGGTCACTGCAACACGCATCTCTCTAAGCACTCCTATCGGAGAGGAGGG
>DLRR01000029.1 GCA_002500605.1 Nitrospinaceae bacterium UBA7883 | reverse complement strand
CTGCCTGTCACGCAGGAGGTCGCGAGTTCGAGTCTCGTCGACCCCGCCATTTAAATAATTGACCTGACCTTTACTACCTATCAATTATGCCGCCTATAATTGATTTCATGATAGCAGTACACATTCCCCCAGTTTTTTTCTTCCGTGTTGTGTAACATCCTTGATTTTCGTTAAATTTTCGTATAATGTGAAAAACATTATTCACTGGTGGTTAGTAATGGGTTCTTTCGTACACCTTAATTGTCATTCCTGCTATTCTATGGGAGCGGGCGCTAGCTCACTTAACCAGCTTTTCTCAAAAGCAGCGCACTTTGGTATGCCGAGTCTTGCTATCACTGATACAAACGGCCTCCATGGTGCAATTTTAGCCCAAAAAGCCGGTGACGTACACGGTGTTAAAACAGTTATTGGCACGGTAATCGACCATCCGAGCAAAGTTGGATGGCCTTCGGCTCGATACGCTGTTCTTCTGGCACAGAACGAAAAAGGGTATAGAGAAATATGCCGCCTCGTGACCAGACGCCAGTTTGACCCTGATAATTTTTCGCTCCCGGGTATGGTTGCAGCGGTATCAGAACAGGTAATTGTAATCTCATCTGACCCCGAAACACTGAAGGCTTGCAGGCTTTTTGGCTCGCTCCAAAACCGATTTGCCGAACTCACCGATCATACCGAGCGTGGTAACTACAAACAGGTAATAACCACATTTCGCCTGGCAAAACGGCTTGGGTTTCCAACTGTTGCTACCAATAATGTTCACTTTGCCGATGAAACAGGCTACGCCACCCACAAACTTCTTACAGCGATTCGTACTAACCGTACTGTTGGGACACTACCACCTGGGGCATTAGCCTCACGGCATGCGTGGTTAAAACCAGCTGATCTGATGGAGTATCTATTTCGGGAGATCCCAGAAGCCACTGCAAACACTATAGAAATTTCCCAAAGGTGTAACTTTAGATTTGAGTTGGGTGTAAATCGCTTTCCCGTCTACAACTCACTGCCAGTTATTTCCGCAAAAGCAATGCTAGGTGAATTGGCCCGCGGTGGGCTTACACATCGCTACCAGTTTGCCACCACGGCGGCTACGGCGCGCCTTGAGTATGAGCTAGACATCATTGATCGGCTCGGTTTCAATGAATATTTTTTGATTGTCCGCGACATAGTTAATGAAGCAAAGCGTCTACAGATTCCAACCGTTGGGCGTGGCTCCGCTGCCAACTCGTTGGTCTGTTTTTGTCTCGGCATTACTGAAATCTGTCCACTAAAATATAACCTTTATTTTGAGCGGTTCCTAAACCCGGAAAGAAGGGACAAACCGGACATTGACCTTGATTTTCCGTGGAACCGAAGAGAGGAAATATTGCGGTTCATTTACAACCGTTATGGCGAGGCACAAGTGGCCATAATTGGAGCACATGTCACCTATCGTGGTAAAGGGGCTATCCGGGAAGTAGGCAAGGCGTTCGGTATGGGGGAAAAGGAATTGTCGTATTTGGCAAAACGGTTACCAAGCTATTGTGAACTCACAAAAATAGATGCCACTGTCAAAGAGGTACCAGAATTCCGCGGTTTACCACTAGAAAAAGAACCATACTACTCTATCATCCACTTTGCCAAAACAATTGAAGGTTTCCCTCGCTGTCTTTCTACCCATTGCAGCGGAATAGTTGTCACTCCTGAACCAATTGAAAGTTTTTCACCGTTGGAAAAGTCCGGTCGCGGTCTGGCCATCACCCAACTTGACATGTACGGCATCGATGATCTTGGCCTTGTAAAGATTGATATTTTAGGTCAGCGAGCCTTAGCGGTAGTCTCTGATGTGAGGGCGGAGATAGAAAAAGGATATGGTATCCATGTTAACTGGGATGAGGTCAAGCCGGTAGATGATGAAGCAACCAAACAGCGAATGAGAGATGGCGCGACAATGGGTTGTTTTTACATAGAGTCACCAGCTATGCGAGGACTTTTGCAAAAACTACTAATTGATGATTTCGAGACGTTGGTAGCGGCAAGCTCTATCATTCGTCCTGGAGTTTCCAATTCCGGAATGATGAAGGCGTACATCAACAGACACGTTAAAAAGGAAAAGCCGCATTATTTTCATCCCGTATTAAAAAAAATCTTAGAAGAGACTTACGGAGTAATGGTCTACCAAGAAGATGTAATGAAAGTACTTCATGCAATCGCAGGAATGAGCCTTGGTGAGGCAGATGCTCTTAGACGGTTAATGAGCAAGCGCAAGGGGTGCGATTCCATGCGATATCACAAAAATCGGTTCATTGATGGTGCTAAAAAAACTGGACTTGCTACCGACATTGCAGAAGAGGCTTGGCGGCAGATCGAAAGCTTCGGTAGTTATGCTTTTTGCAAAGCCCATAGTGCCTCGTTTGCTGTTGTATCGTGGCAAACAGCATACCTCAAGTCGCATTACCCGGCGGAATTCATGGCTGCAGTAATCGCTAACCATGGTGGGTTTTACACAACAAGTTCGTACATAGAGGAAGCGAGGCGAATGGGGATTGTTATCCTACCACCAGATGTAAACAGAAGCGACAAAGAATGCACAGCTGAGAAGGCAAATGGTTCGAAACAGGCAAATGCCATTCGGACAGGCCTCATCCATATAAAAGGACTTTCCCAAAAGAGCATTGCAACAATCCAAGAAAACCGACCTTACTTGTCACTAGGAGACTTTTTAAGCCGTGGGCAAGTCGCAATTGCGGAAGCAAAATCCCTTGCTGTGGTTGGAGCATTTGACTCATTTGGATACCCCCGACCTGCTCTCCTATCGGCGACGTTGGAAAGAGGAACCGGTCGATGCAACGAACCACGGCTCATTGACACGGAGCCACAATTGCCAGTGGCAAACCCCTACCCCTTTAAAGAACTGCTTAAATATGAGCATGAACTGTTGGGTTTTACCATTTGGGCACATCCATTAGCCATCTATCGGGACCAGTTACCTAAAGGCCTAACCACGGCTAACAACCTTTCACAGTATGTCGGCAAACGAATTACCCTGGTTGGTTGGCTAGTCCACAGTCAACGCACAAATACAGTTCGTGGTAGAACAATGAAATTCTTAACAATGGAAGATGAAACTGCCATTTACGAAGCAACTCTTTTCCCTCGTGCTTACCAGCAATGTGGACATCACCTTTCTGAGGATAATCACGGCCCATTCATAATCACTGGCAGTGTCCAAAATGTGGATGGCCATCTGCTTATAACAGGTGAAGAACTCACCATAGCGTAAACCCGAAATGTAATACTCATGAATATTCCAACCTACTAAACAGTGTGAAAGTATGTAGCAGATAACAATTAGGATGGGAATTAAGTAGACAAGGATTACAAACTCATGTAGTATTTCCCAAAGTTTCGGGCAGTTAAGTTATAGCTGAATGCAAGCAAGAAACCTCCCTTTGGTTTTCCTCAGTGTGCGACTAAGAGTTGGTTTTCCTCAGTGTGCGACTAAAAGGTCGATTTCACAACGGGCTCCCGAACCTTGTTTTATGGAAACTGTATTGTTAGAAATGTTAAAAAAGGATTAGTAACGACAATGAATATTTATGTTGGAAATCTGTCATTCTCGGTGACAGAAGATAGTCTACGAGAACTGTTTGAGGCTTATGGTGCTATTCATTCATGTAAGGTAGTCTCTGATCGTGAGACGGGGAGATCTCGTGGATTTGGATTCGTCGAAATGGAAAATGCTGATGCTGACGCAGCAATTAAAGCCCTCAACAACACAGAGCACGATGGTCGCGTGTTAAGGGTTAACCAGTCTGAGCCTAAGGGGTCTCGATCAGAGCGAAAACGCTGGTAGTAAATACCATCTGCGCGTTTTCTACAAAGCCGTTATAGGTTGACAGCCACTTGGTTGGCTTCTAGCTCCTACCTAAACGCCCTGAGCCTGAGGGCGTTGGTTAACACTGAAATGGAACTTAAACTCATGGCAGCGGCGGCAAAAACTGGTTTCAGCAGTGGTCCGCCAAGGAGAAAAAGTAAACCGGCGGCAATCGGAATCCCTATGCCGTTGTAGAAAAACGCCCAGAAAAGGTTTTGCTTAATGTTTTGCATAGTAGACCGACCCAATTGAAGTGCTTTTTCCACTCCCATTAAATCACTGTTCATTAAAACAATATCACCGGACTCCATCGCCACATCTGTCCCAGCTCCCATTGCTATGCCAAGGTTTGCCCTAGCAATGGCCGGTGCATCATTTATTCCATCGCCCACCATCGCTACCTTTCTTCCAGATTCTTGTAACTCGCGGACCTTAAGCTCCTTGTCCTGAGGCAGAACTCCAGCAATAACTCTGTCAATCCCAACTTCCTTGGCTACTGAAACTGCCACTGCGTTGTTGTCTCCTGTGATCATGATCGGTTCTATACCCATGGCCATGAGATTTGCTATGGCCTTCTTGCTGTTTGGCTTTATAGTGTCAGACATTGCAATAGCCGCACTTAACTTCCCGTCTACGGACATTAGTAGAGGGGTATGGCCGGATTCCACTATGTCTTTTAGGGTTTTTGCCGCAACGAGTCTATCCACATTGTGCGCATCAAGCAATTCAGGTTTTCCTATGTTTATTTCTTTACCTGCAACGTTCCCAACGATACCAAACCCCGGTACGTTTTTTATCTCACTAGCCATATTATAAGGGATATTTTTCTCCATTGCCGCATTTACAATTGCTTTCGACAGTGGGTGATCAGACCCGGCTTCAACTGATGCGGCAAGCGATAACAGCTGATCATCGTCCATTTGATTGAAGGTATGGAAAAAAACCATCGATGGTTTGCCTTCCGTTATAGTTCCTGTTTTATCAAAGATTACGGTATTTATTTTGTCTGTATTCTCAAGGGCTGCGGCATTTTTTATCAATATACCTAGTTCGGCCCCTCTCCCTGTTCCAACCATTATGGCAGTTGGAGTGGCAAGACCTAGAGCGCAGGGGCATGCAATAATAAGCACAGATATGAATATGGTAAGTGCAAACTCAAAGGATGCCCCACTGTAGAACCATGCCATAGCAGAAAGAATAGCCACAACAATAACAAATGGAACAAAGACCCCGGACACCCTGTCGGCCAATTTAGCGATGTGAGCTTTAGATCCTTGGGCATCTTCAACCATTTTAATTATTCTGGCAAGAGTTGTTTCCGAGCCAACATGGGTAGTCCGCATTCTTATGGCTCCCTCTCCATTTATTGTTCCTCCTATTAACAAATCCCCAGCCATTTTGTTTACTGGCATACTTTCGCCCGTCAACATTGATTCATCAATCGATGTCTCCCCCTTAATCAGCTCCCCATCTGTTGGTACCTTCTCACCAGGCCGAACCAATAGAGTGTCATTTAGATTAACATCTTCGAGTAATATTTCTTTCAGTTCATCAGCTTCAACTCGCGTTGCGGTTATAGGAGAGAGGCTTACAAGCTTTGAAATAGCAGAGGACATCTTCTGCATAGCTAAGTCTTCAATGAATTTTCCTAGAAGAACAAGGGTGATTATGAATCCAGCAGATTCAAAATATAAGTTGCTTACAAAGCCAGCTTCACCACCAAAAATTCTACTAATCCCGTACACAGAGTAAATTATCGCGGCTGATGTTCCGATGGTAACTAAAGTGTCCATGTTAGAACCGCCATGCAACACCGCCCTTATTCCTGACTTGTAAAACCCCCTACCAGCAAAAACTATTGGCAACGTTAACAAAAACTGTACCAAAGAAGCAGTTATGGCATTTGAGTTGGCATCAAGCATAATTGGTATACTTAACCCCACCATGGGACCCATCGTCAGAACACCCAAAGGAATTACAAACACTATGGCGAATGAAAGATTAAAAGAAGGACGGGTTAATTGTGGCGTGAAGCCAATAACGGGATCCTGAGTGTTAGTTAGCGGCTCGTAACCAGCTTTTATTATAATTTCCTTGATCTGTTGCAAACGTGTAATGGAAGTATCAAAAGTTACATGGGCTTTTTTTGTGCTTAGGTTTACAACGGCCTCCACAACGCCATCGAGTTCATCCAATGACCGCTCCACACGAGTTGAACAGGCAGCACAAGACATACCTTCTATGCGAATAACAACCGAGGCTTCAGTATTCACAACATTGTTACCTATATCAATCACTCCTTTTTTCTTATGCTGTTAGACAAATCTCGTTGTTCCTCCCAAACCGATTTCCCGCAACACGAGAACATGTGACTACCTATTATTACAACCGTATCCCCCCCCATGCAAGCTGATATGTTCGACTATGCTATGTTCAAATCAAAGAAATAGATTGTTTGCACACAACGTAACAAACGAGCAATCCTATAGGTTGCGAAATCGTATGGTGAAGTGTTTGGTACTTTATTATTAGTAATAAAAGGTAACTTCCAACCCGATAAAATCATCATCACGTAAGTAGTATAAAAAAACATCATCCTTTGGTGGGTCTGCGGTAATCCAGCCTTCCAAGGCAAGCTTGACACTGTCACCAATACGTCTGCTCATCCTAACACTTGCTAACTTGGAATGTGTATCTCTATCGTACGAAAATCCAGTTAGAATTTCAGTGCCCGCTTGATCATTCAGAACAAGCCGCAATCCAAACATGGCATCATTTTGGTTTAGGCTCATTCCATCTATCCCACGCTGGTCGTGTGCATACTCAACTATCATTCCCAAATCTGCATTAGGCAAAACAAACCCAATAAAAGTGTATTCAAATCCGCCAACCACTGCGTAAAACTCGGCAAGGCTACCCCAGCGATAGATTGCCTCTAGTTTGAGAAGCCATTCCCCCAATGCACCGGTAAGATCTATTCCTGCTTGCCGTATCTGTTCATAATAGGGAATTAACAAATCGGTTCCACTTGACGACATTAACTGAACCAAGTTGGGGTCACGGTTAGTTCCATTAAAAAAAGAAAGCCCCACATCAAAATCATCAAAAGTTATGTTCAGTCTGGTTGCATAGTCAACATGCTCTTGCTTAGCTTTATCCTCATACTGAGCATTATTAGTATCAACTACAAATGGGGCACGCAATCTACCCTCTTCCCCAGGAAAAGTTCTTTCCCGGAAATATGGTAGAACAAAAAAGTCTAGCGACATGGATTGGAACGGAATGGAAACATTGAGCATAGGCTGACCGAGCTTTTCAACGCCATCAATATTTTCTACGAGGTCAGTCTGATTAATTATATCAACAAGATGCACAAACTCCATCGCACCCCAAAATACTTTTCCCACTCCCAGTCGAGTTTCAAAACTCTCTGTCACCCATAGAAAGTTCAACTCGCGAATATCGTAATGTGATCGTTTGTTGTTATTGCTGTCGAACCGTGCAAAAGGAACGAAAGTAATACTCGATCCATTACCCCATTCATGATAAGCCTCTAATTGAATAGCAACTGACGCATCGTTATCTTTCTGGCCCATATACAAGTGATCGGATGGAAAATATCGCCCTTCTGGAGCAATATAACCGGTCAATCCTATTGCCATTACCGATTCATATCCAATAGCCAATATGATGAACAATGTAAAAACAAATACTTTTTTTAAACCCTGATAAAAGCTGTTTACATCACGCATGTCTAGGTCGCACTAAACATGGTTATTTAATCCGTTTTAGGCTATTTTTACTAAAATCTGAATCTTTGAGCCCGGTATTAAATCTATAGTTCATCCATCTAAGATCGGTGCTTTTACCGCTCTGGTGGTTGACCATTTTCATTTGCCCAGCTCTAAAATATTTATCAACATATTTGCCGTAATCGTAAAATGTAAGTGTTTTTAGGTGAGCATTCTTTCTGTCATAATACTCTACTTTCCAAGGACGAAGACTGTCTTTGTCTACCCAAGTTAACAGTCTGCTATATCCGGAATTTCTTCTATCAACTGGATAACTCTCAGACACATAGCAATCGTGATCGAAAAACTTCTCATCTCTCAACCATTTATAAGTATACTTCTCTACCTCTAGGCTTGAAAGATCTTCATATGCAAATTCACTGCCCATAAAAGATCCAGATTTGTTTCGAGAAGAAATTCGCTTAACCCTTTTCAGTGCAGGCAAGTAGAGCCATTGATCGTCTTGACCTTTCTTGTGAGAGTGGCTTAGAAAAACAGTGCCTCTAACATCTCTAGGGCTGTCGAATATGGATAATCCCTTCTCGCCATCATTTTTATTTTCGAGCCTTTTTATCCTGACCTGTCTCTCGCTCTCATCTCCATGCTTGTTTCTAAGAGTCATTACCATATCTGCGGTAAAATCGCCAAAACCATGATCGCGATTAGCCGCTTCCACAGCAAGCCTTAAACCTTTTTCCTCTACAGTTTCAGCACTTGCCACCATTGGTAGCAGAAGCAATACTACGCTTAGCGGCAGCATCAACCTTTTCATCCTTAACACCCTCCACTATCGTTAATTGTATGTTTATCCACCTTCATAAGTAAGGCTGGAAGAAATAGAAAGTCTATAATAAGTGCAATAGTAATAGTGATACCGGTGAGCAACCCCATCTCTGCGTTTACTTTAAATCCTGACGTGCTCAGCACCATAAATCCAACAACAAGGGCAAATGTAGTAATTATTAGAGCCACTCCCACAGTATTAAAAGAGTATCGAACAGCTTCCTCTGGTGTGGCGTCTGATTCTCTTCTAGCCCTTTGATACTTGCTCATGAAATGAACGGTATCATCAACCACAATACCTATGGTCATTGCGGCTATCACTGAAAGAGCCAACCCAGCCCTTCCTACCATCATACCCCATAAACCGAAACCCATTAAAGCTGGCAGCAAGTTTGGTATTAAACTTAATATCCCAAGCCGAAAAGAGCGGAGTGCTAAGATCATTATTATTGATATCAAGACAAGAGCCATTGCAGAACCACCTAGCATACTTTCTATGTTTCGTTTTGAAATATTAGCGAACATTATTGATAAGCCGGTACCATACGTAAACATGCTTTTCGGAGCATTATTTTGTAGCCATTGTCGAGCCCGATTATCCATTTCCCGTAGATCGCGTGATGTCATTCCCCTTAGAGTTACCACCATACGGGTAGATGATTTATCCACATTCACGTTGTTATTAATGTCTAGCCCAAAAGGCAAAGAAAGCTCGTAAAGCAAAAGGTACTGCGCGGAAAGCTCTCTGGATTCAGGAATAGTATAGAAAGAGTTGTCATCACCGTGCATGCTTTTGTTGAGCTTCTTATAGGTATCAGTGATGTTATAAGCTCTAATAACATTTGGCTGTTGTTCATACCACTTGGAAAAGTCCTCTACAACCTTTAGGTAATCAGGGTTATTTATTCCACCTTTCTCGCCAGAAGAGAGAGAGTACTCTATTACATCAAATCCAGTGAGTTCACTTTCCATAAAATCGGTAGCACGACGAAACTGGTACGACTCGTCAAAATACTCAATAAAATCATCGTTCATTTCGAGTTTAAAAACCCCAGCCGTTAGTAATATAGCAATTCCCAACATCCCCCAAAACAGAGGTCTATGTCGAGATATCACAAAACTGGCAAATTGCTCCATTTGCCACCTGGTTCTATTTTCACCCCATACTTTCATGGGCATGAAAGACATAATTGCCGGAAGAGTTAGGATACTGTAGAAAAATGCTGCCATTACTCCTACGGCTACAATGTTGCCCAAATCTCGGAATGGTGGTGCATCGGAGAAATTCATCGATAAAAAACCGATTGCAGTTGTAATACTGGTCAAAAATACTGGTTGCATGTTAATCCGTATGGACTCGCAAATGGCAAATTCTTGACTTCTACCTTTAGCAAGTTGCTGATAAGCTGTTACCAAAATATGCACACTATCGGCAATCGCTAGTGTAAGTATGATTGTTGGGGCCACAGCCGTCGGAGGTGTAAGTATAATACCTGCCCATCCTGCTGCACCTAAAGCTGTGGCAACAGAAAAGCCTATAACCAATAATGTGGCAAAGGCACCCGTAATTGAACGGATAGCTAACCATATTATAACCGTTAAACATAGATACATCAGCGGAAACAATGTAACAATGTCTCGCTGTGTGGCTTCTTTAAATGCGTTATCAATTATCATTGAACCAGATGTATAAATTGTAATATCTGGGTTTTTCTTCTCGAAGTCAGCCACTAGTTTACGGACAAATTTTGCTACCTTGCCAGACTCGCCCAACGTTTTCTCTGGCTTTGCAATTGTAACGTTTATCCCAGCCACATGACCCTTGTCCGAAATAACACGGTTAATGATAAGTGGATCTTTAAGGGCAATTTCTTTTATTTTGGCAATTTCAGCTTCCGATAGTGACTCAGCATTTTCGACAAGACTTTCAACTATTAAATCGTCATTATCTGCATAAGTGTTTTGATAATTTGTCAGGCTATCAACCCTACTTGAAAATGGAATCTGCCAAGAAAGCTCAGTAAGGTCTGCAATGGCTATTAGCGTGTTTTTTGTAAAAACATCACCATTCTTTGGAGCAATAGCGAACATCACATTATCGTTCTTGGTGTATATCGCTTCCTTACGTTCAAATGCAACTAGTTGAGGGTTCTCCTTACTAAAGAACACACGCAGATTATTGTCGAATGTAAGATTTTTTACGCCGAATGCGGTGATTACCAATACCATGGCACTTGCGATGAGGACCGCTGTACGATGCCTAAATATTACTGAGCCTAGTCTATCTTCAATAATCTTAATCGGCCTTAGCGTCATTGCTCTAATCTAAACACAGAAATGTCGTAGTAGAATTTATACATAAAAAAACCTTCGTTTTTATGTATAAATTACCGCATAATGCGTTAGCCGCAAACATAATCTGGCCCACACAAGTATATTGCATTTAGTGTACCTCGAACGGTTTACAATAAATTCTACTCTAACGATTGTAGGGCAAATGACAATTAATCAGGCAAATTATTATTGTACTTGACCTGTAATCCCGTTGGTGGTTAAATGCCAATTCCATTTTGCATAGCACATGACTGATATAATATCTGATAACGCGATGCAAGAGGATTTACTACTAATAGCCTATTTTGATTTTTGACAAAATTATGTTGAAACGGAGAATTGTTTGCAGGTAAAGGTAATCAATCAACAGGTTGACCACGCTTTAAAAGCTTTAAAACGACAACTTCTTAAAGATGGACTTTGGAAGGAACTAAAAAAGCGAAAGACCTATGAAAAGCCATCAGCTAAGAAAAAGCGGAAACAAAAAGAAGCACTTAAAAAACGCAGGAAAGCTTATAAGATGGGATACTAGCTTTGGTTTCCTTGGTTATTAAGAGAGTTTTTTTTGAACGGCAACTAACTGAATAGGCAAAGAATGTTTTTCTAGACTGTTCGATAACGTATGAAGAACAGTTCATTTGTTCCTGTTTATAGTTTAGGGTTCTGAGTAGTCGATAATGTTCGTCGGCACATGTAAGATTTCATTGTCAATTCATGGGGCTACTTCGCTTAAAATGAAGCGAAAAATTGTCAAAAGCCTTAAAGACAAAGTTAGATCACGTTTTAATGTGTCTATATCAGAAATTGCAAATCATGATATTTATCAGTCGTCCATATTGGGCGTATGTGTAGTATCTTCAGAACAAAGCCATGCCGATCGACAACTTCAAGCTGTTTTTAATTTTATTTCGCAAAACGCCACAGTGGATAATGTGTCAATGGAATACATGAGGCTATAGATCTACCGATGAAACGATTTAACCGAACCGACCGACTTTCGGAAGAAATTTTAAGGGAAGTTTCAACTGCGCTTCGGGAAGACCTAAAAGATCCAGGCATCGCTGGCATTGTCTCAGTAGTTAAAGTCACTCTATCAAAAGACCTTAGGCACGCCAACATCTTTGTTTCAGTCTACGGAGATGACGATAAAAGGAAAAAGACCTTGGAGGCTCTTATAAGAGGTGCTGGATTTTTACGCAGTCTCATTGGAAAACGAATGCGAATAAGATCTTCTCCCGAATTATCCTTCACCTTGGATAACTCCATAGAGCATAGTGTTCGTATAGGAAAACTGTTAAATAAAATTATGCCAAATGATGCTGATGTTGTGACAAATAAAGAGGATGATATTGGAAGTTGAAGGGTTTTTAAATATAAACAAGCCTGATGGCATAACCTCAGCAGAGGTTGTGCGAATAATAAAAAGAAATCTTAAAGTAAAAAAGATTGGTTACATCGGGACACTTGATCCTATTGCCAGAGGAGTGCTTGTGGTGGCAATGGGAAGGGCAACACGCTTCGTGCATTTTCTAGAAAAGCATAGTAAAGAGTATGAAGCAATCATGAGCTTAGGCTCAGAAACTGACACTCAAGACCGAACGGGGAAAATACTAAACGAGGCAGACCCTTCAAGTGTCACTGAGGCTGAGATTATTAAAGTCATGAGTAGCTATAAAGGGCAAACACTTCAAGTTCCACCAATGTATTCAGCAAAAAAAATTGATGGCAAACGGTTGTATGTACTAGCCCGTCAAGGTTTGAGTGTTAAAAGGGAAGCGCTCCCTATTAACGTGAGTGAAATCAAGTTCATTAGTAAAAGTAGCTCTGAGGTTCGTTTTATAGCTAAAGTTTCTGCTGGAGCTTACTTGCGCACACTCTGTCACGACATGGGACTTACACTTGGAGTTTATGCCCACTTAAAATGTCTTACAAGACTTCGCGCTGGCAATTTCCATTTAATTAAATCTATCGAACTTGATTCATTATCTTCTAGTGAAGGACTAGATGCCCAAGATGGCTTTCTAAGCATATCGGAAGGTCTTTCACACATGTCCAAGGCCATAGTAATTTCGCATGCTGAAGAGAGGGTAATAAATGGAATGCCTATCGGTGTGTCAGATATCCTAAAATACCAAGACAACAATGGAGAGTTACTGACTAGAATTCATGACAAAAATGGTCGTTTTTTTGGCGTTGGTATGGCAGAAGGACCACCGTTAGCTGGGTTTCCTTTTGGCTCTATAAAACCAAAAAGAGTTCTCACCTAGTTAAATCTTCTTTTTTAAATCCCAAAACATTAAACTGATTTTGATACGAACAAACATTATTTTATTATTGTTCGAAGTATAGCGAAAGTCGGTCGAGAGCTCTCCTAATGCCAATCAGTGCTATAAAACTTCCTATCTTTGGTCCAGTCGACTGCCCTAGCAACACCTGGTAGAGGTATTTAAACCATTCTTTCATTTCATAATCGTAGGATTTTGCAGTTTGGAATGCAATACTCTGAATCTGGTCAGCATCAAGATTACTTCCATTTATGGAAAGTTTCTTCAACGTTTCATAAAATTCACGCAACCCTTCGTCATGAGTTCCGTCAGGACTTTCTTCCACTTTGTTTGGCAGATAATACTCAGTATAGTAATGAATTACACCTTCAATCAGCTCGTCGTAATACTCAATGTTAGACTCAATCCTTGGCTGATATTTAAGCAAATAATTACGAACTAATCCATGGTCCGCTTCTCCAATAGCAAGGACAAGGTTATAAATCAGTGAGTAGGTAACAACATTTTCATGATCTATTGAACTTGCGTGGGTACCCTTGGAAAGCCGTTTGACAAACGTGACTGGAGAATATGTTTTCTTTTCTCCTTGCTTTGCCATAAGTTCTAGATAGCTATCCACTATCTTTGGTAGTATGGATAGTCCCATTCGTTTGGACTTTTGAGGTTTTACATACATAAAATGGATCAGAGAGTCAACTGGCGCATATTTAAGCCATTGATCGATGGAAATTCCATTGCCTATCTTTTTAGATATCTTGGCCCCTTGCTCATCGAGAAATAGTTCATATTTAAAAAGTTCGGGTGGTTTGCCTCCTATCTCACGCACCAACTTCGAAGATAAACGATTGGACTCCATTAAGTCTTCTCCGTGCATCTCGTAATCGACTTCCAAAGCAAACCAGCGTAGGGCCCAGTCAACTTTCCATCCAACTTTTGCTCCTCCATAAAGGATGCTAGTTTCACCTTTATATCCACAAGCATCATATCTGCCATCAAGAGAGTTGGCACAGGAATAGGAAATTGAATAATTGTCTTCGTTATATTTGGTGACTTGAGTCGAATATATTTTGCCACATTGCTGGCAAATAGGGAAAAATGGACTCCATGTTTCCCTCTTTGCCTCACTTATAGTTTTTGTGAAAAGTTCAGTTATTTCTACCCTCCTATTAAATACACGCCGAAGCCCTTCATTAAACACCCCCGATCGATACTTTTCCGTTGAGGATGCAAATTCGTACTCAAATCCAAATGAATCTAAAAACTCACGTAGTTTATTGTTCATATAGTGTGCAAAACTTTGCTCTTTACCAAAAGGGTCAGGTATGGAAGTAAGTGGTTTCCCCAAATGATCCTTTAGCATTTTAGCGTTAGGGAGATTAGAAGGAATGTCCCGCAACCCATCCAGATCATCAGAGAAAGAAACTAATTTAAACTTAACACTCGGAGCTAATATTCTCAAAGCCTGCAAAACAAAAGTAGTCCGTGCTACTTCACCAAAAGTACCAATATGCGGAAGACCAGATGGACCAAAACCGGTCTGGGCAATGACTTGGTTTTTACCAAGCTTTTCAAGTCGCTTTACGATACGCTCAGCCTCTTTAAAAGGCCATTCTTTAGACTGTGTCATTCTGGTTTAGCTCTAAACTATAATGGTTTCGATAGGAACTCTTAATCAAAGTTTTTCTGTAATTTCATCTGGGAAGCTAGTAGAGAAGGAAAAGCTTTTTACAGTTTCATCTATCTTGAAGATTAAATAAAGATTCTTAGTGTGCGTAGTGCCAATTGTGGGAGAATAGCTGTAGTTATAAATCCAGGTCTCGTCCCCATCATCTATCCCAGTCATATGTGGATGACCAAACCAAGCACGGATCTGAGCTTTAGTGGTGATGTCATTTTCTATCTGGCGTATCTTTTCAGTATTGAAGTTGTTACCGAATGAAATACATGCAACTGACGCTATAATTATAACAAAAGTTACTAACCACTTGTATTTATACATGGCCATTCTCCCTGTTTTCTTTTTATTATTTCAGCGGCTATTTCTAGTTCAATAGAAGAAGGCATAGACTCTTCAAATTCAATCTTATTTATTCGTTCAAATGCTTCAATTAGCGCTATACTGACATCAATTGATGTCACTGTCCAGCCAAGGGAGTCCTGAAGTGATCCAATTAAACCTTCTGCACTTTTCCTTGCTGACACCTCGCGCCAAAGAAAGCAATCTAGGTATCTATCCTTATCCATAACAAGAGGAATTGACCCATGTTGCAATGAAGCGTGTCGCATTCTCCGTTGCGCTCCAGCGGTTATTTTTACCCCACCGCATAATAGCTCATACCCCATTCTTGTACCAAAGCAAGCATCAGAGTTTGTATTAAAGTGTTGCTCCATGCTGGTGCCTGTGGAGTTCTGCGGCTGGTCAAACTGAGCCCCTATAGTCGACAGTCCTGCCATAATCACACTGCTTACATTGTTATATATTTGAGCAAGAGAGCCATAAAGGAGGCTTGTACTTGGCACTATCACTGCATATGTAAGCTCATTATCATGGAGTATCGCACGACCACCAGTTGGCCGCCTTACCAAATCTATTGTTTGCTCTGATAAGTAATTAAAGTTGATACCATCCAACTTTTGATATTTGCCTAGAGACAGTGCTGTTGGAGACCAGCCATAAAATCTTAAAACTGGTTTCCCTCCATGACTATTCATACACAACAGCAGTGCCTCATCTAGGGCCATGTTAAATTCACCGCTAAACGTGTCATTAGCAAGTAAGCGCCAACACTCTTTCATAATCTATCCCACTTTAACAGAGAAGAGCAAAGTTAACTTTCTGAAAGTATAACTATAACTAAAACTGTTGTATGCAGGGTGGAACAATGTAGAGAAGGTTGTGCAATATAGACTTAAGACGCTATTCTCTTCTATCCAGCAACATGTGAATCGATTGACCAAGTGATAAGGGATAACTATAATTCTCCGATGGGAATATCAGACTCAGACAAAGATAAAGTAGAAGCCGATCGCAAGCTTGTATTCCAAATATCCTCTAATAATGGAAAGGCGTGGGAGAGTTTTGTCGAGCGGTTTACTGACTGGGTTTTATATAAATCTAAAGAGTGGTGCATGGGGCATTGCCAATACTCTGCAGGGCAATATTTCTGCGGGTTGACTCATCTTTCCATGCAAAGAAAGGGTAAAACTATGGCCAGCACTTTGCCAGAATGCGATGAAGGAATGGATACGTACATCTGGTTATTCGAACAACTTAAGAGACGGGTCCAAAAATATTCTGGCAAAAACAAATGTTTATTGTCCACATTCGTATGGACAATTCTAAACTCTAGGGAACTCTACATTGACTGGTTAAGGTGGAAATATGGCAGAGTATTTTAGCCAATCAAAATTCAAGCGCTTACCAGTTGCCATTCAGGCCCTAGCAGAAAAAGAACGGGCTGTATTTGTAATGATGCGGATGAAACGAGATGAGCATTATATTGCACGTAAGTTGGATGTGTCACTCACAGAAGCCCGAAACCTGATATTCCAAGTGCGTGATATATTGGTAAAGGAAGGAATAATGGACTTAGTGCAAGACCCGGTTTTCTATCAACTAGACCATCCAATTAATGAAGAAAACCTCTCTGGCATGACCATGCAAATCTCCTGTTCAGAAATGGACCCTGCAGACAGAGTGGAATTGGATAGATTCTACAGGGTTTTGGAAAATTCCATATCTGAATTACCAAAAGATGGCAAAAGACTGTTAAATCTCTGGTTTAACCGCAACATGAAAGCAAAAGATATTCTGGCATTCTATAAAAAAATCGGTATATCAGTAAGTGATAAAAAGAAATTGGATCAGAGCACCGAACAAGATGTTTTCTATTCTATAGATAAGAATATCAAAAAACTGCTGGTTCTTGTCCGTAACAATATAAATAATAACGAAATGACGGGACTAACTGCATCCACACTTAAAGCAATTTTACAAGACTTGGGTGTGTAAAATGTTGTAATTCTCTAGGTTGTAACGAGAGTGCATTATTAATTTAAAACCAGTTACAACAGCACAATGCATTGGTTCCATTCGGACAGCTTAGTTATGTTAGGATGGTATGGGTATTTAGGATGACACACGTTGAATTGATAGAATTGATCACTTTTACCGATCCTTCTTTGGATAAAAGCAAACGAGAATCGGTTGCTCAGCATCTGAATATTTGCCCCGAATGTAGAGCCAAGTTGATTTCTTTTAACATATTCAAAAATAGTTTTGTGAAGTTAACTCATCGATTTGATACTTTTCAACTTACAGAAAGCTGTGTTCCTGAAGGACTCATGGGGAGTTGCTTAGCTGGTCAACTGAGCCAATTAGAGTTTGAAAAGTTTTCAAACCACATAATCGAATGCGACATTTGTTTTGAGAGGGCAGCCTTTTTCTCAGAATCTGAAAATAATATGACCGAAGCCGTACCACATATGGACAAAACACCTGAAAGGTTTTTAAGGGCAGTAGTTCCTTCAAAAAAGAATCTCCAACCATCGCAAGCGAGGCCTACTCCTTCAATTAGTAGGACAATTTGGGGCTGGATATCTTCTCCAGTACATGCATATGCTGTTGCTGTATCAATGCTGGTGCTCATATTTATTTTAGCTCCAAACAATACGAACAGGATACTAGATTTAAACTCTGCAAATGAGTTCATCATATATAAGTCACCTACAACACCGCGGCTTTCATTTGGGTTTTCTGACGCAAGTCAGAAGGTAGGATCACAAGCTGCAGGTCTTGTAGTTGTTGCTAAACCAAACAATAAGGTGCACTTCAGCTGGAACACACTTGAGAAAGCGGATGAATACCAATTTATATTACAAGAGATCAACACATCTGGCCCAAAGAAGATTTATGACATTAAAACACCTTCAAGTTTTGTCGAGATTGACCTCAACAGTATTACTCCTGGAAAAGCGTACCGCTGGATAGTCACAGGTTCAATTGGTGCAGGTAAGCTTTTCGCAACAAAAGGCCAATTTACACTTACAAATTAACTTTTTGCTTTAAAGCCTAAGTCCCAGATCAAAGCTATCGGTGCTGGTGTTATAAAAATTGGTTTTGGTCACTGCTGATCGGCTGCCTGTGCGATATCTCTAAACGAGTATTGCTCGAGCCACAAAAACAGTAGGCCAGGAATTGTCTGCATAACAAACATTACAACATGTATTACCAGTGCCATAGAAAGTGCAAGTTCGGCATCCACCCCATAAAACATCAGTCCAGCAATAGTAGCGGCGTGATACACGCCAATAAATCCAGGTCCAGATGGTATCATTACACCAAACATCTGAACCATTAGAACCACAAAACATGCAGAAAACGGCAGTTCCTGCCCAAATGCAAGGAAAAAAAAGTAGTTATATGGACCTGCCAAACCCCAAATAACAAAGCTCCACAGAACAACATTTCGTAAATGATGACCATAATTAAGTGAATCGAACCCTTGTCTGAACGAACCCAGAATTTTCGTTAGCTTCGTACTATTTTTATCTGGCAATAATCTAAGCATAAAATCAATAACCCAGACAACGATTCTAACCTGTTTATAGAATGACAGCATGCCTACAAAAAACGCTATGAAAAAGAAAGATGCCGACAAACCAGCCAGCTTCAGGTTAGACCAAAACTCAGATTCGCCAGGTGGGCTAGCAAACAGAAAAATAAGTGCGACCATAACCACGACAGATAGCCCATCAAACGCCCTCTCTATCACCACTGTACCGAGCGAGGTACTCTTTGCAATATTCTCTCGCTTAGCTAAAATGTAAGCCCTAACCAATTCACCTAACCTAGCTGGTAATACCATATTAGCCATAAAGCCTATACATAGAGCTGAGACGGCACTCTTACGTGTGATTTTCTTAGTTGGAATGATAAATTCTCTCCACCGCACTCCCCTCAATATCAAAATGGCCAAGTTTATGATGGCAGCTGGTATAATCCAAGTGTAGTCTGCAACGGAAAGTGCACCCCATACTTCACCAAAGTCCATTTTTATAACAGCCCAGCAAACAAACAAAATACTAATTAACCACCCGACCCATATGGTAGTATTATGATTTTTACTTCTCATTGGCATTAGGTAATCCTTGGATCAACACAGTGATCGGAGAGACGATATTCATCAAGGATTTCTCGTGTTTTGTTAACATCTCTTGCTATCTGGGACTTAAGCTCTTCGACGCCATTAAAAGATTTTTCATCCCTTAACCTATCAACGAAGTACAACTCTAACTCTGATCCATAAAAATCGCCCTCGAAATCAAGTATGTGCACCTCAACTATCAGATCATCACGATTAAACGTTGGGTTATACCCGATGTTTGCTACTCCATCTAATAGCTTGATTGTATCGGCTGCACGAACATATACGGAATAGACTCCAACAGCTGGTATTACTTCGAATGGTGTATCTAGATTTGCAGTAGGAAAGCCGAGACTCTTCCCTCTCTTATATCCGCTTACAACCCTTCCATCTATGGAATAGCACCTGTTAAGCAAGTTGTTTGCTGAAGCCACTTCCCCTCTGCTCAAGAGATTCCTAATTAGCGTTGAAGATACTCGTTTGTCATTCATCACAACCGGTTCCACCACCTCGAGCCTAAAGCCTAGCTCTCTACCCATCTTGTGAAGATATTCTATTGAGCCTGCCCTACCCTGCCCAAATGAATAGTCATGTCCCACAATAACTGTCTCAGGCTTAAGTCCGTTGTAGATCTTCATGGCAAAGTCGCGAGGGTGTAAACTTGCAAAAGCTCTTGTGAAGTCGGCGCACACAACCATATCTATCCCATATGACGCGATAAGTTCCATCTTCTTTTTAAAGCTACAAAGCAGGCTGAGGCTGTGTTCAGGAGCAAGTATCTTTAGTGGATGTGGATCAAACGTGTATACAACAGAAGTTCCATCAAGCTTTTCGGCTCTTGATAATACCTGCTTAAATATAGCTTGGTGTCCCACATGGGTACCGTCAAAATTCCCAAGGGTCACGATCGGTATTTTGGGCGGTGTGGAGATGTTGCGAAGCCCACGAACAATTTTCATTAAACCGCCGTCTTAACTGCCTAAAAAGTTTGGAGAAATTATAAACCTAATCGAGCTAATTATCCATCCCACAAAGTAATTTTCACCTTTGGGTTATTACAAATACCGATCTTTACACATGGCCAAATTGGTGTTACCTTGAGTAACATGAACTATTATATAGTCTTTTAATCAATTCTAGAAAGTTGGGAAATGCGCAATCACTTATTTTTCTTTTCAACAGATGTACATGCCAGTCCTTTTGATGTAAACATCGGCTTAGATGCTGGTTACGACGTTGTAATACCTTTTACGAATGTGACGGAAGCCGAAACAGAGGCCCTCACACACGACATCATATTTTCACGCGGTCCAAAAGGTACCGTACATTCTGGAATTTTTGTGGGTGGATCGGATATGGAGTTGGTGGAAAACATTGTAAAGAAGGCACACGATAGCATATTTGAACCGTTTACAGTCTCGATTTTTTCCGATCCAAAGGGTGCTTACACTACTGCTGCAGCACTTGTAGCAAAAGTAAAAAAAGCAGTAGGGGAACTAGCAGGAGCAAAAGTGATAATTTTTGGCGGTACCGGACCAGTCGGAGGTATTGCTGCAGTTTTAGCCGCCAAAGAAGCCGCAAAAGTTACAATCGTTACCTCTCGCGATAAAACTGCTGGTGAAACCGCTGCTAAAAAAATCTCTAAACAGCATAATGTTTCAATTTTAGGTGAGGCAGCCAAAGCTGAAAAAGAACGACTTGCATTAATGAAAAATGCTGATATTGCAATTGCCACAGTAAAGGCTGGGGTTCAAGTGGTCTCGAGTGAGATGCTCGAGACTCTTAAAGGAGATAAAAAAATTATAGCTGATGTCAACGCAGTACCACCATCTGGTTTTGGAGGACTGGAGCCACATGATGACATGAAAGCAATTTCAAGTAATATCTATGGCATAGGAGCGTTGGCCATTGGAGTTGTAAAATACAAGGTTGAAGTAGAAATATTTAAGGCAATGCAATCAAATAAAATTGTTGCTGACTACAATATGGCTTATGAGATCGCTCAAACCTTGGCCTGATCCCACACCGGTTGATAGTGAAATTCTTGGGACGCTACAGCGTGGCGTAGTGGAATATGACGAATCGGTTGTCATTTCAGTATGTGAGACCGTAATTCAGCGTCGTATGGATGCCTACATGGCAATATTTGAAGGTCTGGTAGCAGGGATGAGTGCGGTTGGGGAACTCTTTGACAAACAGGAATATTTCGTGCCAGAACTCCTCATGTGTGCAGACACACTTTATGCTGGTCTTACAATTTTAGAACCACACGTAAAAAACGGTATGGAAAATAGTGACAAATCCGACACGGTGATATTTGGAACTACTGAAGGTGATATCCATGATATAGGAAAAAATTTGGTCAGCATGGTATTCGATACCGCTGGTTTTAACGTCCTAGATCTAGGCAAGGATGTTCCAATAAAAAGGTTTGTAAAGGAAGCCAAGCTTCCTAACGTTAGATTAATCTGTCTGTCAATAATGATGACAACTTGCTTGCCGAGACTTAAAGAACTTGTCTCAGAACTGCGTAAGGCAGCACCTAAAACAATAATCATGGTGGGGGGTGCCATAGTTAGTGATTCCACATTTAAATTCAGTGGGGCTGACGCAACCGCCCCCGACGCTCACACTGCTCTCCGCGAAGCAATCAGAACCTTAAGCACTACAGTCAATATCGGCAGCTATGAATCATGAATCGTACAGTTTCACTTACACAAAACTCTCTAATAGAAACACTCGCAAAGTACATTGGGATTAAAGAAGCGAGACAAGTGATGAGCACGGTTTTTGTGGAGCTAGACATTGATGCTAACAAAAATCTAACGCAAAAAAATTTCGAAACCCTTGTTGGGGTGATTGAAAAGCGTTTGGGTACAGAAGTAGGTAAGGCAATGGCAAGGGCGGTTATAACCGATGGGCTAGAGATAAAACAGGAAGATATTGGGCGATTTTACCAATCATTCAATAGAATGCGCCGCCAGCTCATTGAAAGGCAGCACCGTGCACATAATCTTAATGAAGAACTAACAAGGCTAAAGGAACTCTATGAGAATGTAAGCGATTCAATACCTATAGGACTTTGTTCAATGGATATGGAGCTTAAAGTAACTGCATGGAATAAGGCCATGGAAAGCCTAACAAATATAAGGTCCAAAGATGCTGTTAATTCCGCTGCATTAGACTTGTTGCCAGAATACAAGTCACTAATTACTCAAGCGCTTCATAAAAAAAATATTATTAGAGATAGAAAATTCATTCGCATTCTCGATAGTGGAAACAAAAAGTTCGAAAGTGTGACGGTAAGTCCTTTAAAAGACAACTATGAAATTATGCGTGGACTAGTCGTTTCAGTGCAAGACGTGACCAAGAGCATAGAGCTTGAAGAACAAATGATCCGGGCAGAAAAACTTGCATCTGTTGGTCTACTAGCCGCCGGCGTAGCACATGAAGTTGGAAATCCTCTAACATCAATTTCCATTCTAGTCCAGGAACTTGTTGCAAATGGAAAAGTTACAAGTGATAAAGATTTTCACTCAGAGGCATTGACCCTTATTGGCCATCACATAAAAAGAATTACATCCATATTGAACAACTTGGTCGACTACTCCAGGATGAAAGACTCAGGCATGGTTGCATGCTCCTTACATGAAATAGTTGAAAAAGCTGCCCCTTTGCTAAAGCTTGGAGAGAAAGGAGCAAGTGTAAAGCTCCAGATAGAGATCCCAGAAAACCTACCAGAAATCCGTTGCAATCCAGACCAGATTCAGCAAGTCTTGGTGAACCTATTATTCAATGCGGCTGATGCCATTATGCTTCAGGGCAGCATATTGCTGTCCGTGTCATTTTCTAACCCATTATATGTAACTATTTCCATAAAAGATTCTGGATGTGGTATGAGCGATGAAGTGTTACGTCAAGCCTTTAATCCATTTTTCACAACAAAGCCCATAGGAAAAGGAACTGGTCTTGGGTTGTACGTTTGTTACAACATACTAGAAAATCAGAACAGTAAACTCATTATAAATAGTAACCCTGGCAAAGGGACAGAAGTAAAGTTTGACCTGGAGGTAGCATGAACAGTTTAATCTCAACAATTTTTACTAGGTAATCTTATATGTATAAGCCTCGTATATTAATTGTAGATGATGAAACAACCATCTGCAATGTACTTAAAAGGGTACTTGAAAAAGAGGGTTATGATGTGGACGTAAGTCACGATGGAAAAACTGCCGTAACCATTGTCACAGACAACTTTTATGATTTGGTGCTAACAGACCTTAAAATGCCTGGCATAGATGGATTAGAAGCACTAAAACAAATCAAGCTAGCAAAACCAGACACTATTGTTTTCATAATGACAAATTATTCATCTGTTGAAACAGCAGTTGAGGCAATGAAGCATGGTGCAGATGAATACATCATTAAACCATTTATAAACGATGAAATAATAATATCTGTAAAAAATGCCCTACAACAAAGCAGGTTAGTTAGAGAAAACCGCTTATTAAAGGATGAACTAGCCAAAACCGTAAGTTCAAACGGTATTATAGGGTCATGCGAAAAAATGAATGCAGTTTATAAACTAATTAGTAAAGTTGCTCCAACAGATTCTTCTGTTTTAATCATAGGTGAGAGCGGTACTGGAAAAGAACTCGTGGCAAGGGCAATTCATCAACAATCTAAAAGAAGTCAGGAACCATTTGTAGCAATTAATTGTGGTGCACTACCCTCAGAACTACTTGAATCGGAGTTGTTTGGACATATTAAAGGAGCTTTTACAGGTGCGATATCCAACAAATCTGGTCTATTTCAAGAAGCCCGTGGAGGAACAATTTTCTTTGACGAAATAGGCGAGTTACCTTTAGAACTGCAGGTCAAAATGCTAAGGGCACTCCAAGAACACGAAATTAGGCCCGTTGGATCAAGCAAAACTTTTAAATGCGATGTCAGGGTGATTACGGCAACTAGTAAGAAGCTAAAAGATGAAGTTAACGAAAAGACATTTAGGGAAGATCTGTACTATCGCATCAATGTAATCACAGTTGAACTCCCACCACTTCGGAAACGAGAAAGTGATATTGAAAAGCTTGCAAATCACTTTTTCCAACATTATGCCCCAAAGATAAACAAAGCAGTGACTATCATACAAGCAGACACTATGAAGCTCTTAAACAATTACAATTGGCCTGGCAACGTTAGGGAACTTGAAAACATTATTGAACGTGCCCTTATATTAGAAGAGACAGACCAGCTTACGCCTATATCGCTACCAGGTAAATTAATTCATCCTGACGAGGAAATACAAGTTGATGGTATTGAAAATAATCTTTCCATTGATGAGTACATAAAAAGATTTATTGAGCGTTATGAAAATGTGTATAAAGAAAAAGACATTGCTCATATGCTAGGTATCAGTAGAAAGTCACTCTGGGAACGTCGAAAAAAATGGGGCATGGAGAGGGGCGGAAGTAAACCATATAAATGAAAAGCAACAATCCAGTCGCCTTGGTTACGGGGGCCTCTAAAAGAACTGGAAGGGCCATTGCACTAGCTCTAATTAATGCTGGATATAACTTGGCCCTTCATTATCGGACTTCAGATAAGAAGGCACAGGGTGTCGTAAAAACAGCAAAAAATATTAGACCAGATGTGCAAGTGGAGTTATTCAAAGCTGACTTTGACAAACCTAATGAACTAGAAGGCTTGGTAGGCGAAACAGCAAAGAGGTTTGGTAGGCTAGACTTACTAGTGAACAATGCGTCTAGTTTCATGAAGACGCCAATTGATAACTTAGACTTAAATGAATTAAACCTGCTACACAAGGTACATGTAATTGCGCCAGCTGTACTTTCCATAAAAGCAGCACATTTACTTAAGCTAGCTAAACCAGGTCACATAATTAATATCGTCGATATTTTTACCAATTACCCAAGGCTTGATTACACGTCTTATACTATTTCCAAGGCGGGATTAAAAGCCTTGACAGGACAATTGGCATTGGAGTTTGCTCCAGGAATTCTAGTAAATGCCATTTCACCTGGAGCAATAAGTGAACCAGAGGATGGGCTAACCCAGATTGAAAGGCAAGCTTTACTCAACAAAATCCCCTTAGATCGTTTTGGAAGTCCAGAAGACATTGCAAACGCAGTCTTATTCCTATCCTCATCTAATTACATAACAGGGCAAACTATAGCCGTTGATGGCGGCAGAACACTTGTCACCTAGTAGTTAAATTGCACAATGATAAAGTATCACTTCCCTTTTAAGTTCTCAATTGTTGCCCTGCTTATGGCAACAACGGCCATTGCATTTGGTTCATTCATTGGTTTTTTGTTTGCAATGTATAATAGTTTGCCAGCAGTAACTCAGTTAAGCGAATATAAACCAAACGTTGTAAGTCATATCTTAGACCGAAGCGGTCGCCCCATAGCTGAGTTATACAGGGAAAAAAGAGTATGGATCCAATACAACTCCTTACCAACTAACCTGATAAATGCCATTGTTGCAACTGAAGATGCTAAGTTTTTTGAGCACAAAGGGGTTAGACCAACAAGTATTTTACGAGCATTTATAACTGATGTGCGCAAGGGGAGAATAGCTCAAGGAGGATCCACTATAACCCAACAGTTAGCAAAACAACTTTTCCTCACACCAAGAAAAACCATTGTTAGAAAAGTTAAAGAGGCGCTTTTGGCAGTAGAGATAGAACGAATATATACTAAAGAAGAAATCCTGGAATTGTATTGCAACCAAATATATCTAGGTTCGGGCGCGTATGGCGTAGAGGCGGCATCTAGAATTTATTTCGGGAAATCGGCTACAGATCTTAGTACTGCTGAGGCTGCCCTTATAGCCGGGCTACCGAAGTCGCCAAGTAAGTATTCGCCATTCAATGATTTTGATATGGCTGGGCAAAGACGGTCTATCGTTTTGAGTCGAATGCTAGCTGAAGGATACTTATCTGAAAAGGCAGAAGCAGCCCTTAAGCTAGAGCCAATAAACCTTATTAAAAGGAAGAATGAAAAGTCAATTGCACCGCATTTTGTGGAAGCAGTCAGGATTGAACTAGAGGGAAAATATGGCCCAGAAAGGCTTTATAGAGAGGGCATGAGAATAACCACTACTCTTGATCTTGACATGCAGATTGCCGCTGAAAAGGCGGTGCTTAAGGGAACAGACGCAGCTAATAAAAGATTAAGAAGCATGCGTGTATATACTGGCGAAGAAGGAGTACAAGCAGCTCTTGTAGCCATAGACCCTCACGATGGATCAATTCTTGCCTTGGTTGGCGGAACTGATTTTACACACTCAAAATTTAACAGGGCCTTTTTGGCGAAAAGACAATCTGGCTCTTCCTTTAAACCTTTTGTTTATGCAGCAGCCTTAGACACTGGCTTTTCTCCAGCTGATATTATTATTGATTCACCAGTAATCTTTAAAGGTGCTACCGAGCATGATAACTGGAAACCGACAAACTTTTCAAGCAAGTTTTACGGTCCAGTAACCCTTCGCAAGGCCTTAGAAAAATCCTTAAATGTGGCTTCGGTCAAACTCTTAGACAAGGTCGGCATTAAAGCCGTTGCAAATATTGTGAAGCGTCTTGGTTTTCGCTCTGAGCTTAATAACAACTTAACTATAGCCTTGGGTTCATCTGCTGTTACACCTATTGAAATTACTGCAGCTTATTCTACTTTTGCTAACATGGGGCTTTATGTTGAACCGCATATGGTTAGTTCAGTACAAACTACAGAAGGTGAAATCATTGAACAATTCAGACCAATAATCTTAGATGCTATCCGTCCAGAAGTAGCTTATGTACTCACAAATATGCTAAAAGGTGTTGTGGAAAACGGCACAGGACAAGTTGCCAAATCTCTAAATCGACCTGTAGCTGGTAAAACCGGCACGACCAATGACAATCGTGACGCGTGGTTTATTGGCTACACCCCAGATATCGTTGCTGGTGTTTGGGTTGGTTTGGACAACAATAAATCAATGGGCAAGAGTGAAACAGGAGGTAGAACAGCAGCACCAATATGGGTTGATTTCATGCAAGCAATAACAGCAAACAAACCAGTTGAAGACTTTACTCCCCCTGAGAGAATAGTTGTACGTACCATAGATAAAGCAACTGGTAAACTGGCCAATGAGAAGTGTAGATATGATACTTTTGAAGAGGTTTTTGTGGAAGGAACAGAGCCAACTGGGTATTGTCAAGATGAAAAAATATTAGAAAGTTTGCTCTAATCAATTAAGGGTAAATCCATTATGGGAATTGATTACAAGTTGTTGCGTGAAACTGCTCAAATGAGTGAAGTGGAATTTGCAAACGAGCTAAAGGTCACGCCGGAATTAATATTGGGCTGGGAGACAGGATTGATTGAGCCCTCGCCAATCGAGAAAAAAAAGATTTTTGCTATTGTGAAAAGAATAGCTGAAACTGGACAAGGTATAGATGATTAGAGTAGGAAACGGATTTGATGCTCATCGCCTCGTAAAAGGACGACAACTAATTTTAGGTGGCGTGGAGATACCCTGCCCCATGGGCCTTGAAGGACACTCAGACGCTGACGTACTTACGCATGCTATCATCGATGCATTGCTAGGTGCTGCAGCATTAGGAGATATTGGTGATATGTTCCCAGACACTGATTCAAAATACAAAGATGCTGATAGTTTGTCCATGCTTGAAAAGGTAACGATACGTCTCGGTCAAAGTGGTTACAAATTAATTAATTTAGACTCCACAATTATGGCACAAGAGCCTAAGCTCTCTCCTCATTTTGGTAATATGATATCAGCCCTAGCTAAAGCCTTGGCAGTTGAGGAATCACAAATTTCGGTTAAGGCAACAACAACAGAAGGTCTTGGTTTTATCGGTCGACAAGAAGGAATATCTGCCTTAGCCGTTGTTTTAGTTGAAAGCTTTTAGTAAATGAAACAAATCAGAGTAAGGTTCGCCCCTTCCCCAACTGGCAAACTTCACCTTGGTTCTGCCAGAACTGCTTTATTTAATCATATCTTTGCAAAATCTGGGAACAAAGGTGATTTTATACTACGTATCGAGGACACCGACACTGAGCGGGCAACACTGGAAAGTGAAAATGCTATCTTGGATGGGTTAAGAGGGCTAGGTATTTTCTGGGACGAAGGTCCAGATATAGATGGAGACTTTGGACCCTACAGACAATCAGAACGGCATAACATATACCAGCAGGCAATTTCCAAGCTTATTGAGATAGGAAGGTTATACCCGTGCTACTGCTCGGAAGCTGAACTTCAAGCTGATAGGGAAAAATTAATTGCTGCCCATAAACCGCCAAGGTACATGGCTCGATGTTCTCAACTTATCGAAAGTGAGCGAAAAAAACTTGAGGCCAAAGGAAGAAAGCCAACCATGCGATTTCGAATAGGTTCCGAATTGATTAAGTTCAAAGATTTGGTTTTTGGTGAAATAACATTTAGCGGTAAAGAAATCGGTGATTTTATAGTAGCTAGATCAAATGGATCTGTTGGCTATCTGCTAGCTACGGCTGTTGATGACATGGAAATGTGCATTACCCATGTGATAAGAGGTGAAGACCACCTCTCCAATACACCAAGACAAATAATGATAATAAAGGCATTAGGTGGCGAAGTGCCACAATTTGCGCATCTGCCAGTGGTTCTAGGTGTAGATGGTAAAAAGCTATCAAAAAGACTAGGATCATCCGATATCTTAAGTCTGATCGACGCAGGATATTCACCAAACGCAATAAACACATCTATGGCGAGCTTGGGATGGTCAAAAGCCCCAAAAGAAATGGCCATGTCGCTAGACGAGCTGGCAAACCTTTTTGATATATCAAGCGTTACACGATCTCCGGCTAAATCTGATCCTGATAGACTGAACTACATAAATCATGCAGCTATGGCAACTGTTTCGAAGGAGACTTTGCTTGCAACGTTTAAAGAACCCCTTAAAAAAGCCGGGTTTGATTTTAGTAAGTTTTGTGATGAAGATTTGTTGTCTATACTTGATTCGATGCGAGAAACTATGGGAGACCCAGGAAAAACCGTAGAACAGATGTTACAATTTGGATCTCGCTTAGACTGCACGGAAGATGACAAAGTTTGTCTAACAAATAAAGGCTCTCTTTCTGTAATATTAGAGCTGCGTCAAGCATTATTAGAAGTGCAAGCTCTAGATAAAACCAATTTTACTAATATGATTAAGTCAATTTCCCAAAAAACCAAACAGAAAGGAAAAAACCTTTATAACCCTATTCGCCTGGCAGTTACCGGAAGACAAAGCGGGCCTAAACTCGAAAATTTGATCACAGCCATTGGGCCCGTAGAAACGATCCAAAGAATAGAGTTAACATTGCAAGAGATTGGGCATTCGTCCTGAAATTAGATTTATGTAAATATGGGCACCACAGGTGCGTTGGAAAAGTGAGGATATGACTCTTAGAATTTACAATACTCTTACTGGGAAGAAAGAGGAGTTTACACCAATAAGTCCACCTAAGGTTGGCATGTACGTATGCGGAGTAACGGTTTACGACCTCTGCCACATTGGGCATGCCCGTTCAGCCATTGTGTTTGACGTGATATACCGCTACCTTAGACATAGCGGATTTGATGTTAACTACATAAGAAATTTCACAGATATTGACGATAAAATAATTAACCGCGCAAAAGAACTGAGTATAGAGTGGGATGAAGTTGCCACAAAATTTATCGACGAATTTAACATCGATATGGCAGCTCTAGGTCTTTTAAAACCAAATATAGAGCCTAAAGCAACAGACCATATCAGTGAGATGATCGAAATGATACAATCGCTGGTGGATAATGGTAAAGCATATGAAATTAATGGATCAGTATACTTTTCTGTTAAAAGCTTTCCGCAATATGGATCCCTTTCCAAGAGAAACATAGAAGAGCTACAATCTGGCATCCGGATAGAAATCAATGATGAAAAACAAGATCCTCTTGATTTTGCACTCTGGAAAGCCAGCAAGCCTGGAGAACCGGCATGGGAGTCCCCGTGGGGATCCGGAAGGCCTGGCTGGCATATAGAGTGCTCGGCAATGAGTCGTAAATACCTTGGTATCACTTTCGATATACATGGCGGAGGTAAAGACCTTGTCTTCCCACATCACGAAAATGAGATTGCTCAATCTCACGCCTGCTCAGGAGAAGCTCCAGTCAATGTCTGGTTACACAACGGATTTGTAAACGTAAATGCAGAGAAGATGTCTAAAAGCTTAGGAAACTTTTGCACCATTAAAGATGCGCTAGCTTTATATCACCCAGAAATAATTCGGTATTTCGTGTTAACCAGCCATTATAGAAGCCCTGTGGATTTTACCGATACAGCTCTTAGTGATGCCCGCAAAAATTTAGCTCGCTTTTACGATCTACTTTCAATCGAAAATTCTTTAGTGCCAAGTGAATCGGATAGCATTAAATCCGATTCTAGCATGGTTACAAAATTCAACGAGCTAATGGATGATGATTTCAATACCGCTACAACGCTGGCTTATTTGGGTAGTGAGCTGAGAAAGTACAACAAGATCAGGGCAGAATTTGAACGCATGCACCAAAAGTCAGAGCGATACGAAAAGGCCAAGCACCATCTTAAAAGAGGGGTATTTACATTACGTCAATTAGGACAGACCTTGGGGCTTTTCATGGAAAAACCGGATAACTTTGTAAAGCAGTTTAAGGCCGCCAAGCTTACCGAGGTCGGAATGTCAAACGATGAGCTGGAACTACAAATTGATGAACGGGAAAAGGCACGGGCTGAAAAAAACTTCGAAAAGGCAGATCAATTGCGTGATAATTTAGCAAAAAAAGGAATCCGCTTGCAAGATACTCCTAAGGGAGCTGTTTGGACTGTAGACTTTAATTAACAGGATCCCACTTTTATGCGGCAATCTAAAAAGGGAAATAATTCTTCACGCAACAGAGAAGTTATATACGGTGTAAACCCGATATTAGAAACGCTTAAAGCAGGGAACCGCAAAATCTACAATGTTTTAGTAAAAACAGGTGCTTTAGGTAAAGCGCTAAGACAACTGATTGATAAACTTGAATCCAAAAATATTCCTATCGACTTTACTTCCATAGACAAAATAGCCAAACTCGCCAACGGTGAAGGGCACCAAGGTATTATTGCTCAAGTTAGCCCTGTAAGTTACTTTAATTTTGATGAGCTAACAAAGCAACTTGCAAGAAAAAGCTCTCCAGTGATTCTTGTTTTAGATGGAATTCAAGATCCGCGAAACCTAGGTGCAATTCTGCGTTCAGCTGAGGCATTTGGCATTGATGGAGTCATCATCTCTGAACGTCGTTCGGCAAAGTATACAGCAGTAGCCGCAAAATCTTCCGCTGGAGCTGGAGAAAGAATAAGAATGTGCATAGTCACAAACATTGCTGAAAGCATTAAAAAACTATGCGGTGAAGGCTATTGCTGCATTGCATTCGAAAGTGAAGCAGAAGCCGTATTCACCTCAGCTCCAAGTGGACCGCTCTTGCTGGTTCTTGGCAGCGAAGGTGGTGGAATAAGAGAGCTGACACGAAAAAGATGTGGTGTAACAGCAAAAATTCCTATGAAAGGTAAAGCACAATCATTAAATGTTTCAGCCGCTGCCTCGATCATATTTTTTATTGTTTCACAACGGCATAAAAAAACTTCTCCATAACCAGCAAGTGATGGATTCTTACTTTAGGTTATGGAGAAGAAAATCGGCGCATAAATGAATTTGACCTATATGCAGAGAAAGATGGCGAGGAGGGTTTGCCGAAACTCTGCTTTTGCCAAATCCATTCATAAATAAACTCGGCCCTGCTAAAATGCTGCGTTCATTCTTGCACCAATAACTGTAACATTTCTATTATCAGCCCTCTCTAAGTCTTGGAAGGATTGGGCGTCAATCGTAATAGCCATGTTTTCATTAACTGTATAATTGTAGTAAGCCTCTACGACTTTTTCGCCTTCGTTGAAGCTAGTAACAACTTTTTCATTCAATTCAACTTTTCCATAAGCTATACCCATGGTGTCATCTTGACGTCCGAACATTGCGCCATTGGACGATAGTCCAAAGGATGTTGTGGATTTGATTTCATTTTCCACTAGGTTCTCATCACTCTTAGCATAGCGGAAAAAAACACCTGTATTGGAGCTGATGGCTTGGTCCACTGAGACAAATAATGCAGTATTATCCTTTGCAGAACCATCTACAACATCTGTATAGGAAGCTCCGTGTTTAACATATCCAACACGATAGTTACCTGACAGTCCACCAAAGCTCGGATGAATACCTAGCTCAACTTGCTGATAGGCTTCATTTCCTACGTCTTCACCATCGGAATTTGAATAACTATATACAAAAGACAGAAGATCTACGGGCTGAACCTGAATCGCAACGGAAGGAACAGCGCCAATCTCAGGAACACTTAGACCAGCAGAGCGAATAAACAAGCTGTTGAGGAACTGACTGGTTTCGTCATTGGCATATTCATTTGTGTCAGTTATTCCATGGACATCATATTTGCCAACTGAAAGTATCAGTTTCCCCTCAAGGTACTCACTTTCATAGAAGGCTTGTGTCACATTAGTGACAAGCGCGGAATCGGCACCATCGCCATTTGGTGTTGTTCTGGCTCCTAAATTATCTCCAGCGGCATCTCCTTCACCAGCCTCCCAAACCAAATTGAGAGAATGCCCAGGGGCCAACTCCCCTATTAGGGTTAAATCTGCTGAAAATCCATAGTCTATTTGGTCATCGGTTGATGCCGTATCATTACCCGCTGTAGACTGAAGAACACCAGTGATTCCAAACTCAAGCGCGATCTTGTCATTCCAGGCAGCCTCTGCATCTGCTAATGAAATAAAAAATAACGAACACACTACAAAATAAAGCCAAACTACTTTCTTTCTTTTCATCTAAAACTACTCCTCATCTAATGATCAATTTTATTAGTGATTCCAAAAATCCTTTTCAAAGTGTGCATCACATATGGGCTTCTTTCCCATATACTGCACTACGACTCCACCTAAGCGATAAAAGGTCATTGCTTTAGTGGAGCGTGGTCAAATTAGTAATTAAACTGTATTCCAGTAAGCATTTCAGATTCGCTTACTGAAATCTTCTGTGAACGTGACACATACTCCGGGTGCCAAGTTTCTAGCTCATACTCACCCGGGGGCACTTTCTTTATGACAAAATCACCATCGCTGTCTACTTTTGCAAAAAAAGGATTCTGGAGCACTAGTACATACCCCCTTATTTGCGGATGCAGGTCACAAAGTATAAGTACTTCACCAACACGGCCAAAACTAACCGGCCCATACTCCACACCTGGTGGTATGCCAAAATTAAAGTAAACTGGAGAACCTATAACTGTATGCAAGTTATGCATATCGCTTTCTTCCTGGTTTTTGAATATCACTTTTGACTTTCGAGCAACCGGAAGAACTTTTGGGATGAATTTCATCCCTTTCTGAATACTTGGTATTGGATTTTTCGAGACTTTGAACAACTTTGTGGAAACAAACTTAACGTATACAACAAAGCCGTCAAAGTCCTTAATTCTCCCTGAAGAAACCTTGCCTTTTATGTCGGCAGCTAAAGCTTCACAGGGGGCCACCAATATCAAAATCAGAACCACTTGAACAGCTATCTGTCCTCGCAGATACATACTATTTTTTAGCTCCTTTAAAGTTAAGATCCCAACTCACAGAGAAAGGTTTCCACCACTTGGCAACACCGGTGATCCGGTCACTGTGTCTTGCTAAATCCTTACTGTCTGGAGCAGTGATGTGATAGGTGAACTTGTAATTCCCGTATGGAAGAAAGATCTGTGCACCGTAATGCGGGCCATCTTTTGCGACCATCGGTAAAAGTTGACCAGATATCATCTTCCCACTTCCCTCAATAGTATATGAGATCGAAAGAAAAGGTATCCATTCCCCTGCACCAAAACCATTTGCGTTACCTTTTGTGGCATGAATATCAGCTTCAAAGTGAATTACTTCGCCGTTTTTCTTTTTCTTCAGGTCATCCATATTCGGCATTCCTGGCATTTCCATTTGTACGCCAGGGAACCATACTGCAGCAATTTCAAGTTTATTTTTTTCTATTGCGTCACCAATTGGATATTCCCGGAAAGGGGCTGCCATTGAATTTGATGCATATAACATCACAAACATTAGCCCCACAATGAATAAAACCGTCAGTTTGAGCCAAACTACTTTATCTTTCATCTCTCATCTTTCCTCATAAAAAATTAAACTACTAACTTCTAATTAATAATGACATTGAATATCATTATTAATTAGAAGTCAAGATTATTATAGCCATTTTCAAAATGTTTAATAAGAAAAGGACAAATCAAACATGAAAACAGGACAGGCTTTACCTTCCTCCGGCCCCACCTAAACTATCAGCACCTACAAGTGACTGCGATTGAATATAAAACAGGTATATGATTGAACCCAAACCAGCAAAAATTACTAGGCTTTGTAAAGCAATGGACTCTAAAGTTGGGTAAATGCCAAGAAACACCAAGCGTGGTGCCCATTCGATTGGAGTGACTGAGAATAACCCTGCGATCTGCAATTCAGCAACCCCATCGCCGGCAAAAACAAACGCCATGAAAAAAAGAATAGTGCTTGTTCCTAAGAAAAAAGGTCCTAGTGGAACTTTTGCTGTTCCTAACTTGAAGGCATAGTAAATAAATAAGAGCAGTACAACGCCTGCTAAAAACCCAGTTGTTATTGGAATCCCATTACCTATCCCAGCATTAGAATACAGGGCTGCATAGAATAATATGGTTTCTGCACCTTCACGGTAAACCACAATAAAAGCCATAAATCCAATTGCTGCCACGTTGCCAGTACTTATAGACCGTGAAACCTGATTTTGTATAAACTTGGACCACCTGGCACCTTCCGCCTTACTAGTGAGCCAAAAACTAACATAGAAAAGAACTGCTGAAGCAACGAGCATGGTTATTCCCTCAAGGGCTTCCTGATTAGCGGTGTTGCCTCGGTAAAAGAACAGTAACGCTACGGCAGTTAAACCGCTGAGTACAATTGCACCAAGTGATCCAAGCCCTACAACTTTAACCTTGTCGTTATTGTTAGTCTTTACTAGATAGGCGATAATAGCACTGATGACCAAAATCGCCTCGAACCCCTCTCGTAGTATTATGAAAAGTGAGGCGAGAAAGAGTTGCCACCATCCTTTAGGCTGAGCAATTTCACTAGTGACATTTAATACTTGATCTGATAAGTCTTTAATTGCTGATTCCATTTGGGAATCTGGCGCCGCATGGTCAATCAAACCAAGTAAAGCTCCAAATTTGGACTCCATTTCCGATTTTGTATTACCTGACATTGCAGCAATTTGAGCTTCCAACCCGCCACCCTCGAAAACATCAAAGTAAGTGTCCATAATAGTTGTTTTGGCACTACCTTTATCACCATTTCGATATTGTTCCAACGCCAAGTCAAGGTTACCCACAATCGTTTGAGCAACTTTTCCCAAGGCAACTTGCGTTGCGTTGCTTACGGTAGTCGGAACATTCTGATCTAATGAATTATCAGACGTACTAGTGGTAATGTAACCTGCATTTTCCAAGCTTATCTTTTTTTCATCCAAAACTGCTGCATCGTTCTTTAGGGCCACAACCAATGTGGTAATCCCCTCCCCCACCTTCACTGAACTATTTTTTGTCATTGCCTTTCTAATGGCACCAAACATTTTCTCCAATTGGTATGCCCTGGCGGCAGATAAATGTTTTCTGACTTCCATTTCCATTCCGTAAGCTTCAAACTTCTCAAAATATGCATCGGCGAGAATTTCCTTTGCCTCTGGAATTTTACCCTCCTTAAACGCAGTATGGGCTTTGTCAATATGACTAACTATCATTCCGTATAAGTTACCCCAACTCTTAGGAGCTGTTTCGGCATTCAATATTGTGGCGCCAAGGGAAATAATTAAAAAAGACATCAGGCAGATTACTAGTTTTGATGATAATACCGCGACTGGAGTTTCTAGTGCTAAAATGTCCTTAAACCGGACGGTTCTATAGCTTAACATATTAGATGAACTTTCTCTCTCAACTTATTGTTTATCAAGGATCTTTCGGTAATTACCATTTCAGCACTGTTGAGTCGTTTGCTCAACCAGCTCGTATATTGATATTCAATATCATTTACAACCTAATGTCAAGTTCTATTTGCTATAGTATGGGCATACGTCAATACTCGCAAATATACCCGTTAATAATTTGATGGTGATAAGCGCAAAATTGTGCTGCCAGTGGGATAAATTAAAGTTCCCCGTTGCATTAAATCTCCAAGTTTGTGAATTCCGAGGTGATTTTAAAATCGTACCCTGGGTATTCATACATCGGCATTCGCGGTTCGGTTGTTCCCATGGAATAACCCCATATGCTTTCGTATTCGCTAACATCTTCTCCTAGTTCTTCCAAGTGGATAAGATATTCAGATATCGATTTAGATTCTATAACAATTATCTTCCCTATTTCGTTAACAACAGGACTGTGATTCCTCGTGGCATCGTGATCAAACTCAAGGATGCGCCTACCATACCTTGTAATACCTATCACCTTAAAGCTCATGCTCTTCCCCAGCCCAGGCAGGTTGAGTATGTTTCTGTCAGTGGCGAGAAATGGCAATCCACCATCTCGCCGAATTTCATTTATTTTTTCTAGCATTACTTCCGTACGCTGGGAAAGGTCGCGAATTTCTTCGTAATACTTTTCTGGTATTCGACCAACAAACTTCTCCTCTACCTGTTCCTGCACGGCACGGGCATTAGTAGCAAAGTTATGTTGGTTTTCCATAAACCCTTTAACTGTAAAAGTGTAGTAAGGCAAAACTCCTATATCACATAGCACTTGCCTCAGTCTGGCAGTGTGACCGTGCCTGGAAGCCGATGTGGTAAGCACATGCTGATTAGTAACAGTCCATCCAGCATCCATCAGCCTGCTGATTCCTGCTTTTGCTTCTGGTGTTATCTCCATTGGTGAAATGAAATGTGTCTGAACTATAAACTGCTTTACTCCCGCATCCGAAGCTTTAATCTTGAATCGTTTTAGAACCTCAAGAAGTTTTTTGGTAATGCGTTGGGGTAGATATACCGGTAACCTCGTACCAAGCCGAACTCGAATTATCTCTGCGTATTTTTCCCCATTTCCCTTGGTTTTGTTAGACTCCCTTTTCCGCTTAGCCATTTCATATATGGCATCTAGAACTTCCTCTAGAGAATCATCAGAACTCATCAACGCATCGCCGCCTGTTATTAGAATATCGCGAAGCTGTGAATCGTTCTCGTAATATTCCATTATTTGTTTGAGTTTATCTCGCCAACTCTTTTTAGGTTCAAGCTTTGTCAGATCAAAGTTTAGATGTCCACTTTGAAAGTCATACATCCGCTGGCAAGATTGGCACAGTCCACCGCAAGCCCTTCCCACCGTATCTGGTATCAGAATTGCGACCTCAGGGTAACGGCGATGCACGTTTTTGTGTGTTGGCAAGAGCCAACCAGCAGCGTTGGGTTTGCCGGGTTCCACCACGTCTTCCTTCTCCCATGCCACAATACGGCCAAACTCATCTATGAGTTTTTGGCTGTAAATAACATAATCGCGTATAGCCATATCTGCACCTACTGCAAAATACGGGACTCGAACGTGAAGCAAAGAAAGATAGTAAGGGTTTATGAAAAAAGGAATTCCCTCTTTCTCGGCCCTTTTTAGTTGCTTCATGGTATCTGGGTCAAGCGATAAGCCCAACATATCGTTCAATGCATCCGGTGATCTTACTGCAAAACCAAGGTGGAACCTATAGTCCTCCCACCAAGTGTTTACCAACTTATACTTTTCTGCGCAGCCGATATCCTGCTTGAATTTGTATCGTGAGCTGGTAACATCACCGCCATCAATTCGGTCAATTATTTTATTAATTATGCGCTCTTTGTTTTCATTGCGCAGGACAACAATACGCGGGTCCAAGCCATCTGGCCAACGGCTCATCCATTCCAAAACCCTTTCCTTGGACGGGAGCTTGTTTTCTTTTCTACCAGTTGCCTGCCTCAACAATTGCAAAAGATCTTCGAAGAAGAATTGTTTTGCACCTCCTGTTCCATGCTTAACTGCCAACCAAAGCATTTTTATTGGATTCGTTACGGCTATTTCACCGTGCAGGTTTTGATCTTCAAATTCCCTCCCTGCATTTTCAATATAATCAAGTATCCGTATAACCCCATAATCCTGCCAACTTAAAGCTAAAATGTTATTACGCGCTTTTGTTTGGTCATGGTAGTACTGAAGAGCGGTTTTGCTATTTTCCAGCAGTTTCACTGCCCATGCCTTAACACCAACCAGGGCCTCAACATCATTGTTGGAGTTTTGCATGATCTCGGCAATGTCAGGATTTTCTTTGAGAATCAACAGCAGAGTTTTATGTGAAGCAACATTTATTGCTACTTTATCTAAATCGGACGTCTTAGCTTGAGTGGCATCTTCTGGCATGCAACCATCCCTAGTACCAACATTATGGGTGTACTACAATTCTTTTGGTTTTATCCAGCTATCTTCTTGCTGGATAAAACCGTAGAACTATCATTTCTAAACCATTATATAATGCTAGGCCGTAAAAGCCTCAATCATTAACCAGTACCAAAAGTCACATAGCGTCGATAATTGCATTGAAAGTCGAACTTGGCCTCATAATTGCGTTGGTTTTCTGCAAGTCACGCTTGTAATAGCCACCAATGTCGGCAGGACCACCTTGAATGGAGTTCATTTCGTCAACAATCGTTTTTTCATTGTCACTTAGTTTTTTCGCAACTTCCTCGAACCGCTCTTTAATCTCCATATCATCAGTCTGTTCGGCTAGCTCCTGAGCCCAATACATAGATAGATAAAAGTGACTGCCACGGTTATCAAGCTCACCGCATTTACGCTTAGGCGACTTATCGTTGTTCAAAAGAGTTTCTGTGGCTCTGTCTAGTGCATCAGCTATTACTTGTGCTTTGTTATTTTTTGTAAAGCTGCCAAGCTGTTCTAGTGACGGAACTAGTGCTAGAAACTCACCCAGTGAATCCCATCTTAGATGGTTTTCTTCCAAAAGCTGCTGTACATGCTTGGGGGCAGACCCACCGGCGCCAGTCTCGAACAGCCCACCACCACTCATCAGAGGAACGATGGAAAGCATTTTTGCGCTAGTCCCAACTTCCAGAATAGGAAACAGATCAGTATTGTAATCTCGTAACACGTTGCCTGTAACAGATATTGTGTCTTTACCGTCTCTCATTCTTTCAACCGAAAATGCAGCTGCATCGGATACGTTCATTGTTTGGATATCAAGTCCATTAATGTCATGGTCTTTTAGATATTCGTTAACTTTCTTAATTAATTGAATATCGTGTGCCCTGGTGTCATCTAGCCAGAAAACAGCTGGGGAACCGCTAGCTTTGGCTCTTGTAACTGCAAGTTTCACCCAATCCTGAATTGGTGCATCCTTAACCATTACCATTCTCCAGATGTCACCTTCTTCAACGTTATGCTCGTGAATAGTTGCACCCGAAGCATCCGACACACGTATAACGCCATCACCCGGGGCTTCAAAAGTGGTTGGGTGCGAGCCATACTCCTCAGCCTTTTTTGCCATCAGACCAACATTTGGAACCGTCCCCATTTTTGTGGGATCAAGAGCTCCATGGGCTTTGCAGTTATCAATGGTTGCCTGATATAGGCTGGAATAGCTATGATCAGGAATAATAAACTTCGTGTCATGTTGTTTTCCGTCCGGTCCCCACATTTGTCCAGATGCTCTTATGGCAGCTGGCATAGAAGCGTCAATGATAATGTCGCTAGGCACGTGCAGGTTGGTAATCCCTTTATCAGAATCCACCATCGCAACTGCTGGGCTGTTTTTATACAGCTCTTCAATATCAGCTTTAATCTCCTCCTGTTTATCAGCAGGCAGGTCTTTTATTTTGGTATACAAGTCACCCAAACCGTTGTTGGCGTTTATGCCGAGCTCATTTATGACATCAGAGTGTTTTTCAAAAACATCTTTATAAAAAACACTTACCACATGACCAAAGATGATTGGATCAGAGACTTTCATCATGGTAGCTTTCATATGCAGCGAAAACAGAATGCCCTGCTTCAGACAATCTTCTTTCTGCTCGCCGATAAACTTTTTCAGGGCCTTTTTGCTCATGAAGGTTGCATCAACAATCTCACCGGCCTGAAGTGGAACTTTGTTTTTAAGTGTTGTAGCCTCGCCATTAGTGCCAATAAAATCTATCTTCGCATCGGTTGCTTCAGATATAGTCACAGACTTTTCATTAGAATAGAAATCACCACTAGACATTGAAGCCACATGAGACTTAGAGTCGGTGCTCCACTTACCCATTGAATGTGGAAACTTTTTTGCGTAGTTTTTTACCGCGCCTGGTGCCCTTCGATCAGAGTTGCCTTCCCTCAACACAGGGTTCACAGCACTTCCAAGAACTTTTGCATATCTGGCCCTTACATCTTTTTCCTCATCACCCTGGGGGTCTTCAGGAAACTCTGGAAGGTCGTACCCTTTTCCCTGCAGCTCTTTAATCGCAGCCTTGAGCTGAGGAATAGATGCGCTTATGTTTGGTAATTTGATTATATTGGCTTCAGGGGTTTTGGCTAGTTTACCTAGTTTGGCCAATTCATCTTCGATTTTTTGTTCATCCTGCATTCGCTCAGGAAACTGGGCAATAATTCTACCAGAAAGTGAGATGTCTCTAGTCTCCACATTTATGCCTGTTCCTTTGGTGTATGCCTGGATAATTGGAAGCAAAGAATATGTGGCCAAAGAAGGTGCCTCGTCAATTGCAGTATAAATTATTTTCGCCGTATCGGTGGTCATGATCTTTCCTTAAATGTTGGTGTTAGAGTCATTATCATTAAAAATAGTTTTACTAAAGAAATGTGGTTCAGGTTATCAACCCTTGGACAGGCATTTTATTTAATGCAGGAGACAATCATTCCTCTCTGAAAACTGATTTTTTCAATCATTATTGTAAAAATATTTAGAGCAATACTTATACACATACTTTCCGTTTTTGTCACCGATTTTACTACATTTAAAACTCTGCTTGAACAGCAGGTAATTTAATGTGGATAATAGAAAACGTAAACTCAAATCGAGTTGATAAAAAACCCTAAATCGGAGTAAAACCAAACAATGAAAATTTTGGTAAGGCATAAAGTAAAAGATTTTGATTTCTGGAAATCTGTTTATGAAAAACACTCCTCATCAAGAGAAGGGATAGGAGCTAAAGATTTTAAAGTGTATTGCAATTCCAAATCACGGAATGATGTGTTTGTAATTGCAGATGTTACTGATGCAGAGAAGTTGCAAAGTCTAGCCGGGGACAACGATTTAAAAACTTTGTTAAGGGAATCTGGCGTAGTTGGCATACCAGAAGTTCTACTTTTAGATGAAGCTTAGATAACAGCTAAACCCTTTTCAATCGTTTAGAACCACTTAAGTGGGGTTACTGGATCCAATCTGAAGGCCATCTAATAATCGATGGGCTAGAAACGCTTGTAGTAGATGTAAATCCTGGTGAGATTGTGTGATCGATCACCGTTTCATACTCACCACTTGCAACCAATGATACCCCATCACTAGAGGTGCCTCTTCTTATGACTTCGATCCCATTCACTGAGGTGGTTACATAAACCCATACAGTATTATCGTCAGACTCTATCGCACCTGGTACTCCACCAGACCCGACGCTGATATCAGACGGGCCACTAAATGTGCCATTGATATCAGACCCAGTATAAGCCATTGTATTTTGTCCGTTTGAAACGTACAGGATATACGTTCCGCTGGTCATCTTTAAAATATCCGGGTCACTGAACCCACCAGCGCTAAGCTCCTTACTAGCCCTGTTACCGTCTATCTGGGTGAAGGAAGATGGAGACCCACCATCAGAAACTGCAGAATGAATCTCTTTTGTGCAGGGATATGTTTCACATCCGGCGGGGTTACCACCTATAACACCTGGCAGGTAGAACATCAACAGATCAGACCCGGACACAATCATGGAAGGGTCTACAAATCCTCCTGTATCTGTTGAACTATTAAGGTCTGTTGTCCCGGAATCAACTAAGTTTAAACAGGAGTTTAATGTGGCCCATGCTTCTGTCCCAGTGTGAAACAAGTAAAGCAGGTCATTATACGAAACGATGTCTGGAACACTGCCAGCAATAGACGTAAATTCATCAAGCAGACTCCAGGAAACACCATCGTCTGATCCAGCAAGCTGGACTTCATGATTCTTTGGATTAGAACAGTCTACTGCGGCTGTATCGCATGAGTGGAAGGTCATCATAAATTTATACGACCCCACAGCCTGACATGAGTTCCCGGCACTGCCAGAACAGCCGACAAAAATGGTAGAAACAAACAGCACACTTATGCTAACTGCCACGTATCGCATCAACTGGCTGACATGTGTATGGTTTTTTGGCATTGAAAATCTAGCTGTCAATCTAACAACCCATAGGTTTTGTAGTTAGTTTCGCTGGTTAACCGCTAAATAACTTTCTTTGTAACACCATGACTTACTGCAAAAGTAGCAATAAACTTTTAGCATTATGATTGTTATACTCTAACAACACAAGTTAAACAATTACGTACAATACGTTAACTTAAATGGAATCATTTGGAACCACAGATGTATATCTGTCACTAACAAAAAATTATGACGGAGCAGAGTTAAAACAACACTTACAGGAAATCATAGCCTCTGCAAAGGTGGAGGTTACACCTGGTTCAACTGTACTGTTAAAGCCTAACTTTGTAACTTTTGCAAACTCACAGATGTCATGTACAAATCCGTTTTTTATAAAAGCAGTCTGTGAGATTTTCCTCGATCTTAATGCTCGTGTAAGCATTGGGGATTCTCCTGCTTTTGGATCAACCAAACGGATTTCAGGCGGAATTGGTCTTAGCGATATGCTTAAAGGACTACCAGTTGATATTGTAAACTTCACTAAAGGCCCACGAATTCAACTTTCAAAGGGCGGTTATATACAGGTAGCCTCAGAAGCCGTTGAGGCCGACCTGATGATCAACCTTCCAAAACTAAAAGCTCATAGCCAACTTGGTTTAACTGCTTCTGTTAAAAACTACTTTGGATGCGTTGTTGGAACAAAAAAGGCAGTAATGCATGCTAAATATGGAGAGGTGGAAAATCTATTTGAAAGCCTTATATTTGATGTCATGACTTATTTCCAGCCTTCATTTAATTTGCTCGATGGAATCGAGATTATGAATGTAACAGGTCCTGTTTACGGAAAACCTGCACAGTTAAACCTGATCGCAGGATCATGGAACCCGGTTGCACTAGACAGCGTGGTATATACCCTAGCTGACAAGCCGTCCAGTTGCTATCCCTTGGCCCTTGAAGCAAAAACGAGAAACTTACCTGGCCATCATGTTGACCAGGTTTTTATGCCTATGATGGAGACAAAAGTGTTTGATAAAAACATTTTTTCCACCCCGGATACATTAAGAGATGTTTCATTCTCACCCGCCGCTTTAGCAAAATCAGCAATTAAACGTTTATGGAAAAAATACGTTTAAGTTGACCAAAAAGTCTCTTTCCAGGCAATTTGTTATTAGCATTAGCAGCGAATCAAAACAATATGGTTTAGCTGTCTTAAACTAAAGTCGGTGAAGTAATAATAAAATCCATAGTTTCTTCATTTTATATTGACTGCAACCACAAAACTGTGTGGTTAAATTTGAGATGTCATTAGCGCTTCCCTTATTTGGGGCTGAGTCGGTAAAGACTAGTTGAGTTTTCCCTATTTCTCAATTAGCTCAAGACTGGTTGCCCCTTCCACTGTGGGTGGGGCGAAAGCCCCTCCCCATAGAACTTGTGCTATGACATGTTGCTTGATGGCAGTCTGATATACGGCGATGGCGACCTGCTCGGACACCTTTCTAAGTAGCGACATCCTAGGATAAACACACTTTAACTCTTTAGC
>DLRR01000009.1:8895-25794 GCA_002500605.1 Nitrospinaceae bacterium UBA7883 | reverse complement strand
TTACTCAATTACTTCAGATATAACGCCTGCCCCAACAGTCCTGCCACCTTCGCGAATGGCAAACCGAAGTTCTTTCTCCATAGCTATTGGGACTATTAACTCCGCTGATATCGATATGTTATCTCCCGGCATGACCATTTCAACTCCGTCTGGAAGTTCAACAATCCCCGTTACATCCGTTGTGCGAAAATAAAACTGTGGCCGGTATCCTTTGAAAAATGGAGTATGGCGACCTCCTTCTTCCTTGGTCAATATATACACCTCAGCTTTAAACTTCTTGTGCGGTGTAATAGAACCAGGAATTGCACATACTTGACCACGCTCTACCTCTTCGCGTTTTGTTCCACGAAGCAAAAGACCGACGTTATCACCAGCCATTCCCTCGTCAAGGATCTTACGGAACATTTCAACTCCAGTTACTACGGTCTTCTGAGTATCACGGATTCCTACTATCTCTATCTCCGAGCCAGTGTTGATCTTACCTCTCTCCACACGACCAGTCACAACAGTACCACGTCCTGAAATCGTGAACACATCCTCAACTGGCATCAAAAACGGCTTATCCAATACTCGTTCCGGTTCTGGGATATAGGTATCACAAGATTCCATCAGCTCCATAATACATGCGTTAGCACTTTCATCCTCCGGGTTCTCCAGTGCTTTCAAAGCAGAACCCTTAACTATCGGCACGTCCATGCCAGGAAACTCATATTTATCAAGCAACTCTTGGATCTCAAGCTCTACAAGTTCAATCAGTTCAGGATCGTCTACTTGATCTATCTTGTTCAAAAAAACAACAATGTGTGGAACCCCTACCTGACGGGCAAGTAGAATATGTTCACGTGTTTGAGGCATCGGCCCATCTGCAGCAGAAACAACAAGTATCGCACCATCCATCTGTGCCGCTCCAGTAATCATGTTTTTAACATAATCAGCATGACCAGGGCAGTCAACGTGAGCATAATGGCGGTTAACTGTCTGATATTCAACATGAGCTGTTGCAATGGTAATTCCGCGTTCCCGCTCCTCGGGTGCCTTATCGATCTGATCAAATGGAACGTAGTCCGCCAAACCTTTCTTACTTAATACCTCAGTAATCGCAGCAGTCAATGTTGTCTTGCCGTGGTCAACGTGCCCAATCGTACCTATGTTTATGTGCGGTTTGCTTCTGTCAAATTTCTCTTTAGCCATGGCATTTCCTGTAGATTTACCCTAAATATCTAATAGTATAAAATTATCATCTTTCACTATGAAGCTACCTTCTCTGTCGTCTTACCGGTATTTTTTGCAACCACCTCTTCAGCAACAGACTTTGGAACCTGTTCATAATGACTAAACTGCATTGTATACGATGCGCGACCTTGTGACATAGACCGGAGATCAGTAGCATAACCAAACATTGTGGCTAATGGTGCCAAAGCATTGATGATCTTAGCATTAATTCTCTCCGACATCTCCTGGACTTTTCCACGACGTGAGGTTAAGTCGCCCATAACATCACCCATATAATTTTCAGGAGTAACCACTTCAATTGCCATTATTGGCTCAAGCAAGACAGCCCCCGCCTTTTTGGCTCCATCTTTAAAGGCAATAGACCCGGCTATCTGAAAGGCTATTTCTGAAGAGTCCACATCGTGATAAGAACCATCGTAAAGCCTCACTTTCACATCAACCATTTGGTAGCCTGCTACCACACCAGCAGACATTGCATCTTCCACGCCCTTTTGTACAGCTGGGATAAATTCTCTTGGTATGGATCCACCAACAATTGAGTTATCAAAAACAAATCCACCGCCTAATTCGTTCGGCTCAATCTCTAGCCAAACGTGGCCGAACTGTCCTCTGCCACCAGACTGACGAACGAAGCGTCCCTCAGTATTAACTTTTTTACGAATTGTCTCACGGTATGCCACCATAGGCTTGGATACATGTGCTTCAATCTTGAACTCTCGCTTGAGCCTATCAACAATAATCTCTAGATGCAATTCCCCCATTCCTGAGATTAGCGTTTGGCCAGTTTCATGATCTGTTTTAACCTTAAATGTTGGATCCTCTTTGGACAGCTTTGCTAGAGCTTCAGAAAGCTTGTCGCGCTCCGCCTTAGTCGCGGGCTCTATAGCTACTTGGATAACAGGCGCAGGGAATTCCATTGATTCAAGGAGGATTTTATTACTGCTTACCGTAAGAGTGTCGCCTGTATATGTATTTTTTAAACCGACAGCTGCCACGATATCACCAGTACGCAGCTCTTTAACATCTTCTCGATTGTCAGCGTGCATTTTTAAAATCCGACCAATCCTCTCCTTTTTATCTCTTGTAGCGTTCAAAACTGATGCTCCATTTTTGAGCAAACCTGAGTACACTCTTAAAAAAGCCAATTGGCCAACAAAAGGATCGATGATTATTTTAAAAGCCAATGCAGAAAACGGCTCGTCGTCAGAAGGCTTCCTTTCATCTGGCTCTCCTGTATCAGGGTCAGTTCCTTGCACCGCTTCAACATCAACGGGAGAAGGCATAAAATCGACAACGGCGTCAAGTAGAGCCTGTATACCTTTATTTTTAAAGGCAGAGCCACAAAGCACTGGTACCAGTCTAAGCGATGTTGTTCCTTTGCGAATAGTCGATTTGATTTTTTCTATCGAAATGTCTTTTCCATCCAAGTAGGACTCCATAACCTCCTCATCAAGATCGGAAATGGCCTCCATCAGTTTTCCTCTGTACTCCTCGGCAATGTCTTTTAAATTAGCTGGGATGTCTTCTGATTTGAATGTGGAGCCAAGTTTATCATCCGGCATATATGTAACCGCCTTCATTGTCACTAAATCTACAAAGCCTGTAAAAAGATCCTCTGAGCCAATTGGGATATGAAGGGTAACGGCATTATGCCCAAGCCGTTCCCTGATCTGACTTAACACCTCAAAGAAGTCAGAACCAACACGATCCATCTTGTTGACAAAAGCAATCCGTGGGACTTTATATTTATCCGCTTGACGCCAAACCGTCTCTGACTGTGGTTCAACACCACCCACCGCACAAAAAACACCTACAGCTCCATCTAACACACGAAGAGACCTCTCAACTTCGACAGTAAAATCAACATGGCCAGGTGTGTCTATTATACTTATGATATTCTGGTTCCAATCGCATGTTGTGGCTGCAGATGTAATCGTTATCCCACGTTCCTGCTCTTGAACCATGTAGTCCATTACTGCTGTTCCTTCATGAACTTCGCCTATTTTGTGTGTTATGCCCGTGTAAAACAAAATCCTTTCAGTTGTTGTTGTCTTTCCAGCGTCAATGTGGGCAACGATGCCGATATTGCGGATTTTGTCTAAGGTTTTATTGATGACCACTGCCCTTTACCTGTAAAAGTTATTACCACTTGTAGTGAGAAAAGGCCTTATTAGCGTCAGCCATCTTGTGAGTATCTTCTTTTTTCTTCCAAGCGGTACCCGTGTTATTGGCTGCATCGATCAGTTCACCCGCTAATCGGTTTGGATATCCACGTTCGGTGCGACTTCGTGAGGAATCTACCAACCACCTAATAGAAAGTGCTAGCCTGCGCTCTGGTCTCACCTCTACAGGAACCTGATACGTTGACCCCCCTACGCGACGTGACTTAACCTCAACGGATGGTTTTATATTTTCAATGGCTTGCTTGAATATTTCTACGGGAGGTTGATCCACTTTTTCAGAAATTAGGTCAAGCGTTCGGTTAAAAATCCTCTCAGCAAGGTTTTTCTTTCCATCTTTCATGACTATGTTGATGAATCGTTTGACTAAAAATTCATCATATTCTGGGCCTCTTGGCACCCTGCTACTTGTTGTCACTACGCGTCGTCTAGGCATCTAAAGTGCTCCTTGTTAGCTTTATTTTGCTTTCGGTTTTTTTGAACCATATTTGGAGCGGGACTGAAGACGTCCATCCACGCCTAAAGTGTCCAAGGTGCCTCGAACCACATGGTAACGAACACCAGGAAGATCTTTGACTCTTCCTCCTCGTATCAGAACTATCGCGTGCTCTTGCAAGTTGTGGCCAGTACCAGGTATATACGTTGTGACTTCATGCCCATTGGTAAGTCTAACGCGGGCTACTTTACGAAGGGCAGAGTTCGGCTTTTTAGGTGTTGAAGTGTAAACCCTCACACAAACACCGCGTCTCTGCGGACACCCGGCCAGTGCAGGACTCTTGGTCTTCTTCTCGACCTTCTTCCTTCCCTTCCTAACCAACTGATTGATAGTAGGCAAAATAATATCTCCAAATAAAAGCTTGAAATGCCACCAATTGACAATAATGGGAGAATGCCCATTCACTTCTGATATAAGGAAGGGGATAGTCTAGATTAAGCAGTATTAACTGTCAAATGTTTTTATCAGCTTATATATAAAAGCACTGCATTTAATTTAACTTGCTCACATTATGTCTATTGGGTCAACGTCAATAACCAACCGCACGCGTCCTCCGTTGTCTATTTTAAGACCATCAAGCATCTCTATAAAGCCACTTAAACTCACACCAAGTTTTACTGTAGACTCAGACTTCAAAAGCACCTTCCAACGCCATCTATTTTTTGCTTTAAATATTACCGCTTCTGAAGGACCAAGGATCGATATATGGTCTTCCTTTTTTGATAGACTGTATATTGCCCTGCTAAGCCTTTCAATAAACATTTCACCAGCTTGTTTTGACCCACTTTCTATGGTTACTCTTGCTAACCGTAAAAAAGGCGGATACCCTGCCTCTTTCCTTAGCCTGAGTTCCTCTTTATAAAATCTCGTGTAATCACCTTCTATAGCAGCACTCACGGAGTGGTTAGCACCACTAATAGTCTGCAGTATTACTTTACCTGGGTTGTCGCCTCTTCCAGATCGGCCAGCCGCCTGTATAATCTGCTGAAATGTCCTCTCTGAAGATCTAAAATCTGGCATATATAGTTCATCCTCCACAGATAAGATCCCAACCAAGGTGATATTGGGATAATCGTGGCCTTTTGTGATCATTTGGGTTCCGACTAATATATCGATTTTGCCTGACGACAAAGCGGCAAGGATTTTTGACGAAGACCCTCTTTTAGACGTTGTATCTCTATCCATCCTAGCAATACGGGAGTTTGGAAATAATTCCGTAAGTTCTCGTTCTAGCCTCTGAGTACCAAATCCCCCTTCTAGCATATCTTTGCAATGGCATTCAGGGCACTCATCTATAGCTTTCTGGCTATAGTCGCATATGTGACAAATCAACCTAGTTGGCAGCTTATGGCTTACTAGGCTTACAGAACAGTTAGGACATTTAAAAACAAATCCACATCTACGGCATAATACAAATCGCGCTGACCCCCTTCGGTTTAAGAACAGCAATGACTGTTCTTGCGATTTCAGTCTTTTTTGGACCTCCTTTTGCAATCCATTACTAATCAAGATTTCGGGGTCTGGCAAACACACTGTTATTTTGGGTAAGTTTTTACCATCTAGTCTTGAAACCATCTCTAATAACCTATATTTGCCCGTGGTCGCATTGTAATAACTTTCCAGAGAAGGAGTAGCAGAACCTAGCAGTACTGGAACTTTTTCTACAGAGCCTCGTTTTATAGCAACATCACGCCCGTTGTAACGGGGTGACTCACTTTCCTTATAAGATGCGTCGTGCTCCTCATCAACAATCACAATGCCAAGGTTCTTGATTGGAGCAAAAACAGCTGACCGCGCTCCAACAACAATACAAGGGTCTCCTTGGCGAATATTGTCCCATACGATTGATCGTTGAGCAGGAGTCATACCGGAATGTAAAAGAAAAACCTCAACCCCAAGCCTTTTACTCAAACGGCGTGCAATTAAAATAGCCAATTCGATTTCCGGTGCCAACGCAAGCGTAGACCGGCCATGCTCAAGGGCGCGTCTTGCAAGATCAGCGTATATTTCTGTTTTCCCAGAGCCAGTGACACCTTTCAACAAAAATGTCTGGAATCTACCAGAACCAATATAATCTCCAACTTCCCTAGCTATAGTACCTTGCTCAGGTGTTAGTTTTGCAGGAATCGCATCTTGTTTTACTGAGTTATCAGACATTACTGTTTTCCTACGCCTAAAGCGACCTGTTTGTACCTCTTCAACAAACCCTTTGAGAGCTCTATTAGCCAAAACCTTTTTAACTTCCGTTGGTGCCAAACTCAGGTCAGATGCTAGTAGGGACAACTTGCGCGATCCGCCCTTGATCTGCAAGCCTTTGTAAATTTCCTTAGCAATGGGTGATCTGGTTTTAAGGGGCCGAGCCGATGTAATGTTCAGAACCGTATCTAGGATCAGGTCATCTTTTGGTAAAACAAGGGGCATTACATCTCCTGGTGGAGAGAAATAATACTTAGATATCCAAAGAGCTAACTTAAGCAGTTTATCAGGAAGAACAGGCTCTTCATCTAAGACCTGTTCTATATCTTTTGTTTTAACATTTGCAACATTAGAGAGCTCTGCTATAAGCCCTATGACTTTTTTTGCCCCAAATGGTACCAAAACTCTTTTACCTGGAACGGCAATATCGATCATGGATAAAGGAATAGAGTAGGTAAATATGGAGCGCAGGGGACGTGGGGCTATTACGTTAGCAAAACGCCGTCGCTTGAATTCAAAATTCATAAATACGTAGCCCAACCTAACTTAACGATTATACTCTAATATACATTCTATTGCTAAACTGGGGATGGAAAAGATATCTATAATTAACTATACAAGTCAAATTGACACAGGCCTGCATTGTTATATAATCTGGTTTCGTAACTATCTGGTAAATTCACATCTTAATATTTAGGGTTGTCCAATATGGGCTACAGTGCTTGGCTTGAGTGTTTCGACGAAAAATGTAAAGCCCAATACGACCTAACGGAAGTCATTTATAACTGCCGTGAATGTGGTTCCCTTCTCCAGGTAGTCCATGATCGAGACGAGCTAATAAAAACTTCTGCCAACCAATGGATTAGAACATTTGAAGAACGCAAACGCAAAAATTCGTGGCCTTACGGCTCAGGTGTTTGGAAGATGAAGGAATGGGTAATGCCCAGGGTAGAGAACGAAAACATAGTATCCATGTTTGAAGGAGAGTCCAACCTTTTTTGGGCAGAACGCTTGGGAAAAGAGATTGGGGTACCCGATCTATGGATAAAACTTTGTGGAAACAGCCATACAGGGTCATTCAAAGACCTGGGAATGACCGTACTGGTGTCCATGGTTAAGCAGATCATCGCTGAAGGTGGTGATATACGGGCAGTTGCATGCGCTTCCACAGGAGACACATCAGCAGCGCTATCAGCTTACTGCGCCGCTGCCGGATTAAACTCTGTAGTATTCCTTCCAAGAAACAAAATATCACCCGAGCAACTCATTCAACCCATTTCCAATGGCTCACTGGTTCTTGCTCTCGATACGGATTTCGACGGCTGTATGAAAATTGTTCAAGAGGTAACTAACGACAATACTATATATCTGGCCAACTCGAAAAACTCCCTTCGCATAGAAGGACAAAAAACAGTAAGCATTGAGATAGCCCAACAATTTGATTGGAATGCACCAGATGTTATTGTTATCCCGGGTGGAAACCTTGGAAACATCTCTGCCATAGGCAAAGGTTTTCTACTAATGGAACATGTAGGTATAATTTCTAAACGCCCAAAAATAGTCTGCGCACAAGCACAAAATGCCAACCCACTATACAAACACTATAAGTCTGGTTGGAACGATTTTGAGCCCGTCGCTGCCAAATCTACACTTGCAAGCGCTATTCAAATAGGTGATCCAGTATCACTTAAGAAGGCGGTCACAATACTGAAAAAATTTGATGGTGTTGTAGAGCAGGCCAGCGAACAAGAGCTAGCAGCGGCATGTGCTCGTGGTGATAGGACTGGTATGTATACCTGCCCACATACAGGAGTGGCCCTTGCGGCATTATTTAAAATGGTAGATCGTGGTGAAATCAAAAAATCTGATAAGGTGGTTGTAATTTCTACGGCTCACGGATTAAAGTTTTCACAATTTAAAATAGATTATCATCAGAACAATCTACGCGACATTATCAGCGAGCATGCTAACGAGCCAAAGATCATACCGGCAAACTTAGATGATGTAAAAAAGGCTCTCGACGAGCATCTTAAAAACTAGCCCTTATTGTTCATTTTGTCGACATGGTCTTTTCTTCGTATAGTGTTGTGCAGGCAAGAAACCAGTATGATTAAGATTCAATTTGAATAAATCAATTTATGCTTTATTCAGTTATCAAACACATCACTGCCTTTTCTATGTTTCTACAAACATAAACCATGGTAAACCACAGTGAAATTGCAATATTTAGTTAAGATTGATGTCACATTGCCCAAAATATTGCTAATGTGATATTTATAGAGGAACATTTTAATTTTATTGAAAAAAATATGTCTAGAGAAGCTCAAATCAATCGTAAAACAAAGGAAACCGATATATCCGTAAAGGTAAACCTTGATGGATCCGGTCAACGCAGTATTGAAACAGGCATACCCTTTTTTGATCACATGCTCGACCATTTTGCACGTCACTCAATGATAGACATGGATGTCAAAGCAGTTGGAGATGTTACCATTGATGGTCACCACACAGTAGAGGATGTAGGCCTTGCTTTAGGGAAAGCATTATTAAAAGCCCTTGGAGATAAAAGGGGGATTACAAGGTATGGTTTCGCCTCAGTTCCAATGAATGAAGCTTTGGTTGAGGTAAGTATTGATATCTCTGGGAGGCCATTTTGTGTATTTGACTCAGTTTCTCTGGAGGGTAAAGTTGGAGAGTTCGATGTTGAATTGGCAGAGGAATTTCTGAGGGCATTTTCGAACAACGCAGCTATTACAACTCACGTATCTGTAAAGCGTGGAACGAACATGCATCATATTCTGGAAGCGACATTTAAGTCACTGGCACGTGCCCTAGGCCAAGCAATTATGCCTGACTTAAGATTGCAAGATGACATACCATCCACGAAGGAAGTGCTCTAGGACGGTTTTCCCCTTTCCATAAATTCACATGTAACCATTATTGGTATAGTTTAATATGTCCATAGTTATTGTTGATTATGATGTTGGCAATCTAAGAAGTGTGGAAAAGGCACTGCAAACTGTTAGAGCCGAAGCTTTCATTAGTCGTGATCCAGAAGAAATCAAATCTGCTGATGCTATGGTTCTGCCAGGGGTAGGTGCGTTCGCTGAATGCATGGGCAACTTGATCAATTTAGGTCTTATCGATACTGTTCGTAAATTCATCGACTCTGGAAAACCATTCCTTGGTATTTGTGTCGGATATCAACTCCTGTTTGAGAAAAGCGAGGAATTTGGGAGTGCCAATGGGTTGGGAGTGCTAAAAGGTGAATGTCTACGGTTTAATTTTAAAGCAAATACAAATAGGAAAATACCACACATTGGATGGAACCAGGTTAGATTAATAAAACAAGGTCGTCTTTTCAAGGGGATCAAGGATAAAACTGATTTTTATTTTGTCCACTCCTATTATCCTAATCCCATAGAAAATGTAATAGTAACTGACACCGAATACGGAGTGCGATTTGCGTCTTCAATAGAGCGTGACAACGTGTTCGCCACACAGTTTCACCCTGAAAAAAGTCAAGGTGCTGGATTGAAGGTGTTGGAAAACTTTTCGCAAATATCAACTGGGTAAAATGGCCAAAAAAAGTACTTTTGTGTCTTGGGCCGAGTATATCCCCGTCTGGATATTTGTTGTTTTTGTGCAAAACACACCCCGCATAATTGCTCGCTGGGCTGGGCATGCATTAGGACTGCTCTTATGGCTATTACTAAATGTTCAAAGAAAACGCCTAGCGCACATGATTGATAACATAAAAAACCTTTACCCGGACCATCCAAAGCATAAACTCCATAAGATAGCAAAAGATAGTTGTATACATTTTATAACAGCTTTCGCAGATTATTTCAGACAACCGTTAATTACGTTGGAGAACTACAAAAAATTGCTAATTCTCCACGGAACAGAGCACTTGGATAACGCATTATCAAAAGGTGCTGGGGTAATCTTTGCAACTGCACATTTTGGCTATTGGGAAATATGTGATGGGGTCTTGGCAATGCAAGGTTATCCTGCACTTACTGTCGTTCGCACGGTTGATAATCCTCACATTGATAATCTTTTCGACAATTTAAGGCTAAACATAGGCCTTGGTGTAATCAAGCGAGAGAATGCAGCCAAGCAAATTATCCAAAGTTTGCGGCAGAATAAAATTGTGAGAATAATCTATGATCAGAACACTGCTTTCAATCATATATTTGTTCCATTCTTTGATAAATTAGCATCCACCACGCCAGCGCCAGCTTTAATTAGCTTACGAACTGGGGCACCGATAGTGCCTTTTTTTTGTGTCTACGACCACAAAATAGGGAAGTACGTGGCTACCATCCACCCAGCCATTGAATTTACATCAACGAAAAACAAGTCTGCAGATGTAAGGCAGATAATGATGAAACTCAATGTGGCTCTTGAAAACGCAGTTAAAAAGACTCCAGAACAATGGTTATGGATGCATCGTCGATGGAAAACAAGACCAACAGATCAGGATATTAGGGCACATGAGGAAGAACTTCGTCTTATTAAAATTGCAAATCAATCTGACAACACTGAGGATAACGAGGCAAAGTTGGCCAGATGATTAATCCATCAGCCAACTTTCACCTATCATTAACCAGCGAATAAAAGATAATTTTATGAGACCAAACAAAATACTAATAAGAATGCCTAATTGGTTAGGTGACTGTGTCATGGCTCTTCCGTTGCTTGAATCGCTCCGCATAAAGTTTCCAGAAGTTGTTATAGATTTGGCTATACCAGCTGATTACGTTTCAATAGCAAGCCTGTTGCCATGTGTATCCACTGCATATCCTCTAGATAAAAAACATTCTCAACAAAGAAAAATGACATTAAGAATGTTACTGGATGGCGAATATGATTTACTTATAATACTGCCAAACTCATTTCGCTCGGCTTGGGAACTTTTCACACGCAACATTCCAACGCGCTTGGGTTACGCTGGTGAACTTAGGTCTATTTTATTGACCAACTCCCCAACAAAAACTGTGAAACATTCATTGCATCAGTCCGACTATTATATGAAATTGATACAACACTTGTATCCAGATATTCCCACAACCAAAGTCAGGGTAAATATACCCACTACTGCTGTGGACTCTGCCAACAAACTATTAGCTGAAATAAGTGGCCCAATTGTCGGAATTGGTTTTGGTGCAACTTTTGGTAGTGCAAAGACATGGTCCACAGAAAGATTTTCCAAGCTTATCCGTAAGGTTAAAGAATGGGGATCTCCCGTATTACTAGGAGGGCCATTAGAAACTCCAATGGCTAAAGAGATCCTCAAGCTATCGGGCTTTAAAATACATTCCTTTGTTGGTCAAACTGACTTGCCCACATTAGCAGCGATTTTCACAAAACTGGCTGTTTACATAACCAACGACACAGGACCCATGCATTTGGCTGCATTAATGAATACACCTACTGTTGCACTATTTGGCCCCACCGCACCGGACGAAACAAAGCCCATCGGGTCCAATGTAAAAGTCATATACCACAAACAGGAATGCGCCCCATGCTGGCTTAGGGAGTGTCCCAAGCAGCATGAATGTATGACGGCAATTGGGGTTGAGGAAGTAGAATCAGTCGTAAAAAACCTCGTGGAAAAAACTTGCTAGCACAGGTCAAAAGCTTTGTCTATTTTTCTTGAGTCCCTACACCAATAACTGCTTTTTTATATGCCGATATTACATCCATCCTTGTTATCATGCCGATCACCCTTAGTGAATCATCATTACTTACAACCGGTAATTGTTCTAGATCTTTAATACCAAATTTAGCCATTGCCACATTAAGATTGTCGTTAGCTTTCAAAGTAATCACATCCTCTGTGGCTATCTCCTTTGCCACGACTAAATCACAAAGTTCAGCTGAGTCAAGCATAATCTCCCTAATGTTCTGGATAGAAATTATTCCAACAAGCTTTGAATCTACGTCCACCACAGGAAAATAATTGTCATGAGAACTAGTCATCAACAACATAATTTTTCCAAATGGCAAGTTTTCGGGGATAGTTGTTGCTCCTTTTCGCATAACACTATCCACGCTTATTCGATCCATGACTGCCATATCACGTCCATGCAGGATATCTATCCCGCGTCGGTGAAGTTTTTCAGTATATAGAGATCGTTTGTTGAAAATGGTCATAACAAATGTGGACATTATGCATGCTGTCATAATGGGGAGTATGATTTGGTAATTACCTGTTAGCTCATACCCCATGAGTATGTTAGTTAATGGGGCATGAGCCACTGCCGCCATTACCGCCCCGACACCAACCATAGCGTATGCCCCAACTGATGCTGTGTGAGCTGGATCAATGGAGTTTATTATGTACCCAAAAACGCCCCCTGTCATACAACCTATGAAAAGTGATGGGGCAAATATACCTCCTGACCCGCCAGAGCCAAGAGAAATAGAAGTGGATACAATTTTAACTGCTACCAAAGTAAGGGCTAGTGTCCAGATCATATCACCGTTAAGCATCTGGTTCATAAAAACGTATCCACCACCAAAAACCTGGGGGAAAAAAACACCTATAATGCCAACTAAGAACCCTCCAATTGCTGGCTTAAGAACAGGATGAACTTTCACCTTATCTTTAAACACATCCTCGGCTTTAAAATAGGCCATAAAGAAAACTTTTGCCACAAGACCACATAAAATACCAAGTATAAAATAAAACCCAATTTCCCAATGTGATACTAGCGAATAGGAAGGTGCTTCAAAGGCTGGGACATCTCCTAAAAATAGCCTCTTGGTAGTCGTTGCCATTACTGAGGCAATTACTATTGGTAAAAATGAAACAACATTGAAATCCGCAAGCACCAGTTCTACCGTAAAAATCACGCCTGCTATTGGTGCATTGAATGCTGCAGCTATCCCAGCCGCAGCACCACAGCCCACAAGCAATCTAAGTCTATCAGAGGAAACTTTTAGCATTTGACCGAAGGCTGAGCCCATCGCACCACAGATCTGTGCAATAGGTCCTTCTTTCCCTCCCGATCCACCAGAACCGAGGAAAATGGAAGTGGCCAATGTACGGAACCAAACAGTTCTCGTTTTTACTTTTCCACCATCGACTGCAGCCCACTTCATAACTTCTGCGGCTGAAGATGACTCTTCACCCATTTTAAATCTCCAGGTCAGCACCCCTATAATTAGCCCACCTATTGCAGGTGTGAGAGGAATTAAAATGTAGTGGTATAAGTTGGTTTCTTCTCCAAAATAACCAGAGGGTATGGCAAAAAAAGCTTTGCGGCAGATCTCATAAAGCCAGTCAAACAAAACAGAAAGCAAACCACAGGTTATACCAAGCACTCCTGCAATGAGTACAAGCAATGTATTTTCATAGTTTAACCAAGACAGTAAAGTTCTAGGAACACTCTCTGTACAAAACTTTTTGATTAATTTTATGTACATTGTAAACGCTCTTAGTTTAGGCGGATAATAATATACTTCGAAAGTGGAATAGCCGGTAAAAATTCACCGGCTACAAAAAATAAAGGTGAGTACCCGAGTTTACTCTGGTTCTCCACCACTAGCAATTTCAGTTGCTTCTTCTGTTGTAGGTGCTTTAGACTCTTCCGCAAAGTCAAGGTTTTTGAACTGAGGAAGATCTTTAACCTTTACACCGTAGCCAGCGTACTCACGAGCACCAGTGCCCGCTGGAATCAGCCTTCCCATTATCACATTTTCTTTTAGACCTTTCAAAGTGTCTACCTTGCCGGAGACTGAAACTTCCGTAAGCACCCTCGTGGTCTCCTGAAATGATGCTGCAGAAATAAAACTTTCTGTCGATAGTGATGACTTGGTTATACCAAGAAGAATTGGACGGCCTTTTGCAGGTTTTCCGCCGGTTGCTAGTGTCTTGCTTACTTTATCCGTAAATACAGTTTTTGGAACCATCTCGCCAACCATTAGATCTGTATCCCCCGCATCTTCAACAAGCAAATGCTTGAGCATTTGACGAACGATAATTTCGATGTGCTTGTCATTTATCTGAACACCCTGCAAACGATATACTTCCTGCACCTCATTGACCAAGTATTTTTGAAGTTCCTTTTCGCCAAGGACAGCTAGAATATCGTGCGGGTTTGATGCGCCGTCCATCAAGGCCTCACCGGCTCTTACATAATCTCCTTCATGCACGTTAACATGTTTGCCACGTGGTAACAGATAATCGTGAGCTTCTCCATTATCTGTAGTCACAACAACCTTACGCAGGCCTTTTACGATACCACCAAAAGATACTTTTCCATTAACCTCAGCAATAGTTGCTTGTTCACTTGGCTTACGAGCCTCGAACAACTCAGCAACTCTAGGCAAACCACCTGTAATGTCCTTGGTTTTCATTGTCTCGCGTGGGATCTTCGCAATTGCATCACCAGCATTGATTGCTTGTCCCTCATATACTCCCAAGTGAGCACCAGCAGGTAAATGGTATCTTGCAATTGTTTTGTTTTTATCATCTTTAATTGAAATACGAGGCAGTTTCTTCTCTGCCTTATGATTGAGAATAACCTTTTCTGAATGCCCGGTTGTATCATCTATTTCTTCGCGCATAGTAACGTTTTCAGTGATGTCTCCAAACGCCACTATGCCATTTACCTCCGTAAGAATTGACATGGTATATGGATCCCACTCTGCCAACACGTCACTTTCCTTTACCGTATCACCGTCTTTCACACGAAGCCTAGCAGAGTAAACAATCTTGTGCCGCTCCAACTCTCTCCCTTGGTCATTCTGAATGATAACTCCACCGTTACGGTTCATTACAATAGCTTCTTTTTCATTAACGTTAATGAGTTTGATGTCGACAAACTTTACGGTACCTTCTTTTTTTGCTTGCAGTGTCGTCTGTTCAGCTACTCTAGACGCAGTTCCACCGATGTGGAAGGTTCTCATTGTAAGCTGGGTACCTGGCTCCCCAATTGATTGGGCTGCAATAACGCCCACGGCTTCACCAATTTCCACCAATTTACCCGTGGCAAGGTTTCTGCCGTAACACATTACACATACTCCATCGCGAGCTTCACATGTCAGGGCCGAACGAATTTTCACTCGTTCAATTCCTCTCTCTTCAAACACAAGAATAGCTTTCTCGTCAATCATATAGTTTGCTTTTAACAACACTTCTTTGTTAAACGGATCGATTACATCCTCCAAAACAATTCTCCCGAGTAATCTCTCGCCAAGCTCTTGTATAACCTCACCGCCTTCAATGAGCGCTGTGGTTTCTATACCATTAAGGGTTCCACAGTCCTTTTCCAGAATAATAATGTCTTGGGCTACATCCACTAGCCGCCGTGTTAGATAACCAGAGTTGGCTGTTTTAAGAGCTGTGTCAGCAAGACCCTTACGTGCACCGTGTGTTGAAATGAAATACTGCAGAACTGATAACCCTTCACGAAAATTAGCTGTAATAGGTGTCTCCATGATTTCTCCTGACGGCTTGGCCATCAGTCCGCGCATTCCTGCTAGCTGACGAATTTGCTGACCCGATCCACGAGCACCAGATTCTGCCATTATAAAAATAGAGTTAAAGTCAGGATCATCTCCTATTCCTCTCACCACATCGTCATCCTGTTTTTGTAACTTATTAAACATTTCTTTTGCCACTTTGTCTGTTGTCTGAGACCATACATCAACAATTTTATTGTAGCGTTCACCTTGGGTGATTAGTCCACTGTGGTATTGATCGTTGACCTTAGCCACTTCTTTAGCCGCTTTATTAACTAGCTCTTCTTTATGATCCGGAATCAGCATATTGTCCATCGATATAGAAATACCAGCTTTGGTTGCCATTTCGAAACCAAGGTCTTTCAAGTGATCCAAAAATTTAACTGTTTCATTCCTGCCTCTTTCCGTAAAAACTTCGTTAACCAAGTCCTGAATAGTCTTTTTAACCATAAGTTTGTTAATTCGCCAAAAGCCAAAACCAACAGGTAATATTTCGTAAAGTAGAACCCTTCCAGCGATTGTATTGTAAATTTCGTTTTCTATTCTGACTTTTATACGTGCGTTAACTGACAATTCTCTATTGTCATAAGCTCTTCTAACTTCCGTTATATCAGTGAAAGATTTATTCTCACCTAAGCTTCCACCTCTTTCTTTTGTGAGGTAGTAGCAACCTAAGACAATATCCTGCGACGGAACAGTAATTGGCTTACCATTGGCAGGAGATAGAATATTGTGTATCGACATCATTAAAAACTTAGCTTCTATTTGTGCTTCTACTGAAAGTGGCAAATGCACAGCCATTTGGTCCCCGTCAAAATCTGCATTGAACGCCGCACAGACAAGTGGGTGGAGTTGGATAGCTTTATCTTCAACTAAAATCGGCATAAATGCCTGAATTCCCAGCCTATGTAATGTAGGCGCACGGTTAAGTAGAACAGGGTGCTCAGTTACCACCTCTTCAAGCACTTCCCAAACTTCAGGCCGCTGCAATTCCACCATCTTTTTGGCACTTTTAATCGTAGTGACGTAACCTTTTTGTTCTAGTCGATTAAAAATAAAAGGCTTAAAAATTTCTAGCGCCATTTTTTTCGGCAAACCACACTCATAAAATTTTAGTTTTGGCCCAACAACTATAACAGAGCGTCCTGAGTAATCTACTCGCTTTCCGAGTAGGTTCTGCCGAAACCTTCCCTGTTTGCCTTTCAGCATATCTGATAGACTTTTGAGAGGCCTTTTGTTAGGCCCTTTTAGGGTTCGACCTCGCCTGCCGTTATCAAATAGCGCAGCAACTGCTTCTTGGAGCATTCTTTTTTCATT
>DLRR01000009.1:0-8575 GCA_002500605.1 Nitrospinaceae bacterium UBA7883 | reverse complement strand
TCTTTTTTCATTTCTAATAATAATATCAGGGGCTCGAAGTTCTTGTATCCTTTTAAGTCTATTATTTCTATTTATCACACGTCTATAGAGATCATTGAGATCAGATGTGGCAAATCGTCCACCATCCAAAGGAACCAAAGGACGGAGATCTGGAGGAATAACCGGGATGACTTTTAGGATCATCCACTCTGGAAGATTGCCAGATTTCTTAAATGCCTCTACAATCGTCAGTCTTTTCGCTAGTTTACGTTGGGTTTGTTGTGAGTTCGTCTCCTCCAGTGCCTCTTTGAGTTCCTCAGAGAGCTCTTCTATATCTATACTTCGAATTAGGTTGTCTATAGCTTCAGCACCAATACCAGCTTCGAAAGCACTTTTGCCATAATGTTCAACAAACGAACGATATTCTTCTTCTGTTAAAAGTTGCTTGTATTTAAGTTCTTCAACCTCCCCGGGATCAACAACTATGTAGTTTTCAAAGTAGATAACCTTCTCAAGTTCACGAAGTGTAAGGTCAAGAAAGTTTCCTATCCTAGAAGGCAGCCCCTTAAAAAACCAGATATGTGCCACAGGGCTGGCAAGTTCAATATGCCCCATACGCTCCCTGCGAACCTTTGAGAGAATAACTTCAACTCCACACTTCTCACATACCACTCCCTTGTGCTTCATCCGCTTGTATTTGCCACAGACGCACTCCCAATCCTTAACCGGACCAAATATCTTGGCGCAGAACAGCCCGTCCCGCTCAGGTTTGAACGTTCTATAGTTTATCGTCTCCGGCTTCTTCACCTCTCCAAAAGACCAAGACCGGATCTTCTCCGGTGAGGCCAAACGAATACGAAGGGCATTGAAGCTAATTGGATCTATTGGCCTATCAGCAAAAGAGTCACCGTAAGTATCCAATGTCATATCTCCATTTCAAAGGTTTAAGATCCCAAAACTTTAGTTAAGCTTCTATTTAGAACAAGTAATGCGTTAAATTCACGAACGTTGTAAAAGCTCCACATCCAATGCAAGTGCCTGTAGTTCCTTGACAAGGACATTGAACGACTCTGGTAGTCCTGGGTTCAGACTGTGGTCACCCTTGACTATCGATTCATACATTCGTTTTCTGCCTTCTACATCATCCGACTTTACAGTTAACATTTCCTGAAGTGTATAAGCAGCACCGTAGGCTTCAAGCGCCCAGACCTCCATTTCACCTAACCGCTGTCCTCCAAACTGGGCCTTGCCACCTAAAGGCTGTTGGGTCACTAAAGAATATGGTCCAGTAGAACGCGCATGTATCTTGTCATCAACGAGGTGGTGAAGCTTCAGCATATAGATATACCCAACAAGAATTTTTTGATCAAACCCCTCTCCTGTACACCCGTCCGTCAATGGTACTTTTCCATTTACTGGATAGCCAGACCTATCCAGCATTTCCGTAATATCGGATTCGCGAGCTCCATCAAAAACTGGAGTCATAACATGAGTTCCAAGCCTTTTGGCAGCCATGCCAAGCGTTGTTTCCATTATTTGGCCCACATTCATGCGGGATGGCACCCCTAAAGGGTTTAGAATAATTTCAATAGGTGTTCCATCTTCTGTATAAGGCATGTCTTCTTCTGGGACAATAATCGAAACAACTCCTTTATTGCCATGTCTTCCTGCCATTTTATCCCCAACCTGCAATTTTCGCTTGATGGCAACATAGACCTTAACCTTCTTAATGACGCCAGGGAGAAGCTCATCACCAGCATCAAACTTCCCAATTCGGTCTTCGTATTTTGTCTTGAGATCGAACACCATACCACTAATGTCTACATCTACTTGGTTAACCTTCTCGGCAGTTTTTGAGTCGTTTGCAACCTCTACTTTCATCAGCTCTTTACCTGCCAAACCAGCTAGGACATCATCGGTAAGTTTGTCGCCTTTCCCCAATATCTTGTTACCACCCTTAAAAATATCGTCACCAGCCTTTTTGCCAACAAGCAACTCACGCACCTTGTTATCTCTTTCCTGCAGGACGATAGTTATCTCATCATCCATATCCTTTCGTAATCTCGCCTTGTCGTTTTCTTCGATAATAAGCGCCCTTTTGTCCTTATCAGCACCCCGTCTAGAAAACACTCTGACGTTGATTACCACGCCTTCGTTTCCTGGAGGTGCAGTAAGTGAAGTATCACGTACATCCCCGGCCTTCTCCCCAAAGATTGCTCTCAACAATTTCTCTTCAGGAGACAACAAAGTTTCTCCTTTTGGCGTAACTTTTCCTACAAGTATGTCACCGGAACGAACCTTGGCTCCAATTCGTATGATTCCAGATTCATCGAGATCCTTTAGTGAGTCTTCAGAAACATTGGGAATGTCCCTAGTAATCTCTTCTTTACCTTGTCTTGTATCACGAGCCTCTACTTCAAATTCTTCAATATGAATAGATGTGTATACATCGTTTTTAACCAATTTTTCAGAAACGATAACTGCGTCTTCAAAGTTGTAGCCATTCCATGGCATAAATGCTACAAGCACATTCCGTCCAAGTGAAAGTTCGCCCCTATCAGTGGACTGGCCATCAGCTATTACACCTCCCTTGTTAATTTTCTGACCAAGAGAAACAATAGGAATCTGGTTTATACAAGTGTTCTGGTTAGAGCGGTCGAACTTAATAAGGTTATATATGTCGACCTGGGATCCATCTTTGTTGCCCTGAGTAATTCGCACTACAACACGACTTGCGTCAACACTTATAACCACACCACTATTCTTTGCCACAACAACTGCTCCTGAATCACTAGCAACAATCGTCTCCATGCCTGTTCCCACTAAAGGTGCCTCTGTGTGAAGTAGCGGAACTGCTTGGCGCTGCATGTTTGAACCCATCAATGCTCGGTTGGCATCGTCATTCTCCAAGAATGGGATTAATGCTGCAGCAACAGAGACCAATTGCTTAGGTGCGACGTCCATATAGCCGATTTCAGATGGAGGAGACATGGCATAATCACCACGAACCCTTGACTGGATGAGATCTTTTACAAACTTACCATCTTCATCTAGGATGGCATTTGCTTGAGCAATTGTAAATTTGTCTTCTTCCATGGCAGAGAGATATTCAATCTCATTAGACACTCTACCATCAGCAACCTTGCGGTAAGGCGTTTCAATAAACCCAAAGTCGTTAACTCTGGCATGAGTTGAAAGTGATGAAATGAGCCCAATATTCGGACCTTCGGGTGTTTCAATTGGGCATATACGGCCATAATGGCTTGGGTGCACATCACGCACTTCAAAACCGGCCCTTTCTCTTGTCAGGCCTCCTGGTCCCAAAGCAGAAAGTCTACGTTTGTGGGTAATTGACGAAAGGGGGTTAGTCTGATCCATAAATTGTGAAAGTTGAGACGAACCAAAGAACTCTTTGATAGCCGCTGTTACTGGTTTTGCGTTTAGGAGATCATGTGGCATGGCAACTTCTAAGTCCATCGTATTCAACCGCTCCATTACCGCTTTTTCCATACGAACAAGCCCAATGCGAAACTGGTTCTCCACTGACTCACCAACAGAACGCACTCTTCTGTTCCCTAAATTATCTATATCGTCGACGGTTCCACTGCCTTGTTTAAGTTCGCATAGAATTCTGACAACATTTAGTATGTCCTCTTTTGTTAGCAGTCTTTGGTTGAGCGGCATTTCCAACCCCAGCCTATTATTCAACTTCAGCCTTCCAACTTCAGAGAGATCATACCTCTTTGGGTTGAAGAATAGATTTTCAAACAGAACTTTGGCCGTTTCATCAGATGGTGGATCACCCGGTCTCATTCGTTTGTATATTTCTTTGAGCGCTTCCGCACTGCTTTCAACCTTGTCAATGGTTAATGTATCGCGAATAGATGTATCACTAAACTGTTCGTTTATAATAAGAATGTGAAAGCTTTTGATTCGTATTCCTCTCACAACACTGAGGATCTCAGGTGTAATTTGAGTGTTTATTTCTATCAAAACCTCTCCAGTTTCTTCATTTACGATATCCTCAGCGCAATATTGGCCAATCAAGCTTTCTTCAGCAATGGGTATGGTTTTTATTCCTGCAGCTTCAAGCTGTTTTATTGATTTTTTGTTGATTTTTCTACCAGCTTTAACAAGTAAATCTTTCGACTTAGGGTTTTTAATATTATCGACAGCTTTAAGCCCCATACCGAGCACATCTTTGTTCACATCAATAACAAACTCGCCTTGTGCTTTTTGGCATGAGACTTTGGCAAACTTGTAGAAAAAAGCTAGTAGTTCATCAACCTCATATCCAAGGGCCTTAAGTAGAATAGTGGCGGGAAATTTACGCCTTCGGTCAATCCTTATGTGCAGGAAATCTTTAGTATCAAATTCAAAGTCAAGCCAAGATCCACGGTAGGGAATCAGCCTTGCAGAATAAACAGTTTGTCCAGCTTGTGCCCCTTTACCCTTCTCATCTGTGAAAAATGCACCTGGAGAACGATGCATTTGACTAACAATAACACGCTCTGTTCCATTTATTACAAAAGTACCAGTACTGGTCATCAAAGGAATTTCACCCAGATAAATCTTCTGTTCTTTAATCTCCCCTGGTGAAGACTCGCCAGTCTCTTCATCTATTATTTTGGTTTGGAGCTGGATCATTATTTTTAACGGTGCCACATAGGATGAACCCCTTTGTTTGCATTCGTCAACGTGCAACTTCTCTTTATATACAACTTCAGTCTTACATTTTGGACAATTGACTCCTGGCCCACCTAGGCCTGAATACTCACCACATTTGCACTCCCATATGCCTATTTCATATCCTTTGAGTTCAAGGGTGGCTGTTTTATTAAAGTCGGATATTGGAAAACATTTCGTGAAAATCTCTTGTAATCCGATCATTTGCCTATCATCTGGTTTTGTGCGCATTTGCAAAAATTTCTCGTAGGACTTAGTCTGCAGTTCAAGTAAATTGGGTATGTCGATTACAGATGGGATTTTTGAAAAATCCATTCTATTTATCGGTTCTTTCCCGGGTCTAAAACCCACTCCATTAACCATTAGTTATTCTCCAAAGGATGCATCAGTCCCCTCTCCCGACGAAGAGAAGGGTTTTATTAGTGGTGCTAAGTTGACGGCTATAACCATAAGATGCACAGATGCTATTTTAATTCAACAATAGCACCAGCCTCTTCAAGTTGAGCTTTAATTTTTTCGGCTTCGTCTTTTTCTATGCCTTCCTTAACCGCTTTAGGTGCGCTATCCACTAGATCCTTGGCTTCTTTGAGACCAAGGCCAGTAATCTCACGAACCGCCTTAATAACCTGAATTTTTTTATCTCCAGGACCAGAAAGGACTACCGACACCACAGATGGGCCTTCATCGCTACTGTCATCTGCTCCCGGAGCAGCAACGGCTACAGCGGCAGCAGGTGCGGCCGCTGTTACGCCCCACTCATCCTCAAGCTCTTTAACAAAACCGAGAAGTTCGTGAACCGGTAAGTTCTTCAAAAATTCCTTGACGTCTTCCTTTGTTGCCGTCATTTTTTAAACTCCTTAGATAACTGTAAATCTTTTTATATAAATTATTTAGGGTGTTAACCCTGTTCTATTTCATTCTTTTTTTCAGCAATTGCACTTAATGCATAAAGAAACTTTTTAGCAGTCCCTTCCAGTACTCCTAAGAAGTTTCTGCTCGGTGCCTCGAAAACACCTAGCAACATGGCCTGAATTACTGGTTTTGGAGGCATTTTGGACAACTCTAGAACTGCCTTGCTGTCCAGCACTGCACCTTCCACTATCCCACCAAGTATTTCTAGGTTTTTATTTTCTTTGGCAAAATCCGTCATCACTTTGGCGGGGGCGGAAACATCCTCTCCCATTCCAAAAGCAACTGAAACTGGTCCATTGAATAAATCATTCACACATTCGTATGTAGTATCTTTGGCAGCGAGTCTAGCTAAAGTATTCTTCATGACTTTTAGTTTTGAGTTGTTCTCTCTAAGTTTCCTACGAAGTTCAGTCATTTCGTCTGCAGAAACCCCTCGGTAGTCAGCTAGAACAGCACACTTGGACTCGTTAAAATAGGTCTTTATACTTTCCACTTCTTGGATTTTCGTCTCATGAACCATAATGTTCTACCTTTTCACGCTGCCGACTTGTGGTCTAGCCCAATATTAAAACTATCAACGTTTACCCCGGGCCCCATGGTTGTCGATATTGATATGCTCCTAATATAAGTGCCTTTTGCTGAGGCCGGCTTCATTTTAAGAAGTTGTCCAACAAGTGCCTTAGCGTTCTCAAAAAGGTCGTCTGCCTCGAAGTTTACCTTCCCAAAAGGGGCATGCACAATACCAGCTTTATCAACGCGAAAATCCACCTTGCCAGCTTGGATTTCCTTGATGGCTTTAGCAACATCAAAGGTAACTGTGCCTGATTTTGGGTTTGGCATAAGCCCACGTGGCCCTAGCACTTTGCCAAGCTTACCAACAGAAGCCATCATGTCAGGGGTAGCAACAGCGACATCAAAATCAAGCCATCCAGAAGAAACTTTTTCTACTAAGTCAGCATCACCAACAAAATCAGCCCCAGCCTCTTTGGCTTCAGTAACCTTATCACCTTTTGCAAAAACTGCTATGGTCCTCGACTTGCCTGTACCATTTGGCAGTGTCACCGAACCACGAATCATTTGGTCAGCTTTGGTCGGGTCAACGCTGAGTCTTACCGACAACTCAAAGGTTTCGTTGAATTTGACGTTCGCCACACCTTTAGCTATCTCAATTGCCTCGTAAAGCTGGTATTTTTTATCCTTATCCAGCTTATCGTCGACAGCCATTCTCCTTTTACTCTTGTTTGACATTCAAAACAGCTCCTTACGTGACTTTGGTTATTCGACCAAAATTCCCATCGACCTAGCCGTGCCAGCAATAATTTGCATAGCGCTCTCATGGTCGGAGGCATTTAAATCTTCTTTTTTTTGGTCAGCGATATCGCGCACTTGGTTCCAGGTTACTTTACCAACTTTATTCACATGTGGTTCCGAGGAACCCTTGGCTATCCCAGCTGCCCGCTTCAACAAAACCGACGCTGGTGGTGACTTAAGCTGGAATGAAAAACTTCTATCATTGTACACAGTGATTATCACCGGGATAATAAGTCCTTCCTTCCCCTGAGTCTGGCTATTGAAAGCCTTACAAAACTCCATTATATTTACTCCGTGCTGTCCTAGGGCCGGGCCCACAGGAGGTGCCGGATTGGCCGCACCTGCCGGCACTTGAAGCTTGATGCTTCCTATAACTTCTTTTGCCATATTGCTCTCTAGTTAAACGGTAATTTATTAACTTATTTTCTCAATTTGTGCAAACTCAAGCTCAACTGGTGTGGAGCGCCCAAAAATACTCACCATAACTTTTACTTTCCCCCGTTCGGCGTTTACTTCGTCTAGAATACCGGTAAAGTTCGCAAATGGCCCTTCTGTAACTCGTACAGACTCACCAACATCGTAGGAGAACTTGGGCCTTGGCTTGTCTGATACACCAGTCATTTGCTCCTTCATTCTTGCAACCTCGTCTGCAGTCAGAGGCAAAGGCACATTGGCTTCGCCGAGAAAACCTGTTATGCGTGGTGTATCTTTAACTATGTACCAAAGTTTTTCCGTCATCGCCATTTCTATTAACACATACCCGGGAAAAAACATCCTAGTACTTATCCGCCTTTTACCTCCACGCACCTCCACAACGTCTTCTTCTGGAACCAGTATGTCTCCCACGTATTCGGGCAAATTATATTGCTTGACTCTATCTCGGAGATGCTCTTTTACTTTTTTTTCATAACCAGAGTAGGTGTGCAGTACATACCATTTGAGCGGAACACCATTTACAACCTTCTCCTCTGGTTCCATTGGCTCTGCGTCCTTTTGTTCACATTCACCCGTTTTGGACGAGTCATTATTTTCTTCCATCTCCTCCGGTTTATCAGCACCGTCAAGCAAAGTTTTGGTGGACTCCTTAGGGGTCAACTCAAGCATTTGATCCTCAGTTTCTTCACTTTTTACAACCTTCTCAGGCTGCTCCTCAATTATATTTTCTTTGGTCTCTTTTCCAGAAATCATTAGCTAAGTACCAAACCCACTGTTTTTGACAATATAAAGTCAGTGACTCCCAAGTAAAACCCAATCAAAATAACAACAACTATTACCGCGGCTGTGGTGGCGAAGGTCTCCTTTCTTTTAGGAAAAGTGACCTTTTTGGTCTCAATCCTTACTTCCTTTAAAAAAGTTATTCCCTGTTGCAACATACCCATACCGCTACTTGATCCTTTCATGCACCCATTGGCAGGCCAGGAGGGACTCGAACCCCCAACACCCGCGTTTGGAGCGCGGTGCTCTAGCCATTAGAGCTACTGGCCTGCACCATTAAAACCATTTACTTTGATTCCTTGTGAGGAGTATGTTTCCCACAGAAACGGCAATATTTATTGACCTCCAGTTTATCTGGAGTATTCCTCTTGTTCTTTTTCCCGCTATAATTCCTGCGCTTGCACTCAGTACACTCTAGCTGAATAATTATTCTCATCGATTTACAGTTTTACTCAATTACTTCAGATATAAC
>DLRR01000024.1:12536-12704 GCA_002500605.1 Nitrospinaceae bacterium UBA7883 | reverse complement strand
CAACAAAAAAGCAATAGTATAAACAGTCATGTTTGATATATGCGCTTCGAAAGGAGAAAAACTATTGGAAACTGACATGGTGGAAAACATTACTTTACAAAAAGATGTGATAAGTGAAAAATCCTTTTGGTGAATTTATTTAATTAGGGTTGGTTGTCTAATTGGTTG
>DLRR01000024.1:0-12184 GCA_002500605.1 Nitrospinaceae bacterium UBA7883 | reverse complement strand
CTAATTGGTTGACTAATTGGTTATCAAAAACTATTTCACGCTGGAATACGTTATCGACTGCCACAATCGAAAGAAAAGGATTACTAAATTGAAAACACTTATATCAACATTTGTCTTTATTCTCATAACAATTAATTCATATGCGGGTGAAAATAAAAATCACACATCACATTATGCGGGTGAGCAAAAAAGGGAGATAAAGTCACTGTCGACAAGTGATATTGCTGAATTGAAAAGAGGTGGTGGTTGGGGATTTGCTAAATCGGCAGAGTTGAATGGAGCGCCTGGACCTGCCCATCTTTTGGAGATGAAGAAAGAAATATCATTGAGTAGCAGTCAAGTAGCATCAATAGAGAAAATACACAAAAAGATGTTGTCTGAAGCAATACCTCTCGGAAAAAAATATATTAAAGCAGAAAGGACTTTGGATCAGATTTTTGTCACCAAAGCTTACAATAATGAAAACTTATTGTTGCAAATTAGAAAAATAGAAAATATTAGAGGACGATTGCGATATGTCCATCTATCAAAACATTTAGAAACAGTGAAGATACTATCTGACAATCAGATATCGTTGTATAATAAGCTTCGTGGATATAGCGAAACAAATGTTTGTGATAATGTACCTGAAGGACACGATGCAGAAATGTTCAGGAAGCACAATGGTTGTGAATAGTTGAAGAAATAATGAGTGGAAATTTAATAAAATTAACTATTAAGGTTGTAGTTGTTGTAATTTCACTAGTGGCTTTGTATTTTATTTTTTCGCCATACCAAAAGTGTTTAAGAAATGCTACATCACACTTGGGCACAGCTGTCGATAAAAACGCTAAAATAAAAGCAGCTAAAGAATTTTATTGTGCAGAAAAAACTTCATGGTAGGAACAAGTTTAAACCTACTTCATTTTAATATTTTGAGAAAGCTTCCATCTCTTTTTTAGGTAATTGCAATTCTCACATGTTGGAGATGCTCCAGGAAACTCATCAGAGCCCAACAACCTTGAAGCCTCTATAACCTTTTCCTCGACCCAGGCATCATTACAGTCAAGTCTTATTAAGTGCAGTTCAAACTTTAAACTTTGCTCAAAAAGGGGTTCGTCTTTCAGGCCATTGTAGTAAACCAAGTATGCTTCATCTGCTACCTTAAAACCATTTTTCCTGAACAGCCATTGGTACATTTCAAGTTGCCTTTGGTATCCCTTTGCATAATCATATTCTTCATACGTCTTTTCCCAGTTAAATTCCTTTTTTGAAGTTGCCTTAACGTCTGAAATGATCAACTCGCCATCCGGTTTAACCCAAACATCATCAACTGCACCGAAAAAGTTAAAGCCATTATCTTTATCTATATACCTAATTCCCTGCTTCCAGTATCTCCACTTATCTATATCGGGATGATTAAATGGAACCGCATCAATACCATGTTCAATAAACAGGGGATGGGGTTTTTGCTCTTTTCGATAGTGATCAAATTCGTTTTTACAAAGATTATCCACGGCAATATTTAAGGTAAAAGGAAGCATTCTTGGCCTAATGCTATGTTTATAATTTAAAATAAAGCACCGTTTGCACTGTAAATACTGCTCAACGCCTGACCTGCTAATCCTTATCATTCTCTATTTAATACTCCAACAGGAAAAGTGGTTAAATAATCACACTCCAACAACAGTTCCAGCATCTCTTTTTCCAAAAAAGGAGCTTTACTTTTAAAATGCTATTAAATCACATATAGGGTTTATACTGATGTGGAAAACATAGAACATAGTTCGCAAACCGAGTTTTATACCGTAACAGCATAAATTAGGTGGCTGGATTGTTGCAACTACCGATTGCATTGTCCTATCATTAACTCAGCTTGAATTTTTCACACACTATTTTACATTTGTTATTTCAATTATGTTTTTGGATTTTAATGAAATCAAAGAATGACTAGACTACAAGGGACCGACGGCGTCAGACTCCCTGTCAAACTCTCAACCGATCCCGCTCTAAACGGCACAACACCACAAGAGTCTTTTCTGGATCATGGTGTACTAACTGAACAGTTCATGGAGCTATACCTTTACTGCAGGGCAAAAGAGTTAGTCGATGCAGGTACTGCCAAGGTCGGCGATGATATCGTTGTCGGGTGGGACCCCCGGGACCCTGAGAAACACTATACATCCGCAGCCATGCAAGGAATCCTAAAAGCAGGGCTAAATGTTGTATGCCTTGACATTTCACCTACCCCGCTTGTAGCACTTTATACACAGTACATTGGCGCCAATTGCGGTATTGTAATAACCGCATCGCATAATAACGCTACCTATAATGGGATTAAGATATTTACCAAACGTGGGCTAAAACTACTACCTTCGGATGATGACAAGCTAAGTGAGATTGTATTAAAGACTAATTACCAAGATGTGGTCGAGCTAATACCGACCGGAACGATAATTGATCATCATGACACAGCCGTGGAAGTATTCAAGCAATACAGTTTGCTTGTCGAAAACAGCTGGATAGTTGACCCAGGTCCTCTTTCACAGATTCACCTTGTAGTCGATGCCGCCAATGGTGCTATAGCTGAGGCCGCAAAGTTAATTTTACCTGAAGCAGGGTTTTCAGAAGTGATTATTGTCAACGATGGGACTGATGGGGCTATAAACCATAACTGTGGTGCTGCTGAGCTTGAAGGTGGTGGAATAATAGCCCCAGATACAATTAAAGCCGATGGCAAATACTGCAATAACAAAGCAATCAAAAAGCTATTCGAGTTGGGAACAAAGTACGCCGAAGATATAAAGTCAGGCGGAAAACAGGTGTGTGCTGCTGTATTCGATGGTGATGGCGATAGGCTTTACAGAATTGACTACGACCCATTTGAGAGGGTGGCTCATATTCTCACAGGCGATGAAATATCGGTAATTCAATCCATGGAACTACTCGATATGGGAAGGAGCCGACTTTATTATAATACGGTGGAAAGCGACATCTCCGCTGCTACAACCGTTTCGAAACTTGGGTACGAGACCCACCTAACCACTGTTGGGGACAAGTGGATTCTATTAAGCGCCATAGTTGAATACATAAAATCAACACTACCACCTAGTATTGGTTCCCATCTTGACAAAACAGTCAAGGGTGGAACACTTTCTGCTGACGAAATTGAATCTTTTCTGGATGCAGAAAAAGTCGACCTACTCTACGACAACAGGGCCGGGTTTCAGTTTATTGGGTCAGAAGAAAGCGGTCACACAATCACGACTGGTCGGTTAAAAACTGCTGATGGCCGAAACTTGGCTGTTTTCCATGGCAACGGCATGAAAACTTTGCTCAATACTTTTGCTGTTACAGCCAGTGAAACGTTTAAGGTAAAGCCAAAGGAGAGGTTAATTAAGACATGCACTCCTTTTGCATGCGGATATAAAAAAAACATTTACGTCTATTATGTTAATAAAAACAAATGGCGAAGAAACTCAAATGCTTGGAAAGAAGCCAAGAGAGTGCTGGAGAAGTCCATATTAAAAGAAATTGATGGCGCGGCAATTGAAGAGGTGAGTATGGCTGAGGACCAAGATATGCTCTACCTGAGAATAATTTGTGACGGTTCACATACAGCCTCAATCTTTATTAGAAACTCTGGGACCGAAGATAAAACTGGAATCAGTTTACGAAGTCCAGTTAGTATGAGTGATACTATCCAAAAAATAGGTCACGAAACGATTAAAGTTTTGCTTGCCAAGCTTAAGGACCAAAACTCTATAATGGCTCAAGCCGAACTTCGTTTGATTGAAATCATAGCTTCGAGAAAATCGATACCTGAACACCCTATAGATGGCTTTGATCAGAAAACATGTGACCAACTCCTAAAGAATATGATAATAAAACAGGGGTTGGTAACATCATCTGGGACTATTACAGATATGGGGCAATGGTACATAAACATTTCGTTGAATAAAAACACATGAAATTTGAAGAATATTTTTTAAAGAACAACTCTTTTATCCTAATGGGCGATATCCGTGGGGGTATTCATCCATGGTCTATACTCCATGAAATTTCTACCCAAATCACTGCACTAAACAATGATAAAGACAACGCTTTGCCAGACTATTATAAGAGTGCATTTCATACATCGAGTTCGGCTCCTGTAAGTTCTCGTGGAACAAAGAAACACATAACTGCCCTACAGACAGTGATGCTTGATGAAGACATGTATATAGAGGATATGGAAATTTTTATTGGTAAAGGAACAGAGATCGAGTTCGGAGCCATGATAAAAGGGCCAGCCTACATCAGCGAGAATTGTCAGATCAGGCATGCATCTTACATAAGAGGTGGTGTTATAGCAGGTAAAGGTTGCGTCATAGGACATTGCTCAGAAATAAAAAATTCTATCCTTATGGACGAATCCCATGCTGGCCACTTTAACTACGTGGGGGATTCAGTTCTGGGCCATCACGTAAACTTAGGTGCTGGAACAAAACTTGCTAACCTACAATTTCGCACCAATAAAGAAATTGACAACGACTTAATTAAAGAAATAGTGATACAAGGAAATTACACTGAAAACACCGGTGAAGCTACAAGGACAGGCCTGACCAAACTTGGTGCCATTATTGGAGATTATACTGAAGTTGGGTGTAATAGTGTCACTTCTCCGGCATCTATTATTGGCGCTAACTGCTGGATTTATCCCAATACATCACTAACCAAAGGATTTTACAAACCAAACTCGATCATCAAAAACCCGAGTGGTAACAGATGTGAGATTACGAGTCGACCATAAAGGGAATGAGAGAGTCCAAAATATTTGGCAAGGTAATTATTGCAACATTAGCAATTGTTTTTATTTCTGGAGTTTTTTCCAATTCACTAGCCTGGACTTGGTCCGAACTTAAAAGCCCAAAAAAAAATGACCCGACCTATTTCGACAAAAAAGCTAACCAAACTGAACGGTTAGTAGCAGGCAGCCGTGCTCCTGACTTCAAAATCAAACTTTTCCACAGTGGGGAGGCAACACTTGACTCTTACAGAGGTAAAGTCCTCATACTCAACTTTTGGGCCACTTGGTGTCTTCCATGTCGAAAAGAGATCCCTTATCTTGAGGAAGCTTTTGCTCAAAACAAGAACGCTGGACTTGTAATTCTAGGTATAAATTATTTGCAGAAAAGGGAAAAAATTAAAAAGTTTCTTGAAAAAACACCAATAACTTTTCCAATAGCAATGGACAGACAAGGAGAAGTGGCAAAGGCGTATGATGTTCTGGCTCTCCCAAAGTCGATTGCTATTGATGCAAATGGAAACATTGCCTACACACACACTGGGTTATTAGACAAAAATACTATCAATGAGTGGTTTAGGAGATTAGCCCAAGATAAAAGGACAGATTGACCATCACGAACGCCAATTTGCCTTTGCCAAGTTAGTTCAGTTAGAATACCCTAATTTTGGTTGTGCTTTTTATTTTTGATACCACAAATTGAATGGAACTTGGGGAATGTCCGCTATCAGCAACAACCCTCGTCTTAGATTTGGGGAAAAAACGTGGACTTTTGCTTCCGGCAAAGGAGGAACGGGAAAAACTTTTATTGCCGCTAGTCTTGCAGTTTTGCTTGCCCAAAAAGGAAAAAAAGTTGTTCTCCTTGACTATAGTTTAGGCCAAGCAAACGCACACACCTTTCTCGGGGTTACCGACATACCTTATACTCTTACCGATTTCCTCTTTGGCGATGTGAACAACCTAGCAACACTGCTGATAGACACAGGAGTTGATAACCTAAGTTTAATTTCTGGAGCAAACGATAATTTGGCATGCGGGAATTTACATACAGCTTATAAAAATAAATTAATACGTCATACAAAAAACCTCGAGTACGACTACCTGCTGATTGATGTTGGATCTGGATCTGTATACAACATGTTGGATCTATTTGATCTTGGTGATAGAAAGATTTTGATTACAACAGAAGAGCCATCAGCAACAGAAATGTTATACAGATTCGTTAAAGGCATGCTAATTAGGAGATTTGAAAAACTGGCTAAAGGTAATATCGATGTGCTTGCCCTAGACCAAAACCTTCGTTTGGGGAGCCAAGGCAACTTGGTGGAAAGGATGGCCGACGCTGTTGGCCAACTTTCAACGACTAATCGGAGGTTAGCGGAGCTTGTTGAAGGTGAACTATTTGACTACCAACTAGACTTCATTGTAAATAAGTGCGCTCAAGGTAGCAACACGTTTTTAGCAAAAGGTGTGTGCGATGTGCTTGCGAAGTTTTATGGTTTTTGCGTCAATCACCTTGGCAACATCCCATTTGATTTACGTATTTCCGATTCAGAGCGAGATCGAACCACGTATGTCCAAGTAAGCCCAACAACCGAAACGACGGCACGTCTTTCAGTAGCACTTAATGGTTTGCTAAGTGATGCAATGGGGACAATAAAATCAGATGAGTTGACCTATTTAAGAAAAAAGCCTAAGAACATTACTGAGTTAAGCCATCATGAAATTTTAAACGTCAGCCAAACGGCATCTAAAATAGAGATTGAAAATGCGATGATTGAAAAGGTTTCAATTTACAGCAAGGGGTCTGTGTCAAGCTATAGAGGCATTAGTGATGAAGAACGCAGGTGGATGATTGATTCAATTCAAAATGCCAACAAAGCATTGTTGGGGAAAAGCGAATTTCGTGCGGAATATAAATCAGATGATGCAGTAAAGTCTGATAAACCAACAAAACAGGTTATTGACAATGAACCGGCAAACGAAATTACAAAGGCTAGCAGCACTACCAGAAAAACATCCCACGATGGTGATATCGGGAATATATCCGGGTCAGATTTGAGAAACATCAGACTGGCAAAAGATATTACTCTTGAAAGCGTATCCGAGATCACAAAAGTCAGGAAGCTCTTTCTCGAGGGTATAGAAGAAGAGGACCAAAACAAACTCCCGGAACTGATATTTCTTCTTGGGTATATCAAAAGCTATGCAAAAGTTTTAGGCTTAGACCCGGAGGAGGTAGCCAAAAAATACGGGGGCTACAAGCAATAATAACCAATTGGTATCATTTTTTTGACTTATCAAGAAGGTGATCTCCCCCACTCCATAGCCACCATGTTTATCACAGCTCTACATATTTTGTGTGATCACCTCTTCAAGTTCATCTTTAGACCGAACGCCAACAACCTGATTCACTATGCTACCGTCTTTGAAGAACAAGAGAGTAGGAATGGAGCGAATTCCATACTTAGTGGCCGTTTTATTATTTTCATCAACATTGAGTTTGCCCATGCTGACCTTCCCATTAAACTTGGTAGCAAGTTCCTCAATGGTTGGCGCTATCATTTTGCAAGGTGCACACCAATCTGCCCAGAAATCCACTACAGTTAGGTTGTCTCCTTTAAGTACTTTCTCGTCGAAATTGGAATCTGTAAATTCTTCAACATTCTCAGCCATAGGAACCTGTCTCCTTTTTTCCCGATGGGTTGTTATTAAATAAAGCAGATTTAGAGTCTATACTTTGGACACATTTAAATCAACTTTCGTTTTAACTTTAAACTAAACCAAAACATATTGTGATTATTGAATCGGCTCTAGACAAAAATCAGGGATGGCCAACGTCAACATTACAACAATTGTTAGCAACTTAGCTATTTTCTCTATCAGGCATATGCATGTCTTAAGTCAATGACGCCTATAGCTGCCACGCAGTTGCCTTTTTCGTCTCTAATTGGCGAGGCGATTACAGGGATACCTTTATAGGGACCAGAGTCAGGTTTTTCACGAACAACTTCGTTGGTTTCTAGCACCTTCTCTAGAATTGGGCCGGTAAAATCATGTTCAAGTATTCGACCAGATTCTATTCTTACACCCTTTTTGTTTTTACTCCTAATTGTTACAGGAAACTGATCAACAATATTAAAGACAGCAAAGGCAATCGGCGCCAACTCTTCACCACTCATATCTGCATGAATTACGTTTCCCATAAACACCTCCTCAGATCATTTTCCACTAAAGTGGATAGTTATTTTATTGGTTAAAAGTCGTTTCAATCTTCCTAACAGCCTTGACCATATTGTTTAGTTTACCTTTGGCACTTTCTGGTTTTCTGGCGCGCATTCCACAGTCCGGTGATACCCAAATATTTTCCGTACCAAGCCTATCCACGCAGGCGTTAATCCTTTGGCTGATTTCTTCAACGCTCTCAACATCGTTAGTATCCACGGAGATGACACTCCAGCATATCTTTTTATTCTTCTCCTCCAACAGTGCAGGAGTGAGCCAGTCAAGTTGGACAAGGTAACCACCTTCAACTTCAACAAGATTTACTTTAGAATCAAGCAACTTTGTCATAATAGGCCTAATATCTCCGCAAACATGAATAGCGGAAAAATCAATTTTATCAGCAACCATACCGATAGCTTCCAGCCCAATATCAACGTCCACATCAGGTAATGAAAAAAATGGTTCGTCAATTTGTATCACATTATACCCAGCCTCAGTCAAGAATTCGGCCTCTCTTGCCATAGCCCTTGCAATATCAAGCACAAGTTCTGGATCAACAGTCATCGACTGCGAACCTTCCCGCGTCTCGTGTGGTTTGTATGGGCAAACTTCATTTAATATAGAACAATGAGCCATGGTTGTTGGCCCGGTAATTATCCCCTTAACCTTCGCACGACCTGATGCTATGTCGGTAGCAATAGAGAGGTCACCCAATGAAATAGCTTTAGTTGGCGGAATAATTTTAGAAATTACATTCGCCTTCCTGCCTTGAAGCTGGTAGCCTGGAATACCCTTTGCGAAAATAGCCACCATATCTGCACGGACTTGTCCATCAGAAATAACATCGATTCCGGCAGTGATCTGCTCTTCTACCGCTCGACCGATTGCATCCTCAGGCTCCATTCGTGCATATGGATAACTACCTATTACAGTTGTTGTTATTTTCATTTGGCTCCAACAATTGTTGAGTTTTTCGATACTTCATTCCCTTATTTATTATATCGGCCATCCTGGCCACATGTAGGTTTTCTACCACATCGTGAACACGAATTATCTTTGCTCCCTTTGATACGGCTATTGCGTTTGATGCCAATGTTCCATTCAGCCGAGTGTCTACCATTGTACCAAGAGTTTTACCAATAAATGATTTTCTTGATAACCCTACAAGGACAGGCCATCTTAATTCTACTATCTCTTCGAGTCGTCTCAATATCTCCAAATTATGGTTTCTAGTCTTGCCAAACCCTATTCCAGGATCAAGTATAATCTTGTTGATACCCCTTCTTTTACAAAAATTTGCTCGCTCTACAAAATAGTTTTTTATATCACAAACCACATCTTTGTATTGCGGGTTCTTCTGCATGGTCTGTGGGGTACCTTGCATATGCATGATAACTACTGGGGCTTTTAATTTAGATATTAGATTAACCATCATAGGGTCTCGTAATCCAGTGATATCGTTTATCATTGAAGCTCCCGCAGCCATTGCCTTTCTAGCCACATCTACTTTCATGGTATCGATTGAAATTAACACACCTGGATGCTTTCGCGAAATTTCGCTAATTATTGGTATCACACGGTTCATTTCCTCTTCGGCGGAAACTTTATTAGCTCCTGGCCTGCTGGATTCACCACCAACATCAATAATGTTAACTCCTTGGCTTATCATAAGGTCAGCTTGTTCCAATGCTGCCGTTTTCTTGTGAAACCGCCCACCATCGGAAAAAGAGTCTGGTGTTATATTTAGAATTCCCATTACTTGAGTTTGGGAAAATTTTATTATTCGACCTTTGTAGGTGTAGTGCTTGGGATATCTATTCATTCAAGTTTTACCTTGTACATGTGAAGCAATCCATCCTAACTGTCTCTTTTGATAAGGACAGAAGAGGAGATACTATAAACCATATATAATCTGTATTACGGCTAGATCGCAGATCAGAGATTGCGTTTAACCTCTTCCATTATATAAGTTTCAACAACATCCGACACTTTGATATCATTATAATTCTCAAGGCCTATTCCGCATTCGTAGCCGTTGCCAACCTCTTTGACATCATCCTTAAACCGTCGCAACGACCCCACCTTCCCTGTGTGAACCACGGCGCTGTCACGAATTAGCCTTGCATCGGAATTTCGTTTGATCTTACCAGATGTTATAAATGAACCAGCAATAGTCCCAATCTTTGTGATGTTAAAGGTATTTCTAACTTCTGCCCTACCAGTAATAATCTCCTTAAACTCAGGTTCGAGCATACCTTCTACAGCTTTCTTTATGTCGTCTATTGCGTGATAAATAACAGTGTAGAGTCGAACATCCACACCTTCATCTTCGTACAAAATTTTGGCTTTCTCAGTTGGCCTAATGTTAAACCCAATCACTACGGCATCTGAGGCTGCGGCAAGGTTTATGTCCGTCTCTGTTATACCTCCAACTGCACCATGGATTAGGTTGATTTGTACGTTCTCAAAATGTATATCATTCATGGCTTGACTTACCGCTTCTATTGAGCCTTGCACATCCGCTTTTACAATTATATTTAGATCCTTAACTTCGCCCTTAGATATATTGGCGTATAGGTTGTCAAGTTTTACATGTTCTTTAGCTTTCAGTCCGACAACCCTTGTTGAATCCTTTCGTTTAAGTGCTATTTGATGGGCTTTACGGTCGTTTTCTACAACCATAAAATCATCGCCAGCATTAGGAACGCCTGAAAACCCAAGCACTTCCAACGGCATAGATGGTCCCCCCGATTCAACTTTTTCGCCGCGATCATCAGTTAAGGCTTTAACTTTGCCAAAAAAAGTTCCAGCCACAAACGCATGGCCGACCTTGAGTGTTCCTTGCTTTATAAGTATTGTTGCTACTGGCCCTCTACCTTTATCAAGCTTAGATTCAATAATGGAACCACGGGCCATCGTGTCAGGGTTAGCCTTAAGGTCCAACATCTCAGCATTGAGAAGTATCATTTCAAGTAAGTTTTCAATTCCAATATTCTCTTTGGCAGAAACTTCGCAAAAAATTGTTTCCCCACCCCACTCCTCTGCCACAACTTTATTTGCTGCTAACTCCTGCTTTATCTTCTCAAGGTTTGAGCCTGGCCTATCTATTTTATTAATAGCTACCAACACAGGCACATTGGCTGCGTTGGCATGATGAATAGCCTCTAGAGTCTGGGGCATAACACCATCATCAGCAGCTACTACAAGCACTACAATATCTGTCACTGATGTCCCTCTGGCACGCATAGAAGTGAAAGCTTCGTGGCCTGGCGTGTCAAGAAACACAAGGGTTTTGTCACGAACATTAACCTTGTACGCACCTATTCTTTGAGTAATTCCACCAGCCTCTTCTTCAGTAACGCTACTTCTCCTAATTGTGTCTAGTAACGAGGTCTTGCCATGATCAATATGACCCATAATCGTTACAACGGGTGGGCGAGGTAAATGTGCACTTATATCATCTTCCTCGAAGTTTTCATGATCTACTTGGAATCTCTCAGGTTTATTTTTTTCTTCATCAGGCTTCTTAAGTTTGTAGCCCAGTTCAAGGGCCACTGTTCTAGCCACTTCAACTCCAATGGTCTGATTTAAAGTTGCCATGATGCCTTTTTTCATTAGTTGTAAAATTAGTTCGTTTGAACTCATTCGCAATATCGCGGCAAACTCTTTTACTGTCGTAGCCGCGTCTAAAACAATATTTTTTGCCGCCAACTCTAATTTCACCCTTTCCTCTTCGTCGATCAGACGTTGGATTTCTCTCTCCTCTTCTTCAGCTTTGCGCCGCTTATCCTCTTCTATTTTCCGTCTTTTCTCAGCTTCAGCTTTTTTTAATGCAACGGCTTCCTTGCGCTTTCGCTCATCTTGAGCTTTTCGCCTCTTAGTCTCGAATCTCTTTCTTACGGCTATTTCTTCCAACTCTCTTATTTTTTCCTGCTTCTTTTTATCAATTAAGTTCTTCTTACTTTCAAATTCTTTACTACTAGCCTCATCCTTTCTTGTTGAAGCCTCTTCCCTTATTTTATGAGAAGTTTTTCCCCCTTTTGTTGATGTTTCAATGGCAACTTTTTCCTGTAAAGTGTTTGTCTTTGTTTTACTTTTAACCGCTGGTTTTGCTGTAGTCTTCTTGGCGGTTGGTTTTGCTGCAGTCTTCTTGGCTGCTGGCTTTGCTGTAGTCTTCTTGGCTGCTGGCTTTAC